>CAVPEF010000002.1:0-513961 GCA_963703375.1 uncultured beta proteobacterium | reverse complement strand
GCTTTTTTCATTTTTACGTGGAAATATAAGGAACAGGGCGCACCATCAAGAAGCGCATCTTGCATGGTTTTATTTTTGGTGCGGAGAAGCGAGATGCCATCAATACTGGCTTAGGACGCCCAAGCCAGCAGGGTCTTGCGTCGGATGAGGGTGGCAGGTTGTGTGGTGGTTGGCTGCTATCGCTCCATAACTCATTCCGATGGAGGCAGGCAGGCGCGAAAATGGCGGTTTAGAAAATGAGTTTCCCTGTGAATCAACCTGTTGCCCACACCGAATTGCTTGCCACTTTCAAGAGGGCGAAGGCAGAGGCTGCCCATAAACAAGGCCTCATCAAAACAGTTGCAGCCAAGGGGCCGAAGGCAATTCAAGCGGCGGTCGATACGGCAGCCAAGGCGGCAAAGCGCAGGGATGCGTATGCGGCAAAGCTCGCCCAGCTAGGGGTGGATCTGAAGGATTGAGTGGTTTATTACCCGCACGCCAGAGAGCCATCGAGCCGCTTTTGATGCTGGCGCTGCGCTGAGGCAGGGCAGCCGTTCGGGTTTGGAGGCTAAATGGGTTCCGTGGCTTGCGCGTTGGGCCGTAAGAAAAGCGTGCCCGACGCCTGCAGGCAGGGTTGTAGGCAGTGGGCGGCGGGCACCTCAGTGGACAGGGGAAGACGCGCAGGTACCCTCGCTGGGTGGCGTCCTACAGCCCAGCGCCAGGCTTTGCCCTACCTTTTGGCTATTCCACTGCGGAGGCTGCGATGAGCGACGACCCAACCCAGACCGGCAACGACCGCAAACGGATCAGCCTGGAGCAGCCCTACGAGGTGCGCGGCTGGACCGAGTCGCTGGGCGTGACCGAGCAGGAGCTGCGCGCCGCGGTCCAGGCGGTGGGGCATGCTGCCGACGCGGTGCGGCAGTACCTGCAGTCGCGCACATAACGGTCCGCATCAGCCCTGCGGCGCCCCATGAACATCCTCGTCGGCACTGCGTCGTGGACCGACAAGACGCTGCTGGCCTCGGGCAAGTTCTACCCGCCTGGCGCCAAATCGGCCGAGTCCCGGCTGCGCTACTACGCCTCCCAGTTCCCGGTGGTCGAGGTCGACAGCAGCTACTACGCGATTCCGAGTGGCGCCAACGCGCAGCTGTGGGCCGAGCGCACGCCCGAGCACTTCGTGTTCAGCATCAAGGCTTTTCGGCTGCTGACAGGGCACCAGACGCCGCCCTCGGCGCTGCACGAGGATCTGCGCGAGGCGCTGCCGACAGCGCTGAGCGACAAGAAGACGCTCTACTACCGCGACGTGCCCGAGCCGGTGCTCGACGAAATCTGGCGCCGCTTCCTCGAGGTCCTGGCCCCGCTCGAGCACAGCGGCAAGCTCGGCGCTGTGCTGTTCCAGTTCGCGCCCTGGCTCATCAACAACCGCGATGGCGAGGCCCACCTGCGCGAATGCGTAGCCCGCATGGGCGAGCGGCAAATGGCCGTGGAGTTTCGCAACAAGACCTGGCTCGACGAGCGGCACCGCGCAGGCACGCTTGAACTCGAGCGTGAGTTGGGGGTGGCCCATGTGATCGTCGATTCGCCCGAGGTCGACACGGCCAACCGGGTGCCGGCCGTCTGGGACATCACGAGCACGCGCCTGGCGATCCTGCGCCTGCACGGGCGCAACCGCGAAAAGTGGAATGTGAAGGGACCGGCCGCCTCGGACCGCTTCAACTACGACTACTCGACAGAAGAGCTGCAAGAGCTGCTGCTCGAAATCCGGCGCATCGCGCGCCGGGTGGAGATGATGCAGATCATCTTCAACAACAACTACGGGGACCAGGGCCAGCGCAATGCGGCCGAGCTGATGGCGCTGCTTTGACTCGGGCGCAAAGCTGAAATTCAGCGTTCCGCGTCGTTCCCCTGCTTGCCGGTGATTGCAGAGTCAAGCAGTTCAATCACGGTGGACAGAACGAAGCTGGCCAAGCCCACATGCCCTGCCACGTACTACGTGATCGAGACGATGACGCATGAAATCGAACAAAGATGAGTAAGCCTCAGCTGTCACCTTCAGTCACTGGGGCGTTCAGAACCATTGCGGAAAGTCTGGCCCACCCTGGATGAGCTGCGCTGTGAACGTGGAAGCAGCACCGGGCGAAGGCAGGCCCTGTGCGGGAAGCGGGGCCGGCAGAGGCGTGAAGATCAGCACCTCAATCTGAACTGCTGATCTCGCGCCTCTTTCCGCTCACGTCTGACCCAGTCGAGGTCGTAGTACCGGCTGCCTGCCCGGCCCATGCTGTCGAGCATCTTCACGCGCTCATCGAGCGCGGAGCATTCGGCCGTGCGGTTCGGCATGTGCTGACGCTGCGGAGCTGGAGCTGGAGCTGCGGGTGGAGGGTTGGCGAGGGCTTGGGCCTGGTCGCGCTGGTACTGGGCATGCCGCACTTGCTCGTCCCAACCCATGTTCGATGGCACGCTCTCGGTGCGCTCGATAAAGGCATTGTGTTGATGGCAGTGCGCACTTGACCAAAACATGCCGCCGCCGTGGCTTTGGCAGAGGTAAATGGTCTTGGTGCTGCTGCCATTTTGTCCGCCCTCGACGCGAACGGGCGCTGATGTTTCTACCGCGCGACCGCCTTTGCAAGCTTCCTGGCTGTAGGTATTGCCGCAGCGGTAGACCTGGGCCGCAGCGCTTGACGAAAGCGCTAGGAACGCTACAGGGATGAGGGCGCGCAGGGCGCCCACCCATTTATTTGCGGCGCCCGCCAACGTACTTGCCACCCTTGCCGCCTTTGCCAGAACCACCTACACGCTTGCTGCTTTTGCGGTTGGCCGCCTCGAAAGAGGCAGGGGTGGAGGCAGAGGTTAGGCTCATGCCTTCAGCGACTTTCGCTGGCAGGGGAGCTGCATGCACCATGCTGGCCATGCCGAGTGCGATTGCGAAGAGTGCAGTTTTCATGTGGTCTCCAGTGATTGTGACGACATGTTACGCGGCGAGGCTTGCAGCGGCCTTGCGCGTTTACCCCGTTGGACTCACCGCACCTTCGCTCCTGGCAGAAGCACCATACGCAATGCGCCATAGCTGATCGGGTGCCCCGCACGTGCATTGGCTGAGTTCTTTTGCCGATGCGCCCAGGCCGTTCTGGAGTCCGCGTCGTACACCAGGTGGAAGATGTGGATGGCACGCGCGCTTGGTTCGCGCCGACTGCTGGCGCGTCATTTCGCAAACACTGGCCCGGCGATGACATACACGGCGCCTTGAGCGCAGCGCATATATGCGCGTACCCCCGATCTTTGCCCACGGCCCGCTGTTCCGCTTTTGGTTCTGCGCACCCCGTTGGTCAGGCTGAGCAACTGGGCCATCGCGGCCGGCGTCGGCATTTCGCCGGCCCGCGCCATGTGGCCGCGCGAGTAGCCCCAAGCCCTTGTAGGCGCTCAGTTCAGCATGCTCGGCTTGGGCAGCCGAGCGTCGGCAAAGCACTTGTCCGTACGCTACTCATCAGCATCCAGCTACGCCAGCTCACAGCTGACACGTTCCACGCCCCGATCGGGCGGCTCATCGAAACCCGCCTCAAGCCCGTGTTTGCGCATGAAAGCCAGCATGCGCCCGTTGACGTCCAGCACGTCGCCGTAGAGGTGGCGCAAGCCGGCAGCGCGTGCGCTGTCCATGAGGGTGGTCATCAGCTGGCTCGCCACCCCCGAGCCCTGCCATCCGTCGAGCACGCTCAACGCCAGCTCGGCGCTGCCGCGTTCAGGGTCTACGACGAACCAGCCCGCCTCACCGATGATTTCCTCGCCGTGGGCGCCCCAGATGCAGGCCACCCAGGCCGCATGCCGGATGCCGTCGGCGTTGACCAGATAGGCCACCAGCTTGGGCGGGGCGCCGTTGATGCCCCCGTGGAAGCGGTTGCGCCGCGACGGTACGCTCAGCCCCAGCAGAAAGCCTTGCATGGTCTGGGCATCCTCCGTGCGCACACGGCGGACGAAAACTGCGGGTCGCGTTGGCTGCTGCATGGTGGAGCACTCCAGTGATGTTCACAATTCCCGCATCAGACCGAGCAAAGTCACGTCGTCGTGCGCTTCGAACGCGCCCACGTGCGCAGCCAGTTGCGTGCGCACGCCGTCGACCATTTCCTGCGCCGAGCCGGCTGGGCGGCCCAATGCGTACCCCAATGCCTCTTCGCCAAACGGCCCCGACACGCCCCGCGCCTCGGTCGCGCCATCGGTGTGCAGGAGCAGCCTGGCGCCTGGCTGCAGTACCACTGTCTGCACCGTGCAGCGTTGGCCGGCCACCAGCCCCACTGCCGGCCCCGTGGTGTCGAGCCGCGCCGCGGTGCCGCCTTCTGCCTGCTGGACAAACGGCGCCTCGTGGCCGGCATTGAGGTAGTGCAGGCGCCCGCTGGCGGGCTCCAGGAGAGCGAAGAACACCGTGGCAAACATGTTCTCGTGCCCGTGCACGGTCGCGATGTAGTCGTTGGCGAAAGCCACGCTGCGCACCAGCGTCGCGGGAAGCGTCTCCCCGCACACCGTCTGGCAGGCCATGGCCCGCAGCAGCGTGCGAAACAGCGCCATGTAGAGCGCCGCACCCACGCCTTTGTCGCACACATCGGCGACCACGAGCGCGAGCGCGCCCACGGGCAGCGCATAGGCATCGTAGAAGTCGCCGCCCACCTGTCGGGCCGGCGTGCAGCGGGCGCCCAGTGACCATCCGGCCATGCTCGGCAGTTGCGCGGGCAGAAAGCCCTGCTGGATGCGCTGGCCGATCTGCAGCTCGCGCGCGAGGGCCTGCAGCAGGTGGCTCTTGTGGTCCTGCAGGCGCTTCTTGGCCAGCGATGATTCGATGCGCGCCTGCAGCACCACGGGGTTGAAGGGCTTGGGGAGGTAGTCGTCGGCCCCCAGCTCCAGGCAACGCACCACGCTTTCGCTCTCGTCGATGGCCGAGACCATGACCACCGGCAGCTGTGCCGACACGGGGTCGGCACGGATGCGTCGCAGGGTTTCATAGCCGTCCATCTCGGGCATGGTGATGTCCAGCAGCACGAGGTCCCAGCCTTCGTGCTGCAGTTTCTCGAGTGCGTCGCGTCCATTGACGGCCATGCCCGCCTCGTGGCCCAGCCGTTGCACGCGGCGCGCCAGGAGGTCCCGATTGAGCGCCAAATCGTCGACCACCAGGATGCGCATCGGGCGCTCCAGCTGCTCGGTTGGTGCGGGCGTCAGCCTGGACAGCATGGGTGCGTTGCGCATGGTGTCGGCCGTGCCATCAGGCCGTGGCAGGTTCAAGGCGTTCGCGCTGAGCGTCGAGCAGTGCGCGCAGGTAGGGCAGTTGCTGCAGGGCGGCCTGCTCCCCCTCTTCGATGATGTAGGGCACCTTGTCGGTGTCGAACAGGCGCACGCGCTGCTTGAATTGCGGCAGGACCAGGATCATCTCGGAGTGGTGTGCCGCGCTGTGGAAGGCCAGGCGCGACTTTTGCAGGTTGTTCGCGAGGATCGCGCTGAGCTGGGCCGCAAAACGGCCCGCACTGCGGATGTTGTCCTGATAGGGGCTCTCAAAACCCACCGCGACGATCACGCGGCTGCCGTTCTTCATCGCCACGCTGATCGGCAGCGGGTCGGACATGTAGCCATCGATCAGGAGCCGGCCGTCCAGCGCCACGGGCCGAAACGCCAGCGGCAGCGACACGCTCGCGCGGATGGCATCGACCAGGTCGCCGCGCACGATGTCGACCAGTTCGCCACTCATGAAGTCGGTGGCCGTGATGTGCAGCGGAATCGGCGTGTCCTCGACGCGCTGCTGGCCGAAGACGTCGCGAAAGGCCGCGAGCATCGGGCGATCGTCACGCAAGCCAAAACGGTCCGACCGAAAGCCGAAGAGCCGGGGCGCGAGCAGGCGCAGAAAGCCCATGTGGCTGCGCTTGGAGGTCAGCCTGCGGGTCCAGGTGCGCAGCGTGATTTCGGTCATCCGGGCCGTGTCGAAGCCGAGCGCCACCCCGGCCGCGAACAGGGCACCCCCGCTGCAGCCGACCACCCGATCGATGTCGATGCCTGCGTCGGTGAGCGCCTTGACCACGCCAATGGCGGCCGCGCATTTGACGCTGCCCGAGCCGATCACCAGCGTGACCGCAGGCCCCTGAGCCGGCGCGCGTTTCATGCGGCCTCCGTGAAGCTCTCCACCGCGCGGTGTACGTCGGGGAAGATGTTGAGGATGCTGATGAAGCCGGCGATCTCGAGCACCCGTTTCACCTGGGGCTGCACCGCGGCCATGCGCAGGTCGCCGCCGGCGAGCCGGCAGTTTTTAACGGTGCCCAGCAGGGACCGGAGGCCTGCGCTGCTGGTGTAGTTCACCAGGGAAAAATCGGCCACCAGGCGCACATGGCCCTGAGAGATCGACTCGGCAAAGCGTTGGGTCAATTCATCGGCGCTGAGGCTGTCCACGCTGCCTGTGATGGCCAGGACGGAAATCGTGTCGTGCTGTGTGACGGTGATCTGCATGGTCTTCTCCAAGGGTCAGTGGGGCGCCAGGTATTTTTCGATGGTGAAAACGTTGCCGCGCCGAGGGTGGCGCCGGTAGTGCTGGCGGTTCGAGAGTTGGCGGATCAGGTGCACGCCCAAGCCGCCCGGCACGCGCGCCCCGATGGCAGCGTTGGCGTCCACCGGTGTGACTGACAGCGGGTCGAACGGCCGGCCCCGGTCCTCCAGCGTCAGCACAATGCGGCGCGGACCGCCCCGGTGCGCCACCCGGATCTGCAGCGTCAGCGGGCCGCATTGGCCCGCGGGGTAGGCGTGATGCATGACGTTGGCGCAGGCCTCTTCGACGATCAGCTGGAGGTCGTGGCACGCCGGATCGCCGATGCGCTCGCGGCGGCACATCGCGGTCACCAGGGCCCGCAACGCCGGCAGGTTGGCGAGACTGGCGCCACACACGAGGCGATCGATCGCGCCCGCAGCAGGCGTGCTCCGGGCCGTCATGCGCTGCGCTCCAAGGGGGGGCCTGGCTGCGGCCGGGGCGCGTCTTCCCGTGGCGTACGGGCCTGTTGCAAGCGGACGGGCTGGGGCAGCCAGGCGGTGAAACAGGAGCCCGCGCTGGGCACACTGGTCACCCCGATGTCTCCGCCCATGAGGCGGCACAGGCGGCGGCTGATCGCCAATCCCAGACCGCTGCCGCCAAAGGCCCGCGTGGTGCCCTCGTCGGCCTGCAGGAAGGGCTGAAACAGCTGACCGATCTCGTCGGCGCTCAGGCCGATGCCGGTGTCTTCGACATGGAAGCACACCTCCACCATGCCGGGCGGCCGCTCGCGCGTGCACGCGCGCAGGTGCACGCTTCCATGGGACGTGAACTTGGCCGCGTTGGACACCAGCGCGACCAGCACCTGCCGCAGGCGCAGCGCATCCCCATGGACCAGCGCCAGGCCCGGCTGCACATCGACCTGCATGCGGTTTGCGTTCGCGGTCAGCATCGGCTGCACGGCGGCCTCGACGGAAGACAGCAGGCCGCGCAGGTCGCAGTCCTCAAGGTGGAGCTGGATCTTGTGGGCGTCCAGCCGGGTCAGGTCCAGCACGGCGTTGATCATCGACAGCAAATCCTTGGCCGCGTGCTGGATGCGGCCCAGGTCCGCGCGGGCTTCGGGGGATGCACAGTCGGCCAGTTCCTCTTCGAGCAGTTCGGCGTAGCCGAGCACGGCATTGAGCGGCGTTCGCAGCTCATGGCTCATATTCGCCAGGAAGGCGCTCTTGGCCTTGTTGGCCAGTTCCGCCTCCTGCCGTGCCTGTTCGAGGTGCACGGCCTGGGCCTCGATCTCGCGATTGCGCTCCTGCAAGGCCTCACGCGTCCTCGCGGTGCGCAGCGATTCGGTGTGGATCGCATGGCCGAACAGCGACAGGTAGATCGCCGCGGCCACGGCCGACAGCGCAATGGTCAGCAGCGAGGTGTCGGGACGGACTGCGAACCCTGTCGCTGCAGCGCCCGTGGCAAGGCCCGCCGCCATGGCAATCAGGCCGCGCAGTGCATGGCGGCCGCCGCCGGATCCGAGGTTCGATGCATGCATCGCGCCCCCCAGCGCGACGATGATCCAGAGGTTGAGGCCCGAGAGCCCGCCGTAGATGCCTATCAGGAACGAGTCGATCAGCAAGGCGCGCATCTCGCTGCGCCGGCTGTCGGCGGCACGGCAGCTCAGCCAGTACGCCGCATGCGGCCACACCAGCATGACCAGCCCCGCCCACCACACCGCGCGCGGCGGCTGCGTCGTGAAAACCGAGCCGAGCAGCAGGCCAGCGGCCAAGTGGGCGCCGATGCGCACCGGGTAATTCACGCGCACCCCGCCCCACAGGCGCCGTGGCGTGGCCGCACTGCCCTGGGCCGTGTGCCGTGCGCCTCCGGACGCAGGGTCGACCCCCGCCGCTGCGCGCCTGCGGGGCAGCGCTGTCATAGCAGGCCCTCGATCTTCGCCAGCAAGCGCTCGAGTTCTATCGGCTTGGTGTCGAAGTCGTCGCAGCCTGCGTCCAGCGCGCGCTGGCGGTCCCCTTCCATGGCATGCGCGGTGAGCGCGATCACCGGGATCTGGCGCAAATCCGGGTTCGACTTCAGCCGGCGGGTGGCCTCCCAGCCATCCATGACCGGCAGGCTCATGTCCATCAGGATCAGCGCCGGGAGGGCGCTCGCCGCAGCGCTCAGCGCCTGGGGGCCGTCGAAGGCCATCACCACCTCATAGCCGCGCCGCTGCAGGCGCCGCGACAGCATGTCCCGGTTGAGCTCGTTGTCTTCGACCAGCAGGATGGTGGGCATGTCAGTCCTCGGCTGTTGCGGAAAGGGGCAACTGCGCGAGCACCGCCGCGCGAAACTGGCTGCCCTGGCCAAACGTGCTGACGGCCGTCACGTCGCCGCCCAGCAGGCGGCACAGGCGGCGGCTGATGGCCAACCCCAGGCCCGTGCCGCCGTACTTTCTCGGGATCTCGGCGTCTGCCTGCACGAAGGGTTGGAAAAGCCGGCCCAGCTGCGAGGGGGTCATGCCGATACCGGTGTCCGTGACCTCGAACACCACCAGGGGGCGGCCGTCCGCGTCGAGCCCGCCGGTGGCTGCGATGGCAATGCGGCCATCGCGGGTGAACTTCGACGCGTTCGAGACCAGGTTGATCAGCACCTGCCGCAGCTTCGTCAGGTCGGACTGCACCGGGCCCAGCCCCGGCGCGCAATGCACCTGCAGGCGGTTGCGGTTGGCGGCCAGCAGCGGCTGGGTGGTCGAGACCACCTGGTCCAGCAGTTCGGCCAGTTCGAAGGACTCGACATGCAGTTCGATCTTGCCCGCTTCGATTTTCGAGAGGTCGAGCACATCGTTGATCATTTGCAGCAGGTGCCGCGCAGCCCCTTTGATGCGGCCCAGGTCGGCAAGCGCGGTGCCCGGTTCGCCGCGTTCCGCGAGGTCCTCCTCGAGCATTTCGGTGTAGCCGATGACCGCATTGAGCGGTGTGCGCAGTTCATGGCTCATGTTGGCCAGAAAGGCGCTCTTGGTGCGGTTGGCGGCCTCGGCCTGCTCACGGGCCCGCTCGGCAAGCCCCCGCGACCGTTCGAGATGCGCCTTCTGTTGTTCGATGATCTGGTTGCGCGCATGGACCTCGCGCTTGGCTGCAATGGCCTGGCGCGTCTGGAAATGGGACGCCAGGCCGAACCCGGTCGTGTAGGACATGACGGCCAGCGCCGTCATGGCGTGTGCCAGCGGCGGCACCGGCTGCACGGCGAACCCCGCGTGGAGCCCCGTGACCAGGAGCCCCAGCGCGAAGCACGCGGCGCCGATGCCGCCCTGGCGCAGCCCGCCGATGCTCAGGTTGGCGGCGTTGACGGCGGTGAAGGCCACCACGCCAATCCACAGATCGAGCCCCGTCAGCAGCGTGAACGCGCCCAGCAGGAACGCATCGACCAGCAGGTTTCTCTGCTCGGCGGACTTGCTGTCGCGCGCGCGGCTTGCGATCTGGTAGGCCAGGTGCGGCCACAGCAAGGCAACGCTGCAGATCAGCACCACAGCGCCAGCGGGCAGGGCCCGCAGCTGCAGCACCGACAGTGCCACCGCGCCAAAGAAGCCTTGCCCCAACACGCGCAGACCGTAATCCAGGCGCACGGTCGGGTGGACACGGCGCGGCGACTGCGGGGAGGGGAGGCTTTGCACGGCGGTATTCATGGCGGGGCGGTGTGCAGATTCACAGAGGCCCAGGGCACCGCGGGGCCGCCGTCTGGCGCGTGTTTTCTGGCGATGCGTGCGCGGCCGCTGCGGTGGCTGCGACCGCGCACGGTCTCCGCCATGGCCTCCCAAGCCATTGCGGCAGGTCTCCCGGGCCTGTGGTGGCGGATGTCCATGGCGCAAATTCCTCCGGAGCGACGCGGGCAGGATTTCCCTGCGCGGGAACGATTCCAGGGCAGGACCGAAAAGATTGTAATACGTATTACTGTGCGATGGTTCGCCTATTGGTGGAACGCCCAGCCCGGATCCGTCTGCCGTGCGCGATCGCCTGGCGTGCCGCTGCACATGGCTCGGCCGCGGCGTGCCCACCGCACATGCATGCTATTTTTCAATAGCTGAAAGCGCTTGCCCAGTAAGCGTTCAGGTCACTTTTGGTTCAAATCGCCCAGCGCGGCCCCCCGCGTCGCGCTGCGCCGGGCGTGCGCTGGCCTGCGGACCGGCGCTGCGGTGCATGGCTGAGCGCGGTGTGGTGCGCCAGACGTCAAGAAGCGCGGGGGCGGGCCAAAGCCGCTTGCCGGCTAGAGAGGCTCAATGCGCGCAGCCTGCGCCAGCGCCTGCAGCTTGACGGCGTCCGCCGCATAGAAGCGCGCGGCCGCGGCCAGGGACATCGGAGGCGGCACGGCACCCCCGGCGGCGCCGATGGCCTTGCGCACGCCCGCATCGCTGAGCGCTTCGGTGACGACCCGGTGCAAGCGCACCGTGGCGCTTTCGCCCATCGCAGCGGAGGCCAGCAGGCCGACCCAGATGCTTGGGCGACCGAGGGCGGGCGCCGATCGGCTTTCGTCGAAGGTTGCGGCAGCGGGAAAGCGTGCGAGCCGCTGCGCGGACGAGACGCCGAGCACCTTCATCCGGCCGCCCGCGACCAGGCTGCCGAGCAACGCGTCCACGGGCAGCATCGTGAAGTCGATGGTGCCGCCCTGCAGGTGGGTCAACAGGGGCATGCCGCCGCGGTAGGGAATGTGCGTGGCCTGGATGCCGGTGGCGGACAGCAACGTCTCCGTCACGAGGTGGAACAACGAGCCTTCGCCGGTGCTGCCGTAGCTCAGCGGCCGGTCGCCACGTTTGCGCGCGAGCTCCACGAGTTCATCGAGGTTGCTGGCAGGCAAGTTGCGGCGCGCATAGAGGGCCAGCGGCGAATCGTTGACCACACCCAGGAGCCGGAAGTCGGCGGGCCGGTAGCGGACAGCGCGCAGGGTGAGCGGCGCGAGCACGGTCTCGGACGGTGACCCGACCAGGAGCGTGGAGCCGTCGGGCACCGCCGCCAGCAAGCGGTTGGCCGCGATGGAGCCGCTCGCGCCGGCGACGTTTTCCAGCACCACGGTGCGCCCGAGCCTGCGGCCCAGCGCCGGAGCGACGGCGCGCGCGAAGGCATCGGTCACGCCGCCAGCGGGTTGCGCCACCAGAAGGGTGAGATGCCCGGCGCGGGTCTGGGCACGCAGGCCGGGAGCCGCCGCGAGGGCTGCGGCGCCCAGGCCCGACAGCGAGAGTGCGCGGCGCGAGATGTGCATGGCGGAATCCTCTGCCCGGGACATCGTCCAGGCCGGTGCGTGTCCCGGAACCCAGCCGGGAGCAGGCAATAATAATGCGTATTATGAATTTCAGGCCCTCATGAAGAAAGCGACGCCCCGCGAACCAGCGCCCGCTGGCGCGCGTCCCTCGGCGGCATCCGCCAGCCACGCCAAGGCGCCTGCGATGGGCTCGCGGCGGCCCACGCAGCGCGACATCGCCGTTGCCACCGGCCTGTCGCAAACCGCCGTGTCCCTGGTGCTCAACCGGATCGAGCCATCGACGGTGTCGGCGGAGGCGCGCGACCGCATACTGGAGACCGCCCAGCGGCTCGGTTATGTGCCCAACCGCATGGCCCGCAGCCTTCAGTCTGCGCGCACGCGCACGCTGGCATGCATCGTCCCGGACATCACGAACCCGACCTATCCGGCGCTGGTGCGGGGGTTCCAGTCCGCCGCCGATGCGGCCGGGTACGACACCATGATCTTCGACACCGACGGCGCGCCCGAGCGCGAGCACCGGGCGCTGCAATGGCTGTCGCAAGGGCATGTGGACGGCGTGATGGCAGTGTTCTTCCACATCGGCGAAGCCGAACTGCTCAAGGCCGTGCGCGGACGCATTGCCGTGGTTCAGCTGGAAAGCCAGGCGCACCGGCCGTCCCGCGACATCGACAAGATCTACATCGACAACGCGGCGGCGGCGCAGGCCATGGCGCAGGCCCTGATCGGCAAAGGGCACGAGCGCATCGCCATGCTGTCCTGCCCGATGGGCCCGGGCGCGGAGCGCCAACGCGGCTTTCATGCAGCGATGCAGCGGGCGGGGCTGCCGACCTGCATCGTTGCCGCCGAGGACTTCACCCAAGCGGCGGGCGAACGCGCCCTCACAGCCGAACTGGCAGGCCGCTTCGATTTCAGCGCCGTGTTCGCGGCCAATGACCTCTTGGCCATCGGCGCCATCGCAGCGCTGCGCGCGGCGGGGCGGCGCGTTCCCGACGACGTCGCGGTGGCCGGCTTCGACGACATTCCCGCCGCGCAAGTCATGCACCCTGCGTTGACCACGGTAGGCCGTTCCGAACAGGCGATCGGCCGCTTTGCCGCCGGGTTGCTGATCGCGCGGCTGGACGGCCCCGACGCAGACCAGCCGGGCCGCAGCTTTGAGCTGCCGTTCCAGCTGGTCCTGCGCGATTCGGCGTGACTTGCGCGCATGCCTCGGGTGCGGTCGTTCCGCGGGCGCGCAAGGCGGTGGTCGCAGTAGAGTCGGCAGGCCGCAAGCCCCGGAGGCCGATCCATGCCCTTTCAACCCTCTCCGCCGGGCAGTGCCCCGGCCGCACTGCGCAGCCACAGGGTCTTTTTTGCGCTATTGCCCGATGCCCGGGCCGCAGCGCAGGCCGCGCAGCGGGCCGGGCAACTGTGCCGCAGCCATGGCCTGAAGGCCCCTTGGCGGGCGCGTGCCGAGCGCCTGCATGTGACATTGCTCTGGCTGGGCGCCCATGCCGCGTTTCCGGCGCGCACGGCGGCCCGTGCCGTGGAGGTGGCAGAGCGTGTGCACCTGCCGGCCTTTCGCGTCTGCCTGGACCGGGCGCAGAGTTTTTCCGGGCGCAAGGCGCTGCCTTGGGTGCTGCTCGGAAGCGGCGCGGGCGTTGCCGGCGTGGTCGCCTTGCACCAGGCGCTGCTTGCGGCCTTTCAAGAGGACCTCTCTCAGGGGCCGGAACCGGCGTTCACTCCGCACATGACTTTGCTGCGCGCGCCGCAGGCGCTGGCCGAGCAGGCCATCGCCCCGCTGGAGTGGACCGTGCGCGAGTTTGTCTTGCTCTACAACTTGGTCGGCTCGCGCGGACCCTATACCGTGCTGGGCCGCTGGCCCTTGCGCGGGTGATGCGCCTGCGGCAGCAGGCGTGATTCAAAAAAGATAGCTTTTAGCGCTTGATGGGTAAGGGCTAGAGGCTGTTTTTACTGTTAGTGCCGCTGCGCGGCCGCCGCATGCGACGAAAGCCGGCGCGCCGCGCGCGGCATCGGCTGCCCGGCTGTCGCACCGGTGCAGGCTGCAGGCACAGCCCGGGTGAAAAGCGTGCGCCGCGCCGCTGAGCTCCACGCGACAGCGGAATGGGAGAAACCCGCGCCGCAGAGGGGGAGGGCAGGGCTAGACTTTGGCGCAAAGGAGTCGTCCATGCGCCCGCATTACCAGTTTTGGCCCCGCCGCCTGCCCCATGCCATCACGCCGCCCGCCACCTCGCTGTGGGACAACCTGGCGGTCAGCGCGCTGCGCTATCCCGACAAGCCGGCGCTGGTGTTCTTCGGTGAGACCTTGACCTACCGAGCGCTCGCCGATGGCGCCGAACGCATGGCAGCCTGTCTGCATTCGCTGGGCGTGCGGCGCGGCGACCGCGTGCTGCTGTGCATGCAGAACTGTCCGCAGCTGGTGCTGGCGCATTTCGCCATCCTGCGTGCCAATGCCGTGGTGGTGCCGGTCAACCCCATGAACCGGGCCGAAGAGCTCAAGCACTACATCACCGACCCCGATGCCAGGGTCGCGATCACCACCGCCGACCTGGCGCCGGAACTCGCCCGCGCCAGCAATGCCCTGGCGCCGGCGCAGCGCCTGGCGCACCTGGTGGTCACGCAGTTCACCGACGCCTTCGATGCCGCGGCGGCGGGCGCCGATGCACCGCCTGCGGCCTGGCACGAGTGGCTGTGCACCGTGCACGCGCTGCCCGGGCTCGACGGCGGACAGGTGCACCGCTGGGTCGATGCGCTGGCATGCGGCCCGGCCCCACCGCCCCTGGAAGTGGGGCCCGAAGACCTGGCGCTGCTGCCCTATACCAGCGGCACCACCGGCCTGCCCAAGGGCTGCATGCATCCGCACCGCAGCATCATGCACAACGCCGTGGCCGGCAGCCTGTGGGGCACCGGCTCGCCCGAAACCGTGGCGCTGGCCGTGGTGCCGATGTTCCACATCACCGGCATGGTGAGCGTGATGCACACCTGCATCTACCTGGGCGCCACGCTGGTGGTCATGCCGCGCTGGGACCGCGAGCTGGCAGGGCGCCTGATTTCGCGCTGGCGCGTGACCAGCTGGACCAACATCCCCACGATGGTGATCGACCTGCTGGGCAGCCCGAATTTCGCGCAGTACGACCTCTCCAGCCTGGTCTACATCGGCGGTGGCGGCGCTGCGATGCCGCAAGCGGTGGCGCAGCGCTTGCTGGAGCAGTATGGGCTGCAGTACGCAGAGGGCTATGGCCTGACGGAAACCGCCGCACCCTCGCATTCGAACCCGCCCGACCGCCCCAAGCAGCAGTGCCTGGGCATTCCCTTCATGGGCACGGACGCGCGCGTGGTCGACACGCAGACGCTGCAGGAGCTGCCCGTGGGCGAGCAGGGCGAGATCGTCGTGCGCGGGCCGGAAGTGTTCGAGGGCTACTGGAAGCAGCCCCAGGCCACGGCGGCGGCGTTCATGGAGCTCGAGGGCCAGCGTTTCTTTCGCACCGGCGACTTGGGGCACATGGACGCGGACGGCTACTTTTTCCTCACTGACCGGCTCAAGCGCATGATCAACGCCTCGGGTTTCAAGGTCTGGCCGGCGGAGGTCGAGGCGCTGATGTTCCGCCACCCGGCCATCCAGGAAGCCTGCGTCATCGGCACGCGCGACAGCTACCGCGGCGAAAGCGTGAAGGCCGTCGTGGTGCTGCGCGCCAGCCACGCCGACACCACCGAGCAGCAGATCATCGACTGGTGCCGCGAGCACATGGCGGTCTACAAGGTGCCGCGCAGCGTGCAGTTTGTCGCGGCGCTGCCCAAGAGCGGCAGCGGCAAGGTGATGTGGCGTGCGCTGCAGGAAGCCGAGAACCCCTAGGCCATGAATTTGGTGCGCGGCAGGAAGGCAGGCGGAGCCAGGGCGGCATCCCCTGGGCTTCCTGTTCCGGGTCAAAACGCCACCCTCCGCGTCCGAAAGGTCACCGACCACCTGAGCTCCGCCGTGGGAGCGACGCAGTGCTGCCACCCCCACCGCGCCTCACCGGCCATCTTGTAGATGGACCGTGGCGCAACGGCCAGCGGCACCACCGTGCGCGTGGCCGGTTTGTCCGGGTACGGCCGCAACCGCAGCACGCCGTGCCCACCGAGCGACACGCCGACGATGGTCTCGAAGTCCGGCACATCCCGGTGCCACCCCAGGGGCGTGCCTGGCGCGTATTCGGCCACCAGCGCATGCACAAGGTCGTGGGGTGGCACACCGATCCACTGCGCAGCCCTGTCGCGCAGCCCCTGCAGCCGCGGGTCCAGCTCGACGCCGGGCAGCAACCGGTGGGCATCGAAGTCGTACGACCCACCAAAACTCGCCACCCTGCGCCGCGCCAGGTACTGCTTGTACCGCGCTGCATGCAGCGGCATCGACTTGATGACCCCGATGAGCTCCTGTTCCTCTTCGCCGCTCAGGAACTCCGGCTGATAGACCAGGCCTTCAATCGAGGACTCTATCGGTGCGTCGCCGAACAGCTGTGCCTGCGTCATCGCTGTTCCCTCTTCAGAAGTCCCGGCTTTGGTGGTGCGCTGCGCACCACGCCGCCACCTGGCGAACTTTCGGCTGAAGGTCTCGCCATCGCATCAGCCGTCGATCTGCCACCAGCGCGGCAGCAAGCCCCGGATCTCGCGGCGCGTGTAGCGGTCGTCCACCAGGAACACCACGCCCCGGTCCTGCTCGGAGCGGATCACGCGTCCGGCGGCCTGCACGACCTTGCTCAGGCCAGGGTAGAGGTAGGTGTAGTCATAGCCCTTGTCTGCGCCGAAATGCCGGTTCATCGCGCGCTTCATCTGTTCGTTGACGGGGTTGACCTGGGGCAGCCCCAGTGTGACCACGAAGGCGCCGATCAGGCGCTGGCCCGGCAGATCCACGCCTTCGGAAAACGCGCCGCCCAACACCGCAAAGCCAATTCCCTGGCCCTGCTCGGTAAAGCGATCCAGGAAAGCGCTGCGGCCAACCTCGTCCATCGCCGGAGTCTGCAGCCACAGGGGCAGTTGCGGATGGGTGCATTGCAGGCATTCCGCGACACGCCGCAGATAGTCGAAGCTGCTGAAGAAGCACAGGTAGTTGCCAGGCTGGCGCGCGTACTGCCGGGCCACCAGGTCCACGATGGGCTGCACCGACCGCTCCCGGTCGCGGTAGCGGGTAGAAATATGGGTGGTCGCCTTCACGCTCAGCTGTTCGGCCTGGAAAGGTGCATCGACCTCGATCCAGCCTGTCTCCGCCGGCAGACCGAGAACGTCGCGGTAGAAGTGCGGAGGATTCAGGGTGCCTGAGAAGAGCACGGAGGCATGGGCCGCGGCATGGCGCGCGGCCAGATGCGGTGCCGGAAACACGTTGCGGATACACAGCGTCGAGGCCAGGGCCTTGCTGCGTCCGGTCCGCTCTGGCGCAAGGCTGAGGTCAAACAGTGCATGGTTGCCAAAATCCACGGCCAGCGCCAAGAACTGCAGCAGCTCCCAGTAGAAGGCCAGCACCGGGTCGCCCGGCAGCAGGGGCCCGTCGACTTGGGCGTCGGCGATCGCGCCGACAGCGCCCTGTACCGCCGCGAGCAGAGCGGCGGGCACCTCTTCATAGGCCTGGTAGCTGGCCGCCTGCGCCTTGTTCAGTGCGTTCCAGTGGCGCTGCAGCGTGTCCAGCGCTTTGCGGACAGGGCCCGTGGCCGCCTGGCGCGCAGCGGCCAGCGAGAACTGCGACAGCTCGGCCGTGTACATGCGCCGCGCGCGCTCGAGCAGGTTGTGGGCCTCGTCCACGAGCACGCCCACCTTCCACTGCTGGGCCTGGGTCAGCGCATGCAGCATGGCGGTGGTGTCGTAGTAGTAGTTGTAATCGGCCACCACCACATCGCTCCAGCGCACCAGCTCCTGCGCGAGGTAGTAGGGACAGACCTGGTGGGCCAGGGCGACAGCGCGCACGGCGGGCGCGTCCCACGGCTGCGGCTGCACCAGGGCCGCCGCCCGCGCGGCCGGCAGCCGGTCGAAGAAGCCTTGCGCCAAGGGGCACGAATCCCCGTGGCAGGCTTTGTCTGGATGCTCGCAGGCCTTGGCGCGCGCCTGCACGTCCAGCACACGCAGCTGGCAGCTGGAGGGCTGCGCGTGCAACTGCCGGTTGATGGTGGCCAGCGCCGCGAGAGCCAGGCCGTGGCCCGTTCCCTTGGCCGTGAGAAAGAACAGCTTGTCCAGCCCCTGTCCTGTGCTGCCTTTGAGCATGGGAAAGACGGTGCCCAGCGTCTTGCCGATGCCGGTGGATGCCTGCGCCATCAGGCAGCGTCCGCCCGCGTCCGAGCGCACATGGCGGTACACGGCCACCGCAAGGTCGCGTTGCCCCGTGCGAAAACGCTCCATCGGAAACTTCAGCGCGGTCAGCGCCGCATCGCGCGCCTGGCGGTGGGCGGCTTCGCTGCGGGCCCAGGCCAGAAAGCGGCCGCACAGGTCTTCAAAGAAGGTTTGCAGCTCCGCCGCCCCGTGGGTTTCGGCCAGCACGGTTTCTTCGTCGGTGCCGACATTGAAATACACCAGCGCGACGCGCAGCTGTGCCAGCCCGCGCGCCCGGCACAGCAGGTGGCCGTAAATCCGGGCCTGCGCCCAGTGCAGAGCACGGTGGTGGGGGCGCACGCCGTCGAGCTGGCCGCGGTAGGTCTTGATCTCTTCCAGTTGCCCAGTCTGCGCATCGAACCCATCGGCGCGGCCGCGCACCTGTAGATCCTCGTATTCGCCCGCGAGGCTGATCTCTGCCTCATAGTCCTTGCCCCGCCGCGACTGCACCAGGGCGTGTCCCGCCTTGCCCTCGAATGCGCTGGGTGCGGGTGTGAAGCGCAGGTCCAGGTCGCCTTGGCGCGCCGCGAACTCGCACAGTGCACGCACGGCCACGGTATAGGTCACGCGGCGCCCTCTGCAGCCCATTGCGCGCCGCGCCACTGCACATGGCAGACGCTGACCGGAATGCCATGCTCGGCGCAATACTGGAGCCAGCGGATCTGGTTGTCCTGCAGCCGGTCGCCCGGCGCCTTGACCTCCACCAGCGCATAGCGGCGCTCCGCGGGCCAGAAGCGCACCAGGTCTGGAAAGCCCGTGCGGTTCGCCTGCACATCGCGCAGCAGCCGCGCGAAGAACAGCTTCAGGTGGGCCGCGGGGATGCAGTGCAGCGCGAGCTCCAGCAGGGGCTCGGTCAGCACGCCCCAGAACACGAAGGGCGACTGCACACCGTGCTTGTCTGCAAAGCGCCGGCGCACGGTGTCGCGGTAGCTGCCATCGTCCAGACCGGCAAGGCAGGCAGCGAACGCGGCCGCGCGGCGCTGCGCGAAGTCGGGAGCATTCAGGTCGGCCGGACTGCTCTGGAACGGGTGGAAGAAAGCCCCGGGCAATGGCGCGAACACGGCCGGCCAGCACAGCAGGCCGAACAGCGAATTGATGAGGGCGTTTTCCACATAGAACACCGGCGCGGCCTCGCTGTGCCAGTGGTCGCGCAGCACCTGTTCCACAGCGACGGGCGCGGCGGGCGGGGCCAGTTCCACGTCGGTGCGCATCTGCGCCACGGCAGGCGACAGGCCGGCAGCGCGCGCGCCGTGCTGCCCGAGGCTGCGCCGCAGGCGCGGCAGCATGCGCGCCACACGCTGGCTTTCCTCGTCGCTTTCGGGTGCGGCCTCGGCGGCCAGCGCCAGCGCCAGGGCGTCGGCGAAGCGCTGCGTGCGCTCGTACACGCGCATGCGCCGGTGGCGTGCGCCGGGGTGGTGGCTTTGCGCATAGGCGTGCTCCGCGTGCGCCCAATCCTGCACGCGCTCGCAGGCTTGGCCTATGCGCAGCAGGAGCTTGGCGCGGCGCATGTCCAGCCACGGGTTGCCGCTCGCGCACTGCGCCACGGCCAGCAACACCGCACCGATCTGCGTCCCGTCTTCGAGCGCCTGGCGACACGCCTGCAGCGCCAGATAGCAGTCCACATCGGCGCGCGACTGGAAGGCGCGCGATGCGGCATCGAACGCCACCGCCTCGTACTTGAGGACGCCGAGGTCGGCGAGCACAAATTCCGACCAGTCCTGGTGCAGGTTGCCGAAGAACATCAGCCGCAGGCGCTCGCACAGGTCGCCCACCATGACGCGCCAGACGGCTTCCTGACGCCTGCGGGTTCCACAGCGCATAGGCCTGCGGTCCTGCATGCGTTGCCTGGAGTGTCTGCAGCATCTCGGCCTTGCGCATCCCCGCATGGACCGGTGTGCCCGCGAACAGCTGCAGCAGCTCCTGCTTGGTGTGCAGCGCGAACAGTTCGTGCAATTCCATGGGATGCTGGGCATCGATCCAACCGAGCTCCAGCAAGGGCGCAGCCGCGTCGACGGCGCCTGGAATCTCCTCGTACACCAACTTGCTGGCGCGAAACCAGGGGCCGCGCCGCATCAGCATGCGCACCATCAACGCCTGCGAGGGCTGGGGCAGTGGGGTGAACTGCGCAAGGAACCGCTGCTCCGCCCCGTCCATCACATCGCCATAGCGCTCGCCAAGCCAAGCCAGCGCCCGGTGAAAGTTGTGCAGGTAGTAGTAGCGGTGGTCAGGGAGCATCGACCCGGTCAATGAGGCACCCTCAAGGCTGGTTATTTATACAGCCTCGATGATAATTCAAGAGCGCTAAAGCCAGTCCGCGCTGTCCGGCGAAGTTGTCTGGTCAGCCCATGGCCTGGACCCGTGGCCGGTGCGGTCAACGCGCCAGCGCCGGGCCGGGGGCGCCGAGTTCCGCCAGATCGCGCTCGAGCAGGGCAGGGTCTCCAAGCTGCAGTTCGATCAGGCGGCGCAGATGCGTCACGCTGTCGAGGTCGATGTTGCGGCACAACAGGCCGGCGTGGCGGCCTTCCACATGGGCCACCTGTACCGACATGGCGATCTGGGTGCCGGTGCCGGTCAGCGGCACGGTGAGCCGGCACAGCGCGCCGGGCTCCAAGGGGGCCAGCGTGGGCAGCACCACCAAAGCCCCCTTGAGCGACAGGTCCAGCACCTGGGTCCGCCGGGTGCCGCAGGGCATGGCCAACTGCGCTGGCGCCTCAAAAAGGACCCGGATGAAATGGCGGCGTTCATAGGGCATGGTGTTCTCCGGGCGGCTCCAGCCGACGGTCGCCATGCTACTGCAGGGGCCGCGAAAAGCGCAGCCCCCTGCGCGTGCTGGACGAAAGCCACCGATAGCGCGGTTCTCGCCACCCCAAACGCGTTTGTGGCCGCAGGTCCACACACAGGTTGTTTGCTACTAAAAATATAGCTTGCAGCGCCGACTGGTAAAGGGCTAAGTGCCCATTTGATTGGAAGATTTGCGGTTCTTTACGGCTGCCGTGCCGCACGCCATTGGATTTGCTTACATTTTTAACCGGCAGTCGCACTGGAAGTGCGCCAGGACTTGTTACAACAGATCAGTTCACCCATCTTGAGGAAATCCCATGAATCCAATCCGCAGCCTGCTTTGCGCAGGTGCCGCAGCACTGCTTTGGGCCACCGCCACGGGCGCTCAGGCGCAGGCCTATGTCAACGCCACGGTGGACGGCGTCGTGGCCCCCGGCGTGTACGGCCGCGTCCAGATTGGCAACGCGCCACCGCCGCCGCTGCTGTATGCGCAGCCGGTGCTGATCCAGCGCCCGCCCGTGGTGGTGCGCCAGGAGCCGCTGTACCTGTACGTGCCGCCAGGCCACGCCAAGAACTGGCGCAAGCACTGCGCACGCTACAACGCGTGCGCTCAGCCGGTGTACTTTGTCAAGGAACCGCCGCGCCGGGGCCCGCATGGCGGCAAGCACGGCCGCGACGACCGCTGGCACGACCATGGCCGGGACCATGGCAAAGGTCACGGCAAAGGTCACGACAAGGGGCACGGCAAAGGCCACGGGCGGCACGGCGACTGATCTGCCTGCCGGGCGGCTCCTTGCCGGGAGCGGCCCATTCTGGGGGTAAGCTCGCACGCTATGGCGTCTGTCACTTTTTCTCCCCCTCTGTCCCCGCCTTCGCAGGTCGCGCAGGCTGTGCGCGACCAGGGTTTTGCCGTGCTGGCACCGGCCGACGTGGCGGCGTGGGCAGGCTGTTCGCTGAGCGACCTGCAGACCTTGCGGGCGGACTGGGAGGACCTGCCGCCCGACGCCTACCTGAAGGACGGCGGACGCTACAGGCACCGGCGCCATTCGTGCTTTGTGGTGCAGGAGGGCGCGGTGCAGCAGGTGCCGCACCGCGCGCACTGGCAGCCGATCGAGTACAACGCCCTGCACGGTGGCATGGAGCGGTGGTTCGAGCCCATGCTTGCCGATTCGCTGCGGCAGCCGGCGTGGGGGCAGTTGTTGCGGGCGCTGGCGGATCTGAGCGATGCGCTGTTCGCACCGGCCGGCGCTGCGCTGCCGTGGTTTGTCGAGGCGCACCAGTTCCGCATCGACACCACCGACGGCATTGGCCGGCCCACCCCCGAGGGCGCGCACCGCGATGGCGTCGACCTGGTGGCGGTCTTTCTGGTGGGGCGGGTCGGTGTCAAGGGCGGGGAAACGCGGGTGTTCGAGGCCAGTGCGTGCGGCGGCCAGCGTTTTACACTGACCGAGCCCTGGTCGCTGCTGCTGCTCGACGACGCGCGCATGGTGCACGAGACCACGCCGATCCAGCCCGTGGCCGAGGCCGGGCACCGCGACACGCTGGTGGTGACCTGCCGGCGCGGCAGCTTTCAGGGCAGCGATGCCCTGCGCGATCGCATCTGACTTGATGCGCGTCAAGACGCCGCGCCGCACAGGGGCGACACTTGGGCTTTACTTCCTCAGGCGCCGCCTGATCACAACGACCGAAGGAGAGGTTTCATGTTCAAGCACATTCTGGTTCCCGTGGACGGCTCGCCCACTGCGATGCTGGCGGTGTCCAAGGCGGCTGCGCTGGCCAAGACGTTTGGCAGCGCGGTCACTGCGCTGTATGTGATCGATCCTTACCCGTTCACCGGCGTCGGCGCCGACTTTGCCTATGGACAGGCCCAGTACCTCGCGGCCGCCACGGCCGAGGCCAACGCTGCGCTCGATGCGGTCAAGAGCGCGATGCAGGAGGCTGGCATCGCAGCCAATGCCGTGGTGGGTGAAGGCCACGCAGTGCACGACGGCATCGTGCGCGCCATCGAAAGCACGGGCGCAGACCTCGTGGTCATGGGCTCGCACGGCCGCCGCGGCCTCGAGAAACTCATGCTCGGCAGCGTGACCCAGCGTGTGCTCGGCGTGGTCAAAGTGCCTGTGCTGGTGGTGCGCGACTGAGTGCATGTGTGCGGCCCGCAGGGCCGGGCGCCCCGGGTACGGGACAAAAAAACGGCTCCTGCAAGGAGCCGTTTGTGTGGGTGCCGGGGCTGGCTTATTCGATCTTGGCACCCGAAGCCTGGACGATGCCCTTCCACTTGGCGTAGTCGGTCTTGAGCAGCGTGGCAAACGCGCTCGGGCGCTCATGGCCTCGGCCTCGGCGCCCTGGGCCTGGATAGCGGCCTTCATCTCGGGCGTGGCCAGCAGCTTGTTCACCTCGGCGTTGACGGTGTTCACGATGGCGGCGGGCGTGCCGGCAGGCATGAACAGGCCGTACCAGGTGCTCACGTCAAAGTCCTTGAAGCCCGACTCGGCCACGGTGGGCACCTCGGGCAGCGACGAGCTGCGCTTGGCCGAGGTGACGGCCAGCGGGCGCAGCTTGCCGGACTTGATCTGGCCCATGGCCGAGGGCAGGGACGACACCAGCAGGTCCACGTTGCCGGCCAGCGCGTCCATCAGCGCGGGGTTGGAGCCCTTGTAGGGGATGTGGCTGAGCTTGATTCCGGCCGCTTTCTCGAACAGGTCGCCCGCCAGGTGGATGGACGTGCCATTGCCGGGCGAGCCATAGGTGATCTTGCCGGGCTCGGCGCGCGCTGCGGCGACCACGTCCGCGAGCGTCTTGAACCTGGAATTGGCGCTGGTGGCGATGACCACCGGCGTGTAGGCCACGTGCGCCACGGCCACCAGGTCCTTGGTGGGGTCCCAGGGCAGGTTCTTGTACAGCCACGGGCCGATCACGAGGTTGTCCTTCTGGCCCATCACCATGTCGTAGCCCGTCGGGCGCGGCCTTCACGGCCTCGGTGATGCCGATGGTGCCGCCCGCGCCGGCCTTGTTGTCGGCCACCACGGTCCAATGCGCCTGTTCGGTGAGCTTGGTGGACACCAGGCGCGCGAGGATGTCGGTGCCGCCGCCGGGTGGGAACGGCACGATCATGCGCACCGGCTTGGTCGGGTAGGCCGCAGCGGGGGCCTGGGCGTGGGCCGCGGTGCCCAGCGCGAGCGCGAGGGCGGTGAACGAAACAAGGTGGCGAATCATCGGGTAGGGTCTCCAAAAAAAGAAGGGCTGCGTCGGCGCGCGCCGCTGCGGTGGCCTGGAAGGCACCGGGCATGATCGCTGATCACGGACGGTGCGCACCTTGCCCATCGGGTGGGCGGCAGCGCAAACGGCGGGCGCGGCGCAGGTACGGGGGTCAGATGCGTTCAAAAATGGCGGCGATGCCCTGGCCGCCGCCAATGCACATCGTGACAAGGGCGTAGCGACCCTGGATGCGCTGCAGTTCGTGCAGGGCTTTCACGGTGATCAGCGCGCCAGTGGCGCCGATCGGGTGGCCCAGCGAGATGCCCGAACCGTTGGGATTGACCTTGGCCGGGTCCAGCCCCAGGTCGCGGCTGACGGCGCAGGCCTGCGCGGCAAAGGCTTCGTTGGCCTCGATCACGTCGAGGTCGTTGACCGTGAGGCCGGCTTTTTGCAGCGCCAGCCGCGTGGCCGGCACGGGGCCGATGCCCATGTATTTCGGGTCCACGCCGGCGTGCGCGTAGGCCACCAGGCGGGCCAGCGGCTTGGCACCCCGGGCTTTGGCGGTCTGGGCTTCCATCAGCACCACGGCGGCGGCCGCGTCGTTGATGCCCGAGGCGTTGCCGGCGGTGACGGTGCCGTTTTCCTTCGCGAACACGGGCTTGAGCTTGGCCATGTCTTCGAGCGTGGCACCGGGACGGAAGTGCTCGTCGGTGGCGTACGCCACTTCGCCCTTGCGGCCCTTGAGCATGACCGGGACGATCTGGTCCTTGAAGTAGCCCGCCTGCGTGGCGCGCTCGGCGCGGTGGTGGCTTTCCACCGCCAGCCGGTCCTGCTCTTCGCGCGTGATGCCCCATTTGGCGGCGATGTTCTCGGCCGTCACGCCCATGTGGATGGTGTGGAACGGGTCGTGCAGCGCGCCCATCATCATGTCGACCATCTTCGTGTCGCCCATGCGCGCGCCAAAGCGCGTGGCCAGGCTGGCGTAGGGCGCGCGGCTCATGTTCTCGGCGCCGGCGCCAATGGCGATGTCGGCGTCGCCCAGCAGGATGGACTGGCTGGCGTTCACGATGGCCTGCAGGCCCGAGCCGCACAGGCGGTTGACGTTGTAGGCCGGCGTGCCTTCGCCGCAGCCGCCGTGGATGGCGGCGACGCGCGAGAGGTACATGTCCTTGGGCTCGGTGTTGACGACATGGCCGAACACGACGTGGCCCACGTCTTGGCCGTCGACGTGGGCGCGCGCCAGCGACTCGCGCACGACCAGGGCGCCCAGCTCGGTCGGGGGCACGTCCTTCAAGCTCCCGCCAAAGGTACCGATGGCGGTGCGCACGCCGCTGACAACTACGACTTCACGGGTCATGGGAACTCCTGTTAAAGGTCAAATGGGCTGCAAACGCTTGCTGTGCCTGCGTTGGCAGCTATCAAATTGTTCTGGAGGCGCTCAGGCATCGCGCACGTCGGCGACCGGGTGGGTGCCAAAGTCGGGCCGCTGCAGCCAGGCCAGCACGCGGGCTGCGGCGTCTTCGGTCGAGGTGAGCTGGCCCGCCGTTTTGAGGCGGGCAAAGCTCTGTGCATCCGGAAAGGCGGCCGGGTCGGTGCCGCGCAGTTGGTGCTGCATATCGGTGTCGATCACACCGGGAGCCAGCGAGCATACCTTGGCGCCGTGCGGCTGCAGCGCTTCGTCGAGCGCGAGGCAGCGCGTGAAATGGTCCATGCCGGCCTTGGCCGCGCAGTAGGCCGCCTGCGAGGCCATCGCGCGCCGGCCCAGGCCCGACGAGATGTTGAGCACCTTGCGCGGAACGCCCCAGTCTGCGGTGGCGCCCAGGAAGGCCGCGCACAGCAGCAGGGGCGCCTCCAGGCCCACGCGCAGGGCGCGCGCGAGGTCGGCCGGGGCGCTGGCCGACAGCGGCGCGATCGGCGGTATCACGCCGGCGTTGTTGATCAGCGTGGCGCTTTGCACCTGGCCGCTGGGCTGGGCGCGCAGCCAGCCGCGCAGCCGCTCGGCCGCGGCCTCGCCCTGCGCCAGGTCCTGCTGCCACTGTTCGAGCAGGGCGCCCGACGCGTTCGCCTCGGCGGCGAGGTCGGCGTTGGCGTGGCGGGAAATGGCCAGCAGCAGGTGGCCCGGGCGCAGCAATTGGCGCGCCATGGCCAGGCCCATGCCGCGCGATGCGCCTGTGAGGACGGTGAGGTGGTAAGACATGGCGTGATGGTAGCGGGCCGCAGGGCGTGGGCCTGTCGTGGCAGCGACGGGGCGGTTGCCGGGTTTGCGAAATGATAGCTGCCAGCGCAGGTGCCATCAGCGTTGGCGGCGGTTTTGGCTTAAAAATCGGCCGGCAGGGCGTATTGCACCCAGGCGCCGCTGGCCGGGTGCCCGAACGCCAGCCGCGTCGCATGCAGCAGCAGGCGCGGCGAGCGCGCCTGCGGTGGCGGCGTCGGCGTACAGCGCATCGCCCAGGATCGGGTGGCCCAGGGCCGCCAGGTGCACGCGCAGCTGGTGCGTGCGGCCAGTGACGGGTTCGAGCTCGAGCCGCGTGGTCTGCGCGGCGGTGTCGTGGCCGAGCACGCGCCAGCGCGTCTGGCTGGGCTTGCCGCGCGCGGCATCGACCACGCGCAGCGGGCGCCGCTCCCAGTCGGCGGCAATGGGCAGGTCGATGCTGCCCCAGGCGCCGCCGGCGGGCGGCGCCATGCAGCCCTGCACCACGGCCTGGTAGCGCTTTTCGACCGTGCGCTCGGCAAAGGCCTGGCTCAGGGCGCGCTGCGTGTCTGCGTTGCGTGCCATCAGCACCAGGCCCGAGGTCGCCATGTCGAGCCGGTGCACGACCAGCGCGCCGGGCCAGTGCTGCTGGGCGCGCGCGCTCAGGCAGTCCTGCTTGTCGGCGCCGCGCCCGGGCACGCACAGCAGGCCCGCGGGCTTGGCCAGCACCAGCAGGCTGTCGTCGGCGTGCAGGCAGGCGAGGGCGGGCGCGCCGCCGGGCTCAGTGCCCGGCATCGCGATCGCCGCTGAGGAGGCGCTGCACGGTGGCGCAGAGCTCCTCGGCGTCGTTGGGCTTGTGGATCAGCGCGCGCGCGCCTTCGGCCAGCGCCGCCTGCTCGATCTCGGCCGTGACATAGCCCGAGGCCAGTGCCACCGGCAGGTCGGCGCGGATGGCGCGGGCCTCGCGCACCAGGTCCACGCCGCAGTAGCCGGGCATGTTGTAGTCGGTCACGAGCAGGTCGTAGCGCTGCGGCGCGGCGCGCAGCGCGGCGGCGGCGGCGTGCGGGTCGGTGAAGCCGCTGACGGTGTAGCCGCGCCGGCGCAGCAGCCGCTGCACGAGAAAGACCAGCGCCTCGTCGTCGTCGACGTACATGACGTGGTGGTGGCTTGCCGGCGTTTGCGTGGCCATCGGGGCAGGGGTGGCGGCCACTGCGGCAGGCACCGCGGCCGTGGTGGTGCTGCCGGGCGGCGCCGGTTCGGCCACCGGAAAGTACAGCGTGAAACGGCTGCCCTGGCCGGGCGTGCTGTGCACATCGACCGCGCCCTGGTGCGTGCGCATGACGCCATGCACCACGGCGAGGCCCAGTCCCGTGCCCTGGCCCACGGGCTTGGTCGTGAAGAAGGGCTCGAACACGCGCTGCAGCGTCACCGCATCGATGCCCGGGCCGCTGTCGTGCACGGTGATGGCCACGTAGCTGCCCGGTGCCAGGCCCAGGCGCTCGCACAGCCGCGCGTCGGGGTGGGCCAGCACGGTTTCCACGGTGACCGTGCCGCGCGCTTCGCCGATCGCGTGGATGGCGTTGGTGCACAGGTTCAGCAGCGCCTGTTCGACCTGGGTCGGGTCGGCGTGGATCGCCGGCAGCGGGCGGGCGGTGTGCAGGCACAGCTCGATGGCCGGCGGCAGGGTCACGCGCAGCAGGCGCTCGGTGTCGTGCAGCACCTCGGCCAGCACGACGGCGCTGCGGTGCGGCGGCTCGTTGCGGCTGAAGGTGAGGATCTGGCGCACCAGGTCGCGCGCGCGGCGGCCGGCTTTTTCGATCTCGACCAGGCTTTCGAAGGCCGGCGCATCGACGCCGCAGTCGGCCTTGGCCAGCTCGGCGTTGCCCAGAATGGCGCTGAGGATGTTGTTGAAGTCGTGCGCAATGCCGCCGGCCATGGTGCCCACGGCCTGCATCTTGTGCGACTCGCGCAGCTGGGCTTCGAGCTCGTTGCGGTGCGCCTCGGCCTTCTTGCGGCCCGTGAGGTCGCGCGCGAACACGGTCGTGGTCTCGCCCTCGGCGTGGCGCTCGAACGACACGCTCACCTCCACGGCCAGTTCCTTGCCGCTGGCGCTGAGCGCGGTCATCTCGCCGAGCAGGGCCTGCGTGGTGAGCTGGGCGAACGCCAGCGCCTGCCCGGCCTCGGGCAGGAAGCGCGTGAGCGGACTGCCCAGCGCGTCGCTCGCGGCGCACTGGAACAGCACCGCCGCCGTGGGGTTGAAAACCGTGATGCGCTGGTGCTGGTCGACGCAGACGATGGCGTCGAGCGCGGAGTTGATCACCGCTTCGAGCCGGCGCTCGCTCGCGTGCAGCTGGGCGTTGCGCTGCTGCAGCGCCTGCGCGCTGTGCTGCAGCGCGCGGCGCTCGGCCAGCAGCGGGCCCTGGTCGATGACGGCGCAGAGGAACTGCAGCAGCGCGGGCTCGCCGTCCTGCGGCGCCTCGATGCGCGCGATGTGCAGGTCGCCGGTGATGTGGCCGTGGGTGCCGCAGTGGAACACCACTTCGGTCGCCTCGCCGTGGCCTTCGGTGCGCGCGCGCGCAAAGGCCTGTTGCACGCGCTCGGTGTCTGTGGTGCTGACGAAGGGCAGCAGCGACGTGAGAGGGCGGTCGCCTTCGGTGGGCTGGAAGGAGCGGTGCGCCATCGCATTGGCCTGCACGACCATGTCGTGCTCGTCGAGCACCATGAGGGCCAGCGGCACGCTCGAAAACAGCGTCTCGAAGCGCTCGGACGCGCTCTCGGCCGCGGCCTGGCTGTAGCGCAGCACCTTGTTTTGCACCTCCAGCTCGGCCTGGTAGGCGCGCAGCTCGGCGATCAGGCTGGCCACGGCGCCGGTGGGGCGGTCGGATATCTGTCGGCGATCGGCATCGGTGGCCGAGGCCGGTGGCGGCGCAGGGGCCTCGGCGGTGCGCAGAAGAAAAGAGAGGTCGGGGCGGCTCATAGAAGTGGTGGCAGCACGGGCCGGCGGCAGCTGCGCTGCGCGCCGGGGTGTCGGCGGCGCCAGTGTAAGCGCGCCGCTGCCTGCCACCCGCCCGCGGCGGGCGGGCTCAGGCTTCGTAGGCTTCGACCGGCAGGCAGCTGCAAAACAGGTTGCGGTCGCCGTACACGTTGTCGACGCGGCCCACGGGCGACCAGTATTTGGTCTGGCGCAGCGAGGGCACGGGGTAGGCCGCCGCCTCGCGCGGGTAGGGGTGGGTCCAGTCGCTCGCGAGCAGGCTTTCGGCCGTGTGCGGCGCGTTCTTGAGCGGGTTGTCGTCCTGCGGCCAGGTGCCGGCCTCGATCTGGCGGATCTCGTGGCGGATGGCGATCATGGCGTCGATGAAGCGGTCGATCTCGTACAGCGTCTCGCTTTCGGTGGGCTCGACCATCAGCGTGTTGGGCACGGGGAAGGAGAGCGTCGGGGCGTGGAAGCCGTAGTCGATCAGCCGCTTGGCCACGTCCTCGGCCATCACGCCGCTGCTGTCCTTGAGCCCGCGCAGGTCCAGGATGCATTCGTGCGCCACATGGCCGTTGGCGCTGGCGTACAGCGTGGGGTAGTGGGCCGCGAGGCGCGCGCTGATGTAGTTGGCGCTCAGGATGGCGGTCTCGGTGGCGGCCTGCAGCCCCTCGGCGCCCATCATGCGGATGTACATCCAGCTGATCGGCAGCACGGCGGCGTTGCCCAGCGGCGCGGCGCTGACCGCACCCACGCCACCGGCCACGCCACCCGTGGCATGTCCGGGCAGGTAGGGTACGAGGTCCTCGACCACGCACACCGGGCCGACGCCAGGGCCGCCGCCGCCGTGCGGGATGCAGAAGGTCTTGTGCAGGTTCAGGTGGCTCACGTCGCCGCCGAACTCGCCGGGTGCGGCCACGCCGACCAGCGCGTTCATGTTGGCGCCGTCCACATAGACGCGGCCGCCGTGCTGGTGCACCAGCGCGCACAGCGCCTTCACCTGGGTCTCGAACACCCCGTGCGTGCTGGGGTAGGTGATCATCACGCAGGCCAGGTTGTCGCTGTGCCGCTCGCATTGGGCCTGCAGATCGTCCAGGTCGACGTTGCCATTGGCGTCGCAGGCGGTCACCACCACCTGCATGCCCACCATCTGGGCGCTGGCGGGGTTGGTGCCGTGCGCGCTGCTGGGGATCAGGCAGATGTTGCGGTGGCCCTGGCCCTGGGCCGCGTGGTAGGCCTTGATGGCGAGCAGCCCGGCGTATTCGCCCTGCGAGCCGGCGTTGGGCTGCAGGCTGATGCCGGCGTAGCCCGTGGCCTGGCACAGCCAGGCGCGCAGCTGCGCGTCGAGCTCGGCGTAACCCTGCAACTGGTCGGCCGGCGCGAACGGGTGCATGTTCGCAAACTCGGGCCAGGTGATCGGGATCATCTCGCTCGTGGCGTTGAGCTTCATGGTGCACGAGCCCAGCGGGATCATGCTGCGGTCGAGCGCCAGATCCTTGTCGGACAGCTGGCGGATGTAGCGCAGCATGGCCGTCTCGGAGTGGTGGGTGTTGAACACCGGGTGCGTGAGGTAGCTGCTGGTGCGGCGCAGCGCGGCAGGAATCAGTGGCTCGACGCCTTGTTCAAAGGCTTCGAAGCTGGGCAGCGTCTGGCCGTCCTGGGCAAAGATCTTCCAGAGCAGCTCGATGTCGGCGCGCGTGGTGGTTTCGTCGAGCGAGATGCAGAGATAGTCTTCGAAGTAAATTCGCAGGTTGGCGCCCATCTGTACTGCGCGAGCAGCTATGGTTTTGGTAGCGTCATCGGTCTTCAGCGACAGGGTGTCGAAGCAGTTCTGCGGGCGCACGGGGGCTCCCAGCTGGGTGAGGCCCTGTGCCAGGATGGCGGTGTAGGCGGCCACGCGCTGCGCAATGCGGCGCAGGCCCTGCGGCCCGTGGTAGACCGCGTACATGCTGGCGATCACCGCCGGCAGAACCTGGGCGGTGCAGATGTTGGAGGTGGCCTTTTCGCGGCGGATGTGCTGCTCGCGCGTCTGCAGCGCCAGGCGGTAGGCCGGGTTGCCGTGCACGTCCACGCTCACGCCGACCAGGCGCCCGGGCAGCGAGCGCTTGAACTCGTCGCGGCAGGCCATGTAGGCGGCGTGCGGGCCGCCGGCGCCCATGGGCATGCCCAGGCGCTGCGTGGTGCCGACGACGATGTCGGCGCCCCATTCGCCGGGCGGCGTGATCAGCGTGAGGGCCAGCAGGTCGGCCGCCGCGATGAAGGCGGCCGACTTGGCGTGGGCCTTTGCCACGTCGGCGCGCAGATCGTCGATGCGGCCGCTGGTGGCGGGGTACTGGGCCAGCACGGCGAAATAGTCGCCGTCCAGCGCGGCGTCCCACTGCGCGCGTGAATTGGCGAGCACGACCTCGATACCCAGCGGCTGGGCCCGCGTCTGGATGACCTCGATGGTCTGCGGGTGCGCGTCGCCGGCCACGACGAACCGGTTGCTGCGGGACTTGACCGAGCGCCTGGCCAGCGCCATGGCCTCGGCGGCGGCCGTGGCCTCGTCGAGCATCGAGGCGTTGGCGATGGGCATGGCCGTGAGGTCGCACACCAGCGTCTGGAAATTGAGCAGGGCTTCGAGGCGGCCCTGCGAGATCTCGGCCTGGTAAGGCGTGTAGGCCGTGTACCAGGCCGGGTTCTCCAGCACATTGCGCAGGATGACGCCCGGCGTGTGCGTGCCGTAGTAGCCCTGGCCGATGAAGCTCTTGAGGACCTTGTTCTTCGATGCCAGCACCTTGAGTTCGGCCAACGCCTGCGCTTCGGTCACCGGCGCGGGCAGGTCCATGGCGCGGCTGCGCACGATGGAGCGGGGCACGATGGAGTCGATGAGGGCGCGGCGCGAGGCCTCGCCGATCACCGACAGCATGTGCGCCTCGTCGGCCGCATCGATGCCGATGTGGCGGGGCAGGAATTCGGTGGCGTTTTCGAGCTCGCCGAGCGGCGAAAGGTTCTGCAGGGCGGAGGGCATCGGCATGGGAAGGGCCAGTTGGGGAGGGGGTTAGGCGTTCTGGGCGAAGTCGGTGTAGGCGGTCTCGTCCATGAGGTCGGTCAGTTGCGCGGCGTCGCTGAGCTTGATCTTGAAGAACCAGCCTGCACCCAGCGGGTCGGAGTTGGCCAGCGACGGGTCGGCACGCAGCGCTTCGTTGACTTCGACGATTTCGCCGCTCAGCGGCATGAACACATCGGCCGCGGCCTTGACCGACTCGACCACGCCGGCGACGTCGCCTTGCGCAAAGGTGGCGCCGACTTCGGGCAGGTCGACGAAGACCACGTCGCCCAGCGCGTCTTGCGCGTGCACGGTGATGCCGACGACGGCGGCCTGGGTGTCAGCGGCGTTGACCCATTCGTGGTCGCGCGAGTAGTGGATGGTCATGGAACAGTTCTCCGGTCAAAGTGGTGGAATCAGGAATGTAACGGGCGGCGTAGGCAAAAAAACGGTGCGCCGTGCCTGCCAAGCTGCGGTCAGCCGCGGTGGTAGCGCGTGGGCACGAAAGGCGTGGGCGCCACCACCATGGGCACGGGCTTGCCGCGCACGAGCGCGAACAATTCGGTGCCGATGGGGGCGTAGTCGGGTTGCACATAGGCCATGGCGATGGGCTGGTTCAGCGTGGGGCTCAGCAGGCCGCTGGTGACCTGGCCGATGGCCTGGCCGTCCATGTTCTCCAGCACGGCGGGCTCGCGCACGGGAACGCGCTCTTTGGCGACCAGGGCGACACGCTTGCGCGTGATCAGTGCGGGGTCGTCGAGCTGCGCCAGCACCGTGCCTGCGCCGGGAAAGCCGCCCGCGCGCGCGCCGCCGCTGCGGCGCACCTTCGAGATTGCCCAGTTCAGGCCCGCCTCGGGCGGCGTGGTGGTGGTGTCGAGGTCGTTGCCGTACAGGCACAGGCCCGCTTCCAGGCGCAGCGAGTTGCGTGCGCCCAGGCCGATCGGTTTGACTTCGGGCTGCGCCAGCAGCGCGCGCGCCAGGCTGTCGGCCTGCGCGCCGGGCACGGAGATTTCAAAACCGTCCTCGCCGGTGTAGCCGCTGCGCGTGACAAAGCAGTCGCTGCCCGCGATGTGGAAGCTGCCGCCGGTCATGAACACCAGTTTGTCGATGCCGGGCGCCAAACGCGCGAGCACGGCAGCCGCCTGCGGGCCCTGCAGCGCCAGCAGGGCCTGGTCGGGCAGCGGAACGACCTGGCAGCGCTGGCCGATCTTTGCCTGGATGTGGGCGATGTCGCCCACCTTGCAGGCGCCATTGACGATGACGAAGATCTCGTCCTGCGCCACGCGGAAGAACATCAGGTCGTCGATGATGCCGCCCGCGTCGTTGAGCAGCAGACCATAGCGCTGCCGGCCCGCGGGCAGGTCGATCACGTCCACGGGCATCAGCGTTTCGAACGCGGCCGCGGCATCCGATCCGACCAGGCGCAGCTGGCCCATGTGCGAGACATCGAACAGCCCCGCGGCCTGGCGCGTGTGCAGGTGCTCGGCCATCAGACCAGCGGGGTACTGCACGGGCATCGAGTAGCCAGCAAACGGCACCATGCGCGCGCCCAGTTCAAGGTGCAGCGCGTTCAGCGGCGTGGTCAGCAAGGGAGCGCGTGGCGGACATGGCGGATCTCCAGGGCAAATAGGGGCCGCGGCCTTTCGATGGCCACGGAATTTGCCCTGCTGTCCGCTTTACCTGAGAGATTCGCCCGGCGCTGCACAGCGCGGGGGTTGCTCCTTCGGTGGGTGGCCGCTGCTGCGGCCGCCTCTCTCCAGCAAGGGAACGCCCGCATCCCTGCGGGCGCTTGTCAGTCCTTTTGCCTGAGCGTTTGGTTTTCACCTGCGCCTTCGGCGGTACCGCGCACCAGGCAATGGCGGGGCACTCTCTCCTGAACCGGCGAATTCTACCTATTTTGCGTAGACCAGATCGCGCAGTGCGAGCGACAGCGAGGGCACGTAGGTGATGACCATCAGGCAGGCCAGGATGACCAGAACAAAGGGCAGCAGGTGCGTGACGATGCGGTCGAGCGAGATGCGCGCCACCGTGCAGGCGGCGAACAGGTTCACGCCGAACGGCGGCGTGATCATGCCGAGCGCCAGGTTGACCACCATGATCAGGCCGAAGTGCACCGGGTCGATGCCGAAATGCTGGGCCACCGGCGCCAGGATGGGCGCCAGCACGATGATGGCGGCGCTGGTCTCGATGAACATGCCGATGACGAACAGGGCGGCGTTCACGCCCGAGCAGGAACAGCGCGGGCGACTGCAGCACCTCCTGCAGCCAGCGGCCAATGGCGTCGGGCACGCCGGCGCGCGTGATCAGGAAGGCGAACAGGCCGGCGTTGGCGATGATGAACATGATCACGGCCGACGAGAGCACCGACTTGCGCAGGATCGCGGACAGGTCCTGGGGCTTGATCTCGCGGTAGATCACGACGCCCACCACCAGCGCGTAGAACACCGCCACGGCCGAGGCCTCGGTGGGCGTGAAGATGCCGCCGTAGATGCCGCCCAGGATGATCACCGGCATCAGCAGCGCCCAGCCGGCCTGCAGCGTGGCGCGGCCAAGCGGCATGCGGCCCGTGCCGTCGTTCTTGCCCCAACCCTTCCATTTGCAATAGAGCCAGACGAACAGCATCAGCGCGCCGCTGATCAGCAGGCCCGGGCCGAAGCCCGCGATGAACAGCTCGCCGATCGACACCTCGGCGCTCACGCCATACAGGATCAGTCGGAATCGACGGCGGAATGATCACGCCCAGCTCGGCGCTCGTGGCCTGCAGCGCGGCGGCGTAGCTGGTCGGGTAGCCGTGCTTGATCAGCGCCGGGATCAGGATGGCGCCGATGGCGAAGGTGGTCGCCACCGACGAGCCCGAGACCGCCGCGAAGATCATGCAGGTCAGCACGCAGGTCATGGGCAGGCCGCCCTGCACGCCGCCGACGATGCTCTTGGCGAACTCGACCAGGCGGCGCGAGATGCCGCCGGTCTCCATCAGGTTGCCGGCCAGGATGAAGAACGGAATGGCCGCGAGCGGAAACTTGTTGATGGCGCCGAACATTTCCTTCACGGAAATCAGCATGTGCGCGTTCGATGCCTGGATGCCCAGGACGGAGGCCAGACCGATGGACACGGCGACCGAGACGGTGAGTGCAAAGCACACCACCATGGTGGAGATCATGACGGCGGTCATTGCGCGGTCTCCAGTTCCATGCGGCGGGGGTCGATCAGGTTGCCGATGATGCCGACCACGCAGAACAGGCCGCCCACCGGCATCGCCAGGTAGGCCCAGAACATCGACACCGATTCGAGCCCGGCCATGATCTGCACGGCTCCGCGCTGGGTGTAGTCCCAGCCCCACCAGATGATGATGGCGATCAACGCCAGCGCAGCCAGCGCCACCACCCATTCGAGCACGCGCTGCAGCCTGGGCGGGCTCCAGCGGTAGAGCACGTCGACGCTGACCATGGCGCCCTGGCGAAAGGCTGCCGGAATGCCGAGGAACACCATCCAGATCAGGCTGAAGCGGATCAGCACCTCGGTCCACTCGGCGGGCTGCTCGAAGACGAAGCGCATCAGGATCTGGAACATGCCGAGCCCCGACGCTGTGACCAGCATCGCGCAGGCGCCAAACATGGCAGTCGCCGTGCTCCAGCGCTCAAAGGTCAAAAAATGATTTTTCATGGGGCTGCACGGACGCGCTGTGGCGCCGGAGAGCAGAATTTAAGAATGAAAACGCCCGTTGGTGCAATACCGACGGGCGTTGATAGCTGCAAAAACAGTAGCGCAGTGCGAATTACTTGACGTTGCGAATCTTGTCGAGCGTGGCCTTGCCGAACTGCTTTTCGAACTCGGCGTTCACGGGCGCGAGCGCCGCCACGAACTTGGCTTTGTCGATGGTGTCGATCACCGTCATGCCCTTGGCGCGCAGATCGGCCACGCCCTTGGCGTCGTCCTCGTCCACGCGCGCGCGGTTGGCCTTGGTGCCTTCCTTGGCGGCGTCGAGGAAGGCCTGCTTGTCGGCGGCCGAGAGCTTGTCGAAGGACGCCTTGTTCATCACGAAGATGCACGGCGAGTAGACGTGGCCCGTGAGCGTCAGGTGTTTTTGCACCTGGTCGAACTTGGCCGAGATGATGACGGGCAGCGGGTTCTCCTGGCCGTCGACGGTGCCTTGCTGCAGCGCCGTGAACACCTCGGGGAAGGCCATCGGCGTGGTGATGATGCCAAAGCCCTTGTAGGCGGCGATGTGCACGGGGTTTTCCATAGTGCGCATCTTCAGGCCCTTGAGGTCGGCCGGCTCCTTCACGTCGCGCTTGCTGTTCGTCATGTGGCGAAAGCCGTTCTCGGCCCAGGCCAGCGCCTTGAAGCCCTTGGCGTCGAACTTGGTCAGCAGCTCCTGACCGATGGGGCCGTCGAGCACGGCGCGGGCGTGCGCCTTGTCGCGGAACAGGAAGGGCACGTCGAGGATCTTGGTCTCGGGCACGAAGTTGGGCACCGGGCCGGTCGAGCTGAAGGCGAGTTCCTGCGTGCCCAGCTGAACCGCTTCGATGGACTCGCGCTCGCCGCCGAGGGCACCGTTGTAGAAGGTCTGCACCTTGTAGCGCCCGCCCGTGCGCTTTTCGACTTCCTTGGCAAACGTGTCGATGGCCACGCCCTGGTGCGAGTTCTGCGCCGTCGAGATGCTGATGCGCATGGTGGTCTGTGCCGATGCGGTGGCGGCAAAGCCGAGCGCAAGGCCCAGGCCGAGGGCGAGTTTGGTCAGTTGCATGGAGTCTCCTGTTGGAATTTTTGCGGGTTGGGCGGGGCGTCTGGCACGGCGGCCGTGGGACGAGCCACTCGCGAAAATTATGGTGCTGCAACCTGGCCCGGGGCATCGGGGTTTGTGCGGGTTGCGAGAAGGGGCCGTGGTGCCGGGCAGCAGGTGCCGCCTGGCGCGCGGCCTCGCCAGGCGCCCGGAACTGGTGCTCGCCAGTCGGGGGCCTGGAAGCTACCTGCTGCGCGGGAAGCGCTGCCAGAGCGCGGCCAGCGCCATGCGAGCAGATCAGTCGATCGCGACCTTGCCGTCTTTCACCAGCTTGGCGAACTTCGTCGTCTCCTCGGAGATCTGCCGCGCCATCTGTTCGGCCGTGCCGCCGAGCGGCTCGGCGCCAATGGCCTGCATGCGCTGCGCGAAATCCGGCGACTGGATGATCTTCACCATTTCGCTGTTCAGGCGCGCGATCACGTCCTTGGGCGTGGCCGCAGGCGCGAGCACGCCAAACCAGGTGCCGATGTCGAAGCCCTTCAGGCCGGCCTCTTCCAACGTTGGCACGTCGGGCAGCACCGACGAGCGCTTGGCGGTGGTCACCGCCAGCGCACGCAACTTGCCGGCCTGGATGTGTTGCAGCACCGGTGTGATGGTGTCGAAGGACATTGCCACCTGGCCGCCCAGCAGGTCGGTGGTGAGCGGCCCGCTGCCCTTGTAGGGCACATGCAGCAGCTCGGCGCCCGTGCTGGCCTGGAACTGGGTGCCGATCAGGTGCTGCGCGGTGCCGTTGCCGTTGGAGCCATAGGCCAGTTTCACGGGTGCGGACTTGGCGAGGGCGACGAGTTCGGCCACGTTCCTGGCGGGCGTCAGTGCCGAGTTCACCACCAACACGTTCGGCACCATCGCCACGGTGCACACCGGCGCGAGGTCTCTCTGGAAGTCGTAGGGCAGCTTCTTGTAGACACTGGTCGCAATGGTGTGGTGCACCGCACCCATCAGGAGCGTGTAGCCATCGGGCTTGGCCTTGGCAACATAGTCGGCTCCCACTGTGGCGCCGGCGCCCGGCTTGCTTTCCACGACGACCGGCTGACCGAGGCTCTGCGACAGCTTGTCGGCCAACGCACGCGCCAGCACATCGGTGGTTCCCCCGGCCGGAAACGGAACGATCAGGCTGATGGAGCGCGAGGGCCAGGCTTGCGAGAACGCCAGCGTGGACGAGAGGCCGAGCGCGAGTATGCCGCCCTGCAAAAAGCGCCGACGACGCGGCTGGAAAGTGGTGCGCATGGTGGTGTCTCCTTCTTGTTGTGAAACGCTTCGGTGCCGGCGTGCGCTGAAAAGCTCAGGCGACCCTGCGGTCGCGCGCGCTGAAGGCGGTGCCGATGTAGTCGCAGACCGCGCGCGTGACTTCGTCCGTGGTCGCCGTGCCGCCAAGGTCACGCGTGTGCAGCGCCGCGTTGGCGGTGACGTGTTCGACGGCCTCCATCACGCGTGCAGCGGCGGCGTTTTCGCCCAGATGCTCGAGCAGCATCACGACCGACCAAAAGGTGCCCACCGGGTTGGCCAGGCCCTTGCCCATGATGTCGAAGGCAGAGCCGTGGATCGGCTCGAACATCGACGGATAGCGGCGCTCGGGATCGATGTTGCCGGTGGGCGCAATGCCCAGACTGCCGGCCAGCGCTGCGGCCAGGTCGCTCAGGATGTCTGCGTGCAGGTTGGTTGCGACCAGCGTGTCCAGCGTGGCGGGCCGGTTGACCATGCGGGCCGTGGCTGCATCGACCAGTTCCTTGTCCCAAGTGACGTCCGGAAACTCCTTGCTGATCTGCACTGCGATCTCGTCCCACATCACCATCGCGTGGCGCTGGGCGTTCGACTTGGTGACCACGGTGAGCAGCTTGCGCGGGCGTGACTGCGCCAGTTGGAAGGCGAAGCGCATGATCCGCTCGACACCGGCGCGGGTCATCATGCTGACGTCGGTCGCGGCCTCGATCGGGTGGCCCTGGTGCACGCGCCCGCCGACACCGGCATATTCGCCTTCGGAGTTCTCGCGCACGATGACCCAGTTGAGCTGCTCGGGCGTGCAGCGCTTGAGTGGGCCATCGATGCCCGGCAGGATGCGGGTCGGCCGCACGTTGGCGTACTGGTCGAAACCCTGGCAGATCTTCAGGCGCAGACCCCACAGCGTGACGTGGTCGGGGATGTGCGGATCGCCGGCGGAGCCGAAAAGAATGGCGTCCTTGTCGCGCAGCGCGTCGAGGCCGTCGGCTGGCATCATCTCGCCGTGCGCACGAAACCAGTCGCCGCCCCAGCCGAATTCCTCAAACTCGAAGCCCAGCGCGCCGTCGGCGGCGGCCAGCGCTTGCATGACCTGCTGGCCGGCGGGGATGACTTCCTTGCCAATGCCGTCTCCGGGAATGGTGGCGATGCGATACGTTCTCATGGTGTTCATTTCTATGGGCAGTGGTCGAGATGGCGCACTGTAAGATCGGCCCGCGGGATGTCTTCGTGCTGGAAGTAAATCCATCCTTCACCTGAATTCAACAATTCGACCCGCATGAGCACCTCCATCCAACCCGCGGAACTCGGCTTTTTCTCCACGCTTGCCGCGGCCGGCAGCCTGAGCGCGGCGGCCCGCGAGCTCGGCATCACCACACCGGCCGTCAGCAAGCGCTTGGCGCTGATGGAGGCGCGGCTGGGCGTCACGCTGGTCAACCGCACGACGCGGCGCATGGGCCTCACGCCCGAGGGCGAGTTGTACGTGGTGCACGCACGCCGCATCCTTGGCGACATCGAGGACATGGCGCAGCTGCTGGGCCAGGGCAAGGGAGAACCTCAAGGCCTGCTGCGGGTGAACGCGACCTTGGGCTTTGGCCGCAACCACGTGGCGCCGGTGATCTCGCGCTTCGTGTGCAAGCACCCCGGGGTGGATGTGCAGTTGCAGCTGTCGGCCCATCCGCCGCCGCTGACCGACGACGCCTTCGACGTCTGCATCCGCTTTGGCGTGCCGCCCGATGCCCGGGTGGTCGCGCGGCGCATCGCGTTCAACCGACGGCTGCTGTGCGCATCACCGGCATACCTCGCGCGCGAAGGCATGCCCAAGGTGCCGGATGACCTGGCGCAGCATGCCTGCATCGGCATCCGCCAAGGTGATGAGGCCTATGGCACGTGGCGGCTCACCACGGGCCGTGGCACGGCGCAGCGCACTGTGGCGGTGAAGACGCGCGGGCCGCTGACCACCAACGATGGCGAGATCGCGGTGAGCTGGGCGCTCGATGGCCATGGCATCGTGATGCGGGCCGAATGGGACATTGCGCGCTACCTGCGCAGCGGCCGGCTCGTGCAGGTGTTGCCCGGCTACTGCACACCGGAAGCCGATATCCACGCGGTGTACCCGCAGCGCCACCAGCTGTCGACACGGGTGCGGGCCTTCGTCGATTTCATGGCGGCGGCGCTGGCCAAGGACGACGCCGAAAAGTAGTGTTTTTGGCTTCTAACGCTTATGCAGTAAGCGTTACATGCTATCAATTTTGAATTTCTAGCCCAGCAGCAGGGCATCGTCGGCGAGTTTTTCGCCGCGCACCTTCTCGAACATCTTGAGCAGGTCGGGCACATCGAGGCGGCTGCGCTCCTCGCCCGAAACGTCCAGCACCACCTGGCCCTGGTGCAGCATGACGGTGCGTTCGCCCACGTCGAGCGCCTGGCGCATGCTGTGCGTGACCATCATCGTGGTGAGCTGGTTCTCGGCCACGATGCGCGCCGTCAGCTGCAGCACGAAGTCGGCCGTGCGCGGGTCGAGCGCGGCGGTGTGCTCGTCGAGCAGCAGGATGCGCGACGGCTGCAGCGCCGCCATCAGCAGGCTCACGGCCTGGCGCTGGCCGCCCGAGAGCAGGCCGATGCGGTCCGTGAGGCGGTTTTCGAGGCCCAGGCCGAGCGTGGCCAGGCGCGCGCGGAAGGTCTCGCGCAGCGCGGTCTTGACAGCGCTGCGCAGGCCGCGGCGCGTGCCGCGCTGCTGCGCCAGCGCCATGTTCTCTTCGATGGTCAGGTCTTCGCAGGTTCCCGCCATGGGGTCCTGGAACACCCGCGCCACGCGCGAAGAGCGCTCCCACACGGGCAAGCGCGTGACGTCGCTGCCGTCGATGGTGATGCGGCCGCTGTCCACGGTCTGGTCGCCCGAGATGGCGTTCAGGAAGGTGGACTTGCCGGCCCCGTTGGAGCCGATCACGGTGACGAACTGGCCGGCCGGGATGTCGAGGGACATGCCGCGCAGCGCGCGCGTTTCGATCGGCGTGCCGGGGTTGAAGGTGATTTCGAGGTTCTGGGCGCTCAGCATGGGTCTTCTCTGGTGGTCGCTCACTGGGGGCGGCGCTTGGCCAGCTTGCGCTTGAGCTGCGGAATGACCAGCGCGATGGTGACGAGCACGGCCGTGACCAGGTTCAGGTCCTGCGCCTTGAGGCCGATGAAGTCGCTGTTGAGCGCCAGCGCGATGAAAAAGCGGTAGACGATGGCGCCGATGACGACGGCCAGCGTGGCGTAGATCAGGCGGCGCGACGGCAGGATGCTCTCGCCCACGATCACCGCGGCCAGGCCGATGACGATGGTGCCGATGCCCATGGAGATGTCGGAGCCGCCCTGCGTCTGCGCGAACAGCGCGCCGGCCAGGCCCACCAGGGCGTTGGAGACGGCCATGCCCAGCAGCACCATGGCGCCGGTGTTGACGCCCTGCGAGCGGGCCATGCGCGCGTTGGAGCCGGTGGCGCGGATCGCCAGGCCCCGCTCGGTGGCGAAGAACCAGTCGAGCGCAGCTTGGCGGCGATGACGATGACGGCCAGCAGCAGCGGGCGCGCCACGTAGTCGTCCATGCCGGCGGGCTGCAGCAGCGTGAACAGCGTGGGGTCGTTGATGAGCGGCACATTGGGGCCGCCCATGACGCGCAGGTTGATCGAGTACAGCGCGATCATCACCAGGATGCTGGCCAGCAGGTCCATGATCTTCAGGCGCACATTGAGCCAGCCCGTGACGAGCCCGGCGAAGGCGCCCGCGGCGGTGGCGGCCAGCGTGGCGAGCCAGGGGTTGACGCCCGAGGAGATCAGCATGGCGCAGACCGCGCCGCCGAGCGGAAAGCTGCCGTCCACGGTCAGGTCGGGAAAGCGCAGCAGCCTGAACGAGATGAACACGCCCAGCGCCACGAGGCTGAAGATCAGGCCGATTTCAATGGCGCCGAGCAGGGAAAAGAGAGACATGGACGGCCAACGGTGGAGTTAAAAGAAAGCAGGAGCCATGCGGTGCATGGCCCCTGCCGGTGGGTCTGCGCCGTGCGGCGCCCCAAGGGCGCTCAGGCGCTCACTGCACCACTTGCGCGGCCGACTTGACGAGCGCGTCGGAGAGCTTCACGCCCTGCTTCTCGGCAGCGCCGGGGTTCACGAACAGCTCCATCTTGGTGCTGACTTCGGGCTTGATGTCGCCGGGCTTTTCGCCCTTCAAGATGCGCGCCACCATGCGGCCGGTCTGCTCGCCCAGGTCGCGGTAGTTGATGCCGAAGGCGGCGATGGCACCGCGCTTGACGCTGTCGGTGTCGGACGCGACGAGCGGGATCTTGGCTTCCTGGCCGACCTTGACCAGCGCTTCGTAGGCCGAGACCACGTTGTTGTCGGTGTTGGTGTAGATCACGTCGACCTTGCCGATCAGGCTGCGCGCGGCGCTGCCCACGTCCACCGAGCGCGGCGCGGCGGCTTCGACCAGCGTCATGCCCAGCTTGGGCAGCAGCTCTTTCATCTGCTTGACGACGACCACCGAGTTGGCTTCGCCGGGGTTGTAGACCATGCCCACGCGCTTGGCGCCGGGCACGACCTGCTTGAGCAGGTCCATCTGCTTGTCGAGCGCCAGCAGGTCGGACACGCCGGTCACGTTGGTGTGCGAGGCGTTCCAGCTGGGCACGAGCTTGGCGGCGACGGGGTCGGTCACGGCCGAGAACACCACGGGCACGGTCTTGGTCGAGGCGATCACGGCCTGGGCCGAGGGCGTGGCGATGGCGACGATGGCGTCGGGCTTGTCGCCAACGAACTTGCGCGCGATCTGCGCGGCCGTGCCGGTGTTGCCCTGGGCGCTCTGGTACTGCCACTTGAGGTTCTTGCCCGACTCGAAACCCGCCTCCTTGAGGGCGGCCTGCACACCGTCGCGCACGGCGTCGAGCGCCGGGTGTTCGACGATGGCCGTGACGGCGACCGATTTCTGCTGGGCGTGGGCCGGTGCGATGAACGCCATGGCCAGTGCCAATGCGCCCAGGGGTGCCCAAGACATTTGCTTCATTTCCATCTCCAACCTTGTATCTGTCGTTGTGTCCTGCTTGATTCCGAGAAGGCCCGCGCAGGAGGGTCGCCGGGCCCCGCGGGCGAGTCTACTGCAGCGCAGCGAGGAAGCAGGGGTGGCGCGCCGCGCAGTCAGCGCGGCGGAGCGTGCTTGCGCCTTTGCGCGCGCCGGATGGCCCAGCCCAGCACGAGCAGCACGATCAGAACAGCGATGGCCATGCCCCAGCGGGCCAGCTGGACCAGGGTGTTGTCCGGGGCGTTGCTGCGCAATCGGGCCACCTGGCTTTCGGTCACGCGGGCCTGGGGGTTGCCGTATTCCTTGAGCAGGTAGTTGCTCAAGGTGCTGATCTGCGGGTCGGTGAGCTCGTGCGCGAAGGCCGGCATGATGCTGTCGCGACCGTGCCGTGGCACGCCTTGCAGAATGGACAGCACCAGGTTGTTGGTGTTGCTGCGCCCCAAGGTGCTGTGGTGGAACAGCGCGGGCAGCTTGCCGTCGGCGCTGCCTTGCGCCTGCGCCTGGTGGCAGCTCGCGCAGAACGCGTCGTAGAGCTGCGGTCCGGTCATGCTGCCGAGGTTCTGCGGCAGTGCCACGCCGCGGATGCTGGCCAGCTGGTCCGTGGCCTGGCCCCAGGAGTAGGCGGGCTGGGTGGCGGCGGGGTCTGCGATGGCGGGCGTGGATTTGAGGTACACGGCCATCGCATGCAGGTCGGCCTCGGTCAGTCGGCTGAGGCTGTGGTCCACGGCTTCGGCCATCGGGCCGCCGCTGGAGCCTTTGCCGACCACATGGCCTTCGCGCATGTAGCGCACCAGTTCGTCTTCGGACCAGCCACCGATGCCGCCCAGGGGGTCGGACGAGATGTTGGGCGCATGCCATGGCCCGGCTTCACCGCCGCCCAGGCTGCGCTTGGGGTCTTCGGCCATCAGGGCGTTGCGCGGCGTATGGCAGGCGCTGCAATGGGCCAGGCCCTGCACCAGGTAGGCGCCCCGGTTCCATTCGGGCGTCTGCTGTGCGTTGGACTGGTAGGGCGTGGTGTCGAGGAACAACGCATTCCAGACCGCCATGGAGGCCCGGATGCTGAAAGGAAACGGCAGCTTCGTGGCCGGCGGCGCGCTGTCGACGGGCGCGACGCCTTGCATGAAATACGCGTACATCGCGGCCATGTCGTCGTCGCTGGTCTTGGCATAGGCCGTGTAGGGCATGGCCGGGTACAGGTAGGCCCCGTCGGCGCGCCGCCCCTGGCGCAGCGCGGCCGTGAACTGCGCCAGGGTGTAGTTGCCGATGCCCGAGACCTTCGAGGGCGTGATGTTGGTCGAGTAAATGGGGCCCAGCGGGGTGGCGATGGCGAGGCCGCCGGCCATCGCCGCACCTTGGGGACCTGTGTGGCAGGCGATGCAGTCGCCGGCCGTCGCGAGGTAGCGGCCGCGTTCGACCAGGTCTTGGGGTGCGGTGGCCGGGGCCTGGGCCCGGGCGCTGAGCGCCACCAGACACAGGGCCGCAACCAGGCCGGTGCGAAGACAAGAGTTCAGGCAAGTGCGCATGCTCAGCTCCTGGCGCTGGGGGCGGCGGCGCGCGGCACTGGCTGGCCGGTCTGCTGCGACAGCAGGTGCTGCGCGCTGCGCAGCGCCACCGCGATGCCGTTCTGCGTCGAATTGCAGGTGGCGGAGGTGGGCAGCACGCCGGTGCCCGCGAGGTACAGGTTCTCGTGGTCGTGGGCCCGGCCCCATTCGTCGCACACCGACACGGCCGGGTCGGTGCCCATGCTCACGGTGCCGCAGATGTGCTGGTTGTTGGCGAAGTCGCCGTCCTTGCTGAAGCGCAGGTTGGTGCCGCCCATCAGCTCGGCAATGCGCTTGAAGTCCTGCTGCGAGCGCACGTGGCCGGCGCGGGTGTAGTCGTCGATCGAGTAGTGGGTCTGCGGCTTGGGCAGGCCCATGGCATCTTTCTGGTCGCTGAGCGCGATGCGGTGCTCAGGCCTGGGCAGCACCTCGAGCACGTTCTTGACGTTCATTTCGCGCGCGGCGCTGTAGCGCAGGCGGCGCTCGAACTCGGGCCCGTACACCCCTTCGTCGATCAGCGCCCTGGTGGTCACGTCCACGCGGGAGATGTTGGTGAAGTCGAGCCGGTAGGCCGCATGCCCCGAGCGGAAGGCGCCATCGCGCATGGTGTTGATGGAATTGGGGCTCTGCGGGCCCCGGCCCAGCCACACGTCCTCGTCGGCGTCGAAGGTGAGCGAGGTGCTGGGGTGGTCCATCAGGTGGCGGCCCACCATGTCGCGGCTGTTGGCAATGCCGCGCGGGAACTTGTCGCTTTGCGACAGCAGCAGCAGGCGCGGGCTCTCCACCCCGTTGGCCGCGACGATGAAGGTCTTGCCGGTGACCCGGTGCGCCACCTTGTCGGGGTCGTAGTAGTGCGCTGCGGTGATGCGGGCAGCGCCGTCGTGCTCGAGCTTGAACACATTGGCGTTCGCCTGCAGCCTGGCGCCGGCCGCCAGCGCCGCGTCCACGGACAGGCCGCCGTGGTACTGCGCGTCGATCGGGCAGATCGGCTGGCAGCTGTTGTTGCCGCAGCACGGCGGGCGGCCATCGTAGGTGCGGCTGTTGCGGGCGGTGGTGTTGCCGACCACGGCGTATTCGGGCGCGAGGCGTTCGCGCAGGCGGCGCATCGCCCAGACCTCCGCCACCGGCTCCATCGGGAACGGTTTGCTGCGCGGCGAGCCGGTGTTGGGCGCGCCCGAGACGCCCATGATCTCCTCGGCTTCCTGGTAATACGGTTCGAGCTCGTCGTAGCCAAAGGGCCAGTCCACGCCCACGCCATAGAGGCTGTGGATGTGGAAGTCGTTGGGCACGTTGCGCCATGCCTGCGCGGCCCAGTGCCAGGTGGTGCCGCCCACCTGCCGGATGTATTCGGCCTTGTAGGGGTAGGGGCCGGCGTGCACCATGTAGCCGTTGTCTTCGGGCTGGTAGACGGGGTGCGGCGCCCAGGGCGCAGGCGGGTAGGGCGACATCCAGTCGCTGCGGCGCGGCGAATTGCGAAAGCGCGCCACCAGTTCGGCGCGCGTGACGAGCGGGCCGGCTTCGAGCATCAGCACCGACGCGCCGGCCAGGGCGAGCTTGCGTGCCAGCAGCGCGCCGATGATGCCGGAGCCGATGACGACGAAATCAGCGGAAAGGTCTTGCGGCATAGGCGCCTCAGGCGTTGGGGTTGGTGCTCCAGCTGCCGGGGACGCCATAGGCATAGGTGGGCGGCTTGAGCTTGTCCGCGACGGTGGCGGCGTTGAGCGCGTGTTCGAAGGCCACGACGCGGGCCTGTGGGCCGCCCCCCACGATACCGAGGTACCAAGCCGCCATGACCTGGCTGGGCAGTGCGGCGAAAGCCGGCTTTTCAGCGGCCAGCAGCGCGGGCAGTTCGGGCAGCGGAATCTTGCGGGTTTGCAGCAGGCCGAGCAGGTCGGCAGCCTGTTGGTTGAAGCCCGCATTGCTGGCTTGCAGTGCCTCGAGCAAGCGCCGGCCCAGCGCCGGGTCCAGCGTGGCCCGGCCGGTCAGCAGCTGGGACAAGGTCAGGAAGGCGGTCAGCGCATCGGCCTCGACCGGCAGAGCCGGTTTCCAGGGCCACAGCGCCACGGTAGTGGCGGCCAGAGCCCCGCCGATGACATGGCGCCTGCGCATGGCAAAGGGCGGGCTCAATGGGGTGGACTGCATGCCATTTCTCCATCGTGGGGTCACGCCCGCGAGGAGGCCCCGGGGGTGAGGTGGCGCCAGTATGTTCCTATTTTTTGGGGTTGTGTTGGCGGGCTGCGAGAGCGCGGCGACTGCAGAGCAACGGCCGGGTCAAGGTTGAGAAAGGCATAAAAAAGGGCCTGCAACGCAGGCCCATCCAGCGCAGAGCGCTATGGTTTTTACATGCCCGACGTAGTTCGGGCCGCCGCCGCCTTCGGGCGTGACCCAGACGATGTTCTGCGTCGGGTCCTTGATGTCGCAGGTCTTGCAGTGCACGCAGTTCTGCGCGTTGATCTGCAGGCGCTGGGCGTTGCCGCCCTGGGCTTCGTCGGGCACGAACTCGTACACGCCGGCCGGGCAGTAGCGCGCCTCGGGGCCGGCGTACTGGGCCAGGTTGACGTTCACCGGCACGCTCGGGTCCTTGAGCGTCAGGTGGGCGGGCTGGTTTTCAGCGTGGTTGGTGTTGCTGATGAACACGCTCGAGAGCCGGTCGAAGGTGAGCTTGCCGTCGGGCTTGGGATAGACGATGGGCTTGCACTCGGCCGCGGGCTTGAGGCTGGCATGGTCGGGCGTGTGGCGGTGCAGCGTCCACGGGATATTGCCCTTGAGCACGAACTGCTCGATGCCGTTCATCAGCGTGGCGATGGTCAGGCCCTTCTTGAACCAGGCCTTGAAATTGCGCGCCTTGTTGAGCTCGGTGTAGCAGCCAGCTCTTCTCGAACGCCTCGGGGTAGGCGCTGAGTTCGTCGTGCTGGCGGCCGGCCTGCGATCGCGTCGAACGCGGCCTCGGCGGCCAGCATGCCGGTCTTGATGGCGGCGTGGCTGCCCTTGATGCGGCTCACGTTCAGGTAGCCGGCCTCGCAGCCGACCAGCGCGCCGCCGGGGAACACCGTCTTGGGCAGCGACATCAGGCCGCCGGCCGTGATGGCGCGCGCGCCGTAGCCGATGCGCTTGGCCGGCTTGATGCCCTTGGACGCGTCGCCTTCGAGGTACCAGCGGATGTTGGGGTGCGTCTTCCAGCGCTGGAATTCCTCGAACGGGCTCAGGTAGGGGTTGCTGTAGTCGAGGCCGGTGATGAAGCCCAGCGTCACCTTGTTGTCTTCCACGTGGTAGAGAAAGGCGCCGCCGTAGGTGTCGGCTGTCCATCGGCCAGCCGGCGGTGTGCAGCACGAAGCCGGGCTGGTGGCGCGCCGGGTCGATCTCCCACAGCTCCTTGACGCCGATGCCATAGGCTCTGCGGGTCCGCCCTTCGTCGAGCTTGAACCGGGCGATGCAGCTGCCGGCCCAGGTGGCCGCGCGCGCCTTCGGCAAAGATCGTGTACTTGGCGTGCAGCTCCATGCCCAGCTGGAAGTTGTCCGTGGGCTCGTCGTCCTTGCCGACGCCCATGTTGCCGGTGGCCACGCCCTTGACGGAGCCGTCGTCGTTGTAGAGCACCTCGGCCGCGGGAAAGCCGGGGAAGATCTCCACGCCCAGGCCCTCGGCCTGCTCGGCCAGCCAGCGCGTGACGTTGCCCAGGCTGACGATGTAGTTGCCGTGGTTCTGGAAGCACTGCGGCAGCAGGAAGTTGGGCGTGCGAAACGACGACTTCTCGCCCAGGAACACCATGGCGTCGTCGGTGACGGGCTGGTTCAGCGGTGCGCCCCGCTCCTTCCAGTCGGGAATCAGCTCGGTCAAGGCCTTGCGGGTCCATGATGGCGCCCGAGAGGATGTGCGCGCCGGGCTCGGAGCCCTTTTCGAGCACCACGACCGAGATTTCCTTGCCGCTGTGCTGCGGCAAGCTGCTTGAGACGGATGGCGGTGGACAGGCCGGCGGGGCCGCCGCCGACTACGACCACGTCGTATTCCATGGCTTCGCGGGGGCCGTATTGGGCGAGGATTTCTTCGTTGGTCATGTGCGTCTCGTCGGGCGTTTGATAATGGGTGATTCTCAGCAGACAGGGCTTGCAGGCCTTGTCGGGCGCGCGACCGATTGTATTGGGGGCTGCGCAGACAATCGAACGTGCGTTCCATCACTGAACAATGGCGCAACAGTCCTAGAGGTGTCCATGGCTTACAGCATCGATTTATCCGGCCGCGTGGCGTTCGTGACCGGCGCATCCAGCGGCCTCGGGGCGCAGTTTGCGCGCACGCTGGCGGCCGCTGGCGCGGGCGTGGTGCTGGCCAGCCGGCGCCTGGAAAAGCTCAAGGACCTGCGCGCGCGCATCGAGGCCGAGGGCGGCGACGCGCAGGTGGTCGAGCTCGACGTGACCGACCCGGACTCGATCAAGGCGGCCGTCGCCCGCGCCGAAACCGACATGGGCTCGATCGACATCCTGGTCAACAACTCGGGCGTGAGCACCACGCAGCGCCTGCAGGACGTGACGCCCGAGGACTACGACTTCATCTTCGACACCAACGTCAAGGGCGCCTTCTTCGTGGCGCAGGAAGTGGGCAAGCGCATGATCGCGCGCGCGCGCGGCGCAGCGCCCGGGCAGCTTCACGGGCGGGCGCATCATCAACATCGCCTCGATGGCAGGGCTCAAGGTGCTGCCGCAGATCGGCGCCTATTGCATGAGCAAGGCGGCCGTGGTGCAGATGACCAAGGCCATGGCGCTGGAGTGGGGGCGCTTTGGCATCAATGTCAACGCGCTGTGCCCGGGCTACATCGACACCGAGATCAACCACCACCACTGGCAGACCGAGCCGGGCCAGAAATTGGTGGCCATGCTGCCGCGCAAGCGCGTGGGCAAGCCGCAGGACCTGGACGCACTGATCGTGCTGCTGGCCAGCGACCAAAGCCACTTTGTCAACGGCGCGGTGATCGCGGCCGACGACGGTTTTGCGGTGTGACGGCGCAGGAGCAGGCGTGAAGATCGAGATTCCCGAAACCAAAAAACTGGTGCACGAGCTGCGCTTTCCGGTGCGTTGGGGTGACATGGATGCCATGGGCCACGTCAACAACACGGTGTACTTTCGCTACCTGGAGACCGCGCGCATCGAGTGGATGTACCAGGTCGGCTGCACGCCCGACCCGCAGGGCCAGGGCCCGGTGATCGTCAATGCCTTCTGCAACTTCTACCAACAGCTGCAGTACCCCGACGAGGTGCTGCTCAAGCTGTATGTCAGCGACCCGGGCCGCACCACGTTCGAGACCTGGGGCACGCTCGAGCGCGTGGGCGAGCCCGGCGTGCTCTGCGCCGCCGGTGGCGCCACCATCATCTGGGTGGACTTTCCCCGGCAAAAGGCCGAGAGCCTGCCCGACTGGATGCGGGCGCTGGTCACCGTTTGAGTTTTGAATGAAAAGTGGCTGCAGCGCTGATGGGATAAGCGCTGTCAGCTATCAAAACCGTAGTTCTATTTTTGCCGTGGCACGCGGCCCATCAGGTAGAACTCGGGGTTGGGCTGCATGCCGGCAAAGCTCGCCATGCGGTTGGACAGGCCAAAGAACGCGGTGATCGCGGCAATGTCCCAGGCGTCCTCGTCGTCGAAGCCGTGCGCGTGCAGCGCGGCGAAGTCGGCGTCCTCGATCTCGTGCGAACGCTGGCAGACCTGCATCGCAAAGTCGAGCATGGCGCGCTGGCGCGGCGTGATGTCGGCCTTGCGGTGGTTGACCGCCACCTGGTCGGCCACGAACGGCTTCTTCTCGTAGATGCGCAGGATCGCGCCGTGCGCCACCACGCAGTACAGGCACTGGTTGGCGGCGCTGGTGGCGGTGACGATCATCTCGCGCTCGCCCTTGGTCAGGCCGCTGGTGCGGCTCGCGCTCTCGGGGTCCATCAAGGCGTCGTGGTAGGCAAAGAACGCCCGCCACTCGGCCGGGCGCCGCGCAAAGGCCAAAAACACATTGGGAATGAAACCGGCCTTTTCTTGCACTTGCAGCACTTTGGCCTGGATGTCGGCGGGCAGGGTGTTGAGGTCGGGGAAGGGGTAGCGGGGCACATCGGTCTCCTGTTGTCGTGCGCCAGTATCACGGATGCCATTGGGTGGCGCGCACCCGACGCTGCGAAGGGGGCGCCGGGTTGCCGGCCAGTGCGTACGAAAGGCGGGTGGCTGCGGCGATCACCGTCTGCGCGAGTGCTTCGAGCTTGGGGGAAGGCAGGCGCGATGCCGGGCCGGAGATGCACACCGAACCCATGAGCCGCCAGTGCATGCCGAACACCGGCGCCGACACGGTGGCCACGCCCTGTTCGCGCTCGCCGATGGACCAGTGGTAGCCCTTTCGGCGTATTTCTTCATACGCTTTGCCCGGTTCTCCCGAGAAGGCCAGAATTACCCGCCCTGGCGAGCCCTTGTCCAGTGGCAGGCCCTCGCCCATGCGTGCATGGTGGCGCAGAGCCTGGGGACCTTCCACGCGCACGAGGCAGGTGCGAACCTGACCCTCGCGCACGTAGAAGGCAGCACTCTCACCTGTGGCGTGTGTCAGTTCGCGCAACCCAGGCTCCAGCACGTTTTGTACGTCAAACCCCGCCCGGTAGCGCGCTCCCAGCCAGCCTGCGGCGGGGCCCAGGCGCCAGTCTCCGTCTTCGCGCTGCACCATGAAGCCCGACTGCGCAAGCGTGCGCGCCAGGCGCAGCACCGTGGTCTTGTGCAAGCCGCAACGGCGGCTCAACTCGGCCAGCGAGAGGCTCGATTCGCCCAATGCAAACGCTTCCAGTACGTGCAGGGCCCGGGTGACCGCGACGACACCCCCGGCGTCGTTGCCGACTGTCGGGGCAGCAGGGTTGCCGGAGAAGGACGGACCAGGTGGCGGTGGTTCAGCACTGGCCGAGGCCGTTGTCTGTGGGTTGCTCATGGTGCAATTCGTTTCGTTATGCGCAACGCCATTGTATGGATTGAAACGTCTACGTACAGTCGCGCCCACGGCCGCCGACTTGCATGCCGACGCCGTGACGATCATCACAACGGAGACAAATCCATGCCAATTTCATCGCTTTCGCATCCCTTCGCCGCCCGTTTGTGTGCAGCCTTCCTGGGCCTTGCCGCCGCTGTCCTGCCCACCGGGGCGACCTGGGCGCAGGCCGCCTATCCGAACAAGCCGATCCGCTTCATCGTGCCATTCCCACCCGGCGGCGGCACGGACATGATTGCCCGTACCGTGGCGCAGAAGCTGACCGATCAGAACAAGTGGAATGTGATCGTGGACAACCGCCCTGGTGCAGGCGGCAACCTGGGTGTGGATGCCGCGGCCAAGGCGGCCCCTGACGGCTATACCCTGGTCATGGGCCAGACCAGCAACCTGGCCATCAACCCCTCGCTCTACGCCAAGCTGCCCTACGACCCACTCAAGGACCTCGTGCCCGTGGCGCTGGTGTCGTCTTCGCCCATCGTGATCGCTGCACCCGCCAGTTCGCCGTACAAAACCTTTGCCGACGTGGTGGCCGCCGCCAAGAGCAGGCCCGACGTCGTCACCCTGGGTTATTCCGGCAACGGCACCGTGGCCCACCTGTCCGGTGAACTGGCCGAGAACGCCGCGAGTATCAAGCTGCGCCACATCCCCTACAAGGGCGCCTCCCAGGCCATGACGGACCTGCTGGGTGGGCAGATCGATTTGTACATGTCTTCGGTGCCCACGCTGCTGGGCCAGGTGCGCAACGGCAAACTCAAGGTCATCGCCATCACCTCGGCCAAGCGCGCAGCCCAGTTGCCGGATACACCCACCCTGGCAGAGTCGGGCTACAAGGGCTTTGAGGCGGTGACCTGGTTCGGAATCCTTGCACCGGCTGGAACGCCCGCGCCCATCGTGGCGCAGCTCAACAAGGCCATCAACCAGGCGCTGCAACAGCCTGATGTAGCTGAAAAGCTGCGCTCCGAAGGCGGCGATATCCTGGGCGGGACCGCAGAACAGTTCGGCCAACTGCTGCGCACTGAAGTGCCCCGCTGGGCCAAGATCGTCAAGGATTCGGGCGCGAGCCTGGACTGACGCGGCCCCACCGTCCCAAGCATGAGCGACTTCTGGGTCGAGCAAGGGCAGATCGCGTTCGCGTCTGCCACGCCACCACCGTGCCGCGCCTGAGCCAGGAAGCCGGCAAGGCGCTTTGAGACCCGCAGAAGGCGGCTCCGCCCAGTAGAACAAGGTCATCCGGGGCGGCATCAAGGCCGATGGAGGCCGGGTTCCGCCGTACGACCACTCTCTATTTTTTCTTTTTCCTCTCCATCGGACTGAACCACCATGAGCCCACTTTCCGAAGTCATCCGTGACATTGAGCGCGTGAGCGCCGAGGTCGTGAGCAAAGCGGCAACCTTCCAGGCCGCCATCCTTGCCGACGTGGCCGGCCGCCGCGGCACCATGCACAGCCGCGTGGCGCCTGTGCACCACGACATGAAGGTCGCCGGCCCTGCCTTCACCGTCGAGGTGCGCCCGGGCGACAACCTCATGATCCATGCCGCCATCGCACTGGCCCAGCCGGGTGACGTGCTGGTGATCGACGGCAAGGGCGACCAGACCGCCGCGCTGATGGGCACACTGATGCTCAGCGCCTGCAAAAAGCTGGGCCTGGCAGGCGTGATCGTGGATGGCGCCATCCGCGACAGGTTGGAACTGCTGGATCTCGGCTTTCCCGTGTTCAGCGCCGGTTTCAACCCCGCTGGCCCGACCAAATATGTGCCCGGCCGCATCAACCACCCGATCTCGGCCGGCGGCGCCATGGTGAATCCGGGCGATCTGGTGGTGGGCGATGCCGACGGGGTGGTTGTCATTGAGCGTGCCAAGGCGCCCGCCATGCTGGCGCTGGCCGACAGGAAGGTGGCCGACGAAGCCGCGCGCATCGCGGCCATCGCGCGTGGCGACACGGCTTCCAAGTGGCTGCCGGCCGCTTTGCGCGCCGCGGGCGTGCTCAAGGAAGGGGAGTTGCTGTGAGCACCATCATCGTCACGGGCGCCGACCTGGCGCAGCAGGCGCTGGACCTGCTCACCGGCTACGAGATCGTCTACGCTGGCAAGGCGCCCACCGAAGAGGACCTGATTGCACTGTGCCAGCGGCACGACCCCGTGGCCATCATCGTGCGCTACGGCAAGGTGGGCGCAGCAGTGATGGATGCGGCGCCCTCACTCAAGGTGATCTCCAAGCACGGCAGTGGCACGGACACCATCGACAAGGCGGCGGCCCAAGCGCGCGGCATCGAAGTGGTCGCCGCCGTGGGCGCCAACGCAGCGGCCGTGGCCGAGCAGGCGCTGGCGCTGCTGCTGGCCTGCGCCAAGTCGGTGGTGGCGCTGGATGCGCGCATGCACGCCGGCCATTGGGACAAGGCCACGCACAAGAGCCTCGAGCTTTCCGGCCGCACCGTGGGCGTTGTCGGCCTGGGCGCCATCGGCCTGCGTTTTGCCAGGATGGCCGACGCGCTCGGCATGCGTGTCATCGGCTTCGACCCGTTCGCCAGGAACCTTCCGGCCTGGGTGCAGAGCGTGGATCTGGACACGATTTGGCGCGAGTCCGATGCTGTTTCCTTGCACTGCCCGCTGACCGACGAGAACCGCGGCATGCTCAACGCCGCCACGCTGGCGCAGTGCAAGCGCGGCGTGATCGTGGTGAACACCGCGCGCGGCGGGCTCATCGACGAGGCGGCGCTGCTGGCGGCCGTGCGCTCGGGCCAGGTGATGGCGGCGGGGCTCGACAGCTTTGCCGTGGAGCCGATGGCAGCCGGCCATCCGTTCCAGGGCGAAAAGAACTTCATTCTCAGTCCGCACATCGGCGGCGTGACCGGCGATGCCTACGTGAACATGGGCGTGGGCGCGGCGAGGAACCTGCTCGAAGTGCTGGGCCGCTCGTCCGCCGCGGTGGCCGCGGCGTAACCTGCTGGGCAGGGACGCGAGCGTTGCGTGCCCGCTGTGCAGGGGCCGGGCCGGGGTCTGGCTGCCATCGAAAAAGATGCGGCGGGGTCTGTGCAGTCGGTGCCGGGAGGCTCGGCGCTGTGACCGATGTTCCACCTTCGCCAAAGGGTGCTTTTGCGCTGTCAGCGTGCGCCTTCAGCCCGTCACCAGCTTGTGCACCAGATCGGCCGCCGTGGACGCGCCGTATTTGCGCATCAGGCGCGCGCGGTAGATTTCGACCGTGCGGTGGCTGATGGCCAGCGCCTTGCCGATTTCCTTGGAGGTCATGCCTTCGAGCAGGCGCGCTGCCACTTCGCGCTCGCGGCCCGTCAGGTCGGCCTTGACCGGGCGCTGCTCGCTCAGGTCTTCAAAGCTCCAGATGCCCGACTCGTGGGGCGCCTCGCGGTTGATGGCGCGGCCCGCGACATGGCACCAGAACATCTCGCCCGTGGTGCGCTTCATGATGCGGTTGTCGCAGTAGTATCCGTGGGCGTTGAGGATGGGCGCCATGCGCGCGCCCAAGCGTTCGTATTCGTCGACGCTGGGATAGAGGATCTGAAAGGACTGGCCGATCAGCACTTCGCGCGAAGCGCCGAACATCTCGCACAGTTGCTGGTTGCAGTCCACCATCGTGCGGTTGCGTGAGAGCACCAAGCCCACAGGAGCCATGTCGAACGCCAGCCGGTAATCAAAATCCATATAGTGCAAATCTCTACGGAAAACTACTTATAAAAATACGTAGTATCTTAACCGTACCCATTTGTACTAGGAGACCGATGTGAACAAGGTATTTCCCTCTGCAGCCGAGGCGCTGCAGGGCGTCGTTGCCGACGGCCAGCTGCTGGCCGTCGGGGGTTTCGGGCTGTGTGGCATTCCCGAGGCTTTGATCGATGCGCTGCGCGACTGCGGGGTGAAAAACCTCACGGTGATCTCCAACAATGCCGGCGTGGACGGCTTTGGCTTGGGCAAGCTGCTCAACACGCGCCAGATCAAGAAAATGATCGCCAGCTACGTCGGCGAGAACAAGGAGTTCGAGCGCCAGTACCTGGCGGGCGAGCTCGAGCTCGAATTCACGCCCCAGGGCACGCTGGCCGAGAAGCTGCGCGCCGGTGGCGCCGGCATCCCGGCGTTCTTCACCAAGACCGGCGTGGGCACCGTGGTGGCCGAGGGCAAGGAGCTGCGCGAGTTCGATGGCGAGACCTATGTCATGGAGCGCTCGCTGGTGCCCGACGTGGCCCTGGTTAAGGCGCACCGCGCCGACAAGTCCGGCAACCTGCAGTTTCGCCTGACGGCGCGCAACTTCAACCCGGCCGCCGCCATGGCGGGCAAGGTCTGCATCGTGGAGGTGGAGGAGATCGTGGAAACCGGCGCCATGGTGCCCGACGAGGTCCACCTGCCGGGCATCTATGTGCACCGCATCGTGCACAACCCGAACCCCGAAAAGCGCATTGAAAAGCGCACCCTCAGCGAAAAGACAGGAGCCTGACCATGCCGTGGACCCAAGACCAGATGGCGGCGCGTGCCGCGCAGGAACTCGAAGACGGTTTCTATGTGAACCTCGGCATCGGCATCCCCACGCTCGTGGCCAATTTCACGGGCGACAAGGAAGTGTGGCTGCAGTCGGAAAACGGCATGCTGGGCATCGGCCCGTTCCCGACCGAAGACCAGGTGGACGCCGATCTCATCAACGCCGGCAAGCAGACCGTGACCACCATCAAGGGTTCGTCCATCTTCGGCAGCCATGACAGCTTTGCCATGATCCGCGGCGGCAAGATCAACCTGTCGATCCTGGGCGCGATGCAGGTCAGCGAAAAGGGCGACCTGGCCAACTGGATGATCCCGGGCAAGATGGTCAAGGGCATGGGCGGCGCGATGGACCTCGTGGCCGGCGTCAAGCGCGTGATCGTGCTCATGGAGCATGTCGCCAGGAAGAAGGACGGCACCGAAGACCTGAAGATCCTGCCGCAGTGCACGCTGCCGCTCACGGGCGTGGGTGTGGTGGACCGCATCATCACCGACCTGGCCGTGATGGACGTGACGCCGCAGGGGCTGAAGGTCGTCGAACTGGCCCCCGGCGTGACGCAGGAGTTCCTGCAGTCCAAGACCGGCGTCACGCTGCTCTGACGCGGGCCGGCGAAGATGCCGGCGGCTGCTTGAGCAGGGCGCTGCGGGCCATGGCCGCGCAGCGCCAACCCATGCCCCTGTAGGGAAAAGAGGAAATGCGGGCCGCTGTACATTGCGCGCCCCAGGCGTATAGTTTTTAGCATCGCCTCATGAAGAAAGGCAGCCTATGTGGGTGCTTCTTCTGCTGCCGTTTGCCGGTCTGCTGTACGTGCCGTTCTATAACCACGCACAGCCCGCGCTGTTCGGCTTTCCCTTCTTCTACTGGTACCAACTGGCCTGGGTGTTCGTCACCGCGCTGCTGACGTGGCTGGTGTACCGCTACTACAAGGCGCGTGGTGGGGAGGAGGCATGATGGACAACTCCCACATCCATTGGACCGCCCTGGCGGTGTTTATCTTCTTCTTCGCCCTGGTCACGGTGATGGGCTTCGTGGCCTCGCGCTGGCAGCGGGACCCCGCGCAGGGCGGGCAGGGCCAGCACCTCGATGACTGGGGCCTGGGCGGGCGCCGGTTCGGCGGCTGGATCACCTGGTTCCTGGTTGGCGGCGACTTCTACACGGCCTACACCGTGATCGCGGTGCCCGCGCTGGTGTATGCCGTGGGTGCCTACGGCTTCTTCGCGCTGCCCTACACCATCGTGGTCTACCCGATCGTCTTTGCCATCATGCCGCGGCTCTGGAACGTGGCCAAAGCGGCCGGCCACGTGACGGCGGCCGACGTGGTCTACGGCCAATACGGCTCGCGCACGCTGGAGCTGGCCGTGGCCTTGACGGGCGTGGTGGCCACCATGCCGTACATCGCGCTGCAGCTGGTGGGCATGCAGGTGGTTATCCAGGCACTGGGGCTGTCGGGCGAATTCCCGCTGGCGGCGGCTTTCGTCATTCTGGCGCTCTATACCTACTCGGCCGGCCTGCGCGCGCCGGCGCTGATCGCCTTTGTGAAAGACCTGATGATCTACATCGTGGTGCTGGCCGCGGTGGTGCTGGTGCCGGCCAAGCTGGGCGGCTACGCCGCGGTGTTCCAGGCGGCCGGCGCTGCCTTTGCGGCCAAGGGCGGCGCCACCGGCCTGGTACTGCAGCCCGGGCAGATGCTGCCCTATGCCAGCCTGGCGCTGGGATCGGCCCTGGCGGCCTTCATGTACCCGCATACGCTGACCGGCATCTTTGCCGCCAAAAGCGCCGACACCATCCGCAAGAACGCGGTGTTCCTGCCGGCCTACACGTTGCTGCTGGGCCTGATCGCGCTGCTGGGCTACATGGCGCATGCCGCGCACCTGGAGATCAAGACGCCCAACGACGTGGTGCCGGCGCTGTTCGGCGCGCTGTTCCCGGCCTGGTTCAGCGGCTTTGCGTTTGCGGCGATTGCCATCGGCGCGCTGGTGCCGGCGGCCGTGATGTCGATCGGTGCGGCCAATCTCTTCACGCGCAATTTCTGGAAGGCCTATGTGAACCCGGCCGTGTCGCCGCAGGGCGAGGCCAAGGTCGCCAAGATCGCCTCGCTGGTGGTCAAGTTCGGCGCCCTGCTGTTCATCCTGTTCGTGCCCACGCAGTACGCGCTGGACCTGCAGTTGCTGGGGGGCGTCTGGATCGTGCAGACCTTCCCGTCGGTGGTGTTTGGCCTGTTCGTCAAGGTCTTCCGGGCGCCGGCCCTGCTGCTCGGCTGGGCGGCGGGCATGGCTGCCGGCACGGCGCTGGCCTTTGCCGACGGCATCAAGCCCGTGCATGCCTTCCTGCTGGGCGGCCATTCTTACGCCCTGTACACCGGCCTCACCGCGCTGCTGCTCAATGTGATCGTGGTGCTGGTGGTGCAGGCCGTGCTGCCGGCTGGGCGGAGTGTTGTGCCACAGGCACATGCCTGAGAGCGGCAGCGTCGGCGCCGGGGCAAGCCACCGTATATTCGCTGGCAGTGCTTTGCCCTTTGAATCTCTTCCATGCCTGACCTGCCGACCCCCACCGATGCCAGCGCATCCGAGCTTCTTGGCGACAACGCGCCTTACCTGCGTGCGGTCGCCGACCTGGCGGACAAGTGCCGTGTGGTGACCCAGAACGCGATCTATTCGCACAGCGGCATCAAGCTCGTGGACAAGGGCGCGCGCATCGACAGCCGCCTGTACGAGCGGCTGGTGCAACACAAGCTGCGCGAACCCATCGACACCCATCTGGTCGCCGAAGACATGGTCGACCACGCCGCTTTGGTGGCTGCAGTGCGCGGTGTGGCCCAGCAGCCCCTGCCGCAATTGCTGGTGCAGGCTCTGGGCTCGCCCGCCCGCCTGCTGGCACCGCTGCCGCTGATGCCCTTGCCCGGGCCTATCGCGTTCCGGCTCACCGTGATGCGCGAGCAGCGGCCCGACCTGTACCAGCACAGCCTGCAGGTGATGCTGGTGGCGGTTTTTCTGGGCATTCAAAGCGGCATGGACGAGCGTGGATGCGTGCCGCTGGCGACCGCCGCGCTGCTGCACGATGTCGGCATGCTGCTCATGGAGCCCGCATGGCAGGACCCGCAGCACAAGGTCATAGGCGCCGGGCGCAAGCACCTGGCGGCCCACCCGGTCACGGCCATGCTGGTGCTGCGCGCCGCCCAGGTCTATCCGCGCTCGGTGGAGCTGGCGGTGCTGGAACACCACGAACGCATGGACGGCACCGGCTACCCGCGCGGCCTGCAAGGCGCCGATATTTCGCCCCTGGGGCGCATCCTGCTGCTGGCCGAAGTGGTGGCCGCGTTCTACGAAAAATACCCCGACATGCCCGCGCAGCAGCTGTCGCTGGCGCTGCGGCTCAACCACCGCAAGTTCCCGCCCGACCTGGCGGCCCACGTCCTGCCCCTGCTGCAGGAACCGGCGCACGCGCCCGACCGGAATCCGGCCTTGGAGCCGGCCGGGGCCGATGCGCAGCGCTACATCGATGCCCTGGCCAGTGCGTTCGGCCAGTGGCAGCGTGCCAAGGACACGCTGCCCAGCCTGCCCCTGCCGGGCCCGGACAGTGCCCTGGCATTCGTGGATGGGCGGCTGCATGCGCTGCAAAAGGTGCTGGTCGAGGCCGGTGCGCACCCCGACCAGCAAAGCCAATGGCTTGAACCGCTGCAGGGCGATACCGCCGGCCTGGCAGAAATCGCTTTCGTCGGGCGCGAAGCCCTGTGGCAGCTCAAGACCATCGTCAATGCGAGCCAGTGCCGCTGGCCCGCAGTGGCGGAGCGCCAGCACCCTGCCGATGCCGTGGTCGCGGACTGGTGCGATTGGGTGACCCAGCGTCTGTAGCCGAAGGGCTTTCACCGATTTACGTTAAAACGGCTCGAAACGCTTAGTGGCATTGCGTTGAATGCTCTGTTTTCGATAGCAATTGGTGCCGTGAAGATTTTGCGCCTTCTGTAAAAAAGCAAGAAGATTCCGATTAATACTGTATATTTGAACAGTATTAATCGGATGCCCATGCCTGCTTGCCACCCCCCCTCGACCGCTTCCGCTGGACCCCGGCCCGCGCTGCTGGCGCTGCCCGGCGTGTGGCCGGCGGACCAGCTGGGCCAGGCGGTGCGGGTGCAGCCGTCGGGCCATGCCGCGCTGGACGCGCAACTGCCCGGCGGCGGCTGGCCGGTGGGCGCACTGACCGAAGTGCTGCAACCGCTGCATGGCACACACGAGTGGCGCCTGGTGCTGCCCGCGCTGGCCCAGGCCGCCGCAGGGCGTGCGGGCGCGGTGGTGCTGGTGGCGCCGCCCCACGAGCCGCTGGCGCCCGCGCTGCAGGCCCAGGGCTTGCCCGCCGCGCGCTGCTGCCGCGTTGCCGCCACGGGCAGCGCCGGTCTGTGGGCCAGCGAGCAGGCCTTGCACTGCCGCGATGTGTTCGCCGTATTGGCCTGGTTGCCGCAGGCGCCACCCACCGCCTTGCGCCGCCTGCAACTGGCTGCGGCGCAGCAGGGCGCGCTGCTGTGGGTGTTCCGCCCCGCGCCATGGCAGCACCAGGCGTCGCCCGCCGCGCTGCGCCTGCTGGTGCAGGGCGGGCAGGGCGCCCAGGGCGCGGGCATGCAGGTGCGCATCCTCAAGCGGCGTGGGCCGCCGCTGGCCGAGCCGCTGTGGCTGCCCGCCGGCCCGGCGCGCCTGGCTGCCGTGCTGGCGGCGCAGGCGGCGCAGGCGGCGCGGCGTGCGGGCCTGCCGGCGCCTTCCCTCCCCACCCCCGTGCGCGCCGCCCTGGGCCCCGCACGTACCAGCGCCAGCCATGCACTGGATCGCATTGCCGTGGCGGCCCGATGAGGAGCCGCTTGCGGCCGGTGCCCCGGCCGCGTGCCCGCACGCCTGGTGGGCGCTGCGCTGGACACCGCGCGTGGCCGTGCTCGACGAAGCGCTGCTGCTGGAGGTGTCGGGCTGCGAGCGCCTGTGGGGCGGCCGCACCCGGCTGATCGAGCAACTGCAGGCGGATCGGCCCGCGCCCGGTGGGCCCTGGGCCGAAGGCGCCACGGCCCTGGTGGCACTGGCGCTGCTGCGCCTGCGGCAGGCCGGGCATGCCGCGCCTGCCAGCGTGCCGCAGGGCCTGCCGCTGCACACCTTGAGCGCCGCGCGTCCCCACCTCGCCACGCCTGGCGCGCATGGGCTGCCGCACCTGGGGCGAGCTTGCGCGCGCTGCCGCGTGGCGGCGTGGCGCGGCGCTTCGGCGCGGCCCTGCTGCACGCGCTCGACCAGGCCTGGGGCGATGCGCCCGAGCGCCCTGGCCTGGCTGGAGCTGCCCGATGTCTTCGAGCAGACGCTGGAGCTGCCCGCGCTGGTCGACTCCGCGCCCGGCGCTGCTGATGGTCGGCCAACCGCCTGCTCGCGGCCCTGCAGCTCTGGCTGCAGGGCGCGCCAGCAGGGCGCGCTGGCGCTCGAGCTGGCATGGCACGCTCGACCTGCGCCGCTGCAACGGCATGGACCTGCCGCCGCACCGCAGGCCTCGCCGGTGCGCACGGCCCAGCCCACGCAGGACATGGCGCACCTGCGCCGCCTGCTGTCCGAGCACCTGGCGCGCACCACGCTGGCCGCGCCCGCCAGCCGGCTGCGGCTGCGCGCGCTGCGAGACCGCGCCCTGGGCCGATGCCAGCACCAGCCTGCTGCCGCCGCGACGGCACACCCGCGGGCGACAGGCTGCACCAGCTGGTCGAGCGCCTGAGCGCGCGCCTGGGCGCGGCAGCAGGTGCAGGCGCCGGTGGCTCCAGGCCGACCACCGGCCCGAGTGCATGCAGCGCTGGCAGGCGCCCCCGGCGGCGGCCGCGCTGGCCGCCGAGGCGCCCGCGCGCCCGGCCGGCGCGCATGCCCCCGATGCCGCGCTGCTGCCGGCCTGGCTGCTGCGCCCGCCGCTGCGCCTGGCGGTGCAGGGCCACCGCCCGTGCCACCACGGGCTGCTGCGCCTGCTGGCCGGCCCGCACCGCGTGGAGGCCGGCTGGTGGGATGTGCCGGAAGAGGGCGGCGCAGCGCCGGCCGTGCGCGACTACTTCGTGGCGCACAACGACACCGGCGGCCTGGTCTGGGTGTACCGCGAGCGGCTCGGGCCGCAGGCCCAGGCGCCCGGGGCGTACCGCTGGTTCCTGCAAGGCCTGTATGCCTGAGCCGGCCCAGCGCCTTCGGTCAGCGCATCCGCGCCGGCCGTGCGCCCCCGGCGCTGCCCGGCTATGCCGAGCTGCACTGCGTTTCGAACTTCAGCTTCCAGCGCGGCGCATCGCACCCCGAAGAGCTGGTCGAGCGCGCGTTTGCCCTCGGCTACGCCGCGCTGGCGCTGACCGACGAATGCTCGGTGGCCGGCGTGGTGCGCGCCCATGTGCGGGCCAAGGCGCTTGGGCTCCCGCTCATCGTCGGCAGCGAGTTCCGCTTCGACGGCTTTCGCGTGGTGGCGCTGGCGCGCAACGCCGAGGGCTGGGGCAACCTGTGCGAATGCATCACGGCGGCGCGGCGCGGCGCGGCCAAGGGCCGCTACAGCAACGACCCGGCGGGCGGGCACTTTGCGCGGCTGCAGGGCTGCGAGCTGCTGCTCGTGCCGTGCCGCGACACCCTGAGTGCTCCTGATTTCGAAGCTGTCAGCGCTTGCGTAGCAAGGGCCAGAGCCGTATTTGACCAAAACTTCTGGCTGGTGGCCGAACTGCTGCTGCGCCCCGACGACGACCTGTGGCTGGCCACCCTGCAGCGCGTGGGCGCGGCCCTGGACTTGCCGCTGGTGGCGGCGGGCGACGTGCACATGCACGTGCGCTCGCGCAAGCCGCTGCAGGACGTGCTCACCGCCGTGCGCCTGGGGCGCAGCGTGGCCGAGTGCGGTTTTGCGCTGCAGCCCAATGCCGAGCGCCACCTGCGCCAGCGCGTGCGCCTGGCCAGCATCTACCCGCCCGCCCTGCTGGCCGCCACGCTGCAGGTGGCGGCGCGCTGCACTTTCAGCCTCGACGAAATCAAATACCAGCTACCCGCGCGAGAGCGTGCCCGCCGGCATGGCGCCGGCGCGAGGCGCTGGCCTGGTTCACCTGGGAGGGCGCGGCCGGGCGCTACCCGCTGGGCGTGCCCGGGCCCGGTGCGCGCGCAGATCGAGCGCGAGCTGGCGCTGATTGCGCACTGCGCCTACGAGATGTACTTCCTCACGGTGCACGACATCGTGCGCTTCGCGCGCAGCCGGGGCATCCTGTGCCAGGGGCGCGGCTCGGCGGCCAATTCGGCCGTCTGCTATTGCCTGGGCATCACGGCGGTCGATCCGACCGAATCGAACCTGCTGTTCGAGCGCTTCATCAGCAAGGAGCGCAGGGAGCCGCCCGACATCGACGTGGACTTCGAGCACGAGCGGCGCGAAGAGGTCATCCAGTACATCTACGGCAAATACGGCCGCGAGCGCGCCGCCATCGCCGCCGTGGTCATCACGCTACCGCACGCGCAGCGCGCTGCGCGACGTCGGCAAGGCGCTGGCCGTGGCGCCGGCGCTGGTCGATGCCTTCGCCAAGGAGCACCACTGGTTCGACGAGGAACTGGCCGAGCACAAGCTGCAGGACCTGGCAGAGGCGCTGGGCGTGCGCATCGCCTTGCGCACCGCCCGGCTGTGGCTGCGAACTGGCCCGGCAGCTCAAGGGCTTTCCGCGCCACCTGGGCCAGCATGTGGGCGGCTTCGTGCTCACCGCACGGCCCGCTCACGCGGCTGGTGCCGGTGGAGCACGCCGCCATGGATGAGCGCTCGATCATCCAGTGGGACAAGGACGACCTCGACGCGATGGGCCTGCTGAAGGTCGACGTGCTGGCCCTGGGCATGCTCAGCGCGCTGCGCCGCTGCCTGGACCTGCGCGCGCTGCTGCGCGCCGAGCGCTGGGCGCTGGCCGACATCCCGCGCAACGACGCCGCCACCTACGACATGATCTGCGCCGCCGACACCGTGGGCGTGTTCCAGATCGAGAGCCGCGCGCAGATGGGCATGCTGCCGCGCCTGAAGCCGCGCGTGTTCTACGACCTGGTGATCGAGGTGGCCATCGTGCGGCCCGGCCCGATCCAGGGCGGCATGGTGCACCCCTACCTGCAGGCGCGCGAGCGCCAGCGCCAGGGCCTGCCGCTCCAGCTACGAGAAGCAAGGAGCTCGAAGCCGGCCCTCGAGCGCACGCTGGGCGTGCCGATCTTCCAGGAGCAGGTGATGCAGATCGCCATGATCGCCGCCGGGTTCACGCCCGGCGAGGCCGACGACCTGCGCCGCTCCATGGCGGCCTGGAAGCGCAAGGGCGGCGTGCGACCGTTTCGAGACAGCCTTGCTGGACGGCATGGTCGAAGAAGGGCTACCGCCCCGCATTTGCCGAGGCCATCTTCCAGCAGATCCTGGGCTTCGGCGAATACGGCTTTCCCGAAAGCCATGCCGCACAGCTTCGCGCTGCTGGTCTATGCCAGCAGCTGGCTCAAGTGCCACGAGCCGGCATGCTTCCTGGCCGCGCTGCTCAACTGCGCAGCCCATGGGTTTCTATCCGCCCGTCGCAGCTGGTGCAGGACGCGCGCCGCCACGGCGTGCGAGGTGCGCCCGATCGATGTGACGCCGCAGCGACTGGGACTGCACGCTCGAGGGCGAGCTGCTGCCTTTGCCGCCACTGCAGGGCGGGCCCGCAGACACCGCGTTCGCACCGCAGCCCCAGCCTGCCGTGCGCCTGGGCCTGCGCCTTGTCGCACATTGCGCGCCGATGCGGCCGAGCGGCTGGTGTGCGCGCGCGCGCAGGCGCCGTTTGCCAGCACCGAAGACCTGGCCTTGCGCGCGCGCCTGGATGCCACCGACCTGCAAGCCCTGGCCGCCGCCGATGCGCTGCAGGCGCTGTCCGGCCACCGCCGCCAGCAGGTCTGGGACGCCGCCGCGCAGCAGCGCCCACCGGCCCTGCTGCAGGACGTGCCCGTGCACGAGGCGCCGCTGGCGCTGCCCGCCGCGCCCGAGGGCGAAGAGATCGTCTTCGACTACGCGGCCACCGGCCTCACGCTGCGCCGCCATCCGCTGGCGCTGCTGCGCGATCGGCTGGCGCGCTGGCGCCTGCTGACGCGCGGCAACTGGCATCGGTGCCCGATGGCCGGCGCGTGCGCGCCTGCGGCATCGTCACCGTGCGCCAGCGCCCGCGGACCGCCAAGGGCACGCTGTTCGTCACGCTCGAGGACGAGACCGGCCCGTCAACGTCATCGTCTGGCCGGACTTGGTCGAGCGCTGGCGCGACGCGCTGCTGCATGCGCGCCTGCTGGCGGTGGAAGGCCGCTGGCAATGCAGCGCCGACCCAGCCGAGGGCGCGGCCGTGGTGCGCCATCTGGTGGTGCAGCGCTGCAAGGACCTCACGCCGCTGCTGGGGCGCCTGGCCGACGCGCTGCAGGGCAGCCGCGACTTCCATTGACGCAGGGCCGTGCGGCTGCCCGCTCCCGCAGGTTTTTCAGGTGTTTTGCCCTGAAACGCTGATGGGTAAAGCGCTGTCAGCTATCAAAAATGGAGTTTCAGGCCGCATGCCGCACGGTGTCATTGCGGGGCGGGCAGGCCGGCGGGCTCCGAAAGGGCGGGTTGGCGTGGCGCGGGCGCAGGTGGAGGAGCGGGCGTGGGCTCTGGAGCGGGAGCGCGCCGTGCAGCCCGTGGCGACGCCGGGGTGCGTGGAACCGGTTTGGGCGCGGCGCCGGCCGGGCCGGCCTGCACGGCGGCCGTGGCCTGTGCGAGCAACTTGGTGCAGTGCGCGTCGTCGTCCGCCGCCGGCACGGTGATGGGCACCAGCGCCAGTGCGGCGGGCGCGACCGCGGCGGCGGCCACGGCGGCGCCGGCACGCAGCAGCAGCGGGCCGGGCTCGATGCCCACGTCCGGCTTGGCAAACGGGCCGCGCACATACAGCGGCGTGCGCAGCGAAAAGAACTTCCACTGGAGCGACTCGGGCTTGATGCGCAGGTCGATGTGTTCGCGCGCCATGTCCATCGTGCCCACGGCCTCGACGATCGCCTCCTCGGTGCTGAGCTTGGCGGTGCGCGTCTGCGCCACGCCGTGCTTGATCCCCAGGTCGGCCACCGCGCAGCGCAGGTGCACTTCGCGGTTCTCGCCAAACAGCTTGGCGACGACGATGCTGCCCACGTTGAGCGCGGCCAGGTCCAGCAACTGCTTGCTCAGCGTGCCGTCGCGCACATAGAGCCGCGCTTCGCCCGAGCTGCTGCCCAGCATCTGGCCCACCGAATGGCCCTGGCCGCTGAGCGCCAACGCGCCGTCCATGCGGCCCAGGCTCTTTTTCATGCGCTCCACCTTCGGAAACAGCGCCGAGAGCTGCAGCCCTTCCACCGTGGCGCGCACCTGCGCCTTGAGCGGGTCCTTGCGACTGTCGAGCACCACCTGCGCGTTGATCTTGCCCTGCGCCACGCCAAAGCGCAGCGGCTCCAGGGTGAGCTGGGCGTCGTCGAGCACGGCATGCACGCTGAGGTTGTCGAAGGGCAGGTTATTGCTCTCGATGATTTTCTTGCCATCGAAAACAATGTCCAGGTCCATCGCGTTCCAGCGCTCGGTGGCAAATTTTTTGCTCGGCAGCACCTTGCCGGACGGCGGAGGCGGCGTGTTCTTGGCCGCAGCGCCTGCGGGCGTCCCCAGCACCGGCCCCAGGTCGGCCAGGCGCAGGGTGTTCGAATGCACCTGACCGCGCAGCTTGGGGCGCGGCTTGCCCGAGGTGTAGGTCAGGTGGCCGTGCAAATCGCTTTTGCCCAGGGTGCCGTGAAAATCCTGGTAATCCCAGGTGGCGCGTTCGGGCGTCAGCGTGCCCACCAGACGGCCGTTGGTCTGGTACGGGGGGGTGTTGGGCAGCACCAGTCCGGTGAGCGCATACAGGTCTGCCATGGTCGCGCCGGCCAATGCCACCTGCAGGTCCACCCCGGCCAGGGCCGTGGGGTTGGTCAGCGTGCCTTGGACGTCGGCCCGCGTATCGCCCGCGCGCGCGCTGAACTGCACGGGGAAGTTGATGGCCTTGTTGCGCAAGCTCAGCAGATCGCCTGTCTTGCCTGAGCCTTCGACCGCGGCCTGGGCAAAGCGCCCGCTGACTTTGAGTTCCAAGCCATAGCGCGCAGCGCCGGGCGCCTGCGGTGCACCGGCGCCGGCACGCCGGCACGCTGGCCGCCTGCGGGAGCCGCGCCTTTTGCGTCGGGATCGGGAGCGCCATCGATCGTCGCCACCTGGGCGCGCAGCGCCAGATCCTTGAGGCCATCGGCGTAGGCGATCTGGCCCTTGTCAATTTGAAATTGCTCGACGGTGACGTTCCAGGGGTTGGCGGTCTGCGCATGCGCGTGGCGTGGCGTGAAGGTCCAGTTGTTGCGGCCATCCGCCAGGCGCGCCAGCGCCACATCCGGCGTGTCGAGCACCACCGTGCCCAGCGCGAGCGTGCGCTTGAGCAGCGGCAGCAGCCGCAGCGATGCGCTGGCTTCGGCGGCCGTGGCCATCGCTGGCGCCGTGTCTGCATCCGTGTTCGCGGTCTTTTCGCTCGGCGCCGGCGTGGCAGCGGTCGCGCTGCCTGCGGCGCCGCGCTGCGCCGCGCCGGGCTTGTCGGTCAGCGTGGGGGGGGCGCCGCGTGCGTTGGCGGGATCAAGCGCGCCCACCCTGCCAAAGTCGGGACGGTTGCCCAGCACGAGCTGCTTGGCATGCACCGTCACGCCGGGTATCCAGCGCTGCCATCCGGGCTCGAGCGGCTGGGGCCATTGCCACTGGGCCGTCAGGTCGCCCTCGATGGCAAAGTGGCGGCCGGTGGTTTCGCTGACTTTGGCATTGATCCATGGGCGCGCACGGTTCCAGTCCCACAGCGACAGCACGACCAGCACCACGGCCAGCAGCACCAGCACGGCAGCCACTGCGCCCAGCACCCAGCGGCGTGCACGGTGGCCGGACCGCGCAGAAGCATGGGTGCTCGGGGGCGGGGCAGGTGTCTGAGTGGTGTGGGGCATGGACAAGAGGGGCGATTGCAAAAGCTGATGGCGGCCATGCTAGCCCGTGGCGCACAGCGGCAAAAGGCCTGCTGCGGCAGCTGGGCCGTATTGGCGCGTTTGTCCTACAACGTGTCCCAACGCGCCGGCAGCGCCGCGGGCATCCATGCCATCGGCATCCAAAAACCCGGGCTTTTAGAATCACGGTTCCATGCACAACCCGATCCACCCCTTTGTTCTGCCCATGCGCAATGGCGTTTCCGCCAGCTGCGTGGCCCTGCCGCCGACCGGGCACGGCAACATGCTGGATTTCTTGGTGGAGCGTTTGCCGCGTGTCGGGCGCGAACAGTGGCGGCTGCGCATGGCCGCGGCCGAGGTGGTGGACGAGCGTGGCGCACAGGTGACGCCCGAGCGGGCCTTCGAGCCCGGCCTGCGCCTGTACTACTACCGCAGCCTGCCTGCCGAGCAGCCGCTGCCGTTTGAAGAGTCCATCGTCTACCAGGACGAGCACCTGCTGGTGGCCGACAAGCCGCATTTCATGCCGGTCACGCCGTCCGGCCCCTACCTGCACCAGACACTGCTGGTGCGGCTCAAGCAGCGCCTGGGTTTGCCCGCGCTGGCGCCTTTGCACCGCATTGACCGCGACACCGCCGGTCTGGTGCTGTTTTCGGTGCAGCGCAGCACGCGCGGCACCTACCACAGCCTGTTTCGCGACCGTTTGATGACGAAGCACTACGAGGCGGTGGCGCCTTGGCGTGGCGATGTCGAGTTTCCGCGCGAGCACCGCAGCTGCCTGAAAGAGGCGGCCGAGTTTTTTCGCATGCAGGAGGTATGCGGCGAGCCCAACACCCTGACACGCATGCAGGTGCTGGAGGTGGCGGGCGCATGGGCACGCTACCGGCTCTCGCCTGTGACAGGCAAACGCCACCAATTGCGCGTGCACATGGCGGCGCTCGGTTTGCCCCTGCGCCACGATGCGTTCTACCCCGAGATCAACGATCCTCCGGCGGGCGATTTTTCGCGCCCGCTGCAACTGCTGGCGAAAACGCTGGAATTTGCCGACCCGCTCACGGGCCAGGCGCGCCGCTTCGAGAGCGCGCTCCAGCTGCTGCCGCTGCCCCACTGAACGCGCACGCTGGCAAAGCCGTTGCGGCCATTTGTCCTACAACGCAGCGCCGGGTTTTGAACGAAGATGCCGGGTCTGCTGTCAGGAGTTTGCTGCTGCGCACCCATGCGCCGCACATCCTTGCCCTTTCAACCACGCATCTGAGAAAGGTCCCCTTGCGCATCTTGTACGTTGAAGACAATGAGGAACTGAGAGAGACCATCGGCATGCTGATGGAGTTGGACGGGCGCTTCATCACCAAGTGCGCGACCGCAGAGGCCGCCCTGGAGCTGGACGCGCAAGAAGCGTTTGATGTCTTGGTCACCGATGTGAGCTTGCCGGGCATGTCCGGCACCGACCTGGCGCGCACGGTGCTGGCCAAGGACCCGAACCGCTGGGTGGTGCTGTGCTCGGGTTACCAATTCGGCGCTGCGCTTTCGTCCCTGGGGCCGCGCGTGCGGGCCCTGGGCAAACCGTTTGAACTCGAAGACCTCGACGCGTTGCTTGCCGAGATCGGCGCCGCCCTAAAAACCACCCCTGCCGTCTGATTCGCGCGACACCCGGGGCAACTGCACCCGGAACGTCGTGCGTGCGTCGCATGAAGACGCCTCGATGGTTCCACCGTGCGCCAGCACAATCTGCTGGGCGATGTACAACCCCAGGCCCAGCCCCTGGTGGCGCCCGGGCTGGTGGACGCGCTCGCGAAACGGGTTGAACAAATGCGCCCGCAGGCTCTCGGCGATGGCGCCTTCGTTGCCCACGCTCAACACCACGCCGTCTGCTGCGGTGCCATCTGCGACGACCTGCACCTCGGTGCCGGCAACGCCATGCTGCAGCGCATTGCCTATGAGGTTCGAGGCCACCTGCAGAAGGCGCTCGCTGTCCCATACACCTGCCAGGTCACCGCGTGCGGCCACGTCGATGCGGCGGTCGGTGCCGCCCTCGCGCAGTTCCTGGGCTGCGCGGCCCACGATGCTGTCCAGCGACGCAGGGCCCAGTTTGAGCGGCATGCTGCCGGCCTGGCGAACGCGAGCCACGTCGAGCAGGTCTTCGATCATCTGGCCCATGCGCTGGCCACTGCGCTGTATCTGCTGGGCCAGCGCGTGCAGCTTTTCAGGGTCGGCCAGCGGGCGCTGCAGTGCCATGGCGCCCGCCAAGATGGCCGTCAATGGGTTGCGCAGGTCATGGCCGAGGACGGCCATGTACATCTCGTTCAGGCGCAGGCTTTCGGTGCGTTCCTGCAGTTCGCGGGCCAGGGCGCGTTTTTGCCGGTGCAGTTCGAAAAATATGTTGGCCTTGTTGACCAGCACATGCGTGTCGATCGGTTTGTAGAGAAAGTCCACGGCGCCGGTTTCGTAGCCCTTGAACTGCCAATTCTGGTCGCGCGATCCGGCCGTCATGAAAATCAGCGGCACATGGCGCGTGCGTTCGCTGCCGCGGATCAGTTCTGCCAGCTCAAAGCCGTTCATCTCGGGCATTTGCACATCGAGCAGCGCCAGTGCCACGTCGTTGTGCTGCAGCAGCAGTTCCAGGGCTTCGGGGCCGCAACTGGCTTTGAGGATGTCGATATCGCTGCGTTGCAGCACGGCTTCGAGCGCCGTGAGGTTTTCTTCGGTGTCATCGACCAGCAGGCATTTGATCCGCGGGGACACGGGGGCTGCTGGTTCCACGCTGCGGTATGTCACAGGGTTCCCTCCAGATGTAAAGACGTCAACAGTGCCGCAATCGCTTGCAGTTCCAAGGCCTTGCTCGCTGCGGTGCGCTGCAGCGCGGCCTCGGGCATCGTGCGCATGGGCGCGCTGGCGGGGGCTTGCACCAGGGCCAGCCCGCCGCCGCCGTGCACCGCGGCGAGACCGCGCGCACCGTCCTGGTTGGCGCCCGAGAGCACGATGCCGATGAGCCGATGCGCATAGATGTCGGCCGCAGACTCGAACAGCACATCGATCGAAGGGCGCGAATAGTGCACAGGCGCGTCCACCGACAAGGCCAGCGCCGGCCCGGTGTCCACCAGCAAATGGTAGTCCGGCGGTGCAAAGTACACCGTTCCGGGCGCAATCGGCTCCTTGTCCTGGGCCTCGCGCAGCGGCAAGGCGCAGCGCCCTTGAAAAATGTCGCACAGCAGACTGGGGCGCTCGCGCGGCAGGTGCACTACGACCAGCACGGAAGCGCGCAATGTCGCAGGCAAGGCGGGCAGCAACACGCCCAGCGCCTCGACGCTGCCCGCGGAGCCGCCGATGGCAATGGCCTGGAACGCAGAATCGGATGGCAATCGGGGGATCACAGCACGGCCTTCTTTTGGTAAATGCGGTCTTTCAGTACGAAGTCGTCGAACGCGGCCGCATGCGAAGAAAAAAGCAGCGATTCCTTGGAGCCCAGGCCCAGAAAACCCTTGCGGCACAGCGCCTCCTTGAAAAGTCCCAGGGCCCGGTCCTGCAATTCGCGGTCAAAGTAGATCAACACATTGCGGCACGACACCAGTTGCACCTCTGAAAAGACGCTGTCGGTGGCCAGGCTGTGGTCTGAAAAGACCATGTGCCGGCGCAGGGACCGGTCGAACACGACCCGGCCGTAAGCGGCGCTGTAATGGTCGGACAGCGAGGAGCGCGCGCCCGAGCGCGCGTGGTTGTCGGTGCATGCCGGCATGCGCTCAATGTCGTAGACGCCAGCCTCGGCTTTCTTGAGTGCCGCGGGGTTGATGTCGGTCGCGTAGATGAGGGAGCGCTCGAGCAGGCCTTCTTCGCGCAGCAGGATGGCCAGCGAATACGCCTCTTCGCCCGCACTGCAACCGGCCACCCAGATCTTGAGCGAAGGGTAGGTGCGCAACAGTGGAACCACCTGCTCGCGCAAGGAGCGGAAATAGCTGGGGTCGCGGAACATCTCGCTCACCTGGACCGTGAGGTATTCGAGCAGCGCGGGAAAAGTCTCGCGGTCGTGCAGCACGCGGTCCTGCAGTTGCGAGACGGTTTTGCAGCCGAAATGGACCAATGCGGCCTGCAGGCGCCGCTTGAGCGAAGCCTGTGCGTAGCCGCGAAAGTCGAAATGGTACTTGTAGTAGATCGCATCGATCAGCAGGCGCTGCTCGATGTCGAGGGTGGCGGTTTTACGGTGCGGCAATGCGGCTTCCTGCTACTTGGGCATCCACACACGCACCAGGGACAGCAGCTTTTCCACGTCCAGGGGCTTGGCGATGTAGTCGTTGGCGCCTGCCGCGAGGCATTTTTCCTGGTCGTCCTTCATGGCCTTGGCAGTCAGCGCAATGATCGGCAGCTTGCGCCAATGTGCATTCTTGCGAATTTCGCGCATGGCCGTGAAGCCATCCATCTCGGGCATCATGATGTCCATCAGCACCAGATTGACCGGTGTGCCCTGCGGCCCCTGCGCGCGCTCCAGCGCCGCCAGCGCCTCGATGCCATTGCGTGCGATCTCCACCCGGATGCCCGTCGGTTCCAGCACGCTCGAGAGCGCAAAGACGTTGCGCACATCGTCCTCGACCACCAGAACCGTGCGCCCTTCCAGCGACGCGTCGCGGGCGCGCGCCACTTGCAGCATGCGCCGATGGTCGGCCGGCAGCGTCGACTCGACCTGGTGCAGGAACAGTGTGACCTCGTCGAGCAGGCGCTCGGGAGAGCGCGCATCCTTGATGATGATGGACTTGGAGAAGCGCCGCAGCTGCTGTTCTTGCCCGTGCGAGAGCGAGCGCCCGGTGTAGACGATCACCGGAGGGAAGGCGACGTCTTCCTGCTCGGCCATGTGTTCGAGCAACTCGTAGCCGCTCATGTCGGGCAGGCTCAGGTCCATCACCATGCAGTCGAAGGTGGTGCTTCGCAGCAGCTCCAGCGCACGCTGCGCATTTTCTGCGCCCACGATCTGCACGTCTCCGTTGGCGAGCAGCTCGCGCATGCTCTCGCGCTGGTTGTCATCGTCTTCCACCACCAGCACGCGGCGCAGCACCTGCGTGAACTTGGCTTCCAGGCGCTGGAGCGCGTGCACCAACTCTTCGCGCTTGACGGGCTTGAGCGCGTAGCCCACTGCGCCACGCCCCATGGCCTCCTGGGCATAGTCGGCCACGGATACCATGTGCACCGGGATATGGCGCGTGAGCGGGTTGCGCTTGAGTTGGTCGAGCACACCGAGGCCCGAAAAATCAGGCAGGTTCACGTCCAGCACGACGGCGTCAGGCAGGTACTGCAGGGCCGCTGCCAAGCCGTCACTGCCGCTGGCGGCCATCAGGCATTGGAAACCCATCTCGTGCGCCAGCTCATGCAGGATGCGTGCAAACCGCACGTCGTCCTCCACCACCAAAATGGTGCGCGCGCGTGGGTCCATGCGGTTTCGGTCGTCGACGGCGCCGGCTTGGGCCGCGGCCGTGGGCAGGGTGGGTGGCGCCAGCGCTGGCGCCGCCGCTGGTGGCGAGGCGGTGGCGCGTGGCACCGGCACGGGTGCCTGCGCGCCCAACGTGGTGCGTGCGGCTTCCGGCGAAGGGGCCTGTGTCTGCGCTTCCGCGCTGTCGGCCACGGTCAGCGTGGTCGGAAGGGTCAGGGTAAAGACACTGCCTTCGCCCGGCACGCTGTGCACCGTGAGTTGGCCGCCAAGCAGATGTGCCAGGTCCCGTGAAATTGACAGGCCCAGCCCCGTGCCGCCGTACTTGCGGTGGGTGCTGCCATCGGCCTGGCGGAACGCATCGAAGATCAGCTGCTGCTGGTGCGCAGGGATGCCGATGCCGGTGTCGCTGACGGCAAACGCGACCGTGGCATCGGCCGGTGCGCTCACCCGCACGGTGACTTCGCCGTGGCTGGTGAACTTGATGGCGTTGGAGAGCAGGTTCTTGATCACTTGGCCCAGGCGCTGTGGGTCGGTGTCGATGGTCTCGGGCACGCCCGGCTCCACGGTCCAGCGCAACGCCAAACGCTTTTCTTCTGCCAAGGGCACCATCGGCTCGACCAGTGCCTGCACCGTGCGCGCCAGCGCCACCGGTTCGGGGGCGACCGTCGCCTGCCCGGCTTCGATCTTGGCCAAGTCCAGAATGTCGTTGATCAGCCGCAGCAGGTCGTTGCCGGCCGCTGAAATGGTTTGCGCATATTTCACCTGGCTATCCGTCAGGTTGCCGGTCTTGTTGTCTGCCAGCAGCTTGGCCAGGATCAGGCTCGAGTTGAGCGGTGTGCGCAGCTCGTGGCTCATGTTGGCCAAAAACTCGCTCTTGTACTGGCTGGCCGCCTCCAGGTCGCGCGCCTTTTCGGACAAGGCCTCCTGGGCCAGCAGCAACTCGGTGGTTTGTCGCTCGAGCTGGCGGGTCTGCTCTTCCAGAAAATGGTTGCTTTGTTCCAGCTCGTTTTGCTGGGTTTCCATCTGCGCCTGGGAGGCTTGCAGGATGCGGCTTTGCTGCTCCAGCTCCTCATTGCTGACACGCAATTCTTCTTGCTGCGCCTGCAGCTCTTCCGACTGGCGTTGGGTTTCTTCGAGCAACTCCTCCAGTTGCGATCGATCGGCGGCCGAGCGGATGGTCGTGGCCAGCAGTTCGGCGGCGCGCCCCAAAAACTCCAGATCGGTTGCGTCGAGCTTGCGGAAAAACCCCATCTCCAGCACGGCGTGCAACTGGTTGCGCTGTACGGCGGGCACCACCGCCAACTCGGCCGGTGCGCCGCGTCCGGTGCTCGACGAGACCGTGAGGTAGCCCGGCGGTACATCGTGCAGGTGCAACAGGCTGCGCGACTGTGCCACTTGGCCGGCCAGGCCCTGGCCCGGGGCGATATGGGCCGGTGCGTCTGCTTCGGCGATCGCGTAGCGGCCAAAGCGCTGCAGCGCCAGTGCCTCGTCGGCAGCGTAGGCCGTGCCAACCTTCGCGTCCATGAATCGCGCCAGGTAATCGAGCGCATGCTGGCCCAGATCGCTCAGCCGCAGGTCGCCCTGCAAACGGGCGCTCAAGCCCATCAGGCCGGTCTTGATCCAGCTTTGCTGCATTTTCTGCCGGTGGTCGCGCGCATTCATCACCGCCGACAGCAGGATCAGCACCAGCAACACCGCCGCGCCCAGCCACGTCGCCGCGGTGGAAAAACGCGACGCTTCTTCCCACAGCAGGCGGCGCTTTTCCCATTCCTCGCGCTCGGCAACCAGCATGTCGTGCACCAGTTCGCGGATGCTGTTCATGGTCAGGCGGCCTACATCGGTGCCGACCACGGCCATCGCTGCGTCACGCTTGCCATCGCGTTGCAGGGCGATCGTTTCGGCCAGCTCGTCCATTTTTTGCTGGGACAGCGCACGCAGCTGCTGCAGCTGGGTTTTTTGCGCTTCGGACCATTCGAGGGCGTCCAGGCCCTTGAAGGTTTGGTTCAGCCCTTCCTTGGTCGCTATGTAGGGCTGCAAGTGGCGCATGTCGTTGGTGAGCAAGTAGCCGCGCTGGGCGGTTTCTGCGTCACGCAGCGACAGCAGCACCAGCTGGGTCAGGTCGATCGCCTTGACCGAGCGGTTCATCTGGTGCACCGAACGCGTGCGGTCTTCGGAGGCGCGGTAGGACACCAGCGCTATCAGCACGGTGGCCATCGCCGCCAGCATGAACCAGACCAGGAGGCGGTAGGGAAGGGTGTTGCGGTCGCGCCAACTCGGCTCTGCCACAAGAGAAGAAGAGGAAGAGGTCATGCGCAATCAGAGGGCGAGTGGATCGGACGCGGTTTGCAAACGGCCGATTCTGTCAGAGTGCGTGCGCCCGGCGTGGTGGGCGATCGAACAACCGGCCGTGGCTGTCTGCCGTGGAGTGCCTGCCATGCCCGCTGGCTTGGCGGCCTTGCGCAGATAAAGCGTTGGCCTGCAGGAATGTTGCCCGTGCCTGCCGCCGATCACCTGTCGGGCAGCCTCGGGTCTGCAGACGAGCGCAATAGATGAAGAGGCCGCTCTTGTGACGGTGCAAATGCAAAGAGCCTGAACATGCCATACCACCTTCGTGGTGGGTCTGCGTGCCAGGCTCTTGCCGGTGTCTTGACCGCAAGTGAACCGATCACTTGCGAAACGATGGAGCGGGTGATGGGAATCGAACCCACGTTATTTGCTTGGGAAGCAAGAGTCCTACCATTGAACGACACCCGCGAAGCTGCGGATTATAGGCACCTGCAGCCGCTGCAACGGGGCCCGTTGGTCCAGGAAGGCTCGCAGGGCGCGTATCTGGCATGTCCCGCTGCCCCGAGGGCGCGCCTGCGGGATATGGGATATGGGATATGGGATATGGGATATGGGATATGGGAAGTATTTGGGCTCTAACGCTTATGGGTAAAGCGTTGGATGCTATCAAACTAGAGAAATTAGTCTATTTTTGGATGTCGCCCAGGCACAGGTACTTGATCTCGACATAGTCGTCCATGCCGTAGTGCGAGCCCTCGCGCCCCAGGCCCGACTGCTTGACGCCGCCGAAGGGCACATGCTCGGTGGCCAGGATGCCGACGTTGATGCCGACCATGCCGTATTCGAGCGCTTCGGCCACGCGGAAGATGCGCCCCACGTCGCGGCTGTAGAAGTAGCTGGCCAGGCCGAACTCGGTGGCGTTCGCCGCATCGATGGCCTCCTGCTCGGTCTTGAACCGGAACACCGGGGCGAACGGGCCGAAGGTTTCTTCGCGCGCGCACAGCATGTCGGATGTGGCGTGCGCCAGCACCGTGGGTTCGAAGAACTGGCCGCTGCCCAGCGCGGACAGGCGCTTGCCGCCCGTCACCACGCGGCCGCCCCTCGCCACGGCATCGTCCAGGTGGCGCTGCACCTTCTCCAGCGCCGCTTCCTCGATCAGCGGGCCCTGGTTCACGCCCTCGTCAAAGCCGTTGCCGACCTTGGCGGTCTGCACCTTGGCAGCGAACTTGGCGATGAATTGGTCGTATACGCCTTCCTGCACGTAGAAGCGGTTCGTGCAGACGCAGGTCTGGCCGGCGTTGCGGTACTTGCTGGCAAAGGCGCCTTCGACGGCGGAGTCGATGTCGGCATCGTCGAACACGATGAAAGGCGCGTTGCCGCCGAGTTCCAGGCTCATCTTCTTGACCGTGGGCGCCGACTGCGCCATCAGGATGCGGCCGACTTCCGTGCTGCCCGTGAAGCTGATGTGGCGCACCACGTCGCTGGCGCACAGCACCTTGCCGATGGCAATGGAGTTGTCGCTGTCGGCCGTGAGAACGTTGAGCACGCCCGCCGGGATGCCTGCGCGGATGGCCAGCTCGGCCGCGGCCAGCGCCGTCAGCGGCGTGAGTTCGGCCGGCTTGATGACGACGGGGCAGCCTGCGGCCAGCGCGGGCGCCACCTTGCGCGTGATCATCGCCAGCGGGAAGTTCCAGGGCGTGATCGCGGCGCACACGCCGATGGGCTGCTTGAGCACCATCAGCCGGCGGTTGTTGTCGAACTGCGGCAGGGTCTCGCCGTTGACGCGCTTGGCCTCTTCGGCAAACCACTCGACAAAGCTCGCGCCGTAGGCCACTTCGCCTTTGGCTTCGGCCAGCGGCTTGCCCTGCTCGGCGGTCATGATGCGGCCCAGGTCGTCCTGGTTCGCCATCAGCAGGTCGAACCACTGGCGCAGGATGCCGCTGCGCTCCTTGGCGGTCTTCGCGCGCCAGGCGGGCCAGGCGGCGTTGGCGGCGGCAATGGCGGCCTCGGCATCGTGCGCGCCCAGGTTGGCCACATCGGCCAGGTGCTGGCCTGTGGCGGGATCGTGCACGGCAAAGCGGCTGCCGCCGGCGACCCACTGGCCGTTGATGAGCGCGTCGCTTTGGAGGAGGCTCGGGTCTTTGAGCTGGGCAAGGGGCGAAAGGGTGGGCATGTCCGTGGGCTCCGTGAGATGGGCAAAAGGGAAAAGAACGTGAACACGTTCCAAAGGATAGCTTTTCAGGGGCACTCGCACAGCAGCAGCGGTGACAGGGCGAAACCTATAATCTCAGGTTGTCCCGAGGGGCTGGCGCCTGCCTGTCGACCCCCTGCACACCACACCTACACACCATGAGCCACCCCACATTCACCGTTGCCGACATCCGCAAGACCTTTCTGGACTTCTTTGCCTCCAAAGGCCACACCGTGGTGCCGTCGAGCTCGCTGGTGCCGGGCAACGACCCGACGCTGATGTTCACCAACTCGGGCATGGTGCAGTTCAAGGATGTGTTCCTGGGCACCGACAAGCGCCCCTACGTGCGCGCGGCCTCGGTGCAGGCCTGCCTGCGCGCGGGCGGCAAGCACAACGACCTCGAAAACGTCGGCTACACGGCGCGCCACCACACCTTCTTCGAGATGCTGGGCAACTGGAGCTTTGGCGACTACTTCAAGCGCGAATCGCTCAAGTGGGCCTGGGAACTGCTGACCGAGGTCTACAAGCTGCCGGCCGAGCGCCTGCTGGCCACCGTCTACGAAGAGGACGACGAGGCCTACGACATCTGGACGAAAGAAATCGGCCTGCCGCCCGAGCGCGTGATCCGCATCGGCGACAACAAGGGCGGGCGCTACAAGTCCGACAACTTCTGGATGATGGCCGACACCGGCCCCTGCGGCCCGTGCAGCGAGATCTTCTACGACCACGGCGACCACATCCCCGGCGGCCCGCCGGGCAGCCCTGACGAAGACGGCGACCGCTTCATCGAGATCTGGAACAACGTGTTCATGCAGTTCAACATGGCCGAGGACGGCTCGGTCACGCCGCTGCCGGCGCCCTGCGTCGACACCGGCATGGGCCTGGAGCGCCTGGCCGCCATCCTGCAGCATGTGCACAGCAACTACGAGATCGACATTTTTGCCGCCCTGATCCAGGCCGCCGCCCGCGAGACCGGCGTGCAGGACCTGGACCACAAGAGCCTGCGCGTGATCGCCGACCACATCCGCGCGACCTCCTTCCTGGTGGCGGACGGCGTCAACCCGTCCAACGAAGGCCGCGGCTACGTGCAGCGCCGCATCATCCGCCGCGCGATCCGCCACGGCTACCTGCTGGGCAAGAAGACGCCTTTCTTCCACAAGCTGGTGGCCGAGCTGGCCCGGCTGATGGGCGACGCCTATCCGAAGCTGCGCACACAGGAGGCGCACATCACGGCCGTGCTCAAGGCCGAGGAAGAGCGCTTTTTCGAGACGCTCGAAGTCGGCATGCAGATCCTGGACGCGGCGCTGGCCGACGGCGTGCAGGTGCTGCCGGGCGACGTCGCCTTCAAATTGCACGACACCTACGGCTTTCCGCTCGATTTGTCGGCCGACGTCTGCCGCGAGCGCGGCCTGAGCGTGGACGAGGCCGGCTTTGCCGTGGCCATGGAAAAGCAGAAAACCCAGGCGCGTGCCGCCGGTAAGTTCAAGATGGACCGTGCGCTTGGAGTACGCCGGCAGCGGCAATGCCTTCATCGGCTATACGCAGCTGGAGCAGGAAGCTTCAAAAATCGTAGCGCTCTACGCAGACGGCATCAGCGTTGCAGCGCTGAAAGCGGGTCAAAACGGCGTGGTGGTGCTCGATTCCACCCCGTTTTACGCCGAGAGCGGCGGCCAGGTCGGCGACCAGGGCGAACTGGTCAGCGGCTCGGCCCGCTTTGCCGTCGGCGACACGCTCAAGATCAAGGCCGATGTGTTTGGCCACCATGGCACGCTGGAGCAGGGCACGCTCAACGTCGGCGACCATGTCACGGCGCGCGTCGACACCGCGCTGCGCGCCGCCACCGTGCGCAACCACAGCGCCACGCACCTGATGCACAAGGCGCTGCGCGAAGTGCTGGGCAGCCATGTGCAGCAAAAGGGCAGCCTGGTCAACGCCGAACGCACGCGCTTTGACTTTGCGCACAACGCGCCCGTGACCGATGCGCAGATCCGCGCGATCGAAGCGCTCGTCAACGCCGAGATCCTCGCCAACCACGCCACCGATGCGAGCGAGATGGACATGGAGTCGGCGCAAAAGACGGGCGCCATGATGCTGTTTGGTGAAAAGTACGGCGAGACCGTGCGCGTGCTCAGCATTGGCTCGAGCAAGGAACTGTGCGGCGGCACCCACGTCGGCCGCACCGGGGACATCGGCCTGTTCAAGATCGTGGCCGAGAGCGGTGTGGCCTCGGGCGTGCGCCGCATCGAGGCCGTCACGGGCGAAAACGCGCTGGCGTACCTGCAGTCGCTCGAAGCCACCGTGCAATCGGCCGCAGGCAGCCTCAAGGCGAGCCCGCTGGAATTGCCACACCGCATTGGCCAGGTGCTCGAGCAGGTCCGGTCGCTCGAAAAGGAAGTGGCCGCGCTCAAGGGCAAGCTGGCGTCCTCTCAGGGCGACGAGCTGGTGCAGCAGGCGGTCGACGTCAAGGGCCTGAAGGTGCTGGCCGCGCGGCTCGAAGGTGCCGACGCCAAGACGCTGCGCGAGACCATGGACAAGCTCAAGGACAAGCTCAAGAGCGCGGCCATCGTGCTGGCCGCGGTCGATGGCGAGAAGGTCCAGATCGCCGCGGGCGTGACGCCCGATGCGGTGGGCAAGGTCAAGGCCGGCGAACTGGTGAACTTTGTTGCACAACAGGTCGGCGGCAAGGGTGGCGGCAAGCCCGACATGGCGATGGCCGGCGGCACGCATCCGGCCGGCGTGCCGGCGGCGCTGGCCTCGGTGGCTGGCTGGGTGACAGAGCGTCTTTGAGTGGAGCGGGGCGCTGGCGCCTCGCCCCGCTGGAAGCACCGGGTGTGGGCCGGGTGCTTTTTTTGTGTCCGCAGCCCAAGCTGGCGATCAAAACAGTTCGAGGTCTCGGTGCTGGATGCGCGACTGCAGGTGCCCGCTGGCCACCAGGTCGTCATAGAAGCGCACCTGGTTGCGCCCATTTTCCTTGGCGAAGTACAGCGCCTGGTCGGCCTGGCCCAGGATTTCGACCGGTGAGCCCGAAGCGCTGGCGGTGAAACCCACGCTCACCGTGACCTGGCCCACCTGCGGGAAACGGTGGTCTTGCACTGTCTGGCGAAAGCGGTTGAGCACCTTGTGCGCGGTCTCCAGCGTCGCGGTGCGCAGCAGCACCACAAATTCTTCGCCGCCAAAGCGGAAGATGCGGTCGTGGCTGCGGAACGAAGCGCGCAGGAGGTTGGCCATGAGGATCAGCACCTCATCGCCATAAAGGTGGCCGAAGCGGTCGTTGACCTGCTTGAAATTGTCGATGTCGATCACGGCGAGCCACTGCTGCAGCGGCTCGCCGTCTGCGCGGTCCTCCACTGCTGGCGCGCCGGGTGCGTACCAGGGGGCGCGGGCGCGGCCGTCGCCGCGGGCGTGGCGCGCAAACTGCTCGTCAAAGGTCTTGCGGTTGAACAGGCCGGTCAGCGCATCGCGTTCGCTGTAGTCCAGCAGGCTCTGGTAGTTCTTGTAGACGTTGAAGATGCCCATCAGCACGTCGAGCCGGTGCGGGGAAACCGGCCGCGACTGGCTCACTTCCAGGCAGCTGGTGACCTGGTCGTGCGCCCACACCGGCAGCCAGACCATGTAGCGGCCCTTGTGGGGTGCCGAGCGTGCATGCTCTGTGCGCGCCTCGAAGCAGGCCTGCAGCGCCGGAAAGTGTGCTAGCGGCTGGCGCCGTGTATCGGCCTGCGCTTCGGTTTCGGTGGAAACCCACTGCCCGTCTTCCATCCAGCTGCGCGGGCGCAGCCAGGTTGCGCCCTCCAGTTGGAACACCTCCAGCGCACGCACCTCGACGACGCTGCTGAGCTTGTGCAGCGTGGCCATCACCGACGCTTCGAGCCGCAGATGGTCGCGGTGTCCCGTCATCTCGACCAGGCTCTGCAGGAGGTGCGTCATGGCGGAGCGGACAGGGTGGGTGCGCTCAACTGCTGCGTATGAACACCAGGTCCCAGACACCGTGGCCCAGGCGCAGGCCGCGGTTTTCGAACTTGGTGAGCGGGCGGTAGGCGGGCTGCGGTGCGTAGCCGTCGGCGCTGTTGGCCAGCAACGGCTCTTGCGACAGCACCTGCAGCATCTGCTGGGCATAGGGCTCCCAGTCGGTGGCGCAGTGCAGGTAGCCGCCGGGCTTGAGCCGTGCGGCCAGCTTGGCCACCAGCGGCGGCTGGATCAGGCGGCGCTTGTTGTGCTTCTTCTTGTGCCAGGGGTCGGGAAAGAAGATGTGCACGCCGTCCAGGCTGGCGGGCGCGAGCATGTGGTCGATGACCTCGACTGCGTCGTGCTGCACGATGCGGATGTTGGTCTGGCCCTGCTCGCCCAGGCGCTTGAGCAGTGCGCCCACGCCGGGTTCGTGCACTTCGCAGCACAGGAAGTTGTCGTCCGGGCGCACGTGCGCGATGTGGGCCGTGGCCTCGCCCATGCCGAAGCCGATCTCGAGGACCAGCGGCGCGGCGCGGCCAAAGGCCGCGCTCGCGTCGAGCGGCTCGGCGCGGTAGGGCACGATGAAGCGCGGCCCCAGGTCTTCGAAGGCCTTGGCCTGGCCGGTCGTGGTGCGGCCGGCGCGGCGCACAAAGCTCTTGATGGTCTTGGGGTGGGCCACGCCGGCCGGGGCCGCACCCTCGCTGGATGCGGGCGCCCCAGGGTGGGCGCGCGCAGCGGCGTCGTGGTCGGGGGAAGTGCCCATGGGGGCGGAGGGGGATGGAAGTTCTGTCACGGTGCGAGATTGTAGAGACCGGCCCAGGCCTTGCACCACTGCGCCAGCGCCTGTGCCACCGTGGTGTTGTCGGGATGCGCCACCGGAGGCAGTTGCAGCACGGCCGCGGCGGTCGCCAGCGCCTGCAGCGGCTGCTGCAGGTTGAGCGGCGGTGCGCCATGCTGCTTGGAGAGCTTTTCACCGTCTGCCGCGCGCACCAGGGGCGTGTGCAGGTACTGCGGCGTGGGCACGCCCAGGGCGCGCTGCAGCAGGATCTGGCGCGGCGTGTTGTCGGCCAGGTCCTCGCCGCGCACGATGTGGGTGATGCCCTGCGCGGCGTCGTCCACCACCACGGCCAGCTGGTAGGCCCACAGGCCGTCGGCGCGGCGCAGCACGAAGTCGCCGACACGGCCCACCACGTCCTGCTGCTGCGCGCCCAGGCGTCGGTCGTGCCAGTGCAGCAGTCGGTGCTGCTCCTGTATTGATAGCTGCTCGCGCGTCGTCCATGGGCGCTAGAGGCTGTTTTGGCCAAAAATCCGTGGTGTTGAAGCGCCAGGCGCGCGCGCTGCGGCCGTGCAGGCCGTGGCGGCAGGTGCCGGGGTAGGGTTGCTCGATGTGGCGCTGGTGGGCATGTCCGCGCGCGGCGTGGGCAGTGGCGATGTCCTTGCGCGAGCAGGCGCAGGGGTAGGCCAGGCCGTTGGCGCACAGCCGGTCCAGCGCGGCCTGGTAGGCCTGGGAGCGCGTGGACTGCCACAGCGGCGGCGCGTCGGGGTGCAGGCCGCAGGTGGCCAGCTGCGCCAGGATGTGTTCGCCAGCGCCGGGCATGCAGCGGGGCGTGTCGACGTCTTCGATGCGCACCAGCCAGCGCCCGCCATGCCCGCCGTTCCAGGCGCGCGCATCGAGCCAGCTGGCCAGCGCCGCCACCAGGGAGCCCGCGTGCAGCGGCCCGGTGGGCGAGGGCGCAAAGCGCCCCACGTAGCCCGCCGGCGTCATGCGACGGCGAGGGCCAGTTCCAGTCCGGAGATGAACGCGTCTTCGAGCCGGTGGCCCAGGCACCAGTCGCCGCAGGCGCCCAGCTGCGCATTGGCGTCCCAGAGGTGGCTGCGGCCCAGCGGCTGCTGGGTTTGCGCATAGCGCCAGCGGCGCACCTGTGCATGGCTGGGCGTGGCGCGGATGCCGGTCACCTCGGCAAACGCCTTGAGCAGCTTGTCCTGCACGCGTGTGGCGTTGTCCTCCAGGTGCTCGTCCGACCAGGCTGGGCTGGCCTGCACGGTCCAGCGCTCCACGGTGCTGCGCTGGGGCTTGGACGATTCGCGCGCCAGCCAGGCGATGCGGTGGTGCGTGCTGCGCGCGGCGTTCCACTGCGGGCCGAGGGTGGTGAGGCCCGGGCGCACGGCCTGGGGAAAGGCGAGCATCAGCGTCCAGCACGGGGCGATGGACACCTTGGCCAGCGCATCGGCCAGCGGCGTGTAGAGGTCGGACGACACCAGCAGCGCACGTGCGGGCGTGGCCGGCAGCGCCATCAGCACGGCGTCGAAGCCGGCCACCACCTGCTGGGAGCCGTCGTCGCTTTCGGTGCAGACCTGCCAGCCGCGGGGGCGCAGGGGGTCGGCCTCAATGCACACCACACGGGCGCCGGTGTGCACGCAGCCCGCCTGCTGCAGCGGCTGTGCCCAGGCGCCGACGAGGGCATCCATGCCCGGGCAGGCCACCCAGTGCGCTTCGCTGGGTGGCTGGCTGGCGGCCGCCACGCGCCCAGCCGCGTCGAGCACGCGCACCGTGGTCGCGCTCCAGGGCCGGCACACGCCGGGCACGGTGGCCAGGGCCTCGGCGAAACGGTCGTCGCGCACGGTGAAATACTGCGCCCCGGCGTCGAAACCGCCAAACGGTGTGTCGTGCGTGGCCGTGCGCCCGCCCACCCGGTCGGATTTCTCGAACACCGTGACCCGGTGCCCGGCCTGCACCAGCGTGCGGGCGCAGGCAATGCCGGCGATGCCGGCACCGATGACGGCGAAATGGCGCGCAGCGCTGGGTACGCGGGGGCGTCGGGGACGGGTGGCGGAAGCGGGGGAGCGAGGGGGCATGGTGGCCTTTCGGGTAGGAATGCAACGGTCCAGGAACGTGCGCGCGACCCATCCGTGGCAGCGCAACACCGTTTGATGTTTCCACTCTACACGCCTGGCGCAGCGCAACGCCTAAAAATGGTGGTGGTTCTCCAGCAGCGCGGCCTGGGTGGCGGGGCTTTGCAGCTGCGCCAGCCACCACTGCAGTGCGCGGCCCTGGGCGCCGTGCGGCGCCCCGTTCCAGGCGTAGTGCATGCGGATGCTGCGCGCCGAGCGCTCCACCTGGCGCGTGACGAGGCGGCCGGCCTCGATGTAGGGGCGCACCATGGGTTCGGGCAGAAAGCCGCAGCCCAGGCCGCGCAGCTGCGCCTGCACCTTGGCCTGCATGGAGCCCACGGTGAGCACATCCTGGCCGCCGAGCATGCCCATGCTGACGTTGTCGCCCCGGGCCGAGTCGGCCACGGCCACGACGCGGTGCTGCAGCAGCGTGGCGTCGCTGAGGGGCTCGGGCGCGCGGGCCAGCGGGTGGTGCGGCGCCACGGCAAAGATGAAGCGCGTCTCGCCCAGCAGGCCCTGCTGCAGGCCCGCCACATTCGATGCATTGACCGCGATGCCAATGGCCAGGTCGGCCTGGCCCGAAGTCAGGGCTTCGAGCGTGCCGCTCAGGATCTCGTCGCGCAGCTTGAGCCGCGTGGGCGGGTTCTGGGCGTAAAACGCCTCGACCAGTTCGAGCAACGTGTGGGGCGAGATGGCGCCATCCACGGCAATGGTGAGCTGCGGCTCCCAGCCCGTGGCCACGCGCTGCACGCGGTGGGCCACGGCGTCGATGTCCTGCAGCAGGCGCACGCCTTCGCGCAGCAGCTCTGCACCGGCCTCGGTGGGCCGCGCCTGGCGCGCGCTGCGGTCAAACAGCAGCACGTCGAGCGCATCCTCGATCTGGCGCACGCGGTAGGTCAGCGCGCTGGGCACCAGGCCAAGCTGGCGCGCGGCGGCGGCAAAGCTGCCGGCCTGGGCAATGCACTGCAGCATCGCCAGGCTGTCAGGGGTCAGGACGTTGCGCGCGTTTTGCATGGTGGATATCGTTTGATTGAAATTGTTTGAATTATCCCGTCAATGTCATTGCACCGCATGTGCGGTCGGCGGGCCTACAGTGAAGGCTTCTCAAGGAGATTTCCATGCTGACCATTCGCAAATCGCAGGACCGCGGCCACGCCGACCATGGCTGGCTGCGCTCGTACCACAGCTTTTCTTTCGCCGGCTATTACGACCCAGCGCACATGGGCTTTGGCAACCTGCGCGTGATCAATGAAGACCGTATTGCCCCTGGCACCGGCTTTGGCGCGCACGGCCACCGCGACATGGAAATCATCAGCTACGTGCTCTCGGGCGAACTGGCACACAAGGACAGCATGGGCAACGTCAAGGGCATCCCGCCCGGCGACGTGCAGCGCATGAGCGCCGGCAGCGGCGTGGTGCACAGCGAGTTCAACCACGCGGCGGGCCAGACCACGCATTTCCTGCAGATCTGGATCGAGCCCAATGTGTCGGGCATCGAGCCCAGCTATGAGCAAAAACGTTTTCCGGAGGCCGAAAAGCGCGGCGCCCTGCGCCTCGTGGCATCGCCCGACGGCGCGCAAGGCTCGGTGCGTCTGCACGCCGATGCGGCCATGTACGCGGGTTTGTTCGATGGCGCCGAGGCAACCTCCCTGGTGCTCGATCCGGCGCGCAAGGCCTATGTGCACCTGGTGCGCGGAACGCTGCAGGTCAACGGTCAGCCACTGTCGGGGGGCGATGCCGCGCTGCTCGAAAACGAATCTCTTTTGCGCCTGGACGGCGCAAAAGACGCGGAAGTGCTAGTGTTTGATCTCGCGGCCTGAGACCCCATCCCTTGTTTTCACCAAAGGAGCTGACCATGTTCGCATCCCTGCAAAACCCCCTGGCCTTCGTCGGCCGCCTGCTGCTGGCCCTGCTGTTCCTGCCTGCCGGCATCGGAAAGATCACCGGCTTTGCGGGCACCGTGGGGTATATCGGATCGGTGGGCATGCCCCTGCCCACGGTGGCCGCAGCGATCGCGCTGACCATTGAAGTGCTGGGCGGGCTGGCGCTGGTGCTGGGATGGGGCACGCGATTTGCCGCGCTGGTGCTGGCCTTCTTCACCCTGGTGGCCAGCTTCTATTTCCATGCCTACTGGTCTGTGCCGGCCGAGCAGCAAATGGTGACGCAACTGCTGTTCTTCAAAAACATCGCCGTGGTCGGCGGCTTGCTGGTGCTGGCCGCGTTCGGCCCGGGCGCCTGGAGCGTCGACAGCGCGCGCGCTGGACGCACCGTGCCTGTATAGCGGCCCGTGCACCGAAGGCTTTTTCGGTGCCTCTTCGAAGGAGATTGTGTGATGCATAACGCACTGACCACCCCCTGCCGGGAGCGCCTGCCATGAGCGTTTTCCTGCAGCTGTCGGGGCACGAAAAGGACCTGGGCGGGGGCTTCACCGTGCGGCGCCTGCTGCCGGCGCTGCAGCGCCGCGCGGTGGGGCCGTTCGTGTTCTTCGACCACTTTGGTCCCATCACGGTGGCGCCCCGCGACCAGTTCGATGTGCGCCCCCATCCGCACATCGGCCTGGCCACGGTGACCTACCTGTTCGAGGGCGCCATGGTGCACCGCGACAGCCTGGGCAGCGTGCAGCAGATCGAGCCCGGCGCCATCAACTGGATGACGGCGGGACGCGGCATCGTGCATTCCGAGCGCCGCCCCGAGGCGCTGGCGGCAAGCAGCTACGTCAACCACGGCATTCAGCTGTGGGCCGCGCTGCCGCTGGCGCACGAAGAGGCAGAGCCCGCGTTTGCGCACACGCCCGCTGAGGCGATCCCCGAGGTGGTGATTGGCGGCGCCACCGTGCGCGTGCTCATCGGCACGGCCTTTGGCCAGAGCTCGCCCGTGGCCACGTTCGCCCCGACGCTGTACCTCGATGTGCAACTGGCGCCCGGCGCCGCGCTCGAGCTGCCGCCGCTGGCACCTGAAATGGCGGTCTATGCGGTCGATGCCGGCCTGCACATCGCGGGCGAGGCCGTGGCGGCCCACACGCTGGCGGTGCTGGCGCCCGGCGCCGCCGTGCGGCTGCAGGCGCCGGCCCGCGAGGGCGTGCGCCTGGTGGTGGTCGGCGGCGAAGCGCTCGATGCGCCGCGCCACATCTGGTGGAACTTCGTCTCGAGCCGCAAGCAGCGCATCGTGCAGGCCGCTGGCGACTGGGAGCGCCAGCGCATGGGCCAGGTGCCGGGCGAGAGCGAATGGATCGCGCTGCCCGAGCGGCGCTTCAGGGCGTGAAACGGAATATGGGTGAAATAGGCCTATGGCCCTTGCCAGTCAAGCGCTTAATGCTCACTTATCCATAGCGTCCTGGGCATTCGCCGACAGGTCGGTTTCCAGCACCCGGCGTTCGTCGAACACAAAGCAGCCACCGTGGTAGTGGCCGCCATCGGTCTGTTCGAAGTACTTGAGGATGCCGCCTTCGAGCTGGTAGACGTGCTCGACGCCTTCCTCGCGCATCAGGATGGCGGCCTTCTCGCAGCGGATGCCGCCGGTGCAGAAACTCACCACGGTCTTGCCGGCCAACTCGGCCTTGTGCTCGCGCAGCGCCGGCGGAAATTCGGTGAACTTGGTGATGCGCCAGTCGATGGCGCCGTCGAACGTGCCCGCGTCGACCTCGAAGTCGTTGCGCGTGTCCAGCGTCACCACGGGGCGCCCGGCATCGTCGTGGCCCTGGTCCAGCCAGCGCCGCAGCGTGGGTGCATCGACCGACGGCGCGCGGCCGCGGCCGGGTTCGATGGTCGGGTGGTCCATGCGGATGATCTCGCGCTTGACCTTGACCAGCATCTTGCGAAACGGCACCTGCGCAGACCAGCTCTCCTTGGGCTCCAGGTCGGCAAAGCGCGCGTCGTCACGCAGTGCGGAGACGAAGCCGCGCACCGCATCGGCAGCGCCGGCGAGAAAGAAGTTGATGCCTTCGCCGGCCAGCAAGATGGTGCCTTTGAGCTGCGCCGCGACGGCGCGCGCCAGCAGCAGCTCGCGCAGCGCCTCTGCATCGGGCAGGGGCACGAACTTGTAGCAGGAAATGTTCAGGATCGGGTTCACGGTGCAGTTCTCATGCAGACCACGCGCTGCGCGCGTGGGGCTGGGGCGCCCTCAGGACACGCGCACGAGCAGTGCGTCTTCTATCTTGTTGGCCAGCTGCGCAATGGCCAGTGCCGCCGGGCAGCCGGGCGTGTGCAGCACCAGCAGGTGGCGGCGCATGACGGCATCGCGCACGGCCGGGTCGGCAGGGATGTCGCCCATGTGGATCAGGCGCATGGAGCGGCCCGACACGGTGGAGACGAAGCGGTCGAGCACCTGCTGCAGCTGGCCCGTGATGGCGCGGCCGTCGCCCGGGCGCGCGGCCTGGTTGATGACCAGGCGCACATGCTGGCGCTTTTGCTGCAGGGCCAGCACCTTGATGGCCGCATAGGCATCGGTCAGCGAGGTGGGCTCGGGCGTGGCCACGACCAGCACCTCGGAGGCCAGCGACACCGAAAACAGCACCACGTCGGAGATGCCGGCGCCGGTGTCGAGCAAGATCACGTCAAAGCGCGGCGCGAGGGTCTGAATGACCTGGAGCAGCTGGTTGCGCACTTCGGGCGTGAGGCGCGAATACTCGACCATGCCCGAGCCTGCCAGCAGCACCGAAAACCCCCCTGGGGCAGCGACCAGCGCATCTTCGAGTTGCGCCTTGCCGGTGAAGACGTCGTGCAGCGTGACCTTCGGGTGCAGGTTCAGCACCACGTCGAGGTTGGCCAGGCCCAGATCGGCGTCGAGCACCAGCACGCGCTGGCCGCGCCGCGTGAGCGCGGTAGCCAGGTTGGCCGAGACAAAGGTTTTTCCCACGCCGCCTTTGCCGCTGGTGATGGCAATGATGCGGGCGCCCTGCGGGGCGGGCGCAGTGGGGCGGGCGGGCAGGGAGGGGGACGGCGCGTCACTCATCTCGTCGCTTTCAGTAGGCGCTGTCGGTGGAAGTCAGGGGGGGCAGGTCGCCCCAGCCAGAAGGGGTGTAGAGCGGCCCGAACAGCAGGCTTTTCTCCTCGGCACTCACCGTGCTGTCGGGCTGGTCTTCCAGGCACACGCGGTTGCGCCCCTGGGATTTTGCCTTGTAGAGCTGCAGGTCGGCACGGTCGGTCCACAGTGTGGTGGTGGAGCGTATCCACTGCAGTGCAAAGGCGCCGCCCACGCTGACCGTGACCTTCAGCTCGGTGCGGGCGTTGATGCGCACGCACGTGTCTGCCACCGCGCGCCGGATGCGCTCGGCGATCACGCGGCCAAAGCTGCCCTGGCAGGCCGGCAGCACCACGGCAAACTCTTCGCCACCATAGCGCGCCAGGGTGTCCATGGGGCGCACGCAGGTGCTCAGGGTCTCGGCGACGGACTGCAGCACGAGGTCGCCGGCCAGGTGGCCGTAGGTGTCGTTGACGCGCTTGAAGTTGTCGATGTCGAGCATCAGCAGCAAGGCCGCTTCGCCCGAGCGCGTCACGCGGTCGATTTCGCGCTCGAGCACCGAATAGAAATGGCGCCGGTTGGCCAGTCCGGTGAGCGGGTCGCGCAGCGACAGATCGCACAGGCCATCGATCAGATCCTGCAGATAGGCCTGGGGCGAACTCGCGTCCAGCGGTGTTCCAGCCTGCTCGATCAGCGCGCGGGCCGTGTCCAGGCGCAACGCGCGCAGGTCGATGGGTTCAGAGGACACGGTGTGGGGCACAGGTGAGACAGGGCAATGGCACAAGTGTAACCGTGGGCAGGAATCCTTACGCTGCCGCGCCCGCCGCTGTTTCTGCGGCATCGCGTGCGGACAGTTGCTGCAGCGCCTGAAGGGCCTCGGTGTCCGAGCGGTACATGCGCAGGTGCGGACCGGGCTGCAGCACCTTGGCGCGGCGCAGGACCTGCTCGACCGGCAGTTTCAGGCCGCTCAGGTGCAGTGTGCAGTGGTGCATTTGCACCAGGGTCTGTAGCCGCGCAAAGGTTTCGACGCCGGTCACGTCGATGCGGTTGATGGGCAGCGCGAACAGACAGACATGCTGTATGTCGGGCCGCGCGGCCAGCCGGTCCGAGACGCTGCGCTCAAGCGCACTGGCAGACGCAAAGTCGAGTTCGGCGTCCATGCGCAGCGCCAGCACATGGCTTGCGAGCGGCGGCAGCTGCCACAGGTGGCGGTCGCGCAGGCTGCCATCGGGGTGCAGCCCGACTTCAATGATGCGCGGATGCAGGCGCTGGTAGAGAAAATGGCTCAGGTTCAGCAGCAGGCCCGCCAGCACACCCCAGTAAATGCGCGGAGCCGTCACCAGCGTGAGGGCGAAAGTGGTTGCGCTGATCACCGCTTCGACGCGCGAGATGCGCCACAGCTTGGGCAGCATGGAGGGCTTGATGAGGCCGGTGATGGCCGTCACCACAACGGCGGCCAGCACTGCCTGCGGCACATGGTAGAGCGCTGGCATGAGCCACAGCAGGGCCACCAGCACCAGCGCCGTCGCAAACACCGTGGCCCAGCCGGTGCGCGCGCCGGCGTACAGGTTGATGGCCGAGCGCGAAAACGAGGCGCTCGTGGCAAAGCTGCCGCACAGGCCCGCACTGATCTTGGCCATGCCGTGGGCGATCAGGTCCTGGTTCTCGTTCCAACGTGTGCCGCCGCTTTGGTGGTCGACCTTGGCGCTGGAGGCAGTCTCCAGAAAGCTCACCAGCGTCACCACCAACACCGGCATGACCAGCGCGCCCAGCGTATTCCAGGACAGGGCGCCGGGCCAATACAGCTGTGGCAGACCCGCAGGCAGGGCGCCCACCACGGCGCCGCCGCCGTCGGCAAATCCGCTCGCCCAGCTCAGGGCGCCTGCGGCGCCCATGACCACGATCACCGCCGGAAACTGGGGCCACTGGCGCTTGGCGAGCACCAACGCCGCCACACTGCCCAGGCCATAGCCGGCAGCGCTCCAGTCGAACTGGGCCCAATGCGGGGCGTTCAGCAGCGTCTCCAGCGGCACGCGCAGTCCGGTCAGCGCAGGCAGTTGCGACGCGAGGATCAGCAGCGCCGCCGCCTGCGTGAAGCCGCTGAGCACGGGCGAAGTGACGAGGTTGAGCAGCCAGCCAAAGCGCACCACGCCCAGCACCAGCTGCAACAGCCCCGACAGCAGCGCTATCCAGGCCGCCAGGGCCACCCACTGCGCGCTGCCCGGTGCGGCCAGGCCCGTGAGCGAGGCTCCGATCAGCAAGCTGGTCAACGCTGTCGGGCCGACGCCCAGGCGCGTGGACGAACTCCACAGCACCGCCACGATGGCCGGCACGAGAGAGGCATAAATTCCGGTCACCAGCGGCATGCCGGCCAGCGCCGCATAGGCCACCCCTTGCGGCACGAGCATCAGACCCACCGTCATGCCGGCCCAGAATTCGCCACGCAACAGCTCCCGGTCTGGCCGGGGCCACGCAAGAAAAGGGAACCAACGGTGGAGGACGGCAACATTCAGCATGGTGCTAATTGTCGCGGCTGTCGACCCCGTCCTACAGCCACTTCGGCGCTTTCCCACCAGCCCGGGCCCTGCCAATGTCTAAAGTGCCGGGCATTACATCTATATAGGATCCATACCATGCAAGAACCATCGGCTCTGCGCCACCCCGCTGCCCGCATTGCCAACCTGCTGGCTGTCAGTGCTGTGGCCTTGGGCTTGGCGGCATGCGAGAAGATGAAGGAGCCCACGACCGGCCAGAAGATCGACTCGGCATTGGAGCGGACCGAGCAGGCCGCTGCCGCAGCGAAGGCAAACGCCGAGAAGGCCATGCAGTCGGCGCAGGTGAAGGTGGAAGAAGGCGCAGCCAAGGCGGAAGTCGCGGCGCGCGACGCGGAAGCGGCAGCACGCCAGGCTGCCAATTCGGCCCTCGCCATAGCGGACGACGCAGCCATCACCGCCCAGGTGTCTTCGGGCCTGGCCAAGGAGCCCGATCTCAGTGCATTGAAAATCAATGTGAACACGCACAACGGGGTGGTGACGCTCAAAGGCCCGGCACCTTCTCAGACGGCCAAGGACAAGGCAGCGAACATCGCGCAGGGTGTCAAGGGCGTGAGCTCGGTGGTCAACCAGCTCGACGTCCAGCCGGGTTAAATCCCGCGCAGTGTTCCCCAGCCTGGGGCGGCGGTATCGCAGGCCGGTTCCGCTCTCTGCTTGCCGCAGGGCGCTAACATCGCGGCATGAATGATTCTGTCCACGGTCTGTCCACCCGCATCGTCCACCACGGCTACACCGCGCCTGCGGGTTTTGTCGCACCGGCACCGGGCGTCTACAAGGCCTCCACCGTCATCTTTCCGAGCGTGGCCGCCATGCGCACGCGCGAATGGAAGGACAAGAGCGGCTACACCTACGGCCTGCACGGCACACCGACCACGTTCATCCTGGAGGAGCGCCTGTGCGAACTCGAGGGCGGCTTGCAGTGTGTGCTGGTGCCCAGCGGCTTGGCGGCCATTGCGCTGGTCTCGTTGGCCTTGCTCAAAACCGGCGACGAGGTGCTGATTCCGGACAATGCCTATGGCCCGAACAAGTCCATGGCCGAAGCGACATTGGCACAGTTTGGCGTGCGCCACGGGCTGTACGACCCGCTCGATCCGGCCGATCTGGCCGCCAAGATCAGCCCCGCCACACGCCTGGTATGGCTGGAGGCGCCCGGCTCGGTCACCATGGAGTTTCCCGACCTGTGCGAAATGGTGCGCTTGTGCCGTGCGCGTGGCGTGCCTACGGCCTTGGACAACACCTGGGGCGCCGGGCTGGCGTTTGCGCCGTTCGACCTGGAAGGCGACGGCAGTGGGAGCCTGGCCGTCGACGTGTCGGTGCAGGCTCTGACCAAATACCCCAGCGGCGGCGGCGACGTGCTCATGGGCAGCGCCATCACGCGCAGTCCGGCGCTGCATCTGAAGATCAAGCTGCTGCACATGCACCTGGGCTTGGGCGTGGGCGCCAACGATGCCGAGGCCGTGCTGCGCTCGCTGCCCAGCATTGGCCTGCGCTACCGCGCACACGACGTGGCGGCGCGCGCCCTGGCACGCTGGATGCAACAGCAGGCGCCCGTGGCGCAGGTGCTGCACCCGGCTTTGCCCGGCTCGCCGGGACACGCGCACTGGCAGGCGCTGTGCGGCGCCGCACAGGCAGGCGAGGGCGCAGCCGCGGGTTTGTTCAGCGTGGTCTTTGATGCACGCCATTCGCAAGCGCAGGTGGATGCGTTCTGCGACGGGTTGCGCCTGTTCAAGCTCGGCTACAGCTGGGGCGGTCCCATGAGCCTGGTCGTTCCTTACGAACTTGCCAGCATGCGCAGCCAGCCTACTGCGCACCTGCGCCCTGGCACGGTCGTGCGCTTTGCCGTGGGCCTTGAAGCGGTGGAGGATCTGCAGCGTGATCTGCAGCAAGCCATGCAGGCCGCCTTCGGCATGGACTGAGGGGCCAAGCAGCGCACCGGGGCGTGGGGTTGATGGCGCCGCCCGGCGGTGCTCGAGACCAAGCTGTTACAGTGGCCCATCACTTTGGAGAGCACTTACCTTGGCAACACCCAACTACGGATACGAGAAACGCCAGCGCGAGCTGGCCAAAAAGAAGAAGAAGGAAGAGAAGCTGCGGGCCAAGTCCGCCGCCGTGCGCAGGCCAGATGGTTTTGCGCCCGAACAGCAGGACGGCACTGCCGGCGGCGCGCCCGAGGCTTCCGGGGCCGAGCCGGGCAACCAGCCCGGCTGAGCCGGTTTTCAGCGCAGCAGCTTGCGCAGCACGGGCCAGACGTTGTCCAGCATTTGCGGATGGGCCTCCGCCCGCGGATGGATGCGGTCGGTCTGGAACAGGGCCGTGGGGTTGGGTGCATCGGCAACCCCCTTGAGCAGGAACGGCACCAGCGCCGTCTTGTTCTTGCGCGCCACGGCCTCAAACAGGCCGGAAAACTTCCCGGCGTAGTCGCTGCCATAGTTGGGCGGGACCTGCATGCCCACCAACACCACCTTGGCCCCCGATTTCTGGGCTTCCTGTGCCATCCAGGCGAGGTTTTCCTCCGTGTTCTTGAGCGCCAGGCCGCGCAGGGCGTCGTTGGCGCCCAGTTCGATCACCACCACCGCTGGCCGGTGTTGCGCCAGCAGCGCCGGCAGGCGCGCGCGCCCGCCCGAGGTGGTGTCGCCGCTCACGCTGGCATTGACCACCGTGGCCGCGACGTTTTGCGCGGCCAAGCGTTTTTCGAGCAGCGCAACCCAGCCCGTGCCGCGCGCCAGGCCGTATTCCGCGCTCAGCGAGTCGCCCACGACCAGGATGGTTTGCGCGGTGGGCCGCGCCGCCGCGTCTGCCTTGCTGCCTTGCGCCAGCGTTGGCAGAACACACAGCCCGGCCGCTGCCGCGGCCAGGCTCCGGATAAAGTCGCGCCGATACGCGTTTTGATTCACAGTACAAGGCCTTTCATGTCCGAACCCTCCGCCGCGCTCGCCACCCCCATCGTTGCGGTCGAGCATGTGTACAAATCGGTGACCGATTCCACCGGCACGCTCGACATTTTGCGGGATATCGATTTCCAGCTGGCGCCCAGGGAGACCGTGGCCATTGTCGGCGCCTCGGGGTCGGGCAAGAGCACGCTGCTCTCGATCGTTGCAGGCCTCGATACGCCCACGCGTGGCACGGTGCGCCTGGACGGGCAGGACCTGTTTGCGCTCGACGAGGATGCGCGCGCCGCGCTGCGTGCGCAGAAGGTGGGCTTCGTATTCCAGAGCTTTCAGCTCATGGGCAACCTCACGGCACTGGAAAACGTCATGCTGCCGCTCGAACTGGCCAACCGCCGCGACGCGCGCAAGGCGGCGGCCGAGATGCTGGAGCATGTGGGCCTGGGGCAGCGCCTGGGCCACTACCCGAAGGTGCTCAGCGGCGGAGAGCAGCAGCGCGTGGCGCTGGCGCGCGCGTTTGTCGTGCAGCCCGCGGTGCTGCTGGCCGACGAGCCCACCGGCAGCCTCGACTTTGCCACCGGTGAAACCATCATGGAACTGATGTTCGAGCTCAACCGCGAGCAAGGCACGACGCTGGTGCTGGTCACGCACGATCGGGGCATTGCGCAGCGCTGCGAGCGCTGCATCACCATCGAGGCGGGCCGCGCCAGGGCCTGAAGCAGTCCGTGGCCCGCCGCACGGGCGCGGCGCTGCCGGGATCAGCGTGCCAGCTTGCGCTCGGCGGCGCGGCAGGCGGTGGCGGTGAACAGCACGTCGGTGGACGAGTTCAACGCCGTCTCGGCCGAGTCCTGCAGGATGCCGATGATGAAGCCGATGGCCACCACCTGCATGGCCACATCGTTGGAGATGCCAAACAGGCTGCAGGCCAGCGGGATCAGCAGCAGCGAGCCGCCGGCCACGCCCGAGGCGCCGCAGGCGCACACGGCGGACACGACACACAGCAAGATGGCGGTCGGCAGATCCACCGCGATGCCCAGGGTGTTGGCGGTGGCCAGCGACAGCACGCTGATGGTGATGGCGGCGCCGGCCATGTTGATGGTGGCACCCAGCGGAATGGCGATGCTGTAGGTGTCCTCGTTGAGGTTGAGGCGCTTGGCCAGTGCCAGGTTGATCGGGATGTTGGCCGCCGAGCTGCGCGTGAAGAACGCCGTCACGCCGCTCTCGCGCAGGCAGATCAGCACCAGCGGATAGGGGTTGGTGCGCAGCATGGCAAACACGATCAGCGGGTTGACCACCAGCGCCACGAACAGCATGCAGCCAATCAGCACCGTCAGCAGGTGCATGTAGCCCCACAGCGCGCTCGCCCCGGCTTCGGCGAACGTGCTGGCCACCAAACCCAGAATGCCGAGCGGCGCGAAGCGGATCACCGCCTGGATGATGAGCGTGATGCCGGCCGACAGGTCGGCCATCACGGCGCGCGTGCCCGCGCTGGCATGGCGCATGGCCATGCCAAAGGCCACCGCCCAGGTGAGGATGCCGATGTAGTTGGCCTCCAGCAGCGCATGCACCGGGTTGTCGACGGCGCTGCGCACCAGGGCCAGCAGCACCTCTTCGATGTGCGCAGGCGCGTTGGCGCCGTCTGCCGGTGTCTGCAACACCAGCGTGGACGGAAACCACATGCTGGCGACCACGCCGACGATGGCGGCCGTAAGCGTGCCCACCAGGTACAGGGCCAGCACGCCGCGCAGGTGCGTCGCTTCGCCAGGCCGGTGGTTGCTGATGGCGGCAATCACCAGGATGAACACCAGCACGGGCGCCACCGCCTTGAGGGCAGAGATGAACAGGGTGCCCAGGATGGCCGCCTGGGGTGTGGCGGCCGGGAACAGTGCTGCCAGAACGACGCCGGCCAACAGGCCAAGCACGATTTGTGCGACCAGGCTCGTGCGCTGTAGCCAACGCAGCAGAGGGGTGAAAAACATGGTGGTGGAGAAAAAAGAAATGGCGGTCCGCAAGGCCTGCACGCAGTGCGCGCAGACCCCGGGGCCAGTGGAAAAGCCAACGAAGAAAGGCGGCGCGCCGCGCCACTTGCAGGAGCCACCGCCGCAGGCTTCGAAATACCGAAGCAGTGCAACGGGGCGTGGAGAGGCAGCGATTTTATGCGAGGGCATTTGTCCCGCCCGCAGACAGGTGGCGGCATGGCTCGGCCGCTGCCCGGATAATCGCTGCATGTCCTCCCCCAAAGTCCTGTTCGGCTTCCATGCCGTGGGTGTGCGTCTGAAGACCGCGCCCCAATCCATCATCGAGATCTATTACGAGGCCACGCGGCGCGACGCACGCATGCGCCAGTTTCTTGACCGGGCCCGCGAGGCCGGCGCCCGCCTGATCGAGGCCGACAGCCTGCGCATCGCCAAACTGGCCGGCAGCCACGGCCACCAGGGTGTGGCTGCGCGCGTCGAGCCGGTGGCGCAGGTCACGTCGCTCGACGAGCTGCTTGAAGACCTGGAAGCTGCGGGCACTGCGCAGCCGCTGCTGCTGGTGCTCGACGGCGTGACCGACCCGCACAACCTGGGCGCCTGCCTGCGCGTGGCCGATGGTGCTGGCGCGCACGCCGTGATCGCGCCCAAGGACCACGCCGTGGGCATCAATGCCACGGTGGCAAAGGTGGCCAGCGGAGCGGCCGAGACCATGCCCTATTTCATGGTGACCAACCTGGCGCGCACGCTGGGCGAGCTCAAAGAGCGCAACATCTGGATCATCGGCACCAGCGACGATGCGCCCAAGACCATCTACCAGGTGGACCTCAAAGGCCCCGTAGCCCTGGTGCTGGGCGCCGAGGGGGACGGCATGCGCCAACTCACGCGCAAGACCTGCGATGAGCTGGTCAGCATTCCCATGCAGGGCGCGGTCGAGAGCCTCAACGTGTCGGTGGCCAGCGGCGTGTGCCTGTACGAGGTGCTGCGCCAGCGCGGCGGTTGACGCGGCCTCACGCCTCTGCGCTGGCTTCGCTCAGGTCGGTCAGTGCGTCGCCGTCGAGCTGCAGTTGGGTAGCACCGACCAGTTCCTGCAGTTGTGCCAGCGAGGTGGCGCTGGCGATCGGCGCTGTAATGCCCGGCTGCGCCAGCTGCCACGCCAGCGCCACCTGGGCGGGCGTGGCCGCGTAGCGCTCGGCCACGCCGTCCAGCGCGGTCAGGATGCGCAGGCCACGCGCGTTGAGGTACTTTTCCGTGGTGTTCTTGCCGCGCACGCTCTTGGCTGCGTCGGCCGCGCTGCGGTACTTTCCGGTCAGAAAGCCTGCCGCCAGCGCATAGAAATTGATCACGCCCACCTGCTGCTCCACGCACAGCGGCTGCAGCTCGTTCTCGAACACGGCGCGGTCGCAGAGGTTGTAGAGCGGCTGCAGGCTCTCGTAGCGCGGCAGGCCCAGTTTCTGGCTGGTGTGCAGCGCTTCGAGCAGGCGCGGCGCGCTGTAGTTGGAGGCGCCGATGGCGCGCACCTTGCCGGCCTTGATCAGCTCGGCATAGGCTTCGAGCGTCTCGGACAGCGGCACGCTGGCGTCGTCGTCGTGCGACTGGTAGAGGTCGATGTGGTCGGTCTGCAGGCGCCTGAGCGAGGCCTCCACGGCCTGGCGGATGTAGTCGGGGCGCAGGCCCTTCTTGCCGTCGCCCATGTCCTTGCCGACCTTGGTGGCGAGCACCACGCGGTGGCGCTGGCCGCTTTTTCGGAGCCATCTGCCGATGATGGTTTCGGACTCGCCCCCCACATGGCCGGGTGCCCAGCGCGAATACACGTCGGCCGTGTCGATGAAGTTGAAGCCCGCGTCCAGCCACGCGTCGAGCAGCGAGAACGCGGTCGCCTCGTCCACCGTCCAGCCAAACACGTTGCCGCCAAAGCACAGCGGCGATACCTGCAGGCCCGAGCGGCCCAGGGAGCGAAGTTGCATGGGATTCTCCTTGCGTGGGTTGCGGGACCGGGCGCCCGCCAGACGCCATTGTTGCCGCGCATGCGCGTCGGCGGGCAAAAGACAGCGGGGTGCTGCTGCTTTCGGGCGGCAAATTCGCGGACCTGGACATTTACCTAGAATCGCCCATGAAATTTTTTATCCGACTCTTTTTCAAGACCCTGCGCACCGTCCTTGGCCCGGTAGTGTTGCTCAAGGAAGCGCTGACCCGGCCCAGGGGCATAGTGCGCTCGCAGGCTGCGCAAGACCGCGTGGACCTGGCGTGCCGCAGCCTGGCGCTGTACCAGTACAAGACCTGCCCGTTCTGCATCAAAGTCAGGCAGGAGATGCGCCGGCTGTCGCTGAACATCGCACGCATCGACGCCCAGCACCCTGGCCCCGACCGGACCGAGCTGATGGAGCGTGGCGGCCATGCCAAGGTGCCCTGCCTGAAGATCACCGACGCCACAGGCGCCAGCCGCTGGCTCTACGATTCGGAAAAAATCATTGCCCACCTGCGCGGCCTGGGTTAACCCGTCCGCACGCCCCTACACCCAGCCCAGCGCTCCCAGCAACGCGCCCGCGCCCAGCATCCACAGCAGGTGCAGCCGCGTGCGCCACACCAGCAGCATGGTGGCTGCGGTGAGCAGCCACAGCGGCCAGTCGCTGGCCAGCTGGCCATGGGCGCGGCCCAGCACCCAGGCCGTGGCCATGACCAGGCCGATCACGATCGGCGCCATGCCCTGCTTGAAGGCGCGCACGCCGCGGCGTTGGCGGTGCTTGTGCGCCCAGCGCGTGGCGAGCCAGGTCAGGGTGGAGCTGGGCACCATGATGCCCAGCATGCACACCGCCATGCCCAGCAGCCCGTACAGCCACCCCATGGCGCCGGTGCCGCCGGCGTTCAGGCCCACGTTCCAGCCCAGCAGCGCGATGAACAGCACATTGGGCCCGGGCGCAGACTGCGCCAGAGCGATGCTGGCGTTGAACTGCATGTCGCTCAGCCAGCCCTGGCGGTCGACCAGCAGGCGGTGCATTTCGGGCGCAGTGGCGATGGCGCCGCCCACGGCCAGCAGCGACAGCGAGAGAAAGTAGACAAAGAGGTTGAGCCAGTCGAGCGGCTGCAGCACCAGGCCGGTCATGGTGCGAGCTTTCGCCAGCTGAGCGCGCATGCCGCGCTGCCCAGCACCAGCAGCACCCAAGGAAGCGGCACGCGCAGCAAGGCCATGGCGGCAAACGTGGCGGCGGCAAAGGCCGCGCTTGGCAGGGGCCCCAGCGGGTGCAGGCGCAGTGCGGATGCCAGCTTGAGCCCGGTGCCCGCGATCAGCCCCGCCGCCACCGCGCCCATGCCGCGCAACGCGCCCGCCACAGCCGGGTGCGTGGCCCACTGCGCATAAAGCACGGCAATGGCCAGCACCAGCACCAGCGGAAAAGTGAGCATGCCGGTCAATGCCGCCATGGCGCCGCGCAGGCCGAAGTAGCGGTCGCCGATCATGATCGACAGGTTGACCACGTTGGGCCCGGGCATCACCTGGGCCACGGCCCAGTCTTCGACGAACTCCTCGTTCGTCATCCAGCGCTTGTGTTCGACCAGCTCGCGCTGCACCACGGCCATCACGCCGCCAAAGCCCTGCAGGGCCAGCCAGGTGAAGGACCAGAACAGGTCGGCCGGGTTGCGCGGCCGGGGGCGCTCGGAAATGCTGGGGAAAGGCGTTTCGAAAGCCGCCGGGGTGGGCAAGGGCACGGGCATAAAAAGAACGAAATTTGCCTCAAATGGAGTGTGGACGAGCGCTGGAAGCTATGGAAAGAGGAGCGCCGTTTGGCGTCCTCGCACGCTGGCGTTGTCCGCGCCAATGTTACGTCGGAAGCCATGGGCGCTGGCCCTGCAGGCATCGCGAATAGCGATGCAGGCATCTGCTGGGCTGATGGGTGGGCGGTGCCAGAGGCGCAGCACTGCACGGCGGGACGCGGACATCTAAGATGCAGCGCGCGCCGAAACATGCGCGGCATCTGTTTTCAAGCCAACAACCCAAGGGGAGACACACATGAAGCTGGTTCGTTATGGGCAGCCCGGCGCCGAGCGCGCAGGCCTGGTGGATGCGCAGGGCGTGTTGCGTGACCTGTCGATGCTGCTGCCGGACCTGGGCCCGGCGCAGCTGGCTCCGCGCACGCTGTCGGCGCTGGCCGCCATCGACGCCAGCCGCCTGCCCGCCGTCGAGGGCCAGCCGCGCCTGGGCTGCCCTGTGGGCGGTGTCGGCAAGATCGTCTGCGTCGGCCTCAACTATGCAGACCACGCGCTGGAGGCCGGCCTGTCCGCGCCCGCCGAGCCGGTGCTGTTCATGAAGGCCATCACCGCGCTCAGCGGCCCCAACGACCCGGTGCGCATTCCGCCGGGCGCGCAAAAGACCGACTGGGAGGTCGAGCTGGGCATCGTCATCGGCACCCGCGCCAGCCGCATCGCCGAGGCCGATGCGCTCGCCCACGTCGCGGGCTACGTGCTGGCCAACGATGTCTCGGAGCGCAGCTACCAGATCGAGCGCGGCGGCCAGTGGGACAAGGGCAAGGGCTGCGACAGCTTCGCGCCCATCGGCCCCTGGCTGGCCACGGCCGACGAAGTGCCCGACCCGCACGCCATCGCCCTGTGGCTGGAAGTGAACGGACAGCGCGTGCAGGACGGCCACACGCGCAACTTCATCTTCGGCGTGCCCACAGTGCTGGCCTACATCAGCCAGTTCATGACGCTGGAGCCCGGCGACGTCGTGCTCACCGGCACGCCCGCCGGCGTCGGCCTGGGCCAGAAGCCCGCACCCTGGTTCCTGAAACCCGGCGACACCATGCGCCTGGGCGCCACCGGCCTGGGCGAGCAGACCCAGGTCTGCGTGGGAGGCTAGAAAAGTCGGCTGGCGCCCGCGTTGTGGCGGCCGTAAAAGCCAAAAAGCGCACAGGACACGGGGTCCGGTGCGCGGTATTCCTCACCGCGGGCGGCAGGGCAGGGCGCTGCGGCGCGCCCGCGGGCTTCAAAAAACGCCGAAGAGCATCAGCAGAATAACGACGGTCAGCGGAACGCCAAGAATCCAGAGGATGACGGGCATGGATATCTCCTTGTGGTGGATATGATGCGTTCACTGTAGAGATAGCCTGCAGGCGCTCAGGTGGGCGGACTGCGGTTCCTCGCGTAGCCCCGTGCCTACATGCGCGGCGGTTGCGGTGTCGCGCCTGACAGCCATGTCAGCATTTGACCGACATAGCGGTGCGTATGCACGCTGCACCATCGCAGCACGCGCGCTTGGCTGTGGGGCAACGGCATAGGGCTTTTGCGATAGGCGGCGCCCTCGAAGGACGGGTCATGTTGTCTTCGCTTCTTTCCTTGCGCTGCACGACCGGCGTGGCCGTGGTGGTGATGGCGTGCGGCTGCTCACTGGGCGCACCGAACGCCGGCGCCGCGCCCGATGCGCCCGTGGGGGTCGGGCCGCAGCCCCAGCTGCCCGCCCCCGAAAAAAACCTCCTGCCCACCGTCAACATCGCCCCCGCGCTGGGCTGGCCGCAGGGCCAGCGCCCCCAGGCGATGGCGGGCCTGGCGGTCACGGCGCTGGCCAGCGGGCTGGACCATCCCCGCTGGGTCTATGTGCTGCCCAACGGCGACGTGCTGGTGGCCGAGAGCAACAAGCCCGACAAGCGCACAGACGCCGACAAGAACAACAAAGGCATCAAGGGCTGGGTGATGGGCAAGGTCATGAAACGCGCTGGCGCCGGCGTGACTTCTGCCGACCGCATCACGCTGCTGCGCGACGCCAATGGCGACGGCGTGGCCGATGTGCGCAGCGTCTTTTTGGACAACCTGCACTCGCCCTTTGGCATGGCGCTCGTGGGCAACGACTTCTATGTCGCCAACACCGATGCCGTGCTGCGTTTTCCGTACACCGAGGGCCAGACCCAGATCACCGCCGCGCCGACCAAGGTGACCGACCTGCCCGGCGGCAACATCAACCACCACTGGACCAAGAGCCTGGTTGCCAGCCGCGACGGCATGAAGCTCTATGCCACCGTGGGATCGAACAGCAACATTGGCGAAAACGGCATGCCGGCCGAAGAAGGACGCGCCGCGATCTGGGAAATCGACCGCGCCAGCGGTGAAAAGCGCCTGTTTGCCAGCGGCCTGCGCAACCCCAACGGCATGGACTGGGCAGCCGACACCGGCGCGCTGTGGACGGTGGTCAACGAGCGCGATGAACTGGGCAACGATTTGGTGCCCGACTACCTCACGTCCGTCAAGGACGGCGCGTTCTACGGCTGGCCCTACAGCTATTACGGCCAGCACGTGGACGAGCGCGTCAAGCCGCAGCGCCCCGACCTGGTGGCCAAGGCGGTGGCGCCCGACTACGCGCTGGGCAGCCATGTGGCCCCGCTGGGCATGGCGTTTGCGCAGGGTCGGGCATTGGCGCCGCAGCTGGCCAGCGGCGCCTTCATCGGCGAGCACGGCTCGTGGAACCGCAAACCCCTGAGCGGCTACAAGGTGGTGTTCGTGCCCTTTGACAAGGGCCAGCCCAGCGGCCTGCCGCTGGACGTGCTCACAGGCTTTTTGAGTGAAGACGGCAAGGCCTTTGGCCGCCCCGTGGGTGTGGCCATCGATCCGCGCGGCGCGCTGCTGGTGGCCGACGACGTGGGCAACGTGGTCTGGCGCATCACCGGCAGCCAGTTCAACGCGAACGCATCGGCTGCGAGCGCCACACAGCCTGGCACACGCTAGGGCACAGCGCAGACCGCCGCGCGAACGGGTAAGGCACCGATGCCGCGGTCTACCCCACGCCCGCTTGCACCCCCGCCGTGGCGGGACGGTGCACGCTCTGCCATCCGGGACCGCCCGACGGCAACGGGTGCGATCGGGCGGCTATGGCGGTAGAACCCGCCACCATCGGGTTCATGGTGATCGGCCTGCTGCTGATCGCCATGACCATGGGCAACTCGCTGATCGCGCGCTTGCCGGCCAGCGCGTCCATGCTGTACCTGCTGGTCGGCGTGGGCCTGGGGCCCGCGGGCCTGGGCCTGCTGGTACTTGATCCGTTCCAGGACGACCGCGCACTGATCGAGCGGCTGACCGAGATCGCCGTGCTGATTTCGCTGTTTACCGCGGGCCTGAAGCTCGATTTATCGCTGCGCGACCCGCGCTGGCGCATCCCGGTGCGCCTGGCCACGGTGTCGATGGTGATCAACGTGGCCGCCGTCACGGCGCTGGGGTATGGGTTGCTGGGCCTGTCCCTGGGGGCGGCCATGTTGTTGGCGGCCATCCTGTCGCCCACCGACCCGGTGCTGGCATCCGATGTGCAGGTGGCCGCGGGTGGCGACCGCGACCGCCTGCGCTTTGGCCTGACCGGCGAGGGCGGGCTCAACGATGGCACGGCCTTTCCGTTTGCCATGCTGGGGCTGGGCCTGCTGCAGGTGCACGACCTGGGCGCGGGGTGGTGGCGCTGGTGGACGGTGGACGTGCTGTGGGCCGCGGCCGGCGGGCTGGCCATCGGCTATGCGCTGGGCGCACTGGTGGGGCGGGCGATTCTGGTGTTGCGCACGCGCCACCACGAGGCGCTCGGGGCCGACGAATTCCTTGCGCTGGGCCTGATTGCGCTCGCTTACGGCGTGGCGCTGTGGCTCCACGCCTACGGCTTTTTGGCGGTGTTTGCCGCCGGCCTGGCACTGCGCCGGCTCGAACCCGTGGTGCCAGCTGCCGCGGCGCCCGCGCGCGGGGACCCGCACGCCTCGGACGCGGCAGCGACCGCAGAAAGCCCCTCCAGCGTGGAAGGCGCCGATGTGCCCGAGCAGCTCATGCGTGCGGTGGCCCGCTTCAATACCGAGCTCGAGCATGTGGCCGAGGTGGCCGTGGTGCTGGTGGTGGGCGCGCTGCTGACGTGGGTGCAATGGGACTGGCGCATGCTGTGGTTTGTGCCCGTGCTGTTTGTGCTGGTGCGGCCGCTGGCCGTGGTCAGCGGGTTGTGGGGCGCGCCCGTGGCGCGCTCGCAGCAGCGGCTGATGGCATGGTTCGGCATCCGCGGCATCGGCTCGGTGTACTACCTGGTGTATGCCATCGGCCACGCGCTCGCGCCGGCGCTGGCGCGCCAGCTGCTGTCCATCACGCTGACCGTCGTCGTCGCCTCGGTGGTGTTGCACGGCATATCGGTCACGCCGCTGATGCAGCGCTACGAAAAGCGGCGCAAGCAGGCGCGCCACCGCTTGCGCGCCGGCAAGCGCGGCGAATAGCGCGTGCAGGTGGGGTCGCCGCGTTTTTCGCGGCTGGCGATGGGCAAGGGGAGCGTGCGCGCCGCTCCCGTTCCTTGGCGTTTTGAATGAAAAAGGCCTCTAGGCCAATGCAGGTGTGCGATTCTAGCTATGAATTGCATAGCAATCGGGCGCCCGGGTTCAGCCTTGCACGGCGTCCACCAACTCGGTCGCAAAGTCGCCCGGCATCACGACTTCCAGCATCTCCACGTCTTCGCTGTGCCCGAGCTCGCGGTGGCGGATGCCGGGAGGCTGGTAGACGCAAGAGCCGGCCTCCAGCCGCACGACGCCCTGGCCTTCGTATTCGAACTCGATCCACCCCTTGAGCACGTAGACCAGCTGGAACTGGGTGCGGTGCCGGTGCGGCTGGCTCGAAAACTCCGTGCCCTGCGCCGCGCGGATCACATGCGCCACCACGCGGCCCTCGGTCGCTGCCGCGATGCCCAGGTCGCGGTATTCGAAGAACGAGCGCAGGCCGCGCTCGAACGTGGCGTGGCGGGCGTGGGTAGCGACGAAGTTCTGGGCGGTCATGGCGTCTCTCGCGGATGGATGGGATCAGCAACCTACGTTACACCGCTGCGGCCCCGCGCGGCGCGGTCACGGCGTTGCCCTGTCAACCGGGGCCGCCGCCCGCGGTTGACGGCAGGTCCCCATGGCCCCTAACCTGCCGGCCTGCCCGACGACAAAGGACCGCATGACCTCCGCCACCCGCCGCCTGCACCTTGAGCGCCACCGTAGCGACCGCATCGGCTGGCTGCGCGCCGCCGTGCTGGGCGCCAACGACGGCATTGTCTCCACCGCCAGCCTCGTGGTGGGCGTGGCGGCGGCGCAGGCCAGCCCGTCTGCCATCGCCATGACGGCGGTGGCCGGCCTCGTGGCCGGTGCCATGTCGATGGCGGCGGGCGAATACGTGTCGGTGCACTCGCAGGCCGACACCGAAAAGGCCGACCTCGAGCGAGAACGCCACGAGCTGGCGGCCGATCCGCAGGCCGAAGAGCGCGAACTGGCCACCATCTACGAGCGTCGGGGCCTGGACGCCGCGCTCGCGCAGCAGGTGGCCCGGCAGCTCATGGCGCACGACGCGCTGGGCGCGCACGCGCGCGACGAACTCGAAGTCTCCCCGGCCATGGCGGCCCGCCCGGTGCAGGCCGCGCTCACGTCCGCCGCGAGTTTTGCCGCCGGCGCCGCCTTGCCGCTGCTGGTGGTGGTTGTGGCGCCGGCCGGCGGCCTGCTGCCCTGGGTGGCGGGCACCGCGCTGGTGTTTCTGGCGCTGCTCGGCGCCCTGGCCGCGCGCACCGGGGGCGCCGGCATGGCGGTGGGCGCCTGGCGCGTGACCTTCTGGGGCGCGCTGGCCATGGCCATCACGGCGGGCGTCGGGGCGCTCTTCGGGGCGCCGGTGGGGTGAGGGTGGTCCGCGCCCGCCAGCATGGGCATGAAAACGGGCGCTGGCGCACTCTGGATCAGCGCCGATTGCTACAAAAAAAGAAGTGACTGTCTCGCTCAGCTCTTCGGGTCCAGGTTGCCTTCGGTGGGCGATGCGTCCATGCCGCCGGACTGGCCGAGGGCGCTGCCACTGGCCTCGATGAAGGCTTGCACACCCGCGCACAGTTGGCTCGGCACGGCGATCAGTTCCAGGCCGAGCACGCGGGCCATTTCCTGCAGGGTGGACAGGCGCGGGTCGAGGCTGCCGCTCTCCGAGCCGCTGCACGGTCATGCGGCTGAGGCCCGCGCGTTCGGCCAGTTCGGCCTGGGTGAGGTGGCGGGCTTTGCGCGCGAGGGCGAGGCTGGGGATGAGGTCGGTGTTCATGCGCACTTTTATATGCTTTCTGTGCGCATGGCGCAGAGAAAGTGCCAACCATGGCCTGCGGATGGTGCTGTCCCTGGCTGGCGCATGCCCGCGGCTGCGCCGCAGCTTTGGCTCTGCGGTCAATCGAGCGCGTCCGCGCCAATGGCGCCGCAGGTGGCGAGGTCGGATTCGCTGGTGTTGGGCAGCTGCCGTGCCGCGTCGCGCAGGGCCGTGCGCAGGCCTTCTTCCAACACGGGGTGGTAGAAGGGCATGCCCAGCAGCTGCGCCACGGTGAGCTGCTGGGCCACGGCCAGCGCCAGCAGGTGCGCCAGATGCTCGCCGGCCGGCGCGCAGAGCTCGGCGCCGAGCAGGCGGCCGCTGGCCTGGTCGGCATAGACGTTCAGGCGCCCTGCGTTGCGCTGGCCGGCACGGGCGCGGCCCTGGCGCGAAAAGTCCACGCTGCCGGTGACGAAGTCCCGGCCGTCCTGCTGGTGCAGCGCGCCCAGGCCCTGGCCGACCACGGCGACGTTGGGCTCAGAGAACACGATGGCCAGCGGGGTGCGGCGCTGAAAGCAGCGCGGCGCCGGCGCCATGGCATTCATGCCGGCGATGTGGCCTTCGTCGGCCGCTTCGTGCAGCAGGGGCCGGTGGTTGTGCGCGTCTCCGGCCAGGTACACGGGCAGGTCGGCCACCTGCATGCTCTGCGGGTTGACGGCGCGGCATGCCGTGCGGGTCGAGCGCCACGCCGAGCGTTTCGAGGCCCAGGCCGGCGAGCTGGGGGCGCCGGCCGATGGCGACCAGCACCTGGTCGACCACGGTGCGGTGCGCGCCGCTGCGCACTTCGATGCCGCCCTCCGCAGCGTGCAGCGTGGCTTGGGCGCCGACGTGCAGGGTGAATTCGTTCCGCAGTGCTTCGCGCAGCGCATCGTTGACGGCCGGGTCGCTCAGCCCGCCGAGCAGGTCGCGCGTGGCGTAGCCGTGCACGTCTACCCCCAGGCGTGCCAGCGCCTGGGCCATCTCGAGGCCCAGCGGGCCCATGCCGACCACGGCCATGCGCGGGCCCAGCATGGTCTGCTCGAACAGCGTGTCGGTGGTGAGCACGCGCGCACCCAGCGCTTGCCACTCGGCGGGCAGCACGGGCTGCGATCCCGGCGCCAGAACGATGCTTTTGGCGTGGTAGGTGTGACCGTTGACCTCTACCTGCGTGGGGCCGAGCAGGCGCGCGCGGCCGGCCACGCTGCGTGCGCCCAGCGCGTCGGTGATCTCCACCGTGCCGGCCACAAAGCCGTCGCGCAGCTTGCGCACGCGGCGCAGCACGGCGGGCAGGTCGGCCGCCAAGGCTGCGCCGCCGGTGATGCCGAATTCTTCGAAGCTGTGGCGGCGGTGGAAGGCATTGGCCGCCTCGATCAGCAGCTTGGACGGCATGCAGCCGACGCGCGCGCAGGTGGTGCCGTAGGGGCCGTCGTTGACGATGAGGAAGCGGTCGGTGCGCTTGCGCACCTCGCGCAGCGCGGCCAGGCCGGCCGAGCCGGCGCCGACGATGACCGCGTCGAGGGGAGCATTGTCCATGGGGTGCGTCTCCGAAATCGGCGGCAAAGCGCCAGTGTGGCGCAGACCCTGGCGCCACGGTGTAGGCGAAGGGCATCTAAATTTCGCGCGGCCTGGGTGTCGCAGGCGCGGGCAAGCCTGCGCGCAGGCTCAGTCGGCTGGATCGGTCCAGCCGACGCGGCCCTGGCCGTGGTCGTTGACGCGCTGCACGAAGCCCTGCGGCCTGCGCCTCGGGCAGGCGCAACTGCAGCGCGACGAGCGAGCCGTGCTGCACGCCCAGCAGCTCGGCGCCGGCCGCCTCGATCTCGCGGCGCAGCAGGCCTTCGAGCGCATAGGGCACCAGGCATTGCAGCGTCGCCATGCGCTGCAGCGGCACCTTGGGCGCGGTCAGCAGGGCCTGGGCCACGGCGTCGGTGTAGGCGCGCACCAGGCCGCCGGCACCGAGCTTGACGCCGCCGAAGTAGCGCACCACCGTGGCCTGCACGCCTTCGAGGTCGTGGTGGCGCAGCACATCGAGCATCGGGCGCCCGGCGGTGCCGCCGGGCTCGCCATCGTCCACCGCCGCCGACTGGCCGCCCGCCATCAGCGCCCAGCAGATGTGCGCAGCGCCGGGGTGCTGCTTCCAGAGTGCATCGACATGGGCCTGGGCCGCGGCGCGGTCGGCCATGGGCTGCACGCAGCCGATGAAGCGGCTTTTCTTGATGGTGAGGTCGCTGTGGGCAGCGGCGGAGAGGGTGAAGGGCATGGGCGGACGAGCTTAACGTGTGGCGGCGTAAAAGACGGTAATGGGTGAGCGGTTTTGGGCATGCGCTGTTGTGCCCTGCCGCGCTGGCGCGCACGATGGGGTTCGTGGTGCAGTGTTTGCTATGGGAGTGCAGTACGCCCTGGGTTCCCAGGCATCCACTCGGCGCCTGTCGCTTTTTCAAGGAGATCGTGATGACAAAGCATTGGAAACCCGTCGCTCTGGCACTGGCATTGGCCGCATCGTCGTCGGTCTGGGCCGCGGACTGCACGGCGGAGATCGAAGGCAACGACGCCATGCAGTTCAACAAAAGCACCATCGCCGTGCCGCAGAGTTGCAAAGAGTTCACCGTGAAGCTCAAGCATGTCGGCAAGCTTCCCAAAGCACAGATGGGCCACAACTGGGTGTTGACCAAGACAGCCGACATGGCCGGCGCAGTGACCGATGGCGCTGCTGCCGGACTGGACAAGAACTACATCAAGCCGGGCGATGCCCGCGTCCTGGCGCACACCAAGGTCGTGGGGGGCGGAGAAAGCGACGCGGTCACCTTCTCCACCAATGCACTCAAGGCGGGCGAGGCGTACAGCTACTTCTGCTCATTCCCCGGTCACTCCGCGATCATGAAAGGCACGTTGACGGTGGCTAAATGAAGCCGACGGTGGGCAACGGGCGGTGCCGCGCGCCGTGTCCAGCGCACGACGGCGCCTTGCTGGTGCCTGTTGCACATCGGTGTTGCAGCGCGGACCGCTCGGTGCGCGGGGCGGCTTTGCGCCCCAGTGGATGTGCAGGTGGCGCTGTCCTCGAGGAGTGCGCAGCCGTTTTCTGGCGCCTCGCCAAGGCCGGCAATGGCCAGCGCCTGGTTGCGGCAGGCCATGCAGCGCATACCATGTACTTCGCCAAGGACAAGCCAAAATCGTACACTGTCGGGTTATCCCGCACCCTACGCCCATGAACGCCCCCGTCGACGTCTCCTTTTTTGCGCGCGCCGCAAAGCCGCTGACCAGCTACCGCCCGTACTGGGCCAAGCGCTTCGGCACGGCCCCGTTCCTGCCCATGAGCCGCGCCGAGATGGAGCAGCTCGGCTGGGACAGCTGCGACATCATCCTGGTCACGGGCGACGCCTACGTCGACCACCCGAGCTTCGGCATGGCGGTGATCGGCCGCATGCTGGAGGCGCAGGGCTTTCGCGTCGGCATCATTGCCCAGCCCGACTGGCAGAGCGCCGAGCCGTTCAAGGCGCTGGGCAAGCCGAACCTGTTCTTCGGCGTGACGGCCGGGCAACATGGATTCGATGATCAACCGCTACACGGCGGACCGCAAGATCCGCAGCGACGACGCCTACACGCCCGGCGACATCGGCGGCAAGCGCCCCGACCGCGCCGCCATCGTCTACTCGCCAGCGCTGCCACGAGGCCTACAACGACGTGCCGATCGTGCTCGGCGGCATCGAAGGCAGCCTGCGCCGCATCGCGCACTACGACTACTGGAGCGACAAGGTGCGCCGCTCGATCGTGGTCGACGCCAAGTGCGACCTGCTGCTGTACGGCAACGCCGAGCGCGCCATCGTCGAGATCGCGCACCGCCTCGCCGCGCGCGAGCCGGTCGAGCAGCATCACCGATGTGCGCGGCACCGCCTTCGTGCGCCGCGAGCACGCCCGAGGGCTGGTTCGAGATCGACTCGACCAGCGTCGACGAGCCCGGCCGCGTCGAGGCGCACGTCAACCCCTACCATGATGACCGCGAGCAGGCCGCAGGCCAAGGCAGCAGCTGCGCAAGGAAGACGCGCCTGATTCAGGAGCTGCAGGCGCAGCGCTGCCTGCGCTGCAGGCCAAAATGACCCCAAGCGTTGGCCAGTGTGGCGACGCGCCGTCGCTGCAGACCATCAGCTTCGTGCCGAACCCGGCGCTGCGCACCAAGCTCAAGGTGCCGCCGCGCGACCGCTCCGTGATCCGCCTGCCCTCCTACGAGCAGGTCAAGAGCGACCCGGTGCTCTACGCCCACGCCAACCGCGTGCTGCACCTGGAGACCAACCCCGGCAACGCCCGCGCGCTGGTGCAGGCGCACGGCGAGGGCGCGACCGCGCGCGATGTGTGGATCAACCCGCCGCCGATTCCGCTGACCACGGCCGAGATGGACCACGTGTTCGACCTGCCGTATGCGCGCAGCCCGCATCCGCGCTACGCCGACGAGAAGCGGCAGCCACGACGGCGCGACCAAGATCCCGGCGTGGGAGATGATCCGCTTCAGCGTCAACATCATGCGCGGCTGCTTCGGCGGCTGCACCTTCTGCTCGATCACCGAGCACGAGGGCCGCATCATCCAGAGCCGCTCGGAAGATTCGATCATCCAGGAGGTCGAGGACATCCGCGACACGGTGAAGGGCTTCACCGGCACCATCTCCGACCTCGGCGGCCCGACGGCCAACATGTACCGCCTGGGCTGCAAGACCCCGAGATCGAGGCGGCCTGCCGCAAGCCCAGCTGCGTGTATCCCGGCATCTGCCCGAACCTGAACACCAACCACGACCCGCTGATCAAGATCTACCGCCGCGCGCGTGCGCTGAAGGGCATCAAGAAGATCCTGATCGGCTCCGGCCTGCGCTACGACCTGGCGGTGCAAGTCGCCCGAGTACGTCAAGGAACTGGTGCAGCACCACGTCGGCGGCTACCTGAAGATCGCGCCCGAGCACACCGAGCAGGGCCCGCTCGACCAAGATGATGAAGCCGGGCATCGGCAGCTACGACAAGTTCAAGCAGCTGTTCGAGAAGTTCAGCGCAGAGGCCGGCAAGAAGCAGTACCTGATCCCGTACTTCATCGCCGCGCACCCGGGCACCAGCGACGAGGACATGATGAACCTCGCGATCTGGCTCAAGAAGAACGGTTTCCGCGCCGACCAGGTGCAGACCTTCTACCCCAGCCCGATGGCCACGGCCACGGCGATGTACCACACCAACAGGAACCCGCTGCGCAAGATCACGCGCGACAGCGAAGACGGTGGACATCGTGCGCGGCGAAAAGCGCCGCCGCCTGCACAAGGCCTTCCTGCGCTACCACGACGCGAACAACTGGCCGCTGCTGCGCGAGGCGCTCAAGGCCATGGGCCGCGCCGACCTGATCGGCAACGGCAAGCACCACCTGATCCCGACCTGGCAGCCGCTGACCGACGGCAGCTACCAGAGCGCGCGCCGCAAGAACTCGACCGCTCGGCAAGGCCGTCGCGCCCGCCAAGCCGCAAAAGGGCCGCCTGCTCACGCAGCACACCGGCCTGCCGCCGCGCGACACCGGCAGCGCCAAGCCCGCGGCGCGCCGGCCCCGGTAACTCTTCGCGATGGAAATATAGCTGTCACACACCTGCGGGGCAGCGTTGTCAGGAACGGCCTGAAGGGCGTGGCGGCGGTCCTGCGTCGGGATGCTGGCCGGCCGCATGGGTGCCGGACACCACGGTCTGGTCGTCCATGTCCTTGGGCTGCTCCACCAGCTCTTCGATGATGAAAGTGCGGTAGTAAAACGCCGCCGCGGCGCCGTGCGCCTCGACGGCGGCCTGCAGGTTTTCGATGTTGTCCTTGCCGTGCACCTCGACCAGCAGGCCGTGGAAGCCGCGGCGTGCCAGGTCGTCAATGCGGCGCACCAGGTCGTTGTCGGCCCCTGGCGAAGGCAGGATGGCTTCGGTGCCTTCGATGGTGTGCGTGATCTCGCGCCGGATGCAGTCGGGGTCGGCATGCACGATGTTGCCCTGGTGGTGCGAGGAGTACAGCGAATTTGCCGCCTGCTTTGCGCTGTCCAGGTCCTTGAACAGCGCAAACACATGGCCTTTCGGGTAGAAAACGCCGTTCATGGTGGTCATGGCCGAGGTGACGACAAGCGGTTGCATACGAATCTCCCAGAGTGCAGTACCTCATTGGACTGTGCAACGACCCGGCAGCATGTAGGAAAACGTCTCTTCACCTTGGAGCGCACCTTTTGGAGGCCCGGCGCAGCGCCGACTCTGTCCCGGCAGGCGAACTCAAACGGCCCCGCCAACGACAGGCATGGCCCGGCCCGCTGGCTCGTCAGTGAGACGTGTCCATCAGTGCGTGAGAAAGTCCAGCACCAAGCGGTTGAACTTTTCGGCGTGCTCCCACTGGGCCCAGTGGCCACACGGTTGAACACGTGCAGCTGTGCGTTGGGGATGCCCCAGATCAGGCGCAAGCCCACATCCATGGGAACGAAGCGGTCGTCGCGCCCCCAGATCACCAGCGTGTCGGCCGAGATTTCGCCGAGGCGGTGGCCCAGATCGGGGAACTGCTTGGGGTTGGCCCGTGCTGCTCTTGACGAAGTTTTCCAGGTGGTCGCGGCGGGCCAGCATGTTATCGAGGCGTGCCTGGAACAGCGCGTCGGTCAGGTGGCTCGTGTCGTACACGAACACATTCATCATGCGCTTGAGGTTTTCAATCGTCGGGTCGCGGTAAAGCGCACCGATCAGCTTGATGCCTTCGGTGGGCATCGGCACGAACTGGCTGGGGCCACCGGTGCCGCCGCCCATCAGGATCAGCTTGCCCACGCGCGTGGGGTGGGCCAGCGCAAACGCCACGGTGCTGTGCGCGCCCATCGAGTTGCCGACGATGTGGACTTTGTCGAGGCCGATGGCATCCATCAAGCCCTTGAGCGCGCGGGCGTTCAGCTCCGAGCGCGAGCCGGTGTTGACGATCGGGTCGCTCTTGCTCCAGCCGGGGCAATCCATCAAGACCACGCGGTAGCCCGCGTTCACGAACGGCTCGACGTTGCGGTTGAAGTTGGCCCAGCCGCTGGCGCCAGGGCCCGAGCCATGCAGCATGACCACCGTCTCTGCCCCCTGGCCGGCGTCGTTGTAGTGCAGTTGCAGGTCCAGATCGCCTTCCTGGATACGGACGAACTTGCTGGTACCGGATTCGGTGATCGTGGAAGGAGCGGAAGTCACGGAAATTCCTTGCGTTGGGTGGCTTGATACTATTAAAAATATAGCTGCGTGCGCTTACTGGATAAGCGCTGGAGACCGATTTGGCAGTGAAATGGTTGCTGCGAAAGCCATGGATCGGTAAGCGCAGGACCTCAGCCCGCTTCGCTCATCACCGGCTGCGCATGAATGCGGTCATGTTCGCGCGCCTTGAGCAGGTCGAGCGCCACGTCGACGATCATGTCTTCCTGCCCGCCGACCATGCGGCGCTTGCCCAGCTCGACCAGGATGTCGACGGTCTTGAGCCCGTACTTCTGCGCGGCCACTTCCGAGTGGCGCAGGAAGCTTGAGTAAACGCCGGCGTAGCCGAGCGCCAGCGTCTCGCGGTCCACGCGCACCGGCCGGTCCTGCAGCGGGCGCACGATGTCGTCGGCCGCGTCCATCAGCTTGTACAGATCGCAGCCGTGGTTCCAGCCCAGGCGCGCGGCGGCGGCGATGAACACCTCGAGCGGCGCATTGCCCGCGCCCGCGCCCATGCCCGCCAGGCTGGCGTCGACGCGGTCGCAGCCTTCTTCCACGGCCACGATGGAGTTGGCCACGCCCAGGCTCAGGTTGTGGTGGGCGTGCATGCCCGTCTGCGTCTCGGGCTTCAGCACGTCCTTGAACGCGCGGAAGCGCTCGCGCACGTCGTTCATGCTCAAGCGCGCCGCCCGAGTCGACCACGTAGCAGCAGGTCGCGCCGTAGCTTTCCATCAGCTTGGCCTGCTGGGCCAGGCCCTGGGGCGTCGTGCATGTGGCTCATCATCAGGAAGCCGACGGCTTCCATGCCGAGGTGGCGGGCGTACTCGATGTGCTGGCGGCGAGATGTCGGCCTCGGTGCAGTGCGTGGCCACGCGCACGATGCGCGCGCCCGCGTCGTAGGCGGCCTTGAGGTCGTGCACGGTGCCGATGCCGGGCAAGCAGCAGCGTGGCGATCTTTGCGTGCTGGACCACGCTGGCCACGGCCTCGATCCACTCCACATCGGTGTGGGCGCCAAAGCCGTAGTTGAAGCTGCCGCCCTGCAGGCCGTCGCCGTGGGCGACCTCGATCGAGTCGACCTTGGCGTCGTCGAGCGCCTTGGCGATCTGCATGGCCTGGGCCACGCTGTACTGGTGGCGGATCGCGTGGCTGCCGTCGCGCAGCGTCACGTCGGAGATGTAGATCTTTTTGGAAATGGGGGTGCTCATGCGGTTCTCCTTCAGGCGGCCACGGCTGTTGCAGAGGCCAGCATGCGCTCGGCCATGTGTTCGGCGGTGCGCAGCGCGGCGCTGGTCATGATGTCGAGGTTGCCCGCGTAGGCGGGCAGGTAGTGGGCGGCGCCCTCGACCTCCAGGAACACCGAGGTCTTGAGGCCGCTGAGGTGCTTGCCGACGCCGGGAATGTTCAGGGCCTGTCGATGCGGTCGAACTGCACCTTCTGCTTCAAGCGATAGCCCGGCACGTAGGCCTGCACGTCCGCGGCCATGCGCTCGATCGAGTCGGCAATCGCGTCCTCGTCGGCGAAGTCGCTCAGCGTGTAGACCGTGTCGCGCATGATCAGCGGCGGCTCGGCCGGGTTGAGCACGATGATGGCCTTGCCCTTGGCGGCGCCGCCCACCACCTCGATCGCCTTGGAAGTCGTCTCGGTGAATTCGTCGATATTGGCGCGCGTGCCGGGGCCGGCGCTCTTGCTGGAGATCGACGCGACGATCTCGCCGTACTGCACCTTGGCCACGCGCGAGACCGCGGCCACCATCGGAATGGTGGCCTGGCCGCCGCAGGTGACCATGTTGACGTTCAGCGCGTCGAGGTGGTCCTCACCGTTGACCACCGGGATGCAGTACGGGCCGATGGCCGCCGGCGTGAGGTCGATCAGGCGGATGCCGGGCTTCGATGCTGCGCAGGAAGGCGTCGTTCTGGACATGCGCGCCGGCGCTGGTGGCGTCGAACACGACATCGATGTCGGCGAACTGCGGGCATGCGGGTCAGACCGGCCACGCCTTCGTGCGTGGTGGCCACGCCCATGCGCGCCGCGCGCGCCAGACCGTCGGAGGCGGGGTCGATGCCGACCATGGCGCCCATCTCGATGTGCTGGCCGTGGCGCAGGATCTTGATCATCAGGTCGGTGCCGATGTTGCCGCTGCCGATGATGGCGGCTTGGAGTTTGCGGGTCATGGGTGGCCTTTCGTGCTCAGTCAACGGTGGCGCCGCTGGCCTTGATCAGTGGCGCCCAGCGCGAGATTTCGGACTGGATGAAACTGCCGAACTGTGCGGGGGTCGAGGGGAAGGCCTGCATGCCCTGGTCGGCAAAGCGCTTTTGGATGTCGGGTTCATTCAGCGCCTTCAGAAAGGCTTCGTTGAGCTTGGCGATGGCAGGCGCCGGCGTTCCGGCCTTGACCACGGCACCAAACCACACGCCAGCGTCCACGCCGTGGATGCCCAGTTCGTCCAGCGTGGGCACATCGGGCATCTGGACGGCGCGCTTGGCTGCGGCAATGGCCAGGGGCTTGAGCTTCTTGCCGGCGATCAGCGGGCCGGTGCTGATGATGGGGTCGAACATCATGTCGACCTGGCCGCTCATCACGTCCTGCAGCGCCGGCGCCGATCCTTTGTAGGCCACGTGCTGGAAGGTGCCGCCGGTCTTGCCCCGAAACACCTCGCCGAGCAGATGGCCGATGGAGCCCATGCCTTGCGATGCAAAGTTCAGGCCGTCCTTGCGGGATTTGGCCAGTTGCACCAGCTCGGCCACCGAGTTGGCGGGGCTGTTGCTGGGCACCACCAGCACGAGGGGCGATGCGATCAGCGAGGTGACGGGCGCGAAGTCCTTGAGCGGGTCGTAGGAGAACTTGCGAAACAGGTTCTGGTTGATCGCAAACATTTCGGTCGCTGCCACATAGACGGTGTGTCCGTCGGCCTCGGCCTGCTTGACCTGGGCCGCGGCGATCTGGCCACCGGCGCCGGGCTTGTTGTCCACGATCACGGGCTTGCCCAGCGTGTCGCCCATTTTCTGGGCCAGGGCGCGGGCGATGGTGTCGGTGATGCCACCGGCCGGGAACGGCACGACGATGGTGACCGCGCGCGAAGGAAACGCAGGCGCCTGGGCCCAGGCGCCACTGGCCATGATGGTGGTAGCCAATGCGGCGAAAACGGTGCGGCGATTTGTCATGCTTGTCTCTCTTTTTTGCGAGGGTGGTTTACAGGAGGAAAACGGTCGATGGAAGGGCTGTGGGCAGCGGGTGCGATGGTGGTTACTGGCCAAACCGGGCGCGCACGCTGCCCACGCCGCTGATGCGGGTCTCGAAAGCGTCGCCGGGTTGCGCCGCGACCATGGGGCCGAGCGCGCCGGTCATCACCAGGTCGCCCGCGCGCAGGGGCTGGCCCAGCGCGGCGAGCTTGCGCGCCAGCCACACGGCAGCGTTGAGCGGGTGGCCCAGGCAGGCGCTGCCCATGCCTTGCGACACGACGGTGCCGGCGCGCTCGGTGGTCATCTCGCACAGCTTGAGGTCCAGCGCATTCAGGCGCGTGGGCACGGCGCCCAGCACGATGAGCCCGCTGGAAGCGTTGTCGGCCACGGTGTCGATGAATTTGATGTTCCAGTTCGCGATGCGGCTGCCCACGATCTCGATGGCCGGCAGCACATAGGCCGTCGCGTTGATCACGTCCACCAGCGTGGCGTCGGGCAGGTCGAGGTCGCGCTCCAGCACCAGAGCGATTTCAGCTTCGACCTTGGGCTGCAGCGTGCGTGACCAGGGAATTTCCTCGTCATCGCCATAGACCATGTCGGCAAACAGCGTACCGAAGTCGGGCTGGTCCACACCGAGTTGCTTTTGCACGGCGGGCGAGGTCAGGCCGATCTTGCGGCCCACGATGCGGCGGCCATTGGCCTGTGCGTGGCGCACGTTGGCCAACTGCACGGCATACGCGTCGGCGGCATCGGCGATTTCTTCGCGCAGCGGCGCCATCGGGGTCGCGGTCTGTTCGGCCACGCGCAGGCGCTCGGCCCAGGCATTGATCTGTTCAGGGGTGCTCATCGGTTTCCTTGGGGTGGATCGGAGGGTTCAGGCGGTGTGCTGGAACAGCAAGCCATAACCGGCAATCAGTTCGGGCAGGGCCTGGTAGTGGCGCAGCGTGCAGGGCAGGGGTCGGGCGGGCAGCGCGGCGCGGCCAATCAGCCAGGTCTTGGATTCATGGGCCGACAGCCCGGCCAGTTGCTCGATCGAGTCTTCCGTCATGGCCGTCAGCTCGCCAAAGGCGCCGCGTTCCAGAGCGTCCATCCAGTGCCGGTCCCATGCGGGGTTGAGCGGCTTCATGCCGGACTCGCCGCGCGCCAGTGCCATGCCTGCCGCCATCACGCGCTGGGTCCGGGCGTCGCGTTCGGCCGCGGTGGGCTCACGCTTGACGGTGATGCGTTCGCGCACGGCCGCATCGGGGTGGGCCAGCGTCGGCACGGGAGGCTCGTGCGACAGCCCGCCCGAGCCGATCACCAGGGTGCGCTGCGGCAGGGTGTCCAGAAACCCGCCGATGGCCTCGCCCAACTGCAGGCAGCGCGCCAGGCGCGGAATGCCGGGCTGGGCCACGGCATTCATGAAGATCGGCACCACGGGGGGCGTATCGAGGCCGTCCCAGAGGAACTGCAGGGCCTGCGCAAAACCGTGGTCCACCTGCATGCGGCGCGACAGCGCGATGTCAAAGCCCGCGTCCATCAGGTGCGAGGTCAGCGCAAGGGCCACCGTCTCGTCGGTGTTGAGGGCACCGGACGGCGTCTGGTAATCGCCCACGGAAGTGGCCGCGCTGCCTATGCAAAAAGGCGGCATCAGCTCGTTGAAAAAGCCGTGGTAGTGGTCGGGGCCCAGCAGCACGATCAACGCGGGGTTGAAAGCATGGACCTGGGCACGTGCCTGCTCCAGTGCGGTGTCCAGCGCTACCTGGACGTCTGCGCCGATGGCGTTGAGCCCGATCAGGGGGGAGTGCGACATGCCGAGAAAGGCGCGGTTGGCAGTGCTGGGCATTCAGGCCTCCAGAGATGCAGCGAGCTTGCGAGCCAGCGCCGCGGTCACGGCCGAGACTTCCTGGGGCGAGCACAGGGCCGCCACAAAGCGGTCCGGACGCACGAACACGATGGATTTGGATTGCTTGCCAAACCATTCCTTGAGGCGGCCTTGCGTGTCGCCCAGCGTGATGACGCCGGCGCGGGCATCGGCGGGGTCGCCCGTGTAAGCCATCTGCACCTGGGGCTTGGCGGTGATGAACCTGGCGCCCAGCTTCTCCCAGAAGGCGCGGGCCTCGGGGCTCAGGTTGAATGTGGGATCGGTGCCCCACGCCAGGATGGCGAAATTCAGGCCGATCACATCATCGAGGCGCACGGTGTCGCCGGCTGCGGTGGTCACGCGCGGCTGGATGAACATGCGGCCCACGGGCGTCTCCAGCGGTGCCTCGAAACCATTGAGAAGGCGGCCCAGGGGCGATTCCTTCTTCTCGGCCATGAGGCCCAGCAGGCGGCCCAGCGGGTGGTCTCCCGCACGGTCGAGCAGGCGGCCCAGCAGGGGCTGGCTCGCGCGTTTTTCGGGCAACACCACCACGCCACGCTCGTAGCGCGGCATCGGTTTAAAACGCATTTCGGCAAAGTACTGCTTCACGGGGGGCAGCGCATTGAGCGCCAGCATCACGGTGTCGCGCAGCTTGGCAGCGGTGTGGCTTTCGGGTGCGAAGATGTCACCGGCCACTTCGGACAGGTGAATCATCGAGCGGGCATGGTCACGCCGCTCGTCGCCATAGGTGTCGAGCAGGGCGTCGCCCGCCAAGCCCTTGACCACCCAGGCCAGCTTCCAGGCAAGGTTGCTGGCGTCGCGCATGCCGCTGTTGTAGCCCTGGCCCTGCCACACCGGCATGATGTGCGCGGCGTCCCCGGCCAGCAGCACGCGGTCCACCCGGAAGGTGGACGCCAGGCGGGCGTTGTGGGTGTAGACGCGCTTGCGGATGTAATCGACCTTGTCCGGGTCGGCCACGACCTTGCGCATGAGCTTGGCCAGGTTCTCGGGCTTGGAGAGTTCTTCCTCGGTCTCTCCGGGCATCACCATGAATTCGAAGCGGCGGATGCCGTGTGGCAGCGCCGCCGACACATAGGGCCGCTCGGGGTCGCAGTGCATGTCGATGTGGGGCGTGCCCAGCGGGTCGTTGCGCACATCGACCACGATCCACTTATTGGGCTTCGTGCGGCCTTCAAACGGCACGTTGAGCGTGCGGCGGATGAAGCTGTTGCCGCCGTCGCAGGCCACCACGTAGCGCGCACGCACGGTGCGCTGCCCACCCTGGCTGTCTTCCAGCGTGAGCGTGACACCTTCTGCGTCTTGGACCACGCCGGTTACCGACTGCCCAAAAACGACCTGGGTGTCCTTGAAGCGCGCGAGGCCCTGGTACAGGATTTCGTCCACCTGGGGCTGGATGAAGGCATTGCGGCGCGACCAGCCGAACTCGTCGGTGCGCGGCTCGATGGAGGCGAAGCACTTGCCGCTGGCCGTGAAAAAACGCATCCAGTGGTCGGGCGTGATGTGCGCCTGCACCTTGTCGACCAGGCCTGCGGTCTGCAACGTGCGCAGGGACTCGTCGTCGATGCCGATGGCACGCGGGTAGTCGATGATCTTGTCGAGCTTTTCGATCAGCAGCGCGGGAACACCGGCGATGCCCAACTTGTTGGCAATCGTCAGGCCCACGGGGCCTGCCCCGACGATGACGACGTCGGCATCGAATCCTGCGGGGATCCTCTCGGTTTTCGTGGCCATGGGCCTTGCTCCTGGGGGTGGTTGGAACACGCGGCGTCGGAAACCTGGAGGCCCGAGGAGAGCCCGGGCCGCCGGCGCCTTTAGCGCAAGTGGAGGCGATTGTGTTTGCGCTATGTCAACCCGTAAACTGCGTGCACCAGGTGCACCAAAACGAACGGGTTAACCCTGATTTCGAGGGCCATTGAGCCCCGTTTTTTCCGCAGATTGTCGACTTTGAAGCCCCCACCCATGCCCCAGACCAAGCCCTTGGTGACCGAATCGCAGTACAAGGACGTGCGCAGCCTGGCGCGGGGGCTGGACGTGCTGAAGGCGCTCAACAGCGCACCGGCCGGTATCGCCACGACCACCGAGCTGGCCGAGGCTTGCGGCGTGCACCGCACCACGGTCAAGCGGCTGCTGGAGACGTTGCGCGCCGAGGGCTTTGTGCGGCGCGGCGAGCGCGAAGGGCAGTACTACCTCACGTTCGAGGTGCGCCGCCTCAGCGAGGGTTTCGAGGATGAGGCCTGGGTGGCGCAGGTGGCGGCGCCGCTGATGCGGGCCTCGGTGCGCGAACTGCTGTGGCCCTGTGATCTGGGCACGATGGAGTCGGGCTTCATGGTGGTGCGTGAATCGACGCACCGCTACAGCGCGCTGTCGCAGCACCGCGCCATGATCGGCGAGAAGATGCCGGTGTTTGTGACGGCGCTGGGACGGGCCTATCTCGCGGCGTGCTCGGACGACGAACGCCATGCCCTGCTGGCGATGCTGGCGCAGCGCAACGACTGGATCGGGGCCATGGCCCGTGATGAAGCGGCCGTCGCCAAAACGGTACTCGAAACGCAGAAGCGCGGTTATGCCTACAACGATGGCGAGTGGATCCACGAGCAGCACTTTGCGGCGGTGGCGGTGCCGCTGCGCAGCGGGGATCGTCTGCTCGGTGTGCTCAATATGATATTTCCCAAGGCGGCGGTCTCCCCGGCCGACCTGCAGATGCGTTTTGTTCCCGCACTCAAGGCGCTGGCCTCGGCCATCGGAAAGTCGAGCCTCGAATGGCTCGACTGAAGGCTGCAGGACCGGCCCGGCCCGCCGTCGCCGGAATGCCCAAGAGCCGCCACGGGCGCGGCGCTGCAACCCCGGCAGAGCGCTGCGTCCAGCCGAGGGCCTGCGGGGGCCGGTCTGCCCGGATTTTTGGTCAAAATGGCTGCCAGCGCTTGCTGGGTAAGCGCTGGCAGCTATCAAAAATGAAATTCCTTCTCGGGCGCATGTAGCGGACCAGACCCATGACCCCCGCCACGAGGAGCGCACAGTGCAACACCACCGTGGGCCGGTACACCGCCGCGGCGTCCCCGCTGCGCGGCTTCACGCTGCGTGGAAGGGGCGCACGTGTGGCGTCCCCGCGGACGGTGGCGTCCAGCTTTCGCAGGGGGCCGATGCGGTCAGGCCAACGTGTGCAGGGGGATGTCCTGCGCGATGGCCAGGGCATTGAGCTGGGCGCGGGTCTGGTGCGCATGAAGCCGGCCACGGACTGGTGGGTGGCGGGTGCGCGCAGCATGTCCGCGTCGCCAAAGGCGGGCAGCCCGGCGGTGGCGCACAGGCGTGCAGCAAAGTGGGGCTCGAGCGCGGCCACGGCCACGTGGCCGTCGGCGCAGGGGTAGATGCGATAGCCTGCGTGCTTGCCACCCACGTCTCCGTCCGGCAGGGTCAGTCCCCAGTCGCGCGGCTGGGCGAGCCAGGCCGCCGCGTCGGCCAATGCGACCTCGATGCACACGCCGTGGCCTGTGCGTGCGCGCTCGAGCAGCGCCTGCAGCACGGCCTCGCTGGCGACCAGTGCGCCGCCCATGTCCGCGTACAGCGTGGGTGGCATCTCGGTGCCGGTGAGCAGGCCGGCCTCCGCCAGATAGGTCAGGTCGTGGCCCGGTTCGTCAGCGCGGTCTCCGGTGGCGCCGACGATGCGTACCAGAGACAGCCGCGGGTAGCGGGCCTGCAGCGTGTCCCAGCCTAGGCCGAGCTTGGCCAGCGCCGAGGGGCGAAACGAGGTGATCAGCACGTCGGTGCGCGCCAGCTCGGTTTGCAGCAGCGCCTGGCCTTCGGGCGTCTTGAGCTGGGCCTGCAGCACGCGTACGTCGGGGTGCAGCGCGGCATAGGCTTCCGGGCTGTAGACGGCCATCGGATCGGCGTTGGCTTGGCCGGCAGGCGCGGGCGGCTCGAGCTTGGTGCATTCGCCGCCCATGCGGGCGCAGCGCAGCAGGGCGGCCGGGCCGGGCAGGTTCAGCGCGAGGCTCAGGATGCGCGTGCCCTGGAGGGGCTGGGGAAGGGTGGACAGGCTCATGGGGCAGCAAGGGTGATGAAGGAAGCGGCGGCGCCAGGAACTTCGGGCCGCGGCCCCGCTCCCTCAGGGGTCTAACCTCCAAGATTACCAGCCCGACCATGCACCGCAGAACCTCCCTGGCCGCCTTGGCGGGACTGGGCACCTTTCCAGGAGCTTTCGTGACCCCTTTGTCTGACGCCGCCGTGCTGCCTGCGCTGCAGTCCCTGAAACCCTCGCCGCGCCTGCCCGTGCTGTTCGTCGGCCATGGCAGCCCGATGAATGCCATCGAAGACAACGCCTACCGCCGCAGCTGGCAGGCGCTCGGCGCCGAGCTCTCAGCGCGCGGCCCCCAGCCGCAGATGATTCTGTGCATCTCGGCCCACTGGCTCACGCGCGGCTGGCAGCTCACGGGCATGGCCCGGCCCAGGACCATCCACGACTTTGGTGGTTTTCCGCAGGCGCTGTTCGACCAGCAGTACCCTGCGCCAGGCGCGCCGGCGGTGGCGCGCGCGCTGGCCGCGCAGCTCAAGGCGCCGTCCAGCGGCCGGGCGCTGGGCGTGGACGAGGGCGAGTGGGGGCTGGACCACGGCACCTGGTCGGTGCTCAAGCCCATGTTCCCCGCGGCCGAGATCCCGGTGCTGCAGCTGAGCATGGACTACAGCCGGGCGCCGGCCGAGCACTACGCGCTCGGGTTGCAGCTCAAGGCGCTGCGCGAGCGCGGCGTGCTGATCGTGGGCAGCGGCAACATCGTGCACAACCTGCGCGCCGCGCGCCGCGGCACGGCCGCGCACGAAGCCTACGACTGGGCGGTGGAGTTCGACGCGGTGGTGCAGGGGCAGATCAAGATGGGCGATCTGGGCGCGCTGCAGGACTTTCAGAAGCTCGGCGCAGTGGCGCTGCAGGCGCATCCCACGCATGAGCACTACCTGCCGCTGCTCTATGCGGCGGGGGCGGCGGATGCGCGCGAGATGCCGCGGTTTTTCAACGCCAGCTACCAGGCCGCCTCGATCTCGATGCGTTCGGTGGTCTGGGGTTGAGGCTGGTTGCTATTTAAAATATAGCTGGTAATGCTTGCTGGTATTGGGTCAGAGCCCTGAATGGGCATGAAAAAACCGCCCGAAGGCGGTTTTTCATCGCAAGGGTCGCGTCTTGTCCAGCGCTCAGATCACCTTGGCAATCGACTGGCAGACATAGCCGATGTTCTGGCTGTTGAGCGCGGCCACGCAGATGCGGCCGGTGTCGGTGCCGTACACGCCGAACTCGTTGCGCAGGCGCACCATCTGGTCCTTGGAGAGGCCCGAGTAGCTGAACATGCCGATCTGCTGCGTCATGAACGACATGTCCTGCTGGACGCCCGCGGCCTTGAGGCCATCGACCAGCTTCTGGCGCATGTCCTTGATGCGCACGCGCATTTCGCCGAGTTCCTTTTCCCACAGGGCGCGCAGCTCGGGGTTGCCGAGCACGGCAGCGACCACGGCGCCGCCATGGATCGGCGGGTTCGAGTAGTTGGTGCGGATCACGATCTTGAGCTGGCTCAGCACACGGCCGGCCTCTTCCTTGTCTTTGCACAGCACCGACAGACCGCCCACGCGCTCGCCGTACAGGCTGAAGCTCTTGGAGAACGAGGTCGAGACGAAGAAGTTGAGGCCCGCGGCGACGAATTTGCCGATCACCGCGCCGTCCTCGGCAATGCCGTGGCCAAAGCCCTGGTAGGCCATGTCGAGGAAGGGCGTCAGGCCCTTGGCCTGGATCGCGGCGATCACCTGGTCCCACTGCGCGGGCGTGATGTCGTAGCCCGTGGGGTTGTGGCAGCAGGCGTGCAGCACGACGATGGTGCCGGGGGCGGCGGCATTCAGGCTGGCCAGCATGCCGTCGAAGTCCACACCGCGCTTTTCGGCGTCGTAGTAGGCATAGGTCTCGACCGTGAAGCCGGCGTTGGTGAACAGGGCGCGGTGGTTTTCCCAGCTGGGGTCGGAGATCAGCACCTTGGCATCGGGGCTGACCTTTTTCAGGAAGTCTGCGCCGATCTTCAGGCCGCCCGTGCCGCCGATGGCCTGCACCGTGGCGACGCGGCCCGAGGTGACGGGTTCGCTGGCTGCGCCGAACACCAGGCCCTTGACGGCGGTGTCGTAGGCCACGATGCCATCGATGGGCAGGTAGCCGCGTGCAGCGGGCTTCTCCATCATGGCTTTTTCGGCGGCCTGCACGCATTGCAGCAGCGGCAGCTTGCCGTTGTCATCGAAATACACGCCCACGCCGAGGTTGACCTTGCTCGGGTTGGGGTCGGCGTTGAATTGCTCGTTGAGACCCAGGATGGGGTCGCGGGGTGCCATTTCGACGGCGGTAAACAGAGACATGAAAAGTCCTTGGGAGGTGGAAATTGTTCTGCTAGCCCCCAGCTACGGTAGGCTTTCGGGTTAACCCATGAATTTTAGCGGCGCCGCGCAGGCTGCGCAGCCATCCACACGCCATGCACGAAGTCTCTGCCGCGCCCGCCACCGGGCAGTTCGTCAGCTTTCCGGAGTCGCCGTTCGAGCTGTACCAGCCCTATCCGCCAGCGGGCGACCAGCCCGAGGCGATTGCCCAGCTGGTCGAAGGCATTCGCGACGGCGAGGTGTTCCAGACGCTGCTCGGCGTGACCGGTTCGGGCAAGACCTTCACGATGGCCAACGTGATCGCACGCATGGGCCGCCCGGCCATCGTCTTCGCGCCCAACAAGACCCTGGCGGCGCAGCTATATTCGCGAATTCCGCGAGTTCTTTCCGAAGAACGCCGTCGAGTACTTCGTCAGTTACTACGACTACTACCAGCCCGAGGCCTACGTGCCGCAGCGCGACCTGTTCATCGAGAAGGACAGCGCGATCAACGAGCACATCGAGCAAATGCGGCTGTCGTGCACCAAGAGCATCCTCGAGCGGCGCGACGTGGTCATCGTGGCCACGGTGTCGGCCATCTACGGCATCGGCAACCCCGAGAGCTACCACCGCATGGTGATGACGCTGCGCACGGGCGACAAGCTCGGCCAGCGCGAGGCGATTGCGCAGCTGGTGCGCATGCAGTACCAGCGCAACGACACCGACTTTGCGCGCGGCAACTTCCGCGTGCGCGGCGACACCATCGATGTGTTTCCGGCCGAGCACTCGGAGCTGGCGGTGCGCATCGAGCTGTTCGACGACGAGGTCGAGAGCCTGCAGCTGTTTGACCCGCTCACGGGGCGCGTGCGCCAATCCATCCCGCGCTTCACCATCTACCCGAGCAGCCATTACGTCACCCCGCGCGACCAGGTGCTGAGCGCCGTGGAGGCCATCAAGGCCGAGCTGGCCGAGCGGCTCCAGCAATTGGTGGGCGACGGCAAGCTGGTCGAGGCGCAGCGGCTGGAACAGCGCACGCGCTTCGATCTGGAGATGCTCAGTGAAGTCGGGCACTGCAAGGGCATCGAGAACTATTCGCGCCACCTGTCGGGCAGCGCGCCCGGGGAGCCGCCCAGCACGCTGACCGACTACCTGCCCAAGGACGCGCTGATGTTCCTGGACGAGAGCCACCAGATGATCGGCCAGCTCAACGCCATGTACAACGGCGACCGCGCGCGCAAGACCACGCTGGTCGAATATGGCTTTCGGCTGCCCAGCGCGCTCGACAACCGACCGCTCAAGTTCGAGGAATTCGAGCGGCGCATGCGCCAGGTCGTGTTCGTGTCGGCCACGCCGGCCGATTATGAGAAGGTCCATTCCGGCCAGGTGGTCGAACAGCTGGTGCGGCCGACCGGCCTGGTCGATCCGCTGGTCGAAGTGCGCCCGGCCATGCACCAGGTCGACGACGTGCTGCAGGAGATCCGCATCCGCGCCGACCTGGGCGAGCGCGTGCTGATCACCACGCTGACCAAGCGCATGGCCGAGCAGCTGACCGATTACCTGAGCGACAACGGCGTGAAGGTGCGCTACCTGCACTCCGACATCGACACGGTCGAGCGTGTGGAGATCATCCGCGACCTGCGGCTGGGCGCGTTCGATGTGCTGGTCGGCATCAACCTGCTGCGCGAGGGGCTGGACATTCCCGAGGTGTCGCTGGTGGCCATCCTCGACGCCGACAAGGAAGGCTTCCTGCGCGCCGAGCGCAGCCTGATCCAGACCATCGGCCGGGCGGCGCGCAACGTGAGCGGCAAGGCCATCCTCTATGCCGACCGCATCACCGAGTCGATGAAAAAAGCCATGGGCGAGACGGAACGCCGGCGTGCCAAACAGATCGCACACAACGAAGCGCAGGGAATCACGCCGCGCAGCATTGTCAAGCGGGTGCGAGACCTGATTGACGGCGTCTACAGCGAGAAGGCAGGCAAGGATGCCGAGCGCCTTGAACAGGAGACACTGCAGCGCGCCAAGGTCGAGGACATGTCCGAAAAAGACATCGCGCGCGAGATCAAGCGCCTCGAAAAACAGATGCTCGAACACGCGCGCAACCTCGAGTTCGAGCAGGCCGCCCGCGTGCGCGACCAGTTGAGCCGGCTCAAGGACCAGGCTTTTGGCGCCCACGGCGGGGACAACGTGATTTCTTTGCCGCGAAGCTGATAGGGGATTTGCGACGCGACGGGAAGCAATGTGACCAATGGGTATTTTTACCCGACAAATTTGCTGGGGATTTGTGGTATACTTGCATCAAACACTCAACAAATATCCCCGCGATGAAGAGCCCCGAAGCGGCAAGCCGCAAGGGTGCTGGGTGGAGACGGCGCCCCCGCAGCCGATCAGCTAGCGAAACGGGGTTTCTTGAACCAACAAGCCTACGAAGGAGCTTGCGATGCGTCTCACTACCAAAGGCCGTTTTGCGGTCACCGCCATGATTGATCTGGCCCTGCGCCAGAACAACGGCCCCGTCACCCTGGCTGCCATCAGCCAGCGCCAGCGCATTTCGCTGTCGTATCTGGAGCAACTGTTTGGCAAGCTGCGCCGCCACGAACTGGTCGAATCCACCCGTGGTCCTGGCGGCGGCTATACCTTGGCGCGCAAGGCGGCTGAAATCACCGTGGCCGACATCATCGTGTCCGTGGACGAACCCATTGACGCCACCCAGTGTGGCGGCAAGGAAAACTGCCTTGGAGAGGCCGGCCGCTGCATGACCCACGAGCTGTGGGCCGCGCTCAACCAGCGCATGGTCGAGTTCCTGGATTCTGTCACGCTGCAGAAGCTGGTCGACGAGCAGCTGGCCAAGGGCGTGCAGATCGAAGACAAGCCCGCCGTGCGCCGCGCCATTTCCACCACGCCAGTGGTCAAGCCGATCCGCGTGAACGCACCGAACTCGGTGTTTGCCCTGGGCAACGTTTTCGCCAAGTCTTGAGCCGCATGCGCACTTTGGTCCGGGCTGCAAGGCCCGTCACCGCCCGCAGGTCCTGAATTTCCCTGTTTTGCCTGCCAGAACCGTTTACTGAGCCAGCCATGGACATGACACCGCACTTTCCCATCTACCTTGATTACGGCGCCACGACGCCGGTCGATCCGCGCGTGGTCGACGCCATGATTCCGTGGTTGCGCGAGCATTTCGGCAACCCCGCTTCGCGCAGCCATGCGTGGGGCTGGGAGGCTGAAGAGGCCGTCGAGAAGGCGCGCGCCCAGGTGGCCGACCTGATCGATGCCGACCCGCGCGAAATCGTCTGGACCAGCGGCGCCACCGAATCGAACAACCTTGCCATCAAGGGCGCGGCACAGTTCTACAAAGGCAAGGGCAAGCACCTGATCACGGTCAAGACCGAGCACAAGGCCGTGCTCGACATGATGCGTGAACTCGAGCGCCAGGGCTTCGAGGTGACCTACCTGAACGTCCAGGAAAACGGGCTGCTCGATTTCGAAGTGCTCAAGGCGGCCATCCGCCCCGACACCATCCTGGTCAGCGTGATGTTCGTGAACAACGAGATCGGCGTGATCCAGGACATTCCGGCCATTGGTGCGCTGTGCCGTGAAAAGGGCATTCTGCTGCACGTCGATGCCGCTCAGGCCACGGGCAAGATCGAGATCGACATGCAAACCCTGCCGGTCGACCTGATGAGCCTGGCCTCGCACAAGACCTATGGCCCCAAGGGCATCGGTGCGCTCTACGTGCGCCGCAAGCCGCGCGTGCGCCTGGAAGCGCAGATGCACGGCGGCGGCCACGAGCGCGGCATGCGCTCGGGCACGCTGCCCACGCACCAGATCGTCGGCATGGGCGAGGCCTTCCGCATTGCCGGCGAAGAGATGGCGCAGGACCAGGCCAAGGCGCGTGCGCTGCAAAAGCGCCTGCTCGACGGCCTGAAGGACATCGAACAGGTGTTCGTCAACGGCGACCTGGAGCACCGCGTGCCGCACAACCTGAACATCAGCTTCAACTACGTCGAAGGCGAGTCGCTGATCATGGGCATCAAGGGCCTGGCGGTGTCGTCGGGTTCGGCCTGCACCTCGGCCAGCCTGGAACCCAGCTACGTGCTGCGCGCACTCGGCCGCAGCGACGAACTGGCCCACAGCAGCCTGCGCATGACCATCGGCCGTTTCACGACCGAGGAAGAAATCGACTACGCCATCGCCACCATCCGCGAAAACGTCGCCAAGCTGCGCGAGCTGAGCCCCTTGTGGGAAATGTTCCAGGACGGCGTCGATATCAGCACCATCCAGTGGGCGGCGCATTGAGCGCCACGGCCGCATTGCACACGAATTGAAGAGGAGAACACCATGGCTTACTCAGACAAAGTGATTGACCACTACGAGAATCCGCGCAACGTCGGCTCGTTCGAAAAGGGCGACGACTCGGTCGGCACCGGCATGGTCGGCGCGCCCGCCTGCGGCGACGTCATGAAGCTGCAGATCAAGGTCAACCCCGAAACCGGTGTGATCGAGGACGCGCGCTTCAAGACCTACGGCTGCGGCTCGGCGATTGCGTCGTCGTCGCTCGTGACCGAATGGGTCAAGGGCAAGACGCTCGACGAAGCGGCAGCGCTGAAGAACAGCGCAGATCGCCGAAGAACTGGCGTTGCCGCCGGTCAAGATCCACTGCTCCATCCTGGCCGAAGACGCCATCAAGGCGGCAGTGAACGACTACAAGACCAAGCACGGCGCAGCAGCGGCCGCCACGGATCTGAGGCACGACATGGCCATTACGCTGACCGAAGCGGCGGCCCGGCATGTCAGCCGCTATCTGTCGCGGCGCGGCAAGGGCGTGGGCGTGCGGCTGGGCGTGAAGACCACGCGGCTGCTCGGGCCTGGCCTACAAGCTCGAATACGTGGACGAGTTCGCGCCCGAAGACGTCGTGTTCGAGAACCACGGCGTCAAGGTGCTGATCGACCCCAAGAGCCTGGCCTACATCGACGGCACCGAACTCGATTTTGTGCGCGAGGGCCTCAACGAGGGCTTCAAGCTTCAGCAACCCGAACGAGCGCGACCGGTGCGGCTGCGGAGAGAGCTTCCGGGTGTGACACGCGTGTTTTACGGCCTTCTGTGAAACCGCCACCGCGCACCGTGCTGGCGGTTTTTTGTTGATATGAACCTCCAATCCGACGACTTCGAACTGTTCGGCGTGCCCCGACGCTTTGCGCAGGAGCGCAGCGTGCTCGACGCGCGCTGGAAGGAACTGCAGCGCGAGGCCCATCCCGACCGTTTCGCCGCCCAGGGCGCGGCAGCGCAGCGCGTGGCCATGCAGTGGTCGGTGCGCATCAACGAGGCCTACCAGCGCCTCAAGGACCCGCTGCGCCGCGCCGCCTACCTGTGCGAACTGCAGGGCGCGCCGATCCGTGCCGAGGACAACACGGCCATGCCGGCGCAGTTCCTGATGCAGCAGATGGAATGGCGCGAGGCGCTGGACGAAGCGACACAGCGCGGCGCAAATCGATGCGCTGCGACGCAGAAGTGCGAGCCGGCGCGGCGTGCGCGCGCTGGCGTCGCTGCGACCGAGTTGATCGACGAGAAGGGCGACTTCGCAGCCGCCGCCCAGCAGGTCAGAGCCCTCATGTTCATTGCGCGTTTTGCCGAAGACATCGAGCGCCGCCAGGACCAACTGGGACAATAAGCCCGATCCGATATCCCGAGGGCTTGCCGTGCAGGCGGGCCCCCACCACGCAGAAGACAGGAATCCATGGCGCTGCTGCAGATCTCCGAACCCGGCCAGTCTCCCGACCCGCACCAGCGGCGCATTGCCGTCGGCATCGACCTCGGCACCACGCACTCGCTGGTGGCGGCGGTGCGCAACGGCGTGGCCGAATGCCTGCCCGACGGCGCAGGGCCGCGTGCTGCTGCCCTCCGTCGTGCGCTACCTGGAAGGCGGCCAGCGCCAGATCGGCCACGACGCCTGGCAGCGCGCAGCAGCAGGATCCGCGCAACACCATCGCCTCCGTCAAGCGCTTCATGGGCCGCGGCCTGGCACGACATTGCGAACGCCGAGCAAGCTGCCCTACGACCTGCTGGCGCGGCCGACGAGGCGCGGGCATGGTCAAGGCTGCAGCACGCGCGGCCGGCGAGTCAAATCGCCCGTCGAGATCAGCGCCGAGATCCTGGCCACGCTGCGCTACCGCGCCGAAGACACGTTCAACGACGACCTGTACGGCGCCGTCATCACCGTGCCGGCCTACTTCGACGATGCGCCAGCGCCAGGCCACCAAGGATGCGGCCAAGCTCGCGGGCATCCACCTGCTGCGCCTCATCAACGAGCCCACGGCGGCGGCCATCGCCTACGGGCTGGACAACGCCAGCGAAGGCGTCTACGCGGTGTACGACCTGGGCGGCGGCACCTTCGACATCTCGATCCTGCGCCTGACGCAGGGCGTGTTCGAGGTGATTGCGACCGGTGGCGACTCCGCCTGGGCGGTGACGACTACGACGCGGCGCTGGCCGAATGGGTGCTGCAGCAGCTGGGCCTGCAGGTCGCACAGCCCTGCGGACAAGGCCGCCGCTGCGCCTGGCTGCGCGGGCCTGCAAAGAAGCCCTGACTGCTACTGAAAATCGATCAGCTTTCAGCGCAGATACTGGCGGGCGCTAGAGTGCAATTTGACGTGAAACGCGCGGACTTCGATGCGGCCACCGCGCATCTGACCGCGCGCTCGCTCGCGGCCGTGCGCCGCGCGCTGCGCGACGCGCAGCTGCGGCCCGACGAGCTGCAGGGCGTGGTCTGGTCGGCGGCTCGACGCGCATGCCGCAGGTCGCAGCGCGCAGTGGCCGAATTCTTCGGCCGCGACGCCGCTGACCAACCTGAACCCCGACGAAGTCGTGGCGCTGGGCGCGGCCATCCAGGCCAACCAGCTGGCCGGCAACAACACCGCGGGCGACCTGCTGCTGCTCGACGTGATTCCGCTGTCGCTGGGCATCGAAACCATGGGCGGCCTGGTCGAGCGCATCGTGCCGCGCAACGAGACCATCCCCACCGCCAATGGCGCAGGACTTCACCACCTACCAGGACGGCCAGACGGCGCTGGCCCTGCATGTGCGTGCAGGGCGAGCGCGACCTGGTGCAGGACTGCCGCAGTCTCGCGCGCTTCGAGCTGCGTGGCATCCCGCCGATGGCGGCAGGCGCCGCGCGCATCCGCGTGACCTTCACGGTCGACGCGGACGGCCTGCTCAGCGTCAGTGCGCAGGAGCAGGGCAGCGGTGTCGAGGCGCACGTCGACGTCAAGCCCTCGCTATGGCCTGTCGCGACGAGCAGATTGCGCAGATGCTGCAAGAGAGCTTCTCCACGGCCGCAGCAGGACATGCAGGCGCGCGCGCTCGTCGAAGCGCGCGTGGATGCCGACCGCATGCTGCTCGCCACGCAAAGCGCGCTCGATGCCGACGGCGACCTGCTGGCCGAACCCGAGCGTGCCGCCGTCGAGGCGCTCATGGCCGCGTCTGCGCAGCCTGCGCGAAGGGCGGCGACGCCGCCACCGTGGAGGCCGCCACCAAGGCCCTGGCCGAAGGCACGGAAGCCTTTGCCGCGCAGCGCATGAACCGTGGCATCCGCCAGGCGCTGGCGGGCCGAAACGTGCGAGATCCCTCTAGAACCGTTCCCAAGAGCGCTCCATGCCTGTCATCAAGATCCTTCCCCACCCCGAATACTGCCCCGCCGGCGCCGAGATCACGGCGCCGGCCGGCACCTCGATCTGCGAAGCCCTGCTGGAGCACCGCATCAACATCGAGCATGCCTGCGACATGAGCTGCGCCTGCACCACCTGCCACGTCATCGTGCGCGAAGGCCTCAACTCGCTCAACGAGGCCGAGGAAGAGGAAGAGGACCTGCTCGACCGCGCCTGGGGCCTGGAGCCGCAGTCGCGCCTGAGCTGCCAGGCCATCCTGGCGCAGGCAGGACGTGACGGTCGAGATCCCCAAGTACTCGATCAACCACGCCAAGGAAAACCACTGAGATGAGCCGGCAGATCGTTCTCGACACCGAAACCACCGGCCTGTCCGCCGAAGACGGCGACCGCATCATCGAAATTGGCTGCGTCGAGCTGTTCGCGCGCAAGCTCACCGGCAACAACCTGCACATCTACTTCAACCCCGGGCGCGACAGCCACGAGGATGCGCTGAAGGTGCACGGCATCAGCAACGAGTTCCTGCGGGACAAGCCCAAGTTCGCGCACGCTGGCGGATGACGCTGCTGGAGTACCTGCGGACGCCGAGGTCATCATCCACAACGCGGCCTTCGACGTCGGCTTCCTGAACAAGGAACTCGAGCTCATCGGCCGCCCGGCGCTGCGCAGCTTTGTGAGCGAAGTGACCGACACCCTGGCCATGGCCAAGGAGATGTACCCCGGCAAGCGCAACTCGCTCGATGCGCTGTGCGACCGGCTGGGCGTCGACAACTCGGACCGCACCCTGCACGGCGCGCTAGCTCGACGCGCGAGCTGCTGGCGGACGTCTACATCAACCTCACGCGCGGCCAGGACGCGCTGCTGATTGCCGATGAGGGCGATGACGGCGGTGCTGCCCTCCACGTGGCCGCCGTGGACCTGCGCAGCATTGCGCTGCAGGTTCTGCAGGCCAGCGACGCTGAGATCGCCGCCCACGAGCAGATGCTGGTGCAGCTGGACAAGGCCAGCGGCGGCAAAACAATTTGGAAAACTTCCGAGGGCGGCCAAAAAGCTGTGCCATAATCGCAGGCTGTCACAGAGACAGCACGGGTGATTAGCTCAGCGGTAGAGCACTGCCTTCACACGGCAGGGGTCACATGTTCGATCCATGTATCACCCACCAGTGTTTCATGAGCCTGCCGATTCCGGCCGGCCCATCGGGCGATTAGCTCAGCGGTAGAGCACTGCCTTCACACGGCAGGGGTCACATGTTCGATCCATGTATCGCCCACCAAAAACAAAGACCGGCCAGCAGTGGCTGGTCTTTTTTTTGTTTCCTTTTTTGCGCGAGCGTCGGGCCCGTGCGTGTGCCGCGCGCGGCAGTGCAGGCACTGCGCTGCCGCGGCGGCAGTGCCGAGCTGTCGGCCGCACAGGGGCCTTCCTTGGGGCATGCAGGAGTGCACAAATGACAGAGTCGGTGGATTGCGCCGTGATCGGTGCCGGGGTGGTGGGTCTGGCGGTGGCGCGCGCCTTGGCGCTGCGTGGCCGCGAGGTCCTGGTGCTGGAGGCTGCGCCGGCCATCGGCACGGGCACCAGTTCGCGCAACAGCGAAGTGATCCACGCAGGGATCTACTATCCGGCGGGCTCGCTCAAGGCCCGCCTGTGCGTGCAGGGCCGAGAGATGCTGTACGCCTACTGCGCCGCGCGTGGCGTTCCCTACCGCCGCTGCGGCAAGCTGATCGTGGCCACCCGGCCCGAACAACAGGCGCAGCTGCACGCCATCGCGGCCCACGCGGCCGCCAACGGCGTGGCGGATTTGCAGTGGCTCGATCGCGACGCGGCACGGGCGCTGGAGCCTGCGCTGGAGTGCGTGGCGGCGCTGCATTCGCCCAGCACGGGCATCGTCGACAGCCATGCCCTGATGCTGGCGCTGCAGGGCGACCTGGAGCATGCGGGCGGGCTTGTGGCATTGAATTCGCCCTTGGACCATGCCCAGTGCACGCAAGATGCTATTTTGTTGATAGCGAATGATGGAACACGGCTGCAGGCACGCACCGTGGTCAATGCCGCGGGGTTGGCGGCGCCGCTGCTCGCGCAGCGCTTCGAGGGGCTCGATCCCAGGCACGTTCCCACACCGTATTACGCCAAGGGCAGCTACTTCACGCTCAGCGGCAAGGCGCCTTTCAGCCGCCTCATCTACCCGGTGCCCGAGGCCGCAGGCCTGGGCGTGCACCTGACGCTGGACCTGGGCGGCCAGGCCAAATTCGGCCCCGATGTGCAATGGGTCGAGACGCCCGACGATCTGACCGTGGACCCGGCCCGGGGCGAAGCCTTCTACAGCGAAGTGCGCCGGTACTGGCCCGACCTGCGCGCTGGCAGCCTCGTGCCGGGCTATGCCGGCATGCGGCCCAAGATCAGCGGCCCCGCTGCAGCGGCCGCCGATTTCGTGATCCAGGGTGAGCACGACCATGGTGTGCGCGGGCTCGTCAACCTGTTCGGCATCGAGTCGCCCGGCTTGACCAGTGCGCTGGCCATCGCAGAGCATGTAGCGAACATGCCGTGACCTTGTCGGACAGAAGCGCATAAAGCACCGCCATGCACTATTTGCGAGCATGGCGGGTAAACACCTCGTTAAGATGGGTTCTGCGGCGCTGCCACAAGGCTGCGCGCTATCGATTCCTGTTTTCATACAACGAAAGGCTGATATGACGACCTCTGCTTCCGACACCATTTCTTCCACCCAAAGCGAGCTTGAAAAACTGGTTTCCGATTTGCGTGGGTTGCTGTCCAGCCGAGATCTCGACAGCATTCCCCAGATCAAGGTGCTGCGCCAGCGCATGGACGACGGCATGCACAGCGTGCGCGATGCCGCGGTGGATGCGGCGCAAGAGGCCGCGCGCCAGGCCAAGGAAGCCGCCCGCGCCGCTGACCGCTATGCGCACGACGAGCCGTGGCGCGTGGCCGGGGCCGCTCTCGCCGTTGGCGCGCTGGTGGGTTTTCTGCTGTCGCGCCGTTGAACTTGTGTGGGCGCTGGCCGCCCGGTCGATGACAGGAGGACGTGCATGAACTGGATTTCCCTGCTTGGCCTTGAGGCCGTGGTTGCACGCTGGCGTGCGGCTGTCATGGAAGGTGCCCTTGCTGCCGAAGACCGCCTGGAGCTGGCGCAGCTGGAGTGGCAAGAGCACAAGCACCGGCTGCGCAACATCGTGATGCTGGCGCTGGCGATCGCGGTCTTGACCGTGGTGGCGTTGGTGCTGTTGTCGCTCGCGCTCGTGGTTCAGTTCTGGGACACACCGCACCGCACCATGGCCACATGGAGCGTCGCGGGCGTGTGGCTTGCACTGTGGATCGGTGCGTTGGTCGCGCTCTGGACCACGCTGCACGCAGGCGGAGGCGCCTTTGCGCTCACGCGCCGGGAACTGGCCCAGGATTGGCGCGACATCAAGGAGCAGCTGTGAACAAGCCCGAATCTTCCTCCGACAAGAAGCTGCCTGTTCCCACGCCTGCTCAGCAGCGTCTCATCGAGCGCATTGCTGCGCAGCGCGAACGCCTGTACGCGCGGCGTGCGCGTCGCCAGCAGTTCCTGGCCATGCGCAAGGCAGAGGGCGGGCTGAACGCAGATACCCCTTTGCCCTTGCGCGTTGCGGTGTTTGCCAAGCAGCACCCGGCCGCACTGGCCGCCTTGGCCGGCTTGGCCTTGGTGTTCGGGCCCAAGCGGCTCGTGGCATGGGCCAGTTTTGTCCTGCCTTTGCTGACGCGCTTGCGCTAGCGCTGGCTGGAGGGCGCTGGCAAGTGCGCTCCAGGAGCGCTTTGATTTGGTGCCGCCAGTGTTGGCGCGGCAGCGCACAGCGCACCGGCTCGGCGTATGTCAGGCCGTGGCCTTGAGCGCGCGTGCGATGCGGCTGGGCAAGGCCGGGCCTTCGTAGATCAGCCCCGTATAGATCTGCACCACGTCGGCGCCCGCCCGCATCTTGGACACGGCATCCTCTGCGCTCATGATGCCGCCCACGCCGATGATGGGATAGCGGCTGCCCAGGGCCGCGCGCAGCTGGCGTATGACCTGGTTGCTGGCCTCCAGCACGGGTGCGCCACTGAGGCCCCCGGTCTCCTGCGCGTGGCGCAGGCCCTGCACCGCATCGCGGCGTATGGTGGTGTTGGTGGCAATGACGCCATCCATGCCATGGCGCTCGAGCGCGCTGGCGATGACGGCCACCTGGGCCTCGTCGAGGTCCGGAGCGATCTTCACAAAGATGGGTACGCGCTTTTCCTTGCCGCCGGCGCCTGCATGCCGGCGCGCCAGCACTTCGCGCCGCTCGGCAATCGCGCCCAGCAGCGCGTCGAGCGCGGCATCGCTCTGCAGCGTGCGCAGGTTCTGCGTGTTGGGCGAGCTGATGTTGACGGTCACATAGTCCGCGTGCGGATACACGCCGTCCAGGCAACGGAGGTAGTCGTTCGTGGCTTCTTCGATCGGCGTGCTGGCGTTCTTGCCAATGTTCAGCCCCAGCAGCATGGGGTGGGACCGCTTTTGCGAGCGAAAGCGGGCGCGCTGGACGTTGTGCACGAATGCCTCGAGCCCGTCGTTGTTGAAGCCCAGGCGGTTTACCAACGCCCGCGCCTCGGGCAGGCGGAACATGCGCGGCTTGGGGTTGCCGGGCTGCGGCTTGGGTGTGACGGTGCCGACCTCGACAAAGCCGAACCCCATGGCACCGAGCGCGTCAATGCAGCGTGCGTTCTTGTCCAGCCCTGCGGCCATGCCGACGCGGTTCGGAAACGTCAGGCCGGCCAGCTCGATCGGGTCGTCAATGGTGTCATGGCACCAGGCCCACTGCAGGGGCGTGCCCTGGCCGCGGGCGAGCATGTCCATGGTGAGATCGTGGGCGGCTTCGGCATCCATGCCAAACAAAAACGGGCGGGTAAGGGCGTAGGGAATCAGGGACATGGAGATAATTCAGGGCTAACCTTCTCATTCTCGCCCATGACGACCTCCTCTCCCCTGACCCAAGACGAACTCAAGGCCCAAGTCGGCCAGGCTGCGTTGCGCTACATCGTGCCCGGCGACATCGTGGGCGTCGGCACTGGCTCGACGGTCAACAAGTTCATCGACGCGCTGGCTGGCATCAAGGACCAGGTCCGCGCAGCCGTTTCCAGTTCGGTGGCCAGCACCGAGCGCCTGCGGGCCCTGGGAATCGAGGTGGTGGATGCCAACGACGTGGAGCAGCTGGCGGTGTACGTCGATGGTGCCGACGAGATCGATGGCCAGGGCTTCATGGTCAAGGGCGGTGGCGCGGCGCTGACGCGCGAGAAGATCGTGGCCGCGCTCGCCCAGCGCTTTGTCTGCATCGCGGACGAGTCCAAGCGCGTCGCCGTGCTCGGAAAATTTCCGCTGCCAGTGGAAGTCATTCCGATGGCTGCCCGGCACATCGCCCGCCGGTTTGCCGCGCTGGGCGGCCATGCCACATTGCGCCTGAAGGACGGCGCACCGCTGGTGACCGACAACGGCCAGCACATCCTGGACGTGACAGGGCTGTCGATCACCGACCCGCTGGCCTTGGAGTCCGAGGTGAACCAATGGCCCGGCGTGGTTTGCGTGGGCATCTTTGCGCACCAGAAAGCGTCGGTGTGCCTTCTGGGTACGGCGCACGGGGTGCAAACGCTGGCCTATTGAGCGCTTGCGCGGCCCGGTTACCCGGGCGGCGCTGCATGGTGCGTGGAGCGCGCCAGTGCCTCAGAAGCGGATGCCCGCAGGGTTCGCCGGAGTGGGCCCGCGTGGCACCGCCGGGTCTGGGCGGGCAGGTGCCGGCGCATTGGGCGGGACTGTCGCCGCTGCGGCAGGGGACGGCGCGCGTTGGATGGCCACCAGAGGGGTTGGCGCGGCACGGCGGTACTGGGAAGGCAGCTGGGACTGCTTGGGATAGCCGGCCGCATCGAGGTACTGTGTCCATTCGCTGTCGGAAAACCCCATGAGCTGCTGGCCACCGATGGTGCCAAAAGGCAGGCTCGAGCCGCCACTGAGGCGCTGCAGCGCCTCGATGTCTTCGTTGCTGGCGATGGTGCGCTCGGTGAACGGCACGCCGCGCTGGACCAGCAGATTGCGCGCGCTGGCGCACGGCGTGCAGTCAGCGCCCGTGTACAGCGTGACCGGAAAGCGCGTGGCAATCTGGCGCAGTTCGTACGGCAGAGCGGTGCCCGACGCCGCCTCGGCTGCGGCGCCGGAGCCCCCCGCCCGGGCCGGCTGCGCACCGTTGCTCGGCGCGCGGTCGGAAAAGCTCACCTTGCCATCCGGTCCGACGGTGCGGTAGACCGGCTGGGCCTGTCCCAGGCTGGTCCAGGCCAGAGTGCACAGCAGGGTGGTCAGGGCCAGGGCCAGGGTGGGGCGGGGCAGGGGCATGCTCGGTCTCCAGAACGTTCAGTGCGGCGGGCGAAGGTGCAGGCTGGCGGTCAGGCCATGCCCTGGTGGCGCAACAGCGCATCCAGGTTGGGCTCGCGGCCGCGGAAAGCCTTGAACGACTCCATGGCCGGGCGACTGCCGCCGGCTTCCAGGATGGCCTGGCGGTAGCGCCGCCCGGTCTCCTGGCAGGGCGAGCCATCGGCGCCGACGGTTTCCTCGAACGCGGCGTAGGCATCGGCGCTCAGCACCTCGGCCCACTTGTAGCTGTAGTAGCCGGCGGCATAACCGCCCGCAAAAATGTGGCTGAAGGTGTGCGCCGTGCGGCTGAAGGCCGGCGGCTGCAGCACTGCGACTTCGGCGCGCACCTGCGCCAGCAGCGGCATGAAGTCGTGCGCCGGATCGTGCGAGGTGTGCAGCAGCATGTCGAACAGCGCGAACTCGATCTGGCGCAGCGTGTCCATGCCGCTCTGGAAGTTCTTGGCCGCGATCATCTTGTCGAACAGCGCGCGCGGCAGCGGCTCGCCCGTGTCGACGTGTGCGCTCATGTGCTTGAGCACGTCCCATTCCCAGCAGAAGTTTTCCATGAACTGGCTCGGCAGTTCGACCGCGTCCCATTCGACGCCGCCAATGCCCGAGACGTCGCGCTCGTTCACCTGCGTGAGCATGTGGTGCAGCCCGTGGCCGAACTCATGGAACAGGGTGATGACGTCGTCGTGCGTGAGCAGCGCCGGCTTGCCATCGACGCCGCTCGCAAAGTTGCACACCAGGTGCGCGACGGGCGTCTGCAGCACGCCGGTGTCGGGGCGCAACCAGCGCGTGCGCATGTCGTCCATCCAGGCGCCACCGCGTTTGCCGGTGCGCGCAGGCTGGTCGAGGTAGAACTGGCCCACCAGCTGGCCGGCGCGTTCGATGCGGTAGAACGCCACGGCGGGGTTCCAGACCGCTGCGTGGTCCGGGCGAATGGCCACTTCGAACAGCGTCTCGACAATCTTGAACAGCCCCGCCAGCACCTTGGGGGCGGTGAAGTACTGCTTGACCTCCTGCTCGCTGAAGGCATAACGCGCTTCCTTGAGTTTTTCGGCGACGTAGGGCCAGTCCCACGCTTGCGGGTCGTCCAGGCCCAGGCTCTCTGCGGCAAACGCGCGCAGGTCGGCCACGTCCTTTTCGGCGTAAGGCCGGGCGCGGTGCGCCAGGTCGCGCAGAAACGCGATCACCTCATCGGCCGACGCGGCCATCTTGGGCACGACGGAGACCTCGCCAAAGTTGGCGTAGCCCAGCAGATGCGCCTCTTCCTGGCGCAGCGCCAGGATTTCCTGGATCAGGGCCGTGTTGTCGTACTTCACGGCCTCGCCCGCGGCCTGGTCGGAGGCGCGCGTGACGTAGGCGCGGTACAGCGTTTCGCGCAGCGCGCTGCTGCGGGCAAACTGCATCACCGGCAGGTAGCAAGGCATCTTGAGCGTGAGCTTGTAGCCGTCCTTGCCCTCGGCACGGGCCGCGGCCTGCGCGGTCTGCTGCACATCGGGCGGCACGCCGTCGAGCTCGTCGGCGCGCGCGTAGTAGGCGTAGGCGTCGGTCGCATCGAGCGCGTTTTCGCTGAACTTCTGCTGGAGCTCGGCCTGGCGCTCCTGGATTTGCGCAAAGCGATCCCGGGCAGCGCCTTGCAGTTCGGCGCCGGAGAGCACGAAGTTGCGCACTGCGTTCTTGAGCGCCTGGCGCTGCTCGGGATTCAGCCCGGCCGGGTCGATCGCCTTGTACTTGGCGTAGAGCCGCTCGTCGGCGCCCAGGCGCGTCCAGAACTCGGTCACGCGCGGCAGGGCCTCGTTGTAGGCCGCGCGCAGTTCGGGCGTGTCGGCGACGCTGTTGAGGTGGCTCACCACGCCCCAGGATCTGCCCAGCTGTTCGGTGGCCACGTCCAGCACACGCGCGATGTCGTCCCAGCGCGCGGGAAACTCGGGCGCCGTGACGGTTTCGAGTGCCTGGCTGGCGCGCGCCAGCAGCGTGTCCATGGCGGGCGCCACGTCACTGGGGGCAATGCGGTCGAATGCGGGCAGGGCGGAGAAGTCGAGGAGGGGATTGCTCATGCGGACTTAGATGGCGTTGCCTGGGGGCGGTTCAAGGTGGTGGTCGCGCGGGAAATGTTTCAGGCGCCGGCGGCACGCTCTGCCGCTTCGAGGGTGTTGACCAGCAGCATGGTGATGGTCATCGGGCCGACGCCGCCGGGCACGGGGGTGATGTAGCCAGCCACGTTCTTGACGCCGTCAAAATCCACGTCGCCGCAGAGCTTGCCCTCGTCGTTGCGGTTCATGCCCACGTCGATCACCACGGCGCCGGGCTTGACCATGTCGGCCGTGAGCACGTTGCGCTTGCCGACGGCGGCGACGACCACGTCGGCCTGCAGGGTCTGGGCCTTGAGGTCTGTGCGTGGCGCTGTGGCAGACGGTGACGGTGGCGTTCTTGGCCAGCAGCATGAGCGCCATGGGCTTGCCCACGATGTTGCTGCGGCCGATGACGACCGCGTGCTTGCCGCGCAGGTCGTAGCCGATGGATTCGAGCATCTTCATGCAGCCGTACGGAGTGCAGGGCCAGAAGCCCGGCATGCCGGTCATCAGCGCGCCAGCGCTGGCGATGTGGAAGCCGTCCACGTCCTTGGCGGGCGAGATGGCTTCAATCACCTTCTGCGCATCGATGTGCTTGGGCAGGGGCAGCTGCACCAGGATGCCGTGGATGGCCGGGTCGTTGTTCAGCGCCTCGACGCGCGCCAGCAGCGCCGCCTCGGTCATGTCGGCGCCGTACTTTTCGAGCACCGAGTGCAGGCCGCTGTCCTCGCAGGCCTTGACCTTGTTGCGCACATAGACCTGGGAGGCCGGGTTGTCGCCCACCAGCACCACGGCCAGGCCGGGCGTCACGCCGCGGGCCTTCAGGGCGGCGGCGCGTTGGGCGACGTCGGTGCGCAGTTGGCGGGAAAGGGCGTTGCCGTCTATCGTTTGGGCTGTCATGGTCAAATATCAATGAAAAAAGCCTCTAGCGCTTATCCAGTAAGCGCTAGAAGCTATTGAAAGTGTAGCGGTCAGGCTTTGGCGGTGGTCTGGCCGAGCGCGATCTTGAGCAGGTCGGCGACGGTGTTGGCGCCGAGCTTTTCCATGATGTTGGCGCGGTGCGCCTCCACGGTCTTGATGCTGATGCCCAGGTCGTCGGCGATCTGCTTGTTCAGGCGGCCGGCGACGATGCGCTCCAGGACCTGCGCCTCGCGCGATGGTGAGCTTGGACAGCAGCGCGTCGCGGCTGGCCGCTTGCTGGTGGCCGGTGAAGGCTTCGCGCGCATGCTCGAGCATGCGCTCCACCAGGGCGATCAGTTCTTCTTCGTTGAACGGTTTCTGGATGAAGTCGAGCGCGCCCTTCTTCATGGTGTTCACGGCCATGGGCACGTCGCCGTGGCCCGTGATGAAGACGATGGGCAGAGGCGACTTGCGCTCGATCAGGCGGTCTTGCAGCTCCAGTCCCGTCATGCCACCCATGCGGATGTCGACGATCAGGCAGGCGACTTCGCGCGGGTCGTAGCGTGAGAGAAAGGATTCCGCCGAATCAAAGCAACGCACCCGGTAATCCTTGCCTTCGAGCAGCCACTGCAACGAATCGCGCACGGCTTCGTCGTCGTCGACCACATACACAGTGCCTTTTTTCGGAATCAAGCTCATGCAATTGTCCTCGGGGGATGTACATTAGCTACAGAATTCGTAGCATCGTTGTCAGGCGCAGCAAGCGGAAGCCAAAAAGAGAACCTGCAGCCCATGACTTCGGAACCATTGTAGATGTTCTCCGCCTGCATTCTTCCCTGGTGCGATTCGACGATGCTGCGGCACAAATTGAGGCCCATGCCCATGCCTTCCTGCTTGGTCGAGAAAAAGGCCTCGAACAGGCGCTCGAGCACTTCCTCGCCCAGCCCCTGGCCGGTGTCCTGCACCGAGAATTCGACCACCTGCTGGCCTTCGATCTGCTTGGGCACCACGCGCAGTTCCACGCTGCGCCTTGCGGGCGCGCGGCGCGCCTGGGCAATCGATTCGGCACCGTTCTTCATGAGGTTGATCAGCACCTGCTCGATCAGGATGGAGTCGGCCATGACCGGGGGCAGCCGTGCCGCGACGTAGTGCGTCAGGCGCACGTTGTGGCGCCGCAGCTCGATGTCGGCCAGCTCCAGCGCTTCGCCGACCATGCTGGAGACATCGGCCAGCGTCCGGTTGGGCTCGCTCTTCTTCACGAAGTCCCGGATGCGCTGGATGATCTGCCCGGCGCGCTGCGCCTGGTGCGAGGTTTTCTCCAGCGCCGCCAGCAGGCCCTCCTGGGTGATCTGGCCGCTGTGGATGCGCGAGACGATGCCGTTGCAGTAGTTGTTGATGGCGGTCAGCGGCTGGTTGAGCTCGTGCGCCACGCTCGACGCCATCTCGCCCATGGTGATCAGTCGGCTGACCGACTGAGCGCGCTCGGTTTGCCGCGCGGTCTGCTCCTCGGCCTGGCGCCGGGGCGTGATGTCGGTCGCAATCACCATCTGGGCCAGGCGCCCGTCGACCCAGCTGAGGTAGCGCGAGCGCACCTCCAGCCACTTGCCCAGCTCGGGCAGGAAGATCTCGGCGTTCTCGGTGTGGGCGCTGGTCAGGCTGTCGGTGGGCAGGCCCATGAACCCGTCTTCGCCGTCCGCGCTTTCGCTGCTGGCGTTTTTGGCGGGCAGCACGCCGGCCTGTGCCACGAGCTGCAGGTGCCCGTCGGTCTGCGAGCCAAACCATTGGCGGTAGAGCTTGTTGGCGAACAGCAGCTCTTCGCTGCCCAGGGGGGCCACCGAGACCGAGGCGTCGAGCGCTTCGAGCACGATGGTGAAGCGCTCGTGCGATGCGGAGAGTTGCTCGCGGATGCGGTTGGGCTCGGTGATGTCGGTCATCGAGGTCATCCAGCCGGTCTGGTGGCCGCGCGCGTCGATCAGCGGAGAGACGTAGAGCCGGGCATCGAAGATGGCGCCGCTCTTGCGCCGCATGCGCACCTGAAAGCCCCCGGACACGGTCTTGCCGTTGAGCTCATCCTGCAGGCGCGCGTGCAGCGCTTCCTGGTCGGCGTCGGGCCAGTAAGGGAACGGCGGTGTCTGGCCCACCAGTTCGGCTTCGCTCCATCCCGTCATCTGGCAGAACGCCGCGTTCACATAGGTGATGCGGCCCTGCAGGTCGAGCGCGCGCATGCCGGTGAGCACGGAGTTTTCCATCGCACGGCGGAAATTGGTCTCTGCCACCAGGGCCATCTGCGCCTGCATGCGCCGGCGTGTGTGGCGCCAGGTGGCAATCAGCATCCAGGCCGTCATGGTGCTGAGCGTGACCACCAGCCAGAACAAGCCGCTGCCGACCACGCCCAGCGAGGTGCGGTACGCCTGGGCACGCAGCACCAGGCCGTTGCCCACCGGCGAGACCGGCACTTCGTATTCGTTGGCGCGTTTGCTCCAGGGCTGCCAGGGCATGGCGGCGCTGCGCGGCGCGAGCGCGGTGCCGGCGAGCACCTGGTGCTGCGCATCGAGCAGCGTGACGGCATAGCGCGCCAGCACCTCGGTGGGGGTGCCATAGCGCAGCAGGCTGTCGATCGAGTATTCGCCCAGCACCACGCCGCCAAATTTGCCCTGGACATTGAGCGGCACCTGCAGCTGCAGCAAGGGCGTGGCCTCGCCATTGCCGGCGACGGGCTGCACATAGACCGGCTGCTGCAGGTCGCGCGTGAGGTCGAAGGCGTCGGCGGTGTCGCCTTTCTTCAGCACCTCGCCGGGCATGCGCATCTGGCCGCCCGAGAGCGTGGGCGCTGCGTGGCTCGCACGGATGTGGCCGCGCTCATCGATCCAGGTGATGGCCTGCAGCTCGGGGTACTGGCTGATCAGGGCCTCAGCGCGCTGGTCAAACTGCGGGCGTTCGAGCTCCCGGTTCGACAGGTCGCGTGCAATGCGCATGATCTGCTCCTGGCGCTCGAGCAGGCGCAGGCGCACGCGCTGTTGCGCGTACTCCACATCGCGGCGCAGCGCTTCCTGCTCGCGTTCACCTTCTTCCATGCGCAGGTACCAGAAAGCCGCCACGATGGCTGCCATGAACAGCAGCACGGCCGCCAGAGGCGCCAGCGCGGCAAAGCGGTCTTGGCGCGTGGGCGAGAGGCTGCGCCACCATGCGCGCCACGAACGTGCGAGCGCGGCAGTGCGCGTTGGCGCAGGGGCGAGAGAGGGCGATTGCATGGGCCGAGTGTAGGGGAGCGCGGTGTGCACTTTGACGGTGCGGAAATTGTGCGTTTGCAGCAATTTATCGCATTATGAAATCAAAAAGCATAATTTGAAATATGAAAAAAATATGAGAAACTTGCCGGCACGCACTAAATTGCGGTCTATATCTCCAGGAGACAAACCATGTCAGCACAGCCCGATCCACGCGCCGGCAGCGGCGCATCGCCAGCCCCCGACGCAGACCAGCAAGAGACCCGAGAGTGGATGGATGCGCTGTCCGCCGTGATCGACAAGGAAGGTGCCGAACGCGCCCATTTCCTGCTCGAACAGTTGCTTGAGCACGCGCGCCAAAACAGCATCGACACGCCGTTTTCTGCCACACACGGGCTATGTGAACACCATTGAAAAGGACCAGGAAGCGCGCTGCCCCGGCAACCTGGAGCTCGAAGGCCGCCTGCGCGCCTACATGCGCTGGAACGCCATGGCGATGGTGGTCAAGGCCAACCGCATCCACCCGCCCGAAGGCGGCGACCTGGGGGGCCACATCGGCTCGTTCGCCTCGCTGGCCAACATGTTCGCGGCCGGCTTCAACCATTTCTGGCACGCCGAGAGCAAAGATCACGGCGGCGACTGCCTCTACATCCAGGGCCACGTGTCGCCCGGCATCTATGCGCGCGCCTACATGGAAGGCCGCCTCACCGAGGAGCAGCTGAACAACTTCCGCCAGGAAGTCGACGGCAAGGGCCTGTCGAGCTACCCGCACCCCAAGCTCATGCCCGAGTTCTGGCAGTTCCCCACGGTGTCCATGGGCCTGGGCCCGCTGATGGCAATCTACCAGGCGCGCTTTCTCAAGTACCTGCACGCGCGCGGCATTGCCAACACCGAGAACCGCAAGGTCTGGGTGTTCTGCGGCGACGGCGAGATGGACGAGGTCGAGTCGCTGGGCGCGATCAGCCTGGCGTCGCGCGAGAAGCTCGACAACCTGATCTTCGTCATCAACTGCAACCTGCAGCGCCTGGACGGCCCGGTGCGCGGCAACGGCAAGATCATCCAGGAACTCGAAGGCGAATTCCGCGGCTCGGGCTGGAACGTCATCAAGCTGATCTGGGGCAGCCGCTGGGACGACCTGCTCGCCAAGGACAAGGACGGTGCGCTGCGCAAGATCATGATGGAGTGCAACGACGGCGACTACCAGTCGTTCAAGGCCAACGACGGCGCCTACGTGCGCAAGCATTTCTTCGGCCGCGATCCGCGCACGCTGAAGATGGTCGAGCACATGAGCGACGACGAAATCTGGAACCTGCGCCGCGGTGGCCACGATGCGCAGAAGGTCTATGCCGCCTTCCACGCCGCCAACGAGACCAAGGGCCAGCCCACGGTGCTGCTGGTCAAGACCGTCAAGGGCTTCGGCATGGGCAAGATCGGTGAAGGCAAGAACACCGTGCACCAGACCAAGAAGCTCGGCGACGAGGACATCAAGGCCTTCCGCGACCGCTTCAACATCCCGATCCCCGACAGCCAGATCGCCGACCTGCCGTTCTACAAGCCGGCCGACGACACGCCCGAAATGCGCTACCTGCACGAGCGCCGCAAGGCGCTGGGCGGCTACCTGCCGCACCGCCGCACCAAGGCCGACGAGCAGTTCACCGTGCCGGCGCTCGAGACCTTCAAGGCGATCCTCGACCCGACGCCCGAGGGCCGCGAGATCTCGACCACGCAGGCCTATGTGCGCTTTCTCACGCAGCTGCTGCGCGACAAGGAGCTGGGCCCGCGCGTCGTGCCCATCCTGGTCGACGAAGCCCGCACCTTCGGCATGGAAGGCCTGTTCCGCCAGATCGGCATCTACAACCCCGCGGGCCAGCAGTACACCCCGGTCGACAAAGACCAGGTCATGTACTACCGCGAGGACAAGGCCGGCCAGATCCTGCAGGAAGGCATCAACGAGGCCGGCGGCATGAGCAGCTGGATCGCCGCGGCCACGAGCTACAGCACGAGCAACCGGATCATGATTCCGTTCTACGTGTACTACTCGATGTTCGGCTTCCAGCGCGTGGGCGACCTGGCCTGGGCGGCCGGCGACATGCAGGCGCGTGGCTTCCTGCTGGGCGGCACTTCGGGGCGCACCACGCTCAATGGCGAAGGCCTGCAGCACGAGGACGGCCACAGCCACATCCTGGCCAACACCATTCCCAACTGCGTGAGCTACGACCCGACCTTCGCCCACGAAGTGGCCGTGATCATGCATGACGGCATGCGCCGCATGGTGCAGGAGCAGGAAAACGTCTTCTACTACATCACGCTGCTCAACGAGAACTACCCGATGCCGGGCCTCGAGGCTGGCACGGAAGAGCAGATCATCAAGGGCATGTACCTGTGCAAGCCGGGCCAGAAGGTGCCGCAGAGCGGGCTGCGCGTGCAGTTGCTCGGTTCGGGCACCATCCTGCGCGAGTCGTTCTTCGCGCAAGAGCTGCTCGAAAAGGACTGGGGCATCGCCGCCGATGTGTGGAGCTGCCCGTCGTTCAACGAACTGACCCGCGACGGCCAGGATGTGGAGCGCTGGAACCTGCTGCACCCGACTGGAGGCCCCGCGCGTGCCGTTCGTGACCGAGCAGCTGCGCCAAGAGCACCGGCCCCGTGGTCGCATCGACCGACTACATGAAGGCCTACGCCGAGCAGATCCGCCCCTACCTGCCCAAGGGCCGCCACTACAAGGTGCTGGGCACCGACGGCTTCGGGCGCTCGGACTTCCGCCGCAAACTGCGCGAGCACTTCGAGATCGACCGCCATTACATTGTGCTGGCGGCACTGCGCGCGCTGGCCGATGGAGGCCAGGTGCCAGTGACCGCGGTGGCCGAAGCGATTGCCAAGTACGGCATTGCCACCGATAAGATCAACCCGCTGTACGCCTGAAGAAGAACGGGAGACAACTATGGCAATGGTAGAAATTCAAGTGCCCGACATTGGCGACTTTGACGAAGTGGCCGTGATCGAGGTGCTGGTCCAGCCCGGCGACACGATCAAGGCAGAGCAGTCGCTGGTCACCGTGGAGTCGGACAAGGCCTCGATGGAAATTCCATCCAGCCACGCTGGCGTGGTCAAGGAACTGCGCGTGGCGCTGGGCGACAAGATCAAGCAGGGCTCGGTCCTCGTGGTGCTGGAAACCGCCGACGCGGCAGCGCCTGCGGTGTCCGCACCTGCACCGGCGGCTGCCCCCGGCGTGCCTGCACCTGCGCCTGCACCTGCACCTGCACCCGCTGCCGTTTCGGCTCCGGCTGCGGCAACGCCGGCCGCCAGCACGGTGGAGCTGCGCGTTCCCGATATCGGCGACTTCAAGGATGTCACCGTGATCGAGATGCTGGTCAAGGTCGGCGAGACCGTGGCCCTGGAGCAGTCGCTGTTCACCGTGGAGTCCGACAAGGCTTCGATGGAAATCCCGTCGCCCGCTGCGGGCGTGCTCAAGGCGCTCAGCATCCAGGTGGGCGACAAGGTCAACATCGGCGACCTGGTCGGCCAGATCGAAGGCGTGGCCGCTGCTGCGGCACCCGCCGCTGCGCCAGCTCCGGTGGCGCCGGCCCCGGCGCCGGCTGACGTGGCTGCTGCGCCGGCTGCGACGGCGGCTGCAGCGCCGCAAGCCGCTGCAGCGCCGGTGGCCGCGCAGGCCGCCGTGCCGGCACACAACCCCACCGTGGCACCCACGGGCACGTTGCCGCACGCATCGCCCTCGGTGCGCAAGTTCGCGCGCGAACTGGGTGTGCCGCTGGCCGAAGTGCAGGGCAGCGGTCCGAAAGGCCGCATCACTGAAGCCGACGTGCAGGCCTTCACCAAGTCGGTGATGGCCGGGGGCGTGCAGACCCAGGCGCAGGCTGCGGCCGCGCCGAAGGCCGCCAGCGGCGCCAGCGCCGGCGCGGGCCTGGACCTGCTGCCCTGGCCCAAGGTCGACTTCAGCAAGTTCGGCGCCGTCGAGCGCAAGGAGCTGTCCCGCATCAAGAAGATCAGCGGCGCCAACCTGCACCGCAACTGGGTGATGATCCCGCACGTCACGAACAACGACGAGGCCGACATCACCGAGCTCGAAGCCTTCCGCGTCTCCACCAACAAGGAAAACGAGAAGAGCGGCACCAAGGTGACCATGCTGGCCTTCGTGATCAAGGCCGTGGTCGCAGCGCTCAAGAAGTTCCCCGACTTCAACGCCAGCCTCGACGGCGACGCGCTGGTCTACAAGCAGTATTTCAACATCGGCTTTGCCGCCGACACGCCCAATGGGCTGGTGGTTCCGGTGCTCAAGGACGCCGACCAAAAGGGCATCCTGCAGATCAGCCAGGAAATGTCGGAGCTGGCCAAGAAGGCGCGCGAGGGCAAGCTGGGCGCAGCCGACATGCAGGGCGGCTGCATCTCGATCAGCTCGCTCGGCGGCATCGGCGGCACGCACTTCACGCCCATCATCAACGCGCCCGAAGTGGCGATCCTGGGCCTGTCCAAGGGCCAGATGAAGCCCGTCTGGGATGGCCAGCAGTTCGTGCCGCGCCTGGTGCTGCCGCTGTCGCTGTCGTACGACCACCGCGTGATTGACGGCGCCAGCGCCGCGCGCTTCAACGCCTATCTTGGCCAAGTGCTGGCGGACTACCGCCGCATCCTGCTGTAACGAGGAGAGCCCGGCATGGCAATCATTGATATCAAGGTGCCCGACATTGGCGACTTCGCCGAAGTCGGCGTGATCGAGCTGCTGGTGGCGCCCGGCGACACCGTGGCCAAGGAGCAGTCCCTGATCACCGTGGAGTCCGACAAGGCCTCGATGGAAATCCCCGCCAGCCACGCTGGCGTGGTCAAGGAACTCAAGGTCCGGCTGGGCGACAAGGTCGCCGAAGGCTCGGTGATCCTGACGCTGGAAGCAGCCGACGCGGCGCCCGCTGCCACGCCTGCAGCGGCGCCCGCCGCTGCTTCTGCTCCTCAATCTGTAGCTGCCAGCGCAGGCCCAACAAGCGATCTGGCATCAAACCAGGCCCAAACGCAGAAACCACCAGCGCCTGCAGCTCCTATTCCAGGAGCAGCAGACTTTGCCGGCACGGCCGACCTCGAATGCGATGTGCTCGTGCTCGGCGCCGGCCCCGGCGGCTACAGCGCCGCCTTCCGGGCGGCCGACCTGGGCCTGAAGGTCGTGCTCGTCGAGCGCTATGCGACGCTCGGCGGCGTGTGCCTGAACGTGGGCTGCATCCCGTCCAAGGCGCTGCTGCACGTGGCCGCCGTGATCGACGAAGCCAGCCACATGGCCGACCTGGGCGTGGACTTTGGCGCGCCCAGCCTTGACCTGGGCAAGCTGCGCGGCCACAAGGAAAAGGTGACGGGCAAGCTCACCGGGGGGCTCGCTGCCATGGCCAAGATGCGCAAGGTCACGATCGTGCGCGGCTACGGCGCGTTCGTCGGCGCGCACCATGTCGAGGTTGAAGAGACCAGCGGCAGCGGCCAGGACAAGACCGGCACCAAGAAGGTCATTGCCTTCAAGCACGCGATCATCGCCGCGGGCAGCCAGGCCGTGCGCCTGCCGTTCATGCCCGAGGACCCGCGCGTGGTCGATTCGACCGGCGCGCTGGAGCTCAAGGAAGTTCCCAAACGCATGCTGATCCTGGGCGGCGGCATCATCGGCCTCGAAATGGGCACGGTGTACTCCACGCTGGGCGCGCGCCTCGATGTGGTCGAGATGATGGACGGGCTGATGCCGGGCGCCGACCGCGACCTCGTCAAGGTCTGGCAGAAGATGAACGCCAAGCGCTTCGACAACATCATGTTGAAAACGAAGACCGTGGGCGCGCGCGCGCTGCCCGAAGGCATCGAGGTCACGTTCGAGAGCGCCGAGCCCGGCGCCGCTGCGCCCGCGCCGCAGGTCTACGACCTGGTGCTGCAGGCCGTGGGCCGCACGCCCAACGGCAAGAAGATCGCCGCCGACAAGGCGGGCGTGGCCGTCACCGAGCGCGGCTTCATCGAGGTCGACATCCAGATGCGCACCAACGTGGCGCACATCTTCGCGATCGGCGACATCGTGGGCCAGCCGATGCTGGCGCACAAGGCCGTGCACGAGGCGCATGTGGCCGCCGAAGTGATCGCCGGTGAACTGCAGGGCAACAAGGAACTGGCAAGCAGCGCCTTCAACGCCCGCGTGATCCCCAGCGTGGCCTACACCGACCCCGAGATCGCCTGGGTGGGCCTGACCGAGGACCAGGCCAAGGCGCAGGGCATCCAGGTCAAGAAGGGCCTGTTCCCCTGGACCGCCTCGGGCCGCGCGATCGCCAACGGCCGCGATGAGGGCTTCACCAAGCTGCTGTTCGACGACTCGCCCGAGGCGCACGGCCACGGCAGGATCCTGGGCGGCGGCATTGTCGGCACGCACGCGGGCGACATGATCGGCGAGATTGCGCTGGCCATCGAGATGGGCGCCGATGCGGTGGACATCGGCAAGACGATCCACCCGCACCCGACGCTGGGCGAGAGCATCGGCATGGCGGCCGAGATCGCGCATGGCAGCTGCACCGACGTGCCGCCGGCGCGCAAGTAACGGGCCTTTTCGCTCAAAGCCGGCCATGGCGGCAAAGAAGTTCCCCCATGCACCCGCGCATCCCGAGCGCGTGTGCTGGGGGTGCGATCTTTATTGCTTGGCCAAGGACATGCGCTGCGGCAACGGCTCGGACCGCACGCCACACCCTGTGGAACTGTTTGGCGAAGACTGGGCGCAGTGGGGCGCTCCAGCCGCCGAAGAGGCTGCCGGTGGCGAACTGACGGTCGCTGATCCGTCGGCGTCTTGACGCGCTACCGCCGCGCGCAGGGGTCGCCAGGCGGCTGGGTTACGCCCTCTTCTTGATGAAGCCGTAGATCACCAGCAGCACGATCGCACCGAGGACCGAGGCGATCCAGCCGGCCGGTGTGCCTGGTGCATACCAGCCCATCGCCGTGCCCGCATAACCGGCCACGAGCGAACCCGCAATGCCGAGCACGATGGTCATGATCCAGCCGAGCTTGTCGTCGCCCGGTTTCACGGCGCGCGCAATCAACCCGACGATGAGGCCCACAACAATGGTTCCAATGATGGACAACATGGCATGCCTTCCTCAGTAAAAGCACAAATCGTACAGAGATTCCCGGCAAATGGCACGTTGCCAACGCGCGGCAGACACGGCAGGCCCTGAACTGCAGCGCCTGGGCCTGGGCCCAGAAAATCCTTGATCGTTTCCCGCCAACCTCTCTTTCCTATGCAAGCCTTGCTCACCGCCATCGCCCAGATGCCCCTGCCGACCGACGCCTGCCGAATTTTCCACGGCCGTGGTGGCTTGCACCCCGGTTGCGAGCACTGGGTGCTCGACGCCTTTCCGCCCGTTTTCGTGCTCACCAGTTTTGCGCCGGCTACGGAATCAACCGAACGTGAGCTGTCCGCTATCGGTGCCGCATTGACCGCGCGCTGGGAACAATTGGCGCCGGGGCAGCCGCTCAATTGGGTGTTCCAGTGCCGCAACGGGCAGCTGCGCACGCAGGGCTTGACCGAAACGCGGCTGATGGCCGGCAGCGTGCCCGACCCGCACGTGGTCACCGAGCAGGGCGCGCAATTCCGCGTGCATGTGCTCAAGGGCCAGAACCACGGCCTCTTTCTCGATATGGCCGAGGGCCGCCGCTGGGTGCGCGAATATGCCGCCGCACGCAGCGCCGACCGTTACGGCCTCAGGGTGCTCAACCTGTTTGCCTACACCTGCGCCTTCTCGGTGGTGGCCCTGCAGGCGGGCGCGAAACATGTGGTCAACGTGGACATGGGCCGCGGCGCCATTGCCATCGGCCAGCAGAACCACCAGCTCAACGGCCTCGCTGGCGGTGCCAGCTTTCTGGCGCACGATATTTTCAGCACCTGGGGCAAGATCACACGCGGCGGCCCGTATGGCCTGGTCATCGTCGACCCGCCCAGCTACCAGAAGGGCAGTTTTGTCGCCACCAAGGACTACGCCCGCCTCATGCGCCGGCTGCCCGACCTGCTGGCACCCGGCGGCCACGCACTGCTGTGCCTGAATGCGCCCGAGTTGGGCGTGGACTTTCTGCAAGAGCAGATGCGGGCACTGGCGCCAGAGCTGGCGTTGGTAGAGCGGGTGGCGAATCCTCAAGTGTTTGCGGATGTGTCGCAAGAACGGGCACTGAAGGTATTGGTTTACAAATCGCCCCACTAAGAAGCGCCTTTCGGACCAGCGGGCTCCGCAATGGTGATGCCACGGGTTGATGCCTGTGTTTCCAGAGATATTGAAAACACCGAAGATGTGGCGTAGATGTCGAAATTTCTTACAGAGTTTCAGTGATGTTGCGCTAAGTGTTTGATTTCATTGGCTGGCACGGTGCGTGCATATGTAAGTTGAGTCCAGCATCTCCTTACAGAAAGCCACGCCATGAAATTCAGAACCATCGCAGCCGCCATTGCAGCCATCCTTGCTTCGGCGGCCATCCATGCGGCGCCCATCGTGAACACCAATGTCCGCCCGGTCGCCATCAACGACACCTTCCCGGGCGAGCAGCCACTGCAATCGGTGCTGGACACTGTGTTTGGTCCAAGTGCCGTGAGCGCGGTGCACAACCAAAGCAGCGCGGGCATGTGGGGTTCCGCCACCGGTGTTGCCACCACCATCCCCACGCTGGTCATGGAGCAAACCAACGGCGCCGCCAGCCAGAAATTCGGCATGTGGTTTGGCACCGACTCGTCCAACATTTACCGGGTCGATCTGTTCTTTGGCGGCGCAGTCGGCGGCGCGTCTGCCTCCCAAATGAGCACCGCAGGCATCGGCATCGACCATGGTGTGATGTACATCGGCGGCGGCGCTTCCGCCCAGAGCGCGTGCGGAACGCAGATCAATTGCGGCGTCTTCACCAACGCACTGATCAACCCCTCGAGCTTTGGGTTCTACTTTGAAACCGGGGATGGAAAGATCGCCTATTCCATCGACAGCCTCAACAGCGACGGCGCCACCCGCTTTCTGGCATTCCAGGGCGGCGCTTCCACGAACTGGGCCTTCGCGTTCGAAGATGGCACCGACAACGACTTTCAGGACATGGTGGTGAAGGTGGAATCGATCAGGGTGCCGGAGCCCGGATCGCTGGCCCTGTTGGGTCTGGCCCTGGCGGGGCTGGCAGGCGTCTCGCGCCGCAAGCGCCAGAACGCCGGCTGACCTCTCGGGCCAGCGCAGCAACTGCGCAAAGGTGGCTATGGCCACCTTTTTTGTCATTTGCCGGGGGCGGGCAGAGCCAGCTGTGCCGTTTGCACCACCCGCACACAATCCTGGATGTGCTGCTCGCCGAGGTAGCGCAGAGTGGCGTAGCCCAACGCTGCAGAGACGGCCTGACCGGCCAAGGGCACGTATTTGACCAGCTGCTTGCCTGTCATCCGCATCCCCAGCGTTTGCGTGGCCTTGAGCACCAGGTCTTTGGTCACGAACTTGCCGATCAGCACCGAACCGACCATGGCCACGGCTTTTTGCACCTGCTCGCGCTTGTGGGGATCGAGCTGGTCGAGCTGCTGCGGCGACAGGCCGAATTCGGCACTGATGCGCGGCAGCAGGCGCGACAGCAGCGCCGCGTCCACGGCCCAGTCCAAGCCGGGCACGGGCACCGTGCTGGCAACAGCTGCGACGAGTGCGCGGCGGTGCAACAGGCGCCGCGCACGGCGCACGGCGGCTTGGAGGGCGTCGCCTGCGGGTGGGTTGGCAGTAGAGCGGGCCATGCGCAGCACCAAGGAAACAGTTAAAGCCTGGGCTGCAGAAATCGGTAAACGCCCAGCAGCGCCATCGCGCCCAGCAACGAGGCAGCCAACCCCGCCACCGTGCCCGGACGGTACCAATCGGCTGCCACACCCAGGTACTCAGCCAGCAAGGCACCGATCACGCCCAAGAGGCTGGCCATGGGCCAACCCCACTGCGACCTGGTGCGGCTCACCTTCCACGCCAGCAGCCCGGTGGCGCAGCCAATCACGATGGTGGTGAGCAGAGAGAGCATGGGACACAGATGGGAATGACGGCTGAATTTAAGCCGCATGGCCTGGCCGGTCTGTCGGACAGCAGCGCCTCTGTGCCTGTTGAAGGGCGTGTGTAGAGCTGTGTGCGCCCCGTCCGACAGCGGGGCGTGCCGCTGTCCTGCAGTTTGCCGATGCGAGCCTGGCTATCGTTTGTTCATGGCACGGAGGCAGGCGACGCCACCACGGGCCACAGCGCAGGCGCACTGCCAGCGCTACCAACAAGGGGGTTGACGATGACGAAGAAGCACTGGATGGCCTTGGTGGCCGCGTCCGCACTCGGCGGTGTATGGGGCATTCCGACGATGGCGCTGGCACAAAACAATGCGGCTGCGAACAACGCGGCTGCGCTGGCGCGTACTGAGCGGCCTGACACAACTCCGCAGCAGCGCTACCAGTCCGCGATCCGGGAGGCCGGTGGCGGGCTGAAGGTGGCGCTCGAAGAATGCCGTGGTGGAGCGGCCGCGCAGCGCAAGAGTTGCGAAGCAGAGGCCCGCGCCAACTACAAGCAAGACATGGCACAGGCCCGGGAAATGCTGCGCAACCCGCAGGCACGCCCTGTCAACGAAGTCGGTGAGCCGATCCAAGCCACCGAGACCACCATCGTGATTGGCCCGTAAGGGGCTTGCCCAGCGGGGTTTTCAATCCAGGGGCTGGGGTTGCAGTTCTGCCGTGGTGACGCGGCGAGCGCCATCGAAGCGGCGCTGCCAATAGCTGGTGCGCATGTCTTCGACGCGCACTTGGGCGCCGCTGCGTGGCGAGTGGATGAACTTGCCATCGCCGACATAAATTCCTACGTGGCTGAATGCGCGGCGCATGGTGTTGAAAAACACCAGGTCGCCGGGCCGCAGTTCCTGCTTGTCGATGGATTCGGTGGCTGCAGCCTGCTGGTCGGCACGGCGCGGCAATATGAGTCCGACGGTCTGGCCGTAGATGGCGCGCACGAAGCCGCTGCAATCGAAACCGGTTTCAGCGCTGTTGCCACCGCGCCGATACGGCACACCCAAAAATCCCATGGCCGTGACGACCAGATCGGAAGTTCGGTCTACGACGTTGTGGCGTACGGCGTCGAGCTGGGTCAGGAGCGTCTTTTCGGCGGGCTGGCGTTCGCGCTCATCGCCTGTGGCCTGGGGCGGGGCGGCGTGGGTGGCGGTCGCCCATACGAGTAAAAGAGTGCAAAACCATCGGGACATGGGGCGCAAGGGTACCACGGCGCCTACCGCGGACTGCGCGACGGCGTTTTGAGCGCACGCGAAAGCAGGGGCGCTGTGGTGCTGTGCCGGCCGGCGTGCGCTGTGCGCTGCGACAATGGCGGCCAGATTTTGATCCGCTTCCCGTCACCGAAAGATTTGCCATGCTGCTTGACGCCACCGAATCCCAACTCGTCCTGGTGGACTACCAGGAACGCCTGATGCCGGCGATCTTCGAAGGCCCGGCCGTGCTGGCCAACGCGCGCCGGCTGGCCGAGATCGCCCGCATGCTCGACGTGCCGATCTGGGGCACCGAGCAAAACCCCTCGCGCCTGGGTCCCAACGACGCACCGTTGCGCGCGCTGTGCCACAAGACCCTGTCCAAAATGCATTTCAGCGCCGCCGAAGAGGGACTGGGCGAGTGGCTGCGCCCGCCCGCCAAGCCGCAGGGAGGCAACGCCCGCAGCCTGCCCAGGCACCTGCAAAAACCCGCCGCACCGCTCGGTGCCGAACGCGGCGCCATCGTCATCGCCGGTTGCGAGGCCCATGTGTGCCTGCTGCAGACCGCGCTGGACCTGATCGAGGACGAGTTCGAGGTGTGGGTCGTGACCGACGCCTGCGGCTCGCGCACCGAGCGCAGCCGCGACGCCGCGTTCGACCGCCTCGCCGGCGCCGGCGCCGAGCTGGTGACGACCGAGATGGTGGCCTTTGAATGGCTGGGCAGCTGCGAGCATCCCGCGTTCAAGGATGTGCTGGCGCTGATCAAGTAAGGGTTGGCGTGTTTTGTGCCTCCAGCGCTTGTGCAGTCAGCGCTGGATGCTATTGAAAGAAGAGCTAAGCAGGATCTGCAATGACCGGGCCGCCAGCGCCAGGTTCAAAAGCGCTGGAGCGATCGGGACAGCGAAGGGGCGCCGTGCTGGCAAAGCCTGCGGCACCCTGGCAGGCGCCACGGTCGGCCTGTTGGCCGGCTGCGTCGCCGGTCGCTGCGTCAGTTTGCCGCAAGGCCGTGCTGAATAATTATGAATTCATAATCCGCTTGAACGGCAGGCACAGACCCCGGCCCCGAGGAGATTCCATGCACAGATTCGCCGACTTTTACCGCCGCTCCATCGACGACCGCGACGCCTTCTGGGCCGAGCAGGCGGCGTTGATCGACTGGCACACGCCGCCCGGGCAGGTGTGTGACTACAGCAACCCACCGTTCGCGAAGTGGTTCGTGGGTGGCACCACCAACCTGTGCCACAACGCGGTAGACCGGCACCTGGCCACGCGCGCCGACCAGGCCGCGCTGGTGGCCATCTCCACCGAGACAAACACCGAGCGCAGCTACAGCTTTGCCGAGCTGCACGCCGAGGTGCAGCGCATGGCCGCGGCGCTGCTGGCCCTGGGCGTGAAAAAAGGCGACCGCGTGCTCATCTACATGCCGATGGTCGCCGAGGCCGCCTTTGCCATGCTGGCCTGCGTGCGCATCGGGGCGCTGCACACGGTGGTGTTCGGTGGCTTCGCTTCGGGCTCGCTCGCATCGCGCATCGAGGATGCCGAGCCCGTGGCCATCGTCAGTGCCGACGCCGGCTCGCGCGGCGGCAAGGTCGTGCCGTACAAGCCACTGCTCGACGAAGCCCTTGGGCTGTCGCGCCACCAGCCCACGGCCGTGCTGATGGTCGACCGGGGGCTGGCGCCCATGGCCATGCGCGCGGGCCGCGACCACGACTGGGCGGTGCTGCGCGCGCGCCATCTGGGCACCGCCGTGCCTTGCGAATGGGTTGAGTCCACGCACCCGAGCTACACGCTCTATACCAGCGGCACCACGGGCAAACCCAAGGGTGTGCAGCGCGACACCGGCGGCTACGCCGTGGCGCTCGCGGCCAGCATGAAGCACATCTTCGACGCCCAGCCGGGCCAGACGTTCTTTGCCACCAGCGACATTGGGTGGGTGGTGGGGCACAGCTACATCGTCTACGGCCCGCTGATCGCCGGCATGGCCACCATCCTCTACGAGGGGCTGCCGACGCGGCCCGACGCGGGCGTGTGGTGGAGCATCGTCGAGAAATACCAGGTCACGCACATGTTCTCGGCGCCCACGGCAGTGCGCGTGCTGAAGAAGCAGGACCCGTCCTGGCTCCAAAAGCATGACGTCAGCAGCCTCCAGGCCCTGTGGCTGGCCGGCGAGCCACTGGACGCGCCCACGGCGCAGTGGATCAGCGACGCACTGGGCGTGCCCATCATCGACAACTACTGGCAGACCGAAACCGGCTGGCCCATCCTCACGCTGGCCAACGGCGTCGAGCCGCAGACCGCGCGCTTTGGCAGCCCCGGCAAGGCCATGTACGGCTACAACGTCAAGCTGATCGACGAGGTGAGCGGCGAGGAGCTGACCGGCGCCAACCAGAAGGGCGTGGTCGCCATCGAGGGACCGCTGCCGCCGGGCTGCATGCAGACCGTGTGGCGCGACGACGCGCGCTTTGTCAGCACCTACTGGCAGAGCATTCCCGGCCGCATGGTCTACAGCACCTTCGACTGGGGCATCCGCGACGCCGACGGCTATTACTTCATCCTTGGCCGCACCGACGACGTGATCAACGTCGCCGGCCACCGCCTGGGCACGCGCGAGATCGAGGAGTCGATCTCGTCGCACCCCAACATTGCCGAGGTCGCCGTGGTGGGCGTGGCCGACAGCCTCAAGGGCCAGGTGGCGATGGCGTTTGCCGTGCCGCGCGATGCCTCGGGCCTGCAGGACGCAGCGGCGCGCCTGAAGCTGGAGGGCGAGGTGATGCAGCGGGTCGATGCGCAGCTGGGCGCCGTGGCGCGGCCGGCGCGCGTGCATTTCTTGAACACCTTGCCCAAGACGCGCAGCGGCAAGCTGCTGCGCCGCGCGCTGCAGGCCGTGGCCGAGCGCCGCGACCCGGGAGACCTGACCACGATGGAAGACCCGGCCGCGCTGCAGCAAGTGCGCGAACTGGTCGGCGACTGACGGGAGCGACGCACCCGCCGCATGCGAATTCAAAAATGATAGCTGCTGACCCTTTAAGGGTAAGCGCTAGCGGCCTTTTTCATGCTTTTTCCGGCAGGCCGTGGTGCTGCCACTCGGGTGGCGGCTGCCACTGCGCGGCCCAGGCGATGAACTCGGCCAGCGGCATCGGGCGGGCGACGAAATAGCCTTGTGCCAGCGGGCAGCCCATCTGCAGCAGCATCTGGCCCTGGCCCACGGTCTCCACCCCTTCGGCGATCACGCGGTAGCCAAACGAGCGCGCCAGGCCCACCACGCCCTGCACGATGGCCAGGTCGCCGGCGTCGCCGACCATGCCGTGCACGAAGCTCTGGTCGATTTTGAGCGTGCTCAGCGGCAGGCGGCGCAGGTAGGTCAGGGACGAGTAGCCCGTGCCGAAGTCGTCCAGCGAAGTGAGGATGCCCAGCCCGCGCAGCGCCCGCAGCGTGGCCGCCACCGAGTCGAGGTGGTAGAGCGCGGCGGTCTCGGTGATCTCGATCTCGAGCAGGCTGGCAGGGACCTCGGGATGGCGATCGAGCTGCTGCGCCATCCAGTCGACAAAGCCGCTCTGCTGCAGGTGGGGCGCGGCGATGTTGATGCTCACCGGCAGGTGCAGGCCGGCCTGCATCAGGGTTTCGATCAGCGTCAGCGCGGCGTCCACCACCCAGGCGCCGAAGGCGAATTCCAGTTCGGTGTTGTCCAGCAGCGGCAGGAAGGCCGCCGGCGACAGCAGTCCGCGCTCGGGGTGCCGCCAGCGCGCGAGCGCTTCGGCCCCCACCACCGTGCCCAGGCGCATGTCCACCTTGGGCTGCAGGAACAGCGTGAACTGGCCGCCCGCCAGCGCCGCGCGCAGCCGCGCCTGCTGCTCCTGCACCTGCTGCGTGGCGCGCTCGTGGGCCGCGTCGAACTGGTGGTAGCGGTTGCGTCCCGCCTGCTTGGCCGCGTACATGGCGTGGTCGGCGTGGCGCAGCAGGGTATCGGCATCGGCGTCGTCCTGCGGGTAGAGCGTGTAGCCGATGCTTGCGGTGACGGTGACGCGCTCGGTGTCGAGCGTGTAGGGGGCGGCAATGCTCTGCATGACGGTGTGCAGCGCGCGCTCGCAGGCGGCCCCGTCGGCCAGATCGGGCAGCAGGATGACGAACTCGTCGCCGCCCAGGCGCGCGACGCAGTCGTGTGAACGCAGCGCGCGCGCCAGGCGTGCCGAGGCCACGACCAGCAGGCGGTCGCCGGCCTCGTGGCCAAAGCGGTCGTTCACGGGCTTGAAGCCGTCCAGGTCCAGGTAGGCGACACCCAGCAGCGTGCCGCGGCTGCGCGCGTGGGCCATCGTTTCTTCGAGGCGGCGTGCCAACAGCACGCGGTTGGGCAGGCCGGTCAGCGCGTCGTAGTGCGCCAGCCTCTGCAGGCGCTCTTCCTGCTCGCGCTGCGCAGTCACGTCGATGACCACGCCCACCATGCGCAGCGGCTGCCCGGCAGCGTCCGTGTTCACGATCTTGCCCAGGGCCCGGACCCAGCGGCCGCCGCCGTGAGCGTGGTTGATGTGCACGGTGGCATCAAAAGGCGTGGCCGGGTGTTCCGTGTGCCGCGCCAGTTCGGTGGTGATTTTCTGGATGTCGGAAGGGCCGATGGCGGCAGTCCACGACACCGGCTGTGCCGCCGTGTCGCCGTCCGTGGCCATGCCGCGCATGGCACGCCAGCGGCTGTCGCCCGTGACCAGGCCGGTTTGCAGGTTCCAGTCCCACAGGCCGAGCGATGCCGCCGAGATGGTGAGCGAGAGCAGCTCCTCGCGCTCGCGCACCTGCTGCTCGCCGCGCTTGCGCTCGGTGATGTCGTGTACCGCGAACAGCCAGCAGGGCTCGCCATCGAATTCTGTGGCGCGCATCGACTGCACCACCGTGCGCTGTTCGCCGCTGCGCAGGGTCATGGCGATTTCGTGGCTCTCGAGCCGGCCGTCCGCCGGCACCGCGCCGATCAGGGCCGCACGCGCTTCGGGGGTGTAGATGCCCAGCGAGATGGCCGACTGGCCGATGGCCTCGGCGCGGGTGTACCCCAATGTCTGCTCCCATGCCGCGTTGACATCGACATAGCTGCCGTCGCTGCGCCGCGTCAGGCCCATGGGGTAGGGCAGCAACTGGAAAATCCGCGCAAAGCGCTCTTCGGACTGGCGCAGGAGCTGTTCGGCGCGCTTGGATTCGTCGATGTCGAGGATCACGCCGCGGATGCGCGCCACATGGCCGGCCTCGACCACGGGCTCGCCGCGCAAGCGCACCCAGACCGGGCGGCCGTCGGCGCGCACGATCTCGATCTCCATGCTCCAGTCGGTGCGCTGCCGGATGCTGGCACGGACCTTGTCGCGCAAGGCCTCGCGCCAGGCCGGCGCCACATGTTCGGTGATGTAGTCGAGCGGCAGCGGGGCCCCGGGGGGAAGACCATGGATGTCGTAGCACACGTCCGACCAGTAAGCGATGCCCTGGCCGGGCTCGTCTTCCCACGCACCCAGCCGCGCCAGGCGCCCTGCCTGCTGCAGCAGGCTGTTGCGCGACAGCAGTGCGTCGTGGGTGCGGGTTTCCTCGGTCATGTCGCGGAACACGAACGCCAGGCAGTCCTCGCCGTGGAGGTGCACCGACTGCGCCGACATCAGGCCCGGAATGCGCACGCCGTGGCGCTGTGCGACCAGGGGCAAGTGCTCGACCTTGCCATCGCGCCGCAGGGTCTGCAGCAGCTTGGGTTGCTCGTGCTTGGTGGCCCAGATGCCCAGCTGCTGCGCGGTGCGGCCCACCACCTGCTCGCGCGGGTGGCCGAACAACTGGCAGAACGCGGGGTTGACTTCGAGGTAGTGGCCGTCGGCGATGCGCAGGATGCCGGCCGCGTCGGGCATGGTCTCGTACACGGCGGTGTACTTGGCCTGCGAGGTGTGCAGCGCACGCTCGAGGTCGCGGTAATCGGTCACGTCGAAGTCCATGCCGATGAGCCGCAGGGCGCGGCCTTGGGCATCGCGCTCGGCGACGGCGCCGCGCGAGACCAGCCAGCGCCAGCGGCCGCGCGTGTCGCGCAGGCGGAACTCCGCACCGAAGGCGTCTTCCAGCCCGGCCCGGCTGCGCTGCAGGTAACCGGCCATGCGCGCGGCATCCTCGGGGTGGCGCAGCGCATCCCACTGTGCGGCCTGGCCGCTGGCGTCGTCGCACTGCATGTCGAACGCGTCATAGAACCGGCCGTGGCAGGTCAGCGTCTGCGTCTCCACGTTCCACTCCCAGCGGCCGCCGCGTGCCGCCTCGAGCGTGAGCAGAGTTTCCTGTTCACTCAGTTGCAGCGCGTGGTGCGCACGCTGCAGCGCCTGTACCGCCCGGGCGCGGCTGAACACGAGTTCCACGCCGCTGCCCAGCACCAGCACGGCAACGCCAAAGCGCCACGGCACGTCGCCAAGCCAGGACAGTGCGCCGGCCACGGCAGTGGCGCCGGCGCCTATTTGCACGCCAGCGTGCAACGCCAGGGGCAGCGCGGCAGCCAGGACCCCCAGGGCCAGCAGGGGAGGCTGGCGTCGCCGCAGCCGATGCGACCCGAAAGCCACGAGTGCGGTACAGGCGAGGACCGCAAGCCCTGTCATCCAGGCCGCGGGGTACAGCGCGCTGTGGAACAGCAGCACCGTGGCGGCGCTCGCCAGGCCCGCCACCGGGCCGAACACCAGCATGGCGATGGCGGTGCCGACCGGCGGCGCGGTCACCGGGGCCATCACGCCGTGGAGCGCCGGCAGCGCCATGTTGGCGGTCGAGACCAGCCCCGTGGCCACGCCGATGGCCAGGCGGGTGCGAAAGGACGCGTGCAGCAGCGCAGGGACGGGCAGCGCGCTGAGCGCCAGCGCCAAAAGCGCCAGCAGCCCGATGGCCAGGGCCATGCTAAGCGCCACGGCAACTGCTCCGGCCGGTGCCAGGAAGGGCGCTGCTGCCGCAGGCAGCGGGAAGAATGGCAGGGTCCAAAAGCAAAAAACCGCAGGCGCGCGGCCTGCGGAGGAAAAGGAAAACCGGTATGAAAACCATCGGGCGAGTTTAGGGCTGTTCGAGCACCTGCTTCGCCGGAGCGCGGATCTTGAGAAGTCCGGTGGACAGCATGGTCCCGCACACGATCACCGCGCCGCAGCCCAGCATCCAGGGCGTGATGGGCTCGCCGAGGAAGACCGCGCCATAGAACACCGCGAACACCGGCGCCAGAAAGGTCACGGCCAGCGCCCGGCTGGGCCCGGCATGCGCGATCAGGCGAAAGTAGAGGATGTAGGCAATGCCCGTGCACAGCACGCGCGATCGCCGCGATGGCGCCCCACGCGCGCAGCCCGGGCATGTGCGCCGGCCAGAACCACAGCGTGGGCAGCGCCAGGCCCAGCGCTGCGCCGAGCTGGCTGCCCGTGGCCGTGGCGAGCGGGGGAATGCCGGTGAGGTAGCGCCGGGCGTAGCTGGCCGCGATGGCGTAGCAGGTCGCGGCCAGAAGGCAGGCCGCCATGGCCCACAGCGCGCTGTCCGATTTGAAACCCGCGCCCCCCGGCGCGCGCCAGGCCAGCAGCGCCACGCCGACGAAACCCAGCGCCAGGCCCAGCCAGCGCAGGCGGTTGATGCGGTCGCCCAGCCATGCCCAGGCCACCAGCGCGCCAAACAGCGGCACCGTGGCGTTCAGGATGGAGGCGAGCCCGGTGGTGATGTGCAGCACGGCCCAGGCAAACAGCGCGAACGGAATCGCCGAGTTGACCAGCCCGGCCAGCAGGATGGGCTTCCAGTGCCGGCGCAGCGCCGGCCACTGGCCCTGGTGCACCAGGATCGGCCACAGGAACACCGTGGCCAGGGCCACGCGCAGGCCGGCCGTGGGCAGTGCGCCGAATTCTGCGGCGCCCAGGCGCATGAACAGAAAAGACGCGCCCCACAGGGCCGACAGCAGGACGAATTCGCCGAGCCACGCCGACGCCGGTTTGGTGGCCGGCACGGTCATGCGACCACCTCGGGCGCCGAACGCAGGGCGCCTTCGAGCTGCAGCAGGGCGCTTTTGCGCCCGAGGCCTCCGGCGTAGCCGGTCAGACTGCCGTCCTTGCCCAGCACGCGGTGGCAGGGCACGACCACGCTCAGCGGGTTGCGTCCCACGGCCGTGCCCACGGCGCGCACGGCCGTGGGGCAGCCGATCTGCGCGCCGAGCGCGGCGTAGCTGAGGGTCTGGCCGCGCGCAATGCCCTGCAGCGCGCGCCACACCGCTTGCTGGAACGGCGTGCCGCCCGCAAGGTCGAGCGGCAGGTCGAATTGCGTGCGCTCGCCACGCAGGTAGTCGTGGATCTGCCGCACCGCAGCCTGCAGCACCGGGTGGCTGTCGCTCTGCGGCCAGGCCTGCGGGCCGTCGAGCTGGGCTGGCAGGTGGCGCTGGCCATCGAACCACAGGCCGGCCAGGCCGACCGGCGAGGCAGCCAGCCGGATGTCGCCCAGCGGCGAGGGCGTGCGCGTTTGCACGGTGGAAGGGTGGAATTGCATGGTGTTCTCCATTAAATGCCAAATCGGCCGCTGGCGCTTATGGGGTAAGCGCGGATAGCTATTGATTTGATAGTTGCGCGGTTCCCTGGGCGGGCCGGTGCGCTGCCTGCCCAGGCGCGGATGACGGCATAGCTGCGCCACGGCTGCCAGGCCAGCGACGCTTCGGTGGCGGCGCGCGCCGGGTTTTTCTCGCCCTGTACGCCCAGCGCCTTGTGCAGCGCGACGTCGCCGCTCGGAAACGCGTCGGGCCAGCGCAGCGCGCGCATCGCGATGTACTGCGCGGTCCAGTCGCCAATGCCGGGAAGCTGGCAGAGCTGCGCCGTGGTGGCGGCCACGTCGGCGCTGCTGTGCAGCTGGAGCTGGCCACTGTCCACTGCGCGCGCCAGCGCCACGATCGCGGCCTGGCGCTGGCGCACGATGCCCAGCTGCCCGAGCGCATCGCCCTCGGCCGCTGCCAGCACGGCCGGAGGCGGAAACAGCCGGGTGAGCTGCGGCCACGGCGTGGCAAGCGGCGCGCCAAAGCGCTCGACCAGGCGCTGCGCCAGCGTGCGCGCCGCTGCCACGGTGATCTGCTGGCCCAGCACGGCGCGCACCGCCAGTTCGAAGCCATCGAACGCGCCCGGCACGCGCAGGCCGTCGCCGTGCGGAAAGTGCGCATGCAGCGTGGCGTTGATGGCCTCGGGGTCGGCGTCCAGATCGAGCCATGCGCGCACGCGGGCAATCACCAGCGGCAGCACCGCGTGCAGGCTGTCGCTGGTCTGCAGCAGCAGGCGGTGGCGCGCCGGTTCGAACTGTGCGCTCAGCCACCCGGTCGCCACCGTGCCCGCATGTTCGATCCGCACCGTGCGGCGCAGCAGCAGCGCGTCGCCCGGGTCCGCCCACTCGACGCCCACGATGTGCCGCTGCGCAAAGAAGGACAGCAGCGCCGCCGCGTCGAGCGGCGGGCGGTAGCCCAGGCGCACCAGGGCGCCCGCGTCGCCCGCGCGCGCAGCGCCTGCGCGGCGCACCTCGGTGGGGCTCAGGCCGTAGTGCGTCGGCAAAGGCGGCATTGAAGCGCCGCACGCTGGCAAAGCCGCTGGCCAGCGCCACCTGCGTGATCGGCCAAGGCCGTGTCGGCCAGCAGCTGCTTGGCGGCCAGCAGGCGCTGCGTCTGCAGGTACTGCAGCGGCGAGACGCCGAGCTGGCCTCGAAAATGCGGCGCAGGTGGCGGTCGCTCACGCCCATGCGCGCGGCCAGCCGCGCCACCGCGCCTTCGCCCGGCGCCGCGCCGCCCCAGAAGTCGGGGCTGGTCGAGCAGGCGCACGGCCTGGCGCACCAGAATGCCCGAGGCGTCCTGCACCGACCACACCAGCGCCTGCGGCGCCAGTTCGGGCCGGCAGCGCAGGCAGGGGCGAAAGCCCGCGCTCTCGGCCTGGGCCGCCAGCGTGAAAAAACGGCAGTTCTCGCGCCGCGGCGTGCGCACGCGCGCAGACCGGGCGGCAATAGATGCCGGTGGATGTGACCCCCGTGAAAAAGCGCCCGTCAAAGCGCGCGTCGCGCGCCTTCAGGGCCAGGTAGCGGCCCTCGTCTGCCGTGGCGTCGGGCAGCGGGAAAAGGGTGGGGGCAAAAGAGCGCATGGCAGCCCATCATAGGGCTGCGCGGCGTCGGCGCTGGCCGTTTTCGGACATGCGCCAAGGACTGCGCCGGCAGGGCAGAGCGTGCGCCACCGCGGGGGCCGCGCCTACAATGCAGCCCAATTTTTCACCTCCTGCAAAGGCCCGCCCGTGCAACCCTCTCCCACCGTCTTCAAGGCCTATGACATCCGCGGCATCGTGCCCGCCACCGTGGACGAAGCGCTCGCGCGCGGCCTCGGCCGGGCCTTTGGCACGCGCAGCGCGCGCCGAGGGCCAGACCACGGTCGCCGTCGGGCGCGACGGCCGGCTGTCGGGCCCGGCCCTGGCGCAGGCGCTGATGCTCGGGCTGGTCGACACCGGTCTGGACGTGATCGACATCGGCGCGGTGCACCACGCCGATGCTGTACTTCGCCGCCAGCACGCTGTGCGCCAGCGGCATCCAGGTCACGGGCAGCCACAACCCCAAGGACTACAACGGCTTCAAGATGGTGCTCGACGGCCGCGCCATCTATGGCGACGAGATCCAGGCGCTGCGCCGCACGATGGAGAGACGAGACCTGGCAGCTGGCCGCCGGCGGCTGCGTGCGCGAGGTCGATGTGCTGCCCGCCTACCGCGCGCGCATCGTCGGCGACATCGAGCTGGCCCGCCCGATGAAGATCGTCGTCGACTGCGGCAACGGCATCGCCGGCGCCTCGGCCCCGGACATCTTCCGCGCGCTCGGCTGCGAGGTGATCGAGCTGTTCTCCGAGGTCGACGGCAACTTCCCCAACCACCACCCCGACCCGAGCAAGCCCGAGAACCTGCGCGACCTGATCGCCGCGCTGCACAGCAGCGACGCCGAACTGGGCCTGGCCTTCGACGGCGACGGCGACCGCCTGGGCATCGTCACCAAGGACGGCAGCAACATCTTCCCCGACCGGCAGATGATGCTGTTCGCGCAGGACGTGCTCGCGCGCGTGCCCGGCGGCCAGATCCTGTTCGACGTCAAGTGCACCCAGCGCCTGGCGCCGGCGATCGCGGCAGCCGGTGGCGTGCCCGTGATGTACAAGACCGGCCATTCGCTGATCAAGGCGCGCATGAAGGAGCTCGATTCGCCCCTGGGCGGCGAGATGAGCGGCCACATCTTCTTCAAGGAGCGCTGGTACGGCTTCGACGACGGCACCTATGCCGGCTGCCGCCTGCTCGAAATCCTGAGCCGCTCGCGCCGACCCCAGCGCCGTGCTCAACGGCTTGCCGACGAGCTTCTCGACGCCCGAACTCAACGTCGCCTGCGCCGAGGGCGAGCCGCACCGCCTGAGTCGACGCGCTGCAGGCGCTGGCCGCCGCCGCCTTCGCCGCGCCCGCGCAGATCAGCACCATCGACGGCCTGCGCGTCGACTGGCCCGACGGCTTCGGCCTGATCCGCGCCAGCAACACCACGCCGGTGCTGGTGCTGCGCTTCGAGGGCCACACGCCCGAGGCGCTGGAGCGCATCCAGTGCCGACATGCTGGCGCTGCTGCACACGCGTCAAGCCCGGCGCCGAGCTCGGCGGCGCGGCGCACTGAGCACGCATTTCCATGGCCCACGCCGTACGCTGCGCTGTATTCGGCCTTCGCCTGGGCCGTCCAGCCGCTGCTGCGGCGCAAGCTGCGCCGCCGCGCCGTGGCCGAGCCCGGCTATGCGCGTCGCAGTGGAGGAGCGCTTTGGCCGCTACCGCCGCAGCTCGACAGCCTGGCGCCGGGGCAGCAGCGACCCGGACGCCCGCCTGGTCTGGATCCACGCCGTCTCGCTGGGCGAGACGCGCGCTGCCGCGCATCCTGCTGGACGAGTTGCGCCGGCAGCGGCCCGGCATGCGCCTGCTGCTCACGCACGGCACCGCCACCGGCCGCGACGAGGGCGCCAAGCTGCTGCAGCCCGGCGACCTGCAGGTCTGGCAGCCCTGGGACACGCCCGCGGCCGTGGCACGCTTTCTGCGCCAGTTCCGCCCGCGCATCGGCGTCCTGATGGAAACCGAGGTCTGGCCCAACCTGGTGGCCGGCTGCCGCGCGAGCGCGGCATCCCGCTGGTGCTGGCCAACGCGCGGCTCAACGACAAGTCGCTGCGCCAGGCCCAGCGCCTGGCCTGGCTGGCGCGCCCGGCCTACGCCGCGCTGGCGGCCGTGTGGGCGCAGACCGAGGCCGACGCGCGCGCCTGCGCAGTCGCTGGGCGCGCCGGTGCAGGGCGTGTTCGGCAACCTCAAGTTCGACGTCGTGCCCGATGCCGCGCCAGCTGGCCCAGCGGCCAGCAGCTGCGCGCGCACGCTCGCCACGCCCGGTCGTGCTGCTGGCCAGCTGCGCGCGACGGCGAAGAGCCATGCTGCTGGAAGTGCTCAAGCGCTTCGGGCTCCAGCGCCGGTCCACACTGCGCATGCAGCTATCGATAGCGGAGCAATGCCGGCCGCTGCAGACGTGCAGTGGATGATCGTGCCGCGCCACCCGCAGCGCTTTGACGACGTGGCGCAGCTGCTGCGGGACGCGGGCCTGGCCGTCTCGCGCCGCAGCCAGTGGGCAGGGCAGCCCGAGGGCGCCGAGATCTGGCTCGGCGACTCGCTGGGCGAGATGGCGCTGTACTACGGCCTGGCCGATGTGGCGCTGCTGGGCGGCAGCTTCGCGCCACTCGGCGGGCAAAACCTCATCGAAGCCGCCGCCTGCGCCTGCCCGGTGGTGCTCGGGCCGCACACCTTCAACTTTGCCGAGGCGGCCGAGCTGGCCTGCGCGGCCGGCGCCGCCGAACGCGTGGCCGACCTGGGGCAGGGCGTGGAAGCGGCCTGCGCGCTGGCGCTCGACGCCCCGCGCCTGGACCATGCCCGTGCCCAGGCCGCTGGTTTTGCGCGCACCCACCGCGGCGCCGCCCAGGCCACGGCGGCGGCCGTGGCAGCCCTGCTGGCGGCTTTAGCCGCCGATAAATCGTAAAGACGTTCCCAAGAGCCCCCCGGGCGCTGTGCCCGGGCGAGAATGCAGACCTTTTGCCTGCCTGCGGCCGCTCCAGCGCGGCCACGCCATCCATGACCCAAGCCCCTCTGTTCCGTGTCCACCTGCGCAGCCTGATCCTGCTGCTGGCGAGCATCAGCGCTGCCATCACCTTGGCCAATGGTCTGTATGCAAGCTACACCGTGCAGCGCCAGCAGCTGATCGACAACGCGCTCGAGAGCAACCGCGTCTATGCCAGCAAGCTCGCCGATTCGGTCGAAAGTTTTCTGCAGTCGGCCCAGCAGCAACTGGGCTACAGCGCCTCCGTGGTGGCCGATCAGTTTGGCGACCCGCGCTTGCTCGCCCGCGAGGCCGAGCGCCTGCGCCTGCAGACGAACAGCTTCAACTCGGTGGTCTTCGTGGATGCGCAGGGCTGGGTGCACGCCACGTCTCCCGAAACATTGCCGATCAAAGGACGCCAGCTCGACACGCTCGGCGTGCAGGAGGCCCTGCGTGAACGCCGCCCGACCGTCAGCCTGCCCTATGTGGCGGCCACCGGCAACCTGCTGGTGTTCGTGTCGTGCCCGGTCGTCGACCGCGCCGGGCGCTACCGCGGCCTGGTGGGCGGCAGCATCTACCTCAAGCGCGAGAGCGCCCTGCACAACCTGCTCGGCGAACACCACTACCGCGATGGCTCCTACCTGTACGTGGTCGACCAGAGCCGGCGCATGGTCTACCACCCGGACCCGGCGCGCGTGGGCGAGCAGGTGGGCGCCAACCCGGTCATCGACGCCGTCCTGGGCGGCGAGCGCGGGCGGCAACGCGTGGTCAACAGCCGAGGCGTCGACATGCTGGCCGGGTATGCCAGCGTCGGCTCGGCCCAGTGGGGCGTGGTGGCACAGCGCCCGGTGCAGTCCGCGCTGGCGGAACTCGACGGCCTGATGCAGGGCGTGTTCTACAAGAGCCTGCCGCTGGCGGCCGTGCTCATGGGGCTGATCTGGTGGTCGGCCTGGCTGATTGCGCGGCCGCTGTGGCAGCTGGCGGACGGGGCGCGGCACATGGACCGGCCTGGCACGGCAGACGGTTTGCGCCAGGTCCGATCGTGGTACTTCGAGACTTCGGAACTGCGCCGGGCCATGCTGCTGGGGGTCAACCTGCTGCACCACAAGATCGGCAAACTGCACCGCGATGCGCGCACCGACCCGCTCACCGGCCTGGAAAACCGCCGCGGCGTGGACCTGGCGCTGACGCTGTGGCAGGCCGAACAGCGCCCGTTTGCCGCCGTGGCGCTGGACGTCGACCATTTCAAGCGCGTCAACGACAGCCATGGCCACGACGCCGGCGACCTGGTGCTGCAGCGCCTGGCCGAGCTGATGCGCAGCTGCTCGCGCGAGCAGGACGTGCTGTGCCGGCTGGGCGGAGAGGAGTTCGTGATGCTGCTGCCCGACGTGGCGCCCGCAGCGGCGGCGCAGGTGGCCGAGCGGCTGCGCCAGCTGGTGGAACGCACGCCGATCGTGCCGGTCGGCGCGATCACCATCTCGCTGGGCGTGGCGCAGTGGCCCGTGCAGGTGGGCGATGCCGCGCACGTGCTCAAGGCAGCCGACCAGGCGCTGTACAGCGCCAAGCACGCGGGCCGCAACCGCGTGGTGGTGGCGGGCGAGCCCGAGGCGCCGCTGGGCGGCTGAACGCGGTGCCCGGCCGGCGCAGGAAGAGGGCCGGACGGCCAGCCAGCACCTGCGCGCTGCGGCATGCCGCCTGAGCCTCCGAGCCGGGCAGCAAATATTCCTGTCGCGTGACACTTTGGCGCGGCCGGCGTAGGCTGTAGCCCTGCACGGGTGAGCGCGCGGCGGCGGCGCCACCCTTTTGCGTTCCTGGCGCCATGCGCCAGGACCTTGGCAGGGTGCGGTGCCGCGTCTGTCACAGGAGCGCTTCATGAGTGATCCCGAACCCACGTTGCCGGGCGACGACTTCGCCCAAGGCGTTGCCCTGGAGCGCATTCCGCCCAACGACAGGCTGCTGGGCCATGCCCACGGCGAGGCCGTGCTGCTCGTGCGCCGTAGCGATGAAGTCTTTGCCGTGGGCGCCACCTGCACGCACTACGGCGGGCCGTTGGGCGAGGGCCTGCTGGTGGGCGAGACACTGCGCTGCCCGTGGCACCACGCGGCCTTCAGCCTGCGCACGGGCGCGGCACTGCGCGCGCCGGCGCTCGACGGCATCGCCTGCTGGCAGGTGGAACTGCGCGAGGGCAGGGTCTACGTGACCGGCAAGCGCATGGCCGCGCCCGTGCGCAAGCTGCCAGCCAGCCTGGGCCTGCCGCCATCCATTGTGATCGTCGGGGGCGGCGCGGCCGGCCACGCGGCCGCCGAAACGCTGCGCAGCGAAGGCTATGCCGGCCCTGTCACGCTGCTCAGCGCCGACGCGGCGCTGCCCTGCGATCGGCCCAACCTGTCCAAGAACTACCTTGCCGGCACGGCGCCGGCCGAGTGGCTGCCGCTGCGCCCGTCCGGGTTCTACCGGGAGCACGACATCGACGTGCGCCTGGGCACGCGCGTGGCGCGCATCGATGTGGCGCAGCGCCAGGTGCTGCTTGCCGATGGCAGCCGCGTGGCGTATGGCGCGCTGCTGCTGGCGACCGGCGCCGAGCCGGTGCGGCTGGCCATTGCCGGCGCCGACCTGCCGCATGTCCACTGCCTGCGCACGCAGGCCGACGGCGAGGCGCTGGCCGCTGCGGCCCAGAAGGCGCAGCGCGCCGTGGTGATTGGCACGAGCTTCATCGGCCTGGAGGTGGCCGCCTCGCTGCGCGCGCGCAACATCGAAGTGCATGCAGTGGGGCGCGAAACCGGTTTGATGGAGAAGGTGCTGGGGCCGCAGGTGGGCCGCTACCTGCAGACACTGCACGAGCAGCACGGTGTGGTGTTCCACCTGGGCACCGAGCCGGTGCGCATCGGTGCGAACGAAGTCGTCTTGGGCAACGGCGAAACGCTGACCGCCGACCTGGTGGTCGTCGGCATTGGCGTGCGCCCGGCACTGGACCTGGCCGAGCAGGCGGGCCTGGCCGTGGACCATGGGGTGCTGGTCGACGACTTTTTGCAGACCAGCGTGCAGGGCATTTTTGCGGCGGGCGACATCGTGCGCTGGCCCGACGCCCTGAGCGGCGAGCGCATCCGCGTCGAGCACTGGGTGGTGGCCGGGCGCCAGGGACAGACCGCCGCGCGCAACCTGCTGGGGCACCGCGAGCGCTATGACGCCGTGCCGTTTTTCTGGACCGAGCAATACGACTTCGGGCTGTCCTACGTGGGCCACGCGGAGCGGTTTGACGAGGCCGCCATCGACGGCGACCTGGGCGCGCAGAACTGCACCATCACCTACCGGTGCGGCGGCCGCACGCTGGCGGTGGCCACGGTCCACCGCGACCTGGCGGGCCTGCGCGCCGAGGTGGAATTCGAACGCACGCTGGCGGCCCACCGCGCGGTCGCCGAAAAGGCACTGCCATGAGTGCCCCCGTGCCCGCCAGCCATGTGCGGATCAAACGCGCCTACGAGCCGCCGGCGTCCGACGACGGCACACGCATCCTGATCGACCGCCTGTGGCCGCGCGGCGTCAAAAAAGAGGCGCTGGCGCTGGACGAGTGGAGCAAGGAACTCGCTCCGAGCACCGCACTGCGCCAGTGGTTCGGCCACGAACCGGCGCGCTGGCCGGAGTTCCGGCGGCGCTACACCGCCGAGCTGCAGCCCCACGCCGAGCAGATCGATGCACTGCGCGCGCTGGCGCGCAAGGGCCGGCTGACGCTGGTCTACGGCGCGCACGACGAGGCGCACAACAACGCGGTGGTGGTGCGGGCGCTGCTGCTGGCGCTGCCCGGTGGCCGACCGCCTGCGCCGCCGCCCTGAGCGGGCCGCTGGCTGCGCAAGGTCTGCCACCGCCGCGGTGCCGGCCCTTTCGTTTCTTCCACCGCAAGGAGTTTTCCATGGACGAACCTCTCTATCCCCAGAACGGCGTGGAAGTGGCGCGCAAGCGCCGTGAACTGGCGCCCCAGCCGCTGGCCGCCTTCCAGGCCTTCAGCGCCAGCGTGTTTGCCGATGGCGCACTGTCGGGCAAGGCCAAGCAGCTGATTGCGGTCGCGGTGGCCCATGTCACGCAGTGCCCGTACTGCATTCGCAGCCACACGCAGGCGGCGCTCAAGGCGGGCGCCACCGGGCAGGAAATCATGGAAGCGGTCTGGGTGGCCGCCGAAATGCGCGCCGGTGCGGCCTATGCGCACTCGGCGCTGGCCATCGACACGCTGCTGCATGCCCACCCCAACCCCGCGCCCGCCGGCTGAACTGCGGCACCATGGCGGAGCCGGGAAGCAGCGCGATGAACTATTGATTTGATAGCTTACAGCGTATGCTGGGTAAGCGTTAGGGCGTGTTTTTGCTCAAAAGAGCGTCGATGGCCTGCACGTCGCCTTCCTGCAGCACGCCGGCCGATTGCCGCAGCCTGAGCGTGCCCAGCAGCACGTTGTAGCGCGCCTGTGCCAGGTCGCGCTTGGTCTGGTAGAGCTGGCTTTGCGCGTTGAGCACGTCGATGTTGATGCGCACGCCCACCTGGTAGCCCAGCTTGTTGGCGTCCAGCGCGCTCTGGCTGGACTGTTCGGCCGCTTCGAGCGCCTTGACCTGGCTCTCGCCCGACTGCACGCCGAAGAACGCGGCGCGGGTGTTCTGCGCCACGGTGCGGCGCAGGTTCTCCAGGTCGGCGCGGGCCTTCTCTTCGAGTGCCAGCGTTTCCTTGACGCGGTTTTGCACGGCAAAGCCGGCAAACAGCGGCAGGTTCAGGGCCACGCCGATGCTGGTGCTGTTGGTGCGGCTGTTGATGCCGGGCAGGGTGATCGTGCCATTGGGCGTGCGCTGCACGTTGTAGCCGGCCTGCAGGTCCACGGTGGGCAGGTGGCCGGTTTCGGCCTTCTGCGTTTCCAGTTGGGCCACGTCGAGCGCAATCGCCGCCTGGCGCACCGCCGGCTGGGCGTCCAGCGCCAGTTGCACCCAGGTGGCTGCGTCGCTGGGCTGCACGGAGGGCAGGGCCAGCGGCTGCGCCAGGGGCAGCGGCGCGGTGCCGCTCAGGCCGACGATCTGGTCGAGGGCGAGCCTTTTCACGCGCAGGTCGTTCTCGGCCGCGATTTCCTGGGCGATGACGAGGTCGTAGCGCGCCTGGGCCTCGCGCGTGTCGGTGATGGTCGATGTGCCCACCTCGAAGTTGCGCTTGGCGGCGGCCAGCTGTTCGGACACGGCGGCTTTTTGCGCCTGCACGAACGTCAGCGTGTCCTGCGCCGCCAGCACATCGAAGTAGCCCTGGCTCACGCGCACCAGCAGATCCTGCGTGACGGCGTCCAGCTGTGCCTGCGCCACGTCGATGCCGCGCAGGCCCTGCTGCAGCGTGATGCGGTTGGCGGGCCGGTACAGCGGCTGGCTGGCGTTGATGCCGGCGTTCTGCGTGGTCATCCCCAGGTTCATGGCGCGCGGATTGATCTCGGTCTGGGCGCGCGTCACGCCGGCGGACAGCGCGGCGCTGGGCAGCAGGCCGGCACGCGCCTGCTCGGCGCGGCTCACCGATGCATCAAGCTGCGCCTTGGCCGACTGCCAGGGCGCGTCATAGCCGCGCGCCGACTCCAGCAACTGCATGAGGCTTTGGGCCTGAACGGGTGCAGCGAGGGCAGCGCCCAGCGCCAGGGTCAGTGGAAGGTGCCGGAACAGGTGCATGAAGGTGTCCTTGAGGGAAGCTGCGCAAAGGGGGCCAAGAAGGGTGCGGCTCAGTACAGCGGCACCGAGGGGTCAAGCTCGCGCGACCACGCATCGATGCCGCCGCTGATGTTGGCCACCCGGTCAAAGCCGTTGTGTTCCAGAAACGCCGCCACGCGCAGGCTGCGCGCGCCGTGGTGGCACAGGCAGGCGACCGGGCGCTGGGGGTCGAGCGTGGCCAGCTGCTGGGCAATGCTGCCCATCGGAATGGCGACGACTTCCAGGCCGGCGCAGCGCACGCTGGCGGTCTGCCGCTCCCAGGGCTCGCGCACGTCGAGCAGCAGGGGCAGCGCGCCGGGCTCGGCGCCGGCCAGCCATTCTTGCAGCTGGTTCGGACGGATATGGGCAATCATGGGTAGCGCCCGGTCTCAGAACCTGAAGCTGGAGGGCTCGGGGAAATGCACCAGGCGCGCTGCGTTGGTGTCCCAGGGCTGCGTGGTCTCAAAGCGCTCGCCGCTGCGGCGCATGAAGGTGGCGCGCATCACGGGCTCTTGCCCGACGATGCCGGCCAGGCGGCCGCCGTCGCGCAGCAGGGCCAGCAGTTCGGGCGGCACGGCAGCCACCGAGCCGCTGAGCACGATCACGTCGAAGGGGCCGTCCGGAACGGCGTCGCGGGCACCGTCGCCCAGGCGCACAGCGGCGTTGGCGATGCCGGCGCGCTGCAGGTTCTCACGCGCCATGTCGGCCAGTTCTGGCACGATTTCGAGCGACACCACCTGGTCGGCGCAGTGCGCCAGCAGCGCGGCCATGAAGCCCGAGCCGGCACCGATTTCGAGCACGCGCTCATGTTTTTGCACCTTCAGGTCGTTCAGCAGGCGCGCCTCGACCTTGGGCGAGAGCATGCACTGGCCGCTGCGCAGGGCCTCTTCGGGCTCGCCGCGCAGCGGGATTTCCATGTCCATGAAGGCCAGGCTGCGGTAGGCGGCGGGCACGAAGTCTTCGCGGCGCACATGGGCCAGCAGCGAAAGCACGTCGGCGTCGTACACGTTCCAGGGCCGGATCTGCTGCTCGATCATGTTGTATCGGGCCTGCGAGATGGGATCGTGGGGGTACACAAACGACGAGTTCAGGGGCAAGTTCATGGGAAATCTCCGGAAAGCGGGCGGGTCAGGACAAACCCTTGATTCTAGGATGGGCCGTGCCGCCCAGGCGGCGGCGCGCCCAGCGCGCCAGGTCGTCCATGTAGCAATACACCACCGGAACGACGACCAGCGTGAGCAACGACGACGTGATGACGCCACCGATCACGGCCTGGCCCATGGGCGCGCGCTGCTCCGAGCCCTCGCTGAGCGCGAAGGCCAGCGGCACCATGCCGAAAATCATGGCCAGCGTGGTCATGAGGATGGGCCGCAGGCGCACGCGCGCGGCCAGCAGCAGGGCGTCGTTGCGCGCCAGGCCCGCCACCGGCTGCCCGTCGTCGCCGACATGGTCCGCGCGCGCGCGGATGGCAAAGTCCACCAGCAAGATGGCATTCTTGGTGACCAGGCCCATGAGCATGACCACACCGATGACCGAGAACATCGACAGCGCCGAGCCGAACAGCAAGAGCGCCAGCACCACGCCAATGAGCGTCAGCGGCAGCGCCGTCATCAGCGCCAGGGGCTGCAGAAAGCTCTTGAACTGGCTCGCCAGAATCATGTAGATGAACACGATGGCCAGCACCAGGGCCGAGAGGGCGTAGCCAAACGCCTCGGCCATGTTCTTGGTCGAGCCGCCGAACTGGTAGCGGTAGCCCGGCGGGAAGGCCACGGTGGCGAGCGCCTTTTTGATGTCGTTCGAGATGTCGCCGGTGGAGCGGTTGTAGGCGTTGGCGTTGATGGCGACCTCGCGCGTGAGGTCGCGCCGGTTGATCTGGTTGGGGCCCGTGGTCTCGCGCACGCTGGCCACCTGGCTCAGCCGCACGATGCGGCTGGCGCCATCGGCCATGGTGAGCGCAAACGGCAGGCGCTCGAGGTCTTGCGGCGTGCTGCGCACCTCGGGCGCCAGGCGCACGTTGACGTCGTAGGTCTGGTCGTCGGGCGCGCGCCAGTTGCCCACGGTCTGCCCGGCCACGAGGATGCGCAGCGCGTTGGCCATCTGCGCCACCGACAGGCCCAGGTCGGACGCGGCGTCGCGGCGCACCTCGACGGCGACGACGGGCTTGTCGTCCTTGAGGCTCGAGTCGAGGTCGACCAGGCCGGGAATCGCCTGGAGCTTGGCGGTGACCGTGCGGGTCAGGCGCGCGAGTTCCTGCAGGTCGGGGCCCTGCAGCGAGAACTCGATCTGCTTTTGCCCGCCCACGGGGTCGAGCAGGCCGACGTGTGTGACGGTGATGCCCGGAATCTGGCGCAGGCGCTCGCGCAGCACGCCAGACATCTCGTCCACGCTGCGGCTGCGCGCATGGCGGTCGACCAGGCGCACGTAGATGCTGGCGGAGATCTTGCCCTGCGCGCTGCCGGTGTTGAGGGTCGCGAGCGTGTAGCGCACCTCGGGCAGGGCGCGCACCAGCGCCTCGACCTGCCGCGCCTTGGCCTCGGTGGCTTCGATCGACGAGCCCACCGGGGTGTAGAAATTGATCGTGGTTTCGGAAAAATCGGCCTTGGGCACGAACTCGGTGCCCAGCAGCGGCACCATGAAGACGCTGCCCACGAAGATCGCCAGCGCCACGGTCAGCGTGGTGAGCTTGTGCGCCAGCGCCCAGCGCAGGATGCGCTGGTAGCCCTCGGCCAGCGATTCGGTGGTGCGGTCGAACCAGCCCGTGACGCGGCCAATGGTCTTGTCGTAGAACGTGGCGGGCCGCGCCGCCTGCCCGTGCTGGTGGATGCTCGGGTCGTGCCAGATGCTCGAGAGCATGGGGTCGAGCGTGAAGCTGACGAACATCGAGATCAGCACCGCCGCGACGATGGTGATGCCGAACTCGTGGAAGAACTTGCCGATGATGCCGCCCATGAAACCGATGGGCAGGAACACCGCCACGATGGACAGCGTGGTCGCCAGCACCGCCAGGCCGATTTCTTGCGTGCCCTCCATGGCTGCCTGGTAGTTGCCTTTGCCCATCTGCACGTGGCGCACGATGTTCTCGCGCACCACGATGGCGTCATCGATCAACAGGCCTACGCAAAGCGACAGCGCCATCAGCGTGATCATGTTGATCGTGAAGCCGAACAGGTTCATGAACAGGAACGTGCCGATGATGGAGATCGGCAGCGTCAGCCCCGTGATGACCGTGGAGCGCCAGGAGTTCAGGAACAGGAACACGATCAGCACCGTGAGCAGCGCGCCTTCGATCAGCGTCTGGCGCACGTTGTCCACCGCCACGCGGATCGGGCGGGCGCTGTCGCCGATGGCCTCCAGGCGCACGCCCGGGGGCAGTTCGGCGCGCAGCGCGGCCACGGCCTGGTTCAGGCCATCGACCACCTCGATGGTGTTCTCGCCCTGCGCCTTCTGCACCGACAGCAGCAGCGTGCGCTGGCCGTTGTAGAGCGCCAGGCTCTCGACCTCTTGCGCGCCGTCCTGCACGCGCGCCAGTTGCCCGACGCGCACGGGCGCGCCGTTCTTGCGCGCCACGATGATGCGGCCGAAATCCTCGGGGCGCTGCAGACGCGCGTCGATCTGCACCACGCGTTCCTGCGCGAGCGAGCGGATCGCGCCCAAAGGCAGATCCTGGTTTTCGTTGCGCACGGCCTGCGCCACCTGGTCGGGCGTGATGCCGAACGCCTCCAGCGCCTGCGGGTCCAGGTAGATGTTGATTTCGCGTGCAGTGGCACCCACCAGGTTCACGGCGCCGACGCCGCGCACGTTCTCGAGGCGCTTTTTGAGCGTTTGTTCGGCCCAGCTGCTGAGCTCGACCGCGCTGCGCTGCGTGCCCGCCGTTCCATCGGGGAGCACGGCCAGCGACCAGACGGCGCGGCTGGCCGGGTCAAAGCGCAGCACGCGCGGCTCCTTGACCTCGGTGCGCAGGTTGGGGCGCACGCTGGCCACCTTCTCGCGCACGTCTTCGGCGGCCTTGCGCCCGTCGATGTGCAGCTGGAACTCGATGATGACCAGGGCGCTGCCCTCGTAGCTGCGCGAGGTCAGGGCGTTGATGCCGGCGATCGAGTTGACGGCTTCCTCGATCTTCTTGGTGACCTCGCTCTCGACGATCTCGGGCGAGGCGCCGGGGTAGTCGGCAGCGACCACGACGATCGGAAAGTCAATGTCGGGGAACTGGTCCACCTTGAGCCGCTGGTACGAAAAAACGCCCAGCACCACGAAGGCGAGCATGACCATGGTGGCGAACACCGGGTTTTTCAGGCTGACTTGGGTGAACCACATGGCGGGTGCGGGCGCTCAGGGCTGGGGTTTTGCAGGCAGCTCGGCACTGGCGGCCGGCAGCCGCAGCGCGGTGCCCTCGGGCAGCGGCCCGACCCGGCCAGCGAGCACCTGGGCGCCCTCGGGCAACCCCTCGACGGCGACCAGGGCTTGGCCATCGACTTGGCTGCGCGCGCCGGTGCGCACATTGCGGTGCACCACCCGGCCGTTGTCGGCCACTTGCACGTACGGCGCAGGCTTGTCGGTGCGCACAGCGTCCAGCGGCACGGCCAGCAGCTCGGCGGCGCCGGTGTCCAGCGTGCCCTGCACAAACAGGCCCTGGCGCAGCACGGCGGCGCCCTGGATGCCTTGCACCGCCAGGTATACCGGCACCGTGCGGCTGCCGGCCTGGGCGCTGGGATTGATGCGTGCGACCGTGGCGTTCAGGGGCGCGCCGTGCCCTTCGATCTGGAGGCGGGCCGCCTGGCCCACGCGCACGGCCAGCGCGTCGGCCGGCGCCAGCAGCGCTTCGACCTCCATGCGCGAGAGGTCGACCACCTCCAGGATGCGCGCCTCGACCGATACGCGTTCGCCGTTTTGCGCCAGCCGCTGCGCCACCTGGCCGCTGATGGGGCTGCGCAGCACCGTGTCGGTCAGCGACTTGCGCGCCACCTCGGCGGCGGCCAGCGCCGCCTGGTACGAGGACTGCGCCGCCTGCAGGCTGGCCTGCGAGGTCTCGAGTGCGGTGCGCGAGATGAAGCCCTGGTCGACCAGGGCGCGGTTGTTGTTGAACTGGCGCTGGCCGATGTCCACCTGCGCGCGCGCGGCATCGGCCTGCTGCTGAGCCTGGCGCAGGCGCGCCTGCATTTCGACGGCTTCGATGCGCGCCACCTCTTGGCCCGCGCGCACGCTGTCGCCTTCGCGCAGCGTCAGTCCCTGCAATTCGCCTGCCACGCGCGCCTTGATGGTGGCCGACTCCACGGCGCGCAGCGTGCCAGACACCGGCACGCCCAGCACCAGGCTTTGCCGGCGCACGGTCCAGATTTCGCCCGGCGCGATCTCCATCGCCACGGCGGCTGCGGGCGCAGCCGCCAGCGATTTTTGCTGCGCCTGGCGCGCCAGCACCGCGCGCAGCGCGCCTGCGCCGACCAGGCACACCACAACGGCTGCGACAAGCCAGGGAATCCAGCGTTTCTTGGAGGTCATGGGCGAAAGAGGCGAGGGCGAGGGGATGGGGTCAGCGCGCGGCGTCGGGGGCGCAAAGCCCCTGGAGCAGGATGTTGAGCTGGATGTCGAGGAAGCTCTGCGGCGCCGTGTGGAACGCCTCGGGTACGCACGTGCCCATCGAGTGCTTGCACAGCGTCAGGAAAATCAGGGGCGCAAGCACCGCATAGACCGCGCAATCGATATCGCAGGCGCGGAACTCGCCGCACTCCACGCCGCGCTGCAGCATGCGGCGGATCAGCTGCTGGCCGGGTTCAGCCACTTCTTGCTGGTAGAACTGTGCGATCTCTGGAAAGTTGCCCGCCTCGCTGAGCATGAGCTTGGTGATGCCCGACGCGCGGGTGCTGCCGACGTGCTCCCACCACGAGCTGTAGCAGTAACGCAGCATGTCGGCCGTGCTGCCCTCGAAACGCTCGAACTCTTCATTCCACAGCTGAAAACGCCCGGCAATGTTCTCGCGCACCACGGCCTTGAACAGCTCTTCCTTGCTCGCAAAATACAAAAACAGCGTGCCTTTGGACACGCCAGCGCGCGCGGCCACCTCGTTGACCTTGGTGGCGGCATAGCCTTTTTCGACGAATAGGTCGAGCGCTGCGTCAAGCAACTCGCCGGGGCGGGCCTCTTTGCGGCGTTCCCGCTTGGACGGCTCTGCCAGAAGGGACGGACGGGATGGGAGGATGGACATTTTTAATGACTGACTGGTTAGTAATATAACCAGCCGCCCCGGTCCGGTCAATGCGCCGCTGTGGCTGCTTTGCCACCGTTGTTTCGCCGCCGCGCGGTGTTTAAGGCAAGAAAGGCGGCGACAGCAGGCGCAGGCCGACCGAGAACCACTGCGACTCTGAACGGCTGCCAAAGCGGTTGCCGTAGGTGGTGTCGATCTGGACGCGGTCGGGCACGATCCAGTGCCGCAGGCCCACCTGGTAATAGGGCCGGCCTCCGGTCTGGGCAAAGGTTTCGGCGATCAGCCAGGTGCGCCCGCTCAACTGCGTCTCCGAGCCCAGCCCCCAGGTCAGGTGGTTGCGCTGCGTCGCATGTTCGCGCAGCCACCCCAGGTTGGTGTGCAGCACGACGCGGTCATCCTTGAACGAAAAGCTGGCCGGGACGTACGCGTACCAGTCGCGGCCTTCGGCTGCCAGTGAATGCCGTACCGTGCCGACGACCAGGCCGACGCCCCAGCCATTGGAGCTCAGAGGCTTGAAAAGGGTCTTTCCCTGCACCACAGTGTCCGAGGTGGACGGGCTGCCGTCGTCGCGCAGGCGGGCGCCGCCCAGCGTCAGTTCCAGGTTGCCGGTGAAGTTGCACGCGGGCAGGGCCCAGAACTCGGTGCCGCCGTGGTTCTTTCGCGCCCAGCTTTCGACTTGGCAGGCCTTGGCATCGACCACGCGCGCGTCGTCGGTGGTCATCGGCCGGGCCGCGTGCGCGGCAGGGGCAAGCAAGGAGATCGTAGTCACTCCAACGGCCAGGGTCCGGAGGACAGGAATGCCACGGCGGAGGGCGAAAAAACGGGCAATGCGCATGGCTGGCTTTCTGCAGAAATTCGTCGGAGATTGCGGTGGCGCGTTGCCGCCGCCTCCGGTGCGAGCGGCACTGTAACCCAAGCCTTGGCCTTCGGCCGCCGCGCAGAGCGATAATCGCGCACCCTGATACGACAGCAAAAGGCTTTCCGATGACCCTGGAAACCATCACCCTGGGCGGCGGGTGCTTCTGGTGCACCGACGCCGTGTTTTCCCGCGTGCGCGGCATCGCCAGCGTGCAAAGCGGCTACAGCAACGGCCATGTGGCGCAGCCCAGCTACGAGCAGGTGTGCAGTGGCACCACGGACCACAACGAGGTGGTGCGCCTGGCGTTCGACCCCGCCGTGATCAGCGTGCGGCAGATTCTGGAAATCTTCTTCGCCATCCACGACCCGACCACGCTCAACCGCCAGGGCAACGACGTGGGCACGCAATACCGCAGTGGCATCTATTACTCGACGCCCGAGCAAAAACAGGTGGCCGAGGACCTGGTGCGCGAGCTCTCGCAAAACAAGCTGTTGGGGGCACCGCTGACCACCGAGGTGCTGCCAGAAACCAACTACTGGCCGGCCGAGGGCTACCACCAGGACTACTTTGCGAAAAACCCGGGCCAGGGCTACTGCGCCTTCGTGGTCGGCCCGAAGGTCGAGAAGTTCCGCAAGACCTTCACGCAGTTTCTCAAGCCGGACTGAGCCGGCGCGGGCGCTCGCCCATCAAAATCACCATCCTGTCTGACTGCAGCCCGTTGCAGGCCTGCGCTGGCAGCTATGATTTGTGCGTGCCCGAGGCCCCTGTGCGGGCGCTGTCCCAGGGCTTCAAGCCCCCCTCTTTTTTCCATTGACCTTGTGAGAATCCGCCATGAAGAAACTGCTCACCGCGCTGGCCTGGCTGCCGTGGCTCGCTCTGGGCGCCGCGGCGCAGGCCCAGGGGCACACCGACAAGCAAACCCAGGACGACGCGGCGCGCCACCGCGCGATGGCCGCGGCCCACGCGGCGGCGGCCCAGTGCCTGGAGTCGGGCAAGGACCATGCCGTCTGCCAGGCACAGCTGCAGGCAGCGTGCAAGGGCTTGGCGATCGGCAAGTACTGCGGCATGAAGCACGCGCACTGAAGCGGCGCTCGAAGGTTGTCCGGTGTGCCGCCATGGGGCGCTTCTGCAAGGGAGGCATGCGCGCTGGCGCTGCACGCCAGGCCGTGGATTTCTAATGCTCCGACCCAGAGATACCGCCCCATGACAGTGCGCCTTCGAGCCCAGGCCGCCGTGGTGCATCCGCACCGCCGCTGCGGCCATGGCCGTGGTCTGCGCCCTGGCCGGGGCGCCCGCCTCTCGCGATCGTGGTGCTTCGGTGCCTCGGGGTCTGAGCCCTAGTCGCATGCCCATGGCGTCCCATTTTTTCCGCCATGCCCTGCGGCGCAGCCTGTGCCAAGGCCTGCTGTGGGCTCTGGTGCTCGCGCCCGCGCTGGGCCAGATGCACCGCGCCCTGCACGGCAGCGGCCTCGGTGCTTTCCTGCATGCCCCTGCCGTGGGCGAGCCTGCGGCGTTTTCGGTGCCCGCGCTGTTTGCAGGCCACCACCACACCGATTGCCAGTTGCTCGACCAGCTCACGCTGGGCGACGCACCGCCCAGTGCCGGCGCGGCCCTGGTGCACCAGCCGCCCCACGCACCGCCCGCGGCGGGCGCACAGACGCCGCCGAGCCTGCGGCGCGTGGCGGCCTTTCAGGCGCGCGGGCCTCCATTGCACGGCACTGCTCTGCTCATTTCTTTATAGCTTCAAGCGCTGTCTGCACAAGCGCTAGAGCCTCTTTTGATCGTTATTTCTCACCCTGCGCGCTCTGCGCGCCAGGGCGGGCCTGGCTGCGCATACGCGGCGGCTGGGCCGTGCCTGAACCGAAACAATCCCATGAAATCCTCCTTCCATCGATTCCCCCCGTCCAGCCCCGCGCGTCGCGCCGCAGTGCCTGTCGCCCTGCCGCAGGCCCTGGGCGCCGTTCTGGCGCTGGCGTCCGCCGCTTGCGGCCACGCCGCCACCGCGCCGGAGGCAGCGCTGCCCGAGGTCGCGGTGCGCGCCAGCGGGCTGCAACTGGGCGCCACCGAAATGACCACCCCCGCCACCGTGCTCGAAGGCGATGAACTGGTGCGCCGGCGCGAGGCCACGCTGGGCGAGACGCTGGGCGGCGAGCCCGGCATCACCAGCAGCCACTTCGGCGCGGGCGCGAGCCGCCCCATCATCCGCGGCATGGACGGCCCGCGCGTCAAGGTGCTGAGCGATGGTGCCGAGCTGCACGATGCCTCCACCATCAGCCCCGACCACGCCGTGGTGTCCGAGCCGATGCTGGCGCGCCAGATCGAGGTGCTGCGCGGCCCATCGGCGTTGGTCCATGGCGGAGGCGCCATCGGCGGCGTGGTCAACGTGCTCGACAACAAGATCCCCACCGCCGTGCCCGAAAAAGGCTACGAAGGCAGCGCCGAGCTGCGCGCGGGCAGCGGCGCGGGCGAAAAGGCCGGCGCATTCCAGCTCACCGGCGGCGCGGGCAACGTCGCCGTGCATGTCGAGGGCATGCAGCGCAGCGCGGGCGACTACCGCGTGGGCAGCGGCTGGGCGCCGGGCGGCCAGCCGCTGCGCAAGGTGCCGGGCAGCTTCAACGACACCGACACCGGCAGCGTCGGCCTGTCCTGGGTGGGCGAGCAGGGCTACCTGGGCCTGGCCTACACGCGCCAGAGCGCCCATTACGGCCTGCCGGGCCACAACCACAGCTTCGAGGGCTGCCACGCCCACGGCGATCATCTGCACTGCGGCAGCCACGACGGCCATGACCATGGCACGGGCGATGCGAGCGCGCCGGGCGACGTGCCCGTGGTCGACCTGCGCAGCGAGCGCTGGGACCTGCGCGGTGAGTTGCGCAACCCGTTCGCGGGCTTTTCGGCGCTGCGCCTGCGCGCCGGCACCACCGACTACCGGCACGACGAAGTGGAGGACGGCGCCATCTCCACCACCTTCCGCAACAAGGCGCACGACGCGCGCATCGAACTCGAGCACCTTGCCGATGGCCGGCTGGCGCGGTGTGTTTGGCTTGCAGACCTCGCAGCGTCGCTTCAGCGCCGAGGGTGCCGAGGCCTATGTGCAGCCCACCGACACGCGCAAGACCGGCCTGTTCGCGCTCGAGTCGTACCAGTGGAACCAGTGGCGCTTCGAGGCTGCGCTGCGCCACGAGCAGCAGCGCGCCGAAGCGCTGGCCTCGGGCACCGAGCGCCGCCACAGCGGCACCTCAGCCTCGCTGGGCGCGGTCTGGAAGTTCACGCCCGGCTACGCGCTGGGTACCTCCTGGACCCAGGCCAGCCGCCTGCCGACGGCCGAGGAGCTGTACGCCAAGGGCCTGCACATGGCCACCAGCACCTATGAGCGCGGCAACCCTGACTTGCGTCGCGAAACGTCGCAGAACATCGACCTGTCGCTGCGCAAAACGGCGGGCGACACCACGTTCGGCGTGAGCGTGTTCCGCAACAAGATAAAGAACTACATCTATGGTCGCACGCTCGACGAGCAGGGGGGCTTGCAATTGCTGCAGTACAGCCAGGCTGACGCCACGTTTACTGGCCTCGAAGGCCAGGTGCGCCAGCGCCTGACGCGCCACCTGGGCGTGGGCCTGTTCGGCGACCTGGTGCGCGCGCGCCTGGACAGCGGCAGCCAGTTGCCGCGCATTCCCGCCGCGCGCCTGGGCGTGCGCCTGGACGCCCACTGGAACGCCTGGGAAGGGCAGGTGGAATGGCTGCAGGTGGCACGCCAGAACCGCGTCGCCGAGTTCGAGAGCGCCACGCCGGGCTATGGCATGCTGAACCTTGGCGTGGCCTACAACACGCTGTGGCAGGGCCAGCCCTTGCTGGTGTACCTGAAGGCCAACAACCTGACCGACCGCCTAGCCTACGCCCATACTTCGTTCATCAAGAATGCAGCGCCGCTGATGGGGCGCAACATCACGCTGGGCGTGAAGGTGGCGTTTTGAGGAGGTTGGGAGTTTGATGTAACCGGGCTGGCAGCGAGTAGGGCGCTGCTGGCCTGGAATGTTGAATGTAATTGAGGAAGGATACCGAACACATCCTCGATTTGGTCCAGCACCGTGTAGAGCGTAAAAAGACCCATGACCACTGATCTTCTCATCATCGATATTCAGCAGGATCTGTGGAAGCGCACATGGCATGCTGTTTTGTCCACACTCTGACGAAATGACTGAATATGGCATCCATCAAGCACAGCCTCGCAATGGCCGCGTTGCCCATGGCCCAGGCGATCGTTCGACGCGCCCCTCCGAGCAGATTGAGGGAATCTGTGTGGCGCTGGGGCATGTGGCGTTCAAAGAATTTTGTGACCAAGGCCAATGGGATAACAATCTCAGGCAATACGCTCGATCTGATCCAAGGGTATCTTTATTGGTTTGGTGTATGGGAGCCAAACCTTACGCAGTTCATTAAGCGCAGAATGGACGAGACGCCGGACCGCACCTTCGTTGACGTTGGTGCAAATATAGGATATTTCTCTACGCTCGTAGCGAAACGCTATCCCAACGCTTCCGTAGTTTCAATTGAAGCGTTCCCGCCGACGGTCAATAAACTTCGCGCAAATATCGACCGCAACGCGCTGAAAAATGTGCGCATCATCGCAGCAGCAGCCAGCGATGCTTCAGGCGAGATGGAACTCTTCTATGCCGGGAACCTCAATGAAGGCGCGACAACCTCGGTGCAAGGAAAATATGCCTCTGCGCCGGTTACTGTGCCGTCAAAACCACTTGCGGATTTGCTCAGCGAAGAAGAGATTGCTTCTGCGCGAATCATCAAGATCGACGTCGAAGGCGCGGAGTGGAGTGTTGTTGCGGGCTTGGCCCCGAAACTGAGTGAATTTCCAAACGACGTTGAAGTCGCTGTCGAAGTGTCGGGCGGAAACGCGGGAAATTCCAAATCAATTTTTGATATTTTCCTTGCCCATGGATTAAATGCTTATGAGTTGGAGAATAAATACGACCAACTCTCCTATCTATATCCGACAGCCATAAAGCGGCCATTTAGAATTGCCGCCCTCCCGTCAATACAGACCGATATTGTATTTTCGAGAATCAATGCAGAAGTTCTATAGTATAAAAAAGGTGCGGCTTGGCATCTGCTCAACCAAGACCATTGCGGTAGGCCAGCTGGGTCCAGCCCAGGCGTGCCTTGACAACCACTCCCGCATGCAGAAAGGCATGGGATGGCAGGACTGGATTGTTGCTGCGCCAGCCTTTAATGGTGCGCAGCCCCCTGGGTAGCCGCACCACGACAATCCCCCGCAAGCTGCTCCGAAACCCTTGGCTGCTACCATTGGCGCCTATGTTTTCCCCAGCCCCCTCTGTCCACACCGGTCCGCTTCGCGGCTGCGTGTCCGTGGGCAGGGGTGCCGCGGTGCGCGAGATCTGGCCTTACAAACCGGTCGCACATTCCTCCGCCCGGCGATAACTTTTTCTCTTCCTGTTTGCGCAGACCTTCTATCGCCGGGCACCCGCTCAGCGCGATAGCGGCCGGCTGTGGATGTCAGACCGGACCGCTCCTTTTCTGGAGATGTGTCATTCGTGTACCCCTGTTTCGCCGCTAAGCCCCCTCCCATGCGCATGCGCATGGATTTCGTCTGCAGTCTCTTGGCCAAGGGGGCCGCAGCCCCGCTCAAGGGGTGATGGCGATGGAGTTCACCAAAAAATTCCTCCGCGCCAAGAGCCCTTGCGCCGACGGCTTTCGCTGGTTTGTGCGCCATATTGAAGATGGCAGCGGTTACCAGGAGGCGCTGGACACCCTGGTCAACGCCGGGCGGGTGGACGACGCCTGCTGGCTGCTGACGCAGTTTGGCCCCACCAACGAGGTGCTGACGGTCGATTCCATTGACGCCGAAGCCATCGTTTTCGCGGGCACCGTGGAGGTGCGCGGCGGCATCGATGTGGAGACGGTCATCCAGGCGGGCCGGTCCATCCGGGCCGGGGGCGGCATGCGCGCGGGCCGCGCGATCGTGGTGGGCGAGGACATCCGGGTCGCGGGCGCGATCGTCAGCCAGGGCCGTTTGCAGGCCGGCGGCGATGTGCGTGCGGACTGGGGCGTCGAGGTGCAGGAGGCCATTGCCTGCGGCGGCGACCTGCGCGCGGGGTGGGACGTGGTCTGCCACGGCAAGGTGGCGCTCAAGGGCGGCGCGTTTGTCGGACAGGACATGATTGCGCATGGCCCAGTGGAGTGCGACAAGGGCCTGCGCGTGGGCGGCGATCTGCTGGGTGCGCAGAGCCTGCGCGCGGGGCAGGGCATCGTGGTGGGCGGTGCGATTGACGGCGTGATGCATCTGGAGGCGGGCTGGGGCATCAAGGCGGGCGACTCCATCCATGCCAAGGGTGCGATCAAGGCCGGCGAGACCCTGTCCGCAGGCGATGAGATTTGCGCCGGCGCGGGCTACGGGGTGTACGCGGGGCTCAACGTGCAGGTCGAGACCTGGGAGGCCAGCGCCCAGGTGTGGGCGCAGAAAAAGCCCGAAGGCCTGCGCAGCGGCATCTGGGTCGGGGCCAGCATGCTGTGAGGCGGGAGGGCGCGGAAGTCCGCTTGGCCTGATGGGCGCGGTGTGGCGCACCGATGGGACGCACTCACCGCGCAGCGCATGGCCCGGCCAGCGGTCCATGCCATGCGCGGGCCATCCGCATCGGCGAGACTTGCACCCTTCTCTGCGGGTCGCGCCTGCGCGCCCGCACCGTTTTCACCTTGCCCGCTTGTGATGCGCCGCCACGACCCACCTTCCTCTTCCGCCTCCGAGGGCCCAACCAGCGCAGCGCAGGTCTTTGCCATTTTTCTGCGCCTGGGCCTGACCTCTTTTGGCGGCCCGGTGGCGCATCTGGGCTATTTCCGCAACGAGTTTGTGCAGCGCCGGCGCTGGTTGGACGAGCGCAGTTATGCCGATCTGGTGGCGCTGTGCCAGTTCTTGCCAGGGCCGGCGAGCAGCCAGGTGGGCATGGGCCTGGGCCTGTCGCGTGCGGGCTTTGCCGGTGCGCTGGCAGCCTGGGCAGGGTTCACGCTGCCATCGGCCGTGCTGCTGGTCGCGCTGGCCCTGGGGCTGGCACACGGGGGCGCCGAGGTGCCGCCGGGTTTGCTCCATGGGCTCAAGGTGGTGGCCGTGGCCGTGGTGGCGCAGGCGGTATGGGGCATGGCGCGCACGCTGTGTGTGGGCCGAGCGCGGGTCACGCTGATGGTAGCGGCGGCCTGCGTGGCGCTGCTGTGGCCCGGTATAGAAGGGCAGCTGGGCGTGTTGCTGGCAGCGGCTGGGGCGGGATGGTGGCTGTGGGGCCGTGCCGTGCCGGATGCGGCCGCGCCCGAGGTTCCGCCAGCTGCCGGCCATTGGCGTGTGCCGGTGCGCCGGCGCACCGGGGCCGTATTGCTGCTGGTGTTTGTCGCGCTGCTGGTGCTGCTGCCTGTGGCGGCGCAGCGCTGGCCGGGTACGCCGCTGGCGGCGGCAGACGCCTTCTACCGCGCCGGCGCCCTGGTGTTTGGCGGCGGCCATGTGGTGCTGCCGCTGCTGCAGGCCGAGGTGGTAGGCCCGGGCTGGGTCGCCAACGATGTCTTTCTGGCCGGCTACGGCGCGGCGCAGGCGGTGCCGGGGCCACTGTTCACGTTTGCGGCTTTTCTGGGCGCGTCGCTGCCGGGCAGCCAAGGCGGCTGGCTGGGCGCACTGGTGTGCCTGGTGGCGATCTTTGTGCCGTCGTTCCTGCTGGTGGCCGGCGCGCTGCCGTTCTGGGAGCCACTGCGCCGCCACGCGCATGCGCAGGCGGCCCTGGCGGGCGTGAATGCGGCCGTGGTGGGGCTGCTGCTGGCGGCGCTCTACCACCCGGTGTGGACCAGCGCCATCGCGCGCCCGAGCGACTTTGCGCTGGCGCTGCTGGCGTTCGCCGCGCTGGTGTTCTGGCGGCTGCCGCCGTGGCAAGTGGTGCTGGCCAGCGCCGCTGCAGGGGTGGCACTGGCGCGCTGGCCCCTCTGAAAAATCATGGTCAAATACGGCTGCAGCGCTTGATGGCAAAGCGCTAGCAGCTATTAAATTCATACCAACCATGTTCCGGCGGCACGCCGGCCCCGCTTGTGGACTCTCCTGTTTTTTCTGCGTTGGTACCGGTGATCTTGTTCATTGCCCTGGGTTTTGGCGCAGCGCGGCGCGGCTGGATCGGGGCCGCGGCCGTCAAAGACCTGTCGAATCTGGTGTTCATGGTGCTCACGCCGGCGCTGCTGTTTCGCACCATGAGCACGGTACAAGTGCAAGCGTTGAACTTTCAGCCCGTCGCGGTGTACTTCCTTGCGGCCAGCGTGCTTTTCGCGGCCACGCTGATGCGCTATGGGTTCACCCCGCTGGGGGCGGCGCGCGGCCTGGCCAATACGTTCAGCAACACGATCATGATCGGCGTGCCGCTGGTGGCCCTGGCGTTTGGCCAAGAGGGCTTGGTGACGCTGTTCACGCTGATCTCCGTGCACGCGCTGATCTTGCTGACCGGCGCCACGGTGGTGTTTGAACTGGCCGCCGCGCGCGAGAGCACCCGTGCCGGCGGCCATGCGCCGCGCTCGGTGCTGCGCACGGTGGCGCAGGCGGTGCGCAACGGCATCGTGCACCCGGTGCCGCTGCCGATCATTGCCGGCTTGCTGTTTGCGCAAACCGGCCTGGCGGTGCCCGGCGTAATCGACAAGCCGCTGCAATTGCTGGGCCAGGCCCTGGGGCCGCTGGCGCTGCTGCTGGTGGGGGTCACGCTGGCCTTCAGCACGGTGGGCGCATATTTCAGGGCAGCGCTGCGCATTGCCCTGGTCAAGAACGTGCTGCACCCGTTGTTGCTGGCGGCCTGCGGCTGGGCGCTGGGCCTGTCGGGCCTGTCCATGGCGGTGATGCTGGTGGCCGCAGCGCTGCCGGTGGGGGCCAACGTGTTCCTGTTCACCCAGCGCTATGGCGTGGCGCAGGACGAGGTTACGGCCAGCATTGCCGTGTCCACGGCGCTGGCCTTGGTCACGGTGCCCGTCGCGCTGTGGCTGGTGGCGCGCTGGCTGTAGCGGCCCCCGGCGCGAGCTTGTGCTGCAGGTGGCCCAGTGCGCGGCTGCTTTCCACGCCGATGCGGCGCACGACCTCGGTCTCCGGCACGCCCGCCTGCAGCCAGGTGACGATCGCGGTGTTGCGCAGCACCTGCGGGCCGACGCGCTGCAGCGGCCATTGCTGGACGTCGGAGGGCAGGGCGGCGTGCGCTTCCTGGATCACTTTGGATGCCACATGGAACAGCGCCCGGATGGACAGCGGCCCGCCCTTGCGCGAATGGAACAGCCAGCCCGAGAGCGAGGCGTCGTGGGCCTGCCGGTATTGGCGCCATGCCGACAGGGCAGACCCCACCCGGTGCGGCAGCGCCAGCGTGCGCTGCTGCGCCTTGCGCGCGCCCTCGATGCGCAGGAAGGACGGAGGCATGGCCGATGGCGGCGCGAGCGGCAGGTGTTCGGCATCCAGGAGGCTGTCGTCCGTGAGTGCGCGCACTTCCTCGGGTGCCAGCGCCAGTTCGTAGAGCAGCAGCAGGATGGCGAGGTCGCGCGCGCCCTGCAGGCTGTCTGCCGCCGGGAAATGGGCGGGAAGCCGCACCCACAGGGCAGGGGGCAGGCAATGCCCCAATTGGTCCACGGCACGGGGGCGCTCGGCCAGGCGCAGCAGGGCGACCGGGCTGGTCTGCAGCCAGCCTTGTTGCACGGCGAAGTCGTATATGCGGTCGAGCACACGCCAATAGCGCCGGCGTGTGACTTCGCTGAGCTTGCGGTCGGGTTGGTGGTGCGCCTTCTGGCCGGCGCGAATGCGCAGAAAGCGGGCGACATCCTCGGCCTGGGCTTCGTGCCACTGGCGCAGGACACGCAGGGCAGGGCCGTCGGCACCTCTGCGCGTGCCGGTACGGGGCTGCAGGCTTTCAAGCCAGGCATGCCAGATGGTTTCGTACACGCCTTGCGGCTCGGTGCTCAGGGCCTGGAATGGCTTGCCGCCTTCCGATTCGAGCCAGCGCGCGAAGACCTGCGTTCCGTTCGGAAGTGGGCGTCCAGGAAGGTGTTTTTGCATCCATTGAATGTAACTTACATGTATTACCAGTCAACTCTTTCTACAGACACTTACCAAATCAACGCATCTGTTGGACAGGTGAGGGGGCTTTAAGGAGCAAGTCGCTCACGCACCCATTGGTAACCGTCCTGGCGGTAGCGCAGGCGGTCGTGCAGGCGGCTTTTTCGCCCCTGCCAGAATTCCCAACTGTCGGGTTGAAGGCGGTAGCCGCCCCAATGCGGAGGGCGCGGAGGCTTCAACAGGAATTGTGCGGCGTACTTGGTCGCATTGGCCACCAGTACGCTGCGCCCGGAGATCACCTGGCTCTGCGGGCTGGCCCAGGCGCCAATGCGCGAGTCGAGCGGGCGGCTGTGAAAATACGCGTCGCTATCGGCGTCACTGACCTTTTCCACCACGCCTTCGATGCGCACCACCCGTTCCAGCTCCACCCAATGGAACTGCAGCGCGGCAAAAGGGTTGCCGGCCAACTGCTGACCTTTGCGGCTGCCGTAGTTGGTGTACCAGACGATGCCTTGCGCGTCGTAACCCTTGATGAGAACCACGCGAGTGCTGGGACGCAGGTCGCTGCCGACCGTCGCCACGGTCATGGCATTGGGCTCGGGCACTTCGGCGGCCAGTGCTTCCTTGATCCATTGGTCAAATTGCAGCAGCGGATCGGCGTGCGAGGCGCCCTCGTGGAGTTCGGCGCGCTCGTAGCTCTTGCGCAGGTCGGCGATGGAGGAGGTCGGTCGGCTCATGCACGCATTGTGCCCGCGCACAGCCCCTGTGCTGGCGCCGGGACGGCGCTACAGTGCAGCCATCCATTGTGCTGTCTCCCTACCTGTCATGTCACAGACTGCTCTGCCGGACGTTGCCATGTCTTCCAGTGCCACAAAGACACCGCACCCCCTCGTGCTGGTGCTGGCATCGGGACGGGGCACGCGCTTTCGCGCCTCTGGCGGCGGCACCCACAAGCTGCAGGCCCTGCTGGCGGGAAAGCCGGTGCTGCAGCACACGCTCGACGCCGTGCGAGCCAGCGGACTGCCCTGGCACCTCGAGGATGCAGGTCACCCGGGCATGGGCGACTCCATCGCCGCAGCGGTGCGCGCGACGGCATCGGCTGCGGGCTGGCTGGTTTTGCCAGGCGATTTGCCGCTCATCCAGCCCGGATCGCTGCGGGCCGTGGCGGCTGCTTTGCAGCGCTGCGCGGTGGCCATCCCATTGGTGGCGGGGCAGCGCGGCCACCCGGTCGGGTTCGCCGCGCAGTGCCTGCCAGACCTGCTGGCCCTCAGCGGTGAACCGGGCGCGGCCGCCGTGGTGCGCAAATTCGCGGCCCAGGGTGCGTTGTCCGAGGTGCTGTTGGAGGATGGGGGTGCGGTGACCGACATCGACACGCTGGCCGACCTCGAACGCGCAGCGCAACTGCTGCGTGCGCTGCGCTCTGGAGCCGCGCAATGACGTGCAGGCCGCCATCCCATGCGGTTCTTGAATCCTCTGGCTGCTGCACCCCCGCAGGTGGGGCGTCCGCGCAGGGTCTTCTGTTTTCAGGGGCGCCGGGCCGCAGGATCACCGTGTGCGCTATGCCGCGCCGTCCGACAAGGCAAGCAGCCGCGCCAGCGCGCGGTCGTGGATGCCCACCTGCCGCAGGCCTTCGTAGGTGGCATGTGCGTAGTCGTGTGTGGTGCCGTAGCGGCCCCGGGCTTCCCGAAAAATGCGGCGGTACTCATGCTCGGGCAGGGTGCCGGTATGGCCGGGGCTGTTGCGTGACAGCGTGAAGGCCAGGGCACGCACCTCACCCTTGGGGAGTCTGGCAAGGCAGCCAGCGCGGGTCATAGACCGCCAGGGCCATTTCGCGCTGCCACAGCTGGGCCATGACCTGGGGCGCGTGCGCCCGCTCGACGCGAAACACCATGCCACGGCAACTGCCGCCCGAGAGCATGCCAAAGACCAGGCCGGGGCACTCGGGAGTGCCCCGGTTGATGCGGCTCCACATCTTGAGCGCCCGGTGCCAGCCATGCACTCGGGCCTCGCGGCGCTCGGCATAGGCGAAATCGGGCCGCCAGATCAGCGAGGCGTAGCCGAAAATCCACAGATCGCTGCGGCCTCCCCAGGTCTTCAGTGCCTGCTCAAGCAAAGGCGCGGGATCGGGCAAAGGTGCGGTGCGCACGGTCATCGGCAATCTCCTGGACTCTACAATCGACGGGTTGGTGGGATTCGCCATTGTTTACGGAGTTTCAAAGATGTCATTCAGCAGTTCCGACGACGACAGCCAGCAGCGTTTTGCCCTGGGATTCCTGTTCGCACTGATTGCGCTGGTCGTGTCCACCGTGGTGGGCGTGACGGTCTACCAACGCGCCATCGCGCGTGCCCCTGCAGCAGAGCTGGTGGTTGTGGCCGATGCGCCGGCCATTGTGGTCGTGAACGAGGGCGAGGCCAGCGTACGCGTGCAAGACGGCATGGTCACGTTCTATTTCGCCTCCGGCAAAGCGGATCTGGCACCTGGCGCCAGCGAGGCACTGGCCGGGGTGGCCAAGGGCGTTTCCGAAGGCCAGAAAGCAGTGGTGTCCGGCTTCCATGACGCCACGGGCGACGCGGCATTGAACGCCGAGCTTTCCAAGCAGCGGGCCCTGGCCGTGCGCTCCGCGCTCGTGGCGCTGGGTGTTGCCGAGGACCGGATCGAACTGCGCAAACCGGAAGCGGCCCAGGCCGACGGCAGCAACGCCGAGGCCCGGCGCGTGGAAGTGGTGCTGTCCGCGCCTTGATCCGCAAGCTGCGACAGGCACATCAAGCCCGGCCATGCCGGGCTTTTTTCATGCAGGCACAGGCCAGATCCGCTGTTTCGGGCGGCACTGATCAGGTGCTGCCGCGCACCACGAGTTCATAGCCCAGCGTCACGCAACTGGGTTGAACAGGCGCACCTTCCATCAACTGCAGCAGCATGGCCGCGCCGGCGCGGCCGACTTCGCCGCGTGGGGTGCGCACCGTGGTCAGTGGCGGCACCATCTGGTCGCTGCCCGCCAGATCGTTGAATCCGGCCATTGCAATGCGTTGCGGCACGGCCACTTGCAAACGGTTGGCGGCCAGCAAGCCTCCTTGGGCAATGTCGTCATTGCAGAAAAAAATCGCATCGATGTCGGGCATGCGCCGCAGCATGTCCTCAAAAAGCCGTGCGCCCAGCGAGATGGACGAACGCTCCGGGCTCAGCAACTCCAGCGTCGGGTCGTACAGGCCTGCCTCGCGCAGGCAACGCCGGTAGCCCTCGCCACGCTGCAGGGTGCGCGGATCCAGCTGTGCTGCGCAAAAGGCGATGCGCTGGCGCCCGCGCTCCAGCAGGTGGCGGGTGATGGCGGCGCCGGCATCCACCTGCGAAAAACCGACACAGTGCACGTCCTCGGCACCGCTGGTTTCCATCAGGTGCACACAGGGCACGCCGCTGCGTGCGATCAGCTGGCGTGCGGTTTCGCTGCGGTCGAACCCGGTCACCAGCAGGCCGGCCGGCCGGTGGGGCAGGTAGGTGGTGAGCAGCAGTTCCTCTTCGGCCGCGTCATAGTGGGTCACCCCGATCAGGGGGTGGTAGCCGGCCGGAAAAAGCGTGCGGTGGACCGACTCCAGCAAATCCACGAACAGGGCGTTGGACAGCATGGGCACCAGCACCAGCACCTGGCTGCTGCGCTGCGAGGCCAGCGCGCGCGCGGCCGGGTCGGGCACATAGCCCAGGGCGTCTGCAGCCGCGCGCACGCGCTGGGCCAGTACCGGGTCCACGCTGCGTTCACCGCGCAGCGCGCGCGACACGGTGATGGGGCTCACGCCAGCGGCACGGGCGACGTCGGCCAGGGTGGTGCGGCCACTGGAGCGGCGGGAACGGCGAGGGGCTTCTGTCAAGGGTTTTCCTGGGTTTCTGGAGCGCAATGGCAGATTAGGATAGCGCTATCCCGGCATTTGGTACAGCCTTTCGCGGTGAGTATGGACCGCTCCAGCTTCTTCGGTGGCGTGGATTCGGAAATTGTGGAACCCCGTGCGGCATTCTGCAAAGGCCGCATTTTTATTTTCTTATATGGATAGCGCTATCTCAGCATTCCGTTTCCCGGCCCTGGTGGTCATGGGCGTCTCCGGCTGCGGCAAGTCCAGCGTGGGCGCGTCGTGCGCCAAGGCGCTGGGTTGGACCCTGCACGAGGGCGATGCTTTCCATTCGCCCGAAAGCATCGCCAAGATGCAGGCGGGCTCGCCGCTCACCGATGCCGATCGCAGCGGCTGGCTTGACCACCTGGCCGCCCTGCTGGCCACGCCATCGGCGGGCCCAGGCGTGGTGCTCACCTGCTCCGCGCTGCGCCGCAAGTACCGTGAACGCCTGCGCCAGGCACTGCCTGGCCTGGGTTTCGTCTTCCTGCAGTTGGACTATGCCCAGGCACTGGCGCGGGTGCAGGCCCGGCCGGGGCATTTCTTTTCGCCCGCGTTGGTGGCGGATCAGTTCGCCACCCTGGAGTCGCCTGCGGACGAGCCCGGCGTGTTGACCCTGGACGCGCTGCGGCCGGTGCCGGAACTGGCGGCGCAGGTGGTCGCATGGGCGCGGGGTACGGCGGTCAGCGCTATAGCGGGAGGTGGCGCATGAGCGCGGTGGAATTGCCCGCTGCGCCAGCGGCTCCCGCCAAAACACTGCTGCAGCGCGTGGCCGAACTGGCGATGGTCACCGCCCTGGCCGGCATGGTGATCGCCGTGTTCGTCAACGTGGTGCTGCGCTACGCCTTCGGCACCAGCATCGTGTCGTACGAAGAGATCTCGCGCCTGCTGTTCGTATGGCTCGTGGCCATTGGCACCATCGTGGCGGCCTTCGAGGGCAAGCACCTGGGGTTCGACATGCTCACCTCGCGCCTGAAGGGGCGCGGGCGCAAGGTGCTGTTCTGGGTCAGCCAGCTGCTTTCGGGCGCGTGCATGGTGCTGCTGCTGATCGGTTCGTGGGAACAGGTGCTGGCAGGCTGGAGCAGCTACAGCACGGTGCTCGGCTATCCGTTGGCCCTGGGCGCTGCGGCCACGCTGGTGCTGTCGGTCGGCCTGCTGGTGGTGGGCGTGCTCGACCTGGTGCGCGGGCGTGCCAAAGAGCAGGGCGACGAGCTGCACCTCGAATAAGAGAACACCATGGTCGTGACCTTCATTTTCCTGGCCGTGCTGATTGGCGGCATGGTGATCGGCATGCCGATCGCCCAGTCCCTGGTGCTGACCGGCGTGGCGCTGATGTGGCACCTGGACTTCTTCGATTCCCAACTGCTGGCGCAAAACCTGCAGGCGGGGTTCGACAACTTCCCGCTGCTGGCCGTGCCGTTCTTCATTCTGGCCGGCGAGCTGATGAACGCCGGCGGACTGTCGCGCCGCATCATCGACCTGGCACGCGCCTTTGTCGGCCATATCCGCGGCGGCCTGGGCTACGTGGCGATCGGCGCGGCCGTGCTGCTGGCGTCGCATGAGCGGCTCGGCCATTGCCGACACCGCCGCCCTGGCCACCATCCTGCTGCCCATGATGCGCCAGCAGAACTACCCGCCCAGCTACAGCGCGGGCCTCCTGGCCTCGGGCGGCATCATCGCGCCGATCATTCCGCCGTCCATGCCGTTCGTGATCTATGGCGTGACCACCAACACCTCGATCAGCAAGCTGTTCCTGGCCGGCGTGTTCCCGGGCCTGATGATGGGCTTCTTCCTGGTGTTCGCGTGGTGGTGGATCGCCCGCAGCCACCAGCTGGCGGCGATGGCGCGCGTGGCGTGGCCGCAGCGCCTGCGCGCCTTGCTGCACAGCTTCTGGGCCATGATGATGCCGGTCATCATCCTGGGCGGCCTGCGCGGCGGCATCTTCACGCCGACCGAGGCGGCGGTGGTGGCAGCCGTCTATGCGTTCCTGGTATCGATGTTCGTCTACCGCGAGCTGACCTGGACAGGCGTCTACGAGGTCTTCCTGACGGCGAGCAAAACGACGGCCGTGGTGATGTTCCTGTGCGGCGCCGCCACCGTGACGGCCTACATGATCACGCTGGCCGACCTGCCCAACATGCTTGCCGACAGTTTTTCGGGCGTCATGCACAACCCGGTCACTTTCATGGCGCTGATGATGCTGTTCCTGCTGGTGGTCGGCACGGCCATGGACCTCACGCCGACCATCCTGATCTTCGGCCCGGTGTGCGCGCCGCTGGCGGTCAAGGCGGGGATCGACCCGGTGTACTTCGGCTTCATGTTCATCTACGTGGGCTGCATCGGCCTCATCACGCCGCCCGTGGGCACGGTGCAGAACGTGGTGGCCGGGGTCGGGCGCCTGCGCATGGAGACCGTGATCAAGGGCACTTCGCCATTCCTCATCGCCTACGTGGTGCTGGCCGTCTTGTTCGTGGTCTTCCCCGTCCTGGTGACCGCGCCGCTGCGCTGGATGCACTGATTTCTTTCGTTTTCCTTTCCCTCACCCTTCCTCACTCAGGAGACAAGCATGCGCATCAAATTCGTTCTCGCCGGCCTCGTGGCCGCTTTGGCCGCCGCGGGCGCCGTGCAGGCCCAGGACTTCAAACCGCGCATCGTGCGCTTTGGCTACGGCCTGGTGGAGCAGTCCAACCAGGGCCGCGCCGTGCGCCTGTTCGCCCAGGAGGTCGAAAAGGCCAGCGGCGGCAAGATGAAGGTGCGCGCCATCGGCAACGCCTCGCTGGGTTCGGACACGCAGATGCAGCAGGCCCTGATCGGCGGCGCGCAGGAGATGATGGTCGGCTCCACCGCCACGCTGGTGGGCATCGCGCCCGAGATGGCGGTCTGGGACACCCCGTTCCTGTTCAACAACACCAAGGAGGCCGACGCCGTGCTCGACGGTCCCGTGGGCGAAAAGATCAAGGCTGCGCTGGAGCCCAAGGGCATGGTCGGCCTGGTCTATTGGGAGAACGGTTTTCGCAACCTGACCAACAACAAGCGCCCGGTCACCAAGCTCGAAGACATGAACGACATCAAGCTGCGCGTGATGCAGAACAACGTCTTCCTCGACAGCTTCAAGGCCCTGGGCGCCAACGCCGTGCCGCTGCCGTTCTCGGAACTGTTCACCGCACTCGAGACGCGCGCCGTCGATGGCCAGGAAAACCCGTTCAACACCGTGGTGTCGAGCAAGTTCTACGAGGTGCAGAAGTACCTCACGGTGACCAACCACGTCTACAGCCCCTGGATCGTCACGGTGAGCAAGAAGTGGTGGGATACGCTGAGCGCGGCCGAGAAGAAGGTGCTGCAGGACGCTGCCGTGAAGAGCCGCGACTTCGAGCGCAAGGACACGCGCGAGGAAGCCGTGCTGGCGCTGGCCGACCTCAAAGCCAAGGGCATGCAGATCAACGAGCTGCCCCCGTCCGAAGCCAACCGGATGCGCGAAAAACTCGCCGCCGTGAACACCGGCATCGCCAAGAGCGTGGGCCAGGGCACCTGGGACGCGGTGCAGGGCGCTCTGGTACAGGCGCGCGCCGGCAAATAAGCGGCCCGCCGCCCCCACGCCCCATCGACGCCCGGTCGCCCAGGCTACGATGGGGCGTTGTTCTTGTAGCCTTTGAAAGCCGATACCGCATGACCCTCCATGGCACCGTCGCTGCCGTCACGCAGCGCATCCGCGAGCGCAGCGCCCCCGCGCGCGGCGCCTACCTTGAACGGCTTGACACCCTCGCGCAGCGCCCGCCGGGCGCGCAGCGCCTGGGCTGCGCCAACGTCGCCCACGCGTTTGCCGGCCTGCCCGGCAACGACAGGCTGCGCATCGTGGCCGAGCGCGCGCCCAACCTGGGCATCGTCACGGCCTACAACGACGTGCTCTCGGCCCACGCGCCGCTGCAGCACTACCCCGACCTGATCAAGGACGAGGCGCGCAAACACGGTGCCACCGCGCAGGTGGCGGGCGGCGTGCCCGCCATGTGCGACGGCGTCACGCAGGGCACGCCGGGCATGGAACTGAGCCTGTTCAGCCGCGACGTGATCGCCATGGCCACGGCCGTGGCTCTGACCCACGACGTGTTCGACGCGGCGCTGCTGCTGGGCGTGTGCGACAAGATCGTGCCGGGCCTGTTGATCGGCGCACTGCATTTCGGCCACCTGCCGATGGTGTTCGTGCCGGCCGGGCCGATGACCTCGGGCCTGTCGAACAACGCCAAGGCCCAGGTGCGCGAGCAGGCGGCCCAGGGCCTGGTGGGCCGCCCCGAGCTGCTCGACGCCGAGTCCGCCGCCTACCACGGCGCAGGGCACCTGCACCTTCTACGGCACGGCCAACAGCAACCAGATGCTGCTCGAAGCCATGGGCCTGCACGTGCCCGGCACGGCCTTCTTCAACCCCGGCCAGGCGCTGCGCGACGAGCTCACGCGCGAAGCGGCGCGCACGGTGCTGTCGATCACGCGCGCGCAGCAGTTCACGCCGATCGGCCGCCTGGTGGACGAGCGCGCCATCGTCAACGCCATGGTGGCCTTGCTGGCCACGGGCGGCTCGACCAACCACCTGATCCACTGGGTGGCGGTGGCGCGCTCGGCCGGCATCACCATCGACTGGAACGATTTCGCCGAGCTGTCGGCCGTGGTGCCCCTGCTGGCCCGCGTCTACCCCAACGGCAGCGCCGACGTGAACCAGTTCCAGGCCGCAGGCGGGCCCGGCTATCGTGATCCGCGAGCTGCTCGACGCCGGCTTCATGCACGCCGACGTGCTCACGGTGCGCCCCGGCGGGCTGCGCGAATACACGCGCGTGCCGCACGCCGTACCCGGCGCCGAGCACAGCGTGGCCTGGAGCGACAGCGGTGCCAGCGGCGACGAGAGCATCCTGCGGCCGGCGTCCGCGCCGTTCAGCCCCACCGGCGGGCTCAAGCTGCTGCAGGGCAACCTGGGGCGCGCGGTGCTCAAGGTGTCGGCCGTGCCCGACGACCGCCACACCATCGAGGCGCCGGCGCGCGTGTTCGACAGCCAGGAGGCGCTGCTGGCGGCCTTCGAGTCCGGTGAGCTCGAGCGCCTGTGCACCGGCCACCCGGCGACGGCCTGGTCTGCGTGGTGCGCTGGCAGGGCCCGCAGGCCAACGGCATGCCCGAGCTGCACAAGCTCACGCCGCCGCTGGCGGTGCTGCAGGGCAAGGGCTTGCGCGTGGCCTTGGTGACCGACGGCCGCATGAGCGGTGCCTCGGGCAAGGTGCCCGCCGCGATCCACGTTTCGCCCGAAGCAGCGGCCGGCGGTCCGCTGGCCAAGGTGCGCGACGGCGACCTGCTGCGCGTCGATGGCGATGCCGGCGTCCTGGCTGCCCTGGTCGATGCGACCACCTGGGCCGCACGCAGTGCCGATGCGATGCCCGCTGCGCTGCAGCAATCGAACAACCTGGGCATGGGCCGCGAGCTGTTCGCAGGCTTTCGCCGCAACGCACTGGCCGCCGAGGAGGGAGCATGCACATGGCTGTGAAATCCCCATTGAGCGCGCTCGACGTGGTGCGCGACGCGCCTGTCATCCCTGTCATCGTGCTTCACAACGCGAAGCACGCCGTTCCGATGGCGCGCGCACTGCTGGCCGGTGGCATCCGCATGCTCGAAGTGACGCTGCGCACGCCGCAGGCGCTGGCCTGCATCGAGGCGATTGCCCGCGATGTGCCTGAGGCCATGGTTGGTGCCGGCACCGTGCGCAGCGCCGACGACGCGCGCGCGGCCGCTGTGGCCGGTGCGCGTTTTCTGGTCAGCCCGGGCCTGACGGGCGCCGTGGCGCAGGCCAGCCGCGATGTGCAGCTGCCCCTGCTGCCCGGCGTGGCCACGGCCAGCGAGATCATGCAGGCCCAGGAGGAGGGCCTGCACGCGTTGAAATTCTTCCCCGCGCTGCAGGCCGGCGGCCAGGCCATGCTGCAGGCATGGCAGGGTCCGTTTGGCGACGTGTGTTTTTGCCCCACGGGCGGCATCCATGCGGGCAATGCGGCCGAGTTTCTGGCGCTCAAGAACGTTGCCTGCGTCGGCGGCTCGTGGCTGGTCCCGCAGGATGCGTTGGAGCAGGGCGACTGGGGCCGCATCACCGCGCTGGCCCAGGCGGCGGTGGGTTTGCGCTAATACCAGCCAAAAACGGCTCTAGCGCTTATGCAGCAAGCGCTAGCAGCTATCAATTCAAGAGTTGTAGATGCCCGGCTCAGCGCAGGCCGGCACCGGCAGCGCCTTCGGCGCGTTGGATCAATTCAATCTTGTAGCCGTCGGGGTCCGTCACAAAAGCGATCACCGTGCTGCCGCCCTTGACCGGCCCGGCCTCGCGCGTGACGTTGCCGCCGGCGGCCTTGATCTTTTCGCAGGCCGCATACGCGTCGGGCACGCCCAGGGCGATGTGGCCGTAGGCGTTGCCGATGGTCGTAGCTGTCGGTGCCCCAGTTGTAGGTCAGCTCGATCTCGGCCTGGCCGGGGTTGCCGCCATCGAAGCCGAGGAAGGCCAGCGAGTACTTGTACTCGGGGTTTTCGGACTGGCGCAGCAGCTGCATGCCCAGCACCTGGGTGTAGAAATCGATCGAGCGTTGCAGGTTGCCAACGCGCAGCATGGTGTGGAGAAATCTCATGGCCTCGATTGTGCCGGTAGATCGAACACCAGGCACGTGGTGGTGGCGTGGGCGTACAGCGTGCCGTCGGGGCCGACCAGGCGCGCCTCGGCCGTGGCCAGCTGGCGCCCGCAGTGGATCACCGGCCCTCGGCGCGCACGCGCTGCACCTTGGGCGTGAGCGCCTTGACCAGGTTCACGCCGAGTTCGGCCGTGGTGTAGCCGCGGCCCGGCGGCATCAGGTGTGCACCGCGCAGCCGAGCGCGGAGTCGAGCAGCGTGGCGAACCAGCCGCCGTGCACCGTGCCCATGCGGGTTGAGGTGCGCGGCGCCGGGCGTGCCCTGGAAGATGGCGTGGCCGTGGTCCGACCTCCACGATCAGGAAGTCCAGCGTCTTGGCGATGGCGGCGTAGGGCAGTCTCGCCGCGCAGCATGGCCTGCATCTGCTCCAGGCCCGTCTTGTCGGCAATCTGCTCGGGCCGCGCGACGCCGGGGCCTGGGCCCAGCGTCCAGGCGCGCGAGGATTTCGCGCTCCTGCGCGAGCCAATGTTCGAGGTGGTTGTGCTGGGTCATGGGGTTCCTGTGCTGGGGTTGGGGTCTGCATTTTAGTATTGCATATGCAAGTATTGCAGATACAATCAAATCCATGCAAGCCGATGCTCCCATGCCCGCCACCGATCGCGCCGCACCTTGCCGTTGCCGCAGGGCTGCACCAACTTCAAGCTGCGCCAGCTGATGCGCCGCGTGGCGCAGCACTACGACGCAAGATGGCGCAGAGCGGCCTCAAGACCACGCAGTACTCGCTGCTGTCGCATGTGCTCAAGCTCGGGCCGATCCGGCCCGGCGACCTGGCGGCGGCGATGAAGATGGACGCTTCCACGCTGACGCGCAACCTGCAGCCCCTGGTGGATGCGGGCTGGGTGACGCTGGAGGCGGGTGCCGATGCGCGCAGCCGGCTGGTCGCACATCACCGATGCGGGCCGCGACAAGCGCGCCGAAGCGCAGCGCTGCTGGAAGGTGGCCCAACTGGCGCTCAACGACGCCCTGGGTGTGGAGCGCGTGGCGGCGCTGCATGCGCTGGTCGACGAATCCCTGGCGCTGCTGGCGCCCGCCAGCGGAGCAGGAGACATGGCGAAGACTGAGCGCGCGGGCAGGCGCCCGCCAGGCCCTGGGCCGTCTGGCTGGTGCTGCTGGCCGCGGCGGGCGCGTTCGCGCTCACCATGGGCGTGCGGCAGACCATGGGCTTGTTTCTGTCGGCGCTGAACACCTCGACCGGGCTGGGCGTCGGCAGCATCAGCCTGGCCTTTGCGCTCGGCCAGCTGTGGTGGGGGCTGACGCAGCCTTTTGCCGGCGCGGTGGCCGACCGCATCGGCACCGGGCGCGTGATCCTGCTCGGCGTGGTGCTGGTGGCAGTGGGCACGTTCATCACGCCGCTGATGACAACGACGGCGGGCCTCATCTTTGCCATCGGCGTCCTGGCCGCCGGGGGCGCCGGCATGGCCGGGCCGTCGGTGCTCATGGCGGCCAGCGCGCGGCTCGTGCCGCCGGACAAGCGCGGCCTGGCCACCGGCATCGTCAATGCGGGCGGCTCCTTCGGCCAGTTCGCGATGGCACCCATCGCCATCGGCCTGATGGCCGCCGTGGGCTGGGCCAGCGCGCATGCAGTGGCTGGGCGTGCTCGTGCTTCTGGCGCTGCCGGCGGTTTTCATCCTGCGCGGCAATTCCAATGCGCTGGCGGCGCAGGCCGCAGCCGCGTCGCGGCACAGAAGGCGCTGAGCGCCCGCCAAGCCATTGGCCAGGCGCTGGCCACGCCCAGCTACCGCTATCTGGCGGCGGGCTTTCTGGTGTGCGGCTTCCATGTGGCGTTTCTGGCCACGCACCTGCCGGGGGTGATTGCCGCCTGCGGGCTGGCGCCCGAATTCGGCGGCTGGGCGCTGGCGCATGATCGGGCTGTTCAACATCGTCGGCAGCCTGGCCATGGGCTGGGCGGTCGGGCGCTGGCGCATGAAATCGCTGCTGTCGCTGCTCTATGCCACGCGCGGCATCGCGGTGCTGGCGTTTCTGCTGGCGCCCAAGACCGGGCCGGTCGTGCTGGTTTTTGCCGCCGTGATGGGCGTGACCTTCCTGTCCACCGTGCCGCCCACGGTCGGTCTGGTCGCCAAGATGTTTGGCACGGCCAACATGGCCATGCTGTTCGGCATCGTGATGCTGGCGCACCAGGTGGGCGGATTTTTCGGCGCGTATCTGGGCGGCAGCGTGTTCCAGGCCACGGGCAGCTACGACTGGGTCTGGTACATCGACATCGTTCTGGCAGTGGGCGCCGCGCTGGTCAACCTGCCGATCCGCGAGGCCCGGCTGGTGCGGCCAGCACCTGCTGGGGCCTGAACAGACGCGGCACACAATTTCTCCATTTCTCTTTGTTGAAAGCGCTATTGCCATGACAGACCCGCTGGCTGCTGCTGCCCCCGGCCCACAGCAGAAATCCTTTTACCCCGGCGACTTCGCCCTGGACGAAGATCAGTACGGCGATGTGCCGCAGGTGTCCACCGTGCGCACAGTGGTGCGCAAACCCCGAGGCACTGCCGCATGAGCACCGCACTCAACCCGCGCACCCGCATGCTGCTGGAGGCGCCCATCGCGCCCACGCTGCTGCGGCTGGCCGCGCCCAATGTGCTGGTCATGCTGGCGCAGGCCGGGGTGGGTCTGATCGAGACCTACTTCGTCGGCAAGCTCGGTACCGATGCGCTGGCGGGCATGGCGCTGGTCTTTCCGGTCGTGATGCTGATGCAGATGACCTCGGCCGGCGCCATGGGCGGCGGCATTGCGTCGGCCATTGCGCGGGCCCTGGGCGCGCGGCGGCGCGACGATGCCGATGCGCTGGTGCTGCACGCGCTGGCCATTGCGGCGGTGTTCGCGCTCGTTTTCACGGTGGCCGTGGTGGGGGGAGGGCGCTGGCTCTACGCCCGCATGGGCGGCACGGGCGGGGCGCTCGATGCCGCGCTGGTCTATTCCAACTGGGTGTTTGCGGGCGCCTTTCTGGTCTGGCTGTTCAACACGCTGTCCGCCGTGATCCGGGGCACGGGCAACATGGCGGTGCCGGCCTATGTCACGGTGCTGGGTGCGCTCGTGCTGGTGCCGCTGTCGCCCCTGCTGATCTTTGGCTGGGGCCCGTTGCCCGGCCTGGGCATTGCGGGCGGCGCGATCGCGCTGATGGCGTACTACTTCCTTGGCAGCCTGGTGCTGGCGGGCTACCTGTGGTCTCCGCGCAGCCTGCTGCGGCCTTCGTTTGCGCAGATCCGCTTTCGCTGGGCTTTGTTCAAGGACATCCTGCGGGTCGGGCTGGTGGGAGCCGTGTCCACGGTGGCCACCAATGTGACCATTGGCGTCACGACCGCCTTGGTGGGCGGCTTTGGCACGGCGGCCATTGCGGGCTACGGCACCGCATCGCGCCTCGAATACCTGCTGGTTCCGCTGGTGTTCGGCCTGGGCGCACCGCTGGTCGCGATGGTCGGCACCTGCATTGGCGCCGGCCAGCGCGAGCGCGCCCTGCGCGCCACCTGGATCGGTGCGGCCATGGCGTTCGCGATGGCGCAAGCCATCGGCCTGTGGGCCGCGGCTTTTCCGCGGCGCCTGGTTGTCGCTGTTCAACAGCGATCCGGCCATGCTCGAAGCCGGTGGGCAGTACCTGCGCACCGTCGGGCCGGTGTACGGTTTCTTCGGCCTGGGCCTGGTGCTGTACTTTGCCTCGCAAGGGGCAGGGCGCCTGCTCTGGCCGGTGCTGGGCAACATCGTGCGGCTGGCCGTGGCCGTGACCGGCGGCTGGCTGGCGTTGCGCTGGGGAGCGGGTTTGGCGGCCGTGTTTGCCGCGCAGGCTGTGGCGCTGGTGCTCTACGGGTTGGTCAATGCCTGGGCCATTGCGGGCGGCGCCTGGTTCGGCCCCGTGGGCTGGCCGCGCAGCATGGCAGGTTTGCTCAAGCGTGCGCCGCAGCCTTGATGGATTTATGAGTCAAAAGAGGCTCTAGCGCTTATCCATCAATCGCTAGCAGCTATCAATTCGATAGTTCTTGATGGGTCAGACGGGCACCGTGTAGTTCAGCGTCATGCGCCCGCCATCCACCGTCACGATCTCGCCAGTCACGTAGCTCGCGGCATCGCTGGCCAGCCAGGCCACCACATCGGCAATCTCGCCCGGTTCGCCCAGCCGCTTCATCGGCGTGCGGCCCAGGATCTTGTTCCTGGCGTCTTCGCTCGTCAGCACGGCCTTGGCGGCGAGTTCGGTGGCAATGGTGCCGGGCGCCACCGCGTTCACGCGGATGTTCTTGTCGGCCAGCGCCAGAGCCATGACGCGGGTGAGCTGGTTGATGCCGCCTTTGCTCACGTTGTAGCTGGAGATGGTGGGAATGGTCAGCACGCCATTGACCGAACTCATGTTGACGATGGTGCCGCCGCCGGTGGCGACCATGGCCCGTGCCACGGCCTGGCCGACGAGGAAGGAGCCCTTGAGATTGACGCGCAGCACGGCATCAAAGTCCGCTTCGGTGACGTCCAAAAAATCGGCTGCCCGGAAGATGCCCGCGTTGTTCACCAGCACATCGATGCGCCCGTGGGCGGCCAGGGTCTGGGCCACCAGCGCATCGACCTGCGCCTTGTCGCCCACATCGCAGCGGACATACAGCGCACCCAGTTCCTGCGCGAGCGCCTGGCCGCGCACATCGTCCACGTCCGCAATCACCGGCTTGGCATTTTCACGCGCAAAACGGCGCACGCAGGCCTCGCCAATGCCTTGCGCGCCCCCCGTGACGATGCAGACACGGCCGCCATGGCCAAAGTGGACGCCAGAGACTTTTGAAGGTGCTGAAGGGGTAGTCATAGGCGCATGGTAGCGCCAGTTTGTCCGATTTCTTTTACTAGATACGATGTATATTATGTTAAATAATAAATTTCATCCATGCACAAGCTGCCCGAATCGAGCGTCGCGATGCGATGCGATGTTCTGAGGCATTGCCCACCTTCTACCTGTTCTGCCGCTCTCAGGGGCGACGTTTTGCAAGTTTTCGACGTGGCAGCGCGGCAGGTGTTCGGTACGATCGCCGCGGGGACGGTGCCTCTTTCGCTTTGAGCCCATCGCTTTGGAGCACAGCGAGAAGCCTTTGCCCATGCGCCAATTCCCGCTGGGCGCTGGCGAGGTCCTGGTGCAACTGCTGAATTTTGTGTTCCTGCTCCAGCGCGTAGGCCTGGTGCGTGGAAAGCGCGCTTTCCAGCTGCTGCTGTGCGACTGCCAGCTTGCGGCTTTCGTCCTGGGCCGACAGCGCGGATTTGCGGGCTTCTTGCCGCGCGCGGTCTACCTCTTCGAGCCAGCGGCGCTCACTGGTGCGGTAGTGCGCTTCCTGCCGTGTGCGCTCGTCCAGAGCTTGGGCCTGGGCCGTGTCCAGGCGCGCTTGGAGTGCAGCGTATTGCTCTGCCTGCCGGGCTGCAGCCGAGCGTTGGGCAGAAATTTCGGCGTCGCGCAAGGCCAGGGCACGTTCGCCGGCTCTCCAGCGTTCATTGCTTTCGGCCAGTTGCTGTGAACACAGCTGCATGGCCGCCTCCGCGGCGTGCAGACGCTCATTCATCGCCAGTTGGCGCGCGTCCAGCTCCGCGCGGGCTGCCGCCAGCTGCTGGGCCGCTTCAGTGACAGCCGCTTGCTTCGTCTGCCAAGAGGCCGCGGCCCGGGTTTCGGCTTCACTGCAGGCAGCACTCCACAAGGCGGTGGCCGCCTGGGCCACCGCATGTGGCAAATCACTCTCGACTTCTGCCCTGCCGCCGCCCAGACGCTGGCCCAAGCCCGAAAACCACTGTTCCAGCATCGGACTGACCGTGTTGGGAGAGCCCCGGCCTATGCGCTGGCGTATGCGCTCGATCGTCGGGCGCAGGCCATCGTGCAGCAGCGCATCGGCGGCCTGTGCAACGTCTTCGTACTGGATTCCGCGCGAAATGCGGTGCTGCATGGCTCAACCCTTTTTAGGAAACGATAAGAGAGTTTTATCGTGATGTATTTTTCAAATATGTAATATATCAAACATATGACATAATTTTTAATATATTTTTAGCGGTATCATGGGACATGTCTGTTCCGATGCTCCAAAAGACCCCTGCTTTGCTTCCCTCGGCATTGAGCGATGTCACGCGCAATGCGGTCGAGGAATTGATGCGCGAGGGGGAATCGATCAATACGTTGGCCAGCTACCGCGCAGCCCTGCGCTACTGGGCGGCCTGGTATGGGTTGCGCTACGGAGCGCAGATCCAGCTGCCGCTGCCCACGGCCTGCGTGCTGCAGTTTGTGGTGGACCACGCCCAGCGCCTGACCGCGCAAGGCCTCGCTTCCGAACTGCCCGATGCCATTGACCGGGCGCTCGTGGGCGGCGGCTACAAAGGCAAGCCCGGTCCGATGGCGCACAGCACGCTGGTGCACCGGGTCGCGGTGATGTCCAAGGCGCACCAGCTGCGCAGCCTGCCCAACCCCTGCCATGACGTCCAGGTGCGCGAACTGCTGTCGCGCACGCGCAAGGCCTATGCCAAGCGTGGCGCCCTGCCCCGCAAGAAAGCCGCCCTGACCAAAGATCCGCTGCAGGCCTTGCTGGAGACCTGCGACGACAGCCTGCGCGGCAAGCGCGACCGCGCGCTGCTGCTCTTTGCCTGGGCCAGCGGCGGCCGGCGCCGCTCCGAGGTCGCGGGCGCCCAGATGGAGCAGTTGCGGCGCATCGGCCCCGCAGAGTTTGTCTACACGCTCGCCCACTCCAAGACCAACCAGGCCGGGCGCGATCTGCCGGAAAACAACAAGCCGGTGCTGGGCCCGGCCGGAGAAGCGTTGCAAGACTGGCTGCTCAGCAGCGGCATCGTGCAAGGCCCGGTTTTCCGGCGCATCCTCAAAGGCGGGCACCTGGGCGGACCCATGTCGCCGGCCGCGGTGCGCACCATCGTGAAGGCGCGCTGCGCGCTGGCTGGAGTGGAAGGTGATTTTTCGGCCCACTCGCTGCGCTCGGGCTTCGTCACCGAGGCAGGCCGGCAGAATGTCTCGCTGGCGGACACCATGGCCCTGACCGGGCACCACAGCATTCCCACGGTGATGGGCTACTTCCGGGCGGAAGCCACCATCCTGAACAAAGGTGCACGCCTGCTGGACGGTTCTGCGTGAACCATCCGCGCGGATCTGCGATCCGTTTTTTCTAGGGCGCCACGCCTATACGCACGGACCGGCAACGCGAGGGTATCCAGACGCATGGGTTCGCCAGCGTTTGGACATGGGGTTTACCAAGTCAAAGCACCCCTGTGCGGCCGCCGCCGCACAGGCCCTCGTCCAGCCAGGTGCTCAAAGAGGCCCGTGCTCTGCGGCAGCTTCCGTCCGGTGGCCGCTCAGGCCCAGTTTGCGCAAAAGCTGCACGTCGGCGTCGACATCCGGGTTGCCCGTCACCAACAGCTTGTCGCCATAGAAGATGGAATTGGCCCCGGCCATGAAGCACAGGGCCTGCACGGCTTCCCCCATCTGCTGGCGGCCGGCCGACAGGCGCACGCGCGCTGTCGGCATGGTGATGCGGGCCACTGCGATCACGCGCACGAAGTCGAACGGGTCTATCGGTTCGCTGTCGGCCAGCGGTGTGCCGGGCACGCGCACCAGGCTGTTGATGGGCACCGATTCCGGGTAGGGGTTGAGGTTGGCCAGTTGCGCAATCAGCCCGGCACGGTGCACCGGCGCCTCGCCCATGCCCACGATGCCGCCGCAGCACACGCTGATACCCGCGGCGCGCACGTTCTGCAGCGTGTCCAAGCGGTCCTGGTAGGCGCGGGTGCTGACCACGTCGGTGTAGTACTCGGGCGCTGTGTCCAGGTTGTGGTTGTAATAGTCGAGCCCTGCCCCCTTCAAGGCTTGCGCCTGGTGCGGCGCCAGCATGCCCAGCGTGGCACAGGTCTGCAGGCCCAGGTCCTTCACGGCCGACACCAGTTCGGACATCTTTTCGATGTCGCGGTCTTTCGGCGCGCGCCACGCGGCGCCCATGCAAAAGCGGGTGGCGCCGGCGTCTTTGGCGGCCTGCGCGGCGCGCACCACCTCATCGACGGCCATGAGTTTTTCGGCTTTCACACCCGTGTCGAATTCGGCGGCCTGCGGGCAGTAGCCACAGTTTTCGGGGCAGCCGCCGGTCTTCACCGACAGCAGCGTGGCCAGTTCGATCTCGCCTTCGGGCCAGTGCGCGCGGTGCACGGTTTGCGCCTGGAACAGCAGGTCCATCAGCGGCTTGTCGAGCAGTGCCTGGATGTCGGCGACCGACCATGGGCCCTGCGCGGTGAGCGGGGCCGCGGGCGGGCGGTGCAGCTGCACGGTGTGGCTGGCAGCGGAAGAACCCAAGGAAGCGGAGGAAGGTGAAGAGACTGTAGTCACGGATTGCACTTTCAGAACCGTCGCAGGCCAACGGCAGCAGTGTCTGGTACTGCCGATGGCTTGCCCCGGGGAAACAAATTGCGCCAGCCCCGGCAAGGCCGGATGTGCGCAGCGAATGCCGCAATTTGCAGCAGGAAAAAGGCGCCGGGGACGCCAAGCGGGGCAGAACGAGCCAACATGCGCTGGCTCTGGACACCCGTGGCATGGATGGTAGCCCGTCCGGACTGACCGTACGGCATTCGGACACGGGCCAGCCCAAGCCGAAAGCCAGTGGGCTGGCCCAGCGCCGCCTACCCTAGCGCAGCAACCACATCGCCAGGTGCCTGGACCAGTTCGATCAGCACGCCCTCGCCTGCGATCGGGAACTCGCTATTGCTCTTGGGGTGCAGAAACGTGATGTCGTGACCTGCGGCGCCTTTGCGGATGCCGCCGGGCGCAAAGCGCACGCCCTGGGCCGTGAGCCATTCCACGGCGCGCGGCAGGTCGTCGATCCACAGGCCGATGTGGTTGAGCGGCGTGGCGTGAACGGCGGGCTTCTTGGCGATGTCGAGCGGCTGCATGAGGTCCACCTCGACCTGGTAGGGCCCCTGGCCCATGGCAAGGATGTCCTCGTCCACGTTCTCGCGCTCGCTCTGGAAGGTGCCAATCTGCGCGAGGCCCAGCATGTCCACCCACAGCGTCTTCATACGCTGCTTGTCGGTGCCGCCAATGGCGACCTGCTGGATGCCCAGGACCCGGAAGGGACGGCGTGGTGTGCTCATGTAGGAACTCCTGTATTGATAGCTGCTGGCGCTTTCCAGGCAAGCGCTTGAACCTGTTTTAACCCATAAACGCATCCACGGCAGCAGCCATGCAGCGGACGAAAATGGGAGCGCCCATTGTCTCGCGGATGGTGGGCTCTGCAGAGAAGGACGAGGCCCTTCAGAAGCGAACATGCCCGCCCATGCAGGGCATGGGCGGGCATGTTGGAAGGCGTGCAAGCGCAGGGATTCAGGCCTTGATGAACGAGGCCACGCCTTGCCGAAATGCGGCGCTGCCGTATACCTCGGTCACCAGGTCGCCATCGTCCAGATTCTGTTCGACCACGATGCGGCGGATGCTTTCCTTCACGGCCTTTTGCGTGACCGACGACAGCGCCATGAGGCGCAGTGCCAGCGCATGGGAAGCCGTGTCCAGGGCCTCGGGCGCGCAGACCTCGTACACATAGCCGCACGCCAAAGCGTCCTGCGCCGTGAGGTACTCGGCCAGCAGCAGCATCTTCTTGACGCGCGGTACACCCAAAGCCGCTTGCAGGCGCGCGATGTTGCGCGACGACAGCGTGTTGGACAGCGTCTTGGCAATCGGCGCGCCAAAGCGCGAGCCGCTGCTGCACACCCGAAAGTCGCAGGCCGTGGCCAAGGCCAGCCCGCCACCGACGGCCCAGCCGTCGATCACCGCCACGGTGGGCACGGCAATGCGCTCCACCGCGTCGATGACCTGCTCGACAAAGGCCTCGTAGGCCACACCTTCGCTGCCATCGCGGAAGTCCTTGAAATGCGCGATGTCCGTGCCCGAGATGAAGGACTTGCCGCCCGCGCCCTTGAACAGGATGCTGCGCACGGCCGGGTTGCGCGCGCACTGCGCAAGCGACTCCAGCAGCGACTCGTACATGGCCTGCGTCATCGCGTTGTGGCGCTCGGGCCGGTCGATCACGATCTCGGCCGCCCCCGAGCCGTGCACGCGCAGTTGTACCAGCGCGCTCATGTCGCCAAGGCGTTGATTTCGGCCATGATTTCGTCGTTGTGCTCGCCCAGCAACGGTGGATGGCGGCGCACCTGCTGGGGCGTGCCGAGCATCTTCACGGGAAAGCCGATGTTCTTGACCTTGCCTTCGATCGGGTGGTCGATCTCCATGCACATGCGGCGGTGCACGCCGTGCTCGCCTTCGAACGCCTCGGGGTACGACAGGATGGGCCCGGCAGGAATACCGGCGGCGAGCATGGTGTCGACCCAGTCGGCGCTGTCCTTCTTGGCGAATTCCTCCTCGATAGCGTCGATCAGCGCCTCGCGGTTCTTCAGGCGCAGGGCCACGGTGGCGTAGTCGGGGTGCTGCACCAGGTCCGGACGCTGCAGCAGCGTGCACAACTTGGCCCAGAGCTTCTGGTTGGTCGCGCCCATGACGAAGTAGCCGTCGCGCGCCTTCACGGCCTGGTAAGGCGCGCTCATCTTGTTGCTGGTGCCCAGCGGCGTGGGCGCGACGCCCGTGCCCCAGTATTCCGACATGTCCCAGACCGAAAAAGCCATGGCCGAGTCGAACAGCGAGGCGTCGATGTGCTGGCCCTGCCCTGTCTTTTGCGCACCGATGTAGGCGGCCAAAAGCCCATAGGTGGCAAACAGCGCGCAGCCGATGTCGGCCACCGGCACCCCGGCCTTGACCGGCTTTTCGCCCTTGTAACCCGTCACGCTCATCACGCCCGACATGGCCTGAGCCATCAGGTCGAAGCCCGGGCGGCTGGCCCAGGGCCCGCTCTGGCCAAAACCCGAAATGCTGACGTAGACGATCTTGGGGTTGATTTTCTTGATGGCCTCGTAGTCCACGCGCAGGCGCTGCACCACGCCGGGTCGGTAGTTCTCGACGATCACGTCGGCGGTTTCGGCCAGCTTGTAGAAGAACTCGCGCCCTTCGTCGCTCTTGAGGTCGAGCGTGAGCGAGCGCTTGTTGCGGTTCATGTTCAGGAAGCCCATGCTGTCCGGGCCCTTCATCTTGAAGCCCATGGCACCGCGCGTCTGGTCGCCATCCGGTGGCTCGACCTTGATCACGTCGGCCCCCAGATCGGCCAGCAGCATGCAGGCAAACGGCCCGGCCATGACCTGGCTCACGTCCAGCACGCGAATACCCTGCAGCGGCAGATGTGCTTGTGCACCCATTTCAGCTCTCCTCGGTGATCTTGGCGGAGCGCACCACGTCGCCCCACTTCTTGTATTCCGCGGCCATGAAGGCGGCGAACTTGGCGGCCGAACCGCCGCCGTCTTCGGCGCCGTAGCTTTCAAAACGCGCCACCACGTCGGGCATGGCCAGCACCTTGTTGATGTCGGCATTGATCTGCAGCACCACGTCCTTGGGCATGTCCTTGGGGCCGACCACGCCATACCAGCTCGACGCATCGAAGCCCTTGAAGCCTTGCTCGTCCATGGTCGGGATATCGGGAAACCCCTTGGCGCGGCTGACACGGGTCTGGACGATGCCCGTCATCTTCTTGGCTTTGACCTGGGCCGTGGCAGCCGTCATGGTGTCAAAGCTGAAATCGATCTGTCCGCCGATCAGGTCGGTCTGCATCGGGCCCGAGCCCTTGTAGGGCACATGGATGCTTTTCACGCCAGCGGCCATATTGAACATTTCGGCCGCCAAATGCTGTACCGACCCGGTGCCCGACGAACCAAAGCTGATGGTTCCGGGGTTCTTCTTGCACAGTTCCACGACCTCCTTGATCGAGGTGTAGGGATTCTTGTGGCTGGTCACCAGAATATGGGGTGTGGCGCCGATCAAGGCAATCGGCGCAAAATCCTTGAGCGGATCGTAGGTGATGCTTTTGAAAATGTGCGGCGATATGGCATGGGTATTCACATGGGCAATCAGCAGGTTGATGCCGTCGGTGAATTTGGTCTTGGCAAAATAATCTGCCGCCAGGGAGCCGGTGGCCCCGGGCTTGTTTTCGACAATGACCGGACGCCCCCACAGTTCGGAGAGCTTCTGCCCCACGATGCGCCCGAACACGTCGGTGCCACCCCCCGGCGCCCAGCCCACCAGAATCTTGACGGTGCCCTTGGGCAGATCGGCAGCCCTGGCCCAGGGTGCGGCCAGCACGGCGGCGCTGCCGGCCATGAATTCGCGACGTTTCATTTTGTCTCCTGTGTAGTTGTGCCCGCACTGTCGCCCACGGCCGGCCGCGCCGCAAGCACGTGGTGTGCATGCCTGGTTTCGCGTTTCGCGAAACCCAGGGCCGCTAGCCTTGTGTTTTGGTGCCGAGCAGCTCGGCCACCACATTGCGCAGGGTTTGCTCCTGCGCCTGGCCTTCCACGAACGACAGCACATAAGAGCGCTGGTGCCAGTCCCCCTCGATTTCCGCCGAGCCCAAAGCGTCTTCGGGGTGAAAGCTCTGCAGCACGGCGGGCGGGATCAGGCCGACGCCCAGGCCATTGCGCACCAGGGCCAGCATGGTGTCGAAGCCGCTGACCGTGAAATTGTTGCGAAACAACCTGCCCCGGCTCCGGTGCGCTCTTTGCACGGCGGACAAAATCGCGGAGCCTGTGCCCAGGCTCACGATGGGAACATCCAGAATGGCATCGATGCCCACGGGTTTCTCTGGAAAATCAAAATGCCGGCGGCTGTACACCAATACGAGCCGGTCTTGCTGGTAATCAAATTTCTCCAAATCCAGAAATCCACTTTTCTTCTCGTAAATACCGACATCGATCACCTTGTCGCGCAGCAGCTGCTGAACGATTTTGCTGTTTTCCTCCAGGATCTTTACCGTGATCTGCGGGTATTTTTTCTGGATGCCGAATATCTCTTTGGCCAGGAACTGGATAATCGCCGATTTGGGCGCCCCAATAATGATGCGCCCGTCGCGCCCCTGGTGCATGGCCTGCGCATCGCCCTCGAGGCGGCCAATGAGGTTGTCGATCTGCCGGATGTGCGCCAGCAGCTTGTCGCCCGACTCGGTGATCCTGACGCCATGCGGAATGCGCTTGAACAGCTTTGTGCCGAGCTGCAGTTCGAGGTCCGTCACCCGCTTGGAGGCGGCCGCCACGGCCAGGCTGAGCTTGTCGGCAGCGCGCGAAATGCTGCCTTCTTCCGCAATGGCCAGCACCAGCTGGACGGTGGTCGTATCAATCTTCATGCTCACTCACAGCGGCGCACCCTGGTTGGCAGGAAAAAAAGCCCGCCTGCGGGTGCGCAGGCGGGCTGTTGGGAGCGCGCGCACATCAAGCGCACAGGCTCGTACAGATCACGCAAACTCCAGAATCACCTGGTCCACGCTCAGCGACTCGCCCTTGCCGGCGGTGATCTTGCCGACCACGCCGTCTTGCGCAGCGAACAGCACGTTTTCCATCTTCATGGCTTCGATGACGGCGAGCTTTTCGCCGGCCTGCACCTTCTGGCCCTCCTGCACCGCCACGTCGACCAGCAGGCCGGGCATGGGCGAGAGCAGGAACTTGCTCAGATCCGGCGGGGCCTTGTAGGGCATGAGTTGGTACAGCTGCGCGCCCAGCGGCGAGAGCACCAGGGCATCGATCTGCGTGCCGTTGTGCGCGATGCGCAGCGCCAGCGGGTTCTTGGCCGTGCCGCGCTCGACCTGCGCGGTGAAATCCTGGCCGTTGCACTGGCCTTGGACGCGGATCTGGCCCAAGGTTGCTGCGCTACTGATCTGATAGCTATGATCGCCCACGGTCACTGCGCTGGAGCGCAATTTGCCTTCCATTTCAAAGTCGGTCACCGACACCTCACGGTGCTGGTTGTTACCCTGCGCGCCCAGTGTGACCACGACAAACGCTTCGCCCACCTGCACTTCGTGGCCTGCCAGCTGACCGCTGATGCCCGAGGCGCGTGCGCGGTAGCGGCGGTTCATGTAGGCGGCCAGCGCGACGAGGAACAGCGGGTCGGCGTGCGGCACATCCTCGGCGGCAAAGCCGTGCGCGTAGTTCTCGGCAATGAAGCCGGTGTTGAAGTCGCCGGTGACGAACTTCGGGTGCGCGAGCAGGGCCGCCTGGAACGGGATGTTGCTGCTGATGCCGCGGATGACGAAGCCGTTGAGCGCGGCGCGCATCCTGGCGATCGCGTCGTTGCGGTCGCTGCCGTGCACGATGAGCTTGGCGATCATCGAGTCGTAGTACATCGGGATCTCGCCGCCCTCGTACACGCCGGTGTCCACGCGCACGCCCAGGCCCTGGCTGGGGTCGGCCTGGAACAGGGTTTCTTCGGGCGGCTGAAAGCGCACCAGGCGTCCCGTGGACGGCAGGAAGTTGCGGAACGGGTCTTCGGCGTTGATGCGGCACTCGATGGCCCAGCCGTCGCGCTTGACGTCGGCCTGCGTGAGCGGGAGCGCCTCGCCCGCGGCCACACGGATCATCAGCTCCACCAGGTCCAGGCCCGTGATGCACTCGGTCACCGGGTGCTCGACCTGCAGGCGGGTGTTCATCTCGAGGAAGTAGAAGTCCTGGTCCTTGCCGACAACGAACTCCACGGTGCCGGCAGACTGGTACTTCACGGCCTTGGCCAGTTGCACGGCCTGCTCGCCCATGGCCTTGCGCGTCGCATCGCTGATGAAGGGCGACGGCGCCTCCTCGATGACCTTCTGGTGGCGGCGCTGGATCGAGCACTCGCGCTCGTTGAGGTAGATCACGTTGCCGTGGCTGTCGCCCAGCACCTGGATCTCGATGTGGCGCGGCTCCTGCACGAACTTCTCGATGAAGATGCGGTCGTCGCCAAAGCTGCTCAGCGCCTCGTTGCGGCAGCTGGTGAAGCCGTCGAACGCCTCCTTGTCGTTGTAGGCCACGCGCAGGCCCTTGCCGCCGCCGCCCGCGCTGGCCTTGATCATCACGGGGTAGCCAATGGCGGCCGCGATGTCGACCGCCTGCTTGGCGCTGTCGATGGCGTCGTTGTAGCCCGGAATGGTGCTGACCTGGGCCTGCTTGGCCAGCTTCTTCGAGGCGATCTTGTCGCCCATGGCGGCGATGCTGTAGTGCTTCGGGCCGATGAAGACGATGCCCTCTTCTTCGACGCGCTTGGCAAACGCCTCGTTCTCGCTCAAGAAGCCGTAGCCGGGGTGGATGGCCTGCGCGCCCGTGGCCTTCGCCGCGGCAATGATCTTGTCGGCCTGCAGGTAGCTCTCGCGGCTCGGCGCGGGGCCGATGTGCACGGCCTCGTCGGCCAGCTGCACGTGGCGCGCGTCCTTGTCGGCGTCGGAGTAGACAGCGACGGTGGCGATGCCCATTTTTTTGGCCGTGGCAATGACGCGGCAGGCGATTTCGCCCCGGTTGGCAATCAGGATCTTGGTGAACATGGTGTATTTCTTTCTCTAGGCCAGGTCTCAGCTCCGCAGGCGCTACCGCTCAAAGAGGAATGTTGCCGTGCTTGCGCCACGGGTTCTCGAGCTTCTTGCCCTGCAGCATGACGAGCGAGCGGCAGATGCGCTTGCGCGTCTCGTGCGGCAGGATCACGTCGTCGATGAAGCCGCGCGCGCCGGCGACGAACGGGTTGGCGAAGCGCTCCTTGTATTCGGCCTCGCGGGCGGCGAGCTTGACCGGGTCGTTCTTGTCCTCGCGGAAGATGATTTCCACCGCGCCCTTGGCGCCCATCACGGCGATTTCGGCGTTCGGCCAGGCCAGGTTGACGTCGCCGCGCAGGTGCTTGGAGCTCATCACGTCGTAAGCGCCGCCATAGGCCTTGCGCGTGATGACGGTGATCTTGGGCACGGTGCACTCGGCGTACGCATACAAGCAGCTTGGCGCCGTGGCGGATGATGCCGCCGTACTCCTGGCTGGTGCCGGGCATGAAGCCGGGCACGTCGACGAAGGTGACGACAGGGATGTTGAACGCATCGCAAAAGCGCACGAAACGCGCGGCCTTGATGCTGCTCTTGATGTCGAGGCAACCGGCCAGCACCAGCGGCTGGTTGGCGACGATGCCCACGGTCTGGCCTTCCATGCGCGCCAGGCCGATCACGATGTTCTTGGCGTAGTCGGGCTGCAGCTCGAAGAAGTCGCCGTCGTCCACGGTCTTGAGGATCAGCTCCTTCATGTCGTAGGGCTGGTTGGCGTTGGCCGGCACGAGGGTGTCGAGGCTCAGGTCCATGCGGTCGGCCGGGTCGCCGCTGGGGCGCACGGGCGGCTTTTCGCGGTTGTTGAGCGGCAGGTAGTTGTAGAGGCGGCGCAGCATCATCAGCGCCTCGACGTCGTTGTCGAATGCCAGGTCGGCCACGCCGCTCTTGGTGGTGTGGGTGATCGCGCCGCCGAGCTCCTCGGCCGTCACCTCTTCGTGCGTCACGGTCTTCACGACTTCGGGGCCGGTGACGAACATGTACGAGCTGTCTTTCACCATGAAGATGAAGTCGGTCATGGCAGGCGAATACACGGCGCCGCCGGCGCACGGCCCCATGATCATGCTGATCTGCGGCACCACGCCGCTGGCCATCACGTTGCGCTGGAACACGTCGGCATAGCCGCCCAGCGATGCCACGCCCTCCTGGATGCGCGCGCCGCCCGAGTCGTTGAGGCCGATCACCGGCGCGCCGACCTTCATCGCCTGGTCCATGACCTTGCAGATCTTCTCGGCATGCGTTTCGGACAGCGCGCCGCCGAACACCGTGAAGTCCTGGCTGAAGACGAACACCAGGCGGCCGTTGATCATGCCGTAGCCCGTGACCACGCCGTCGCCGGGGACCTTGTTGTCTTCCATGCCGAAGTCGGTGCAGCGGTGCTCGACGAACATGTCCCACTCTTCGAAGGTGCCGTCGTCGAGCAGCAGCTCGATGCGCTCGCGCGCCGTGAGCTTGCCCTTGGCGTGCTGGGCGTCGATGCGCTTTTGCCCGCCGCCCAGGCGCGCCAGCGCGCGCTTCTTTTCCAATTGCTCCAGGATGCTTTGCATGGTCCGTCCTTGTTGAATTCACTCTTGTTTTTATAGCTGTCAGCGCTTACCCAGTATGGGCTGAGAGCAGATTCCTTGCTGCAGTCGAGGCCGCAATGCGCCCCGCCGAGACCTCGGCCAGCAGCTGCGGCAGCAGCGCCTGCACCCGGGGGTCGTGGTGAAAGGCCTGCTTCAGCCCGGCCTCGATGCGCTGCCACATCCACGCCAGGTTCTGCCGCTGGCGGCGCTGCTCGCGGCGGCCGTTGGCCGTTTGCAGACGGTTGAACTCGGTCACCGCGGCCCAGAAGCCGTCGATGCCGGCGCCCTCCAGCGCGCTGATCTGCAGCACCTGGGGCTGCCAGAAATGGGCGTCGTGGCGTTCGTTGCCCGCGCTGCCATGCAGGCCCAGCAGGCGCAGCGACGAGGTGATCTGCGCCTGCGCGCGCGTGGCGGCATTCTTGTCGAGGTCGGCCTTGTTGATGACCACCAGGTCGGCGATCTCCATCACGCCCTTCTTGATGGCCTGCAGCTCGTCGCCGGCGTTGGGCAGCTGCAGCAGCACGAACATGTCGGTCATGCCCCACACCGTCGTCTCGGACTGGCCGACGCCCACGGTCTCGACGATGACCACGTCGTAGCCCGCGGCCTCGCAGACCAGCATGGCTTCGCGGGTCTTTTCGGCCACGCCGCCGAGCGTGCCGCTCGAGGGGCTCGGGCGGATGTAGGCCGCTTCGTGCACCGAGAGCTGCTCCATGCGCGTCTTGTCGCCCAGGATGGAGCCGCCCGAGACGCTGCTCGACGGGTCGATCGCCAGCACCGCCACGCGGTGGCCCTGTCCGATCAGGTACAGGCCGAGCGTTTCGATGAAGGTGGATTTGCCCACGCCCGGCACGCCGCTGATGCCCAGGCGCAAGGCGCGGCCGGTATGGGGCAGCAGCTGCGTGAGCAGCGCATCGCCCTGCGCGCGGTGGTCGGCGCGTGTCGACTCGAGCAGCGTGATGGCCTTGGCCATGGCGCGGCGCTGTTGCGCCGGGTTGCCGTGCAGCAGCGCGTGCTGCAGCGCGTCTACCGGCGAAGGCGCTGCCGTGTGCACCGCCGCGCTCACGCCGCCAGGGCCTTGCGGATCTGTTCCAGCACGTCCTTGGCGCTGGCCGGAATCGGCGTGCCGGGGCCGTAGATGCCCTTGACGCCGGCGTCGTACAGGTGCGCGTAGTCCTGCGCCGGGATCACGCCGCCGACGAACACGATGATGTCGTCTGCGCCCTGGTCCTTGAGCGACTGGATGATTGCCGGCACCAGCGTCTTGTGGCCGGCAGCCAGTGTGGAGATGCCGACCGCGTGCACGTCGTTCTCGATGGCCTGGCGCGCGCACTCTTCGGGCGTCTGGAACAGCGGCCCCATGTCCACGTCGAAACCCAGATCGGCAAAGGCCGTGGCCACCACCTTGGCGCCGCGGTCGTGGCCGTCCTGGCCCAGTTTGGCGATCATCACGCGCGGGCGGCGGCCCTCTTGCTCGGCGAATGCGTTGATCTCTTGCTTGAGCTTGTCCCAGCCTTCGGCCGAGTCGTAGGCCGCGGCGTACACACCGGTCACCTTCTGCGTATCGGCGCGGTGGCGCCCGTAGACCTTTTCGAGCGCATCGCTCACCTCGCCCACCGTCGCGCGCAGGCGCATGGCGTTGATGGCCAGCTCCAGCAGGTTGCCTTGGCCGCTCTCTGCTGCGGAAGTGAGAGCATCGAGCGCTTGCTGCACCTGCGTTTGGTCGCGTTTTGCCTTGATATTCTGCAAGCGCGCAATCTGCCCGTCGCGCACCTTGACGTTGTCGATCTGCAGGATGTCGACCGGGTCTTCCTTGGCCAGCTTGTATTTGTTGACGCCGACGATCACGTCCTTGCCCGAATCGATGTTGGCCTGCTTCTCGGCGGCTGCGGCCTCGATCTTGAGCTTGGCCCAGCCGCTGTCCACGGCCTGCGTCATGCCGCCCATGGCCTCGACCTCCTCGATGATCTTCCAGGCCGCGTCGGCCATGTCCTGGGTGAGTTTCTCCATCATGTAGCTGCCAGCCCAGGGGTCGACCACGTTGGTGATGTGCGTCTCTTCCTGGATGATGAGCTGCGTGTTGCGCGCGATGCGCGAGCGAAAACTCGGTCGGCAGCGCAATCGCTTCGTCGAGCGCGTTGGTGTGCAGGCTCTGCGTGCCGCCGAACACCGCCGCCATGGCCTCGATGGTGGTGCGCACGATGTTGTTGTACGGGTCCTGCTCGGTCAGGCTCCAGCCGCTGGTCTGGCAGTGCGTGCGCAGCATCAGGCTCTTGGGGTTGGTGGCGCCGGTCTCTTTCATGATCCGGCACCACAGCAGGCGCGCGGCGCGCATCTTGGCGACTTCGAGGTAGAAGTTCATGCCGATCGCCCAGAAGAACGACAGCCGCGGCGCAAATTCGTCCACGTCCAGGCCCGAGGCGATCGCGGTTTTGACGTATTCCTTGCCGTCCGCCAGCGTGAAGGCCAGTTCGAGCGCCTGGTTGGCGCCGGCCTCCTGCATGTGGTAACCCGAGATCGAGATCGAGTTGAACTTGGGCATGTTGCGCGCCGTGTACCCGATGATGTCGCCAATGATGCGCATGCTCGGCTTGGGCGGGTAGATGTAGGTGTTGCGCACCATGAACTCTTTGAGGATGTCGTTCTGGATCGTCCCCGAGAGCTGGTCCTGTCGCACGCCCTGCTCTTCGGCCGCGACCACGTAGCCGGCCAGCACCGGCAGCACGGCGCCGTTCATGGTCATCGACACCGACACCTTGTCGAGCGGAATCTGGTCGAACAGGATCTTCATGTCCTCGACCGAGTCGATCGCCACGCCGGCCTTGCCGACGTCGCCCGTGACACGCGGGTGGTCGGAGTCGTAGCCGCGGTGCGTGGCCAGGTCGAACGCCACCGACACGCCCTGCCCGCCGGCGGCCAGCGCCTTGCGGTAGAAGGCGTTCGATTCCTCGGCCGTGGAAAAGCCCGCGTACTGCCGGATCGTCCACGGGCGCACCGCATACATCGTGGCCTGCGGGCCGCGCAGGTAGGGCTCGAACCCGGGCAGCGTATCGGCGTAGGGCAGATCGGCCGTGTCGGCCGCCGTGTACAGGGGCTTGACGACGATGCCGTCGGGCGTGGTCCAGTTCAGCGCCTGCACGTCGCCGCCGGGCGCGGATTTGGCCGCGGCGCGCTGCCAGTCTGCGAGGGTCGATGGTGTGAAGTTCGGTTCGGTAGGGCGGGTCATGGCGGTGTCGCAGGGTTCGCAATGGAGGGGTGTGCCAGCGCGCGAAGCTTCGCATGCCAGCGCGATGGACCGGAGTCTACCCCATCTGTAATTATTAATTTATAGTTTTTTTGAGGTACATTGCGCCCATGTCTGCCCTTACCCTGACCCCCCGCGCGCTCTATGAAGAGGTGGCGGAGCAGCTGCGCCAGCGCATCTTCCGCCGCGAGCTGGAGCCTGGCAGCTGGATCGATGAACTCAAGATCGCCGAGGAGTTCGGCATCAGCCGCACGCCCCTGCGCGAAGCCCTGAAGGTGCTCGCGGCCGAAGGCCTGGTCACGATGAAGGTGCGCCGCGGCGCCTATGTCACCGAGATGTCCGACAAGGACCTGCGCGACGTCTACCACCTGCTCAGCCTGCTCGAGAGCGACGCGGCCGGCGTGGTGGCAACCACCGCCACCCCGGCGCAACTGCAGCAACTGCAAGACCTGCACGCCGAGCTGGAGGCCGCCGCCGGCGAGCGCGAGCGCTTCTTTGCCGTGAACGAGCGCTTTCACATGCTGCTGCTGGAGCTGGCCGACAACCGCTGGCGCAGCCAGATGGTGGCCGACCTGCGCAAGGTCATGAAACTCAACCGCCACAACTCGCTGCTCAAGCAGGGCCGCATCGAGGACTCGCTGCACGAGCACCGCGCCATCCTGGCGGCGATGCTCGCGCGCGACGCGGCGGCCACCGTCGCCGCGATGCAGGCGCACTTCGCGCACGGGCTCGAGGCGGCGGCCTGAAGCAGAAAAAGCGCACGCGGGCAGTGCGCTGCGCCAAACGGCATGGATGCGCTTTGCCGTGGCAAAAATTACGGCACAAAGCGGGCATTCTTGGGCCACGGCTTGGCCGCCTCCGCTGTGCGAGCTTTGCGCCCGGTCGAGGGAAGGCCAGAGGACGGCCTCGGTCACCCGTCTCATGCGAGCGTCTTCGCGCGAAGGCATGTTCAGGCCGCCACGGCCTGAACAGCGCTGGGTATGATCCCAAGGGTTTTCCCCAAGATTGATTCCTGGCGCTCCGTTTGCCCCGACCGACCTGATGACCCCTGCCTTTGCCGACATCGCCAGCGTCCAGACGCTGCCCCAACTGCTCGCCTACCGCGCGGCCCGCACCCCGGACGGCGAGGCCTACCGCGCGTTCGATGCCGCCACGCAGGCCTGGGTCAGCCTGAGCTGGGCGCAGGCCGCGCAGCGCGTGGCCCAGTGGACCCGCGCGTTCGCCGCCATGCAGTTGCCCGTCGGCGCGCGCGTCGCCATCCTGCTGCCCAATGGCCTGGAGGCCCTGTGCGCCGACCAGGCCGCGCTGGCCGCCGCCTGCGTGCCGGTGCCGCTGCACGCCATCGACAACCCCGGCAGCATCGCCTACATCCTGGCCGACAGCGAAGCCTCCATGCTCTTCGTGGAACAGGCCGCGCAGTGGGACGCGATCCGCACGACCGGCGTGTCTTTTCCGGCGCTGCGCGCGGTGGTGGTTGTGGCGGACGCGCCAGCGCCCCTGGAGACCGCAGAAGCATCGGCCGATGCGCCGGCGCTGGGCTCGCTTGCGCAGTGGCTCGACAGCCCCTCGGCGGGCGCTCCACTGCCGGCCCCGCCGGGGCCCGAAGACCTTGCGGCCATCGTCTACACCTCGGGCACGACGGGCAAGCCCAAGGGCGTGATGCTGACGCACGCCAATGTGCTCAGCGACGTGAAAGCCGTGCTCGAGCGCATAGCGCCCACCCCCGACGACGTGTTCCTGTCGTTCCTGCCGCTGTCGCACACCTTTGAGCGCACGGGAGGCTACTACCTGCCGATGGCGGCGGGCAGCTGCGTGGCCTATGCGCGCTCGGTGGCGCAACTGGCCGAGGATCTGCAGACCGTGCGCCCCACCGTGCTGGTGTCGGTGCCGCGCATCTACGAGCGCATGCACGCCAAGCTGCTCGAGACGCTCTCGCCCTCGCCCTGGAAGATGCAATTGTTCGAGGCCGCCCAGGACCAGGGCTGGCGCCGCTTCTGCGCGGCGCAGGGCCTGCCAGTGCCCGCGCGCAGCCGCGCCGGTGGCTGGATGGCCGCCCTGCCCTGGCCGCTGTTGCACGCGCTGGTGGCCCAACCCGTGCTGGCCCGGTTCGGCGGCCGGGTGCGCGTGGCCGTGAGCGGCGGCGCGCCGCTCTCGCCCACCATCGCGCACTGTTTTCTGGGCCTGGGCCTGCCGCTGGTGCAGGGCTATGGCATGACCGAAACGGCGCCGGTGGTGTCGGTCAACGGCCTGCACGACAACGACCCGGCCACCGTGGGCCGCGCGCTGCCCGGCGTCGAGGTGCGCATCGGCAACCACCGCGAACTGCAGGTGCGCGGCCCCATCGTGATGCGCGGCTACTGGAAGCGCCCCGAGGACACGGCGCGCGTTCTCGATGCCGACGGCTGGCTGGGCACCGGCGACCAGGCCGAGATCGTGCAAGGCCGCATCCGCATCCTGGGCCGCATCAAGGAAATCATCGTCACCTCCACCGGCGAAAAGGTGCCTCCGGGCGACCTGGAGTTGGCGCTGCTGGCCGATCCGCTGCTCGAGCAGGCGTTCGTCGTCGGCGAAAACCGCCCCTTCATCGCCTGCGTGGCCGTGCTGGCGCGCGACGAATGGCAACGCCTGGCCTCGCGACCTCGGGCTCGATGCGCACGACCCGGCCAGCCTGAACAGCCCCGCCGTGCTGCGGGCCGTGCTCGCGCGCATCGAAAAGAACACGTCCGGCTTTCCGCGCTACGCCGTGCCGCGCGCGGTGCACCTGACGCTCACGCCTTGGACGGTGGAGAACACCCTCATGACGCCGACGCTCAAACTCAAGCGCACCAACCTGGCGGCGCATTTCGCGGACGCCATCGAGGCCATGTACCAAAGGCCGGGCGGGCGCTGAGCGCCCCCTCAGGCGGGCTGGGCCGTTTCTGCCGCCCCCTGCACCTGGGGCGCAAATGCCGCGCCAAAGCGGTTGCCGAGCAAGTTGGCCAGCGCCACCTGCTCCTGGCCGACAAATCCCGCCTGCGGCAGGTCGCCGTGCACCACCAGGTCCAGGGCCGCGCAAATGCCCGCCGCCGTGGTGCGCTGGATGGCGCTGAGCGCGGTGCCGTCCACCTCGGTGCCGACGATGTGGGCCGAGTACGCATGCTGCACCGGGCGCCCGCCGCTCAGGCCCGAGGCGCTGGCAACCACCACGACCACGTCCTGCGCGGTGGTGGGAATGGCGGCTTCAAAAATCTCCTTGAGCAGATCGCGCCGCTCGCGCAGGCGCAGGTCGTTGAGCAGCAGTTGGAGGATCGCGCAGTGGCCGGGGTAGCGGACCGACTTGTAGTCCACGTGGCGCGCCCGGCCTGCCAGCGTCTCGGTCAGCGTGCCGAGCCCGCCCGAGGTGTTGAAGGCCTCGTACGCCACGCCGTCGAGCGTGAAGGTCTCCAGGCCCTCAAGGGCCGGCACAAAGGTCGGCGCGCCGTCCACGATGGCCTCGCAAGGGTTGCAGTACTCGTTGATCAGGCCCTCGGTGCTCCAGGTCAGGTTGTAGCGCAGGGCGCCCTGCGGGTAGCGCGGCAATGCACCCACGCGCATGTGCAGATCGTGCAGCGTGTCGAAGCGGCGCGCCAGGTCGTGGCCCACGATACCGATGAAGCCTGGCGCCAGGCCGCACTGCGGCATCAGCACACTGCGCGCCGTGCGGCCCAGCGCGCGGATGGCCTGCGTGCTGGCCACGTCCTCGGTCAGGTCGAAATAGTGCACGCCGGCATGTGCGCACAGCGTGGCCACGCCCACCGCGCGGTGGAACGGCAATGCGTTGAGCACGGCAAAGCAGCCCTGGATGGCGGCCTGCACGCTCGTGTCGTCGTGCACCACGGCCGTGGCCAGGCCGAGCGCGCGCAGCGCTGCCAGGCTTGTGGCATCGCGGTCAGCCACCCGCAGGTCGTAGTCGCCCGTGCGCTGCAGCAGCAGCGCCATCGCGCGGCCGATGCGGCCGGCGCCCAGAATCGCAATGGTGGGGCGGGTGGTGGTCATGGCGGTCTCCTTCGATCGTCCTGGAGCGCAAGGCAACATGCCGTTGCGTGATCCCATGCTAGGCGCCACGCGCGCCAATGTGTAGTGCACAAAACGTCGATTGCGCGCGATATATTCGCCGTTTCGACCAAACCCAAGAGCATTCGCCATGGAACCGCCCCTGGACCGCACCGACCAGCAGCTGCTGAGCCTGCTGCAGGCCAACGCGCGCGAGAGCACGGCCACGCTCGCGCGGCGCCTGGGCCTGGCGCGCACCACCGTCGTCGCGCGCATTGCGCGGCTGGAGCGCGCGGGCGTGGTCGCCGGCTACGGCGTGCGCCTGGGCCGGCGCATGGACAGCGCCACCGTGCGCGCCTGGTGCAGCCTGAGCGTGCTGCCCCAAACGGCACCGGCCGTGCTGCGCGCGCTCGCCGAGATGCCCGAGGTCGAGGAAGTCTCGGCCGTGAGCGGGCAGTTTGACTACCTGGTCTTCTTGCGCTGCGCGACGCACGAGCAGCTCGACGCCCTGCTCGACCGCATCGGCCAGGTCGATGGCGTGCACCAGACCCAGACCAGCATCGTGCTCAGCCGCAAGATCGACCGGCGCAGCGTATCGGGCTGAGCCTGGACTCTGTTTTGATAGCTGCCCGCGCAATGCCAGCAAGCGCTGGAGGCCGATTTGGCTAAAAACCCGGGCAGCCTGCGGCTTCGGGCGCGATGGGATAATCGCCCCATGTCCGAAGCCGCTTCCGCGCCCACCGCCCTCCCGATCCCCCCGCACAGCCCCTGGCGCATGTCCGTCGCGCCGATGATGGACTGGACCGACAGGCACTGCCGCTACCTGCACCGGCTGCTGAGCCGCCACACCCTGCTCTACACCGAGATGGTCAACAGTGGCGCCATCGTCTACGGCGACGCCGAGCGGCACCTGCGTTTCAACGCCGAGGAACACCCGGTGGCCCTGCAACTCGGGGGCAGCGAGCCGGCCGATCTGGCGCGCAGCGCGAAGCTGGGCGAGCAGTGGGGCTACAGCGAAATCAACCTCAACTGCGGTTGCCCCAGCGAGCGCGTGCAACGCGGCGCGTTTGGCGCCTGCCTGATGAACGAGCCGCAACTGGTGGCCGACTGCGTCAAGGCCATGGCCGACGCGGTGGCGGTGCCCGTCACCGTCAAGCACCGCATCGGCATCGACAAGAACGAAAGCTACGGGTTTGTGCGCGACTTCATCGGCACCGTGTCCGAGGCGGGCTGCAGCACCTTCATCGTGCACGCGCGCAACGCCTGGCTCAAGGGGCTGTCGCCCAAGGAGAACCGCGAAATTCCGCCGCTGCGCTACGGCGTGGTGGCGCAGCTCAAGCAAGACTTTCCGCAGCTCACCATTGCCATCAACGGCGGTCTGGCCACCGACGCCGCCGTGCTCGAGCAGCTGGCGCAGGTCGACGGCGTGATGGTCGGGCGCGAGGCCTACCACAACCCCTGGTGGCTGGCGCGCTGGGACGAGCTGTTCTATGGCGACGCGCCCAACGCGCTCACGCGCGAGGGCATCGAGGCCACCATGGTCGATTACATGGCGCGCGAGGCCGCGGCCCACGGCACGCCCTGGGCGACCATCGCGCGCCACATGCTGGGCCTGCGCCATGGCCTGCCGGGCGCGCGCCGCTGGCGCCAGGTCTGGAGCGACCACCGCTTGAAGGGCCTGCCGCCGCACGAGGTGATGGCGCTGGCCCACGCGGGAGCGCACGCTTCGGTGGCGGCGTGAACGGCGCCGCCTAACACCGCCTCTGTCAGGCACTGGCGCTGAGCCAGCGCTGCAGCCACGGCTGCAGCGGCCCCGGACGCTCGAACCAATAGCCCTGCAGGAATTCGCAGCCGTTGGCGGTCAGGAAGTCGGCCTGCGCACCTGTCTCCACCCCTTCCGCCACCACGCGCAGCTTCAGGTGGCGGGCCACCGACAAAATGCTTTGCACGATGGCCGTGCCGTTCGGGTCGTCGGGCGTGTCCTGCACAAAGCCCTTGTCGATCTTGAGTTCGAACAGCGGCAGCTTCTTCAGATAGGCCAGGCTGGAGTAGCCGGTGCCAAAGTCGTCGATCGAAAAGCGGATGCCCAACTGCACCAGTTCGGCCATGCGCGCGCTGCTGTCCTGCCAGTTGTCGATGAACAGGCTTTCGGTCACTTCCAGGATCAGCTGCGAGGCCGGTGCGCCGGTGCGCGCGAGCATGCCGCGCACGCGCTCGACAAAGTCGTCCTGGCGGAACTGGCGCGTGCTCACGTTGACCGACAGCAGCAAGGTGCTGCCCACCGCGTGCAGCTGTGCCAGCGCCTCGCAGGCCTGCAGCAGCACCCAGTCGCCCAGTCGCACGATGAGGCCCGATTCCTCCGCCACCGCGATGAAGCGGTCGGGCGGCACGCTGCCGCGCTGGGGGTGGTTCCAGCGCAGCAGCAGTTCGCCGCCGACGACGCGGCCGCTGGCATCGACCTGGGACTGCACATGCAGCGCCAGCTCATCGCGCGCCATGGCGCTCTTGAGGTCCTGCTCGAGCGCCAGGCTTTCCTGCGCGTTCGCCAGCATGGCGGGCTCGTAAAAGGCAACGCGGTTGCGGCCTTGCGCCTTGGCCCGGTACATGGCGGTGTCGGCCTCGCGGAGCAGGTCCTCGACCCCTGCACAGTTCCTTGGAAACAGCGTGATGCCGATGCTGGCGCTGCTGTCGTAGACGTGGCCGCTGACGCGGTGCGGTGCTTCCAGCACGGCGCGCACCCGCTCTGCCATCTGCTGCGCGGCGGCCGTGCCGGCCGCCAGGTCTGGCGCCAACCGCGACACCAGCACCACGAACTCATCGCCCCCCAGGCGCGCCACCGTGGCATCGGCGCCCTGCAGACGCTGCAGGCGCTGGGCCACCTGCACCAGCAGCACATCGCCCACCGAATGTCCGCGGGCGTCGTTGATCTGCTTGAAATTGTCCAGGTCCACAAACAGCAGCGCCCCAACCTCGCCCGAGGCCTGGTGCGCCGCCAGCGCAGCGTGCGTGCGGTCGAGCAGCAGGCGGCGGTTGGGCAAGCCCGTCAGCGCGTCGTAGTAGGCCAGCTGGTGGGTGTGGGCCTGGGCCTGCTTGCGCTCGGTGATATCGCGCGACAGCGCAATGAAACGCGGCGCCAGCGAGCCCGTTCCGCCCTCCTTGCGCGCCACCGAAAGCTCGAACCAGTGGGACTTCCCGGCCAGCTCCAGTTCGTATTCCTGCCCGCGCGAGAGCCCGTGGGCATGGGCCTGCTGCAGCGCCGCCATGCAGCTTGCCGCCGCGCCGGGCGTGAGGATCTCCGTGAACCGCTTGCCCAGCAGGGCCTCGGGCGGTGCCACCAGCAGGTCCGTGCGTGCCGAGCGGACATGGTGGATGACGCCTTGCAGGTCCACCTCGAACAGCAGATCGGGCACGGCGCTCAGGGTGCTTTCCAGGTCGTCGCGCGTGCTGCGCAGCTCCTGGGTCATGCCGCGCGCCAGTGCCAGCGCGCGCTCACGCCCGGTCGCCAGCAGCCAGGCGAGCCAGCCCAGCACCAGGCTGCCCCCTACGCCCATGGTGGCGAACCACGCGTCCGCGGGCTGGTGGTAGTGCTGGAAACCGGCCAACGGGTGCATGCGCAGCGTCCAGTGGCGGCCCCCGAGCGCTATGCGGCGCGTGGCCTGCAGGTCGCCATCCGCGTCCGAGACGGCCGTTGCGGTGCTGTAGAGCAGCGCCTGCGGCGCCGCGGTATCGCCGTCGTAGATCTCCAGGCCGATGTCGGTGTCCAGCTCCCGGGCCAATCCCTGCAGCACGCTGCGCATCCGAAACTGCGCCGCCACCCAGCCCACCAGGCTGTCGCGCCGCCCCTGCAGCGAGTCCGGTGGCTCCTGTTTGCCATAGAGAGGCAGGTACATGACGAGCGCTGGGGCCCGCCCGCGGCCTTCGTTCTGCACCAGGTCGAGCTTGCCCGTCAGGGCCAGTTGGCCGCTGTCGCGCGCCAGTTCCAGCGCCGCGCGGGACCCGGGCACCGTGGCCGCGTCAAACCCCAGCGCCTTCAGGTTGTCGCCCGCAAAGGGCTCGATGTGCGTGATCGCCGCATAGTGGGCGCGCTGCCCCTGCGGCCAGATGCTGTAGGCCGCAAACCCCTTTTTCCGCATGGCTTCGGCGTGCAACGGCACGTCGGTGCTCTTGACCCACAGCAACAGCGAGACCCCCTGCAGGCCGGGCCTTTTCTCCTCCAGCTGGAGGGCGTCGATGTAGGCGCGGAATTCATCGCGCTCGATGCTTTCCGAGCCGTCGAAATACCCCTTGACCCCGCGCAGCACCAGCTCATAGGCATCCATGCGGTCCTTGAGGTTGTAGGCGATGCGATCGGCCGCCATCTCGAAGGCATGCCTTTGCTTCTCGGCTTCCTGCGTTTCACGCGCATGCGAGTACAGGTAGACGAGCCCCAGCATCACCAGCACCAGCAGCGGCGCAAACAGCATCGGCAGATGCCAGCGCAGGCCGCTGCCCTGTGCGCGCTCCCGGGAAGGCAATGGCGGTAGATGCATCAAGGTGGACAAAATCCTGGTGGCGGGTCGGGTCGGCTTTCGGAGCGAAATGCCGGCGCAAGAACGTGCCCATTATCTGTGCACATTCTTGACCCACGTCAAGACAGCGCTCTGGCACGCTGCGCGCGCAAGGCGCCGCCCTCGTGCGCGCGGTTTGCGCGAAAATCGCACGCCATGCCTTCTCTTGATTTCGACCTGGAAAAATCGCGCTTTCACGCGTTCTATGGGCAGAACCTGCCGTTGCTGAAAAACGCGCTGGAATCGTTTGTCGCACTGCTGACGGACCTGGTGGCGCCGTCGGCCGCCATGGACGTGACCAAGATCGAAGGCCGCATCAAGGACGCCGACGAATGCGTGCGCAAGTTCTCGCGCAAGTACCGTGCGGCGCTCGAAGACAGCGGCACGCCCTACGAGATCCGGCCCTACATCACCGACCTGATCGGCCTGCGCGTGGTCTGCCTGTACGAGGACGAGCTCGAGAAGGTGGCGTACGCCGTGAAATCGCAGTTCGAAGTGATCGAGGTCACCGACAAGGTCAGCGCTGTGGAGGGCACCGAAAGTGCCTTTGGCTACAAGGGCCTGCACCTGGACCTGCGCCTGGACGCCGCGCACCGGGCGCTGCCCAGCCACGCGCTGCTGGCGCCGTTCGCGTTCGAATTGCAGATCCGCACCATCATCCAGGACTCCTGGAGTGTGCTGGACCACAAGATCAAGTACAAGAAAGCGATTCCCGGCCCGCTCAAGCGCCGCATCAACGTGCTGGCGGCCCTGTTCGAGCTGGCCGACCGCGAATTCCGCCAGATCCGCGAAGCCACCGAGGCCGAACTGCGCTTGGCACCCGACGAAACCGTGGTGCAGGACACCCCTCATGCGGCGGATGCCCACCCCAGCGACCCCGAGTCGGCGCCCGGCAGCGCCCTCAATGCCTTCACCTTCCTGAAAATCGCCACCCACTTCTTCAAAGACTTCGAATTCGAGCCGCACAAGGTGGACCTGTTCGTGGACGACATCCACACCTGGTCGCCCGACATCACGCGCGCGCGCTTCAACAGCCTGCTGCGCCAGACCATCGGCATCGTCAAGCGCTACAAGCAACACCACGAAGAGCAGCACCCTTCGTCCCAGCTCAACCCCTACACCGTGATCCGCCACTGCCTGTACCTCGGCAACAAGGAGGTCTACGCGCGCGCGCTGCGCAAAGCCTCGCGTGACGCATTCGACGCCTGGCTGGCCGCGGCCGACTGAAGAGCACTGGCGCATTTATCTGATCAAAATGGCTTATGCCCAATCCACACAACCGCTGATTGCTATGGATTTTGATGAACTCCGACAAGGACGCGATGACGATACGGACCGCTTGTCCGTGTCGCAGAGGTGACTCGTTCTGGGTGGTTTCACGCCACCCCGGCTCAACCAAACACTGTTATATTGCACTGCAACAAATTCAAATTCCGCCATGCTCTACGCTCTCTATGAAACCCAGCGCTCCTTCATGGAGCCCTTTGCCGACTTTGCGCTGGCCACGGCCAAGTTCTACAGCAGCCCCACGGCCCTGCTCGGCAAAAGCCCGATGGCGCAGCGCATTGCGGCCAGCTACGAGCTGGCGTACCGCCTGGCCAAGGACTACGAAAAGCCGGCCTTCGGCATCCCTACGGTGGAAGTCGACGGTGTCGGCGTGGCCATCCACGAGCGCGTGGAAGTGGACAAGCCTTTTTGCGAGCTGCGCCGCTTCAAGCGCTTCTCGGACGACCCGGCCACCCTGACCAAGCTCAAGGGCCAGCCCGTGGTGCTGGTGGTGGCGCCACTGTCGGGCCACTACGCCACGCTGCTGCGCGACACGGTGCGCACCATGCTCAAGGACCACAAGGTCTACATCACCGACTGGAAGAACGCGCGCCTGGTGCCGTTGTCCGAGGGCGAATTCCACCTCGACGACTACGTCAATTACGTGCAGGAGTTCATCCGCCACCTGCAGGCCACCTACGGCAACTGCCACGTGGTCAGCGTGTGCCAGCCCACGGTGCCGGTGATGGCGGCCGTGTCGCTGATGGCCAGCCGCGGCGAACCCACGCCGTTGTCCATGACCATGATGGGCGGCCCGATCGACGCGCGCCGCTCGCCCACCGAGGTGAATGACCTGGCCGTCAACCGCAGCTACGAGTGGTTTGAAAAAAATGTGATCTACCCCGTCCCCAACAAGTTTGCGGGCGCGGGCCGGCGCGTCTACCCCGGCTTTCTGCAGTACTCGGGGTTCGTGGCCATGAACCCGGACCGCCACGCCACCAGCCACTACGACTATTTCAAGAACCTGGTCAAGGGCGACGACGCCAGCGCCGAGGCGCACCGCCGCTTCTACGATGAATACAACGCCGTGCTCGACATGGACGCCGACTATTACCTGGAAACCATCCACACCGTGTTCCAGGAGTACAAGCTCGTCAACGGCACCTGGGACGTGCGCTCGCCCGACGGCGCGCTCGAGCGCGTGCGCCCGCAGGACATCCGTACCACCGCGCTGCTCACCGTCGAAGGCGAGCTCGACGACATCTCGGGCTCTGGCCAGACCCACGCGGCCCATGGCCTGTGCACGGGGCTGGACAGCACCCAGATGCGCCACCTCGAGGCCAAGGGCGCCGGCCACTACGGCATTTTCAGCGGCCGGCGCTGGCGCGAAGTCGTGTACCCCCAGGTTCGCCAGTTCATCCGCGACTACGCAACCGCACCGCAGTCTGCGCCAGGCACCGCCCCGACAGGCGCAGCCGATCCGGCTCCCGCCCAGGCAGAGGCCGCGCAGACCCCTTTGCTGGCCGGCGTGACGGCCGCGCCGCCTGCGCTGCCCGAGCGCGGACCCCGCGTGTCGCGCAAGGGCTGAAAACGCTGTGCCCGCCGAGCCTTCCGCCCTGTCGGCCCTGGCCGCACGCCTCGATGCGGCCTTGCCGCAGACGCAGTGCACACGCTGCGGCTACCCCGATTGCGCCGGCTATGCCCAGGCCATCGCACGGGCAGAAGCCGGCATCGACCAATGCCCCCCGGGTGGCGCCGAGGGCATAGCCCGGCTGGCGGCCCTCACCGGCCAGGCGCTGCGGCCGCTCAATCCCGTGCATGGCAGCGAAGGCCCGCGCACCCTGGCCGTGATCGACGAGGACTGGTGCATCGGCTGCACGCTGTGCATCAAGGCCTGCCCCACCGATGCCATCGTCGGCGCCAACAAGCTCATGCACACCGTGATCGCCGCGCACTGCACGGGCTGCGAACTGTGCATTCCGGTGTGCCCTGTCGACTGCATCGCGCTCGACAACGCCAGCGGCGAGGCGACCGGCTGGGCCGCGTGGTCGCCAGCGCAGGCCGAGCATGCACGCCAGCGCTATGCGCTGCGCCGGCAGCGTCTTGCCAGCGAGGTGCAGCGCCCGAAGCGCCACCTGCGGTGGACGACAAGAAAGCCGCCATCGCTGCAGCGCTGGCGCGCGCACGCGCCCAGCGCGCGCACTGACACCTTCCCGCGTCTGTTCTCGCTTCCCAGAAGGCACAGCCCGCGCGAACGGGCGCAGCGCGGCGTTCAGCCGCGCCCCGCCAGCGTCTTGTAGACGCCGCAGCCCAGGTAGCACTGGTCCAGTTGCAGCACATACGACATCTTGGTCTGCACCGTGTTGGTGGCCGGGTTGTGGATGTCGTATTCCACCCAGCCCGGGGCCCGCTCGGCCTGGGCGACGATGTCCTGCAACAGCTGCTCGCCCGCGACGCCCGGAATGTCCTGCACACGCGTGCCGACCTTGGCCGGGTTGCCACCGAACGCGCGGTAGGTGCCGTCGCGGTCGAGCGCGAACACATACATGTCGCGGTCGTACCAGGGCTGGGCAGGGTCTGTCAGGGTGCGCAGGAACTGCCCCTGCGGCGTCCTGCCGTGCAGCGCGGCCGCGCGCTCGACCAGCGCCACGGCTTCGTCGGCCGTGCCCTGCTGCAGCCGAAAACTGGACACCGCGCGGGACAGCGTGGAAGCCCGGCTCTCCAGCGCCGTGGCCTGGCCCACCGCGTGTTCGACCATCTGCGCGTTGTGCTGCGTGATCTGGTCGAGCTGGCGCACGGCCGTGGTGATCTCCTGCAGGCCGCTGCTCTGCTCTGCGCCCGAGGTCGAAATTTCGGACATGTTGACCGCGACGCTGCGGATGCCCCCCGCCATCGCTGCAATGCCGTCGCCGGCCGAGCGAATCAGCGTGGCGCTGGCCTCCACCTGCGCCACCGAGTCGCTGATGAGCGTGCGGATTTCGCGCGCCGCCTCGGCCGAGCGCCCCGCCAGGGTGCGCACCTCCGCCGCCACCACCGCAAAGCCGCGCCCTTGCTCGCCGGCGCGTGCGGCCTCCACCGCCGCATTGAGCGCCAGGATGTTGGTCTGGAAGGCGATGGCGTCGATCACGCCGATGATCTCGCCCATGCGGCGCGCGCCCTGCTGGATGGCCTCGACCGACTGCACGGCACGCGCCATGGCGTGCACGCCTTCGTCGGCGGCATGCCGAACCTGGCTGGCGCGCTGGTCGGCGGCGCGGGCGGTCTGGGCGTTGGTGTGCACAGCGGCCGACAGCTGCTCGACGCTCGCCGCGGTTTGCTCCAGGTTCGCCGCTTGCTGCTCGGTGCGCTCGGCCAGCGCCCGGTTGTCTGCGGCCAGGCTTTGCCCCGCATGCGCGACCAGCGCGGCATTGCTGCGGATGTCTGCCACCATCGCAGACAGCGTGAGCACCATGCGGTCGAGCAGCCGCGCCAGTGCCGAAAACTCGTCGCGGCCACGCACCGGCACCCGGGCGCACAGGTCGCCGCCCGTCGTCTGTTCCATGGCCAGCGCCAGATCGCGCAGGTCGCCTGCCAGGCTGGTGTACAAGGCAGCCGCAGCGTACAGCCCGGCCACCGCGCAGCCGGAGAGCACGCCCCAGACCACGGAATTCGAAGCGCCCAGTCCGGGCAAGGCCGCCACCGCCACCAGCGCCGCGCTCCACGCGGCCGCCAGCGTCAGCAGCTTCGCGGGCAGGCGCAGACGGCGCATGCACCACACACCGGGCCGCAGCAAGACAAAGTCAGACATGGGTGTCTCCATTTCATTGTTCTGAGGTACAGCCGAGCCGCCGAGGGGTCCACTGCGGGGCCCATCGTCGTTACATTTACTTGCATTAAACTGACAGGCAAACGCACGCGCGCCTGGCAGCCGCAACGGTGCCGGGCCTGGCTTTCGGGGCCGCACAGGCGCGCGCACTGCCTCGGGGGCACGGGCGCGCATCCCCGATAATGGCGCCCCATGAACCCCCTGCTCTCCCACCTGCAGCCCTACCCTTTTGAGCGGCTGCGACAGCTTTTTGCGGGCGTCACCCCGCCGGCCCATCTGCACGCCATCAGCCTGGGCATGGGCGAGCCGCGCCACGCCACGCCGGCTTTCATCCAGGAGGCGCTGACCGCAGGTGTGGGCGGACTGGCCAGCTACCCGGCCACGGCGGGCGAGCCGCGCCTGCGCGAAGCCTTCACCGGCTGGCTTGGCCGCCGCTACGGCCTGTCGCTCGACCCGGCCACGCAGGTGCTGCCCGTGAACGGCTCGCGCGAGGCGCTGTTTGCCTTTGCGCAGACGGTGCTCGACCCCTCGCAAGGCGCGCCCTTGGTGGTCTGCCCCAACCCGTTCTACCAAATCTACGAAGGTGCGGCCCTGCTCGCGGGCGCCACGCCGTATTTCGCGCCGAGCGACCCCGAGCGCAACTTCGCGGTGGACTGGGACAGCGTGCCCGACTCCGTGTGGCAGCGCACGCAGCTGCTGTTTGTCTGCTCGCCGGGCAACCCCACCGGCGCCGTGATGCCGCTGGCCGAATGGCAGAAGCTCTTTGCCCTGTCAGACCGCCACGGTTTCGTGATCGCTTCCGACGAGTGCTACAGCGAGATCTATTTCCGCGACGAAGCGCCGCTGGGCGGCCTCGAAGCCGCCGCCCAGCTGGGCCGCAGCGATTTCAAGAACCTGGTGTCTTTCACCAGCCTGTCCAAACGCAGCAACGTGCCCGGCCTGCGCAGCGGCTTTGTTGCGGGCGATGCCGCGCTGATGAAGGCCTTCCTGCTCTACCGCACCTACCACGGCAGCGCCATGGGCCCGGCCGTGCAGGCCGCCAGCGTGGCCGCCTGGGGCGATGAGGCGCATGTGGCCGACAACCGCGCACAGTACCGGCGCAAGTTCGCCGAGGTCACGCCCATCCTGGCGCGCGTGATGGACGTGCGCCTGCCCGACGCGGGGTTCTACCTCTGGGCCCAGGTGCCCGAGCACCTGGGCCTCAGCGACACCGAGTTCGCGCGCGCGTTGCTGGCTCAATACAATGTCACCGTGCTGCCTGGCAGCTATCTGGCGCGCGAGGTCGCCGGCGCCAACCCCGGTGCGCAGCGCGTGCGCATGGCCCTGGTGGCCGAAACCGAAGAATGCGTGCAGGCCGCGCAGCGCATTGCCCAATTCATCCAAACCCGCTCCTCCTGATTCCATGACCCACCAACTGCAAAGCACCATCGACGCCGCCTGGGACAACCGCGCCAGCTTCACGCCCAGCACCGCTCCCAAGGACGTGCTGGAGGCCGTCGAGCATGTCATCGCCGAACTCAACAGCGGCAAGCTGCGCGTGGCCACGCGCCAGGGCGTGGGCCAGTGGACCGTGCACCAGTGGATCAAGAAGGCCGTGCTGCTGTCGTTTCGCCTCAAGGACAACGCCGTCATCAAGGCCGGCGACCTGGGCTTCTACGACAAGGTGCAGACCAAGTTCGCCCACCTGTCGGACGAGGAAATGGCGGCCACCGGCGTGCGCGTGGTGCCGCCGGCCGTCGCGCGGCGCGGCAGCTACATCGCCAAGGGCGCGATCCTGATGCCGTCCTACGTCAACATCGGCGCCTATGTCGATGAAGGCACCATGGTCGACACCTGGGCCACCGTGGGAAGCTGCGCGCAAGTCGGCAAGCACGTGCACCTGTCGGGCGGCGTGGGCCTGGGCGGCGTGCTCGAACCGCTGCAGGCCAACCCGACCATCATCGAAGACAACTGCTTCATCGGTGCGCGCTCCGAGATCGTCGAGGGCGTGATCGTCGAAGAGAATTCCGTCATCAGCATGGGCGTGTACATCGGTCAGAGCACGCCCATCTACGACCGTGCGACGGGCGAGATCAGCTATGGCCGCGTGCCCTCGGGCTCGGTGGTCATCAGCGGCAGCCTGCCCAAGGACGGCGGCCGCTACAGCCTGTATGCCGCCATCATCGTCAAGCGCGTCGATGCGCAAACCCGCGCCAAGACCAGCCTCAACGACCTGCTGCGCGACTGACGCGCAGCACTGGGCGCCGGACCGCATCCACACCACGAGAGGGGAGAACCCATGAGCACGATGGAGCGCATCCTGCGCCTGATGGCCGAGAAAAAGGCCTCGGACGTGTACCTGTCGGCCAACGCGCCCGCGCTGATCAAGATCAACGGCGAGTGCGTGCCGATCAACAACCAGATCCTGCCGCCCGACGCGCCACGCAATCTGCTGTCGGAGATCGTGCCGCCCGACCGCCTCGAAGAGCTGCAAGAGACCGGCGAGCTCAACATGGGCGTGCCGCTCAGCGGCGTGGGGCGTTTTCGCGTCAGTGCCATGCGCCAGCGCGGCAGCTATGCCGTGGTGGTCCGCTTCATCACGCAGGACATTCCCGAACTCGACAAGCTGAACCTGCCGCCCGTGCTGGCCGACCTGATCATGGAAAAGCGCGGCCTGCTGCTGGTCGTCGGCGCCACGGGGTCGGGCAAGAGCACGACGCTGGCGGCCATGATCGACCGCCGCAACAGCCTGCAGACCGGCCACATGCTCACCATCGAAGACCCGATCGAATACCAGTTCAAGAACAAGAAATCGATCGTCAACCAGCGCGAAATCGGCAGCGACACGCAGTCGCTGCAGGTGGCGCTGAAGAACGCGCTGCGCCAGGCGCCCGACGTGATCCTGATCGGCGAAATCCGCGACCGCGAAACCATGTCGGCCGCCATTGCCTATGCCCAGTCGGGCCACCTGTGCCTGGCCACGCTGCACGCCAACAACAGCTACCAGGCGCTCAACCGCATCCTCAGCTTCTACCCCGTGGAAGTGCGCGCCACCATGCTGGGCGACCTGTCCGCGGCGCTCAAGGCCATCGTTTCGCAGCGTCTGGTGCGCACCGCCGGCGGGCGAGCGCGTGCCTGCCGCCGAGGTCATGCTCAACACCAAGCTGGTGGCCGACCTGATCGAAAAAGGCGACTTCTCGGGCGTCAAGGACGCCATGGAAAAATCCATGGCCGAAGGCTCGCAGACCTTCGAGGAAGACCTGGCGCGCCTGGTCTTGAGCCAGCGCATCGACCGCAAGGAAGGGCTGGCCTACGCCGACTCGCCCACCAACCTGATGTGGCGGCTGCAAAACGACTTCTCGCTGGCCGCCAAGGCCGCGCAGGTCCACAAGGCGGCGCAGGATGCGCAAACCCATGACGAAGAGCCGTCGTTCACCGAAATCGTGCTCGACGTGAAGCCGAACCCCTGACCCCTTCCCCCATGTCCCGCACCCTGCACCCTGGCTGAACAGCTCATCTCCCGCCCCTCCGTCACCCCCGAGGACGGCGGCTGCCTGCCCCTGCTGGCCGAGCGCCTGCAACCGCTGGGCTTTGCCTGCGAAACCATGGACAGCGGCCCGACCGACTTCCGGGTCCAGAACTTGTGGGCAAAACGGCCCTCAGCGCACAGCCATCAAGCGCTTGCAGCTATCAAAACCGTAGTGTTCGCGGGCCACACCGACGTCGTGCCCACCGGGCCGCTCGCGCAGTGGACGAGCGACCCGTTCACGCCCACGCACCGCGACGGCAAGCTCTATGGCCGCGGTGCCAGCGACATGAAAACCTCGATCGCCGCCTTCGTCGTGGCCCTGGAAGAATTCCTCGCCGCCACACCCGCGCCGCTGCTGGACATCGCCCTGCTGCTGACCAGCGACGAAGAAGGCCCGTCGGTCGACGGCACCAAGGTCGTGGTCGAGGCGCTGAAGGCGCGCGGCGAGCGGCTGGACTACTGCATCGTCGGCGAGCCCACCGCAGTGCAGCGCACCGGCGACATGATCAAGAACGGCCGCCGCGGCACGCTCAGCGGCAAGCTCACCGTGCGCGGCATCCAGGGCCACATCGCCTACCCGCAGCTGGCGCGCAACCCGATCCACGAAGCCCTGCCGGCGCTGGCCGAGCTGGCCGCCACCGAGTGGGACCAGGGCAATGCGTTCTTTCCGCCCACCAGCTGGCAGATCAGCAACGTCCACGGCGGCACGGGCGCGAGCAACGTCATTCCCGGCGAAGTCGTGATCGATTTCAACTTCCGCTTCTGCACCGAGTCCACGCGCCGAGTCGCTGCAAGCAGCGCGTGCATGCCGTGCTCGACCGCCACGGGCTCGAATACGCGCTGCGCTGGACGCTGGGCGGCCTGCCCTTCCTGACCCCGCCGGGCGAGCTGGTGGCCGCGGTGCAGCAGGCCATTGCGGCCGAGACGGGCCTCGCCACCGAGCTGTCCACCACCGGCGGCACCAGCGACGGCCGCTTCATCGCCGCAGATCTGCCCGCAGGTGATCGAGGTCGGCCCGCCCAACGCCAGCATCCACAAGATCGACGAGCACATCGCCGTGGCCGACATCGAGCCGCTCAAGAACATCTACCGGCGCACGCTCGAAAACCTGCACGCGCAGGCCCTGGCCGCGGTGGCGGCATGAGCGCGCCCGCACCCGTGCCGAGCGCTGCCCGCACTGACCGGCGACACCGTCGGCGCCCTGATCGCCAGCGGCGCGCAGCGGCTGCAGGCCGCAGGCGTCGCCTTTGGCCATGGCACCACCAACGCCCTCGACGAAGCCGCCTGGCTCGTGCTCTGGCGCCTCGGATTGCCACTCGACACACCGCTGGATGCGATGTGGATTCCAAGCAAAATCAGCCTGTAACGCCCGCCCAGCAAGCGCAAGTAGCTACACTTTTTGATGAGCGCATCGGCACGCGCAAGCCCGCCGCCTACCTCACGCGCGAGGCCTGGCTGCAGGGCGTGCCGTTCTATGTGGACGAGCGCGCCATCGTGCCGCGCAGCTTCATTGCCGAACTGATCGCCGACGGCGGCATCGACGACTGGCTGGGCGACCACACGCACCAGGTGCTCGACCTGTGCACCGGCAACGGCAGCCTGGCCGTGCTGGCCGCCATGGCCTGGCCCGACGTGCAGGTCGACGGGCGCCGACCTCTCGCCCGACGCCCTGGCCGTCGCGCGCATCAACGTCGACCGGCACGACCTGCGAAAGCGCATCGCGCTGCAGCTGTCCGACGGCCTGGCCGCGCTGCCCGGCCCGTAGGACCTGATCCTCTGCAACCCGCCCTATGTCAACAGCGGCAGCATGGCCCAGCTGCCCGCCGGAGTACCGCGCCGAGCCCGAACTGGCGCTGGCCGGCGGCAGCGACGGCATGGACTTCATCCGCAAGCTGCTGGCAGACGCACCCGCACGCATGAGCGAGCACGCTGTGCTGGTGCTCGAAATCGGCAACGAACGCGCATTATTTCGAAGCGGCGTTTCCGCAGCTGACCCGTGTTCTGGCTCGACACCAGCGCGGGCGAAGACCAGGTTCTGCTGGTCACGCGCGAGGCCCTCACCCGTTTTCTCTCTTTTTGAAGCGTGTCACGCGCTTTGAGGCCCCCATGCACGCCACCGTGCATTACAAGTTCCCATGATCACTCTCAAAAACGTCACCCTGCGCCGCAGCGCCAAAGTGCTGCTCGACGGCGTCAACGTCACCATCAACCCCGGCGAAAAGGTCGGCCTGGTCGGGCGCAACGGCGCCGGCAAATCGACGCCTGTTCGCGCTGCTCAACGGCACGCTGCACGAAGACGGCGGCGATTTCTCCATTCCCACGCAGTGGCGCATGGCGCAGGTCGCGCAGGACATGCCCGAAACCGACGAGTCCGCCACCGACTTCGTGGTCGACGGCGACACGCGCCTGGCCGACGCTGCAAGCGCGCAAGCTCGCCGACAGCCGAGGCCGAGACGACGACGGCATGGCGCATGGCCCACGCCTACACCGACCTGGCCGACGCCGGCGCGCACGACGCCGTGCCGCGCGCGCAGGCGCTGATCCTCGGCCTGGGCTTCAAGGTCGCGCGAGCTCGACAAGCCCGGTCAACAGCTTCTCCGGCGGCTGGCGCATGCGCCTGCAGCTGGCGCGCGCGCTGATGTGCCCGTCCGACCTGCTGCTGCTCGACGAGCCCACCAATCACCTGGACCTGGACGCGCTGGTCTGGCTCGAAGCCTGGCTCAAGCGCTACGCAGGGCACGATGATCGTCATCAGCCACGACCGCGAATTCCTCGACGCCGTGACCGACGTCACGGTGCACATCGACAACGCCAAGCTCACGCGCTACGGCGGCAACTACAGCAAGTTCGAGGACACTGCGCGCGCAGCAGCTGGAGCTGCAGCAGGCCGCGATTCTCCAAGCAGCAGGACAAGATCGCCCACCTGCAGAAATTCATCGACCGCTTCAAGGCCAAGGCCAGCAAGGCCAAGCAGGCGCAAAGCCGCGTCAAGGCGCTCGAGCGCATGGAGAAGATCGCGCCGCTGCTGGCCGAGGCCGACTTCACCTTCGAGTTCAAGGAGCCGCTCAACCTGCCCAACCCGATGCTGTCGATCACCGACGCGAGCTTCGGCTACCTGGGCGACGACGGCGTCGCCCAACGACCATCCTGCACAGCGTCAGCCGCTCGGTGCTGGCGGGCCAGCGCATCGGCATCCTGGGCGCCAACGGCCAGGGCAAGTCGACGCTGGTCAAGACCATCGCGCGCGACCATGGCGCCGCTGGCCGGCGACCGTCACCGAAGGCAAGGGCCTGAACATCGGCTACTTCGCGCAGCAGGAACTCGACGTGCTGCGCCCGCACGACAACCCGCTCGAACACATGGTGCGGCTGGCCCGGGAGCTCGGCCCGAGCAGCCGCGAAGCGAGGCCACCGGCGAGCAGGATCTGCGCAGCTTCCTGGGCACGCTTCAACTTCAGCGGCGACATGGTCAAGCAGGCCGTGGGCACGCATGAGCGGCGGCGAAAAGGCCCGCCTGGTGCTGGCCATGATCGTCTGGCAGCGCCCCAACCTGCTGCTGCTCGACGAGCCGACCAACCACCTGGACCTGGCCACGCGCGAGGCGCTGGCGATGGCGCTCAACGAATTCGAAGGCACGGTGATGCTGGTCAGCCACGACCGCGCCCTGCTGCGCGCGGTCTGCGACGAGTTCTGGATGGTCGGCCGCGGCGCGCGTCGGCCCGTTCGACGGCGACCTCGACGACTACCAGCGCTACCTGCTCGACGAAGCCAAGCGCCTGCGCGAACTGGCCAAGACCGAAGCGGCCGCCGACAGCGCTGCGGCCAAGGCCGCCGCACTGGCTGCCGCAACGCCGGCTCCTGTTTCGATAGCTGTCAGCGCAAGCCTGGCAAGCGCTGGAGGCCAAAAAGAGTCCATATCCCCAGACGGCAGCGCGCCTGCGGCGCGCGACGCCCGCGACCAGCGCAAGCAAGACGCACTGGCGCGCCAGCAGCAAGCCGAAAAGCTGCGCCCGCTCAAGCGCGAGCTGGAAAAAATCGACCACCGCCTGGCCGAACTCGCCACCGAACGCGCCGCGCTCGAAGAGCGCCTCACGCAAGCCCTGCCACCGGCCGAGATCGCCGACTGCGGGCGCCGCCTCAAGGCCAGTGGCGACGAAACGGCGGCGCTCGAAGAGCGCTGGCTTGAGCTGTCGGGTCAGCTAGAGGTCGCTGCAGGCCAGTCCGCTTGAATGTGCGCGGGCGCTTCAACGTGAAAACCAGCCCGAACCCTGTGCCAGCAACAACTTCTGCTTCGTTTTTCGCAGCAAAAATAAAAGTCCTTACATAGGCCCAAGCCCTGTTGCATTTTTAGCTGTCATGGGTGTCAACGCCGTCCCGGGCGACCACGTTGTAGGTTCATCAACGGAACTACTCCCATGACCATGACTACCATCCTGTCCACCTGGCCCGAAGACGAACGCGACCGCAAACGCGCTCCCACCCGCTTCTGAGCCCGCCTGCGCCTTCGCGCAGCCTCTCTCTTCTCTCCCCTCACAGAAACCGCCCGCCCATTGCGGGCGTTTCTGCGTCTGGTCGCCAGACCTGGCGCCGGCCACCCGCTGGCGCTGCGCCATCAAAAAAGCCGCTCGCGGCATGCGGAGCGGCTTCAGGGCCCAAGCCAGGCGCGCCGGCGGGGCCTTTCCTTCGCGCACTCAGCCCATGTGCAGGCCACCGTTGACCGAGAAGTCGGCGCCCGTGGCGTAGCCGCCTTCGTCCGATGCCAGCCACGCAATGATCGAGGCGATCTCGCTGGGCTCGCCCAAGCGCTTGACCGGCACGGTGGCGACGATCTTTTCGAGCACGTCGGGGCGGATGGCCTTGACCATGTCGGTGCCGATGTACCCCGGGCTCACGGTGTTCACCGTCACGCCCTTGGTCGCCAGCTCCTGCGCCAGCGCCATGGAAAAACCATGCATGCCGGCCTTGGCGGCCGAATAGTTGGTCTGTCCGGCCTGGCCCTTCTCGCCGTTGACCGAGCTGATGTTGACGATGCGGCCCCAGCCTTTTTCGACCATGTCGGCCACCACCTGCTTGGTGACATTGAACATGCTGTTGAGGTTGGTCTCGATCACGGCATCCCAGTCCTCGCGGGACATCTTGAGGAACATGCGGTCGCGCGTGATGCCGGCGTTGTTGACCAGCACATCGATGCTGCCGTGCTCGGCCTTGGTTTTGCTGAACGCTTCGACCGTGGAGTCCCAGTCGCCCACATTGCCCACCGACGCGTGGAAGGTGTAGCCCAGCGCCTTTTGTTCGGCCAGCCATTTGGCATGGTCGCGCGTCGGACCGCAGCCCGCGACGACCGTGAAGCCCTCCTTGTGCAGGCGCTGGCAGATGGCCGTGCCGATGCCCCCCATGCCGCCGGTGACGTACGCTACTTTTTGGCTCATCTCGATCTCCTCATGTTGGATGTTGGGACCGCTTCCACTCTAGCGGTCTTCCGCGCACCGGCTGTTCACGTAAATACGGAGGCCCCAGCTCCCACAGGGCGCCCGTCGCTCAGCGCTCGAGCGCCAGGGCCACGCCCATGCCACCGCCAATGCACAGAGCGGCCAGGCCCTTCTTGGCATCGCGGCGCTGCATTTCGTGCAGCAGCGTCACCAGGATGCGGCAGCCCGACGCGCCGATGGGGTGGCCGATGGCAATGGCACCGCCATTGACGTTGACCTTGGCGGGGTCGATGCCGAGTTCCTGGTTGACGGCGCAGGCCTGGGCGGCGAAGGCTTCGTTGAGCTCGAACAGGTCGATGTCGGCCGCGCTCCAGCCGGCGCGCTGCAGCGCCTTGCGCGTCGCAGACACCGGGCCCATGCCCATCGTCGCCGGGTCCAGGCCGGAGGTGCCGTAGGACACAATGCGCGCCAGAGGCGTGAGCCCCAGGGAAGCGGCCTTCTTGGCGCTCATCACCACCACGGCGGCGGCGCCGTCGTTCAGACCCGAGGCATTGCCTGCCGTCACGCTGCCGGCCTTGTCGAAGGCCGGGCGCAGGCTGGCGAGTCCGTCGGCGCTGGACTTGCGGTTGATGAATTCGTCGGCATTGAAGACGATGGGGTCGCCCTTCTTCTGCGCCAGGCTCACACCGACGATCTCGTCGGCGAAGCTGGCCGGCATCCTGCGCAGCGGCGGCCTTCTGCTGGCTGGCCAGGGCCAGCGCATCCTGCATGTCGCGCGCAGATGCCGTACTGCTTGGCCACGTTCTCGGCGGTGATGCCCATGTGGTACTGGTTGTACACGTCCCACAGGCCGTCGACGATCATGGTGTCGACCATCTTCCAGTCGCCCATGCGCTGGCCGTCGCGCGAGCCATTGAGCACATGGGGCGCTGGCGCTCATGTTCTCCTGGCCGCCGGCCACGACGATTTCGCTGTCGCCTGTGGCCACGGCCTGGGCCGCGAGCATCACGGCCTTGAGGCCCGAGCCGCAGACCGCGTTGATGGTCATGGCGGGGGTTTCCTTGGCCACGCCGGCCTTCATCATGGCCTGGCGCGCGGCGTTCTGGCCGACACCCGCGGTGAGCACCTGGCCCATGATGACTTCACCGACCTGGTCCAGCCCCACGCGGGCGCGGGCCAGCGCTTCCTGGATCACGATGCTGCCCAGTTCCGTGGCCGGGATCTTGGCGAGCGCGCCGCCAAACTTGCCCACCGCCGTGCGGGTGGCCGAAACGATAACGATGTCTTCCATGGTGTGGTCCTTGTGAAAATGGGTCGGCGGCGGAGATCAGGCCTTCTGCTGGACGTAGCGGCCGGGCGCAGGCTCGATCGCCTTGAATTTTGCCCCTTTGCCGTAGGTTTTGGGCGCTGCGACCTGCGTGCCCGCGTGGGCCTGCAGCCAGGTGCTCCAGTCGGTCCACCAGCTGCCGGGGTGCTCTTTGGCGCCCTCCAGCCAGGCGTCCACGCGTGGGGGGCAGCTTGCCGTCGGCACGGATCCAGTGGCTGCGCTTGTTCTTGGCCGGCGGGTTGATGACACCCGCGATGTGGCCCGAGGCCCCCATCACGAAGCGCTTCTGGCCCGGCAGCACCTGGGTGGAGGCATAGGCGGCACCGATGGGCACGATGTGGTCCTCGCGCGAGCCATAGATGTAGACCGGCAGCGTCGAGCTGCCCCAGGTCGATCTTTTCGCCGCACACGGTGAGCTTGCCGGGCTGGACGAGCTTGTTTTCCAGGTAGATGTTGCGCAGGTACCAGGCATAGAACGGCCCGGGCAGGTTGGTGCTGTCGCTGTTCCAGTACAGCAGGTCGAACGGCGGCGGCGTCTCGCCCTTGAGGTAGTTGCCCACCACGTAGTTCCAGACCAGGTCGTTGGGGCGCAGGAAGCTGAACGTGGAGGCCAGGTCCTTGCCCTGCAGCAGGCCGCCCTGGCCCATCTGCATTTCGCGAAAGCGCACCAAGGCCTCGTCGATGAAGACGTCGAGGATGCCGGTGTCGGTGAAGTCGATCAGCGTGGTCAGGAAGGTGGCGCTGGCCACGGGCTCGCGCCCGCGCGCAGCCAGCACGGCCAGCGCGTTGCTCAGGATCGTGCCGCCGACGCAAAAGCCCAGGGCATTGATTTGCTCGGCGCCCGAGATCTGCTGGACCACGTGGATGGCCTCGATGGCGCCGTCCTCGACGTAGTCGTCCCAGGTCTTGTCCGCCAGCGACGCATCGGGGTTGCGCCAGCTCACCACGAAGATGCGATGGCCCTGGCTCGACCGCATAGCGGATCAGCGAGTTCTCGGGCTGCAGGTCGAGGATGTAGAACTTGTTGATGCACGGCGGGACGAGCAGGAAGGGCCGCTCGTACACCTTGGCCGTGAGCGGCTTGTATTCGAGCAGCTGGAACAGCTCGTTCTCGAACACCACGGCGCCCTCGGTCGTGGCCACGTTGCGGCCCACTTCGAACACGCTCTCGTCGGTCATGCGAGACATGGCCCTGGCGCATGTCGTGCAACAGGTTCTGCAAGCCCTTGGCGATGCTCTCGCCCTGGGTCTCGATCGCCTTTTTCTGGGCTTCGGCGTTGAAGGCCAAGAAGTTGCTGGGCGCGATGGCGGCCAGCCACTGCTCGACGCCGAAGCGGATGCGCGCGCGGGTCTTGGCGTCGGCGTCCACGGCCTCGGCCAGGCCCATGAGCGTGCGCGCGTTGAGCAGGTAGGCGGCGGCAGAAAACGAAGCCACCGGGTTGCTGCGACCAGCTGTCGCCAGCGAAGCGCTTGTCCTGCGCTGCCACGGGCGCTGCGCCTTGGCTCCACAGCTCGCGCGCCTGCTCCAGATACTGCTGCTGCAGCGCCTGGAGCTTTTCGGGTGCAAAGTGCAATGGCGCGGGCACCTCGGGGGCGCCCGTATCGGCACCCTGGAAGGACTGCAGCGCACGCGACCAGCTTTCGCCGAAAATCTGCTGGAATTGCTGGGCACTTTGGGCCCAGAGTGAATCAGAATCCATGCTGCCTCCTTGAGGTGCGACGAACGCGCCCGCCACCCGATTGTTGCCGAGCATTCGGCTATGGTAACGCTCCAATCCCTTTCTTTTTCTTACGTGGACCGCTGATGTATCTGGTCGTCATCGCCTGGCTCTACGTCACCCTCATGATGGCCGTGGCCGAGGCCACCAGCACCACCGGCATCGCTGCTCGGCGCCATCGATCACCTTTGTGCTGTATGGCTTGTTGCCGCTGTCGCATCGTGGTGTACATCCTGGGCACGCCGGGGCGCCGGCGCGCCATCCAGGCGCGCGAGGTGGCCGAGCGCGCGGCCGCGGCGCAAGCAGGCCGCAGTTGCGGCCTCAGCCGAGCCAGATGCAGGCGGCGAAGCGCCCGCTGCCGCCGGCGCGCTGTCGCGCCGGTGCGAAAAGAACCGTGACGGGTTGGCCACCGTGCACCAGGCGGCGCTGCTGTCGTTGCCGTAGACCGCGCTGATGCCGAGGGCGGCCAGGCGCTGGCGCGCCAGCGCCGGCCAGATCGGCCAGCTACTTGCCGGGCCGCCTGGGGCCGAAAGCAGCTGCGCCGCCGCGCCGTCGTGCGCACAGAAGGCGGCGCGCACCTCGGCGCCCACCTCGAAAGCCTGCGGGCCGATGCACGGGCCGAGCCATGCCAGCGTGTCGGCCGCAATACCGGCCTGCTGCGTCTGCCTCTGTGCAGGCGGTGCATTCGCTTCACTTTTGATAGCTGCAGGCGCAGTCTGTGCCAGCGTTTGAGCCGAAAACTCCTCGAAAACCGCTTCCAGCACGCCGCCCGCCCACCGGCCAGACCGCGCCAGCCCGCATGCGCGGCAGCCACGCGCCGGCCCTGGCGGTCGGTGAACAGCACCGGCAGGCAGTCGGCCACCATGATGGTGCAGGCCAGGCCCGGCGCGGTGGTCGCGCAGGCATCGGCCGCAGCTGCCGTCGGCGTTAGGCCGCGGCTGCAGGTCGAGCACCTGCGTGCCATGCACCTGCTGCAGGAACACCGGCCCGGCGCGCACGGCCAGCGCCGCCTGCAGCGCGCGCCGGTTGGTCTGCACGGCGGCCGGGTCGTCGCCCACATGGTCGCCCAGGTTCAGGCTGTCGTACGGCGCCGCGCTGAGACGCCGCCGGCGCGCGTGGTGCACAGCGCATGCACGCTGGGCGGCGCAGGCCAGTCGGGGATCAGCCAGTCGGGGTGCACGGGCCTCGGCTCACGCTTCGGCGTCGGGGCAGCGCGAGGGCTGCGCGCTGCTGGAAGGCTCGAGCTGCATGCAGGCGTCGAACGCCGCCATGGTGCGCGGCAGGCCGTTCAGGTCGCAGTCGAAGCGCTGGCGCGTTGAAGATCTGCGGCACCAGGCAGCAGTCGGCCAGCGTGGGCGTGTCGCCCCAGCAGTAGCGACGGCCTGGCCGCGGCTTCGCGCTCCTGCGCAGCAGGGCCAGCTGGCGCTCGAAGGCTTCCAGGCCGTCGCGCACCCAGTGGCGGTACCAGGCGTTCTTGGCGTCGTCGTCGACCTTGAGCTCGCGCACCAGGTACTTGAGCACGCGCAGGTTGTTGAGCGGGTGGATCTCGCAGGCGATCGATCTGCGCCAGCGCGCGCACACGGGCGCGGCCGAGCGCGGTCGCGCGGCAGCAGCGCCGGCTCGGGGTGCGTTTCGTCGAGGTATTCGATGATCGCCATCGACTGCGCAGAAGTGCTGGCCGTCGTCCGTCTCGAGCACCGGCACCAGCGTGTCGGCCGAGATGCGCCGCGATAGGCGCCGGCTGCTGGTGCTCGCCGCGCGCGATGTGCACGGGCACGTAGTCGTAGGGCAGGCCCTTGAGCTGCAGCGCGATGCGCACGCGGAAAGAGGCGGAGGAGCGGAAGTAGTTGTGCAGCTTCATCATGCCGGCGAGCATAGCCGCGCCGCGCCGCCGGCGCACAGCGCGAGCCAGCGGCGCGGCCCTCTGGCACACTGCCGCTTCCGCGCTGAACCTGCACGCAAAAGGACGAGTTCGCCATGGCTTCCGAGTATGTTTTCACCCCCGCGCCCGCGTGTCGATCCCGTGGTCGGCCAGGCGCGCGTTTTCCGGTGCACCGCATCTACTGCGTGGGCCGCAACTACGAAGAGCACGCCAAGGAAATGGGCTTCACCGGCCGCGAGCCGCCGTTCTTCTTCATGAAGCCGGCCGACGCCGTCGTGCTCGTGAACGCGGGCGAGACCGGCCAGCTGCCCTACCCCAGCCTCACCAAGCCAACCTGCACCATGAGATCGAACTCGTCGTGGCGATCGGCAAGGGCGGCAAGAACATCCCGGCCGCCGACGCGACGCAGCACATCTACGGCTACGCCGTGGGCCTGGACATGACGCGGCGCGACCTGCAAAACGAGATGAAGAAGCAGGGCCGCCCCTGGGACATCGGCAAGGGCTTCGAGCAGAGCGCGCCCATCGGCCCGATCGTGCCCGCCGCGCAGGCCGGCGATGTCGCAGAACGCCGACATCTGGCTGCAGGTCAACGGCGCAGACCGCCAGCGCAGCACCGTGACGCAAGCTGATCTGGAACATTGCCGAAACCATCGAGCACCTGTCGGCCGCCTGGGAGCTGCAGCCCGGCGACCTGATCTTCACCGGCACGCCCGAAGGCGTGGCCGCCGTGGTGCGCGGCGACACGCTCGACGGCGGCGTCGAGGGCCTGGAGCCACTGCGACTGACCGTGGTGTAGCCGTTTATCTACTACTGATTTCATAGCTTTCAGCGCTTACCCCGTAAGCGCCAGAAGCCTATTTCATTCAAAAACCAGCGCATGACCTTTCGCAGCCCGATCAAGCACTGCCAGCAACTGCGGCACCGCGGTGGTCTACCGCGTCCCGGACGACGGCGACACCCGCCAGCGTGCCGTGTGCCCGGCCTGCCACACCATCCACTACGAAAACCCGCTCAACGTGGTCGGCACCATGCCCGAGCTGGGCGACGGCGCGTGCTGCTGTGCAAGCGCAACATCGAGCCGCGCTGGGGCAAGTGGACCCTGCCGGCCGGCTTCATGGAACTCGATGAAACCACCGCCGAAGGCGCCGCGCGCGAAACCGACGAAGAGGCCGGCGCGCAGTATCGAAATGGGGCCGCTGTTCGCGCGTGATGAACGTGCGTCCGCGTCGGCCAGGTGCACCTGTTCTACCGCGCCACCCTGCTCAGCGACCAATTCAATCCGGGCCTCGAGACCATGGAAGCCCGCCTGTTCACCGAGAGCGAGATGCCCTGGGACGAGATCGCCTTCCGCACCGTCAAGGCCACACTGGAGCGCTACTTTTCCGACCGGCGTGCGGGCGCCTTCGGACTGCACTGCATCGATATCGAATAGCAGATCGGGCGCAAGGAGCTTCAATGCCTTCAGCCAGTGCGGCGTTCGTTGCATTGGCTGAAGGCCGAAATAGATGCTATTTGTCGGCCTGCCCCCACTCCTGCTGAGCAGAAGGGTTGATATCTCTCGATCTTTCTGGATTAAGGGTTTTTATTAAACTCATGTAAGTTACATTCAAATCAACTGGAATCCTTTCTACCGGTGTCTAGCAAGCTGTCTTTTTCCTCCAAATGCCGGCGCAGGTACCAGCCATACAAGGCAAAGTACCCGCGCGCTGCAGTTCATTCGGACTGAGATCTTCTATTGCAGCTTGCCCAGAATGCCCGCCATCTCTTCCTTGGTGAACGCACGCAGGGTTTGCATGCGGATATTGCCGGCGGAGGCAATGGCCAGACCGAAGGCGGTGGCCGATGTGTCGTCGGGCGCTTCGATGAACACGACCAGGTCATAAGGCCCAAGGGTCCAATAAATTTGTGGCATCTTGGCGCCGAATTTCGAGGCCGCTTCTTTCACAGCATCGGCACGCTTGGTGCTGTCCTTGACAGTGCGGATGCCTTGGTCGGTAAAGGTGCACAGTGCGATGTAGGTTGCCATGGTGTTTCCTTGCGCGAAGGGGCCTGGTTGGTGAACCGGTTGGGCAGGCCCCGTTGCGCAACCGGAAATGCACATTCCCTCTGGGAGACCGAAGAAACGAAAAACCGAGGGCGCCGGCAGGCCGGTGGCAACCGCCTCGCTGGTCGTCCGTGCGCCACGGTGCACCCCCTTTGCAGCGAAGTCAAACCGTGCCTACACCAGGCTGATGGGCTTGTGGACCCCAGCGCGCAGCCACGGCGTCGGGCCCGCACCGCAGGCCACGCGTGCGCCGCAGGCGCTCTGGATCAAGGGTCCGAGTCGGTGCTCACCGGCGGCAAATACGTCTCGGGTGCCGCAATGCGCGCCGCCCCGCCCTGCCCCGCTACGGCGGGTGCACTGGACCAGGGCGTCGGCGGCATCCCACTGGCATCGGAGCGCTCGCCGGGCACTACGACGAATGCGGGCAGCGCGGACAGAGGCTGCGGACTGGCGTCGGGCAGCGGCAACAGCTCGGACGATTCGGTGATCTGCGGCCGCGCCGGCGGTGGCTCGGCGGCCTCGGGAGCGCGGCGCGGGGCGGGTTCAGGGGCCACCACCTCGGGCGACGCACTGCTGCCCCAGGCTTGCCAGCGCTCGCGCAGGCGCGTGGCGAGCTGGTGCCACCAGCGCGTGTCTTCCTCGTCCACGAAGCGCTGGCGTGCATCGATAACCTTGGAGCGCAGGCTCTGCTGGAAGAAGTCGCCCACCATGGGCAGCGCGCTGTGGGCGCCCTGGCCCCAGTGGTCGCTGCGCAGCGTGATGCGGCTGTCGTTGAAGCCCACCCACGCGCCAGCCACCAGCTGCGGGTGCATGAGGATGAACCAGCCGTCGGCGTTGTCCTGCGTGGTGCCGGTCTTGCCGGCCACGTCGGCGCGGATGCCGTAGCGCGTGCGGATCGCGCTGCCCGTGCCCTTGTCGATCGCGCCGCGCAGCGCGTTGCGCAGCGCTTGCGCGGCCTGGGTCGCCAGCGCGGCGCGGGGCGCGGGCGGGGCGAAGGCCTCGAGCAGCTTGCCGCTGCGGTCCTCGATGCGGGTGACCCACACGGGCTCGACGGCCGTGCCGGCGTTGGCGATGGTGGCGTAGGCGCTGACCATTTCCTTGAGCGTGACCGGGCTCGTGCCCAGGGCGAGCGACGGCACCACGTCGAGCGGCGACTCGCGCACGCCCATGGCGCGCGCGAGCTGGGCGACCTTGGCAGGGCCGACCTGCTGCACCAGCTCGGCGGTGATGGTGTTCTTGGAGTACGCCAGCGCGTCGGCGAGCGCCATCGGCTGGCCGCTGGGCGGTCCGCCGTCGCTCGGGCGCCAGACTTCGCCGCCGGGCAACGCGATCTCCACCGCCTGGTCGACCCACGTGTCGCTTGCCAGCGCGCCCTGCGCGAAGGCGGCGCCGTAGACGAAGGGCTTGAACGTGGAGCCGGGTTGGCGGCGGGCCTGCTGCACATGGTCGAAGGGGTCGAGCGCAAAGTCGCGGCTGCCGACCCAGGCCAGGATTTCGCCAGTCTGCGGCGCCAGCGCCAGAAACCCGGCCTGCACGCGCGTCTTGCCTTGGCGCAGCGCGCGCAGGAAGGCCGCATCCGCCAGCAGCGCCTTGGCGGCAGCGTCGGGCGCCTGGCCTTGCGCGACCGCGGTGCGGAATTCGGGCGATTCGCGCACCAGGCGCTGCACCAGCGGGTTCGCAGCGCTCCAACCGCTGCGCTGGCCCCAGGCGGCGTCGGCTACGCCCTGCAGCACGCGGCCCTGGCGGGCCACGGCCTGGGTGGCCAGCGACTGCAGGCGCGCGTCGAGCGTGGTGTGCACCACCAGGCCGTCGGTGTAGATGTTGTAGCCGTTGCGGTCGGCCCAGGCGATCAGCCATTTGCGCAGCTGCTGCGCAAAGTGCGGCGCCGGCCCCGGCGGCTCGGACTGGCGCTCGAAATTGATGCGCAGCGGGCGCTTCTGCAAGGCCATAAGCTGCGCCGGGTCGAGCTTGCCGCGCTTGGCCATCTGCGCCAGCACGGTGTTGCGCCGCCCCTGGGCGCGCTCGGGGTTCTGCACCGGGTTGTAGTAGCTCGTGCCCTTGAGCATGCCGATCAGCGTGGCACTTTGCAGCACCGTGAGCCGGCGCGCCGAGGTGTCGAAATAGGTGCGCGCCGCCATCTCGATGCCCCAGGCGTTGTAGAGGAAGGGTACGGTGTTCAGGTAGGTCTCGAGGATCTCGTCCTTCGAGTACAGCCATTCGATTTTGAAGGCGGTGATCGCCTCCTTGAGCTTGCGCGTCAGCGTGGGCGCGCGGCCGATGTCTTCGGGATAAAGGTTGCGCGCGAGCTGCTGGGTGATGGTCGAGCCGCCCTGGCGGTCGCCCGAGAACGTGGCCAGCGCCGCGCTGGCCGTGCGCCGCCAGTCCATGCCCCAGTGCTGGTAGAAGCGGTGGTCCTCGGTGGCGATCAGCGCATCGACCACCTGCGGCGCGATGGCCTGGAGCGGCACCCACTCGCGGTGCGCCCACTTGTACTCGGCCAGCAGCTCGCCGCCGCGCGCCAGCACCTGCGCGGGCTGCTCGGACTTGGCCTTGCGGATGTCGCTGATGGATGGCGTGAACGGCACCAGCACCAGCGCATACAGCACGAACAGTGCCGGCACCGCCGCGGCGCCCAGCGCCACGCCGCGCCGCGTGGGGCGGCGCAGGTGCGGCGCGAGGCGCTGGCGCCAGCCGCTCAGGCGCGCGGACAGGGAGACAAAGGCAGGGTGCATGGCCGGGAGATCAAACGGGATCGTCAAACAACAGGAAACGGCTTCAAAGGTGAACCACAGCACCCCAGGATTTCAGTGGCTGAGGGTGGAGCGCTGCGAACTGAGCGGTCCGTGATTCTCGGGGTAAACGCCGGACACCACGGCCGGACGTAACCAGCCGATGGGCGCGGCCATGGCCCTTCGCTATTTTCATGCATGGGTCCATGGCAGGCATCTGCCAGCGGAACACATATGCAGACGCGCAGACCGGAGCCTTTCGTCGCCACAACAGCCCATCAATGGGCCGTTCCGGCGGCCCGCTGCCTAAACAGCAAGAGGCACGTCAATATGAATCCCAGGAGCGCTGCCGATGCCGAGTAACGGCTCCACGCCAAGCCCCCCGCAGAAACCGGCTTGTCCAGAAAATCGCCCAGCGCCGCACCCAGCGGGCGGGTCAAAATGAACGCGGCCCAGAACAAAACGGTACGGGACACCCCCGTCCAGTAATAAGCGGCCCCGACCAAAGCCAGCAGACCGCCGAACACCATGGCCGCGCCGGTGTAGCCGAGCCCGGCCGTGCTGGCTGTCCAGTCCCCCAGCGCAGTCCCCAGGGTCTGGGAAAACATGATCGTCAGCCAATAGAACCTTTCGACTTTGGGCGAATTGACGGTGTTCACTGAGACCGAGCCAAGCGTGCGGTGCCAGACGAAAAGCGAGCCCAACAGCAATGCCAGCAGCAAGGCAGAACCGCCTGCGTACCCGATGCCCAGCGAACGGTCGGCAAAGTCAGCCAATGTCGTGCCTACCGTGGTGCTGGCAATGATCGTCGCCCAGTAAAGCAGCGGCTTGAACGTTTTGGCTTTGATTTGCGCCACGACCGCAGCCAGAAAGAGGACAGCGAAAATGGCCGTACCGACCAGGTAGCCAAGATGCATCGACATCGAGACGGCATCGCCACCCGTCTCGCCGAGCGTCGTGGCCGCGATCTTGATGACCCAGAAAAGCAAAGTGACTTCCGGGACCTTGGCCAAGGCTTTTTCGGTCGAGATATCCATCTTGATTCCTGCCTGAGGGCTATTACTGGCCTTGGAACGCACCAGAGGTATGGAGCAGCTCTGCCATGGCCTGTTTGCAGCCGGCCTTGACCGGGCACAGGCGCGCACTGTGTCTCCGTGGCGTTCGCCGTGCTCGGCCTTGCCGGCATCGACCCGGATCGTCGGAGCCTTGGCACTTTACGGGATTCGACCCCATAAATGCAGCGTTGTTCCGATGGTTCCGTCTCGGCAGGTGCCGGCTTGCTGCGGGCATGCTGCTCGGACGTGTTGACGGCCTCAGATGCAATCAAAAGAGCTCCAAACCCTTGTGCAGCAAGCGCCTCAAGCACTGATATTCGAAAACTGCGCCACGGTAGCGGCCTTGGGCCGCGTGGGGCCTGTCGCCGCAAGGCGCTGCCAAATTCAAGGCGCCGCCAGCAGCGCCAGCATGCCCGCCTCGTCGAGCACGGGCACGCCCAGCTCCTGCGCCTTGGTGAGCTTGCTGCCCGCGTCCGCGCCGGCCACAACGTAGCTGGTTTTCTTGCTGACCGAACCGGCCACCTTGGCGCCGGCGGCTTCGAGCAGGTCTTTGGCCTCGTCGCGGCTGAGCGTGGGCAGCGTGCCGGTGATGACCACCGTCGTGCCGGCCAGCGCCTGGGCGGCGCGCTCGGCGGGGGCGCCCTCTTCCCAGGTCAGCCCACAGGCGCGCAGCTGCTCGACCACTTCGCGGTTGTGCCGCTGGTCGAAAAAGGTGCGCAGGCTGTGCGCAACCACGGGGCCGACATCGTTGACCTGCAGCAGCTGCCCTTCTGTCGCGTCCATGATGGCGTCGAGGCTGCCGAAGTGGCGCGCCAGGTCCTTGGCCGTGGCCTCGCCGATGTGGCGGATGCCCAGGGCAAACAGAAAACGCGCCAGCGTGGTGCGCTTGGATTTCTCGAGCGCCGCGAGCACGTTCTGCGCCGACTTGTCGGCCATGCGCTCGAGCGCGAGCAGCGACGAGAGGCCCAGCCGGTACAGGTCGGGCAAGGTGCGGATCACGCCCGACTCGACCAGCTGATCGACCAACTTGTCGCCCAGGCCCTCGATGTCCATCGCGCGGCGCGCGGCAAAGTGCAGCAGGGCCTCCTTGCGCTGGGCGGCGCAGAACAGGCCGCCGCTGCAGCGGTGGTTGGCCTCGCCCTTTTCGCGCACCACATCGCTGCCGCAGACCGGGCAGCGCGCAGGCATGCGGAAGTTGGGGACATACGGCTTGCGTGCAACGTGTGCCACGTCCGCGATCAGGGCCGTGGCATCGCCGCCGGCGTGCGCGAGCGCTTCCCCGTCGGGCAGGCCCACCGGCACATGGGCGATCACCCGGCCCACCACCTCCGGAATGACGTCGCCAGCGCGGCGCACCACCACGGTGTCGCCCACGCGCACATCCTTCTTGCGGATTTCGAACAGGTTGTGCAGCGTCGCGTTGGTCACCGTCACACCGCCGACGAACACCGGGGCGAGGCGCGCCACGGGCGTGAGCTTGCCGGTGCGGCCGACCTGCACGTCGATGCCCTCGATGCGCGTGACCATCTCCTGCGCCGGATACTTGTGCGCCACGGCCCAGCGCGGCTCGCGCGTCAGGAAGCCGAGCTGGCGCTGCAGGTCGAGCCGGTTGACCTTGTAGACCACGCCGTCGATGTCATAGGGAAGCTGGTCGCGGGTGGCGCCCACGCGCTGGTGATACGCTATCAATTCGGAAGCGCCATAGGCAATCTGTACCTGCGCTGCGACCGGAAAACCCCATGACTTGAGGGTCTGCAGCATCGCGTAGTGCGTGGCAAACGCCGGCCCGCCCTGCTCCACGGGCGTGATCGCGCCCAGGCCGTAGGCAAAGAAGCTCAGCGGCCGCTGCGCGGCGATGCCCGAATCGAGCTGGCGCACGGCGCCGGCGGCGGCGTTGCGCGGGTTGACGAAGGTCTTGCCGCCCTGCTCGCGCTGGCGTTCGTTGAGCGCCTCGAAATCGGCGCGGCGCATGAACACCTCGCCCCGCACTTCCAGCAGCGGCGGCACGCCCGCGGGCAGCGTCAGCGGAATCTGCCGCAGCGTGCGGATGTTGTGCGTGACGTTCTCGCCCACCTCGCCGTTGCCGCGCGTGGCGGCCTGCACCAGGTGGCCGCGCTCGTAGCGCAGGCTCATGGCCAGGCCGTCGAACTTCGGCTCGGCCACGTATTCGACCGGCGGGTCGGTGTCCTGCAGGCCCAGTTCGCGGCGCACGCGCACGTCGAACGCCTGCGCGCCGCTGCCCTGGGTGTCGGTTTCGGTGCGGATGCTGAGCATCGGCACGTCGTGGCGCACGGGCGCGAGGCCCTCCATCACGGCGCCAATCACGCGCCGGGTGGGCGACTCGGGCGTGACCAGGTCGGGGTACTGTGCTTCCAGCGCTTCCAGCGCCTGGTAGGCACGGTCGTATTCGGCATCGGGCACCGTGGGCGCATCCTGCACGTAGTACTGGTGCGCCCAGCGGTTGAGCTGTTCCCGCAGCGCTCTTATTTGAATAGCAGCCTGCGCTTGGCTGGTGGGCTCGGGTGCCGGAAAAAGATCCAGGTTTTCGGTCATCTCAGCTCTCATGGATCTGCGCGTTACCCGCAACGCATGCAACTGGCGCGGCCCAGGACAGCGGCCGCCGCGCAAGGGCCGCCCCGCCGCGCTGGCGGCGTCCCCCCTCCCGCATCGCGCAGCGAGGCGAGAGAGGGGGGATGGAGCGAAGCGACACAGGGGGGTGTCCCATGTCTTCAGCTGAAAAGGCGCCGCGCCAGCACCGAGCCGGCCGACAGCTCACGGCTGTCGAGCTTGTCGTAGAGCAGCTCGAGGTCGGCCGCGATGGGCTCCATGGCCATCGCGGGCAGCGGCGTGCCGTTCTGGTCGCAGAGCACACCGTCCATGGTCTCGCAGAGCGCGCCGGCCACTTCGCGCAGGCGGGCGAAAGGCTGTTCGGCACGGTTCACCTGCGACACGTCGAGGCTGATGAGCAGATCGCGCACGGCCGACTGCTCGACATCGTCGGACAGCGCCGCCTGCGCGTCGAACACCAGGCTCAGTACCGGCGGCAGGCCTGGCGTGCTGGCGGGCAGCACCATGCGCCCGGGCATGGCGCCGGGCACGAAGCCCAGGCGCGCGGCGTTCTGCTGCAGGTAGCCGGGGCTCCAGGCGGCCTGGCGCGCGCGCAGCATGAACGCCAGCTGCGCATCGTGCTCGCTGGCGAACTGGTCGAGCTCGCGCGCACGCGCCACCTCGTGGCGCATGTCGGGGAAGTCGGGCGCGGCGTTGACCGCGTCGGCAAACGCCTGGGCCTTGACGACGAATTCGGAAAATTCGATCTCGTTGAGCGCCCCGGTGCGGTTGGCCAGCTGCACGCCGGCCTGGAACGCCTGGTAGCGCTGGCCGGCCATGGGCATTTCCCAGTGTTGCGTGCGCTCGTTGTAGCCCTCGATGGCAAACGGTTTGCTGCCCGCGCGGCGCGTCGGTGGCAGCGCGGCCATGGCCGCTTCGCCCGACACCGGGTGGTCGGCCTGCAGCGGTGCGATGGCGTCGATCAGCGCGTCCAGGCCGGGGCGGCGCTCGGGCGGCGGCGGCGCCGGCAGGTCGAGCGTGTCGTTCAGGTCGACGCCGTGCGGCGCGGGCTCGGCGCCTGGCTCCAGCGCGTGCGCTTCGGTTTCGGGGCTTGCCGGAATGTCAAAGCCGGGCTCCTGGCGCAGCGCGGGCTCGGCCGCGCGCTCGCTCTCGGGTGGCACGGCCTTCTTGGGGGTGTTGCGGCGGGCCGTCCAGGCGTTGTAGGCCACGATCAGGGCCAGCAACAGGGCGCCGATGACGGCCAGGCTGATTTGCAAGGTGCTCATGGTGGTATGGGGTTGGGTGTTCAGGCCGCGTCGGCCATGGACAGGGCGGATTCCATGTCCACCGCGACGATCCGCGAGACGCCCTGCTCCTGCATGGTCACGCCGATCAGTTGCTCGGCCATTTCCATGGCGATCTTGTTGTGGCTGATGAACAGGAACTGGGTTTCTTTGCTCATGCTCGAGACCAGCTTGGCATAGCGCTCGGTGTTGGCGTCGTCCAGCGGCGCATCGACCTCGTCGAGCAAACAGAACGGCGCGGGGTTGAGCTGGAAGATGGCAAACACCAGCGCGATGGCCGTGAGGGCTTTTTCGCCGCCCGAGAGCAGGTGGATGGTCTGGTTCTTCTTGCCCGGCGGCTGGGCCATGACCTGCACGCCCGAGTCGAGGATTTCGTCGCCGGTGACGATGAGTCGGGCATTGCCGCCGCCAAACAGCTCGGGGAACATGCGCCCGAAATGGCCGTTGACCGCCTCGAAGGTGCCCGAGAGCAGGTCGCGCGTTTCGGCGTCGATCTTGCGGATGGCGTCTTCGAGCGTGTTCATGGCCTCCGTCAGGTCGGCGGTCTGCATGTCCAGAAAGGTCTTGCGCTCGCGCGCGGCGGCCAGCTCGTCGAGTGCGGCCAGGTTGACGGCGCCGAGCGCGGCGATGCCCTGGTGCAGCCGGTCGATCTCGCCCTGCAGCCCGGCCACGCGCACATTGCCCTCGGCGATCGACTGGGCGACGGCCTCCAGGTCGGCCTGGGCGTCGGCGAGCAGCGTGGTGTATTGCTCCAGGCCCAGGCGCGCAGCCTGTTCCTTGAGCTGGAATTCGGTGATGCGCGCGCGCAGCGGGTCGAGCGCGCGCTCGAGCTGCAGACGCCGCTCGTCGCTGGCGCGCAGCTGGGTGGTCAGGCCGTCGTAGGTGCTGCGCTGGGCGGCCAGGGCCTGCTCGCGCTCCATCTTCAGCGCCAGCACGTCCTGCAGGCCGCCCTGCGCGGCCGCGTCGGACAGGCGCTCGAGCTCGCCCTGGGCGCGCAGGCGCTCGTCGGCCAGCGCCGTGGCCTGGCCCGAGGCCGTCGCCAGGGTGCGCGAGAGTTCGGCCCGGCGCGCCTCGACGCTGCGCTGCGAGAACGTGGCCTCTTGCGCCTGGCGCTCCAGGCTGCGCTGCTGCTCGCGGCACTCGTGCAGCTTGCGTTCGGCCTCGATCACGCGGTCGCCCAGCTGGGCATGGCGCTCCTGGCTGTCGGCCAGCTGCATGTCCAGCTCTTCAAAGCGCGCCTCGGCCGCGACGCGGCGCTCCTGCAGCTCGGCCAGCTGTTCCTCGACCTCGGCCAGGTCGACGCCGATCTGTTCGCTGCGCGCGCGCGTCTGCTCGACCAGCTGCGACAGGCGCAGGTGCTCGACCTGCAGCTCGTGCGCGCGGCCTTGCGCCTCGGTGGCCTCGCGGCGCACGGCGGTGAGGCGCTGGGCCGCGTCGGCATAGGCGCCCTCGGCGCGCACCAGCGCAGCGCGCGACTCGTCGGTGATCAGCGCCTGCGCGCGCAACTCCTTGTCGAGGTGCTCGATCTCTTGCGCACGCGCCAGCAGGCCCGACTGCTCTGAGTCCTGCGCATAGAAACCCACGCTGTGCCGTGTGACCACATGGCCGCCGGGCAGGTAGATGGCTTCGCCCGCCTGCAGCTGGCTGCGCCGGTTCAGGGCTTCATCGAGCGACTGGGCGGTGTAGCAGCCCTGCAGCCAGTCGCCGAGCACGGCGCGCAGGCCGGCGTCGTGCAGGCGCAGCAGATCGGCCAGGCGCGGCAGGTCGCTGGCGGGCTCCGGCGCTGCTGCCAGCGGAGCGCTGAAAAACGCCAGCTTGGCCGGCGGCGCGTCGCCCCCGCCCGCGCCCAGAAAGCCACGCACGCTGTCCAGGCGCCCCACTTCGAGCGCGCCGATGCGCTCGCGCAGCGCGGCTTCGAGCGCGTGCTCCCAGCCGGTTTCGATGTGGATGCGGCTCCACAGCCCCTGCAGGCCATCGAGCCCGTGCTTGGCCAGCCAGGGCTGGAGCTTGGACGATGTCTTGAGCTTTTCCTGCAAGGCCTTGAGCGCTTCCATGCGCGCCGACAGGTCGGCCTGGCGCGCGCTCTCGGCGTTTACCGCCTGCTGGCGCGTGCGCCGCTCTTCGTCGAGCTGCGGCACGGCGTCCTGCAGCTCGGCCAAGCGCTCTTCGGTCATTTCCACCGCCTCCTGCGCGGCGCCCAACTGGCTGCGCAGGTTCACCAGCCGCGCCTCGTCGGGCGCGGCCAGGGCGTTGCGGTCGGCGCGCAGGCGCTCGTAGCGGGCATCGAGCTGGCGGCTTTGCCCATCGATGCTGCGCTGCTCGGCCGCCAGCACCTGGATCTGCTGCTGCACCTGCACCACGGCCGTGCGCTGCTCATTGGCCTGGCTCTGGCTGTGGCGCAGCGCTTCCTCGAGGTCGGGCAGCTGTATCGCCTGCTCTTCGACCTGGGCGGCCAGCAGCTCGGCCCTTTCTTCGGCGTCCACACCGGCACCGGCGAGGTTCTCCAGTTCGAATTCGGCCTCTTCCTTGCGCTCGGACCACTGCGCGATCTGTTCGGCCAGCGTGACCAGGCGCTGCTGCACGCGCTGGCGGCCCTCAATCACGTAGCGGATCTCGGCCTCCAGGCGCCCCACCTCGGCCGTGGCCTCGTAGAGCCTGCCCTGGGCCTGGTTGACCTGGTCGCCAGCGGCATAGTGCGCCTGGCGGATGGTCTCCAGCTCGGATTCGATGTGGCGCAGCTCGGCCATCCGCGCCTCAAGGTCGTTCACGGCCTGCAGGCCGTCCATGCGCACCTTGGCCTGGTCGGCCTCGGCGTCGGCGCGCTTCAAGAACCATTGCTGGTGCTGCTTGAGTGTCACATCGGCCTGCAGCGCGTTGTACTTCTGCGCGATCTCGGCCTGCTTTTCGAGCTTTTCGAGGTTGAGGTTGAGCTCGCGCAGGATGTCTTCGACGCGCGTGAGGTTCTCGCGCGTGCCGGCCAACCGGTTCTCGGTCTCGCGGCGGCGCTCCTTGTATTTGGAGACGCCCGCCGCCTCTTCGAGGAACAGGCGCAGCTCTTCGGGGCGGCTTTCGATGATGCGGCTGATGGTGCCCTGGCCGATGATGGCGTAGGCGCGCGGCCCCAGTCCCGTGCCCAGAAACACGTCCTGCACGTCGCGGCGGCGCACCGGCTGGTTGTTGATGTAGTAGCTGCTCGTGCCGTCGCGTGTGAGCACGCGCTTGACGGCGATCTCGGCGTACTGGTTCCACTGGCCGCCCGCGCGGTGGTCGTTGTTCTCGAACACCAGCTCGACGCTGGCGCGGCTGGCCTGCTTGCGCGTCGTCGTGCCGCTGAAGATCACGTCCTGCATCGACTCGCCGCGCAACTCGCTGGCCTTGCTCTCGCCCAGCACCCAGCGCACCGCATCCATGATGTTGGACTTGCCGCAGCCGTTCGGCCCGACCACACCCACCAGCTGGCCGGGCAGCAGGAAGTTGGTGGGTTCGGCAAACGACTTGAAGCCGGAGAGTTTGATGGAATTGAGTCGCACGAATCACCTGTAACACCGCGCCGCTGGCGCAGCGCCAGGGCCGGGCGGCAGTCACCGCCGGGCGCGCTGGCGTGCCCGGCGGTTCAAGGGGTGAATGTTAACTGAGGCAGGTCGTCCACAAAACGGCTTTAGAGGCCGCGCCCTACCCCCACGTAAATCCTAAAGACAGATCGGCCTGGCCGCAGTGCAATGTTTCAGAACGTGTCCACGTTCTCAGACAAAGCTCCAGCCCGTTCGCTCACCTCAGGAAACACCCATGACTCTTGACCGCAGAACTTTCACCACCGCCCTTGCCTGCGCCGGCCTCGCACCGCTGGCCGGCCGCGCCCAGTCGGCCTACCCGAACAAGCCGATCCGCATCGTCTGCCCGTTCGCACCCGGCGGTGGCTCGGATTTCATGGCACGCGTGATCGCCGGCAAGCTGGGCGAACGCCTGGGCCAATCGGTGCTGGTGGAAAACCGCCCAGGTGCCGGCGGCGCGCTGGGCACCGAGATAGGCGTGAAAGCCGCACCCGACGGCTACACACTGCTGCTGGTGGCCGGCAGCTACACGGTGAACCCGGCACTGTACAAGCTCAACTTCGACCCGGTGGCCGACATCTCCCCGGTGATCCAGCTTTCCAGCGGCGCCTATGTGCTGTGCGTCAACCCCAAGGTGCCAGCCAAGACCTTGCAGGAGTTGCTGGCCCTGGCACGCCGCGACCCGGGCAAGCTCACTTTCGCCTCCAGCGGTACGGGTGGCCACCTGCACGTGGTCACCGAGTACATGCTCGACATGGCCAAGGCCAAGGCCACCCATGTGCCCTACAAAGGCACGGGCCCGGCCATCAACGACCTGCTGGCGGGCAACGTGGACATGCTTTTCGGCGGCACGGAGGGCCTGATGCAGCACGTCAAAGCCGGCAAGCTGCGCGCGCTGGCCGTGGGCACGGCCAAGCGCCTGCCGGCGTATCCCGACATCCCTTCGGTCGCCGAGAGCGGACTGCCGGATTACGACGTGGTGGCCTGGCACGGCCTGGTGGCGCCCAAAGGCGTGCCTTCGGACGTGGTCGCCAGGCTCAATAGCGAACTCAATGCCGTGCTCAAGGCCAAGGACATGACCGAGCGGCTGGAGCCCACCGGCGTGGGCGCGGCCGGCGGCTCGCCCGAGCAGTTCGGCGCCCTGATCCAGGCCGAAATCACACGCTATGGCAAGGTCATCCGCGATGCCGGCATCAAGACCGATTGAGGCAGCGCCCGCCCCATCCTCCTTTCCTTTTCGCCCTTCCCGAGACTTAGAAAGAAAGCATGTCTGCACACATCAGCAATGTCCGTCCTGAGTACGACGAGGTCATCCAGGACATCGTCGACTACGCGCTGAACTACGAAGTGGCGTCCGAACTGGCGCTGACCACCGCGCGCCACACCCTGATCGACACCCTGGGCTGCGGCCTGGAATCGCTCGAATACCCGGCCGCCTGCAAGCTGCTCGGCCCGGTGGTCAAGGGCACGGTGGTGCCGCACGGCGCCAAGGTGCCGGGCACGCAATTTCAGCTCGACCCGGTGCAAGCCGCGTTCAACATCGGACTGCTGATCCGCTGGCTCGACTTCAACGACACCTGGCTGGCCGCCGAGTGGGGCCACCCGAGCGACAACCTGGGTGGCATCCTGGCCGTGGCCGACTGGCTCAGCCGCAACGCCGTCGCCGTCGGCAAGCCGCCGTTGACGATGCGTGCGGTGCTCCACGCCATCGTCAAGGCGCACGAAATCCAGGGCGTGATCGCGCTGGAAAATTCCTTCAACAAGGTCGGCCTGGACCATGTGCTGCTGGTCAAGGTGGCATCGACCGCCGTGGTCTCGCAATTGCTCGGCCTCACACGCGACGAGGCCCTGGCCGCCGTGTCGCTGGCCTGGGTGGATGGCCAAAGCCTGCGCACCTACCGCCACGCGCCCAACGCGGGCAGCCGCAAGAGCTGGGCCGCGGGCGACGCCACCAGCCGCGCCGTGCGCCTGGCCTTGATCGCGCAGACCGGCGAAATGGGCTACCCGAGTGCGCTCACGGCCAAGACCTGGGGCTTTTACGACGTGCTGTTCAAAGGCAGGCCGTTCCAGTTCCAGCGCCCATACGGCACCTACGTCTCGGAAAACGTGCTGTTCAAGATCAGCTTCCCGGCCGAATTCCACAGCCAGACTGCCGTCGAGGCCGCCTTCACGCTGCACCAGCAACTCCAGGCGGCGGGCAAAACGGTGGAGGACATCGCCAGGATCACCATCCGCACGCACGAGGCCTGCATCCGCATCATCGACAAGCAAGGTCCGCTGAACAACGAAGCCGACCGCGACCACTGCATCCAGTACATGGTGGCCGTGCCGCTGATCTTCGGGCGCCTCACTGCCGCCGACTACGAAGCCCGCGTGGCGGCCGACCCGCGCATCGACACGCTGCGCGCCAAGATCCACTGCGTGGAAGACGCGCAGTACACGCGGGACTACCACGACCCGGAAAAGCGCAGCATCGCCAACGCGCTCACCGTGCAGTTCAACGACGGCACGGCCCTGCCCGAGCTGGCGGTCGAATACCCGATCGGCCACCGCCGCCGCCGCGCCGACGGCATTCCGCTGCTCGAGGCCAAGTTCCGCACCAACCTGGCGCGGCGCTTTCCGCAGAAACAGCGGGACGCCATCCTGGCCGTGTCGCTGGACCAGCAACGGCTCGAAGCGATGCCGGTGCATGAATATGTCGATCTGTACGTGATCTGACGGTGCTGGAGCGCCAACACGCTCTCAGGATCACCCTGCGCCGCATGGGCTGCGGCGGCTGCTGGACTCCCGGCAGCTGCTTGGGTGGCAACTCGTTCAGTTGCTTGGGCAGGGCGCTCTCGCCAATGAGGTCTCCAGGTGTCTTGTAGGTGACCGGCAGGCCGCCTGCAATGCTTCGGAGACTGCGGTTTCTTGGGTACCACGGTGCTTACCGGACATGGGGGTTTGCGCACGCGTTGGATTGTCCATTTGCACAAAATCCTGTGCAGACGTTGCGACGGTGTGAGATTGCGCGGCCTGAAAGACGCGAAGGCCGTACTGCGCATGAATATGAGTTTTTCAGATCGACCCTGCAACATCCCAGACAGCCCATCGCATATGTCGGATTTTTTGACAATGCCTTGAGAATTCTCCATACAACAGCAATGCAAGTCTTTATCACATATAGAAAAAACTTTTCTGGCACGCATAGTGCTTATGTCTTGGTATTCGTACTTTTCTTCGTACTTTCACTTGGAGCCAGGAATCATGAACAAAAAAATTTGCGCATTGGCGCTGGGCTTGGTAGGCCTTGCATTCGGCGGCGGCGCTTCTGCTGCCACGCTCACCCTGACCCCTGTCAACGGCAACGTGTATCAACACACCATTCAAAACCCATGCATCTTCAGGAACAATTCCTGCAATAACCCAGGGAATTTTTCTTCGACCCAGGTGCCTAATGGCGACGGTCTGACTTCCTACGATCTTTTGTCGCCCACTACACCGGCCAGACCCTCCTCAACGTCATTGGTGCGGGTAACTCCCTTCTGGTGGGTCTCAATATCAATCAGGCCAATACCGCACAAACGCTGACACGGTTCGAGATGATTTTGAACGGCAACGTCGTCGACACCTACACGGGCACCAAGGGCAACGTTCCCGACACCAATAACGGGAATGGCTACGCCGATTACCTGCTGAGCGGCTTCTCTTCGTTTACCGCGACCGATCAGATCCGGTTTCACTTCGTCTTTAACGATGCAAACGATGGCGCCGAAATGCTTTTTGTGACCCGCGGCCCTGCCATTCCCGTCACCCCAGTGCCGGAACCGGCCACCCTGGCGCTCCTGGGCCTGGGCCTGCTGGGTGCATGCTTTGCCCGCCGTCGCAAGGTTTGAGCGTTCAAAGCGGGCAAAGTACAGACCGGAAATCTCGCCTGCTCTCGCAAAAAGCGCTCGTCGAGCGCTTTTTGCATTGGCGCTTCCATGCATGGGTCGGGCCGACCCGGCCAGCATTCCCACGGCCCTACAATGAATTCACGCAGAATTCGGCTCAACCCCTTGTGCGGCCAGCGCTTACAGCTCACATTTTTGATTTTTGCTTCTGTGCTCCTGAGAATCAGCACAGAAGTCACGTCCGAACGTGCAGCGACCGCGCGCCACATACCCAAGCACCCCACACTTACCGGATCTAACGCTTGCCCTGCAGGTTTTCATTGCGCCGACATGGCCTTGAGGCGGCGCCACAGCGTGGCCCGGCTGATGCCCAGCAGCGCGCAGGCGGCGGCCTGGTTGCCCTGCACCTGCGCCAGCGCTTCGCGCACGCGCTGCCACTCCGCCGCGTGGCGCGCCGCCTTTCAGCCCTTGCGCCAGCGGCTCGGTGGCGCTCCATGGCGGAGGCCGCTGCGGCCCCAGCCGTACGGAAAATTCGGCAAACAGGCTGTGCCAGCGCGCCTCGTCCAGTTGCCCCTGCGGCGCCACATAACCCTCGCAGGCCAGCAGGCGCTCCACAAGATTGCGCAGCTCGCGCACGTTGCCGGGCCAAGCGTAGCCATGTGCGCGCTGCAACACGCTGTCCAGCAGCCGGGCGCTGGCCGTCGCGACGCCTCACGCCGCCGCCCGTCTGCTGGCGCGCGAGAAAATGGTGCGCCAGCCCGCCGATGTCGTCACGGCGCTCGCGCAGCGGCGGCACGGCCATGCGCAGCACGGCCAGACGGTAATACAGATCGCGGCGGAACCTGCCGCGCTTCCACCAGCGCCTGCAGGTCGGCATGCGTGGCCGCGATGACGCGGATGTCCACCGGCACCGGCTGCGTGGCGCCAATGCGCAGCACCTCGCGCTCCTGCAGCACGCGCAGCAGGCGCGTCTGGTGGGCCAGCGGCATGTCGCCGATCTCGTCGAGAAACAGCGTGCCGGTGTGGGCGGCCTCGATCAGGCCGGGTTTGCCGCCGCGCCGCGCGCCGGTGAAAGCGCCGTCTTCGTAGCCGAACAACTCGCTCTCGAGCAGGCTTTCGCCCAGCGCCGAGCAGTTCACCGCCAGGAAGGGCTGGCTCGCACGGGCGCTCGCGCGGTGCACGCCCTGCGCCACCAGCTCCTTGCCGCAGCCGCTCTCGCCGGTGATGAGCAGTGTGGCATCGGTGGCGGCGCAGTGGCGCGCCAGCTCGCGCACCTGCTGCGCGGGCGCACTGTTGCCGCCGAAGTCGTCGATGCGGTGGCGCGCCCGGGCACCGAGCGCGCCCTGGTTGGCGCGCAGGCGCCGGTCGGCGCGCTGGATGGCCTCGGGGTGGCGGCAGACCACCAGGGCGCCGGTGATGGCGCCCTGCTCCCACAGCGGCGTGCGCCGCGCCACCACCATGCGCGCACCGATGCGCAGCACCTCGTCGCCCGGCGGCGCTGCGCCGCGCAGGATCGCGCTCACGCTCAGGGCGGGCGCCACCTCGGCCAGCAGCCGCCCGTGAAACGATGCCACCTCGCCGCCGAGCACGCGTGCCATGGCCGGGTTCAGGGCCTCGATGCGCCCGCGCTGGTCCACCGCCACCACGCCGTCCTGCAGCTGGGCCAGGATGGAGCGCAGCCGCTCGGTGCGCGCGCGGTGGGCATGGGCGCGGTGGGCCATGCGGCGCGCATCGGCCAACGCCGCGCGCACTGCCCCTTCGGAATACAGGAACACGCTGCGCAGCCCGGCCTCCTCGGCCAGATCGGCCACCAGGCCTGGCGCTACCGCGACCTGCACTCCGGCGGCCTGCAGCGCATGCACGCAGCGCCGGGCGCTGTCCTCGTCGGTATATGCGTACTGCGACACGCCCATGCCGAACAACGCATCGAGCCGCGCGAACGCCTGCGAGGGCGCACCGCTGGTGACCAGGGCCACAGCCGGTGACAGCGCACGCGCCTGCGCCAGCGCCTCCATCCAGTCCTCGCTGCGCACCTCGACGATGGCCAGCGGAATGTCCAGGTGCGCGCGCAGGTAGGCGCCGCTGGCGCCGCCCGCCACCACGGCGTCGATGGGCGAGCGCGCATGCGCGGCTTTCAGGGCCGTCAGCGCCTCGTCAAACGCCAGGTCCATCACCTCGACCTGCAGGCCGGCCACCAGTGCGGGTTCGGCCAGCAGGCGCTGCAAAAGCCGGTGCAGGCGGTAGCGGCCCACGGCCACCACGCGCGGCAAAGCCATGGACGGCGGTGCCGCGTCGGGGAGGAAATGCTTCATCAATGTTTCAATTTCATTTCAAATATGAAACCAATTTTCTCACTCTTGAGCAGGCGCTCGCGACGGAGGCGCCAACACGGCCATTTGCAAGGCGCATTCAGGGAGATTCAGGCACTGCACCTGGGATGGCACGGTGCTTGCGTTACCGGGTGCAGGGCCTCGCTCCCGCCTGGCCTGACCCTTGCATCTTTCACGTGGAGACAGAACACATGCCCAATTTGAACAAGCGACTTTCCCTGCTGTGCGCCGCAGCCGCCGCACTGTGCGCGCTCGCGCCCGCCCACGCGCAAAACTGGCCGACCAAGCCCGTGCGCTTCATCGTTCCGTTTTCTGCCGGCGGTGCCAACGACCTGATGGCGCGCGCCGCCGCCGAGGGCGCAGGACGCGTGCTGGGCCAAAGCGTGATCGTGGAGAACCGCCCCGGCGCCGGTGGCACGCTGGGCGCCGACGTGGTGGCCAAGAGTGCGCCCGACGGCTACACCTTCCTGATCAGCGCGGCCGGCGTGATCTCCAACAGCCTCATCAAGAAGTCCATGCCGTTCAAGGACGAGGACCTGGTGCCGGCCGTGATGATCGGCCTGGCTCCGTCGGTGATCGTCGTGCCCAAGAACGCGCCCTACACCAACCTGCGCGACTTCGTCGAGGCATCCAAGAAAGGCGTCGGCTTCAACTTCGCCACCGCCGGCACCGGCAGCACGCCGCACTTTGTCGCCGAAATGCTCAACGTGAAGTACGGTGCACAGCTGCAGCCCGTGCCTTACAAGAGCGGCTCGGAGAGCACCACCGCCGTGCTGGGCGGCCAGGTGGAGGGAACGTCCGAGGCCAGCATCATCGCGCTGCCGCACATCATCCGCGACGGCAAGTTCAAGCCGCTGGCCACCACCTGGACACAGCGCATCTCGGCCTACCCCCAGCTGTCCACCGCGGTCGAGCAAGGCTTTCCCGACCTGCAGATTGCGCACTGGGCCGGCCTGCACGCGCCGCGCGGCACGCCCACCGAGATCCTCGACAAGCTGGCCGCCGCTGTGGACAAGGCCATGCATGAAAAAGCCACCGTCGAGAAGCTCAAGGGCCTGGGCATCGAGCCCATCGGCGGCACGCGCGCCGAGTTCATCAAATTCACCGATGCAGAGCGCAAGCGCCTGGGCGAAATCGTCAAGGCCGCCCGCATGCAAGAGCAATAACCTCCGCCGACCGAGAACACCGCAATGCCTGTTTCCCGCAGAAAATCCGCCCTCCACCTCGCCGCCTTGGGCTGCGCCCTGGCCGTCCCGGCGCTGACCGTCACCCCTGCCGCAGCGCAGGCGACCGGCGCCTGGCCCACGCGCCCGGTCAAGCTGATCGTGCCCTACGCCGCCGGCGGCTTTGCCGACACGCGCGCACGCCGCATCGCTGAAAAGATGGGCCAGGCGCTGGGCCAGCCCGTCGTGATCGACAACCGCGGCGGCGCCGGTGGCGTCAGCGGCACCGACCTGATCGCCAAGGCCACGGACGGCCATACCTTCGGTTTTGCCTCGCCCGGCCCGATGGTGACCAACGCCATGCTGATGAAGAAGCTGCCCTATGACGCCCAGCGCGAGCTGCAGCCCATCATCCTGATCGAAGAGGCGCCGCTGATCCTGGTGAGCTCGCCCACCCAGCCTTTCAAGACCGTGGCCGAACTGATCGCCGCGGCCAAGGCCAAACCCAACACGCTGACCTTTGGCTCCTCGGGCGTGGGTGGCGCGCACCATCTTTCGGGCGAACTGCTGGCCTACCAGACCAGGACCGACATGGTGCACGTGCCCTACAAGGGCGGCGCGCTGGCGGCCACCGACCTGATGGGCGGCCACCTGGCGTTCATGTTCGAGATGGGCTACTCGGCGCTGCCCGCCATCCAGGGCAACAAGATTCGCGCGCTGGCCGTGTCCAGCAAGCACCGCCTCAAGGTGCTGCCCAACGTTCCCACGCTCGACGAGGCCGGCATCAGCAAGTTCGAGTCCTACAACTGGCTGGGCATGGTGGCACCGGCCAACACGCCCGCGCCCATCGTCAAGCGCCTGAACGCCGCCGTGAACGCGGCCCTCAAGGACGCCGACGTGCGCACCATGATCGAAAGCTCGGGCGGCGAAATCGTCGGTGGCACACCCGAGGAATTCGGCAAGTTCCTGGCCGAAGAGCGCGCCAAGTGGGCGCCGGTGATCCGCAACGCCAACATCTCCATCGACTGACCGGAGCGGCACCGTGGGCGACAGCGTTTTCACCGCACCGCAGCGGGCCTTGGCCGCGCTGTACATGCGCGGGGGCACGAGCAAGGGCGTGTTCTTCGAGCCCCGGCACCTGCCCGCCGACCCGGCGCTGCGCGATGCCGTGCTGCTGCGCGCCGTCGGCAGCCCCGACCCCTATGCGCGCCACACCGACGGCATGGGCGGCGCCACCAGCAGCACCAGCAAGGTGGTGCTGGTCAGCCGCTCCAGCCGGCCCGGTTGCGACGTGGACTACCTCTTTGGCGCAGTCTCCATCACCGAGCCCCTCATCGACTGGTCGGGCAACTGCGGCAACCTCAGCGCCGCCGTGGGCCCGTTCGCGCTGCTGCGCGGCCTGGTCGATGGCGCACCGCGCGACGGCATGGCCACAGTGCGCATCTGGCAGGCGAACATCGGCAAGCGCATCACTGCGCACGTGCCGGTGGCTGGTGGTCAGGTGGTCGAGGACGGCGACTACACGCTCGACGGCGTGGCCTTTGGCGGCGCCGAGATCCGGCTCGACTTCCATGACCCGGCTGGCAGTGCCACGCAACCGCTGCTGCCCACGGGCCAGGCGTGCGAGCGGCTGCAGGTGCCAGGCCTGGGCGAGGTCGAGGTCAGTTGCATCAACGCGGGCAACGCCACCGTGCTGGTGCGCGCCGCGCGCCTGGGCCTGGCCGGCACCGAGCTGCCCGCGCAGCTCAACCAGCGCCCCGATCTGCTGGCCCAGTGCGAGGCCATCCGCGCCCACGCCGCCGTGCGCATGGGACTGGCCGCCAGCGCCGAGGATGCCACGCTGCACCGGCCCGCGACCCCCAAGATCGCGCTGCTGGCCGCGCCCACGGCGCATGCCTGCTCGGACGGGCGCACGCTGGCGGCGCACGACACCGACCTGCTGGTGCGCATGCTCTCGATGGGTGCGGTGCACCACGCCGTGCCCGGCACGGGGGTGGTCGCGCTGGCCGTGGCCGCGGCCCTGCCCGGCACGCTGGCGCACCAGATCGCCCACCCGGCCCGCGGCGCCGCGGCCCCGCCGGGACAGCCGCTGCGCCTGGGCCACCCCTCGGGCCGCGCCTCGGCAGGCGCCCGGGTGCGCCAGGTCGATGGCGCCTGGGTGGCCGACACCGCCACGCTCTCGCGCAGCGCGCGCTGCCTGATGCGCGGCGAGGTGCTGGTGCCCGAACGCCTGTGGCATGCCGCGCCGGCTTTGCCTGCGGCGCACTGAGCGCTGCAGCCTTTTTCCCTGAACCGACAACACCTCCCCATGAACACCAAACAACAACTGCGCGCCCTGGTCGACGCCCGACGCGGCGTGATCGTGCCCGGCGCCTTCAACGCGCTCTCGGCCCGCGTCGTGGCCGACCTGGGCTTTGAAGCCCTCTATGTCACGGGCGCCGGCGTCACCAACATGTGGTTTGGCCTGCCCGACCAGGCCTTCATGGGCCTGACCGACATCGCCGACCACACCGCGCGCATCCGCGACGCGGTCGAGCTGCCACTGATCGTCGACGCCGACACCGGCTTTGGCAACGCGCTCAACACCTACCACGCCGTGCGCACGCTCGAGCGCGCCGGTGCCGACTGCATCCAGCTCGAAGACCAGGTCTCGCCCAAGCGCTGCGGCCACTTCAGTGGCAAGGAAGTCATCGGCACAGAAGAAATGCTCGGCAAGATCAAGGCCGCCGTGGACGCGCGCCGCGACGAGGGCACCCTGGTCCTGGCGCGCACCGACGCCTGTGCCAGCCACGGCTTCGAAGCCGCCGTCGAACGCGCGCAGCGCTACAGCGAGGCCGGTGCCGACATCCTGTTCGTCGAGGCCGTGACCAGCGCCGACGAGATCCGCGCCCTGCCCCAGCGCCTGGCCCGGCCCCAGCTCATGAACATGGTGATCGGCGGCAAGACGCCGATCTTCAGCGCGGAGGAACTCGCCGGCCTGGGCTACGGCCTCGTGCTGTACGCCAACGCTGCGCTGCAAGGCGCCGTGGCCGGCATGCAAAAGGCGCTGACCGTGCTGCGCGACACGCGCCGCATCGACGAAGACCCGGCGCTCGTGGCGCCCTTTGCCGAACGCCAGCGCCTGGTGGGCAAGCCGCAGTGGGATGCGCTGGAGCGCCGGTACGGCTGAGCAAACGGGCTAGCGGCTCTCTCCTACACGTTCACGGGCGCTTTGTCCACTGCCCCAGGCGGTGCCGGGCAGCACACTGAAGGTCCGAACCAGAATCAGGCCATCGTCTCGGTGGCAATGCACACACCGTCCACCGCTGCCCCCAGTGGCCTGCTCCCGGTTCGCCCACCAACCTTCAGGAGAAAGCCATGTTGAAAACATCTATCAAGGCCATGTCAGTGGGTGCAGCCCTGGCGCTGGCAGCCGGCGGTGCCTTCGCGCAGACGACGCCCAGCGGCAGCAGCACCAGCGGTACCTCCCAAACTCCTGCGACGGTCGGCGTCACGCCCCAGGACGCGTCGAAGGCCAACCAGAACGCCGTTCCGCGCTCGGACACCGGCACCGTGGTGCGCACCGACCAGTCTGCCGCTGACCGGGCCCGGGATGCCGCCAACCAGGCACAGAACCGCACCGGCACAGGCACTTCCAACACCACCACTGGCACGACCGGCAGTTCCGGCATGAGCGGCACGAGTGGCACCAGCGGCAGTGCAGGCATGAGTGGCAGCACCAGCGGCTCGATGGGCTCCAGCTCGTCGAACATGGACACCAACACCAACAACACCATGGGTGCCACCAGCTCCGACATGAACAGCAATGGCCAGCGCATGGGCAGCAACGGCACCCGGCGCGCCCGTGCGGACCGCAATTGACGCGATTGCTGTACCACGTTTCGCCCTTTTTTCACTCCTGATGACCTGAGAGGACAAGCCATGAACACGCCTTATAACCCCACCACCAACACGGCCGGCACTAACCCGACCACCGGTACGACCACCTCTTCCACGGCCACCACCAGCCCTTCGGGCAACCTAGTCACGGGCCTGTTTCCCGACCGCACCAGTGCCGAGGCTGCCTACAACGCAGCAAACACCCGCGGCTATTCCAAGGACGACGTGAATCTGGTGATGTCCGATGAAACCCGCAGCCGCCACTTCGGCGACACCACCGCGGGCAAGGAAACCGAGCTGGGCAACAAAGCGGCCGAGGGCGCGGGCATTGGCGGCGCCATCGGCGGCACGGTCGGCGCAGTCATTGCGGCCATTGCTGCCGTCGGCACGACGCTGGCACTGCCCGGTCTGGGCCTGGTGATTGCCGGGCCGCTGGCAGCGGCAGCGGCAGGTGCCGGTGCCGGCGCTGCCGGGGGTGGCCTGATCGGCGCACTGATCGGCTGGAACATTCCCGAAGAGCGCGTCAAGGAATATGAAGAAGGCATCAAACGCGGCGGCATTCTGATGGGTCTGCGCACCAAGTCGGACGAAGATGCAGCGTACCTTGAAAACGAATGGCGCAGCAACCGCGGCGAACACGTGTACCGCTGATTGGCCGCGTGCCGATTGGCAAGCCAGGCGCGCAGGGGGCATGCCGCCCCGAGCGCTCTGGCATAGTAGACACTGACCTTCGCGGCTTTTAGAGCCTATCGACAGGCGGCCATTTCGCACGAGATGGCCGCTTTTTTGTGGAATGTTGCTGCCTGGTGCGCCACCCCGGCGCCCCCAGACCGCGCGTATTGATGTTTCGTTGCCATTTCCCATGATGCTGCCCTGCTCGTCCTTTTCCTGGTTTCACTGGGCCCGTGCGTGCACGGTGCTGGCCGCTGCGGTGGCCTGCAGCGGCGGCGCCGCACAGGCGGCACCTGGCAGCCGCAATGCCGCAGCCGCCCACACGGCGAGCGCGGCACAACCCGCGCTGTCTTCCGAGGCGCGCGCGGTGGCCCAGTGGGTGCGGCGCAGCGGCAACAACGCGCAGCTGCCGTTCGTGCTGGTGGACAAGCGCGCTGCCACAGTGCATGTGTTCAGCGCAGACGGCACGCTGCAGGCGTCCACTCCTGTGCTGCTGGGCCTGGCGCGCGGCGACCGCTCGGTGCCCGGCATCGGCGAGCGCCCCATGTCCCGTATCGCGCCGCACGAGCGCACCACGCCCGCTGGGCGCTTCGTCTCCGAGCCGGGGCGCAACCTCCAGGGCGAGGACATCGTCTGGATCGACTACGACGACGCGGTCTCGCTGCACCGCGTGCGCGCGACCAACCCGGCCGAGCGCCGACTGCAGCGCCTGGCCAGCGCCACGGCGGCAGACAACCGGATCTCATACGGCTGCGTGAACGTGCCCGCCGCGTTCTACGACCGCTTTGTCGCGCCGCACCTGGGGCACGCGCCGGGCGTCATCTATGTGCTGCCAGAGATGCAGTCGGCCGCGTCCTTTTTTGGCTTCGACCCGGCCGCAGTGCAGTAACAGCGCGCCCGCGGAGCCACCGGGCGGCAGCCGCTCCGCAGCTCGCATCAAGCATGAAATAGGGCTTCAGCGCAGACCCATCAATCGCTCCTAGCTATCTTTTAAAGAGCACACCGCAGGGGCGTTGCCAGCGGTGCGCGTCGTCAATGCCAAAGGAGGCACTGCGTCCAGCCGATGGACACGGTGGGCCACCGCAACGCTGCTGCCAGCGGAGTGCGAAGCGCCTCGCCTCACAGGCGGTGCGTCACGAGCTTGAAATCGGCATCCTCTGGAAAAGGCTGGATGACAAACCCCAGATTGCGCATCAAGCGCAGCATGCTGCTGTTGTTGGCGAGCACCAGGCCGTCGATCTCGGCCAGGCCCCGGTCGCGCGCGACGTCCATGATGCTGTCCATCAGGCGCGAGCCCAGGCCCTTGCCGCTGAAGTCGTCGGCCACCACCAGCGAGAACTCGCAGCTGCTGCTGGTCGGGGTTGGTGACGTAGCGCGAGACGCCGACGATGCGCTCGGTCTCGGTCACGGTGCCGTCGGCGGCCACGTGTGCGCTCGCGGACGACGGCCACCAGCGCCATCTCGCGGTCGTAGTCGATCAGCGTGAAGCGCGCCAGCATCGACGGCGGCAGCTCGTCGAAGCGACGACACGAAGCGGAAGTAGCGGCTTTCGCGGCGACAGGCCGCTGCACCAGCGTCCTGCAGCATCTGCGCATCGTCGGGGCGGATCGGGCGCACGGTGTACGGTGCCGCCGCCGCGCAGCGGCCAGACGCTGCTCGTAGCGCGCCGGGTACGGCAGGATCGCCAGGTGGCCGTAACTGCCGGCGTGCCGCTGGCGCTGCGGCGTGCCGTCGACGACGATGCGCGCGTCGACCGCCACCGCGCCGTACTCGTCGACGATGATGCGGGTTGATGTCCATCTCGCGCAGCTGCGGCAGCGCGCACACCATCTCGGAGACGCGCAGCAGCATCTGCTCCAGCGCCTCGACGGTCCACCGGCGCTGGCGCCGCGCCACTCGCCGCAGCGTCTCGCGCCACGCGCGAGCGCTCGATCAGGCGGCGCGCCAGGAACTGGTTGAGCGGCGGCAGCTCCATCGCGCGGTCGTTGATCAGCTCGATCATGGTGCCGCCGGCGCCGAACACGATGACCGGGCCGAACGGCTCGTCGGTGACCATGCCGATGCAGATCTCGCGGCCGCGCTGGCGCGCGCGCCATCTTCTGCACGCGTCACGCCGTTGATGCGCGCGCCGGGCTGCAGCGCGCGCCACGCGCTCCATCATGTCGGTGTAGGTGTCGCGCGCGCCGGGCCGTTCATGATGTTGAGCGCCACGCCCTCCACGTCGGACTTGTGCGCGATGTCGGGCGAGTCGATCTTCAGCGCCACCGGAAAGCCCAGCTGCGTCGCGATCATCATGGCCTCGTTGGCGCTGCGCGCCAGGATGGTCTGCGTGACGGGGATGTGGAAGGCCGACAGCAGCGTCTTGGACTCCATCTCGGTCAGCACCTTGCGCCGCTCGGCCAGCACGCTCTCGATCAGCAGGCGCGCGCCGTCGATGTCGGGCTTGGCCAGCGGCGATCAGCGGCGGCGGCGTCTGCTGCAGCAGCTGCTGGTTCTGGTAGAACGAGGCGATGTTGCCGAACGCGCCCACCGCCGCCTCGGGCGTGCGAAAGGTCGGCATGCGCGGCCTCGACGCAGCACGGCGCGCGCCGGCACCACCGGGGCGTCGCCCATCCAGCAGGTCAGCAGCGGCTTGCCCATCTGGCGCGCGGCCTGCGCCAGGGCGCGCGCCACGCCTGCGGCGTCGGCGTCGCTGCTTGCGGCGAATAGATGGCCAGCACGCCATCGACCGCCGGCTCGGCGCTGGCCGCCGCCACCGCCGCTGGTAGTGCTCGGGCGTGGCGTCTTCCGACAGGTCGATCAGGTCGCTGAGCGACGCCTGCGCAGGCAGCTGCGGCGCCAGCGCCTGCGCGCGCGCTTGCTGGAGAGGTGCCCAGATCGAGGCCGATCTCGTTGACCCAGTCGGCCGCCAGCACGCCGGGGCCGCCGCCGTTGGTGACGATGGCCAGGCGCGGGCCCACCGGCGCGGTAGCGCGAGGCCAGGCACTTGGCGGCCGAGAACAGCTCCACGAACGAGCGCACGCGCACCGCGCCGGCGCGCCGCAGCGCGGCATCGAACACATCGTCGCTGCCGACGATGGCCGCGCTGTGCGTGTGCGCCGCCGCGTTGCCCGCCGGCTTGCGCCCGGCCTTGAGCACCACCACCGGCTTGGCATGCGCGGCCGAGCGCAGCGCGCTCATGAAGCGCGCGCGCGTTCGAGATGCCTTCGAGGTAGACGACGATGCTCTGCGTGTGCGGGTCGCTGGCCAGGAAGTCGAGCACCTGCGCGATGTCGAGCGCCGTGTTCGGGCCCGAGCGACACCACCGACGAAAAGCCCACGCCGTTGCCGCCGCGCCCAGTCCAGCATGGCCGAGGTCAGCGCGCCCGACTGCGACACCAGCGCCAGCGGCCCGGCCGCGGCCAGCGGGCCGGCCGCGCTGGCGTTGAGGCCCAGCAGTGGGCGCTGCAGGCCCAGGCTGTTGGGCCCGAGCAGGTGGATGCCCTCGCGCTGGGCGATTCTTTGCAGCTCGGCGGCCTCGGCGGCGCCACGCCGCTCGAGATCACCAGCGCAGCGCGCGCAGCCAATGCGCGCGGCCACCTCCAGCGCGGCCGGCAGGTCCTGCGCCGGCAGCGCGATGACGGCGAGGTCGGCGCGCCGCTGCGCCAGGTCGGCCAGCGTGCCGCTGGTGTGGACGTCGAGAAACTGCAGCGTGCCCTTGAACTTCTGCGCGCGCAGCGCGGCGTGCACGGCCCGCGCCTGCGGCGTGAGCTGCTCGGGGGCCTCGGGGCTGCCGGCCAGCACGGCGATGGACGCGGGCGTGAAAAGGGGGGCGAGGTAGTGTTTGTCCATGGCGCGGTCGGCGGTCGGTGGAGGGCCGGCGCTCTGCCGGCGGGCACATGGCATTCTGCCCTGCGCGCGGCCGGCCCCGGCTGCACGGTTTTGCCGCCGCGCGGGCACAATGCCGCGATGCCCGCCTGCCCCACCGCCCGCCCCACCGCGTGCTGCGCTGCGCCCTGAAAAACGCTTTCACGCCCCGCCCCATGCGCCGTCTTTTGTCCACCAAGCTCGCCGACCTGTTGCTCGACGCCGTCTGCATCGTCGATGTCGACAGCCGCATCGTTTTTGTGAGCGCGGCATTCGAGCGCATTTTTGGCTACACGCCGCAAGAGGCGGTGGGACTGCGCATGTTCGATCTGGTGCACCCGCAAGACCGCGAACTCACGCGACAGGAAGCGCAGCGCGTCACGTACGGCGGACTGCAACTGGACTTCGAGAACCGCTACGTGCGCAAGGATGGCCGCATCGCACACATCCGCTGGACCGCGCGCTGGGTGGAGACCGAGCAGGTGCGCGTGGCCGTGGCGCACGACATCACCGAACGCAAGCACACCGAGGCACTGCAGGCGGCCATGTATGCCATTTCCGAGGCGGCCCACACGGCCGAAGACCTGCTGGCGCTGTTCGAGTGCATCCACCAGACCCTGGGCGGCCTGCTGGCGGCGCAGAACTTTGCCGTTGCGCTGTACGACGCCGCGCGCGACGAACTGAGTTTTCCGTACCACGTGAACGCACGCCACGCGGCGCCCCCGCCCCAGCCGCTGGGCACGGACGCGCTGTGCGCCCAGGTCATCCGCAGCGGGCACCCCCTGCTGGTCACGCCCGAGACCACCGGCGCCCTGACGGCAGCGGCGCCTTATTGGCTGGGCGTGCCGCTGGCCACGCAGCGCGGCGCCATCGGTGCGCTGGTGTTGCAAGGCGATGGCGAGGACGCGCGCTACACCGAAAAAGACCAGGAACTGCTGCAGTTCGTTTCCACCCAGATCGCATCGGCCATCGAGCGCAAGCAGATGCACGCCCGGCTGCAGCACATGGCGCAGTTCGATTCGCTCACCGACCTGCCAAACCGCCAGCTTTTTCTCGACCGCCTGCGCACCGCGCTGGCGCGCGCGCGACGCGACGGCACGCTGCTGTCGCTGCTGTTCCTCGACCTGGACCGCTTCAAGCAGGTCAACGACACCCTCGGCCACGCCGCGGGCGACCTGCTGCTGCAACAGGTCGCCCAGCGGCTGCTAGGCTGCGTGCGCAGTTCGGACACGGTCGCGCGCCTGGGCGGCGACGAATTCGTCGTGCTGCTCGAAAACGGCCATGCCAGCGACCACGCAGCGGGCGTGGCGCAAAAGATCCTTGCGGCGTTTGCACCGCCGTTTGCTTTGCGGGACCAGCGCGTGGCCATCGTCCCGAGCATGGGCGTGGCAATCTATCCCGAACACGGCAGCGACGAAAACGCCCTGCTGGCGCATGCCGACGCGGCCATGTACCAGTGCAAGAGAAACGGCGCTGCGCCTGCAGGGGCCGCCAGCGCACCTGCGCCCGACCCGGCATTCAGCGGCGCCAGCACCGTCGCATAAAGTCTGTTACGCCTGCGGCCAGCCACCAGGCCGGCATGGGCACGCCATATTTCGCCCACCCGGGCCTCTTTTGAAAGCTCCGCATGCTCTACGCCACCCTCAAGCTCATCCACCTGCTGGCCCTCATCGTTTGGATCGGCGGCATGGTGTTCGCCCATTTCTTCCTGCGCCCGGCTGCGCAGCCCCTGCCTCCCACGCTGCGCGTGCCGCTGATGCTGGGCGTGCTGCAGCGCTTTTTTGCGGCTGTGGGCGTGGCGGTGGTGCTCGTGCTGGGCACGGGGCTGTGGATGGTCGGCCGCGTCGCCAAGGAGGCCGTGCAGTCGGGTGGGCAGTTTTCAATGCCGCTGTCATGGACCGTGATGGCCACGCTCGGCCTGGTGATGATGGCGATTTTTGGCCACATCCGCTTCGCGCTGTTCAAACGGCTGCAGCGCGCGGCCGCCGCGTCGGACTGGGCGGCGGGCGGCCAGGCGCTGGCAAGCATCCGCAGCTGGGTGCTGGTCAATTTGTGGATTGGCGTGGCGATCGTGGCAGTGGTGCGGCTCGCCTGAAATTGCAGCCAAAAGTGCCTCTAGACCAACACCAGTAAGCGCTCGAAGCTACTGATTAAATAGCACAAGCGCTCATCTGCCGGGTCTTCCAGCGCCCGGCGAACCGGCGGAAAAAACCCCGCACGGCATCGGGGCATGAATGCATGCCGAGACAATGATTGTCTAGGCAGTTAAATTTGCGCGCCATGGCAAAAACCTCTCCGGCGCCCTGCGCTTTCTACGAGCCCGGCCAGTACACGCCCGACCAAAGCGTGGGCTACCTGATGCGCAAGGTGCTCAGCTCGGTGCTGTCGCAGGCCGATGCGCAGCTCGCAGCGCACGACGTGACGTATGTGCAGTACCTGCCGCTCTACAAGCTCATGCGCGAAGAAGGCAACACTGTCGCGGGCCTGGCACGCGACCTGGAGATCGACCCCGGCGCCATGACGCGCGCGCTCGACCGCCTCGAGGCCAAAGGCCTGGTGCGCCGCGAGCGCTCGACCGCAGACCGCCGCGTGGTGCACCTGGTGCTGACAGACGCGGGCCGCGCGGTCGCAGCCAAGGTGCCGGGCGCACTGGCCGAGGTGCTCAACGGCCACCTGCGCGACTTCAGCCACGCCGAATGGCAGCAGCTGCTGCAGTTTTTGCAGCGCATGCTGGCCAACGGCGACGCGCTGCGCCAGTCCACCGGCAAGCCGGCCGGCTAAATGCTTTCTTCCCCCAAGACTCCCATGCCCTCCACGCTCCCCTTTGCCGCCAGCGCCGCTGCGCTGCGGCGGCCCGCCGCCCTGTGCGCGCTGGCGGCCTGCCTGCTCGCTGCGGGCTGCGCCTCGCCCGGCCCCGCGCACCGGCCGCTGGCCGCCACCCCGCCCGCCGCGCTGGGCCTGGCCAACGCCCCATCGGTGCCGGCCGCCCCGCAATGGTGGACGGCGCTGGGCGACGCCCAGCTCAACGCGCTGGTCGAGCAGGCCCTGCAAGGCAGCCCCAGCCTGGACGCGGCCCGCGCCCGCGTGGCGCGCGCGCAGGCGCTGGCCCAGGCCACCGGCACCGCCGGCCAGCCGCACGCCGTGCTGCAGGCCGACGCCTCGCGCCAGCGCTACAGCGCCAACGGCCTGTTTCCGCCGCCCATTGCCGGCAACACCTGGACCAATGCCAACCTGCAGGCGGGCCTGAGCTGGTCGCCCGACTTCTTTGGCCAGCATGCCGCCGAGCTGGCCGCCGCCCTGGGCCAGGCGCGCGCCGCGCAGGCCGATGCGGCCGCCGCCGCCAACGCCCTGGCCGCGCAGGTCAGCCGCAGCTATGTGGCGCTCGCACGGCTGCTGGCGCAGCGCGCCGTGGCCGAGCGCAACCTGGCCCAGCGCGATGCCGTGCTGCAGCTCACGCAAGAGCGCACGCAGGCGGGGCTGGACAGCAACGTCGAGCTGACCCAGGCGCAGTCGGCCCTGCCCGACGTGCGCACGCAGATCGAAGCGCTCGATGAACAAATCACGCTGGCACGCCGCCAGGTGGCCGTGCTGTGCGGCCAGGCGCCCGATGCGCAGGCGCAGTTGGCGCCGCAGCTTCAGCAACTGGCCGTGAGCGACGTGCCCGAGCTGCTGGGCGCCGACCTGCTGGGCCGCCGCCCCGACGTGGTGGCCGCGCGCTGGCGCGTCGAGGCCGCCGCGCAGGACGTGGCCGTGGCGCGCACCCAGTTCTACCCCGACATCAACCTGAGCGCCTTCATCGGCCTCAACGCGCTCGGACTCGACAACCTGTTCAGCACCGGCTCGCGCCAGATCGGCGTGGCCCCGGCGCTGCGCCTGCCGCTGTTCGACGGCACGCGGCTGCGCGCGCAGCTGGGGGGCCGCCAGGCCGAGCTCGACGCTGCGATCGCGCAGTACAACGGCGCGCTGCTCGATGCCGTCAAGGAAGCCGGGGACGCGGTCGCCTCGGTGCAGTCGCTCGCGCGCCAGCAGGCACTGCAGGGCGAGGCCAGCGCCAAGGCCGAGACCGCGTACGACTTCGCGGTGCAGCGCTACCGCGCCGGCCTGGGCAACTACCTGCTGGTGCTGAACACCGAAAGCCAGCTGCTCGCCCAGCGCCGCCTGGCGGTGGACCTGCGCGCGCGCCAGCTCGACACCCGCGTGGTGCTGATGAAAGCCCTGGGCGGCGGCTGGAGCGACGACACCGGCAGCCTGAACACGGCAGCGCGCTGACCCCACAACCATAAAAGCCCCTCGAAAGACCCTTGTCATGAGCGAAACCGCCACCGCCCCCCAAACCAACTCCGCGCGCCGCCGCGGCCTGACCGTGATTGCCGTGGCGCTGGCCGTGGCCGGCCTGGCCTGGGGCGGCTGGCAGTGGGTGCATGCGCGCCACTATGAGAGCACCGACAACGCCTACGCGGCCGGCAACGTGGTGCAGATCACGCCGCAGGTCGGCGGCACGGTGGTGGCCATCGGCGCCGACGACACCGATTTCGTGCGCGCCGGCCAGGTGCTGGTCAAGCTCGACGCGGCCGATGCGCGCGTGGCACTGGAGCAGGCCGAGGCGCAGCTGGCACAGACCGTGCGCGAAGTGCGCACACTGTTTGCGAATAACGCCCCGCTCAAGGCGCAGGTGAGCCTGCGCGAAGCCGACCTGGCGCGCGCCCAGTCCGACGCCGCGCGCGCCCAGGACGACGTGAACCGCCGCAGCCCGCTGCTGGCCACGGGCGCCGTGGGCAAGGAAGAGTTCCAGCACGCCACTGCGCAACTGGCCGCGGCCAAGAGCGCCGTCGCCGCCGCCCAGTCGGCGGTGCAGGCGGCCAAGGAACAACTGGTGGCCGGCCAGACGCAGACCGAGGGCACCAGTCCCGAAGAGCACCCCAACGTGAAGCGCGCCGCCGCCCGCGTGCGCGAGGCCTACCTGGCGCTGGAGCGCGCGCAGCTCAAGGCGCCGCTCGACGGCACCATCGCCAAGCGCGGCGTACAACTGGGCCAGCGCGTGGCCGCTGGCGCGCCGCTGATGACGCTGGTGGCGTTGAACGACCTGTGGGTGGACGCCAATTTCAAGGAAAGCCAGCTCAAGAACCTGCGCATCGGCCAGAGCGCCGAACTGCAGGCCGACGTGTACGGCAGCAAGGTCACCTACCACGGCACCGTGGCGGGCCTGGGCGCGGGCACGGGCGCGGCGTTTGCGTTGCTGCCGGCGCAGAACGCCACCGGCAACTGGATCAAGGTGGTGCAGCGCGTGCCGGTGCGCATCGCGCTCGACCCCAAGGAGGTGGCCGCGCACCCGCTGCGCGTGGGCCTGTCGATGGACGTGTCGGTGGACATCCGCAACCAGGACGGCAAGACGCTGTCCGACACGCCGAGCACCACGCCGCCGCAGGCCACCGAGGTGTTCGACGCGCAGCTGCGCGCTGCCGACGCCGAGGTGCAGGCCATCATCGCTGCCAACCTGGGCCGCAAGGTGGCCGCGGCGGCGCGCCCGGCCGCAGCGCACTAAACGACGGCAGAACGGACCCGCATGACTGCCGCTTCATCCTCCGCCGGGCTGCCGGCGCCTGCGGGCGGTCCCCCGGCGCCCCCGGCCGTCGCACCCGCCGAGCCCACGCCGCTGCACGGCACCACGCTGCTGCTGGGCACGCTGGCGCTGTCGCTGGCCACGTTCATGAACGTGCTCGACTCGTCGATTGCCAACGTGTCCATCCCCGCGATTGCCGGCGACCTGGGCGTGAGCCCGGGCCAGGGCACCTGGGTCATCACCAGCTTTGGCGTAGCCAACGCCATTTCGGTGCCGCTCACGGGCTGGCTCACGCAGCGCTTTGGTGCGGTGCGCCTGTTCACCATGAGCGTGCTGCTGTTCGTGCTCACGTCCTGGCTGTGCGGCTTTGCCTCGTCGCTTGAAATGCTGGTGTTCTTCCGCGTGCTGCAGGGCCTGGTGGCCGGGCCGATGATTCCGCTGTCGCAGACGCTGCTGCTGTCAAGCTACCCGCGCGCGCTGGCGGGCACGGCGCTGGCGCTGTGGGGCGTGACGACGCTGGTGGCGCCGGTGGTCGGGCCGCTGCTCGGCGGCTGGATCACCGACAACATCTCGTGGCCCTGGATCTTCTACATCAACGTGCCCGTGGGCCTGCTGGCCGCCGCGCTGACCTGGGGCATCTACCGCACGCGCGAGACGCCCACGCGCAAACTGCCCATCGACACCGTCGGCCTGACGCTGCTGGTGCTGTGGGTCGGCGCGCTGCAGCTGATGCTCGACAAAGGCAAGGAACTGGACTGGTTTGCCTCCCACGAAATCGTCGCGATGGCCGTGGTGGCCGCCGTCGCGTTTGCGCTGTTCCTGGTGTGGGAGCTGACCGACAAGCACCCGGTGGTCGACCTCAAGCTGTTCAAGGAGCGCAACTTCGCCTTTGGCGCGCTCTCGCTGTCGGTGGCCTATGCGCTGTTCTTTGGCAACGTGGTGCTGTTGCCGCTGTGGCTGCAGCAGTGGATGGGCTACACCGCCACCTCGGCCGGCATGGCGCTGGCGCCGGTGGGGCTGTTTGCGATTCTGCTCACGCCCATCGTCGGGCGCAAGGTCGGCCAGTGGGACCCGCGCCGCATGGCCACGGGCGCCTTCATCGTGTTCGCGCTGGTGCTGTGGATGCGCTCGCAGTTCACGGTGCAGACCGACTTCGTGACCATCCTGATCCCCACGCTGATCCAGGGCGCGGCCATGGCGTTCTTCTTCATTCCGCTGACCACCATCACGCTCTCGGGCCTGGCGCCCGAGCGCATTCCGGCAGCCGCCGGCCTGAGCAACTTCACGCGCATCACGGCCGGCGCCATGGGCGTGTCGATCACCACCACGCTGTGGGAGAGCCGCGCCGCGCTGCACCACGCGCACCTGACCGAAACGCTGGTGCAGGGCCAGGGCGTGTTCGCGCAGACTCTGAACGGCCTGACCGCCTCGGGCCTGTCCATGGAGCAGGCGCTGGCGCAGGTGAACCGCCTGATCGACCAGCAGGCCTACACCCGCGCGGTGGACGACATCTTCCTGGGCTCGGCCTTCCTGTTCCTCACACTGATCGGCACCATCTGGCTCACCCATCGCCCGGCCCACGCCACGGGCGGCGCTGCGGTGGATGCGGGCGGAGCGCACTGAGGGCGTTCCGGCTTCGCGCCATTGGCACTTCAAGCCAAAACAGGCTCAAACGCGTATGGCAAAAGCGCTTGCAGCTATTAAATCGATAGCTGCGAGCGCATTGTCTGACAACGCCTGCTGAATAACCCTGACGAGCTGACGCGCCCGCGGCCTGCCAAACCGGGGGTTGGTGCACGGAACAATGCGGTCATCACCAACAACAAGGACCTGCCATGTCGATCTCCCTCATTCTCCTCATCGTGCTGATCCTGATCCTCATTGGCGTCCTGCCTACGTGGGGCCACAGCAGCTCTTGGGGGTACGGCCCCAGCGGCGGTATCGGCCTGATCATCCTGATCTTGGTGGTGTTGATGTTGATGGGACGCATCTAGGCCGTCTTTCCCATCCACAGGCCCGCAGCGCCGGGCCTGTGGCGGCAAAGCAGTGGTTCAGCCATCGGATCCATATCGGATAGAGCCAAAACGCGTTGCAGCGCTTGTCTGGCAAGCGCTTTCAGCTCTCATTTGAATAGCGGTTTAATCGGCAAACGTCTCACAAGTCCATTTGCCGTCTCTCTCTTCTTTTGCTTTTAACGCCTGATTGGCGCAAAATGCGCCAATCAGGAGATTGTTATGGCCGCCACCCCCTTCGCATCCGTCAAACTTCCCAGCGCCCTCGTCGAGCAGGCTCGCCAGGCCGCGCAGCCCATGCGCCGCTCGGTGGCCAGCCAGATCGAATACTGGGCCACGCTGGGCCAGATCGTTGAACACACCGGTCTGAGCGTGCAGGAAGCGCGCACCGCCATCGAGCAGTACGAAACTGCCTCGACCCCGCACACACCGGCCACGTCTCCCGCCTCGGTGAACGCGCTGAGCGCCCGCCTGCTGGCCGCCCAGACCAGCGGCTCGCTGGCCCAGCGCGTGCGCGAAGTGGTGCGTGAAAACCAGGCCCGCATGGCCTGAGCCCATGGCAGCGCCCCGCAAGGGAACGCCCTCACCGCTCTGGTTCCACCTGCTCGCCGGCCCCAATGGCGCGGGCAAATCCACGCTCTACCGCGCCTTGGTGCGCGAAGGCATCCTCGGGCCACCTCTCGAATTCGTGAACGCCGACCTGTACGAGCGCGCGCACCTGCAGCACATCGCCAACGCCCAGGAGCGCTCCGAAGCCGCCCGCACCTGGGCCGAGGCACGCCGCGCGACCTTGATCGCGGCGCGCACGCCGTTCGCCAGCGAAACCGTGTTCTCCCACCCTTCCAAGCTTGCCCTGATCCAAGAGGCACAGCGCCACGGCTTCACCGTCGCGCTGCACACCGTGGCGCTCGACGACCCGGCCCGCCTGCTTGACCGCGTGGCCCAGCGCGTGCGCGAAGGCGGCCACCCCGTACCGCCCGAACGCATCCTCGCGCGCTACCCGCGCACGATGGAGAACCTCGCGCAGGCCGTGCGCTTGGCTGACGTTGCTTATCTGTACGACGCCATGGAAGTGGCCGAGGGCGGCCCACGCCTGGTGGCCATCCGCACCGCCACGGCCACCACGGCGCTGGTGGTCGCCATGCCGGCCTGGGCACAGCACATGCTCGGTGCAGCAGGGGCGGAACAAGCTGCGGACTGAACCGCCGGAAACCATACAAAAACAACTTCAGCGGCTTGTCCACCAAGCACCAAATGATGGATACGTCACGGTCGACCAACAAGGCAGGCAGCACGCCTACGCTAGCGCCGGCGCATACGGCTTCCTATTGGCACTGATGGTGATGCTGCCGAATGCGAAGCCGCTCGGCCGGACAGAGCGGGGCGAGAATCTGCAGGTCGAAGGTCTCCTGGCAGAGTGCCGGCAAGGCAGGCTTACGCCACGTCACTTTTCCGAAACACCGGAAGGCTCCATGCATAGCGCAGCGCCAGCAGGCGGATGGCAAGGCACACGAAGGCCCCCAACCATGGCGTGGCAGCGAGGCTCCACTCCATGCGTTGCCCCAGCACCTGGATCGACGCCCCGACCAAGGCCGCCACCGCGTAGATTTCTTTTTCCAGGATGATGGGCACGCGGTTGAGCAACACGTCTCTGGCCACGCCACCGCCAACCGCGGTCACCATGCCGAGAAGGATGGCCACCTCGACGTTGTGGCCCAACAGCAGTGCCTTGTGCGCGCCAACGACGGCAAAGAAGCCCAGCCCGAGCGCATCGAAGAACACAATGGGTTGCTTGAGGTGTTCGATGAGGGAGCGCGCCCACAGGGCCATCGCGGCGGCCAACGCCGACGTGGCAACGTAGCGCCAGTCGGAAATCGCGACCGGCGGCAGCGCGCCCAGGCACAGGTCGCGAATGAATCCGCCCCCGCACGCCGTCAAGTAGCTGATCGCCAACACGCCAAACAGGTCAAGCCGCCTTTGCCCGGCGGCGACCGCTCCGCTGACGGCAAAGGCGAAGGTGCCGCACAGGTCCACAAACGTGGAAAGGCTGTGTTCCATCATGCCTGGGGCGAAGGGCAGAGCCAGGCGGAGGCGGCGGTGAGCATGGCGTGCAGCCCTGTTTCCAGCGTCGGATGGATCACGGGTGCGAACTTGGGCGAATGGTTGCTCGGTATCTTGTTGAGCTGCTTGGCGGCCTTGGCTTGTGCATAGACCTCCGGGTCGGTCCCGCCGACGAACCAGAACACGTAGGGCACTTTCCAGGTGCGCCCGAAGACGCTGAAATCCTCGCTGGCCGCGGCCGGCGCTGTTTCGTAGGCCTTGTCGGCAAACTGGGCTGTGAAGGCCTGGACCACCTGGCGCGTGGCGGCAGCGTCGTTCTCGGTCAGCGGGTATTGGCTGAGCGTGGTGAATTCCGGCGGTCGCTCGGCGTTGGACGCATCGCACTCCGCACAGCAGATGCGCTTGATGGACGCCAGCATGTAGTCGCGCACGTCTTCGTCGAACGTGCGCATGTTGAGCTTGATCGTGGCATCGTCGGGAATGATGTTTTCTTTGGTGCCCGCTTGCAGCGACCCGATGGTGAGCACGGCGTTGTCCATCGGCGAGATTTCGCGCGAGACGATGGTCTGCAGGCGCAGCGTCGTCGACGCGGCCATGATGACCGGGTCGATCGAAGTCTGCGGCTGCGACCCGTGCGAGCCGCGGCCGAACAGCTTGATCTTGAGGCTGTCGCCCGCCGACAGGATGGCGCCCGGCCGGTAGGCGACCGTGCCGCTCGCCCCCACCATGACGTGCTGGCCCAGAATGATGTCGGGCTTGGGAAAGCGCTCCGCGCCCCAGTCGGCCACCATGCTGCTGGCACCGCGACCCACCTCTTCACCCGGTTGAAAGACCACCATGGCCGTGCCCTTCCAGGCATCGCGGTGCTCGGCCAGAACGCGCGCCACCCCCATCATCCAGGTCACGTGCATGTCGTGGCCACATGAATGCGCGACGCCCACTTCGACGCCGTCCTCATCCTTGGCTTTGACGGTGCTGGCGTAGGGCAAGCCGGTGTTTTCGGCCATGGGCAGCGCGTCCATATCGGCGCGGAGCATCACCGTGGCGCCCTCACCGTTGCGCAACACCCCCACCACGCCGGTCACGCCGACGTCTCGCGTGACGTCGTAGCCCAGCGCCTCGATGTAGTCTGCAGCGATCTTGGCGGTCCGAACCTCCTGCATCGACAGCTCGGGGTGCTGGTGCAGGTCCTTGTAAATGCTTTCGAGCTCCGCGAGCAGCGTGTCGTTGCGGCCCCCCAGGGCTTGGACGAGTGCGTTCATGGCAAACCTCCGGACGTGACTTTTGGAGGCTCAGTATGCTCCTACTGATTCCCAAAAACGACCCCATGGGCTGGACGGCAAGCGCTCTGGCAGGCCACGCATTCATGTGCCCCCTTTGGGCACCAGCAGCGCCTGCTCGCCCTGCGCCGTCTCCTTCAAAAAACCCCACACCGCCTGCATGCGTGCCAGGTGCTTGGTCTCGGCCGGCATCGATCATCCAGAAGGTGCGCGTGAAGTGCGCCTCGTGTGGCAGCACGCGCGCGAGGATGGGGTCGCGGTCGGCCAGAAAGGCAGGCAGCACCGCGAGGCCGGCCCCGGCGCGCACGGCTTCGTACTGGGCAGTGATGCTGGTGCTGCGCAGCGCGAAGCGCTCGGGCGGGTAGCAGCTCGTCGAGGTACTGCAGCTCCTTGCTGAACAGCAGGTCGTCCACATAGCTGATGAAGGTGTGGTCGCGCAGGTCCTCGCGCTGTGCCACCAGCGGGCGGCGCGGCCAGGTATTCGCGCTGGCCGTACAGGCGCAGCGTGTAGTCGGTCAGCTTGGTGACGACGACCGAGCCGCGCGCTGGGCCGCTCCAGCGAGATCACGATGTCGGCCTCGCGCCGCGACAGGTGCAGCATGCGCGGCAGCGCCAGCAGGTCGATGGACAGCTGCGGGTGCTGCTGCGTCGAAGCGCGCCAGGTGCGGCGCCAGGATCACCGTGCCGAAGCCTTCGGTCGCGCCGATGCGCACCAGGCCCGAGAGGCCCGCCGCCGGGCGCGGGCGCTGCGCGCTCCACGCCCAGCACGGCGGCCTTCCATGGCCTCGACCTGCGGCTGCAGGTGGCGGCCGGCTTCGGTCAGGCGGTGGCCGCCGGCCTCGCGCGAGAACAGGGCCGTGCCCATCTGCTTTTCCAGCGCCTGGATGCGGCGCGCCACCGTGGTGTGCTCGACCGCCAGCCGCCGCGCGGCGCCGGCAGCGTGCCGGAGCGGGCCAGCTCCAGAAAGTAGCGCAGGTTGTCCCAGTCCATGCCGTCTCCTTGTGCGTTCGCCACGGCGCGCCCTGATGTGCAAATATGCAAAACCGAAGTGCATGTTTGTCTATTGTCATGGCAAATTTGCAAAGATACGATGCATGCTGCAGGGACAGGCCGCCGGCTCACCCGCATTGCCACGAGTTTGTTTCTTCCAGGAGACAACCCCATGGACGCCTCCACCACCCAGCGACCGTCAAGGTCGCCACCGTCAAGCTGCTGATCGGCGGCAAGTTCGTCGAGTCGCAAGACCACCGAGTGGCGCGACATCGTCAACCCGGCCACGCAGGAGGTGCTGGCGCGCGTGCCCTTCGCCACGCCGGCCGAGGTCGATGCCGCCGTGGCCTCGGCGCAAGGAGGCCTTCAAGACCTGGAAGCAAGACGCCCATCGGCGCGCGCGCCCGCATCTTCCTGAAGTACCAGCAGCTGATCCGCGAGAACATGGCCGAGCTGGCCGCCATCCTCACGGCCGAGCAGGGCAAGACCCTGCCCGACGCCGAGGGCGACGTGTTCCGCGGCCTCGAAGTGGTCGAGCACGCGGCCGGCATCGGCAACCTGCAGCTGGGCGAGCTGGCCAACAACGTGGCCAACGGCGTCGACACCTACACGCTGCTGCAGCCGCTGGGCGTGTGCGCCGGCATCACGCCGTTCAACTTCCCGGCGATGATCCCGCTGTGGATGTTCCCGATGGCGATCGCCACGCGGCAACACCTTCGTGCTGAAGCCGTCCGAGCAGGACCCGATGGTCACCATGCGCCTGTGCGAACTGGCGCTCGAAGCCGGCATTCCGCCCGGCGTGCTCAACGTCGTGCACGGCGGCGAGGACGGTGGTCAACGCGATCTGCGACCACCCGGACATCAAGGCGATCTCGCTTCGTCGGCTCGACCAAGGTCGGCACGCACGTCTACAACCGCGCCACGCTGAGCCGGCAAGCGCGTGCAATGCATGATGGGCGCGAAGAACCACGCCATCGTCATGCCCGACGCCAACAAGGAGCAGACGCTCAACGCGCTGGCCGGCGCGGCCTTCGGCGCGGCCGGCCAGCGCTGCATGGCGGTGTCGGTGGTGGTGCTGGTGGGCGAGGCGCAGCAAGTGGATGCCGGACCTGGTCGCCAAGGCGCAAGACGCTGAAGATCGGCGCCGGCACCGAGAAGGGCGCCGACGTCGGCCCGCTGGTCTCGTGCGCCGCGCTACGACGCGCGTCGAACGGCCTGATCGAGCGCGGCGTGGCCGATGGCGCCACGCTGGAGCTCGACGGCCGCAAGCCGCAGGTGCCCGGCTACGAGAAGGGCAACTTCGTCGGCCCGACGGTGTTCTCCGGCGTCAAGCCCGGCATGACCATCTACGAGCAGGAGATCTTCGGCCCCGTGCTGTGCCTGGCCAATGCCGACGACCATCGACGAGGCCATCGAGCTCATCAACGCCAACCCGAACGGCAACGGCACGGCCATCTTCACGCAGTCGGGCGCTGCGGCGCGCAAGTTCCAGGAAGAGATCGACGTCGGCCAGGTCGGCATCAACGTGCCGATCCCGGTGCCGGTGCCGATGTTCTCGTTCACCGGCTCGCGCGCCTCCAAGCTCGGCGACCTGGGCCCGTACGGCAAGCAGGTCGATCCTGTTCTACACGCAGACCAAGACGGTGACGGCGCGCTGGTTCGACGACAGCACCGCTGCGCACGGCGTCAACACGACCATCAGCCTGAAGTGATGGCGGTGGCTTCGGCCTCGCTCCGCCGCCTCGCCCACGGGCTGCTGTGCAGCGGCGCGTTGCTGTGCAGCGGCGCGGTGCTGACCGCCACGGCCGCGTGGGCGCAGGCCGGCGACCGCTGCGACCCGCAGGGCAGCACCGCGCAGGTCAATGCCTGCGCGGTGCGCGACTTCCAGGCGGCCGACAGTGCGCTGAATATCCGCTACCTCGCGGTGATGCAGTCGCTGCCAGCGGACCAGCGCATCGCCTTGCGCCAGCAGCACAATGGCTGGATCAAGGGCCGCGACCGCGCGCTGCAAATCCGCCCACCGGGCGCAAGAAGGCCAGAGCGACTGGCCCCGCCGGTACCACCAGTGCCTGACCCAGGCCACCGAGGAGCGCCGCCCGGCGCTGGAGCGCTGGCTCCAGCGCTGAGGGCGGCGTGCACGGACGAGGACCCCATGGACTTCGAACTCTCCGAAGAACAGCGCGCCTTTGCCCAGACGGCCCGCGACTTCGCCCAGGCCGAATTCGCGCCGCACGCCGCGCAGTGGGACGCCGAAGCGCATCTTTCCGCAAGGAGGCCATCGCCAAGGCCGGCGAGCTGGGCTTCTGCGGCCTGTACGCGCCCGAGAGCGTCGGCGGCCTCGCGCTGCCGCGGCTCGACGCCACGCTGGTGTTCGAGGAAATGGCGGCGGTCGACCCGTCGACCACCGCCTTCATCACCATCCACAACATGGCGACCTGGATGCTCGGCACCTGGGGCACGCGATGCCGTGCGCGACCACTGGGGCGCTGACCTGACCAGCGGGCGCAAGCTCGCGTCGTACTGCCTGACCGAGCCCGGCGCGGGCTCGGACGCCGGCTCGCTCAAGACGCGCGCCGAACGCAGCGGCGACGAATACGTCATCAACGGCGGCAAGGCCTTCATCTCCGGCGCCGGCGCCACCGACGTGCTGGTGCTGATGGCGCGCACCGGCGGCGGCGGCGCGGGCGGCATCTCGGCCTTTGCGGTGCCGGCCGATGCGCCCGGCATCAGCTACGGCAAGAAGGAACACAAGATGGGCTGGAACAGCCAGCCCACGCGCACCATCAGCTTCGACAACGTGCGCGTGCCGGCCGACCACCTGCTGGGCAGCGAGGGCGAGGGCTTCCGCATCGCGATGAAGGGCCTCGACGGCGGGCGCATCAACATCGCCACCTGCTCGGTCGGCGCGGCGCAGGGCGCGCTCGACGCGGCGCGCGCTACCTGCACGAGCGCCAGCAGTTCGGCAAGCCGCTCGCGAGCTTCCAGGCGCTGCAGTTCAAGCTGGCCGACATGGCGACCGAGCTGGTCGCCGCGCGCCAGATGGTGCGCCTGGCCGCGAGCAAGCTCGACGCCGGCGCGCGCCGATGCCAGCACCTACTGCGCGATGGCCAAGCGCTTCGCCACCGATGCCGGCTTCAACGTCTGCAACGACGCGCTGCAGCTGCACGGCGGCTACGGCTACATCCGCGAGTTCCCGCTGGAGCGCCTGGTGCGCGACGCGCGCGTGCACCAGATCCTCGAAGGCACCAACGAAATCATGCGCGTGATCATTGCCCGGCGCATGCTCGACGGCGATGCGCCGGAGGCCATACGCTAGTCTTTTGATAGCTGCTAGCGCTGTACCAGTCAGCGCTTGCGGCCAATTTGGCCCATACCCATGCCCGCCCGCCCGCTTACCGACGAAACGCTGCACCTGATCGACGCCGTGCGCGCTTTTCTGGCGCGGCGCGACGATGTGGACGAGCGCACGCTGTTTGGCAGCTACTGCTTCTTCGTGGACGGCAAGCTGTGCATCGGCGTCAGGGGCGACGAACTGCTGGTGCGCCTGCCGCCCGAGCGGCATGGCGAGTTCCAGGAAATGCAGAACACGCGCGAACTCTCGCCCGGCGGTGGCATGCAGGGCTATTTCTGGATCGAGCCCAACGGCTACGCCACGCGGGCGCAGTGGGTCTTCTGGATGACAGAAGCGCTCGCCTATAACCCCCGCGCCAAGGCCACGCCGCCGCGCAGGAAGGCGCCGGCTGCGGCGCCCGAGCCAAGCCCCCAGCGCGCCGCCCGCCCGCAAGAAACGCAGCCTCTTCGATGCCGAAGAAGACTGATCCCATCCATGCACCCCAGAGGAAACCGCCATGCCCGTCCGCATTGTTCGCCTCGGCACCCCGCGCGCCGCGGGAGAAGGCACGCGCATCGGCACCGTGCGCCGCCCGCCGCGCGGCGTGCCCAAGGCCGAGTTCGCGAGCCGTGACTACTACGACGTGTGGTACCCGCTGCTCTCGCCCAGCCCGGCGCTGGTGAAAGAAGCGCTGCACGCGCAGGACACGCAGTCCGACCAGGAGTGGCAAGCCTTCGTCAGGCAATTCCGCAAGGAACTGGCCCAACCCGAGGCCAGCCGCACGCTCGACCTGCTGGCCGCGCTGTCGCACCACAGCGCCCTATCGCTCGGCTGCTACTGCGAAGACGAGGCGCGCTGCCACCGCTCGGTGCTGCGCGCCGAGCTGCACAGCCGGGGCGCGAACGTAGCCAACTGAAATTCAAGCGTTTTTGGCCTCTAGCCCTTACCCTATAAGCGCTAGCAGCTATCAAATTCATATCGCATTCACCCCAATAACCACCAAGGAGACAACACCATGAAAATCGCATTCATCGGCCTGGGCCACATGGGCGGCCCCATGGCCCTGAACCTGCACAAGGCCGGCCACGAGGTGCGCGCTTTTGACCTGTCCAAGCCGCGCCTGCGAGCAGCTCGCGGCCAGCGGCGTGCCGATTGCCGCCGGCGCCAGCGCCGCCGTGCAAGGCGCCGAGGTGGTCATCAGCATGCTGCCCGCCAGCCACGCATGTCGACGGCCTGTACTTCGGCAGCGACGGCCAGCCGGGCCTGCTGGCGCAGATCGCCCAGGGCACGCTGGTGATCGACTCGTCGCACCATCGCCGCCGCCACCTCGCACAAGGTGGCCGAGGCGGCCGAGGCGCAGGGCGTGCAGTTCATCGACGCGCCGGTGTCGGGCGGCACCGGCGGCGCCATTGCCGGCACGCTGACCTTCATGGTCGGCGGCGACGCGGCAGAGCTGGAGCGCGCCCGCCCCCTGCTCGAAAAAATGGGCGCCAACATCTTCCACGCCGGCGCCGTGGGCGCGGGCCAGACGGCCAAGATCTGCAACAACATGCTGCTCGGCATCCTGATGGTCGGCACCAGCGAGGCGCATCGCGCTGGGCGTGGCCAACGGGCTCGACCCCAAGGTGCTGTCGCGAGATCATGCGCCGCAGCTCGGGCGGCAACTGGGCGCTGGAGAAGTACAACCCCTATCCTGGCGTGCAAGACAACGTGCCGTCGAGCAAAGGCTACGCCGGCGGCTTTGGCACCGACCTGATGCTCAAGGACCTGGGCCTGGCGCAGGAAAACGCCACCGCCGTCAAGGCCGCCGCGCCGCTCGGCGGACTGGCGCGGTCACTGTATGCCATGCATTCGCTGGCAGGCCATGGCACGCTCGACTTCTCCAGCATCCTGCAAAGTTTGCAAAAGCGCGCCTGACCCGTTCTGTCAGTGTCCTTGCAGCAGCAGCGATAGCGCCCGGGGCGCTCGGCGCTCTCGCGGCTCTGTCCTACAAAAAGCGCCCCTGCCTGCTGGCGCGGCCATGGCACAGCACGTTGAAAGAATAAAGGGTCCTGCCCCTGCCACCCGCGCACCTTGCGGTGCCGTGGAAGGTGCGGGAACCGTTGCCCCTGCCCCTCCACTCTTCTGGTTTTTCACCATGCCATATATCCACCCCTCCTCTGCCCGCCGTTTGCACGGCAGGTTCCTCATGGGCGTGGCGGTTGCGGCCGCCCTGGTTCTGGTCGCCGGCTGCACAGGCGCCCAGCACGGCAGCGCTGCTGCCGACACCGCGCCCGCTGTCCGCGCCGCCAACGCCCCAGCGACGGGCATGCCGATGGGGCATGCGCGCCTGTTGACGGCCGATGGCGCGCCTGCAGGCAGCGCCACCTTGCAATCGGTGCAAGGGGGCGTGGAGATCGTGCTGCAAGTGCAGGGCATGGCACCCGGCACGCACGGTTTCCACATCCATGCCAAGGGCGAATGCACGCCCGCCCCCGACGCCGCCACCGGCAAGATGGTGGCCTTTGGTGGCGCAGGCGGGCACTTCGATCCCTACAACACGCAAACCCACGGCCACCCCGGACAGTCGCCGCACGAGGTGCATGCCGGCGACGCCCCGAACCTGGTGGTGGATGCCAGTGGCCAGGGCACGCTGCGCTACACCAACACGGGCGTGACCCTGACCCCCGGCCAGAGCTCGATTGCCGGGCGTTCGCTGGTGGTGCACGAGAGCCAGGACGATTACAAGACCAATCCGGCCGGCAATTCAGGCCCCCGCATCGCCTGCGGCGTGATTTTGCTCACGCCCGGCGACCGGGCCGACGGCACCACGCCGCCCGTCGCGCGCATGGGCAGCTAGGCGGTTTGGTGCGCGCGCAGCGCCAGCGCCACCACGCAGGCGCCGGGCAAAAAAAAGTGACCCATCCCTCGACCACGGCCGGGCCTGCCCTCCGCCGCGCGCACGCGGCCGCTCCAGCGGCGTGCAGGCTGCCACGCGCGGGGTTTTGGGCGGCCTGGGCATGGCTGCTGGCGGCCACCGCCTCCAGCGTGGCCGCGGCGCAAGGCCAGGCACGCCGACACCGGCGCCCGCGCCGGCGCTGCCGCGCCCCAAGCGCCGCCGCCCATGCTGGCGCCGGTGGAGGTGCGCGGTCAGGCCGCGGCGCAGCAGCGCTTTGACGCGGCCGCAAGCTTCAGCAGTGTGGAGGTGGACCCGTTCACTATCGCGTCGCCGCTGGTCAACCTGTCCGAGCTGCTCGCCGGCCAGGCGGGCGTGGTGGCCTTGGACCGGCAAAATTTTGCGCAGGACCTGCAAATATCGGTGCGCGGCTTTGGCGCGCGCTCCACCTTTGGCGTGCGCGGCGTGCGCATCCTGGTCGATGGCATTCCTGCCACCATGCCCGACGGGCAGGGCCAGGCAGCCACGGCGCAGTTGCAGTCGGCCGCGCGCGTGGACGTGCTGCGCGGGCCGCTCGCGCAGCTCTATGGCAACGCGGCCGGCGGCGTGCTGCAGGTGACCACGCGCGAGCCGCGCAGCGGCGGCGGCGCAGCGGCATCAATGGCGGCGGGCTCTTTCGGGCAGCGGCTGGCGGACGCCTCGCTGGACTTTGGCGACCGCAGTCTCGGCGGGCTGGTCGATGTTTCGCATTTTTCCACCGAGGGCTGGCGCGCACACAGCGCGGCGCAGCGCACCCACCTGAACGGCAAGCTCGTGGCCCGGCCCGATGGCGACACCACCGTCACGGCGCTGCTGAACCTGTTCGACCAGCCGCATGCCCAAGACCCGCTCGGGCTGACGCGCGCGCAGTTCGACGCCAACCCGCGCCAGGCAAGCGCCGAGGCACGGCAGTTCGACACGCGCAAATCGGTCGCGCAGAACCAGCTGGGCCTGGTGATGGAGCGCCGTGTCAGCCCCGCCGACAGCCTGCGCGTGCGCGTCTACGCCGGCACGCGCCGTCTGGAGCAGTACCTGTCGTTCAGCGGCGCCGCAGAGAGCAGCGCAGGCGGCGTGGTCGCGCTGGACCGCAGCTACCACGGCGCCGGCGTTGCCTGGACCCACAGCACCCGCTTGGCGTCCGGCCTGCCGCTGACCTGGACCCTCGGCCTCGACGCCGACCGTCTGGCCGAAGACCGCCGCGGCTTCGTCAACCAGAGCGGCCAGGCCGGCGCGCTGCGCCGCAACGAGCGCGACCGCGCCAGCAACACCGACTTCTATGCCCAGGTGGACGCGCTGCTCTCGCCCACCTGGCGCGCGGTGGCGGGCCTGCGCAGCAGCCAGGTGCGGCTGGCGGTGGACGACCGCTACCGCAGCGCCGCCAATCCCGACGACAGCGGCGCGCGCCGCTGGCGCCAGACCAACCCGACGCTGGGCGTGGTGTGGAGCGCAACCGAGCAGCTCAACCTGTACGCCAACGTGGGCCGGGGGTTTGAAACGCCCACGCTGGCCGAGATGGCCTACAGCGTCGGCAATGCCGGCCCGAACTACGCGCTGCAGGCGTCGCACAGCCAGCAGGCCGAGATCGGCGCCAAATGGCAGGGCCCGGTGCACCGGCTCGACGCCGCCTGGTTCGATGCGCGCAGCCGCGGCGAGATCGTGCCCGCCGCCACGGAGAACGGCCGCACGGTCTACCAGAACGCCGACCGCGTGCGCCGCCGCGGCCTCGAACTGGCGTGGAGCGTGCAGGCCGGCCGCTGGCGGCCCCAGCTGTCGTACACCTACCTCGATGCCTTTTTTGTCAGCCCCTATGCCGTGGCCGGCGGCTCCTCGGTGCCGGCCGGCAACCGCCTGCCCGGCACGGCGCGGCACCTGGCGCGCTTGGCGCTGGACTACACGCCCCACGCCGCATGGCAATGGGGCGGCGAGGTGAACCTGTCGGGCAAGGCGTTTGCCAACGACCTCAACACGGAGGCGGCCGCAGGCTTTGCGGTGCTGAACCTGCACGCGGGCTATGCGTTCGCCACCGGTGCGTCCACGCGCTGGCAGGCGTGGGCGCGGCTGGACAACCTGCTGGACCGCCGCTACGCAGGCTCGCTCATCGTGAACGACGGCAACGGGCGCTTCTTCGAGCCCGCGGCCGGCCGGCGCGTGATGGTGGGGCTGCGCGCGCAGTTCTTCTGAGCCGCGTGGCTGCGCCCGCAGACGTACCCCATGCGCAGCGACGCGGCGACGGCCATGAAAAAAGCCCCTGCCCACAGCGGGAAGGGGCTGGAGTTTGGGACGTCGTGCAACGCCCCAGAACACGCTCACATGTGGTCGATCATGACCTGTCCGAAACCCGAGCAGCTGACCTGCGTGGCACCGTCCATCAGGCGGGCAAAGTCGTAGGTGACCTTCTTGCTGGCGATCGACTTCTTCATCGCGCTGATGATCAGGTCGGCGGCTGCGGTCCAGCCCATGTGGCGCAGCATCATCTCGGCCGAGAGGATCTCGGAGCCGGGGTTCACGTAGTCCTTGCCCGCGTACTTGGGCGCCGTGCCGTGCGTGGCCTCGAACATGGCGATGGTGTCGGACAGGTTGGCGCCGGGGGCGATGCCGATCCCGCCCACCTGCGCGGCCAGCGCGTCGGAGATGTAGTCGCCATTGAGGTTCAGCGTGGCGATCACCGAGTATTCGGCCGGGCGCAGCAGGATCTGCTGCAGGAAAGCGTCGGCGATGCTGTCCTTGATGGTGATGTCCTTGCCCGTCTTGGGGCTCTTGAACTTCATCCAGGGGCCGCCATCGATCAGCTCGGCGCCGAACTCCTTGGCCGCCAGGCCATAGGCCCAGTCACGGAAGCCCCCTTCGGTGAACTTCATGATGTTGCCCTTGTGCACGATCGTCACGCTGGGCTTGTCGTTGTCGATGGCGTACTGGATCGCCTTGCGCACCAGGCGCTCGGTGCCTTCGCGCGAGACCGGCTTGATGCCGATGCCCGAGGTGTTGGGAAAGCGGATCTTCTTGACGCCCATTTCGTCCTGCAGGAACTTGATGAGTTTCCTGGCCTTGTCGGATTCGGCTTCGAACTCGATGCCGGCGTAGATGTCTTCCGAGTTCTCGCGAAAGATCACCATGTGGGTCTTGTGCGGCTCCTTGAGGGGCGAAGGCACGCCGTCGAAATACTGGATGGGGCGCAGGCAGACATAGAGGTCGAGCTCCTGGCGCAGGGCCACGTTCAAGGAGCGGATGCCACCGCCCACGGGCGTGGTCAGCGGGCCCTTGATCGACACGACGTAGTCTTTGACGGCGTGCAGGGTTTCTTCGGGCAGCCAGACATCGGGGCCGTACACCTTGGTGGCCTTTTCGCCGGCGAAGACTTCCATCCAGTGGATCTTCTTCTGCCCGCCATAGGCCTTGGCCACCGCCGCATCCACCACCTTGAGCATCACGGGCGTGATGTCGCCGCCCGTGCCGTCGCCTTCGATGAAAGGGATGATGGGCTGGTCCGGCACGTTGAGCGACATGTCGGCGTTGACGCTGATTTTCTGGCCTTCGGCGGGCACCTGGATGTGCTGGTAGCGGGTCATGTGCGGCTGGTCTCCGGCAAGGCTGAAAAAGCTTCAGCGGTTTGGAAAAAACTCTTTGGCGAATTGATTCTATCGACAAAAAAATCCCTCGACCCTGTCAACGACCGGGTACGGCCGCCGTTGTGGAAAGGCATCGGAAGCAATTCGCGAAGCACTTTCCACCCACCTGTCTCTCTTGAAGGCTTTTATGAACAAAGTTCTCGCTACCCTGATCGCTGGCCTGTTTGCCGCAGGTGCCTACGCACAGACGCCCGCTCCCGCAGCACCTGTCACGCCGGCTCCGGCCAACGCCACGGCACCCGCTGCCATGCCGGCGCCCGCCACCAAGGCTGCCAAAGCCAAAAGCAGCCACCACAAGAAGGTCGCCAAGAAGAAGGCCCACAAGAGCGCTGCCAAGGCTGCGTGAGCGAAGTCCGCAGAGCACGGAGCAGCAAGCGCCTGCCAGCTGCCCCGGCCCTTGCCGCAAAATCGCCCGCTCACCGCGGGCTTTTTTGTGCCCGCCTCCCGCTCAATTCCCCACGCCAGAGGCTTGACCGATGACTTCTTTGCTCCGCCCTTCCCTCCAGCGCCCCCTGCAGGCCGCCGCAGCCCTGGCGGCCACGCTGGGCCTGGCCAGTCCCGCCGCCTGGGCGCAAGAGGGGCCCCAACTCAACCTGCAGCGCATCGAGCTCACGGCCGGCATGCACCGCATCGAGGCCCAGGTCGCGAAGACTCCGCAGGAGCGCCAGATCGGCCTGATGAACCGCCCGAGCATGCCGCAGCACGAAGGCATGCTGTTCGTGTTCGAGCAGCCCACCACGCAATGCTTCTGGATGAAAAACACGCTGCTGCCGCTCACGGCGGCGTTTGTGGCCGATGACGGCAGCATCGTGAACCTGGCCGACATGAAACCGCAAACCGAGGATTCGCACTGCTCGCAGAAACCGGTGCGCTATGTGCTCGAAATGAACCAGGGCTGGTTCGCCAAGAAGGGACTCAAATCGGGCAGCAAGCTGGGCGGCGCGCCCTTCTCTGCCCACCCCTAGCTAGGACACCGACACCAAGGCCGATCCCCCCTGCTGGGCGGATCGGCCTTGGTTTTCAGCCATTCCCTGCCAGGCCCTGGGCACCGCCCGCGGCCTGGCAGGGACATGGGCGGCGCAACTCAGGCGGGCACGGACGCCAGCACCGCATTGAGGGTCGTGCTCGGGCGCATCACGGCGTCGAGCTTGGCCAGATCGGGCTGGTAGTAGCCACCGATGTCCACGGCCTTGCCCTGCACCGCCTGCAGCTCGGCCACGATGGCCTGCTCGTCGGCCGCGAGCTTCTTGGCCAGCGGGGCGAACTCGGCCGCCAGCGCGGCGTCCTGCGTTTGCGCGGCCAGTTCCTGGGCCCAGTACAGCGCCAGGTAGAACTGGCTGCCGCGGTTGTCGAGCTGCGCCGGTCTTGGGCGACGGGTTCTTGTTGTTGTCCAGCAGCTTGCCCGTGGCGGCGTCGAGCGTCTTGCGCCAGGATCTTGGCCTGGGCATTGCCGGTCTTCAGGCCCAGGTCTTCCAGCGACACGGCCAGCGCCAGGAACTCGCCCAGCGAGTCCCAGCGCAGGTGGTTTTCTTCGACCAGCTGCTGCACGTGCTTGGGGGCCGAGCCGCCGGCGCCCGTCTCGTACATGCCGCCGCCGGCCATCAGCGGCACGATCGACAGCATCTTGGCGCTGGTGCCCAGCTCCATGATCGGGAACAGGTCGGTCAGGTAGTCGCGCAGGATGTTGCCGGTCACCGAGATGGTGTCCAGGCCGCGGATCACGCGCTCGAGCGTGTAGCGCATGGCGCGCACCTGCGACATGATCTGGATGTCCAGGCCCGTGGTGTCGTGGTCCTTGCAGGTAGGTCTCGACCTTCTTGATCAGCTCGGCTTCGTGCGGGCGGTACGGGTCGAGCCAGAACACGGCGGGCATGCCCGAGTTGCGGGCGCGCGTGACGGCGAGCTTCACCCAGTCGCGGATCGCGGCGTCCTTGACCTGGCACATGCGCCAGATGTCGCCGGCTTCCACGTTCTGGCTCAGCAGCACTTCGCCGGTGGCCAGGTCGACGATGTTGGCCACGCCGTCTTCGGTGATCTCGAACGTCTTGTCGTGCGAGCCGTACTCCTCGGCCTGCTGCGCCATCAGGCCCACGTTGGGCACCGTGCCCATGGTCTTGGGGTCGAAGGCGCCGTGCCACTTGCAGAAGTTGATCATCTCCTGGTAGATGCGGGCGAAGGTCGATTCGGGCATCACGGCCTTGACGTCCTTGAGGCGGCCATCGGCGCCCCACATCTTGCCGCCGTTGCGGATCATCGCGGGCATCGAGGCGTCCACGATGATGTCGTTGGGCGAATGGAAGTTGGTGATGCCCTTGGCCGAATCCACCATCGCCAGCTCGGGGCGGCCTTCGTGGCAGGCGTGCAGGTCTTTGAGGACCTCTTCACGCGTGGACTGCGGCAGCGTGGCGATCTTTTCGTACAGGTTGGCCATGCCGTTGTTGACGTTGACGCCCAGCTCCTCGAACAGCTTGCCGTGCTTGGCGAAGGCGTCCTTGTAGAAGATCTTCACGCAGTGGCCGAAGACGATGGGGTGCGAGACCTTCATCATCGTCGCCTTGACGTGCAGCGAGAACATCACGCCCGTCTTGCGCGCGTCTTCGATCTGCTGTTCATAGAACTCGAGCAAGGCCTTCTTGCTCATGAACATGCTGTCGACGATCTCGCCGGCCTTCAGCGACACCTTGGGCTTGAGCACCAGGGTCTTGGCCGCTCTTCGTCGATCAGCTCCATCTTGACGTCGCGCGCCTGGTCCAGCGTCATCGACTTTTCGCCGTGGTAGAAGTCGCCGCGGTGCATGTGCGAGACATGCGAGCGCGAGGCCGGGCTCCACTCGGCCATCGAGTGCGGGTTCTTGCGCGCGTATTCCTTCACGGCGCGCGGCGCGCGGCGGTCCGAGTTGCCCTCGCGCAGCACGGGGTTCACGGCGCTGCCGATGCACTTGGCGTAGCGGGCGCGGATGGCCTTGTCTTCGTCCGTCTTCGGGTCTTCCGGAAAGTCGGGAATCGCGTAGCCCTTGCCCTGCAACTCCTTGATGCAGGCGATCAACTGGCCCACCGAGGCGCTGATGTTGGGCAGCTTGATGATGTTGGCATCGGGCTGCAGGGTCTTCTTGCCCAGCTCGGCCAGGGTGTTGGGCACCTTCTGGGCATCGGTCAGGTAGTCCGGGAACTCGCCCAGGACGCGCGCCGCGACCGAGATGTCGGTCTCGACCACGTCGATGCCGGCCGGGGCCGTGAAGCGGCGCACGATCGGCAGAAACGAAGCCGTGGCCAGGCGCGGCGCCTCGTCGGTCAGGGTGTAGATGATGGTGGGTTGCTGGGTGCTCATCTCTTCTTTCAGGTAACAAAAACAAGGGGTCACGCTTCCGGCCTGCATCCCGACGCATGTCGCTTGCTGGGCGGTAAGGGGATTTTGCTTGAGGCGATCGACCGATATTGGCGATTTTGCAAGCAGTTATCACGATGCGAAATTTTAACCCGTGAATCGCCGATTATTTCAGGTCTTCTATAAGACTTGCCGCTTCCCTCTGCCGCCCACCGACGAAAAAGGGCCCGAAGATCGCTCTTCGGGCCCTGCGCAGGCACTGTGGCGCCGCAGCGCCACGGGATTCAGGCGAAGTTGCCTTCGGCAAACTTCCAGTTCACCAGCTTGTCCAGGAAGGTCTGGACGAACTTCGGACGCTGGTTGCGGTAGTCGATGTAGTAGGCATGCTCCCACACGTCCACCGTCAGCAGCGCCTTGTCGGCCGTGGTCAGGGGCGTGCCGGCGGCGCCGGTGTTGACGATGTCGACGCTGCCGTCGGCCTTTTTCACCAGCCAGGTCCAGCCCGAGCCGAAGTTGCCGACGGCAGACTTCACGAACGCTTCCTTGAATGCGGCGTAGGAGCCGAACTTGGCGTTGATGGCGTCGGCCAGCGCGCCCGTGGGCTCACCGCCGCCCTCGGGGGCCATGCAGCTCCAGAAGAAGGTGTGGTTCCAGATCTGCGCGGCGTTGTTGTAGATGCCGCCGTTGGAACTCTTGACGATCTCTTCGAGCGTCATCGCCTCGAACTCGGTGCCCTTTTGCAGGTTGTTGAGGTTGTCCACATAGGCCTTGTGGTGCTTGCCATGGTGGTATTCCAGCGTTTCCTGGCTGTAGTGCGGGGCCAGGGCGTCGATGGCATAGGGCAGCGGGGGCAGGGTATGTTCCATGGTGGGTCCTTATGGTTGGAATGGGAGAGCCGGGCGCTGCGCAAGCGAGGACGCCTGCAACCAGCGAGCGGAGATTGTAGGAATTAAACCCCCGTTCGGCTGTAAGCGGCCGGCTACTCCTACAAAACGGCGGTGATCCGCACCGCGGCCCGGCCGCCCTGCCCGGGTGGCAGCTCAGAGCAGCCGGCGCTGCGACACCGTGAGGTCCACCGTGCCGTCGGCCAGCGTGGCCTGCAGCTGCGCGCCCAGCGGCGCCTGGCGCACGCTGGTGACGGCCACGCCCTCGCTGTCGGTCAACAGGGCGTAGCCACGCTGCAGCACCAGGCGCGGATCGAGCAGCTGCAGGCGCAGCGCGGCGTGCTCCAGGCGCTGCTGGTGCCACGCCAGGCTGTGCTGCAGTTTTTTAGGCAAATCTGCCTTCAGCGCTTGCTGGTCATGCGCCATGCGCTGTAGTTTCAATAGCACGGCATGGCGCATGCGCTGCGCCAGCCGCGCCAGTTGCTGCTGCTGGCGCGCGACCAGGCCCGAGGGCCGGCCCAGGCGCGCGCCCAGCTGGTCCAGGCGCTGGTGGCGCAGGTCGACCTGGCGCTGCACGCCATCCTGCAGCCGCCCGGCCAGCAGGTCCAGGGCGCCAAGCCAGACCTCGCGCGGCGGCGCCACGAGTTCGGCCGCGGCCGTGGGCGTGGGGGCGCGCAGGTCGGCGCAGAAGTCGGCGATGGTGAAGTCGGTTTCGTGCCCCACGCCGCTCACAAGTGGCACCGGGCTTTGCACGATGGTGCGCGCGAGCGCCTCGTCGTTGAAGGCCCACAGGTCCTCGATGGCACCGCCGCCGCGCACGAGCAAAATCACATCGATCGGCGGATTGGGCACCAAATCGGGCTCCATCCCTTGCCCTGATTGCGCAAGCAGATACAGTTTTGATAGCGCACTGCACATCGACGGCGCCGCGCCCGCGCCCTGCACCAGCGCCGGCACCAGCACCACCGGGATGTGCGGCACGCGCCGGCGCAGCGCGGTCACCACATCGTGCAGCGCCGCTGCACCGGGCGAAGTCACCAGGCCGATGCCGCGCGGCAGCAGGGGCAGCGCGCGCTTGCGCGCGGCGTCGAACAGGCCTTCGGCTTCCAGCTTGGCCTTGAGGCGCAGGAACTGCTCGAACAACGCGCCCTGCCCCGCGCGCTGCAGGCTCTCGACGACCAGCTGCAGGTCGCCCCGGGCCTCGTACACGCCCAGGCGCCCGCGCAGCTCGACCAGTTCGCCGTCGCGCGGACTGAAGTCGAGCAGGCTGGCTGCGCGCTTGAACATGGCACAGCGGATCTGGCCCTGCGCATCCTTGATGCTGAAATAGCAATGCCCGCTGGAGGCGCGCGAGAAACCCGTGATCTCGCCGCGCACCGCCACCGGATTGAAGCGCGCCTGCAGGGCGTCCGAGACTGCACGGCACAGCGCACCGACTTCCCAGACGCGCGGCGCAGCCCCCTGGCTGAATGTTTCAAACATGGCCATGGCAGGGGACTTGCCGCCTTTGCTGCGCTGCAGTACTCCACAGCGGGGCACGCACCCCAGCCAGCGGCCGGCATGCTTTCGGACGGGTCCCAGGATCACGCAAGTACATACAAGCCATTGATTTATAAGTGTTTTTTGCTGCGCAAATTTTAATCAATCTGTTGCAATGTCGAATCGGCGCCGCTTTGCGCGGCGTCCACCTGCCCTTGTCCACAAAGTTATCCACAGTTTTTGTGGGTGAAACCAGCCGGCGCCACTCCTGTCGTGCCATGGCGGCGCGCTGCCGCAGCCCTGGCAAGCTGGGCCATAATCGCGCCCTTGCCCCACCCCTGAGCGGAGAGAGAATTGCTGTCGATCATACAAGCCGCAGGCTGGCCGATCTGGCCCCTGGTTGCCTGCTCCGTCCTGGCGATGGCGCTGATTTTTGAACGTTTCGTGGCCCTGAAACCCGCCCGCGTGGCCCCTGCCCAGCTGCTCGACGAGGCGATCTCCGTGTCGTCCGTGGCCCTTCCGGGCCCCGACGTGGTCGGCCAGCTGGCGCAGAACTCGGCGCTGGGCGAGGTGCTGGCCAGCGGCCTGCGCACGCTGCACGCCACGCCCCACTGCAGCGAAAGCGATCTGCGCGCCGCCATGGAAGGCGCCGGCCGCGCCGTGGCCCACCGCCTCGAAAAGTACCTCACGGCCCTGGCCACCATCGCCTCGGCCGCGCCGCTGCTGGGCCTGCTGGGCACGGTGATCGGCATGATCGAGATCTTCGGCTCGCAGGCCGGCGCGGGCAGCCTGGGCAGCGGCAACCCGGCGCAGCTGGCGCACGGCATCTCGGTGGCGCTGTACAACACGGCCTTCGGCCTGATCGTGGCCATTCCGGCGCTGATTTTCTGGCGCTACTTCCGCAGCCGCGTGGACGCCTACCTGCTCACGCTGGAGCTGTCGGCCGAGACCTTCGTGCGCCACCTGGCGCGGCTGCGCAAATGAGCGTGCACCGCACCCGCGGCGCCGCCGGCGGCAGGGCTGCCCGGAGGCCGCGATGAACTTCCGTCCGCGCCAGAGGGATGAGCCCGAGATCAACCTGATCCCGTTCATCGACGTGCTGCTGGTGATCCTCATCTTCCTGATGCTGACCACCACCTACAGCAAGTTCACCGAGCTGCAGCTGACGCTGCCCGTGGCCGACGCCGAGCAGCAGCGCGACCACCCCAAGGAGGTCGTCGTCGCCGTCGCCGCCGATGGCCGCTATGCGGTGAACAAGGCCGGCATCGATGGCAAGAGCGTCGCCGCGCTGGCCACGGCACTGCGCGCGGCGGCCCAGGCGGGCCCGGGCAGCGTGGTCATCATCAGTGCCGACGCCATGGCGCCGCACCAGGCCGTGGTGAGCGTGATGGAGGCCGCGCGCCTGGTCGGCCTCACGCAGATCACGTTCGCCACCCAGTCGTCTGCGCGCGCGGGCGCTGGCAAATCCTGATTTGCCATGGCTGCCGCACCGCAGCCTGGGCCCCGGCCCACGGCGCCGCCGCAAGCGCTGCTGCTGCGCGCCTGGCGCCGGCGCGGCGCGCTGGCCTGGGCACTGTGGCCGCTGTCGCTGCTCTATGGGCTGCTGGTGGCGCTGCGCCGCGCGCTGTACCGCACGGGCCTGCGGCGCGCTGAACACCCGGGCGTGCCGGTCATCGTGGTCGGCAACGTGATCGCAGGCGGCGCCGGCAAGACACCCGTCGTGATGGCCGTGGTGCGCCACCTGCAGGCGCAAGGCTGGCAGCCCGGCGTGGTCTCGCGCGGCTACGGGCGCAGCACGCGCGACTGCCGGCTGGTGCGCGCCGACAGCCTGCCCAGCGAGGTCGGGGACGAGCCCGCACTGATCGCGCGCCGCTGCGGCGTGCCGGTGGCGGTGGCCCCACGGCGCATCGACGCCGCACGCGCCCTGCTGGCGCAGCATCCCGGCACCGATGTCCTGGTCTGCGACGACGGCCTGCAGCACTGGGCGCTGGCGCGCGATGTCGCCATCTGCGTGTTCAACGACGGCGGCGTCGGCAATGGCTTCCTGCTGCCCGCCGGGCCGCTGCGCGAGCCCTGGCCGAGTGCCGTGGACCTGGTCGTGCACGCCGGCCCCGCGCCCCGGGGGAGCGCACCCGCGTTCGCGCTGCGGCGCCGGCTCGCCGATGACGCGGTGCGCACCGACGGCCAGCGCGTGCCGCTGGCCTCTTTGCGCGGCGAACCGCTGCGCGCGGTGGCGGCGATTGCGCGGCCCGAAGACTTCTTTGCCATGCTGCGCGCCCAGGGGCTCACGCTGGCCGACACGCTGGCGCTGCCAGACCACTTTGATTTTGATAGCTGGGAGCTCCCGCCAGGCAAGCCTTTGCGCCTGATTTGCACCGAAAAGGATGCCGCCAAGCTGTGGCGCCGACACCCCGACGCGCTGGCCGTGCCGCTGCAGGTGGAGATCGACGCCGGCTTCTTCGCCGCGCTCGACGCCCTGCTGCAGCGGACACTATCATCGCCTTCCTGATCCCTTCACCACTGCGCCGCCATGGACCCCAAACTGCTTGAACTGCTGGTCTGCCCTGTCACCAAGGGCCCGCTCACCTACGACCGCGAGCGCCAGGAACTGGTCTCGCGCAGCGCGCGCCTGGCCTACCCGGTGCGCGACGGCATCCCCGTCCTGCTCGAGAACGAGGCACGCACCCTGACCGACGAGGAGCTCGGGCAGTGAGCGCGCCGGCCGGCCCGCCCCCTCCCTTCACCGTGCTGATTCCGGCACGCATGGCCTCGAGCCGGCTGCCCGACAAACCGCTGGCCGACATTGCCGGCCTGCCCATGGTGGTGCGGGTGGCGCACGCTGCGGCGCGCAGCAGCGCCGGACGCGTGGTCGTGGCGGCCGACGACGAGCGCATCCTGCAGGCCTGCGCCGCGCACGGCGTGCAGGCCGTGGCCACGCGCGCCGACCACCCCAGCGGCAGCGACCGGCTGGCCGAGGCCTGCACCCTGCTCGGACTGAGCGGCGGCGACATCGTCGTCAATGTGCAGGGCGACGAGCCGCTGATCGAACCCGAGCTCATCAATGCCGTTGCCGCACTGCTGGCCCAGCACCCCGAAGCCAGCATGGGCACGGCCGCCCACCCCATCGCGACGCGCGCCGATTTCGCCAACCCGAACATCGTCAAGGTCGTGCTGGACGCGCGCGGCCTGGCGCACTATTTCAGCCGTGCCCCCATTCCGCATGCGCGCGACCTGGCGGACAGTGCCTGGTGGGATGGCAGCGCGGCGCAGGCGCAGCCCGGCGTGGCGGCGCTGGCCGGCTTTGCGCCGCTGCGCCACATCGGCATCTACAGCTACCGCGCGCACTTTCTGCGCCGTTTTCCGGCGCTCACCCAGGCGCCCACGGAAGCCGTCGAAGCCCTGGAGCAGCTGCGCGCGCTCTGGCATGGCCACCGCATCGCTGTGCACATAGCAGCCCAGGCCCCGGGCGCGGGCGTGGACACGCCTGAAGACCTCGAACGGGTGCGCCAGCTGCTGGCCTGAAACCCCGAAAATCCGCCAAAAAGCCGCTGGCACAGGCGGCGGCGCGGGCGCCAACCGTCAGTCGGCGCCAAGGATGTGCGTGCTATCCTTGCCGCCAATGAGAGCGCACGTTCCCCGGCAGCCTTGCCCGAGGCCAGTGGCGCCGCTGATTTCACACACTTAGAGGACTCCCATGAGACTGATCTTGCTCGGCGCCCCCGGCGCCGGAAAGGGCACGCAGGCCACGTTCATCTGCCAGAAATACGGCATCCCGCAAATCTCCACCGGCGACATGCTGCGCGCGGCGGTCAAAGCGGGCACGCCGCTGGGCCTGCAGGCCAAGGCCGTCATGGACGCGGGCGCCCTGGTCAGCGACGACATCATCATCGGTCTGGTTCAGGAACGCATCGCCGAGCCGGACTGCGCCCAGGGCTTCCTCTTTGACGGCTTCCCGCGCACCATTCCACAGGCCGACGCCCTGAAGGCAGCCGGCGTCAAGCTCGACTACGTGCTGGAAATCGACGTGCCCTTCGACGCCATCGTCGAGCGCATGAGCGGCCGCCGCTCGCACCCCGCCAGCGGCCGCACCTACCACGTCAAGTTCAATCCACCCAAAGTAGCCGGCAAGGACGACGTGACCGGCGAGGACCTGATCCAGCGCGAGGACGACAAGGAAGAAACCGTGAAGAAGCGCCTTCAGGTCTACAGCGCGCAGACCCGCCCGCTGGTCGACTACTACTCGAGCTGGGCGCAGGCAAGACCCGGCCCAGGCCCCCAAGTACCGCGCCATCAGCGGCACCGGCAGCGTGGAAGAAATCACCGCGCGCGCCATGGCCGCCCTGGCCGACTGAGCGCCCGCGGCGCGCTCCGCCCGCTGCCAACGCCCCGCCCTGCGGGGCGTTTTTGCGTGCGCCCTGCCCCGGCCTCGGCCTGGCGCATCCGGCAGGCGCCGGGCGACGGCTCACTGCGGCGCTGCGCCCGCCATCCACAGTTCCAGCATCAGCTCGACGCGCGCCTTGACCGGACTGAGGCCCGGCAACGCGACAAACGCACTCGGCCCGCCCGGCACGATCTGCCCCAGCGGGCAGCGCGAAGCCACGCGCACGGCGACGCCTGCCTCCTGGGCGCGCTCGAGCGCGGCCTGCAAGGCCGCATGCACGGTGCCATTGCCCGTGGCAGCCACCACCAGGCCCTGCACCCCGCTGTGCACCAGCGCATCGACCGTGGCGCCGCTGGCGCCGGCGTGGCTCATGGCGATCTCCACGCGCGGCCATTGCGCCCCCTGCGCTATCTTTTCCAGAGCTGGATGCGCTTTACCCATCTGCGTTTGCGGCCAATTTTGTGCCAAACGGACCGTTCCCTCCTCGACCCAACCCAGCGGCCCGGTTTCGCCCGAACTGAAGGCATTGAGCCGGTAGGGGTGGACTTTGTGCACGCCGCGCGCGCCGTGCACCTCGCCGGCGCAGACCACGAGCACGCCCCGCGCACCCGGCGCCCGCGCCACGGCCACGGCATCGAGCAGGTTTTGCGGCCCGTCCGGCGCCACGGCGGTCGCGGGGCGCATGGCACAGGTCAGGACGACGGGCTTGTGCGTCCGCAGCACGCCGTGCAGAAACCATGCGGTTTCTTCGAGCGTGTCGGTGCCATGCGTGATGACGATGGCGCCCACTGCGGGGTCGTCGAGGTGGTGCTGACAGCGCTGGGCAAGCACGCTCCACACGGCAAAGTCCATGTCCTTGCTGTCGATCTGCGCCACCTGTTCGGCCAACCACTCTCCACAAGCCTGTGGCAGGCCGGGAACGGCCTGCCACAGCGCCTGCACGCCCACCTGCGCTGCGGTATAGCCCACGTTGTCTCCCGCGTTGGCCGCGGTCCCGGCAATCGTGCCGCCTGTGCCCAAAACCACCAATTTCGCAGTACCCACTTGCGCCCCTCAAAGAACTGGTTAAAAATACAGTTACTGGATTAAAAAACAGCCATTCCCATATGGCACTCCCCTGGAGCCACCATGCACACCCTTCCCAAACTCACCGCCCGGCAACAACAGATCCTGGACCTGATCCAGAGCGCCATCACCCGCACCGGGGCGCCTCCCACGCGGGCCGAAATCGCGTCCGAGTTGGGCTTCAAGTCGGCCAACGCCGCCGAAGAGCACCTGCAGGCGCTGGCGCGCAAGGGCGTCATTGAACTGGTCAGCGGCACCTCGCGCGGCATCCGCTTGCACAGCGAGACCGTACGTTCCATCAACGCCGCACGCGGCAACCCATTCCAGTTGCCGCTGGCCGGCCTGAGCCAGCTGGTGCTGCCGCTGGTGGGAAGGGTTGCTGCCGGGTCGCCCATTCTCGCGCAGGAGCACATCGACCAGACCTACTGCGTCGAGAACAGCCTCTTCCAGCAGCGCCCCGACTACCTGCTCAAGGTGCGCGGCATGTCGATGCGCGACGCCGGCATCATGGACGGCGATCTGCTGGCCGTCCAGACCGCGCGCGAAGCGCGCAATGGCCAGATCATCGTCGCGCGCCTCGGAGACGACGTCACCGTCAAGCGCCTGCGCCGCACGGCCCACGCCATCGAACTGCTGCCCGAAAACCCCGACTACCCGGTCATCGTCGTCCAGCCTGAAGAGGCCTTCGAAATCGAAGGGATCGCGGTCGGGCTGATCCGCAGCACCATGCTCATGTAGGCAGGCCTTGCGCACGGCTGCAGGTGGTGGGTGTTGGGTGGTTTCTTCCGAAACCGCTGGCCCTGCGGCAGTGCCAGGTACCGCAATCCCGCCCGTGTCCAACCTCTGTTGAATGGAGTTCCACATGGGAATTGCCCTGCTGGCCGCTTCGGCCTTTGTTCATCCTTTGCACGCCCTCGGTCTCTGGTGGCGGCGCCAAAGAACGCATGCCATGGCCCCGGCATGCCGCGCCCTGGCGCCATCGGTGGCGCGGCACGCTGCACACCCCGGCGCGGCGCTGCGGCACGCCATCAGCACCACGGCGCTGGATGTTGCAGCGCCATCCGAGGCCGAGAAACGGGCGCAGTCCCGCCCGGTCGCTGCAGAATCCGCCCGCACGGCCCTGCCCCTGTCTGCTGCCCGTGCCACGGGCCCGCACCGAGCGGTACGCGTGCTGCGGCGCCCGGGCGCAGGGTCCGACCGGCTGGTGATCTCCGGGCGCATGGTGGATGTGTGCGCGGAACTCGAAAGGCTGGCCGCGCGCGAAGTGCCGCATTGATCGGCAAAGGCAAGCACCGCATTACGGTATGTTGCAAGCGCAATTGTGCAGGTCCGAGGCACAATACCTTGCTATGAATATCGTTATTCTGGACGACTACCAGGACGCCGTGCGCAAGCTCCACTGCGCCTCGCGCCTGGATCCTTACAACGCCAAGGTCTACACCAATACCGTCAAAGGCCTGGGCCAGCTGTCGGTGCGATTGAAGGACGCCGACATCATTGTCCTGGTGCGCGAGCGCACCCAGATCACGCGCCAGCTGGTCGAAAAACTGCCGCGCCTCAAGCTGATCGCGCAGACCGGCAAAGTCGGCTCCCATGTGGACGTGCCTGCCTGCACCGAGCGCGGTATTGCCGTGGCCGAGGGCGTCGGCTCGCCAGTCGCTCCGGCCGAACTGACCTGGGCGCTGATCATGGCGGCCATGCGCCGCCTGCCGCAGTACATCGCGAACCTGAAGCACGGCGCGTGGCAGCAGTCCGGTCTGCGGGCCGCATCGATGCCCCCCAATTTCGGCCTCGGCAGTGTGCTGCGCGGCAAGACGCTGGGCATCTGGGGGTATGGCCGCATTGGCCAGATCGTGGCCGGTTATGGTCGCGCGTTCGGCATGAACGTGCGCGTCTGGGGCCGTGAAGCATCGCGCGCCCAGGCGCTCACCGATGGCTTTCAGGTGGCCAGTACGCGCGAGGAATTTTTCTCGCAGTGCGATGTGGTGTCGCTGCACCTGCGGCTCAACGACGAAACCCGTGGCAGCATCTCGCTGGAAGACATGTCCTGCATGAAGCCCACGGCGTTGCTGGTCAACACTTCGCGCGCCGAGTTGCTGGAGCCCGAAGCACTGATCGCTGCGCTGAACCGTGGCCGCCCGGGCATGGCAGCGGTCGACGTATTTGAAAGCGAGCCCATCCTGCAGGGCCACGCCCTGCTGCGCCTGGAAAACTGCATTTGCACACCGCACATCGGCTATGTGGAGCAAGACAGCTACGAGCTGTACTTTGGCTCGGCTTTCGACAATGTAGTGAACTACATCAAGGGCACACCCACCAATATCGTCAACCCGGGTGCCTTGCAGGTGCGCCGGTGACCTTCGCTTGCCGCACAAAAAAGGCTTCCCGCGGGAAGCCTTTTTTCTTGGAGCATCTGGAGACGCCCCAAATGCTCAGCATCAGTTCAGAGACACTTTTTTTCCATCCTTGTAGGTGTACAACGTGATGGCCGGGTTTTTCATTTCGCCATTGGGCTCAAAGGCGATATTCGCGGTTACGCCCTTGTAGTTGGACTTTTGCAGCTCAGGGATGTAGACCTTGGGATCCCAGGAGTTGGCCCGCTTCATCGCATCGACCAGCAGCATGGTCGCGTCATAGGTGTAGGGGCTGTAAATCTGGAACTGGCCAGGGTACTTGGCGTCGTAGCGGGCCTTCCAAGCCATGCCGCCAGGCATCTTGGCCAGCGACGAACCGCCTTCGGCGCAGATCACGTTGTTCAGGGTCTTGGCCCCCGCAGACAATTTGGCCAATTCGGCCGTGCAGATGCCATCGCCACCGAAGTACTTGACGTTGGACAGGCCGAGCTGCTCCATCTGGCGCAACATCGGTCCACCCTGCGGGTCCATGCCGCCAAAGAAGATGGCGTCGGGGTTTTTGGATTTGATGGCCGTCAGGATGGCCATGAAATCGGTGGCCTTATCGGTGGTGAACTGCTCGTCGACGATCTGCATGCCCTTGGCCGCGGCCGTCTTCTTGAACACCTCCGCCACGCCCTGGCCGTACGCGGTACGGTCGTCGATCATGGCCACTTTCTTCAGCTTGAGCGTGTCGGCAGCGTAGGTGGCCAGGCCGGCGCCCAGCGCCAGGTCGTTGGCAATGATGCGGTAGGTGGTCTTGTAGCCAGGCTTGGTCAGATTGGGGTTGGTGGCTGCGCCCGTGACGTGGGGGATGCCGCAGTCGTTGTAGACCTTGGACGCCGGAATGGTGGTGCCCGAGTTCAAGTGCCCGACCACGCCCGCCACCTTGGCGTCGCACAGCTTCTGGGCAGCCGCCGTTCCCTGCTTGGGATCCGCAGCGTCGTCTTCCGCCTGCAACTCGAATTTGATCTTCTTGCCTGCGATGGTGATGCCCTGGGTGTTCAGATCATCCACCGCCATGCGCGCGCCGTTTTCGTTGTCCTTGCCGTAGTGGGCCTGAGGTCCGGATACAGGACCGACGTGGCCAATCTTGATCACCTGTTCTTGTGCAGAGGCAATGCCGGCAACCGCCGCGATAGCGGCAGCTACGGTCAGTTTCAACTTCAGTTGCATAGGAGTCTCCAGTAAAGATAAACGCCGAGAATTTATTTTTTCTGCCTCAGCGCTGGCGAACATATCGCAGTTTCCGTGCCGAGGCACTAGGGAACACGATGAAATGCAAGAGAAACCACAGGGGGAATACCCTGTTACCTTTGGATGTCTGCAGCGCTTGGACCGGCAGCCAGTTCGTCGGTGACAGCCTCGTACACCGCCTGCCGCACCACCGACTCGATTTCTTCCCGCAAACGGGGCAGCACGGACCGCGTCTGCTCCTGCACCACCGTGGCGATGGCATCGCGCAGCCGGTGGTCCAGCACCACACCCACGCGCTGCATGACCCGGTGTATCAGCAACTCTTCCACGCCTTCGGACAGCAGTACAGGCGCCGCCAGCGCGGCGGCTGGCATCGGCTGTGCCGTGGTGGAAGATTGCACGGAGGCGCCACCCCATGCACTCGGGGGTCGAGATACTTCCACCGCCTCTTCATGCGCCAGGGGATCGGGCACCTGCACCACTTCGGTAAGCGTGGGCACAAAACGGGGCGGGGTCTTGGAGGATGTCATGCGAGGGCCTTCAGCTCTTGAGCACCAGATCGTGGCGAACAATCTCGTAGCCGCGCCCTGCGTAATGGCGCCAGCGCACGCGAGCGCTTTGCCGGTCGGCCTCATCGCTGGCGCTCACCACTTCCACCAGCCGCGCAAAGCTGCCAAAACCCTGCGGCACTTCCTCGCCCAGATTGAGCAGCACATCATGGTGTGGTGCCTGGCGCGGGTCTTCGAGCAGCACGACGGGGGAGGCGACGAGCAGCTCCGGGCCACCGTCGACGCCGCAATGGGCAACGAAGTCATGGGGCGCCATGTGCCACAGCATGCTGTCCAAGGCCTCCAGCACGGCGGCGGATGCCGTGATCACCAAACGCAGATCGCTGCGCACCAGTTTCCGCGCAAACCGGCAGGCATAGGCCAGCTTGTCCGGGGCATTGAAATGGAAAGCGACTTCCGTCATGCCCGGCTCATGCGCCGAGCGCGGGCGACTTGGCGCGCGGCTTGCGGGCAGCAGTCTTGGCCGGAGCTTGCGGCTGCGGTGGCACGGCCGCAGCACCCAGCAGATAGTGCACCAGCAGACCCACCGGGCGGCCTGTGGCGCCCTTGGCCGCGCCCCCCTTCCAGGCAGTGCCGGCAATGTCGAGGTGCGCCCAGGGAAAGCCGCCGACAAAGCGCTGCAGGAACTTGGCTGCCGTAATGGCACCCGCGGGGCGCCCCGCCACGTTGGCGATATCGGCGAAATGGGTCTTGAGCCCTTCGGCGTAGTCTTCGTCCAGCGGCATGCGCCAGCACAGGTCTTGCGACGCCTCGCCGGCCGCCACCAAAGCGTTGGCCAGCGCGTCGTCCGACGTGAACAGGCCGCTGCGCACGCCCCCCAACGCGATCACGCAAGCGCCGGTGAGCGTCGCAATGTCTACCACGGCGGCGGGTTTGAAGCGGGCTGCATAGGTCAGTGCATCGCACAGCACCAGACGGCCTTCGGCGTCGGTGTTGAGGATTTCGATGGTCTGGCCGGCCATGCTGGTCACCACATCGCCTGGCTTGACGGCCTTGCCGTCGGGCATGTTTTCGCAAGCGGGAATCAGGCCCACCACATTGAGGGCCGGCTGCAGTTCTGCCAGCGCACGAAACACGCCCAGCACGCTCGCTGCGCCGCACATGTCGAACTTCATCTCGTCCATCTCAGCGGCCGGCTTCATGGAGATCCCACCCGTGTCGAATGTGATGCCCTTGCCTACCAGCACCACCGGGGGTTCGGTCTTGGCGCCGCCGCTGTAGCGCAGTTCAATGAAACGCAGCGGCTCTTCGGCGCCCCGGGCAACGGCCATGAAAGCCCCCATGCCGAGCTTGGCCACATCGGCCGGGCCCATCACCTTGCACTGGATGCCGGCATGCTTGGCCAGGGCCTTGGCGGCGTCGCCAAGCAGCGTCGGCGTGGCATGGTTGGCCGGGCGATTGCCCCATTCACGCGCATATTCCACGCCGATCGCCACCGCGGTGCTGCGGGCAAACTCCTCGGCGGCCGCGTCCGTGTCGCTCACGCCCACCACCACGCGGCTGAGCGCGCGCGCCTCGGCCTTGGGTTTGGTCGCGGTGTAGACATAGCTGCTGTGGGCCACGGCCTGCACGGCTGCGGCCACAGCGCCGGCCGATGCAGCGCCTGCAAAGCACACCACTGCACGCTTGACTGCGGCCGAGCGCAATGCCCCGGACGCTGCCTGCAGGGCCTGGCCCACGGCCCGTGCATCGCCGTTGCCAACGCCTGCCAGGACCACGCGGCGCGCTGCCACACCGACCGGCTGGTACAACTGCAGGCTCTTGCCGACCTTGGTTTCGAAGTCGCCGCTCTTGAGGGCCTGGGCCACCACCGCCGAAAGCGCATCGCGGCCGGGCTGGAAGCCCTCGGGGACGAGCAGCACCAGCAGGTCGGATTTTTCTGCCAGGGCCCCTGGCAGGTCGAGCGTCTTCAGATCAAAGTTCATAATTGGCTTTTTCCTTCGAGCCAATGTTATTCGATTCATCCATCCGCAGAGAGCTGGCACGCAGCTTCGGTGCCACCCTGGTAGTGCTGGTCACGGTGGTCATGACCATGATGCTGATCCGCACGCTCGGCCAGGCTTCGCGCGGCAGCGTCAACCCCTCGGACGTGATGCTGGTGATGGGCTTCACCGTGCTCGGGCAGCTCCCCACGATCCTGTGCCTGAGCCTGTTTGTGGCCATCGTGGGCGCGCTCTCGCGCATGTACGGCGACAGCGAAATGGTGATCTGGTTTGCCAGTGGCAAAGGCCTGGCCAGTCTGCTGTCTCCGCTGCTGCGGTTCGCCTGGCCGGTGATGGTCGGGGTTGCGGTGCTGGCGCTGCTGGTCTGGCCCTGGGCCAACCGGCAGATCCAGGAACTCAAGACGCAGTACGAACAGCGCAACGACATCGAACGCATCGCCCCGGGCGAGTTCCAGGAATCGTCCAATGGCAGCCGCGTCTTCTTCATCGACAAGGACAGCCCCGATCCTGCGGCGGCCAACAATGTCTTCATCGCTGCCACCGACCCGGGCGGCGAAGCCATCACCTCGGCGCGCAGCGCGCGCCTGGAACTGCGCTCGGGTGAGCGCTTCGTCTTGCTGAGCAACGGCCAGCGGGTCGAATCTTCAGCAAGCCGCCCTGGCCTGAAAATCAGCGAATTTTCCGAGTACGGCACGCGCATCGGGGCAGCGTCCAGCGGCACTCCCGATGATCTCGCCGCCAAGACCCTCAGCACCCGGCAACTGCTCGAGCAGCCTCTGCCCGAAAACCGGGCCGAACTGGGCTGGCGGCTCGGGCTGTCCTTGGCGACCGCCAACTTCCTGCTGCTGGCCCTGGGGCTGGCCAGCGTCAACCCGCGCGCCAGCCGCAGCAGCAACCTGGTCTTGGCGCTGTTTGCCTTCATCGTCTACTACAACCTCATGTCGCTGGGCCAGAGCTGGGTCGGCGCCGGCAAGATCGGCCTCGCCGCCTTCATGGTGCTGCTGCACGGCGGAACGCTCGCCCTGGCGGTCTTGCTGCTGGCCGCACGGCACAACCACTGGACGCCGCGCCTGTGGCGTGCACGCAGGAGTGCTGCATGAACACCTTGCGCCGATATGTGTACCGCGAGGTCATCGCTGCCGTGGCTTTTGTCACGCTGGGTTTCCTGGCGCTGTTCTTTTTCTTCGACCTGCTCGACGAACTGCGCTGGGTGGGCCGCAGCAACGGCGCCTACCAGCTGTCGCACGCCCTGCTTTTCGTGGCGCTGGCCATCCCCAGCCATCTCTACGAGCTGCTGCCCATCACCGTGCTGATCGGCACGATCTATGTCATGGCGCGGCTGGCGCAAAGCTCGGAGTTCACCATCATGCGCACCAGCGGCCTGGGCCCGGGGCGTGCCTTGCGCACCCTGCTGACGCTGGGCGCGGTGTTCGTGGTCGTGACCTTCGCGGCGGGCGATTACCTGGCTCCCTGGAGCGACCGCATGTCGCAGCTGGTCAAAGCCCGTTACCTCGGCCGCATCACCACCGGTGCCACGGGCGCCTGGCTCAAGGAGCGCCAGGGCGATCAATCCTTCGCCGTCAACGTGCGCGCGATCGGGCCCGACGGCGGCATGCAAAACGTGCGCATCTTCGCGTTTGACAGCCAGGGGCGGCTGACCTCGCAGACCCAGGCGCAAGCGGCGCGCTTTGGCGGCGATGGGGCCTGGATGCTGGAGCAGGTGCGCCGCAGCAGCTTTCACAGCCCCGGTGCGGACGAAGCTGTTGTCGAGCATCTGCAGGCACCCTCGCTGCGCTGGCCCACGCAGATCAGCGCCGACATGGTTGCCGCCGCCGTGCTCAAGCCCGACCGCATGGCCACGCTGGACCTGTTCCAGTACATCCGCCACCTCGAAGCCAATGGACAGGCAGCGCAGCGCTACGAAATCGAGTTCTGGCGCAAGGTGTTCTATCCGCTCAGCTGCTTGGTCATGGTGGTACTGGCACTGCCCTTTGCCTACCTGCACTTCCGCTCGGGCGGCATTGCCGGCTATGTGTTCGGTGGCGTGATGGCGGGCATCAGCTTCTTCCTGCTCAACAACGTCTTCGGCTATGCAGGCAACCTGCAAAACTGGTCCCCGTGGATCACGGCGGCGGCACCCGGCATCATTTATTCGCTGCTGTCATTGGCCGCGTTCGGCTGGTTGGTGCTGCGGCGTTGACGGCCTTTTTGGCACCCTGTTGTAGGCACCCGTGACCCTTTCCCGAGGCATCATCCTGTTTGCGCACGGCTCGCGCGACCCGCTGTGGCGCGCGCCCATCGAAGCCGTGCGCGAGCACATCGAAGCGCAGAGCCCTCGCCTGGCCGTGCGCTGCGCCTACCTGGAACTCTGCGCCCCTGACCTGGCGCAGGCCGCGCGGGAGCTGGCAGGGCTGGGCGCGCGCGCCATCACCGTCGTGCCCATGTTCCTGGGCACCGGCAAGCACGCGCGGGAAGACCTTCCCCAGCTGGTGCAGGCGCTGCATGCCAACCACCCGGGGGTGCAATTCCATGTGCAGCCCGCGATTGGCGAGGACCCGCGCATGACCGCGCTCATGGCCTCCATTGCCTGCGGCAGCGCGTGAAGCATTCGCTTAGATAGTTGCAGCATAATGATGCGACTCTTTAGCCGCAATCAGGTATGAATCTGCACCAATTTCGCTTCGTCCAAGAAGCCGCCCGCCGCAACCTCAACCTGACCGAGGCGGCCAAGGCGCTGCACACGTCGCAGCCCGGCGTCTCCAAGGCCATCATCGAACTCGAGGGCGAGCTGGGCGTGGAAATCTTCGCGCGCCACGGCAAACGCCTCAAACGCATCACCGAGCCAGGCCTGCACGTGCTCAAGAGCATTGAGCTCATCATGCGCGAGGTCAGCAACCTGAAGCGCATCGGCGAGCAGTACAGCGCCCAGGATAACGGCACCCTCAGCATCGCCACCACCCACACGCAGGCGCGCTACGTGCTGCCCGTGCCCGTGGCGCGCCTGCGCGAGGCCTATCCGAAGGTCAACGTCAGCCTGCACCAGGCCACGCCCGACCAGGTCGCCCGCATGGTGATCGACGAGGTGGCCGAGATCGGCATGGCCACCGAATCGCTGGCCGACTATCCCGAACTCGTCACCCTGCCCTGCTATGAATGGGAGCACGTGCTGGTGCTGCCGCCTGGCCATCCGCTGGCGCAGAAGGAGCGCATCGGGCTCGACGACATTGCGCACGAACCCCTGATCACCTACCACCCCTCGTTCACCGGGCGCGGCAAGATCGACGCGGCCTTCGCCGCGCGCCGCATGCAGCCGCGCATTGCGCTCGAAGCCATCGACTCCGACGTCATCAAGACCTATGTGCGCCTGGGCCTGGGGATCGGCATCGTCGCCGAGATGGCCATGCGCGAAGACCCCGTGGGCGACCTCGTGGTGCGCCCCGTGGGCCACCTGTTCGGCCAGAGCGTGGCGCGCGTCGCCTTCAAGCGCGGCGCCTACCTGCGCAACTTCGTCTACAAATTTGCCGAACTCATCAGCGACCGCTTGAGCCGCGACCTCGTCGCACGTGCCATGACCGGCCAAGTGAACGACTACGAGCTGTAACAGTCTTCTTTTCTGCCTGAGCGCCATGAACTCGACCTTCGCAACCGAACGCACCCCTGCCCTTTCCAGTCGCCTGCCCCAGGTCGGCACCACGATCTTCACCGTCATGTCCGCGCTGGCCGCGCAGTGCGGGGCCGTCAACCTGGGCCAGGGCTTTCCCGACTTCGATTGCGACGGCCGCCTGCTGGATGCGGTCAACGATGCCATGCGCGCCGGCCACAACCAGTACCCGCCCATGCCCGGCGTGCCTGTGCTGCGCCAGGCCGTGGCGGCCAAGATCGAAGCGCTGCACGGGCGCCACTACAGTTTCGACACCGAAATCACCATCACCGCGGGCGCGACGCAGGCGATCCTGACCGCGATCCTGGCCACCGTGCATCCGGGCGACGAGGTCATCGTGCTCGACCCGTGCTACGACAGCTATGCGCCCAACATCGTGCTCGCGGGTGGCACCGTGGTGCGGGTGCCGCTCACGCCGGGCACCTTCCGCCCCGACTTCGACAAGATCGGCGCGGCGCTGTCGCCGCGCACGCGCGCGCTCATCATCAACAGCCCGCACAACCCCAGTGGCACCGTCTGGAGCGCGCAGGACATGCTCACCCTGCAAGAGCTGCTCGCGCCCACCGAGGTGCTGCTGATCAGCGACGAGGTGTACGAGCACATGGTCTTCGACGGCCAGCCGCACCAGAGCGCCGCGCGCTTTCCCGGCCTGGCAGCGCGCGCCTTCATCGTGTCGAGCTTTGGCAAGACCTTCCATGTCACCGGCTGGAAGGTCGGCACCGTGGCCGCGCCCGCGGCGCTCACGGCCGAGTTCCGCAAGGTGCACCAGTTCAACGTGTTCACCGTCAACACACCCATGCAATACGGCCTGGCGCATTACATGGCCGATCCGGCGCCCTACCTGCAGCTGCCGGCCTTCTACCAAGCCAAGCGCGACCTGTTCCGGCGCGGCCTGGAAGGCTCGCGCCTGCGCCTGCTGCCCACCACGGGCACCTACTTCCAGTGCGTGGACATCTCGGCCGTGAGCGACCTGGACGAGTCCGACTTCTGCCAGTGGCTCGCGCGCGAGGTGGGCGTGGCGGCCATCCCGCTGTCGGCTTTTTATGGCGATGGTTTCGATCAGCGCGTGGTGCGCTTTTGCTTTGCCAAGAAAGACGACACGCTGCGCGAGGCAATTGCGCGGCTCCACAAACTCTAGAAAGTGCTTTCCTTGAAGCGACGCACGGCCTGGATGTGCACCAGCTGATGCCGCGTGAGCGCGAACACCAGCGTGGTGTATATCAGCTTGGCGCGGTTGTAGCTGAAGATGGAAAGAGATATAGCAGGCTGGCGAGCACGGCGGCATAAGACTTTAGGAAGGTCTCGATCTACGAAGTGAAGCCGTCTCGATTCGTCAGCCGATGCGAATATTGACACCGTCCTGCGGCGCCATATGTGCCCGATGATTGGGCAAGCGCACGATGCGCAGGAGTTGCAAGGGCCACGGCACACGCCTAGATGCAATGCGAAATGCGCCGCCGCGGCGCATTAGGCCGTCCCAGATGCCCAGCAAGCACGCGTCGCGTTTGTCGGTGTCACCGCGCGCATCCAAGCGATTACTGTAAAGCAGCCAAGTGTCGAGCAGTCGCAATCGCAGCGCATGTCGATGTGCCAAGGGTGTGTGAGTAGTCCAGAACCGAAACGCGTTGCGCGCCATGAGGTAGAAGTAATGTACGGGTCGTTCGAAGGCGCTGCCTTCGAAACAAGCGTGTTCGACGTGCGCGTCGTAAGCCACAGCACTATGCCAACCGCCCGCACCCATGCGCACACATAAATCGTCATCTTCATAGTACGCAAAGTAATGCTCGTCCAGAAGCCCGACCTCCTGTAGAGCGCTGACCCGCAACAACATCGCCGTGCCAACGACCCAGAGATCGCGCGGGTGGGCATTTGCCAAGGCCTGCGCCTGCACCAGGTCACAGGGCACATGCGATTCCAGACGGCCCCAATCGTGAACAGCGCCCGCGAAGTCCACGATGTCAGGGCGCCCGCTGCGCACGATCAGCGGCGATGCCACGCCACAGCCGGGTTGATCCGCCATCAGCCGCAACAGCTTTGCTAGACAGTCGTCCGGCGTGATCGCATCGCTATTCAGCAGCCAGACGAAGTCCGGCTCGCGAACGAGCACGTCGTGCAAGACAGTATTGTGGCCACCCGCGAATCCGCCATTGTGCTGATTGCGCAGCAAGCGCACGGGCGTGTGGGCAAGGCCGGCTTGTAGCTTGGTCAAGTCGTCCGCAGCGGAGCCATTGTCCAGAACTACGACTTCCGTCGTGACACCTTCTGGCACGGACAATGCCAGTACCGAGCGTACGGCTTGGAGCGTGGTTCCGGCGGAATTCCAATTGAGGATGCTGATGACTACATGGCAATGCTTTGTCATGGTAGATGCTCTCCAGTCGCGGCGGCTCGCAGAACGGGTAGGGCAGACGCTGTTTCTATGCCCACGGGAGCTGCTGAGCGCACGCGTGGCCGCGTTGCGAGCGGTCACGCTCCAAGTATCGCGTTGCATTATGCGATGAGTGCCAGCCAATGCCGGCCGTTATCAGCGTCGTGTCGATGGTCGATGACATCGACATCGCTTTCGAAGGCGCACTCAAGGCGGAGGTTGATGCTCGTCATCGGCGCTCCTGCTGCGTGGGAGTGCTTGTGGAGCGAAAAGCGGTCTAACCAACAACGCATTTAGATCAGGTCGACCGCTCAGCAGTATCGTTAAGCCCGCCATCCGGAATCGGGATCGCAATATGTCTGGCAGCGACAATGTACTGGGATTCAATGAAATGGTGCAATCCTGGGAGGCACTGCAATATTTTTTTGCTGTAGTGCCGTGCCGCAGCGTTTCGCCAGCCAAAAGCATGGAAAAGATTAGGCGTTATGTACTTCGCAATCAAAATCTCCGTCTTTAATCCGGCTTCAGCGAACAGTGCCAGCGCAGTTTTCTTGGAGAAGAAGCGCAGATGCGTGCGATCTAAATGCCCCTCGTTTTCATAATCCCACTTTCCATGGAAAAAGAGCGGCCAAGATACCGAGTAGTGACCCACGTTAGGCAGGGATGCGATAAATACACCGCCCGGCTGCATCAAACCTACCAGCAGTTTCAAAGTGCTTTGCGGATCGGGAAGATGCTCGAGTACGTCAAGCGCCATCACGACATCGAAGCGGTGCGCCAGCGGGCATTTGAGAATATCGTCCACTGGACCGATAGTGACCGTATTGAAAACCTCCCTGGCTTGCTCCCCTGCAGCCGGAAAGAGCTCAATCCCGGCGCAAAACTCGATGTTCCGTTTGGTGTGTAGCCAGCGCATGGTTGCACCTGAACCGCAGCCGATCTCCAGTATATTTTTAATTGCAACAGGAAGTACCGATTCTATCTCGGTTCTCGCATGCCCGTAGTAATCAGATGCACTTTTCGTTGCATCATTAAAAGAAACTGCCATAATAAACTCCGTCAGGGTTGATTAGCGTTTACGCGCGTTCACTGAGCGCTAGTCTAGATAAGATTGGCTCGACTTAACCAGCATGATAAAAAGATGTTTCGGCTAAAATCCCGGAGGACGCTTGCGCTTATGACGTAAGACGGGTCCAGCGTGATGTATAACGTGTTTACGATTTATAAAAAATGTGTACCGACAAAGTGGACATTTTTCTATTTCAGGGTTATCTATTTGAAAATGAAAATAAAATATAGGTTCACGGGAGCGAGAGAAGGAAATCCAGCCGAGAGCTCAGTTTAAGCAATCTCCGAATGAATGAGGTTTGTCGATGGCGCAGGATGCGCGACCTTAATGTGCACGAAAACATGCTGCGTAAATAGATATATGAAGCGGCTGCCGGACCGCAGCAAGCGCTCCCTGGGCAGTGCGTGGACATCTCGGCCGTGAGCGACCTGGGCGAATCCGACTTCTGCCAGTGGCTCGCGCGCGAGGTGGGCGTTGCGGCCATCCCGCTGTCGGCTTTTTATGGCGATGGTTTCGATCAGCGCGTGGTGCGCTTTTGCTTTGCCAAGAAAGACGACACGCTGCGCGAGGCGATTGCGCGGCTGCAGAAACTCTAAAAAACGCACAGCGTGCCGTGCTATCTTCGCGGCCGGCAAGGGGCCCCTTCAGCGTCCCCTGCCAACACTTCCAAGAGACAACCGCATGAACCACGCCAACTACAACCGCCGCCACCTTCTCGCCGCCACTGCCGCCGCAGCCTCGGGCTGGATGGGCCTGCCCGCCCTCGCTCAAACCGCTTGGCCCAGCAAACCCTTGCGCCTGGTCGTGCCGTTCGCGCCGGGAGGCAGCTCCGAGATCGTCGCCCGCGCGCTCGCCGGTGAGATGGCCAAGACCATTGGCCAGAATGTGTTCGTCGACAACAAGCCCGGCGCGGCCGGCAACATTGCCATGCAGGAGGTGGCCAACAGCACGGATGAGCACACGCTGATCCTCGGCCACATCGGTACGCTGGCCGTGAACCCCTACATCTTCGCCAAGCTGCCCTACGACGCCGCGCGCGATTTCACGCCCATCACGCTGATCTCCAAGGTGCCCAGCCTGTACGTTGTGCACCCCGATCTGCCGGTGCGCAACATCCAGGAGTTCATTGCCTACGCCAAGAGCCGGCCGGGCCAGCTCAACTACGGCTCTGCCGGCAACGGCAGCGCTGGTCACCTGGCGTTCGAATACTTGAAGATGGTCACGGAAACCTTCGTTCTGCACGTGCCCTACCGCGGCACGGGCCCGATGCTGACCGACCTGATGGCCGGACGGCTGCAGGCCGCCTCCGTTGGCGCGCCGGCCCTGCTGCCTTTCATCAAGGCCGGCAAGCTGCGCTGCATTGCCACCGGCACCACCGAGCGCCTGCCGCAGTTGCCCGATGTGCCCACCGTGGCCGAACAGGGCTTCAAGGGGTTTGAAATGACCCAGTGGTACGGCCTGATGGCTCCGTCGAAATGGAACAAGGCCCACGTTGGCAAGCTGGAGACAGAAGCCATCCGCGCCGCGCGCAGCGTCCTCGTCAAGGAAAAGCTGGCGCAGGAAACGGCCCTGGCCGTGGGCAATACCGCGGCCGAGTTCGGTGCCTTCATCCGCGCCGAGCAGGCGCGCTGGAAGCCCGTGATCGCACGCGCCCAGATCAAGCCCGAAGGGCAGGGCTGACCATCCGCCCGCCCGGCACGGGGCGGGCCACGCCAGGCCGCCGATCGGGCGGCCCGCGGCATCACAGCAGCACGATGTCGTACTGCTCCTGCCCCATCGCACTCTCCGACTGCAGCGAGATCGGCTTGCCGATGAAGTCGCGACAGCCCCGCCAGGTGCTGGCTTTCCTCGTCGAGGAACAGCTCGATCACCTGCGGCGACGGCCACCATGCGGAACTCGCGCGGATGTGAACTGCCGCGCCTCGCGCAGGATCTCGCGCAGGATGTCGTAGGCGACGCTGCGCGCCGTCTTCACGATGCCCTGCCCCTGGCAGGACGGGCACGGCTCGCACAGCATGTGCGCCAGCGACTCGCGCGTGCGCTTGCGCGTCATCTCGACCAGGCCCAGCTGCGAGAAGCCGCCCGCCGTGGTCTTGACGCGGTCGCGCGCCAACTGCTTCCGGAACTCGGCCAGCACCGCCTCGCGGTGGTCGTCGCGCGCCATGTCGATGAAGTCGACGATGATGATGCCGCCCAGGTTGCGCAGGCGCAGCTGGCGCGCGATGGCCTGCGCCGCCTCCAGGTTGGTCTTGAAGATCGTGTCGTCGAAATTGCGCGCACCGACGAAGCCGCCGGTGTTCACGTCGATGGTGGTCAGCGCCTCGGTCTGGTCGACGATCAGGTAGCCGCCCGACTTGAGGTCGACGCGCCGGCCCAGCGCCCGCGCGATTTCCTCGTCGATCGAGTACAGGTCGAAGATCGGCCGCTCGCCCTTGTAGTGCTGCAGCTTGGGTTCGGCCGCCTGGGCATGAACTCGCGGCCGAACTCCTGCAGCACGTCGAACTGCTCGCGCGAGTCGATGCGGATGGTCTGCGTCTCCTCGCCCACCAGGTCGCGCAGCACGCGCTGCAGCAGGCTCAGGTCCTGGTGCAGCAGCGACATCGGCGGCAGGCGCAGCGACAGCCTCGCGGATGCGCGCCCAGGTCTTGCGCAGGTAGGCGATGTCTTCGGCCAGTTCGGCGTCGGTCGAGTCCTCGCCGTTGGTGCGCAGGATGAAGCCACCGCCCGCCGCCCGCCGCCCTTGCCGCCCACCAGCGCCTGCAGGCGCGCGCGCAGCGCATCGCGCTCGGCCGCTGGAATCTTCTGCGACACGCCGATGTGGTCGTCCTGCGGCAGGAACACCAGCAGCCGCCCGGCGATGCTGATCTGCGTGGACAGGCGCGCGCCCTTGGTGCCGATCGGGTCCTTGATGACCTGCACCAGCAGCGCCTGGCCCTCGAAGACCTGCTTCTCGATCGGCACCTGCGGCGCAGCCGTTGCGCGGCGCGATCAGGCGGCGGCGCTCGCCGCGCCTGGCCTGGCGCTGCCAGACGTCGGCCACGTGCAGGAAGGCCGCGCGCTCCAGGCCGATGTCGATGAAGGCCGACTGCATGCCCGGCAGCACGCGCGAGACCTTGCCCAGGTAGACGTTGCCGACCAGGCCGCGCTCCAGCGTGCGCTCGACGTGCAGCTCCTGCACCGCGCCGTGTTCGACCACCGCCACGCGCGTCTCCTGCGGGCGACCAGTTGATCAGGATGTCTTGTTGCATGGACAGGTTCTCAAGATGTGCGGAGTGCGAGCGCCGATCAGACGGCGAAGCCGGCAGCGCGCAGCAGCTGCGCGGTCTCGAACATGGGCAGACCCATGATGCCCGAATAGCTGCCGCTGATGTGCTCGATGAGCGCCGCCGCCCTGCCCTGCACGCGCATAGGCGCCGGCCTTGCCCAGCGGCTCGCCGCTGGCGACATAGGCGGCGATCTGCGCCGGCGTCAGCGCGGCGAAGGTCACGCGCGACATCGATCAGCGCGGCCAGGCGCTTGGCGCCCACCTGCAGCGCGACCGCGGTGAGCACGCGGTGGGTGCGGCCCGAGAGTTCGCCGAGCATGCGCGCGGCGTCGCGCGCATCTTCGGGCTTGCCGTAGATGGTGCGGCCCAGCGCCACCGTGGTGTCGGCGCACAGGATGGGCGCCTCGGGCAGGCCCGGTGCGCGCGGCGCGCCACGGCGGCGTCGAGCTTGAGGCCGGTCACGCGCTGCACGTAGGCGCTGGGTGCCTCGCCCGGCGAGCACCGCCTCCAGCGCTTCGGCATCTTCGTCAGCGTCGCCGTCGGCCGAGCAGAGCAGTTCGTGCCGCACGCCGAGCTGCTCGAGCAGCTGGCGCGCGGCGCGGGCTCTGCGAGGCGAGGTAGATGAATCGGCGCATGGCCACCCTTCAAAAATAGAGACCAAAAACGACTCTGGCGCTTGTACATCAAGCGCCAGCAGCTATTGAATCAGAAGCAAAACCCCAGCACGGCCTGGCAGCATGGACCTCTACTCGCGGTGGTAGGGGTGGCCGGCGTTGACCGACCAGGCGCGGTAGAGCTGCTCGATCAGCAGCACGCGCACCATGGCGTGCGGCAGGGTCAGGTCGGACAGGCGGATGCGCTCGTGCGCGCGCCTGGCGAAAGGCCGGATCGAGCCCGTCGGGGCCGCCGATGACCAGCGCCACGTCGTCGCCCTCGCAGCTGCCAGCGCCTTGAGCCGCTCGGCCAGCGCCTTGGTGGTGAGCGTGGTGCCACGCTCGTCGAGCGCCACGATGCGCGTGCCGCGCGGAATGGCCGCCTCGATGCGCTCGCGCTCGGCGGCATAGAGTGTCTCCAGCGTCTTGGAGCCGCGTGGCTCGGTCTTGACGGCCTTGAGTTCGACCTTGAGCTCGGGCGGGAAGCGCTTGGCGTAGTCGTCGCAGGCCGTCTGCGCCCAGTCGGGCACGCGCTGGCCGACGGCCACGATCAGCAGCCGCATGGCTCAGGCGCCTCAGGCCTGGGGTTTGCGGGCGGCCGGCTTGCGCGCAGCCGGCTTGGCGGCGGTCTTGGCCGCGCCGCGCGCCGGAGCCTTGGAGGCAGCGCGGGGTGCGGACTTCTTGGCGGGCGCGGCCTTGTCTGCGCGCGGCTTGACCACCACGGTCTTGATGGTGGCCTTGGCCGGCGCGGCCTTGCCAGCCGTCTTGGCGGGGCCTTGGCCGGCGTACCCTTCACGGCGCCGGTGCGCACAGGGGCTTTGGCAGCGGACGGGCTGCCCGCAGCGCCGGCGGTTTTGCGGGCCGCAGGCTTGCGGGCGGCCGGCGCTGCGGCCTTGGCGGCGGGCCGGGCCGTCGTGCGCGCGGCCGGCTTGGCAGCGGTCTTCTTGGGCGCTGCAGCCTTGCCGGTGGTGCTGGTCAGTTCGGCCTCGGCCTTGGCGGCGCGGCGCGCGGCGGTCTTGGCCGGCACCTTGGCGGCGGCGGGGGCCGCGGGCTTGGGCGCGCCCAGCTTGATGCGCACGGGCTTATCGCCCCACAGCTCTTCGAGGTGGTAGTACTGGCGGATGGCGGGCTGCATGACGTGCGCGACGGCGGCGCCGCAGTCGACGATGATCCACTCGCCGTTTTCCTCGCCCTCGATGCGCGGCTTGGGAAAGCCGGCTTCGCGCACCGTGTCGCGCACGCTGGCCGCCAGCGCCTTGGTCTGGCGGTTGGAAGTGCCCGAGGCCACGATCACGCGCTCGAACAGCGGCGAAAGATGCTCGGTGTTGAAGACCTGGATGTCCTGCGCCTTGACGTCTTCCAGGCCATCGACGATGGCGCGCTGGAGTTTGGTGACGTCTTTCTTGGCGGCGGTTTCCGATTGGGTGGAGGTGGTCATCAGGCAGTGGGTGTGGAGGTGATGGGGTCAATATAGCGCGCAACCCGCAGCACGGCCACGGAGGGCGTGCGCAGTGCGCGCGAAGTGTGGCGCACGGGGCGCACAGCAATTCAAGGGTTTGGGGGCGTTGGCGCAGATGGGGCGAGCGCCGATAGCTACTGAAATTATAGCTTTGCGCTCTGCCCGCTGCGCTGCAGCCGTCACAGCCAGTCGCGCCGCACCAGATAACGCTCGGTCAGATGGGCCTCGGGCGTGCCCGGCTCGGGCGTGTGCTGGTAGGCCCAGCTGGCCAGCGGCGGCATCGACAGCAGGATCGATTCGGTGCGACCGCCCGACTGCAGGCCGAAGTGCGTGCCCCGGTCCCAGACCAGGTTGAACTCGACGTAGCGGCCGCGCCGGTAGAGCTGGAACGCGCGCTCGCGCTCGCCATACGGCATGTCCTGGCGGCGCTCGACGATGGGCAGGTAGGCGCCCAGGAAGGCGTCGCCCACCGATCGCGTCATGGCCAGGCTTTGCTCGAAGCCCAGCTCGGAGAAGTCGTCGAAGAAGACGCCGCCGACACCGCGCTGCTCGCTGCGGTGCTTGAGGAAGAAGTATTCGTCGCACCACTGCTTGAAGCGCGGGTACTTGTCGTCGCCGAACGGCGCCAGCGCATCGCGGCAGCTGCGGTGGAAATGCACCGCGTCTTCCTCGAAGCCGTAGTACGGCGTCAGGTCCATGCCGCCGCCAAACCAGCACACCGGCTCCTGGCCCGGGTGGCCGGCGGCGATCATGCGCACGTTCATGTGCACCGTGGGCACATAGGGGTTGCGCGGGTGGAACACCAGCGACACGCCCATGGCCTCGAACGGCGCGCCCGCCAGTTCGGGCCGGTGCTGCGTGGCCGACGGCGGCAGCTGCGGCCCGCGCACATGCGAGAAGCCGCAGCCCGCGCGCTCGAACACGCGCCCGCCCTCGAGGATCCGGGTGATGCCGTCGCCCTGCAGCGGCTCGCCCGGCGGCTTGTGCCACGGATCGACCAGGGCGCGCGCGCCGCCCTCGCCTTCGACGGCTTCGAGCGCACCGATGATCTGCGCCTGCAGCCCCAGCAGGTAGCCGCGGACATGCGCCACCGTGCCCTCGGTGTTGACATGCCTGGCTCATGCGCTCTTGACGGCGCGGTGGCCGATGTCCCGGCGGTACTGCGCGCCGTCGAAGTGGATGCCGCGCGCCACGTCGTAGGCGCGCTGCTGCGCCTGCTTGACGCTGTCGGCCAGCACCGTCACGCACAGCACACGGCCGCCGCTGGTGCGCAGCACGCCGTCGCCGAGCGCGGTGGCCGCATGGAACACCATGGCGTCGTCGGCCTCGGGCGGCAGGCCGGTGATCGCATCGCCCTTGCGCGGCGTCCTCGGGGTAGCCGTGCGCGGCCATCACCACGCCCAGCGCCGTGCGGCGGTCCCACTGCAGCTCGACCTGGTCGAGCTTGCCGTCGATGGCGTGCGCCCAGCACGTCGAACAGGTCGCTCTTGAGGCGCATCAGGATGGGCTGGGTCTCGGGGTCGCCCATGCGGCAGTTGAATTCGAGCGTCTTGGGGTGGCCCTTGGCGTCGATCATCAGGCCGGCGTACAGGAAGCCGGTGTACGGAATGCCGTCCTTTTCCATGCCGCGCACGGTGGGCAGGATGATCTCGCGCATGGCGCGTGCGTGCACGTCGGCCGTGACCACGGGCGCGGGCGAATACGCGCCCATGCCGCCGGTGTTCGGGCCTTCGTCGCCGTCCTGCAGGCGCTTGTGGTCCTGGCTGGTGGCCAGGGCGGCGACGTTCTTGCCGTCGCACAGCACGATGAAGCTGGCCTCCTCGCCTTCGCAGGAACTCTTCGATGACGACACGCGCGCCGCCGTCGTTGTGCGCCACGCCGTACTTGTTGTCGACCAGCATGAAGTCGACCGCGTCGTGGGCCTCCTGCAGCGTCGTGGCCACGACCACGCCCTTGCCGGCAGCCAGGCCGTCGGCCTTGACGACGATGGGCGCGCCCTTGCCGCTCGACGTACGCGTGCGCCGCGGCCGGGTCGGTGAAGGTGTCGTAGTCCGCCGTGGGAATGCCGTGGCGGCGCATGAAGGCCTTGGAGAACGCCTTGGAGCTCTCGAGCTGCGCCGCGGCCTTGGTCGGGCCGAAGATGCGCAGGCCGTGCGCGCGAAATTCGTCGACCACGCCGGCCGCCAGCGGCGCTTCGGGGCCGACGACGGTCAGCGCGATCTTCTCGGCCTGCGCCCACTCGCGCAGCGCGCGCACGTCGGTGATGGCGATGTTTTCGAGCAGGTGCGACAGCGCAGTACCGCCGTTGCCCGGCGCGACGTACACGCGCTGACACCCTCGGTGACTGGCTGAGCTTCCATGCCATCGCGTGCTCACGGCCACCGCCGCCAATAACCAGAACCTTCATACCTGACTCCAGAGGGCCGCCGCAAAGCGGCGATACGCCCAGGGGGGCAAGAAAATGTGGACAAAAATGCGCATCGTCACAGCGCGGCGTTGTGAAAGACTTCCTGCACGTCGTCCAGGTCTTCCAGCACGTCGAGCAGCTTCTGCATGCGCGCGGCGTCTTCGCCTTCGAGCGCGATGGTGTTCTCGGCGCGCATGGTGACGTCGGCCAGCGTCGGGCGTGAGGCCCGCGGCTTCGAGCGCGTTCTTGACCGCCTCGAAGTCGGCCGGGGCCGTGAGCACCTCGATGGCGCCGTCGTCGTCGGTGACCACGTCCTCGGCGCCGGCTTCGAGCGCCACTTCCATCACCTTGTCTTCGTTCGTGCCGGGCGCAAAGATGAGCTGGCCGCAGTGCTTGAACTGGAATGCCACCGAGCCCGTCGGTGCCCATGTTGCCGCCGTGCTTGCTGAAGGCGTGGCGCACTTCGGCCACGGTGCGCACATGGTTGTCGGTCATGGTGTCGACGATGATGGCCGCGCCGCCGATGCCGTAGCCCTCGTAGCGGATTTCTTCGTAGTTGACGCCTTCGGCGTTGCCGGTGGCCTTGTCGATGTTGTACTTGACGCGGTCGGCCGGCAGGTTGGCGGCCTTGGCCTTCTCCACCGCCAGGCGCAGGCGCGGGTTGGCGCCGAGGTCACCGCCACCGGCGCGGGCCGCGACGGTGATCTCGCGGATGATGCGCGTCCAGATCTTTCCGCGCTTTTCGTCCTGGCGCCCCTTGCGGTGCTGAATGTTCGCCCATTTGCTGTGTCCGGCCATGGGATTTCCTTTTGCTATCCTGATTTAATCTACGCCTTCGATTCTACTTTTCCGGACCACGCCATGGCCGAACCTCTGCTGATTGCCAAGAACGCTTCGACCGCGTGCGAACTGCTGCCCGCGCTGGCCAACCGCCACGGCCTGATCACCGGCGCCACCGGCACCGGCAAGACGGTCACGCTGCAGACGCTGGCCGAGAATTTCTCGCGCATCGGCGTGCCGGTGTTCATGGCCGACGTCAAGGGCGACCTGACCGGCATCAGCCAGGCCGGCAGCATCGGCGACAAGCTGGCCGCCACGCTCAAGGAGCGCGGCATCGAGCCAGCCGCCGCCGCAGGCCTGCCCCGTCACGCTGTGGGACGTGTTCGGCGAACAGGGCCACCCGGTGCGCGCCACCATTTCCGACATGGGCCCGCTGCTGCTGGGCCGCATGCTCGAACCTCAACGAGACCCAGCTCGGCGTGCTCAACCTGGTGTTCAAGATCGCCGACGACAACGGCCTGCTGCTGCTCGACCTGAAGGACCTGCGCGCCATGCTGCAGCACGTGGGCGACAACGCCAGCCAGTTCACCACCGCAGTACGGCAACATCAGCGCCGCCAGCGTGGGCGCCATCCAGCGCGGCCTGCTGCAGATCGAAACCCAGGGCGGCGACAAGTTCTTCGGCGAGCCGATGCTCAACATCCAGGACTTCATGCAGACCGATGGCGACGGCCAGGGCGTGGTCAACATCCTGGCGGCCGACAAGCTGCATGAACGCGCCGCGCCTGTACGCCACCTTCCTGCTGTGGATGCTGTCGGAGCTGTTCGAGCAGCTGCCCGAGATCGGCGACCCGGAAAAGCCCAAGCTGGTGTTCTTCTTCGACGAGGCCCACCTGCTGTTCAACGAAGCGCCCAAGGCGCTGGTCGAGCGCATCGAACTGGTGGTGCGCCTGGTGCGCTCCAAGGGCGTCGGCGTGTACTTCGTCACGCAGAACCCGCTCGACATTCCCGACAGCGTGCTGGCCCAGCTGGGCAACCGCGTGCAGCACGCGCTGCGCGCCTTCACGCCGCGCGACCAGAAGGCCGTCAAGGCCACGGCCACCACCATGCGGCCAGAAGCCCGGGCCTGGACATCGAGCGCGCCATCACCGAACTGGCCGTGGGCGAGGCGCTGGTGAGCTTCCTCGACGACAAGGGCCGCCCCAGCGTGACCGAGCGCGTGTTCGTGCTGCCGCCGGGCAGCCAGCTCGGCCCGATCACGCCGGCGCAGCGCCAGGCGCTGATGGCCGGCTCGCTGGTCGCAGGCGTCTACGAAAAGACGGTGGACCGCGAATCGGCCTACGAAAAGCTCAAGGGCCGCGCCGCCACGCGCCCGACGCGCCGGCCGCATGGCAAGCAACGGCGGCCCGGCAGCCGCCGCACGACGGCGGCGGGCTGATGGGCGGACTGAACGACGTGCTGTTCGGCACCACCGGCCCGCGCGGCGGCCAGCACGACGGCCTGGCCCAGACCATGGCCAAGTCGGCCGTGCGCACCATGGGCACCACGCTGGGCGCGCGAGATCCTGCGCGGCGTGCTCGGCAGCCTGCTGGGCGGGCGCAAGCGCTGAAGGCGGCGCGCCGGCCCTGCCGGCCGGACCGCGCAGCGCTCAACTCCTCATTTGATAGCTACCAGCGCTTGGCTGGCAAGCGTTTGCGGCCGATTTACCCATATCACCAGACGGCACACCGCCGCCCGCGCGGCGGCCGCGCCACCTGCGGAGCGGCGCTGAGCGCGCCCGCCCCATCCAGGCCGCAGGGCATGCCGGCTCTCAATAGGTGCCGATGTAATCCTTCTTGCCGACTTCCACGCCGTTGTGGCGCAGGATGTCGTAAGCCGTCGTGGTGTGGAAGAAGAAATGCGGCAGGCCATAGTGAAAGAGGTAGTCCGCGCCGCTGAAGCGCTTTTCCTTGGGCGTTCCGGCCTGCGTGACGATCTCGCGCGTGGCGGCGCCGTCAAACTGGGCCGGCTCCAGCCCGCCGATGAACGCCAGCACGGTGGCGATGCGCGCCTGCAGGTCGGCAAAGCTCTGCTCGTTGTCGTCGAGCTTGGGCACATCGACCCCCGCCAGCCGCGCCGACACGCTCTTGGCAAAGTCGCTGGCGACCTGCACCTGGCGCAGCAACGCAAACATGTCGGGGAACAGCCGCGCCTGCAGCAGCGCGTTCGGGTCGATGTTTTTGGCCGCGGCATGCGCCTCGGCCTTGGCCAGCACCTGGCTGAGAGCGCCCAGCATTTGCTTGAACACGGGAATGGATGCGGTGTAGAGGGGGCTGGTCATGAATTCTTTCTGTGTGAATCGCCGGAAACAGCGCGGGCCGGCCCGTGCCGGCGCCCACGCGGGCGCGCCCATTCTCGCCCGGTTCAACGCCGCGTGAAGCCGCCACGCCCCCCGTGGCCATCTGGGGCACCAAGCAGGCCGTCAACTACGCGCGCGACCACTCGGTCGAAGACCGCCTGCGCCAGATGGGCTGGCTGCAGGGCGCGATCTGGAGCAACCAGCATGTGCGCGAGTCCGTCAGCGCCCTGCAGCACCAACGCGCCGGCAGCTTTGCACCGCTCAGTCCACAGCAGCGCTTCAGCGACCTGGGCTGCGCGCCAGCGCGCGCCGCGCCTGCGTGAAAACATCAAAATCGATAGCTGCCCGCGCTTGCCGCACAAGCGCTAGCGGCCTTTTTTACCAAACATTGGGCGATCCGCGCGTATGATCCGGCATCCCCTGCACCACTGCGCCCCGCGACCGAGGATGCCGCCATGACCCTGCCCGCCCATGCCCTGCCTACCTACGACGATGTCGCCGAAGCGGCGTACCGGCTCAAGGGGCTGGCGCACCACACCCCGGTGCTGCGCTCGAGCACGGCAGACGCGCAGATGGGCGCGCAGTTCTTCTTCAAGTGCGAGAACCTGCAGCGCACCGGCGCCTTCAAGTTCCGCGGCGCGTTCAACACCCTGGCCCAGTTCAGCGACGCGCAGCGCCGCGGCGGCGTGCTGGCGTTCTCGGCCGGCAACCACGCCCAGGCGATTGCGCTGGCGGCCCAGCTGCTCGACATGCCCGCGGTCATCGTCATGCCCGAGGATGCGCCCGCCAGCAAGATGGCCGCCACGCGCGCGTACGGCGCCCAGGTCGTCACCTACGACCGCTACACCGAAGACCGCGAGGCCATCAGCCGGCGCCTGGCGCAAGAGCGCGGCATGACGCTGGTGCCGCCGTTCGACCATGCGCAGGTCATCGCCGGCCAGGGCACGGCGGCCAAGGAGCTGTTCGAGGACGTGCCCGACCTCGACTACCTGTTCGTCTGCCTGGGCGGTGGTGGCCTGATGGCCGGCAGCCTGCTGGCGGCGCGGGCGCTGGCACCGCAATGCAAGGTGGTCGGCGTCGAGCCCGAGGCCGGCAACGACGCCCAGCAGTCGCTGCGCGCCGGCCACATCGTGCGCATCGACACGCCCCGCACCATTGCCGACGGCGCACAGACCCAGGCCCTGGGCGAGCTCACCTTCCCGATCATCGCGGCCCATGCGGAGGACATCGTCACGGTGAGCGACGCGCAGCTCGTGCAGGCGCTGCGCTTTTTTGCCGAACGCATGAAGACCGTGGTCGAGCCGACCGGCGCGCTGGCCTGGGCCGGTGCCCGCCATGGCGGCCTGGACCTCCGCGGCGCGCGCGTGGGCGTCATCGTCAGCGGCGGCAACGTCGACCTTTCCCGCTATGCGCGCTTTCTGGCAGACTGAGCCGGCGCGCCTGGCCCCGCCCCATCTTTCCCCTTGAACACCACAGGCAACAGAGCCCTATGAGCAACGTCCACGTCATCACCCACCCGCTGGTGCAGCACAAACTGACCCTGATGCGCCGCAAGGACGCCAGCACCAACAGCTTTCGCCGCCTGCTGGGCGAACTCAGCACCCTCATGGCCTACGAAGTCACGCGCGACATGCCGCTGCAGGACATCGAGATCGAGACCCCCATGGAAACCATGACCGGCAAAGTCATCGACGGCAAGAAGCAGGTGCTGGTCTCCATCCTGCGCGCAGGCAACGGCTTCCTCGACGGCATGCTCAACGTGATTCCCGGCGCGCGCGTCGGCCACATCGGCCTGTACCGCGACCCGGCCACGCTGCAGCCCGTCGAGTACTACTTCAAGATGCCCTCCGAAATGCAGGAGCGCGACATCATCGTGGTCGACCCGATGCTGGCCACGGGCAATTCGGCCGCCGCCGCGGTGGCGCGCCTCAAGCAAACCCAGCCCAAGTCGATCAAGTTCGTCTGCCTGCTGGCCGCCCCCGAAGGCATCGCCACGCTGCAAAAGGCGCACCCCGACGTGGCGATCTACACCGCCTCGATCGACCGCGAACTCAACGACCACGGCTACATCCTGCCGGGCCTGGGCGACGCGGGCGACCGCATTTTCGGCACGAAATAGGCCACTAACCCATACAGCGCCTGCGTTGGAAGCTCTCATTTTGGGAGCTTCCATCCCTTTCCACCACGGGCGCAACATGCACACGCCTGGAAATGGCAGGCGGCACCGGCTCCGTTCACTTGGCGCCAGCGCGGGACAGGGCCGCTTCCGCGGCTTCAAGCCACTGGGAAGGGGCCCTGGATCAGCAGGGCCCCGGCTCTTCCTGGCTTGCCTGCGCTGCCGTGGCAGCACGCAGCAATTCGGTGTGCTGCCCCAGCATCGGGGCGGCAAAGGGGTCTGGTCCCGGCGTGCGGTCAAACTTGATCGCGCGCGTGAAGCCGCGGTAGGAACCCAGCGTGGGATGCTCGAACGTGGTCACCATGTCTTCGGCCACCACCTGCGGGTGGTCAAACATGTCTTCCACCGTGCGGGCGGCCGCGCACGGCACCGCATCCCCAAAGAGCGCCTCCCACTCCAGCGCCGTCTGCGCTGCCAGCGCCTGGTGCAGCATCGGCACCAGCGTCGCATGGTGCTCGGCCCGCTTGCGCACCGTGTCATAACGCGCGTCGGCCCCCACCTCTGGCAGCCCCACCTTGTCGCACAGCGCGGCCCAGAAGTGCGGCGTGTTCGCGGAAATATAGAGGTAGCCCTCCTTGGTCGGATGGATGCCGGTGATGCCGCCCGAGCGCATGTCCCGCCCGACGGCACGGGGCTCACCCTCCGCCCACACCAGGCGCGCCGACTGCATGGTGAGCGCCGCGCGCAGCAGCGACACCCCGACATGCTGGCCACGCCCGCTTCTCTCGCGTTCGTACAGCGCAGAGGCAACCCCCGACGCCACCAGCGCCGAGGCGTAGTAGTCCACCACGGAGCCATAGAGAATTTCGGGGGCGCCTCCGGCCTTGCCCTGCAAAGCGCACATGCCGGTCATGGTTTGCAGCACCTGGTCATAGCCCGCCTTGTCCTTGAGCGGACCTTCGTCGCCATAGCCCGTCACACTGCAATAGACCAGGCGCGGGTTGATCTCCGTCAGCTGCTCGAACGCAATGCCCAGCCGCGCAGGCACGCTGGGCCGGAAGTTGTGCACCAGCACGTCGGCCGTGCGCACCAGCTCCATCAGCGTGGCGTGGTCGCCGGGCTGCTTGAGGTCCAGCACCATGCCCAGCTTGCTGCGGTTGACGCCAATGAATGCACGGCTTTCCGCCTCCAGTGTCGACGGGTACTTGCGCAGGTTGTCGCCCACCGGGGGTTCGATCTTGATGACATCCGCGCCCTGATCGGCCAGCAGCGAACACCCATACGGCCCCGCGATGTAGGCGCTCAGGTCGAGTACGCGCAATCCACTCAAGGGCCCGGCAGGTCCGCTTCGCACAGGCAGGGTGTTTTCGCCATCGTCGGGCTTGGAACGCATCAAAATCTCCGCTCAATACACAAATGGGCCGCTCAATGCATCACCTTAGTCGGCGACGATGTTTTGCTGCTTGGCCAGCTTCTTCCAGCGCTCCACATCCTGCGCGATCACCCGGGAAAACTGGGCCGGGCTGACCGTCGTGGCAATGGCGCCTTCCCGCAGGAAATTGGCGATCATCTGCGGCTTCGACAAAGCCTGGTTCACAGCGGCATTGAGCTTGTTCACGATGTCTGGCGGCGTGCCGGCCGGCGCCAGCAGGCCCCACCACAGATCGAATTCGTAGCCTGGGATGACCGTCGACATCGGCGTCAGCTCCGGTGCGACGGGGCTGGGCGCCAGACTGGTGATGCCGATCGCACGCAGCTTGCCGCCACGCACCATCGGCAGGATCGACGGTCCGCTCGAGACCATCAGTTGCGTCTGGTTGCCCACCAGGTCGGTCACCGCCGGTCCCTGCCCCTTGTACGGCACGTGCGTGATGTCAAACCCCGGCACCTGCGAGCGCATCAGCTCGGTGGCGAAATGGTTCACGCTGCCGGTGCCTGACGAGGCATAGTTGAACTTCCCGGGGTTGGCCTTGACCAGCCTGAGCAGGTCGGCCGGCGTCTTGGCCTCGAAGTCGTTGCTGACCGCCACGATGAACGGCCCTTTGGCAAACATCGCCACGGGGGCAAAGCTCTTGACCGGGTCGAAGGGCAGCTTGGTTTGTATCGCCGCATTCGTCGTCATGCTCGAAGACACGGCCACCAGCGTGTAACCGTCGGGCGCGGCTTTCGCAACCGAAGCAGTGCCGGTATTGCCACTGGCCCCGGGGCGGTTGTCGACGATCACGGGCTGCTTGAGGGCGTCGCCCATCTCCTTGGCCACCTGGCGCGCAAACACGTCGTTCGAACCGCCTGCAGGGTAAGGAACCACCATGGTGATGGGCTTGGTGGGATAGCTGCCCTGTGGCTGCGCCTGTACGGCCCCGGCCATCAGCCCCAGGCCGGCCAGCGCCGCCGCAATGGCCGTACGGTGATGTTTCGCAATGTTGTTTTTCAAAGTTGTCTCCTGAGGGTGGTGGATAAGGCGCGGGCTTCGCGCGGCGCCAACGGGTCGAAAATATCAGTGCGGGTGCGCGGAGGGGAGCAGTCCGAGGCTGCGCGCGCCCTCCACGATGGCGTGGGCACGCCGTACAAAAGGCGCATCCACCATCTTGCCGTCGACAACGTAGGCACCTACGGCGTTCGCTTCCGCCGCGCTCGCGGCCTGCACCACCTGGAGGGCGTGCGCAATCTCTTCGTTCGACGGCCGATACACCTCGTTGGCCAGCGCCACCTGGCTCGGGTGGATGCAGGTCTTGCCCAAGAAGCCCAGTCGCTTTGAAAGCTGCGCCTCCGCCACAAAGCCTTCGGCATCCTGGATGTTGGCAAAGGCGCCGTCGTACGCATAGACACCGGCTTCCGCGGCCGCCATGCGCACCGCGAACATCGCCTGCTGGATGGCCGCAGGCTCACGGCGCGCGATGCCCAGCGGCTCAAACAGGTCGCCCAGACCCAACTGCAGGCCCACCACGCTGGCATGTGCGCCAGCCAGTTCCGCCGCAATGCGCACGGCCCTGGGAGACTCAATATTCAACAGCAGGCGCGGCGGCTGAAAACACCCATTGGCGCGCGCGGCCTGCTCGATCTGCGCAGCCGCGGCTCGCACCTGGTCGGTGTTTTCCGGCTTGGGCAGGTTCACGATGTGCACGCCGGGCTGCACCACGGCCGCGATGTCGGCTTCGAAGTGCGCCGTGTCCATGGCATTCACACGCACGATAAGGGTCTTCGCCATGGTTCGGTGGCAGCTGCGCACGCAGGAAATCTCTCAGCAATGCGCGCGCCTGCGCTTTGCGGGGCTCTGCCACGGCGTCTTCCAGGTCGAAAGACAGACTGTCGGCCAAGCCCTGCAGGGCTTTGGAAAAGAGTTCGGGGCGCGATCCGGGGACAAACAGCTTGCTTCTCATGGCCTGCATTGTGCTCAGACAAAAGCAAAGAAATGCATGCATATTCTTGGATCAAATGACAGAAAATCTATGTTTATGGAAACCAGCTACCTGCACAGCTTCCTGCTGGTCGTGGAGTCCGGCTCGATGTCGGAAGCCGCGCGCCGCCTGAACATCACGGCTTCCGCCGTGGCCCAGCAGATCCGAACGCTCGAGCGCGAATTCAACGTCTCCCTGCTGGCCCGTGCCGGGCGCACGGTGCTCCCTACGCCCGCGGGGCACCGCCTCGCCCAACGCGCCCCGCTTCTGCTGCGGGAGCTGACGGAAACCAAGGCCACGGTGCACAGCGAAGACACGGCCGGAGAACTGTTGATTGGCACCATCAACACCGCCATGCACAGCCTGCTGCCCGACATCCTGGCGCGTTTTGTGCAGAAATGCCCCGAGGTGAAGGTCTTCCTTCAATCCGGCACCACGAGGGACCTGTACCAAGCGGTGCAACAGGGGGACCTGGACGCTGCCATCTGCCTTTATCCATCGTTTCCACTGGCCAAGACCTTTGACTGGACGCTGCTGCGCGAAGAGCCGCTGGTGCTGCTGGCGCCGAGCCGCCTCGCGGGGCAAGACCCGCACGCGCTGCTGCGCACACAGCCACTGATCCGCTATGACCGCAGCCTGGGCGGTGGGCAGCTGGCGGACCGCTACCTGCACGCCGCGCACATTGCGCCGCAAGAGCGGTTCGAACTGAGCTCGCTGGTGGCGATTGCCATGATGGTGGACCGCGGGCTGGGCGTCTCGCTGGTGCCGGATACCGCCCTGCCCCTGCTCGACAGCCAGCGCGTGGTGCGCATCGCATTGCCGCTGCAATCGCAGGCCCGCCGCTTCGGCGCGATGTGGCTGCGCTCATCGGCACGGCTGCCCCTGATCCACCAGCTGGTGGACTGTGCACGCACGGTCGTGGCACTGCGCGGCGGCCCGCGCAATGCGCCGCCCTCTGGTTGAACTTCAATCCCAACAGGGCTCCAGCGCCCGCCCATCAAGCGTGGGTAGCTATCGATTCAGTAGTTCTGCACCGGTTACCTGGCGCACGCTGCGGCCTGGTCTGCCGCCCGCGGGCGCGGCGGCGGCCTTGCAAACAAGGGGTGGGCTGCATGATTTATCTAAATTAGGCGCGGCGCGCGCGGTCATCTTCCATTGCCGCTCCGGCAACCGCACGCGGATGAACCGCCACGGCCGGGGTGCGGGGTCTTGCCCACGTCCACCAAGCCTGCGAGCTTGCCGTCCTTGGCGTCGATCGCGGCGATCTTGTTGCTGTTGTTGGCGGCCACCATGAAGTAGCGCTTGGTCGAGTCCCAGCCGCCGTCGTGCAGGAAGCGCGCGGAGCCGATTTCGGTCGTCTTGAGCGATTCAAGGTTCGAATAGTCGACCATCAGCGTCTGGCCCGTTTCCTTGACGTTGACGATGAACTCGGGCTTGTAGTGCGAGGCCACGATGGCGGCCACGCGGGGCTCGGGGTGGTATTCCTGCGTGTCGACGGTCATGCCGCGCGTGGAAACGATCTTCTTGGGCTCGAGCGTGTCGCCGTCCATGATCACGTACTGGGGCGGCCAGTAGGCGATGTGCACCCCTTGTCATGGAAAGACTCCTAGTGGTGCCGCCGCCCGAATTGCCTCACCCGCGTGGGGAGCGCCCGCCGCGGGCTGCGGCGATGCGGTGCCAGCGGGTCAGGGACATATTCCCAGGACAGGTAGGGTTATTGTTTGACCTGGAGCAAATGGCCATCTGGTATGACTTTTTAACCACAGCCCCAGCTGCCCGATCCCGCTCGGCGGGCACTTGGTGCTTCGCTACGGAGCCGAACCGAGCTACGCCGCCACCACGTGGCATTCGCGGCGCAGCAGCGCCAGCGCTTCCTGCTGCGCGCCCACGCGGTCGCTGCACAGCGTTGCCTGCGATTCCTGCACGAAGCTGCTCCACAGGGCCAGGTAGCTGTCGGCCCAGGCCTGGGGTGCATGCGCGCGGATGAAGGCGCTGGCACGCTCGGCGTCAAAGCCGCTCCTGCCGATCTTGCGCACCAGCGCGGTGGCGCTTTTTTCCGTCAACAGGGTTTTCTTGGGAACGCCCGCGGCCAGGCAGACGAACAGCGTGAGCAGCGCGTGTTCGTCCTGGCTGCCCTCGGTCACCTTGTCCCAGGTTTTGCTGGCGGGCGCCGGCGGTGCATCCAGCACATCGGCATTTTCCAGGCCCGCGCCTTCGGCCCAGGCGCGCTCATAGTCGTCCACGTCGCCCAGCGGATCGTCCAGCAGGAAGTAGCGCGCGCCCAGGCGGCCCAGCGGGCGCAGCAGTGCGCGCTGCTGCTTGTCGCTGCTGGCCAGGAGCAGCGCGCAGTCCGCGCGCACCGCCGCGAACTGCGCCTGCACCGCCGCATGCCACGGCGCGGGCAGCTGGGGTGGCAGGGACACCGCGGGTGCCGCTGCGCCGCGCTTGCGCAGCGCAGCGAGCGCCTTTTCCAGCGCCGCCGCGGTGGGCCAGGCCGTCGAGCGCGGCGCCAGCGCGCGCCACAGCAGCGCAGTGCGGATGACGGACTCGGCATCGGTGCCTGCCGCTTCGAGGTCGTCGGCGTCGAGCTGGCAGCGGGCAGCGAGCCACAGCGCGGCCTGCACGGCCTGGGCGATTTCGCTGCGGCGGGCCAGCTCGGCGCGGTAGTCGGCGTGGCTGCGCAGCGACCAGACGGCCAGCAGCGGCGTTTCTGCCTCGGCGTGGCCGGCCATGCCGAAGTGGCTGCTCTCGGGCATGGCGATCAGGCGCTTGAGCATGTCGGAGCCGCCCTTGGAGCGCGACAGGAACGAGTGCTCGCGCAGTGCTTCGGCGGCCTGCTGCAGGTCGCCGCCGCTGCTCTCCTGCAGGTACAGGCTGACCAGGTTGACCATGCGCTCGCGCGCCTTCTCCAGCTCGGGACGCAGGAACTCGCTGCCGAAGTAGCGCGCGATCTGCACCATGCCCTTGGGCGCATCGGCGTCGATGGCGGCCCGTTTGGCCGCGTCGATGATGCCGTGCTGCACGCCATAGGCCAGGGCCTTTTCAAAGAACGGGCGGGCGTCGTGCAGCGACAGCGCCGAGGCGGAAGGTGTCGTGTCCATGCGCTAGATCGCCGATTCCTCGTCGGACGTGCGCGCGGCCGGCGTGGCTTTGCCACGGTCGGTGTCGCTGGTCTCGAACTTGCCGTCGTCCTCTTCGGCGTGCTCTTCGCCCTCTTCCAGGCCCAGGTCGTGGGCGCGGGCCTTGGCGCGCAGCACCAGCAGCATCTCGATGAACAGGTCGCGGCATTCGTAGCGCAGCAGCCAGGCCAGCTGCATCCAGTCGCGGTCGGCGACCTCGTCCTGCTCGACGCGCGGGCGCACATAGGCCGAGGCCAGCAGCTCGTCGTCGCTGAGCATCAGCCCATAGTCTTCGGTCGCGTCGAAGGTGCCGGTGCGCGCGAAGGCCTCGATGCGGCTCCACTTCTCGGTGAAATAGTTGGCCAGGGCCTCGCTGCCGCCTTCGAGGTCGCCGATGGCGTTGAGGAACTCGACCGTGTCGGCACCGTCGCGGAAGACCACGGCGTTGACCATGTTGCGCAGGTGCGTGTGCGTGAGGTCCTTGTACTGCTTCTCGAGCACCATGGCGCGCGCGAACTGCTCTGGCGTGACCAGCAGGTTGACGACCGACTCCTTCGAGTCGTCGTACTCGCGCATCACGGCCAGCACGTCCTTGGGCGCAAGCTGGTCGAGCACCACCATCAGGGCGTTGTCGCCTTCGGTGTCTGCGAGTTCGGACAGCGCCGACTCGGCGCCGACGATGTCGCCAGCGGCGATCAGGCTGGTGGTTTGGGCGATCAGTGCCAAGTGGTTCATGTCATTCCTTGCGTTCGAAGCCTTGGTCGGCCAGCCAGTCGGCGCTGGCCTCCTCGCGGCTGCGGCTGGTGTGCGGATCGCGGGCGTCGTCGGCGCTCAGCGCGCTGAAGTCGTCGTCGTGCTCGGCGGCCTCTTCGTCGGCATCTTCCTCATCGCCCTCGGCGCCGGCAGCCACCGGCGCCATGCGGGCCTGCTGGTGCAGGTATTCGAGCGCGGCGGCCACGGTCATGAAGCGCGCGCCCTGCGGTTCGCGCAGCACGGTCTGCGCCAGGCCCTCGGCCCAGGGCTCGAGCGTGACGGCGTGTCCCAGGCTGTGCCAGTCGGGCAGGTGGTCGGCGTGCAGGCCGAGCACCTGTTCCATCGCCGCGGGCTTGCCGAAGCGAAAGCCCTGGTGAAAGACTACGGCCACCATCTCGGGGCTGAACTCCATCATTTGCACGAGGAAGCCGATTTCGCTGCGCTTTTGTGCCAGGCGCTTGCGCAGCACGTCCTTGCCTTCGGAGTCGGAGACCAGGTCGTCGAGCTCGGCCTGGTAGGCCTTGCGCAGCTCATAAAAGTAGGGAGAAAGTTTCACGAAGAAAGAATGCTTTGGGTGTAGGTGTGCCAGATTTCCCGTGCCGTCTCCAGCGGGTCGTCGAGCAGGTTGCGGCGGCGGTTGTCGTCGTAGGCGGTGCGCAGCGCGTCGTCCGACAGCACTTCATAGGCCTTCTGCACCGCGCGGAAACGCTCGGCAGCGTCTGCCGCCGGGTTCCGGTCGGGGTGGTAGAACGATGCCTTCTGGCGAAACGCCTTCTTGATGTCGGCCAGCGATGCATGGGCGCCCAGCCCGAGGGCGGCGTAATGGTCTGTCATGGAGCAGTTGGCACGCCAGGCGTCAGTCCGTCAGCCCTACGAACACGTTCTGCACGTCGTCGTTGGCATCGATGGCGGACAGGAAGGCTTCCACCTCTTCCAGGTGCTCGGCGCTCAGGCTGGCCGGATCGACCGGGTTCTTGGCCTTGTAGCCCAGCTTGGCCGACAGCACGGTGAAGCCCTGCGCGGGCAGCGCGCGGCTCACCACGTCGAGGTCGGTGGGGTCGGTCAGGAACAGCGTGCTGCCCTCTTCCTCGCCGGGCTCGAAGTCCTGCGCGCCGGCCTCGATGGCGGCCAGCTCGGGGTCGGCGCCCGCGGCTGCGGGCTCGGCCTCGATCATGCCGACGTGGTCGAAGTCCCAGGCCACCGAGCCCGAGGTGCCCAGCTGGCCCTTGCGGAACAGCACGCGCATTTCGGGCGCGGTGCGGTTCACGTTGTCGGTCAGGCACTCGACCATCACCGGCACCTGGTGCGGCGCGAAGCCTTCGTAGATCACGTGCTCGAAGTGCACCGCGTCGCCGCTCAGTGCCCGCGCCCTTCTTGATGGCGCGCTCGAGCGTCTCCTTGGGCATCGAGACCTTGCGGGCCTGCTCCACCACCAGGCGCAGGCGTGAGTTGCCGGCCGGGTCGGCGCCGCCGCGCGCGGCGACCATGATTTCCTTGGCCAGCTTGCCGAACAGCTTGCCCCTGGCATCTGCGGCCTGTGCCTTGCCTTTTGCTTTCCACTGGGCGCCCATGGCGGATGTTCCTTGGTGTTGCGGCGCACCACGGCGCCTCGCGGGGTTGGACAGAACGGCATGCAGCCGCGTTTTGCAGGCAAGACGCGGCGCACGACCGAACCTTGTAGAGTAACACCATGGCCCTGCCGCTACGGCGGTGTGTCCATTGGCGACAATGCCGGCGCATTCCATTCTTGTAGCCCAACCCGACGGAGTCTCCTTGCTCAACACCCTGTGGCTGGGTTTTTTCATCACCGCCGCCCTCGCCGCCCTGGCCCAATGGCTGCTCGGCGGCAACGCCCAGGTTTTCGCGTCCATGGTGGAGGCGCTGTTTGCCATGGCCCGGCTGTCGGTCGAGGTGATGGTGCTGCTGTTCGGCACGCTCACGCTGTGGCTGGGTTTTCTGCGCATTGCCGAGCGCGCCGGTATCGTGGATGCGCTGGCGCGCTGGCTGGCGCCGCTGTTCCGGCGGCTGATGCCGGACGTGCCCAGCGGCCACCCGGCGCTGGGCCTGATGACGCTGAACTTTGCGGCCAACGCGCTGGGGCTCGATAACGCGGCCACGCCGATGGGCCTCAAGGCCATGCGCGCGCTGCAGGAACTCAACCTGCGGCCCGACACCGCCACCAACGCGCAGATCCTGTTCCTGGTGCTCAACGCCTCGTCGCTCACGCTGCTGCCCGTGAGCATCTTCATGTACCGCCTGCAGCAGGGTGCGCCCGACCCGACGCTGGTGTTTCTGCCGATCTTGCTGGCCACCTCGGCGTCGACCCTGGCCGGTCTGCTGAGCGTGGCGCTGGTGCAGCGGCTGCCGCTGTGGAGCCCGGTGGTGCTGGCCTATCTGCTGCCGGTGGCGCTGGGGCTGGCCGGCTTCATGGCGCTGCTGGCCTCGCTGAGCGGCGCGGCGCTGGCGCAGCTGTCGTCGCTGCTGGGCAACCTGACGCTGTTTGCGCTGGTGCTGCTGTTCGTCGGCGTGGGCGCATGGCGGCGCGTGCCCGTGTACGAGGCTTTCATCGACGGCGCCAAGGAGGGTTTTGGCGTCGCCAGGGACCTGCTGCCCTACCTGGTGGCCATGCTGTGCGCGGTCGGCGTGTTCCGCGCCTCGGGTGCGCTCGGCTACGTGCTCGACGCGATCCGCTGGTGCGTGCAGTGGCTGGGCATGGACGCGCGCTTTGTCGATGCGCTGCCCACGGCGCTGGTCAAGCCGTTTTCGGGCAGCGCGGCGCGCGCCATGCTGATCGAGACCATGCAAAGCCAGGGCGTCGACAGCTTTGCCGCGCTGGCCGCCGCCACGGTGCAGGGCAGCACCGAGACCACGTTCTATGTGCTGGCGGTGTACTTTGGCGCCGTCGGCGTGCAGCGCGCGCGCCACGCGGTGGGCTGCGCGCTGCTGGCCGAGCTGGCGGGCGTGGTCGCCGCCATCGCGGTGTGCTACCGCTTCTTTGGCTGATTCACAGCGAAATCAGCCTCCAACGCTTATCCACAAAGGGCGAGCAGCTCATTATTCAATAGCATGCTGGCGCCCGCACGGACGCTGGCGGTCAGCGCTCGGGCGCGATCGCGTCGGCCCAGTCGTAGAGCGCGCCCAGAATCTCTTCGGCACGCTCGTCGGCGGTTTCGGAGAGCTGGTCGATCTCGCTGAACAGCTGCTCGACGGTGCGCGCGCCGCCGGCGCCGTCGAACAGGCGCGCGGCGCGGTGCGCATCCCAGCGCTCGACCTCCTCGGGCGAGAGGGTCGCGGCAAAGTTGCGCGCACGGTAGCGGAACAGCAGCTCGGTCCAGGCGCGGATCGTCGAAACCGGTGCGCGCGCGCGCCAGCTCGCTCGCCGGACAGCGCGCGCAGCTCGTTGAGGCGGTGGCGGTCGTCGTTGCCGACGAAGCCGCCATACAGATCCTCGTCCGACATCGGGCGCGCCCTCTTCTTCGGGCCGCGCGAACACGTGCGGGCCAGATCGCGCTCATGTCGGGCAGGTCGCGCGCCAGCTGCGCGTGTGCCATCGCTTGGTCCATGTCGATGCCCCAGCGCTGCGCCATGGCCGGCGTCAGCGTCTTCACGTTGCCGACCACCATCGGCGACTTGTTCAGGTGCACGGTCTTGATGGGCAGGCGCGTGACGCCTTCGGGCAGGTCGGCAGATGCGCGTGAACATGCGCAGGCGCAAGGTCGTCGGCGTCGAGCGTGGCGAGTTCGCTCGGGTCGTGGGCCAGGTCCCAGGCGATGCATCTCGTTCTTGTTGGTCGGGTGGCTGGCCAGCGGCCACATCACGGCCAGGCAGCCGCGCTCGGCCGGGAACATGCCCGACACATGCAGGAAGGGCCGCGCCGTCAGCGCGCGTGGCGGGCAGGCCGCAGCTCGGCGGCGACGCGGTCCTTCTTGTGCAGGCCGAAGCGCAAAGTCGAACAGCTTGGGGCTGCTGCTGGCGGATCAGCCGCGCCAGCGCGATGGTGGCGCGCACGTCGGAGAGCGCATCGTGCGCGGCCTCGTGCAGCAGGCCGTTGGCGCGCGCCAGGTCTTCGAGCCTGAAGCTCTGGCGTGCCGTCCTGCCTTGGTCGGCCAGTCGATGCCGTCGGGGCGCAGCGCATAGGTCATGCGCACCACGTCGAGCAGGTCCCAGCGGCCGCAGTCGTTCTGCCATTCGCGCGCATAGGGGTCGATGAGGTTGCGCCAGAACATGAAGCGCGTGATCTCGTCGTCGAAGCGGATGCGTGTTGTAGCCCACGCCGATGGTGCCGGGCTCGGGAACATCTCGGCCTCGATGCGGGCCGCGAACTCGTGCTCGGAGACGCCGCGCTCCCAGGCAATCTGCGGCGTGATGCCGGTGATCAGGCAGGCCTCCGGATCTGGGCAGGTAGTCCGGCGCCGGCTGGCAATACAGCATCACCGGCTCGCCGATCTCGTTGAGATCGGCATCGGTGCGGATGGCCGCGAACTGCGCCGGGCGGTCGCGCCGCGGCTCGGCGCCGAAGGTTTCGTAGTCGTGCCAGAGAAAGGTGTGTGGGGACATGGTGCGGCGCCAAGGCGCTCTCAAACAGCAATGGGCCGAATGTAACCGCAGGCGCGGCACCCGGCCGGAAGTGGGTGTTTTCGGCCTTCAGCGCTTACCCATCCAACGCCGGCAGCTATGCTAAAAATAGCAACAAAAAGGCCAGCAACCGAAGCTGCTGGCCCCTGCCGTGCACCGACGGTGCGCCCGCGGTGTTGCCGTCAGTCGGCCGTGGCCTCTTCGGGCTCGGCCGGCTCGGACTTGGTCGAGCGGTCCTTCTTGGGCAGCGCCTGGATGTCCAGCACCACCTCGGACGTTTCCACACCCTTGTCGTCGGTCTTGAGCTCGATGTCCACCGTCAGGCGCCCACCGTCTTGCAGGCGGCCGAACAGCAGCTCGTCGGCCAGCGCACGGCGGATGGTGTCCTGGATCAGGCGCTGCATCGGGCGTGCGCCCATCAGCGGGTCGAACCCCTTCTTGGCCAGGTGCTTGCGCAGCTTGTCGGTGAAGGTGACTTCGACCTTCTTCTCGGCCAGCTGCTGCTCGAGCTGCAGCAGGAACTTGTCGACCACGCGCAGGATGACGTTCTCGTCAATCGCCTTGAAGTTGACGATGGCATCGAGCCGGTTGCGGAACTCGGGCGTGAACAGGCGCTTGATGTCGGCCATCTCGTCGCCCGCCTGGCGCGGGTTGTTGAAGCCGATGGATGCCTTGTTCATGGTCTCGGCGCCCGCGTTCGTCGTCATGATGATGATGACGTTGCGGAAGTCGGCCTTGCGCCCGTTGTTGTCCGTCAGCGTGCCGTGGTCCATCACCTGCAGCAGCACGTTGAAGATGTCCGGGTGCGCCTTCTCGATCTCGTCGAGCAGCAGCACGGCGTGCGGCTTCTTGGTGATGGCCTCGGTCAGCAGGCCACCCTGGTCGAAACCCACGTAGCCGGGCGGCGCGCCGATCAGGCGGCTCACGGCGTGGCGCTCCATGTACTCCGACATGTCGAAGCGGATCAGCTCGATGCCGAGGATGTAGGCCAGCTGCCGGGCGGCTTCGGTCTTGCCCACGCCCGTGGGGCCGCTGAACAGGAAGGAACCGATCGGCTTGTCGCCCTTGCCCAGGCCCGAGCGCGCCATCTTGACAGCGGACGCCAGCACTTCGAGTGCCTTGTCCTGGCCAAAGACCACGCTCTTGAGGTCGCGCTCGAGCATCTGCAGCTTGCCGCGGTCGTCGTTGGAGACGTTGGCCGGCGGAATGCGGGCGATCTTTGCCACGATTTCCTCGATCTCGGTCTTGCCGATGGTCTTCTTGCGCTTGCTGGGCACCAGGATGCGCTGCGCCGCGCCCGCCTCGTCGATCACGTCGATGGCCTTGTCGGGCAGGTGGCGGTCGTTGATGTACTTGGCGCTCAGCTCAGCCGCGGCCTGCAGCGCGGCCGCGGCGTACTTGACGCTGTGGTGCTCTTCAAAGCGCGACTTGAGGCCCTTCAGGATGTCGATGGTCTCGGCCACGCTGGGCTCGACCACGTCCACCTTCTGGAAACGCCGCGACAGCGCCGCGTCTTTTTCGAAGATGCCGCGGTACTCGGTGAACGTGGTCGCGCCGATGCACTTGAGCGCGCCGCTGGAGAGCGCCGGCTTGAGCAGGTTGGACGCGTCGAGCGTGCCGCCCGAGGCTGCCCCGGCGCCGATCAGCGTGTGGATCTCGTCGATGAACAGGATCGCGTTGGGCTTGTCCTTGAGCGACTTGAGCACGCCCTTGAGGCGCTGCTCGAAATCGCCGCGGTACTTGGTGCCGGCCAGCAGCGCGCCCATGTCGAGCGAGTAGACGACCGCCTCGGCCAGGATCTCGGGCACGTCCTTTTGCGTGATGCGCCAGGCCAGCCCCTCGGCAATCGCGGTCTTGCCCACGCCAGCCTCACCGACCAGCAGCGGGTTGTTCTTGCGCCGGCGGCACAGGATCTGGATGGTGCGCTCGACTTCGTAGTGGCGGCCGATCAGCGGGTCGATCTTGCCGTCCTTGGCGAGCTGGTTGAGGTTCTGCGTGAACTGCTCGAGCGGCGAGGCCTTCTCGTTGCGCTCGCCGCCGCCATCCTCGCCCTCGGGCGCGGCATCCGAGCCCTTGGCTGGCTCTGGCGGCTCGCCCTTCTTGATGCCGTGGGCGATGAAATTGACGACGTCCAGGCGCGTCACGCCCTGCTGGTGCAGGTAGTAGACGGCATGCGAGTCCTTCTCGCCAAAAATCGCCACCAGCACGTTGGCGCCGGTGACTTCCTTCTTGCCATTGCCCGTGGACTGCACGTGCATGATGGCGCGCTGGATGACGCGCTGGAAACCCAGCGTGGGCTGGGTATCGACTTCGTCGGTGCCGGCCACCTGCGGGGTGTTGTCCTTGATGAAGTTGGTGAGCGATGCACGCAAATCATCAATGTTGGCCGAGCATGCGCGCAGCACTTCGGCTGCGCTCGGGTTATCGAGCAATGCAAGCAACAGATGCTCCACGGTGATGAACTCGTGGCGCTGCTGGCGGGCCTCTACAAAGGCCATGTGCAAGCTGACTTCCAGTTCCTGGGCAATCATGTGAACTCCTTTGTGCTTGCGGGGAAGGGATGACCGTAGTTCGGGGTGGCTGAGCGTTTATTCAACGGGCTCGCTCACACATTGCAACGGATGACCCGCCTTGTTGGCGGCATCCAGAACCTGGTCCACCTTGGTGGCGGCGATGTCGCGCGAATACACGCCACACACGCCTTTGCCGTCGAGATGGATCTTGAGCATGATTTGTGTCGCGGTTTCGCGGTCCTTGCTGAAAAACTCCTGCAGTACAACGATCACGAATTCCATGGGCGTGTAGTCGTCGTTGAGCATGAGCACCTGGTACATCTGGGGCGGCTTGGTTTTCTGTGCACGCCGCTCCAGCACGACCGAACCGCCGTCGTCCTGCGCGGGCCGTTGCACGGCGGGCGCGGGTGGGGAAGAAGGTGGTTGTGTTGCCATGAAATTCATTCTAGCCATGCGCGCCGGCCGGCGCTGTGAAAGGGAATCTGAGAGTCCAAGGGGGTTTTTCGAAGCGCCGCACACCGCCCCGACACTAGTCATAGACCACCGTCGCGACCCCGTCTCCGGCCTGCGCGGCCCAGGCCAGCAAGGCGGCGTCGGTCGGGTAGATGCGGTGGGCGTCGCCCAGCTGCAGCTCGGCGCTGGCCGTGCTTCCGGCGCCGGTGCAGCGCACGCCCAGCCGCACCTTGAGGCCGTACTGGAGCGCTTCGCCGTGCTCGGTCGATTCGCTACGGCACGGGTGTTCGCGCAGCAGCCGGGCCACGTCCGGGGCCTGGGCGCCAACGCTCAGGTACAGGTACTTGCCGAAGCGGCAGCGCGCCGTGGCCAGGTCATAGACCTGCTGCACGATGAAGCGCGCCTCAAAGCCGTTGCGCCCCGGCTGCAGGCGGCCGCTGGCGATGACCAGCTCGTCCTCCTTGAGCAGCTCGCGGTAGGTGTTGATGACGGCTTCGCTGGCCGAGGCCTCGACGCGGGCCGAGGTGTCGTCGAGCACAAAAATGCCCTGCTTGCCGCGCATGCCGTTGACCACGCGAAAGTCGCTGACGATGCCGGCCACCGTCTGGGTCTCGCGGGTGTCGGCCAGGTCGCTGATGCGCGTGCGCACAAAGCGCCCGACTTCGCGCGCCACCTCGTCGAACAGGTGGCCCGAGAGGTAGAAGCCGAGCGCAGGCTTCTCGTAGGTCAGGCGCTCTTTCACGCCCCAGGGCGCCACGTCCACCAGGTCGGGCTCCTGGGTGCTCGATCCATGGGCGTCCTCGCCCATCATGTCGAACAGGCCACCCTGGTTGGCGTTGGCCAGCGTGGCGGTGGCGAAGTCGAACGCCCTGTCGAGCGAGGCCGCGAGCGCTGCGCGGTTGAGGTGCAGCGCGTCGAACGCACCGGCCTTGATCAGGGCGTCGACGGTGCGCTTGTTGAGCTTGCCGCGCTCCACGCGCACGCAGAAGTCGAACAGGCTCTTGAACGGGCCACAGGTCGATCCGTGCGGGCCCTCGCCGCGCCCTTCGCGCGCCGCCACGATGGCCTCGATGGCGGCCTGGCCCGTGCCCTTGACAGCGCCCAGGCCATAGCGGATCACCTTGTCGGACACGGGCTCGAAACGGTAGTTGCCGCGGTTGACGTCCGGCGGCTCGAAGGTGATGCCGAAGTTCTTCTGCGCGTCTTCGAGCAGCAGCTTGAGCTTGTCCGTGTCGTCCATTTCCACGGTCATGTTGGCGCAGAAGAACTCGGCCGTGTAATGCACCTTGAGCCAGCCCGTGTGGTAGGCCAGCAGCGAGTAGGCGGCGGCGTGCGACTTGTTGAAGCCGTAGCCGGCGAACTTCTCCATCAGGTCGAACACCTCGTCGGCCTTTTCGGTCGAGAGGCCGTTCTTGGCGGCGCCCTCGCGGAAGATGGCGCGGTGCTCGGCCATCTCCTCGGCCTTCTTCTTGCCCATGGCACGGCGCAGCATGTCGGCGCCGCCCAGCGAGTAGCCGCCCAGGATCTGCGCGGTCTGCATCACCTGCTCCTGGTAGACCATGATGCCGTAGGTCTCCGAGAGCATGTCGGCCACCAGCGGGTGCGGGTACTCGACGGGTTCCTTGCCGTGCTTGCGGTTCACGAAGCTTGGAATCAGGTCCATGGGCCCTGGGCGGTACAGCGCGTTGAGCGCAATCAAATCTTCGAGCCGCGAGGGCCGCGCCTCCTTGAGCATGCCCTGCATGCCCCGGCTTTCAAACTGGAACACGGCCTCGGTCTTGCCTTCCGAGAACAGCCGGTAGGTGGCGGCATCGTCCAGGGCAATGTTCTCGAACGCGAAATTCTCCTGGCCCTTGTGGCGCTGCACGATGAACTCGCGCGCAATTTCCAGGATGGTGAGCGTCGCCAGGCCCAGGAAGTCGAATTTCACCAGGCCGATGGCCTCGACGTCGTCCTTGTCGTACTGGCTCACTGCCGACTCGCTGCCGGGCTGCTGGTAGAGCGGGCAAAAGTCGGTCAGCTTGCCCGGCGCGATCAGCACGCCGCCCGCGTGCATGCCGATGTTGCGCGTCATGCCTTCGAGCTTCTGTGCCAGCGCGAGCAGGGTCTTGACCTCGTCTTCCTTCTCCAGGCGCTCGGCCAGAACAGGCTCGACCTCGATGGCCCCCGCAATCGTGATGTGCTGGCCCGGCTTGTTCGGGATCAGCTTGCTGATGCCGTCGCAGAAGGTGTAGCTCATGTCGAGCACGCGGCCCACGTCGCGGATGGCGGCGCGCGCGGCCATGGTGCCGAACGTGGCGATCTGGCTCACGGCGTCCTTGCCGTACTTGTCCTTCACGTAATCGATCACGCGGTCGCGGTTGGACTGGCAAAAGTCGATGTCGAAGTCGGGCATCGACACCCGCTCGGGGTTCAGGAAGCGCTCGAACAGCAGCTTGTATTCCAGCGGATCGAGGTCGGTGATCTTGAGCGCATAGGCCACCAAGGAGCCCGCGCCCGAGCCGCGCCCAGGGCCGACCGGGCAGCCGTTGGCCTTGGCCCACTGGATGAAGTCGCCCACGATCAGGAAGTACCCAGGAAACCCCATCTTCAGGATGGTATTGAGTTCGAACTCCAGCCGTTCGAGGTAGCGCGGACGCTGCTCGTTGCGCTTTGCCTCCTGCGGATAGAGGTGCAGCAGGCGTGCCTCGAGCCCTTCGTGCGAGACATGGCGGAAATACTCTTCCACCGAAAACACCTTCCCGTTCACCGGCGGGATCGGGAAATTGGGCAGCTGCGGCTTGCCCAGCACCAGCGTGAGGTTGCAGCGCCGCGCAATCTCGACCGTGTTGGCGAGCGCGGTGGGCACATCGGCAAACAGCGCCTGCATCTGCGCACTGGACTTGAAGTATTGCTCGCGCGTGAAACGGCGCACACGGCGCTGGTTGCCGAGGATTTCGCCTTCGGCGATGCACACGCGCGCCTCGTGCGCCTCGTAGTCGTCTGCGGCGGCGAACTGCACCGGGTGCGTCGCCACGACCGGAAGGTTCAAGCGCGCGGCCAGCTGCACTGCAGCCACCACATGGGCTTCGTCGTCGGCCCGGCCAGCGCGCTGTATCTCCAGGTAAAACCGGTGAGGGAACAAACCTGCCAGGCGCAGCGCCAGGCTGGCGGCGCCGGCGTCGTCGCCGCGCACCAGCGCCTGGCCGACCGGCCCCGCCTGCGCTCCCGCGAGCACGATCAGGCCCTCGCCCAGCTCCTGCAGCCAGGCCCAGGTGCAGACGGCCTGCCCCTTGACCACATTGCGCGTCCAGGCGCGGGCCAGCAGCTCCGACAGATGCAGATAGCCCTGCATGCCCTGGACCAGCAGCACGATGCGCGACGGCGCGGCCGTGCCCTCGCCTTCGACCAGGACCTCGGCCCCGAGCAGGGGCTTGATGCCTTTGGAGCGCGCCTCCTTGTAAAACTTGATGGCGCCAAAAAGGTTGTTGAAATCGGTGATGGCCAGCGCGGGCTGGCCGTCTGCCGCTGCGGCCTTGGCCGTCTCATCGATGCGATTGGTCCCGTCGACGACGGAAAATTCGGTGTGCAGGCGCAGGTGAACAAACATCCCACCATTGTAGGAAGGCGCAGGCACTGCCCAAGGCGCCCGGGCTCCCTCCCTGCTGCGGCGGGTGCATTGCGCCCACCGCCGCCGCTACAATGGATTTCCCCGCCGTGCCCACGCCCGCCCGCGTGGTGCCAGGGCCTTTCACCGGAATCCCATGCCTCTTACTGCCAGAAAGCTGCCTGCCATGCTGCGTGCGCCCTTTGCGACCTTTCCTGCCCTGTTGGTGGCCAGCCTGCTGGTGGCTGGCTGCTCCAGCACCCCAGAAGACAAGACCGCCGGCTGGACCACCGACCGCCTCTATTCCGAAGCGCGCGACGAACTCGGCAGTGGCGGCTACGACAAGGCCGTTCCGCTGTTCGAGAAGCTCGAAGGGCGCGCCGCCGGCACGCCCCTGGCGCAGCAGGCGCAGCTCGAGAAGGCCTACGCACAGTACAAGGCCGGCGACAAGGCCCAGGCCATCGCCACGCTCGACCGCTTCATGAAGCTGCACCCGGCCAGCCCGGCGCTCGACTACGCGCTCTACCTCAAGGGCCTGGTGAACTTCAACGACAACCTCGGCATGTTCTCGTGGCTGACGCGGCAGGATCTGTCCGAGCGCGACCAGAAGGCGGCCAAGGATTCGTTCGAATCGTTCCGCGAACTGTCCACGCGCTTCCCCGAGTCACGCTATACCCAGGACGCGCGCCAGCGCATGACGTACATCGTCGACGCACTGGCGCAATACGAGGTCCATGTGGCGCGCTACTACTTCCAGCGTGGCGCCTACGTCGCGGCCATTGGCCGGGCGCAGCAGGCCCTGACCGATTACCAGGGCGTGCCCGCCCTGGAAGAAGCGCTCTATATCCTGGTGAAGTCCTACGATGCACTGGGCATGGCCCAGCTGCGCGACGATGCCCAACGCGTGATGGACGCCACCTACCCGCAGAGCCGCTTCTCTGCGAATGGCATCAAGGGCAAGGCAGAGCCTTGGTGGAAGGTCTGGTGAGCGCCTCCAGCGCGGCATCGAACGCCTGCGCGTCGCCAATGCGCCGCATGGGCGGCAGCGCAGCCAGCAGGCGCCGTCCATACCCCATGCTGACCAGCCGGGTATCGCCCACCACCAGCAGCCCCCTGTCCGACTCGTGCCGTATCAGCCGGCCGGCGCCCTGCTTGAGCGCCACGGCCGCTTCGGGAATCGAATAGTCCCGGAACGCGCTGCGCCCGGCCAACTCGAGGCGCCGCGAGCGCGCCTCTACCACGGGGTCACCCGGCGGCGGAAAAGGCAGCTTGTCGATCACCACCAGCTGCAACGCGTCGCCCGGCACGTCGAAACCCTCCCAGAACGACGCCGACGCCACCAGAATGCAACCCGGCTGGCCGGGCTCCACGCCGGCGCGCAGCCGCTCCATCAGCCGCCGCTTGGGCCACTGCCCCTGTACCAGCACCTCCAGCGCCCCCGGTCCATGAAAGCGCGTCTGCAGCACGTCGCCCATGGTCCGCAGCGCCTTGAGTGTGGTGGTGAGCACCAGCGTGCGGCCACCGATGCGCGCCGCCGCATCCCCCACCCAGCGCGCCAGCTGCACGCTGTGGCCCGGGTCGGAGGGCTTGGGCAGGTGCTCTGGCACATAGACGCCGGCCTGCGCGGCATAATCGAACGGGCTGCCCACGCGCAGCACGGTGGCGTCCTGCAGCCCGCAGGGCTCGGTGAACCAGCGCAATTGCGGGTCGTCGCCCAGGGTGGCGGAGGTAAAGATCCAGGCGCGTGGGTGGGCGGCGCTCTCGCGCGCCACGGCCGCGTCGCCGCTTGCCGCGCCGCTGCCTTCGGGCTGCGGCGGCGCACCGCGCAAGCGCTGCTGCATCGCCTGCGCGATGTCCAGTGGCGACTCGACCATGCGCAGGTGCACGCCCACATCGAGCCAGCGCACGGCCTCGGGCACGCAGGGCCCCGAAAACAGCTCCATGCGCGCGTGCAACGTCTCGCAGCGCTCCTGCAGGCGCACAAAATCAGGCGCGCTTTCGGCCACCAGGCCCAGCGCCTGCTGCGCCAGGGCGAGGGCTTGCAGCACCCGCTGCAACGCCGCCTGCCACGCCGCCGCGGGCACACCTTCAGGGATGCTGTCGGACCAGCGCAGGCGCGCGCCCGAGCGCGCGGGCCCGGCGGCCAGGCGCAAATCGCGCGCCGCGCGCTCCACCTGCCCCGCCACCCCCTGCCAGTCCACCAGTCCCCGCGCCAGCTTCAGGCCGGTGGCCAGCAGGTCGCGCACAAAATCGAGCAGCTGCCCCGTGCCCATCTGCGTGCCCAGAAACTGCACGCCGATCTCGTTGAGCTGGTGCGCCTCGTCAAAGACCACCGCGCCCACCGTGGGCAGCAGTTCTGCCACGCCCGATTCGCGCACCGCCACATCGGCAAAGAACAGGTGGTGGTTGATGACGACGATGTCGGCGGCCAGCGCCTCGCGCCGCGCCAGGTTGACATGGCAGCGCTGGAAGCTCGGGCATTGCGCGCCCAGGCAGTTGTCGCGGCTCGATGTGACCAGCGGGATGGCGGGCGAGCGCTCGTCGAGCGCCGGCAGCTCGGCCAGGTCGCCACTGCGCGTGCCGTGGGCCCACTGCTCGATATCGGCCAGCGCGCGCAGCACCGTCCCCTCTTGGGCGGCCGGATGCTGGCGTGCCAGGCCCAGGCGGTGGTGGCACAGGTAGCTGCTGCGGCCCTTGAGCAGCGCAGTGCGCAGCGGCAGGCCCAGGGCCTGCACCAGCTGCGGCAGATCGCGCGCGTACAGCTGGTCTTGCAAAGCCTTGGTGGCGGTGGACAGCAGCACGCGCTCGCCGCTCAGCAGCGCTGGCACCAAATAGGCAAACGTCTTGCCCACGCCGGTGCCGGCCTCGACCACCAGCGCCCCACCCGCTGCGATGGCCTCGGCCACCGCCAGCGCCATGGCGGTCTGGCCTTCACGCGGGCGGAAGTTGGCCTGGGTGCGCGACAGCACGCCACCGACCGCAAACGCCTGGCGCACTGCGTCGACCGCCGTCATGGCGTGCCCCTTGCCACCGGCCGCACGGACCGTGGCACAGGGCCGCGCACGCACAGCGGCAGACGGCGGCGCTCGCGCGCAGGGCGAAAAAAGGAATGTTCCAAGGAAATGGCGGCGATCAGCGCAAAGCGCATGGTAGAAATGCTACGCGGCTGCCGATAATACGTGCTTCGCCCGTCGGCCCAGCCCACCGCCCCGTTCGCCCCACAGCCCCACCCTTGCGCATGTCCATAGCGTTTCGCCTCACCGCCTCGACCGGCATCCACAAGGGTGACCGCGCATACCAGCAAGACCAGGTCGTCGTGCTTTCCCATCCCCGGCACAACGGCTGCGTGCTCGCCGTGGTGGCCGACGGCATGGGCGGGCGCAGCGGCGGGCGCAAGGCTTCGGACCAGGTGATGATGACGGCGCGCCAGCTGTTCGAGCGCTATGCCCCCGACAGCGACGACCCGGCCGACATGCTCACCCACATGGTGCAGGAGGCCCACATCGTCATCCGGCTGACCGCCATCACCGCCGAGCAGGAGCCGCACAGCACGGTGGCGGCCTTCCTCATCAACCCGCGCGGCGATTGCCACTGGGTGCATGCCGGGGATTCGCGCATCTACCACTTCAGCGGCGGGCGGCTGCTGCAACGCACCAGCGACCACTCCTATGTGCAGGCGCTGGTCGACCGCGGCGAACTGACCGAAGCCGAGGCCCTGGTGCACCCGCACGCCAACATTCTGGTGGGCTGCCTGGGCACGGAAAGCGATCCACCGATTGCCGGCCACACCATTGCCCAGCTGCAACCGGGCGATGTGCTGCTCGCCTGCAGCGACGGCGTGTGGCATTACTTTTCGCCGTCCGAGCTGGCCTCGGTGTTGGAGGCGCTCACGCCGCGCGAGGCGACCGAGTTTCTGATCGAGAAGGCGCGGGCGCGCGCGCGCGGCATGGGCGACAACCTTTCGCTCGTGGTCGTCAAGATCGAAGCCTTGCAGGAAGAAAAAAAGGGCGCACGCCTGGCCGCACTGGGCAGCGCGCAGACGCGCTGACCTTCGCCCCGCTCGCCGTCTGCGCGGGGGTGGCAATGTTTACGGCGGGGGTGGCAACGGTGCGGCGGGCTTCTGGCCCGCCGCCGCCTTGTCGGCCTGGGACTTCAGCACACGCGCCTTGTGTTCCGCGGCCGCCTGCTGTTTTTGCAGCTGTTTCTCGCGCGCGGCATCGGCCTGCGCCGCCGCCTCCCGGGCCTGCTCCTGGCGCGCCTGCTGCGCGGCACGCTGGTCCTGCGGCGAGCGTGCCCGCTCCTGCGCCTGGCGGTCGATATCGGCCTGGGTGGGCCGCCGCGCAGGCTCCGCGGCCGTGCCTGGGGGTGTGGGCGGCACGCGCGTGCTCTCGCGCTCCTGGATCTCGCTCAGCCGCTGCGCTGCCCGTTCGCGGCGCTCGGCCTCGTCCACCGCCAGTTGGCGCTGGCGCACTTCGGCGCGGGCCTCACGCGCACTGCTGCGCGCCTGGCGCAGGCAGTCTTCCACGGCAAAGCGCTGGTAGCAGCCCTTCTCGGCCTGCTGCAGTGCCGTGTCGATGGCCTCGCGCTCGCGCTGCAGGCGTTCGCTCTCGCGCACGCGCGCCGCGCGTGCGGCGGCAACCTCTTGGTCGGCGGGCACTTCAGGCGCTTGCGCTTGCGCGTGCGCGCCGGCCAGCGCCAGCAGCAGCCACGCGGCACCGGCGCAGCGCAGGAGAGGCAAGGTTTTCATGTCAACCCAGTATCCACGACGCGCCGGTCCAGCGCCAGGAATTCGCGCGACTGCATCTCGTTGAGGCGCGAGACGGTGCGCGGAAACTCGTGCGCCAGCGGCCCCTCGGTGTAGAGCTGCTCGGGCGGCACGGCGGCCGACAGGATGAGTTTGACGCGCCGGTCGTAGAGCACGTCGATCAGCCAGGTGAAGCGCCGCGCCGGCGACGCCATGCTGACCGGCATGGAGGGCACGTCGGACAGCAACACGGTGTGGAACTGGCTGGCAATTTCCAGGTAGTCGTTCTGCGAGCGCGGTCCACCGCACAGCGTGTTGAAATCGAACCAGACCACGCCGCCGGCCTTGCGCCGGGCACGGATCTCGCGCGCCTCGATCTTCAGCACGGGGTCTTCGTCGCGCACCTCGGCCAGCTGGTCGAAGGCCTGCTGCATTTCGGCGTCGGCCCGCGGCCCCAGCGGCGTGTGGTAGAGCCTGACATGCTCCATGGTGCGGCGCCGGTAGTCGGTGCCGTTGTCGACGTTGACCACCTCCAGGCGCTCGTTGAGCAGCGCAATGGCCGGCAAGATGCGGTCGCGGTGCAAGCCGTTCGGGTACAGGCCGTCGGGCTCGAAGTTGGACGTGGTGACAAAGCCCACGCCGTTGTCGAACAGCGCCGCCAACAGCCGGTGCAGGATCATCGCGTCGGTGATGTCGGCGACGTGGAACTCGTCGAAGCAGATGAGCTTGTAGCGCTTGGCGATGCGGGCCCCCAGCACGTCGAGCGGGTTCTGCGTGCCCTGCAGGCCGGCGAGCTCGCGGTGCACCTCGCGCATGAATTCGTGGAAGTGCAGGCGCACCTTGCGCTTGAGCGGCACGGCGTTGAAAAAGCAGTCCATCAGAAAGCTCTTGCCGCGCCCGACCCCGCCGTACATGTAGACGCCGCGCGGAATGTCGGGCCGGTTGATCAGCTTCTTGAGCGCGCTGGAGCGCCGCGCCTTGTATGCCGCCCAGTCGTCGGCGCAGCGCTGCAGTGCCTGCACGGCGCGCAACTGCGCGGGGTCGCTCTGAAAGCCCTTGGCAGCCAGTTCGGCCTCGTAGGCCTGGATCACGGAAACAGACAGGGTGGCGCCTCTTTACTATTTTTTTGATAGCTACCAGCGCTTGCGCAGCAAGCGCTGGAGGCCAATTTCACTCAAACCTTAGAAATTGAGCGTGCGCTTGTCCACCGCCAGCGCGGCTTCCTTCGTGGCTTCCGACAGCGAAGGGTGGGCGTGGCAGATGCGGGCGATGTCTTCGCTGCTCGCCCTGAACTCCATCGCCACCACGGCTTCGGAGATCAGCTCGCTGACCTGCGGGCCCACCATGTGCACGCCCAGGATCTCGTCGGTCGCGGCGTCGGCCAGGAACTTGACCATGCCGGTCGTGTCGCCCAGCGCGCGCGCACGGCCGTTCGCCAGGAACGGGAAGGTGCCGGCCTTGTACTTCACGCCGTCGGCCTTGAGCTGCTGCTCGGTGCGGCCCACCCACGCGATTTCGGGGCTCGTGTAGATCACCCAGGGCACGGTGTTGAAGTTGACGTGCCCGTGCTGGCCGGCCATGCGCTCGGCCACGGCCACGCCCTCTTCCTCGGCCTTGTGCGCGAGCATCGGGCCGCGCACCACGTCGCCCACGGCCCAGACGCCCGGCAGGTTGGTCCTGCAGTCGTCATCGACCACGATGGCGCCGCGCTCGTCGAGCTGCAGGCCCACGGCCTCGGCGTTCAGGCCGATGGTGTTGGGCACGCGGCCGATCGAGACGATGAGCTTGTCCACGTCCAGACGTCGCCGCCTCGCCCTTGGCGTTGGTGTAGGCCACGCTCACGCCCTTCTTGCCGACCTTGACGTCGCCGACCTTCACGCCCAGCTCGATCTTCAGGCCCTGCTTGTCGAACGCCTTCTTGGCTTCCTTGGCGATCTGCTCGTCCACCGCGCCCAGGAACGTCGGCAGGCCTTCGAGGATGGTCACGTCGCAGCCCAGGCGGCGCCAGACCGAACCCATCTCCAGCCCGATCACGCCCGAGCCGATCAGCGCCATCTTCTTGGGCACCGCGCCGATGCGCAGCGCGCCGTCGTTGGACAGCACATGCTCTTCATCGAACGGCACGCCCGGCAGCGCGCGCGCGTTGGAGCCCGTGGCCACGACGATCTGCCTGGCGACCAGGGTTTCGGGCGCACTGCCCGACACCGCGATTTCGTAGCCACCGTCGACGGCCTTGGAAAACGCGCCGCGGCCATGGAAGAAGCTGACCTTGTTCTTCTTGAACAGGTACAGGATGCCGTCGTTGTTCTGTTTGACCACGGTGTCCTTGCGGCCCACCATCTTGGCCACGTCGATGGTCACGCCGGTGGCGGTGATGCCATGGTCGGCAAAGTGCTTGTTGGCGTGTTCGAAATGCTCGGACGACTGCAGCAGCGCCTTGGAGGGGATGCAGCCCACGTTGGTGCAGGTGCCGCCGAGTGCGGGGCCGCCCTTGTCGTTCTTCCACTCGTCGATGCAGGCCACGTTGAAGCCCAGCTGCGCTGCGCGGATGGCTGCGATGTAGCCGCCGGGGCCGGCGCCGATCACGACGACGTCAAATTGTTTGCTCATAAAAATTTCATCCAATCCATTGTCAAAAAACCCACCCCGGGCTGGACCTTCAGGCCGTGCCGCACGGGTGGGTTGGTCGGGTTGAGCGCTCAGATGTCGAACAGCAGGCGCGAGGGGTCTTCCAGCGCGTCCTTCATCGCCACCAGGCCCAGCACGGCTTCGCGGCCGTCGATGATGCGGTGGTCGTACGACATCGCCAGGTAGTTCATCGGGCGCACGACGATCTGGCCGTTCTCGACCACGGCGCGGTCCTTGGTGGCGTGCACGCCCAGGATGGCCGACTGGGGCGGGTTGATGATCGGGGTGGACATCATCGAGCCGAAGGTGCCGCCGTTGCTGATGGAGAAGGTGCCACCGGTCATGTCTTCAATGCCCAGCTTGCCGTCGGCCGCCTTCTTGCCGAATTCGGCGATCTTCTTCTCGATGTCGGCAAAGCTCATCTGGTCGGCGTTGCGCAGGATCGGCACCACCAGGCCGCGCGGGCTGCCCACGGCAATGCCGATGTCGAAGTAGCCGTGGTAGACGATGTCGCTGCCGTCGACGCTGGCGTTGATGACCGGGAACTTCTTGAGCGCGTGCACGGCCGCCTTCACGAAGAAGGACATGAAGCCCAGCTTGACGCCATGCTCCTTGGTGAAGCTGTCCTGGAACTTCTTGCGCAGCTCCATCACAGGCGCCATGTTCACTTCGTTGAACGTGGTCAGGATGGCGTTGGTCGACTGCGACTGCAGCAGGCGCTCGGCCACGCGGGCGCGCAGGCGGCTCATGGGCACGCGCTGCTCGGGCCGGTCGCCCAGGCTCTGCGCCGGCGAAGGCGCCGCCACTTGGGGCAGGGATTTGGTCGGAACGCCCGTGGGGATGGCGCTGGGAGCTACAGTTTTTGCAGCGCCCGCGGCCATCGCGCCGAGCACATCGCCCTTGGTCACGCGGCCGTCCTTGCCGGTGCCGGCCACGGCAGACACCGACAGGTTGTTGTCGGCCAGCAGCTTGGCCGCTGCGGGCATCGCCACATCGCCCTTGTTGGCAGCTGCTGCGGCCGGGGCCGCAGCAGCGGGCGCGGCGGCGGGCGCCGCAGCCGGTGCGGCGGCGCCCGCCACCGCTTCGGTGTCGATCTTGGCGATCAGCTGCTCGGCCACCACCGTCGCGCCGTCGGCCTGCACGATTTCGGTGAGCACACCGGCAGCGGGCGCCGGCACTTCGAGCACGACCTTGTCGGTTTCGATCTCGATCAGGATTTCATCGATGGCGACGGCCTCACCGGCCTTCTTCTTCCACGTCAGCATGGTGGCCTCGGCCACGGACTCGGACAGTTGGGGAACTTTGACTTCTACGATAGCCATTGGAATTCTTTCGAAAATAGGGTTCTGTTCTGGTGTCGGGTCGCTGGCCTTACTTGGTCAGCACAAAACCCTTGAGCTTGCCGAAGGCGCCATCGACCAGCGCCTTTTGCTGTTCCTGGTGCAGGTGCGAGTAACCGACGGCGGGCGACGCGGACGCGGCGCGGCCGGAGTAGCCGAGCTTCTGGCCGTCGATCATGTTCTCGTGGATGTTGTGCTGGATGAAGAACCAGGCACCCTGGTTCTGCGGCTCGTCCTGGCACCACACGACCTCGGTGGCGTTCGGGTAGCGCTTGATCTCGGCGCCGAAGGCCTTGTGCGGGAACGGGTACAGCTGCTCGACGCGGATGATGGCCACATCGTCGTCTTCGCGCTCGGCACGCTTTTTCACGAGGTCGTAGTACACCTTGCCCGAGCAGGCCACCACGCGCTTGACCTTGGCGGCATTGCGCACGACGGCTTCGTTCTGCTCCGGAATCACGGTCTGGAAACCGCCCTTGGTGAACTCCGACAGCGGCGAGGTCGCATCCTTGTTCCGCAGCAGCGACTTCGGCGTCATGATGATCAGCGGCTTGCGCAGGTCGCGCACCATCTGGCGGCGCAGCACGTGGAAGATCTGGCTGGCCGTGGTCGGCTGCACCACCTGCATGTTGGTGTCGGCCGACAGCTGCATGAAGCGCTCCAGGCGCGCCGAGCTGTGCTCGGGGCCCTGGCCTTCGTAGCCGTGCGGCAGCATCAGCGTGATGCCGTTGACGCGGCCCCACTTGACTTCGCCCGAGGCGATGAACTGGTCGATGACGACCTGGGCGCCGTTGGCGAAGTCGCCGAACTGGGCTTCCCAGATGACCAGCGTGTTCGGGTCGTTCGATGCGTAGCCGTATTCGAAGCCCAGCACGGCCTCTTCCGAGAGGATGGAGTCGATGACGACGAACGGTGCCTGGTTCTCGGCCACGTTCTGCAGCGGCACATAGGTGCCCACATCCCACTTCTCGCGCTTCTGGTCGTGGATCACGGAATGGCGGTGCGTGAACGTGCCGCGGCCGCTGTCCTCGCCCGACAGGCGCACCGGGAAGCCGCTGGCCACCAGCGAGGCATAAGCCATGTGTTCGCCCATGCCCCAGTCCACGGGGATGTCGCCCCGGCCCATGGCCGCGCGGTCGTCATAGACCTTCTTGACGAGCTGGTGCGGCGTGACGCTGTCGGGGATGGTGGTGATTTTTTCGGACAGGCGCTTCCACTCGGCCAGCGGGATCGCCGTCTCGGAAGCATCGGTCCACTTCTTGCCCAGGAACGGGCTCCAGTCGACCGCGTACTTGCGCTTGAAGTCGGTCAGCACCGGGTCGACGGTGTGCTTGCCTGCGTCCATCGCGGCGCGGTAGGCCTTGGCCATGTCGTCGCCCAGCGTCTCGCCCAGACCCTGCGCCGCCAGCTTGTCGGCATAGAGCTTGCGCGTGCCGGGATGCGGCGCCGATCTTCTTGTACATCAGCGGCTGGGTGAGCGCCGGGGTGTCCTGCTCGTTGTGGCCGAGCTTGCGGAAGCAGATGACATCGACCACGACGTCCTTGCGGAACTCCATGCGGAATTCGAGCGCCAGTTCCATGGCCAGTGCCACGGCCTCCGGATCGTCGCCGTTGACGTGCAGCACGGGCGACTCGATCATCTTGACCACGTCGGTGCAGTACAGCGTCGAGCGGCTGTCGCGCGGGTCGGAGGTGGTGAAGCCGATCTGGTTGTTGATCACGATGTGCACCGTGCCGCCCGTCGAATAGCCGCGGGTCTGCGCCAGCGCCAGGGTTTCCTGGATCACGCCCTGGCCGGCAAAGGCCGCGTCGCCGTGCACCAGCACGGGCAGCACCTGCTGGCCCAGCGGGTCGCCGCGGCGGTCCATGCGCGCGCGCACCGAGCCTTCGACCACGGGGTTCACGATTTCCAGGTGCGAGGGGTTGAACGCCAGGCTCAAGTGCACCGGGCCCCCGGCCGTCGACACATCCGAGCTGAAGCCCTGGTGGTACTTGACGTCGCCCGAGGGCAGGTCTTCGGGGGCCGTGTGGTCAAACTCGGCGAACAGGTCCTTGGGCAGCTTGCCCAGCGAGTTGACCAGCACGTTCAGGCGGCCGCGGTGCGCCATGCCGATCACGATTTCCTGCACGCCCTTGGAGCCGGCCGACTGGATCAGCTCGTCCATGGCCACGATGAAGCTCTCGCCGCCTTCGAGCGAAAAGCGCTTTTGACCCACGTACTTGGTGTGCAGGAAGCGCTCCAGGCCCTCGGCTGCCGTCAGGCGCTCGAGGATGTGCTTTTTCTTCTCGGCGCTGTAGCTGGCCTTGGAACGGATCGATTCGAGCTTTTGCTGCCACCAGCGCTTTTGGTTCTGGTCGGTGGCATACATGTATTCGGCGCCCAGCGTGCCGCAGTAGGTTTCGCGCAGCGCATTGAGCAGCTCGCGCAGGGGCATGCTGTCCTTGCCGAAGAAGGTGTTGCTGGTGTCGAACACGGTTTCCTGGTCGGCATCGCTGAAACCGTAGAACGATGGCTCCAGCTCAGGAATGGCGGGACGCTCGGTGCGCTTGAGCGGATCGAGATCGGCCCAGCGCTGGCCCACGTTGCGGTAGGCCGCAATCAGCTGCTGCACGGCCGTGCGCTTGCGCCCCATCTCGGCGTCGTGGCTGGCCACGACCACCTTGGTGCCGCCTTGCTTGGCGCGTTCGGCAAAAGCACTGATCACCGGCAGGTGGGGCACGTCCTTGGCATCGCTGCCGTCGGCGGCTGGCACATGCTGCAGCGCATCGAAGTATTCACGCCAGGTATCGGGAACGCTGCCTGGGTTGGCCAGGTAGTTCTCGTACATCTCTTCGACATAGGGCGCATTGCCGCCAAAGAGATAGGTGTTGCCTTGGTAGGCTTGGTAAACGGACGTCGTCTCGCTCATATTCCGCTGGCCTCCGCTTTCCTTGGGAAAGCATTAGGGTGGTTTAGAAACCTTCCGCGGCACGGCTGAACCGGTTGGCGGATGCGACTGTGGCTGGGGAAGGGCCTGGTACGGCCGACATTGTGCCACCGAACGCATGCCACCATGGCCGCGGCGGCGCGCCGGCCGCGCATCTGGGCGCCCAGAAGCCGGCCCTCAGCCCTGCCGTGCCCAGGCGCTCGCTTACAGTCGCAGCATCGCACCGCTCCTCGGAAAAAGTTGAACCACCATGACATCACCTGCCCTGCAAAACAAGGTTTTCTTGCTGCTCCTGAGCGCCGTCACGCTGGCTTTTCTGTCCGTCCTGTGGCCGTTTTATGAAGCCGTTTTCTGGGGAATGGCGTTGGCCATCCTGTTCACACCGCTGCACCAGCGCCTGCTCAAGCGCATGCCGTCGCGGCGCAACCTGGCCGCGCTGACCACACTGACGCTGTGCCTGGTGGTGGTCATCCTGCCGCTGGCGCTCATCGGCGTGTCGCTGGCCCAGGAAGCAGCCCACATCTACGACCGGCTGCGCTCAGGCCAGCTGGACATGGGAATGTACTTTCAGCAAATCATGGCCGCGCTGCCTGCGTGGGCGTCGGGCCTGCTGGAGCGCCTGGGCCTGTCGAGTGTTGCCGCGCTGCAGCAAAAACTCTCCACCGCGGCCCTGCAGGGCAGCCAGCTCATTGCGACACGCGCACTGAACATTGGGCAGAACACCTTCCAGTTCCTGGTGAGCTTCGGCGTCATGCTCTACCTCTTGTTCTTTCTGCTGCGCGATGGTCCGCGGCTCGGAGCACGCATACGCCACGCCATTCCGCTGGACGAGGACCACAAGCGCAAGCTGAGCCAGAACTTCACCACCGTGATCCGCGCCACCGTCAAAGGCAACATCGTCGTGGCGGCATCGCAAGGCCTGCTGGGCGGGTTCATTTTTGCCGTGGTGGGCATTCAGGGTCCGGTGCTGTGGGGCGTGTTGATGGCTTTCCTGTCCCTGCTGCCTGCCGTGGGCGCCGGGCTGATCTGGGCCCCCGTGGCCATCTATTTCTTTGCCACGGGCGCACTCTGGCAAGCCATCACGCTGACCGCATTCGGCCTGTTCGTGATCGGCCTGGTCGACAACGTGTTGCGCCCGGTTCTGGTCGGCAAAGACACCAAGATGCCCGACTATGTGGTGCTGATCTCCACGCTCGGCGGCATGGCCATTTTTGGTCTCAGCGGGTTTGTGATCGGCCCGGTCATTGCGGCGCTGTTCATCGCCACATGGGATTTGTTTGCGCCGTCCGAAATCCCACGGTCCACACCTGCATCCTCCACAGCCCCCGGCTCTCGCGCTCCAGCTCCTTGATGCCCTGCTGCTCCTGCGTGCTCAGGCCCAGGCGCTGGCCCGTGTCTGTCTCATGCTGGCGCACCCAGCGTCGCAGCGTCTCGGCGGTGCAGCCGATCTGGCCGCGATCGAAACAATGGCGGCCCATTGCGACTCGTGCTGCGGCTGGCTCCCCTTGGACCACCCGCGCGGCCCGCTCGATGACTTTGGGGGAAAACTTCTTTGACTTTTTCATGGCTCCTGCTTCTCAAGTGCAGGAGCCTCCAAGAAAGCCGGAGCGGTTCAAACGGGAGAGGTGAGTCGTTGCGCCCCATCCGAGCATGGTAGCTTCGACCATCGCTCCATTTGGTAGCAATAGAGTAGCAATGGCGTCAAGGCAAGAAAAAAGCACTTAGGCATTCCTGCGCTAAGTGCTTGATTCACAACCAAAATCTTGGTGGGACGTGCGGGGGTCGAACCCACGACAAACGGATTAAAAGTCCGCTGCTCTACCAACTGAGCTAACGTCCCATAGCCTTTTCTGCAAGTCAACTTGCGATTGCAGCAAAGCCTTGAATTATAGAGCGGTTTTTGACCCGCTCCGAGGACTCTGCGCAATTTTGTCCAAAACCCAGCCTGCGGCGCACTGCCCGAACGTGGCAGTCACCGCGACGACCGAGCCATAACCGTGGCAATTGAGCGTGCCATCGCCTTCCAGGGCGCACGACGGGTCTGGCGGCGCCACTGCCTCGCGGCTGAAGACGCACATGACGCCGATCTTGCGGCCATCGCGGGCTGCGCCATGGTGCTTGCGCAGGCGGTAGCGCAGCTGCGCCAGTAAGGGGTCGTGCGTGGTGGCAGAGAGATCGTCCACATCAACTTTGTGCGCATGACGCTTGCCGCCTGCCGCACCCACGCTGATGAATGCTGCGCCTGTGCTGCGCGCCCACGCGGCCATCGCGGCTTTCGCGGGGGCTTGGTCGCAGGCATCGATGACGGCGTGCACGCCCGGCGGCAAGATTTGGGGCCAGTTGGCTGGCTCGACAAAGTCTTCTATGCACTCTACCTTGCACAAGGGGTTGATCTGTGCAATGCGCTCGCGCATCGCCTGGACCTTGGCCTGGCCCACCGTGCTGCTCAATGCATGGATCTGGCGATTGACATTGGATTCTGCGACATGGTCGAGGTCGATGAGCGTGAGCCTGCCCACCCCGCTGCGCGCGAGCGCCTCGGCCGCCCAGGACCCTACCCCACCAATGCCGACGACAGCAATGTGCGCCGCGCGGATGCGAGCAGCGCCTTCCATGCCATACAGGCGCTCCAGCCCGCCGAAGCGGCGCTGCTGCGAAACAGCGTCGTCGAGGCACGCACCTTCGGCGGCATTCAAGCCCTGCGCGGAGTCCATCACTTCAAACGCGAGAGCCGGTCTTTGGCAGCAACCGCGGCCTCGGACTGGGGATAGGCACGCACCAGGTCTTCGAGCGTCTTGCGCGCACCGCGGGTTTCCTTCAACTCGATCTGGCAGTTGGCAATCGACAGGGCCGCTTCCGGTGCCCGCGCATGGCCGGGCGCCGCGGCCAGCAGGGCCTTGAAGTTGTTGATGGCCTCTTTGTAGTCGCGCGTCGCATATTGCGCATTGCCGAGCCAGAAACGCGCCGATGGCAGGTAGCCGCTGCGCGGGTAGAGCCTGATGAAGCCGGCAAAGGCCGTTTGCGCGTCGGCAAACTTGCCGCTGCGAAAGACCGCCAGCGCGGCGTCGAAATCGCGTTTCTCCGCAGGATCGGCCTGGAATTCCTGGCCGTCCACCGTGACCTTGGCAGGCTCGAACTGGCGCAGGCGCTCGTCCACGCCCTGGGCCATGTCTTTCTGGTGCCGCTGCAGCTCGGTCACATCGCGCAGCAGCTGCTCGTTTTGGCCGCGCAGCTTGGCGGTCTCGGCGCGCAGCGTCTCGATCTGCGTTTGCAGCTCCAGCAGGCTGCGGCGCAGCTGCGTGGTGTCTTCGCCCGAGCGCCGCAGGTCGTCGCTGGTGCGCTGGCCCGACTGCTGCAGCGCATCCACGCGCTGGCGCATTTCCAGGATGGCGCGCCGCGCCTCGTCGTCTTCGAACAGTGCGGCATGGGCCGCCGGAAGCGCTGCGCAGGTCAGCGCCAGCGCCCACAGCGCGCGGACCGTGCGGGTGGGAACGAGCGCGGGCATCAGCGGTAGGACAGTTCAGCGCGGCGGTTTTGCGCGTAGGCTTCTTCGCTGTGGCCGGTGGCAGCAGGCTTTTCCTTGCCAAAGCTCACGGCTTCGACTTGAGAGTCGGGCACACCGAGCAAGCCCAGCGCGCGGCGCACGGCTTCGGCGCGCTTTTGTCCGAGAGCCAGGTTGTACTCGCGTCCCCCGCGCTCGTCGGTGTGGCCTTCGATCATGACCTTGCGCGATGGGCTGGCCTTGATGAAGCGGGCATGGGCATCGATCAGGGCCTGGTTGTCAGCCTTGATGACGTAGCTGTCGTAGTCAAAGTAAACGATGCGGCTGACGCCCACCGGGCCGGCTGCGTCGCGTGCGGATTGCGACAGGTCGACACCCGCTACACCGCTTTGTCCGGTATTGCCGGCATTGGCGCCGTTGCCGGTGGTGGGCAGCGCCGTGCCAGCCTTGTCTTCCACGGGGACATTGTCGAGGTTGACACCGGAACTGCACCCGGCCATCAGCACAGCGACAGCAATGGCGGAAGAAACGCGTTTGATCATTGAAAAGCTCCTGAAACTCGGTGATTGGAGATGAATTACTGCTTGGGAAAAGGGCCCCAGTCGGGCTCGCGGATATCGCCGCTCTGGCCTGCCAGACGGGCCTTGATTTTCCCGTCGACCGTGGTGGTCATGAGTGCCTCGCGGCCCTGCTGCTGCGTGGCGTAGACGATCAACCGGCTGTTCGGAGCGAAACTGGGACTTTCATCGGCCGCCGTGTCGGTGATGGCGTTGACTGCGCCATTGGCCAAGTCCATCACATGCAGCTTGAAGGCACCGCCCACGCGCGAGACATAGGCCAGCCAACGGCCATCGGGGCTCAGGCTCGGCGAGATGTTGTAGCTGCCACTGAAGCTCACACGCTCGGCATTGCCGCCGTTGCTGCCGACTTTGTAGATCTGCGGAGCGCCACCGCGGTCGCTGACAAAATAAATGCTGCGCCCATCGGCCGAATACACAGGCTCGGTATCGATGCCCGAACTCTGCATGAGCCGACGCGGCTCGCCGCCGTTGGCGTCGATGGTGTAGAGCTGGGAATTGCCGTCGCGGCTCAGGGTGACGGCAAGGGTGCGGCCGTCGGGTGACCACGCGGGCGCGCTGTTGGAGCCGCGGAAATTGGCGATGAGGCGGCGGCGCCCCGTGGCCACGTCGTGCACATACACCACCGGCTTGCGCGACTCGAACGACACATAGGCCAGTTGCCCGCCCGTGGGCGACCATGCGGGCGAGATGATGGGCTCGGGGCTTGAGAGCGCAGACTGTGCGTTCTCGCCGTCGGCGTCGGCCACCCAGAGGCTGTAGCGCGTGCCGCTCTTGGTGACATAGGCAATGCGGGTCGAGAAGACACCGCGCTCGCCGGTGAGCTTTTCATAGACATAGTCGGCAATGCGGTGCGCCACCAGGCGCAGATCGCCTGGCGTGACCACATAGCTTTGTCCGCCCAGGTCCTGGCCGCGCACCACATCCCAGAGGCGAAAGCGCACATCGAAGCGCCCGTCGGCCTGGCGCGCAATGCTGCCTGTGACCAGCGAGTCGGCGTTTTTCTGCTTCCAGAGGGCCACGTCGGGGCGCGAAGTTTCGTCCAGCGCCACGCCCGAGGCGTCGACGGCGCGGAACTGCCCGCTGCGCTCCAGATCGGCCTGGACGATCGCGCCGATCTTTTGGGGTGCTTGGGCTTCGCCGCGAAAGGCGGCAATGGCAATGGGCAACTGTGTCAGCCCGACGCCAGAGACTTCCACCTTGAACTGCGCCAGTGCGGGCAGCGCGGAAGACGCCGCAGCTGCAGTCAGAAGGTGGCGCCTGGTGGGGTGCGGCAAAGCCGTTGAGGAGGAAAGGGAAAACAAGGAGTCTGTAGTCATTCTCTGCCAACAGGAGCCGGGCAACGGGCCGGCGATCAAACACCAATGTTACACACTGACAAAGGCCCTCCCTGTGACAATCTGTTGACGCAGACGGCCAAACGTAGAATCGCCGCACATGCAAGACCCCGACGCCAGCATCCCCGCCACCTCTGCGCCTGCGCAGCCCCGCCCCCCTGAACGACTGCTGCGACGGCTCAAACGGCTGTCGATTTACTTTGGCAACCAACGCCGCGCCTGGGTTTTGGCCGTGGTGGCCACTTTGGTCGGCGCCGCCACCGAGCCGCTGATGCCGGCCCTGCTCAAGCCGCTGCTGGACCGTGGATTCACGCAGGGCTCGCTCGAGCTGTGGATGGTTCCAGTGGCGATCATGGGAATTTTCATGGTGCGCGGCCTCGCACAGTTCACCGGCCAGTACGCACTGACGCGCATCGCCAACGAGGGCATGCTGAAGCTGCGCCAGGCCCTGTTCGAGCGCCTGCTGGCGGCCGACATGGCGCTGTTTGCGCGCCAGTCCGCCAGCACCTTGTCGAACACGGTGGTGTACGAGGTGCAGACCGGCGCGACGCTGCTGGTGCAGGCCTTGATGGGGCTGTCGCGCGACGGCTTCACCCTGGTCGCGCTGCTCGGTTATCTGCTGTACCTGAACTGGCAGCTCACGCTCATTGTGGCCGTCGTCGTGCCTGGCGTGGCCTGGATCATGAAGACCCTCTCACGGCGCCTGTACACGCTCACCAAGAGCAGCCAGCAGGCCACGGACGAACTGGCCTATGTGGTGGAAGAAAACGTGCTGGCGCACCGCATGGTGCGGCTGCACGGCGCCCAGCCCGGCCAGGCCACACGCTTTGACGCGCTCAGCCGCAGCCTGCGCAAGCTCGCCATCAAGTCCACCATCGCCTCATCGGCCATGACGCCCCTGACCCAGCTGATGGCTGCGGCCGCGCTGTCGACGGTGATCTGCGTGGCGCTGTGGCAAAACCGGGCGGCAGGCACCTCCTCCGAGGTGACGGTCGGCAGCTTCGTAGCCTTCATCACCGCCATGCTGATGCTGATCGCGCCGATTCGCCGCCTGGCCGACGTCGCCAGCCCCATTACGCGCGGCGTGGCGGCGCTGGAGCGCGGGCTGGCGCTGCTCGGCAGTGCGCCGGCAGAGACGGGTGGCAGCCATGCGCCGGCCCAGGTGCAAGGCGCCATCACGCTGCAGGACGTCAGCGTTCGCTTCAAGGACGATCAGGCGCCTGCGCTGGAGCACGTGAACCTGGTGGTGCAGCCCGGCGAAATCGTCGCCCTGGTCGGCCCCTCGGGGGCGGGCAAGACCACGCTGGTGAATCTGCTGCCGCGCTTTGTGGCGCCCACCTCGGGCCAGGTGCTGCTCGACGGCCATGCGCTGCCCGAATGGAAGCTGGAGACCTTGCGTGCGCAGTTCGCACTGGTCAGCCAGGATGTGGTGATGTTCAACGACAGCATTGCCGCCAACATTGCCTTGGGCGCCGCGCCGGACGCGCAGCGCGTGCAGGAGTGCCTGGAAGCGGCGAACCTGGCCGAGCATGTTGCGGCGCTGCCCCAGGGCATGGACACCGTGGTCGGCCACAACGCCACGCAGCTGTCGGGCGGGCAGCGCCAGCGCCTGGCGATCGCCCGCGCGCTCTACAAAAATGCGCCCATCCTGATCCTCGACGAGGCCACCTCCGCGCTGGACACCGAATCCGAGCGGCTGGTGCAGGACGCCCTGCAGCGCCTGATGCGTGGACGCACCACGCTGGTGATTGCGCACCGGCTGTCCACCATCGAACATGCCGACCGCGTGGTGGTGATGGAGCGCGGGCACATTGCCGAGCAAGGCACGCATGCCGAACTCATGGCCAGCGGCGGTCTCTACGCCCGGCTGCAATCCCGCCCGTCCGCGCTCTGAGGCCAGGCGGCGCCGGGGCCGGCGATGGCGCCCTGCCCTACCACTTCCCGCTTTGGGGCTGGCGTCTGCGCACGGCAGCGGCAATGGCATCGGCCACGCCGCTGCGCTGGGCACGCAGGGCAAAGTCCGCGGCGGTCAGGCCCAGCTGGTTCTTCAGCGACGGGTCGGCGCCTTCATCAAGCAACAGCTGCACGCCTTCGTGCGTGCCGTATTGCGCGGCCATCATCAGCGGCGTGGTGCCGTTGGGCGACTCGGCGTCGATGTAGGCGTGGTTTTCGAGCAGCAGCGCCATGATGGCCACATGCTGCGCGCCCGTGCCGGCGGCGGCGTAATGCAAGGGGGTCCAGCCGGTCTTGTTGACGTCGGCGTCGCGCGCGATCAAGGCCTTGGCGGCGTCGATGTCGCCGCGGATCGCGGCCAGCATCAGCGCGCTTTCGCCCTGGGCGTTGCGCGCCTCCACATCGAGCGTCGGCGCTGCCATCAGCGCGGCGAAGGCGCGCAGCGACTGCAGCTGCAGGGCCAGCGTCAGCCCCGGCTGGCCCGTGGCATCGCGCGTGTTGGGGTCAAAGCCCCGGCGCAGCAGCGCCAGGATGGCATTGCCATCGTCGCGCCGGATGGCCGTGAAAAAGTCTTCGAACGAACCCGCCCGCACCGCCTCCGCCAGGCCCACCGCGGCCAGGCCCAGGACGGCGCGCCGGCGCAGCGTCATGCCAGCACACCCGCAAACAGGGCCTCGAAGTTGCGGCTGGTGGCGCTGGCCACGTCCTCCACCGGGATGCCGCGCGTCTGCGCGATCTGCTGCGCCACGAACGGCACATACGCAGGGTTGTTGGTCTTGCCGCGGTAGGGCACGGGCGCGAGGTAGGGGCTGTCGGTCTCGATCAGCATGCGGTCCAGCGGCACCAAAGCCACCACGTCGCGCAGGTCTTGCGCATTCTTGAAGGTGATGATGCCGGAGAACGAGATGTAGTAGCCCAGGTCGAGCGCGGCACGCGCCACCTGGGCCGACTCGGTAAAGCAATGGAACACGCCACCGGCACGGTTGCCCGCGCCATCCTCGCCCTCCTCGCGCAGGATGGCCAGCGTGTCGTCCGACGCGCTGCGCGTATGGATGACCAGCGGTTTGGCGCAGGCCCGCGCGGCGCGGATGTGGGTGCGAAAGCGCTCGCGCTGCCACTCCAGGTCGGCAATGCTGCGGCCACCCTTGCGGTCTTCCATGCCGTAGTAGTCGAGGCCCGTCTCGCCGATCGCCACCACGCGCGGCAGCGCGGCGCGCGCGATCAGGTCCTGCACCGTGGGCTCGGCCACGCCCTCGTTGTCGGGGTGCACGCCCACCGAGCACCAGAAGTTGTCGTGCGCGATGGCCAGCGCATGCACGTCGGCAAATTCTTCAAGCGTAGTGCAGATGCACAGGGCGCGTTCCACCTGCGCCTGCGCCATGGCCTGGCGGATGGCGGGCAACTGGCTGGCCAGTTCAGGGAAGCTCAGATGGCAGTGGGAGTCGGTGAACATGAGGGAATGCCAAACAAAAAAACCGACCGGCTCGCTGCGGGTCGGCACAAGGGGGAAAGCGCGCGTCAGATCGTCTGCGTCGGCTTGTCGGAGCCCAGCGCCGTGCCCAGAATCTCTTCGATCTTCAGCTTGAGTTGGCGCGATTTTTCATCTTTCGGAAACTGGATGCCCACGCCCTGCGTGCGGTTGCCGCCTGCGCGCGCGGGTGTGACCCAGGCCACGCGGCCTGCGACCGGGTAGCGCTGCGTGTCTTCGGGCAGCGTCAGCAGCACGTAGACATCGTCGCCCAGCCGGTAGTCGCGCGGGGTGGGCACAAAAATGCCCCCTTCGGCGAAAAAGGGAATGTAGGCGGCATACAGGGCGGCCTTTTCCTTGATGGCCAGCTGCATGACGCTGGGACGGGGCGCGGTGGAAGGACTGCTCATGGGGTGGGAAACAGGGGGTTAGCGCGAGTGTAGGGCGTTTCGCGCCTGGGCCACAAGCGCCTCCAGCATCAGGCCGGCGTTGAACGGATGGTCGGCGGTGCGCGCCGCCGTGGCCAGCGCCCGCGACCAGCGCGTGAGCGGGCCGATGGCAGGCGCGGGCGGCAGATCGGTGGTGGCGAAGTACCGCGGCGCAGCGCCCACGCGCAGCGCCAGCAGATCGTGGCAGAGCTTTTGCAGTGCGTCGATGGCCTGCGCCGGACCCACGTCGGCCAGCGCGGTCACGTCGCCGCGCAGCATCGCCTTGGGCAACTGCGCCCAGGCCTGGGGACTGCGGCCCGAGCGCGCGAGCGCCAGGGCGTCTTCGGGGCGGCCGCCCGTGGCGCGCAAGAAGGCTTCTGCGGCCTCGCCGGCAACGTCCTGCGCAGCCAGCCACGTCGAGCATCTGCGCCTGTGCCGGCCACACCATGGTGTGGCCCAGGCAGCGGCTGCGGATGGTGGGCAGCAGCTGGTGCGCGGCCTCGCTGGCGAGCACGAAGCGCACGTCCCCGGGCGGCTCCTCCAGCGTCTTGAGCAGCGCATTGGCCGTCACGGTATTCATCTGCTCGGCCGGATAGACCAGCACCGCCTTGCCGCGCCCGCGCGCGCTGGTGCGCTGCGCAAACTCGACGGCGTCGCGCATGGCCTCGACGCGGATCTCGCGGCTGGGCTTGCGCTTCTTGTCGTCGAGCTCGGCCTGGGCTTTCTCGGGCAGCGGCCAGCCACGCGCCAGCATGTCGACCTCGGGCATCAGCACGCACAGGTCGGCGTGGGTGTGCACGTCGATCGCATGGCAACTGGTGCAGTGGCCGCAGGCGCCTTGTGCCGTCGGCGCCTCGCACAGCCAGGCACGCACCAGCTCCAGCGCCAGCTGGAACTGCCCCAGCCCCGACGGCCCCTGCAGCAGCCAGGCGTGGCCGCGCTGGGCCAGCAGCGTGCTGCGCTGCGCGGCGATCCATGGCGCAAGCACAGCGCTCACCTTGGGCCTCCCTGCGCTGCCACCATGATCGCCAGCCAGCCCTTGCGCACCAGGATGCTGGTCAACTGCTGCCAGACCTGGTGGCGTTCCTGCGCGGAGTCGATGCGCGCGAAGCGCTGCGGCGCGGCGGCCGCGCGGTCGGCATAGCCCTGTGCGACGCGGCGGAAGAACTCCACGGGCTCGGACTCGAAGCGGTCGGGTGCGCGCGCGGCGGCCAGGCGCTGCGCGGCCACTTCGACGGGCAGGTCAAACCAGACCGTCAGGTCAGGTTCACGCATCAAATCGGGCTCTGGAGCAAGCCCGGTCTGCGCCAGGCGCTCCAGATGCGATAGCACCGCCAGATCGAAGCCGCGCCCCGCGCCCTGGTAGGCGAACGTGGCGTCGGTGAAGCGGTCGCAGAGCACGACCTCGCCGCGCGCCAGGGCGGGCTCGATGACGCAGCGCAGGTGGTCGCGCCGTGCGGCAAACACCAGCAGCGACTCGGTGAGCGCATCCATGGCGTCGTGCAGCAGCAGCGCGCGCAGCTTCTCGGCCAGCGGCGTGCCGCCGGGCTCGCGCGTGAGGGCCACGGTGCGGCCCTGGGCCCGGAAGGCCGCGGCCAGGCCCTCGATGTGCGAGGACTTGCCCGCACCGTCGATGCCTTCGAAACTGATGAACAGCCCTGCTTGTGCCATGTGTTGGGTTCTCTTTATTGCCTGCGCTGGTAGCGGTTCACGGCACGGTTGTGCTCGTCGAGCGAGCCGCTGAAGTGGCTGCTGCCGTCGCCCTTGGCGACGAAATACAAGGCGCTGGTGCGCTCGGGCTGCACGGCGGCCAGCAGCGCGGCCTTGCCGGGCATGGCGATCGGCGTGGGCGGCAGGCCCGCGCGCGTGTAGGTGTTCCAGGGCGTATCGGTCTGCAGGTCCTTCTTGCGCAGGTTGCCGTCGAATTTTTCGCCCAGGCCATAGATCACCGTCGGGTCGGTCTGCAGCAGCATGCCCACGCGCAGGCGGTTGACGAACACGCCGGCCACCAGGCCGCGGTCGCTGGCGCGGCCGGTTTCTTTTTCGACGATGCTGGCGAGGATCAGCGCCTCGTCGGCCGACTTGAGCGGCGTGTCGCTGGCGCGCTGGCTCCAGGCCGCCTGCAAGCGCCGGTCCATGGCGTGCAGCGCGCGGCGCAGCACGGCCAGGTCGCTCGACCCCTTGGCATAGGTGTAGGTGTCGGGGAAAAAGCGGCCTTCTGGCGGGACGCCGGGGCGCTCCAGGCGCGCCATGATGTCGGCGTCGGTCAGGCCGGCGGAGTCGGGCCTGAGCGAGTCCTCGCGCGCCAGCGCGGCGCGCACCTGGCGGAAATTCCAGCCCTCGACCAGGGTCAGCGCGCGCAGCGACTCTTCGCCGCGCACCAGCTTCTGCAGCAGGCTGTAGGGCGACGTGCCCGCAGGAATCTCGTAGTTGCCGGCCTTGATCAGGCGGTCTTGCCCCGACAGGCGAAACCACGCATACAGCAGCCGCGCGTCGACCTGCACGCCTGCGGCCTGCACGTTGCGCGCCACACCGCGCGGCGTGGTGCCGGGCTCGATCTCCAGCTCCAGCGTCTGGCTGCCCATGGGCAGGGGGGCGTGCAGCCACCACGCGGCCGCGCCGCCGAGCGCCACCGCCAAAAACAAACACCATGCCAGAAGACGACGCACAACCCTGCAACCTGTAAGAAAGGGACCGGGCATCATAATTCAGGCATGACTGTGATCCTCGATGGCATAACCCCCCTGAACCACCTTGGCGTGATCCGCGCAGAAGGCGAAGACGCGGCCAAGTTCCTGCACGGCCAGCTCACGCAGGACTTTGCGCTGCTCGGCCTGCACGAGGCGCGCCTGGCCGCCTTCTTGTCGGCCAAGGGCCGCATGCAGGCCAGCTTCATCGGCTTCAAGCGCAGCCCGACCGAGGTGCTGCTGGTCTGCAGCCGCGACCTGCTGGCGCCGACGCTCAAGCGCATGTCGATGTTCGTGATGCGCGCCAAGGCCAAGCTGAGCGACGCGACGGAAGATTTCGCGCTCTATGGCCTGGCCGGCAACGCTCTTCTTTCAATCGCTGGAAGTGCAGAGCCCGCCTGGGCCAAAGCCGAATATGGCACCGCAACCCTGGTGCACCTGCCCGCCGTGGGCGACCAGCCGCGCGCGCTGTGGGTGGCCCCCGCCACCGAACCGGCGCCGGCCGGCGCGGCGCTTGATCCCGCGCTGTGGGCCTGGGGCGAGGTGCAGAGCGGCGTCGCCACGCTGACGGCGCCGCTGGTGGAGGCGTTCGTGCCGCAGATGCTCAACTACGAATCGGTCGGTGGTGTGAGCTTCAAGAAAGGCTGCTACCCCGGCCAGGAAGTGGTGGCGCGCAGCCAGTTCCGCGGCGCCATCAAGCGCCGCGCCTACCTGGTCCATGCGCCGGCCGCGCTGGCCGTGGGCGCTGAAGTGTTTGCGCAGGGCGACCTGGAACAGCCCTGCGGCACCGTGGTCCAGGCTGCCCCCGCGCCCGGCGGCGGCTGGGACGCCATCGCCTCGCTGCAGATCACGGCAGCCGAGCACGGCGGGCTGCAGGTCGGCGCCACCGACGGCGTGCCGCTCACGCTCGGCACCCTGCCCTACCCACTGCTCGAAGACCTGTGAGGCCCGCGCCGGTGGCGCAGAAATACCAGTGAAATAAGCCTCCAGCGCTTACCCACCAAGCGCTTGCAGCTATCGATTCAAGAGCAAACACCCATTGCACGCAACGGTGCAGCGCGGTGCACGCACGCCCTACAGCGCCCGCGCCATGGTGATGTGGGCGATGCCCGCCTCCTCGTAGGGCTCGCCCTGCGCCGCAAAGCCGGCGCGGCGGTAAAAGCCCTCGGCGCTGCGCTGCGCGTGCAGCACGACCTGGCGGTCGCCGCGCGCACGCGCCGCCTCGACCAGCGCATCGAGCACGGCGCGCCCCACGGCGGCGCCGCGCAGCAGCGGCAGCACCGCCATGCGGCCGATGCGCGCCGCACCATCCGCCTGGCGCACCAGGCGCCCGGTGGCCACGGGCAGGCCCAGGCGGTTGAAGGCCACGGCGTGCAGCGCGCTGGCGTCGTCGGCGTCCCACTCGAGCTCGGCGGGAATGCCCTGCTCCTGCACGAACACCGCGGTGCGCAGCGGCCCGGCATGCGGCTTGCAGGTCGTCCCAGCTGCCGGTGCGGATGTCGAGCATGGAATCGCCGGCCTCGAAGCCTTGCAGCACGCGGCGCAGCACCTCGGGCACGGGGCGCGGGGTTTGCGTGGCCGGGTCGGCAAACACGTACACCAGTTCGCCGCTTACCAGCAGGGTGTCGCCCCGGAAAACGCCGCCCTCGAACACGCAGCGACGAGTTGCCGATGTGGCTGCAGCGCAGGCCCACGTCAAGGCGCTCGTCGGCGCGGGCCGAGGCGTGGTATTCGAGCGTGGCCTTGCGCACATACAGGTCGCCCTGCAGCGCCTGCAGGCTCGCCTCGTACGGCAGCGCCAGCGCACGCCAGTAGTCGGCCATGGCGGTGTCGAAATACATCAGGTAGTGGGCGTTGAAGACGATCTTCTGCATGTCCACCTCGGCCCAGCGCACGCGCAAGGGGTGGAAGAAACGAAACGCTTGGCGGGGCATGGCTCAGTCCTTGGAACGGAACGCCTGGCGCAGCGCGCGCGCGGCGTCGGCATGGGCGGTGCGCGCCTCGGCAATGGCGCGGCCCATCTTGATGAATTCGTGCGTGACGCCACGGTAGATCTCCAGATCGACCGGCACGCCCGCGGCACGCAGTTTATCGGCGTAGTCCACGCCCTCGTCCACCAGCGGGTCGCACTCGGCCAGGCCCACCCAGGCCGGCGCCACGCCGTCCACGTCGGGCGCCAGCAGCGGGGCGAAGCGCCAGTCCTCGCGCTCCTGGCGGCTTTTCACGTAGTGGCCGAAGAACCAGCTGATGGCCGGCTCCTCCAGCACCAGGCCCTTGGCATAGGTGGTGTGCGAAGGCGTGTCCTGGTGCGCCGCGCAGCCGGGGTAGAACAGCAGCTGCAGTGCCAGCGGCAGGCCGGCGTCGCGCGCCAGGATGGCGCACACCGCCGCGAGCGTGCCGCCCGCGCTGTCGCCGCCCACGGCCAGGCGCGTGGCATCGGCGCCCAGGTCCGGGGCGTGGGCGGCCAGCCACTGCAGCGCGTCCCAGGCGTCGTTGGAGGCGGTCGGAAACTTGTGCTCGGGCGCCAGCCGGTAGTCCAGCGACACCACCATGCAGTCCGCCAGGCGCGCGAGTTCGCGGCACAGCACGTCGTGCGTGGCGATGCTGCCAATGGTGAAGCCGCCGCCGTGCAGGTACAGCAGCAGCGGCAGGCCCGGACCGCCGGTGGGCACCCGCGGCGCATAGAGCCGCGCCGGCAAGGCGTGGCCGTCGCGTGCGGGAATGCGCAGGTCTTCGACGCGCGGCAGCGGCGCCTTGGGCACTTCGAGCACGCCCGCGCCGGCCTCGTAGGCGGCGCGCGCCTGCGTGGGCGAGAGCGTGTGCAGCGGTGGGTGGCCCGCGCGCGCCATGCGTTCGAGCACGCTGCGCATCTGCGGGGTCAGGCGGGTGTGGTGCAGGTGCAGATGGGAGGCCGTCACTGCGCCGCTTTCACTCAAAACGCACCGCCACGGGCGCCGCGCCGGGCAGGCCCTCGTAGCGCACCGTGATGGACTGGCCCGGCTTGGGCGGCATCAGCGGCGAGAACGAACCCAGGCTGATCAGGTCGCCGGGCTGCATCGCCAGGCCTTCCTGCGCCAGCGCACCGGCCAGCCAGACCACGGCGTTGAGCGGGTGCTCGAGGATGTCGCTGCCCTTGCCCTGCGCCAGTTGCGCGCCGCTGCCCTCGCTCACCACCACGCGCATGTCGCGCAGCGCATCGAGCAGGGCATAGCGCTCGGCGCGGTAGGCGGGCACGGCCAGCGGGCTGCCCGCCACGCCCAGGCGCGCGCCGACATTGATGGCGGCCACGCCCGGGCCGTTGAGCTTGGGCGGCGCCTGCACGACCAGGTCGGGCAGCTCGATGAACGGGATGACCTGGTCGATGGCGGCGAGCACGTCCATCGGCGTGCGCGCCTGGTTGATGGCCGCGCTCTTCACGCGCACCAGCATGTCGGCCTCGAACAGCGGGCGCGCGCCAAAGGCGGCGGGCACGCTGGCGCCGCTGGGCAGCACCATGCCCTCGTAGAGCTTGCCCCAGACCGGCTTGTCGGTGTTGAAGCGCTTTTGCACCGCGGGGTTGGTGAGGCCCGCCTTGTAGCCCACCACCTTGCCCAGGCGCGGCGCCAGCAGCGCATTGAACTTGGCGCGCGTGCAGGCGCCGTCGGCGTCGGACAGGTTCTCGGGGTTGGCGGCCGGGGTCTTGGCCAGGTAGTGGTCGGCCATCTCGGCGGCCTGGGCATCGGTCAGGCACTCGGCCTGCGCCGCTGTCGCGCACGCGACGGAAAACGCCATCAGGGCCAGGGTTTGCTTTGGGGTCATGTCAGCCTCCGGGTTGTACAGTGTTTGCACGCATCGTAGCCGCAACTTTCGACCTCCAACGCCATGGCTTTCATCTACTACGTCACCCAGATCCAGTTCGAAGCGGGCGCCATCCGGCTGCTCCAGCAGGAGTGCGAGCGCGTCGGCATCGCGCGCCCGCTCATCGTCACCGACCCTGGCGTGAAAGCCGCGGGCGTGCTGCAGAAGGCGCTCGATGCCCTGCCCGGCCTGCCGGTGGCGGTGTTCGACCAGACGCCCTCCAACCCGACCGAAGCCGCCGTGCGCGCCGCCGTGGCGGTGTACCGGGCCCAGGGCTGCGACGGGCTCATCGCCGTGGGCGGCGGCAGCGCCATCGACTGCGCCAAGGGCATTGCGATCGCCGCCACGCACGAGGGCCCGCTCACGCACTACGCCACCATCGAAGGCGGCTCGCCGCGCATCACGGCGGCCGTGGCGCCGCTGATCGCCGTGCCCACCACCAGCGGCACTGGCAGCGAGGTGGCGCGCGGCGCGATCCTCATCGTCGACGACCACCGCAAGCTCGGCTTTCACTCGTGGCACCTGGTGCCCCGGGCCGCCATCTGCGACCCCGATCTCACGCTGGGTCTGCCGCCGCTCCTGACGGCTGCGACCGGCATGGACGCGATCGCGCACTGCATGGAGACCTTCATGTCGGCCGCCTTCAACCCGCCGGCCGACGGCATTGCGCTCGACGGCCTGGCGCGCGGCTGGGCGCACATCGAGCGCGCCACGCGCGACGGCAGCGACCGCGAGGCGCGCCTGAACATGATGAGCGCGAGCATGCAGGGCGCCATGGCGTTCCAGAAGGGCCTGGGCTGCGTGCATTCGCTGAGCCACAGCCTCGGCGGCGTGGACCCGCGCCTGCACCACGGCACGCTCAACGCGCTGTTTCTGCCCGCGGTGGTGCGCTTCAACGCGGCCGCTGAATCCGTGCAGAAGGACAGGCGCCTGGAGCGCATGGCCCACGCCATGGGCCTGGCATCGGCGGGCGCTATTCCCGAGGCCATCCGCGCGATGAATGCCCGGCTGGGCCTGCCCACCGGCCTCTCGGCCGTCGGCGTCGATGAAGCGCAGTTCGAGGCGGTGATCGATGGCGCCATGGCCGACCACTGCCACCTGACCAATCCGCGCCTGGCCACGCGGCAGGACTACCGCGAGATGCTGCTGGCCTCGCTGTAAATCTGGCTCCCCCAAGCCGCGCCCCGCGGGCGCGTGCTCTGAAGGCTCAGGCGAACTCGCTGGCCTCGGCCTCGGCGCGCGGGGTCCAGTCGATCGGGTCCTGCTGCAGCACCATGTCGATGTCCAGCCCCAGCACCACCCCCACCTCATCGGGAAAGCTCACGGCCATCTCCTTGTCGTCGAGGCCCGCCTCGCGCGCCCGTGCGCGCCAGACCGCCAGGTGGATCACTCCAGCCAGGGGCTCATAGGTTTTGTTCTCGAACGGGGCATGCTGGTAGGCCAGCGCATCGACCACCACCTGCGGCAGTTGCCAGCGCTGGGCCAGCGCCGCACTCACGCGGCCATAGCAGAAACCGAAGAGGTGCTGCTCGAGCTTGCTGCGGCGCAGGTCCAGCGGCGCGACCAGCGTATTGAGCGACTGCACGCGCTCCGGCGCGGCCAGGTGCATGACGAGTTCACCGAGGCCGTGCAGCAGGCCCGCGGTATAGGCCGCCACCTGGTCCTGGTGCAGGCTGCCCGCGAGCGAGCGCGCGAGCTTGGCGGTGTGCAGGCTGTAGCGCCAGAACTGCGGCAGGTTCACGCCCGGCACACTGCGCGAGGCCGTGCCCAGCGGCGCCGAGTTCACCAGCGCGCGCAGCTGGGCCGTGCCCAGCAGCGCCAGCGCCTCGGGAATGCCGGCGATGCGGCGCTGCGCCGTGAAAGCGCCGGAATTGGCCAGTTCGAGCACCCGCGCCGCCAGGGCCGGGTCGGTGCCCAGCAGCTGGTTGACGCGGCGCAGGTCGGGCTCGTCGTGGGCCAGCTGGTTCATCAGCAAGGCCACCGCCCGCGGCAGACTGGGCAGGACGGCGGGCTGGGCCAGCAGGGCGTTCAAGTCCATGGGTTCGGGCGCACAGTGGTGGGGACCGGGCCATTATCCATGCGCCCGGCGGCATGGCGCGCCCAGCGCCTGCCCCGCTGCTTACCGCTTGCCCTGCAGCTTGGCAAAGGCCGCGGCCATGCTCGACTGCTGCGGCGTTTCGTTCGCGCGGCGCGGCTGCTGCTGGCGCCCCGCGCCCTCGAAGCGGTTGGGCGCGCCGCTGCCCGGGCGGGCATGGGCCTGGCCCAGCTTCATGGTCAGGCTGATGCGCTTGCGCAGCACGTCGACTTCAAGCACCTGCACCTTCACGATGTCGCCGGTCTTGACGACTTCGCGCGCATCGCTGACGAACTTGTGCGCGAGCTGGCTCACGTGCACCAGGCCGTCCTGGTGCACGCCCAGGTCGATGAAGGCGCCAAACTGCGCCACGTTGCTCACCGTGCCTTCGAGCTGCATGCCTTCCTTGAGGTCGCTGATGTCTTCCACGCCATCGTTGAAGCGCGCCACCTTGAAGTCGGGGCGCGGGTCGCGGCCGGGCTTTTCGAGCTCGGCCAGGATGTCTTTGACGGTGATGACGCCGAATTTTTCGTTGGCCAGCAGTTCGGGCTTCAGGGTCTTGAGCATGTCGGCGCGGCCCATCAGCTCGGCCACGGGCTTGCCCGTCGCCTGCATGATCTGCTCGACCACCGGGTAGGTTTCGGGGTGCACGCCGGTCATGTCGAGCGGGTTGTCGCCGCCGCGGATGCGCAGGAAGCCCGCGCTCTGCTCGAAGGTCTTGGCACCGAGGCCCGCCACCTCCATCAGCTGCTTGCGGCTCTGGAACGCGCCGTGCGCTTCGCGCCAGCGCACCACGGCCTTGGCCACGCTGCCCGACAGGCCCGAGACGCGCGAGAGCAGCGGCGCGCTGGCCGTGTTCAGGTCCACGCCGACCGCGTTCACGCAGTCCTCGACCACGGCGCCGAGCGTGCGTGCCAGTTCGGCCTGGTTCACATCGTGCTGGTACTGGCCCACGCCGATGCTCTTGGGGTCGATCTTGACCAGCTCGGCCAGCGGGTCCTGCAGGCGCCGCGCGATGCTGGCCGCGCCGCGCAGGCTCACGTCGACGTCGGGCATCTCTTGCGAAGCGTATTCGCTGGCCGAGTAGACCGAGGCGCCGGCCTCGCTGACCACTATCTTTTCAATAGCTGCTTGCGCTTGCCCTGTCTGCGTTTGAGGCACTTTTGACATCAATTTGATGAGCTCGCCCGCGAGCTTGTCGGTCTCGCGGCTGGCCGTGCCGTTGCCGATCGCAATCAGCTGCACGCCGTGCTTGTCGCAGAGCCTGGCGAGCGTGTGCAGCGCGCCGTCCCAGTCCTTGCGCGGCTCGTGCGGGAACACCGTGGCGGTGTCGACCAGCTTGCCGGTGGCATCGACCACGGCCACCTTGACGCCGGTGCGGATGCCCGGGTCCAGCCCCATCACCACGCGCGGGCCGGCCGGCGCGGCCAGCAGCAGGTCGCGCAGGTTGTCGGCAAACACCTTGATCGCGACCTTCTCGGCGTCTTCGCGCAGGCGCGAGAACAGGTCGCGCTCGGTCGAGAGGCTGAGCTTGACGCGCCAGGTCCAGGCCACGCACTTGCGGATCAGGTCGTCGGCGGCGCGGCCGGCATGGCTCCAGCCCAGGTGCAGTGCGATCCTGCCTTCGGCAAGGCTCGGCTTGCCGGGCTCGGGCTCGACGGGCAGCACCAGCTTGGCGTCGAGCAGCTCCAGCGCCCGGCCGCGGAACACGGCCAGCGCACGGTGCGAGGGCACGCGGCCAATCGGCTCGTCGTAGGCGAAATAGTCGCGGAACTTGGCTACGTCGGGGTGGTTTTCGTCCTTGCCCTCGACCTTCTTGGCGGCCAGCAGGCCCTCGGACCAGAGCCATTCGCGCAGGCTCTGGACCAGCGCCGCGTCTTCGGCCCAGCGTTCGGAGAGGATGTCGCGCACGCCGTCGAGCACTGCCGGCACGGTCGAGAAATCGGCGCCGGGCTTGCCGTCGTCGAGCACCTCGGGCGGGCGGGTGAACGCGGCGGCCTCGGTGGCGGGGTCGAGCGTGGGGTCGGCAAACAGCTTGTCGGCCAGCGGCTCGATGCCGGCCTCGCGCGCCATCTGGCCCTTGGTGCGGCGCTTTTGCTTGAACGGCAGGTAGATGTCTTCGAGCTCCTGCTTGGTCGGTGCGGCCGCGATGGCCGCGCGCAGCGCGTCGGTCAGCTTGCCCTGCTCGTCGATGGCCTTGAGGATGGCCTCGCGGCGGTCGGCGAGTTCGCGCAGGTACGACAGGCGGGCTTCGAGCTCGCGCAGCTGGATGTCGTCGAGTCCGCCCGTGGCCTCCTTGCGGTAGCGTGCAATGAAGGGCACGGTGGCCCCGCCGTCCAGCAGGTCGACGGCGGCCTGCACCTGCGCCGCCGTGACACGGATTTCTGCGGCAATCTGCCCGATGATTTTTTGCATTGCTGTCGTGCCCCACGGCACCCGGTCAGGAAAAGCGGGCGAGTTTGCCACAGGCGCGCAGGCATGCCGGGCGAGCGCCGCGCCTGCAGAGAACACAAATTGCTACTTTTTATGTAGCGAACGCCGCAGGTCTGGCAAGGCAAAAGCCCTATTTGGCCGAGAACAGGTGCCGGTCCCACCATTTTTTGCGCTGCCGCGGCAGCGCGCCGGGCACAGCCGCGTCCGGCGACCCGGCAACGCAGGGCACTTCGACGCCAATCTGCACGCCGCCCTGCGCCGACGGGCCCACCTGCAACCGGCCACCCGCCGCCTGCGCGCGCGCGCGCATGCCGGCCAAGCCCCGGCCGCCGCCCAGTGGCGGCGCGGCGCTGTCCGGTCGGGCCAGTCCGCGGCCGTTGTCGCTGACCTGCAACAGCCACGCGTGCCCCGACGGCGCGAGCCCCCACGACACGCTGACGCGCGTGGCGTGCGCGTGCTGCAGCATGTTGCTCAGCGCCTCCTGCACGATCAGGGCCAGCTGCTGCGCCGCGGCGCCGCCGGGCATGGCGCCGCTGTTTGCTTCCTGCACGCTCCAGTCCATGGCGATGCCGCGGTGCTCGAGCACGGGCTGGAAACGGTGGCGCAGCCGGGCCAGCCGGTCGGACAGCGCCTCATCGGTGCTGTCCATCGAGTCGACGACCACGCGCAGCTCGAGCAGGCACTGCTCGAGACTGTGCAGGGCATGCTGCTGTGCGGGCTGCGCCGCGTCGAGCAGCGCCATGGCGCCCACGAGCTGCGAGCCGACGCTGTCGTGCAGCGTCTGCGCGATGCGCTGGCGCTCGGCCTGCAACTCGGGCGAGGGCCGCGCGCTGCGCCGCGGACGCCAGCGCAGCACGCGCGGCAGCTGCACCAGCAGCAGCGCCCCGAGCAGCACGGTGGCGCCCCAGACCGCCCACTGCCCCCAACGCGCCCCCGCAACCCAGCCGAAGGCCACGGGCAAAAGCAGCAGCTGCAGCAGCCACAGGGCCACGCAGGCCAGCGCGAACACCGGAGGGCGGTAGCGGAACATGCCGAGCTGCCACGGCCGTGGCGCTAGAACAGCCCGCGCAGCGAGGCAAAGCGCACCGCCTGCGCGCGCGTGCGCACCTGGAACTTGCGGTAGATGTTGCGCACATGCGTGTTCACGGTCATGCCGCTGATCTGCAGGCGCGCGCCAATTTCGGTGCTGGTGTGGCCGCTGGCCACCATGCGCAACACGTCTTTTTCGCGGTCGGAGAGCTGTTCAAATTCGGGCGGCGATGGCGTTCTGGCCGTGGAATGGGCCGAATCGAAGCGCTGCAACAGGCGCCGCGCCAGCGTTGGCGTGATCGAGGCTCCGCCGTTGGCCACCTGCAGCACTGCCTGTGGGTAGTTGCCAAACCACGAATTCTTGATCAGAAAGCCCGTGGCGCCGAGTTCGAACGCGCGCAGCACCTGCTCGTCGCTTTCGGTGACGGACACCACCACCGCCTCGGCCGCGGGGCGCACCGTCTTCATGTAGTCGAGCAATTCGAAGCCTTCGCCATCGCCCAGGTGCAGGTCGACCAGCATGACATCGAAATCGTGCTGCTTGATGGCCCGGCGCCCCTCGCGCACGTTCGTGGCCTGACCCACCACCATGGTGCGCGGATCGGCCATGAGCTCCTGCGCCATCACGCGCCGGATGTGGGCGTCGTCGTCGACGATCAGCACGCGCACGGGGCGCTCGGCCTGCCCCACCAGAAAATGCGGCCACACGGATGGCGGCGCGCTGTAGACGCCAAAGTTGGCGTCATCTTCGGTCTCCGGTGCCGGCGCGCCGGAAGGGAGGGCATCGTCGGGCAAGGCGTGGACTGGGACCATAAGACCTCCAGCGTGCCGCAGAGCCCTGGACGCAGGGTCCGCGTACATACGGTTTTTTCGGGCAAAAGTGCCACCAGAAGAAACGGCTGTGAGCCGCCATGCACAAGGCAACACACGGCGCAAGTTTCACACATTACTTCTTGGCACTACCGCTTTTTACCCAGGGTTTGTGTTGCTGTCCAGACTTCTGTGTCGGCGCTGGTACGTTCGGCCCGCAGGCGCCGCGCGGGGTAGCGGCTCCAGCGCCCAAGCCACCGTCTGCGAAATGCAAAAAAGATAGCTTATGGCGCCCGCAGGACATGGCCTTGCGGCCATTTTCATGCCAAATCGGTGCACCCTGCGGGACTGGCCCGGCGCCGGGCATGCCTCAGTGGCTGCGCAGCCGCAGCGAGCTGCACACCCCTGCCAGCGCCGCAAAGCCCGCGGCCAACAGCAGCGCCACGACCTCGCCCACACCATCGCTGGGCGGCCAGACCGCTGAAGATGGCGGCCAGCAGGACGGCGCCCAGCGTCTGCCCCGTCAGCCGCGCCGTGCCCAGCATGCCGCTGGCGGCGCCGCTGCGGTGCAGCGGGCGCCGAGGTGACGATGGTGTGGTTGTTGGGCGACTGGAACAGCCCGAAGCCGGCCCCGCACAGCGCCATGCGCCAGACGATGTCGGCGTTCGACGGGTCGGCGGGCAGCGCCGCCAGCAGCAGCAGGCCGCTGGCCAGCACGCCCATGCCGATACCGCCCAGCAGCCCGTCGGGATAACGGCCGATCAGGCGGCCCGCCAGCGGTGCCATCGCCACGATGCGCCAGCGGCCAGGCCGTGATCAAGCAGGCCCGCCTGCAGTGGCGAGCGGCCGTAGGTGTCGAGCAGCAGGAACGGCAGTGCGAGATAGGCCAGCATCTGCGCGCAGAACGCGCCCACCGACGATGCCCATCGACAGCGCGAACACCGGAATGCGCAGCAGGTCGACCGGAAACAGCGGCGTGGCCATGTGCCACTGGCGGCGCAGATAGACGAAGCCCACCAGCACGCCTGCCGCCAGCAGGGCCCAGGGCAGCGGCGAGGCCGCGCCCGGTGCGTCACCATGGCGCACGCCCAGGCGCTCCGCGCCCAGGAAGATCAGCGTGAACATCAGCACGTTGAGCGGCAATGTCGACCATGCGAGATGCGCGGGCCCGTGCGCCAGCGCCGGGTTGCGCGGCAGCGCGCGCCTGCCGAGCCACAGCGTGAACGCGCCCAGCGGCAGGTTGAGCGCAAACAGCCAGGGCCACGAGGCGACCGACAGAATACGCCGCCGCCACCGACGGCCCGGCCACCGAGGAAGTCGCCACCACCATCGAGTTGATCGCCATGCCGCGCCCGAGCTGCGCGCGCGGGTAGATCAGCCGCACCAGGGCCGCGTTCACGCTCATGATGCCGGCCGCGCCCAGGCCCTGCACCGTGCGCGCCGCAATCAGCGTGCCCAGCGAGTTCGCCAGCATGGCGCCCACCGACGACAGCGCGAACAGCGCCATGCCCACCAGGTACACGCGCCGGTAGCCGATGCGGTCGCCCAGCGACGCGAGCGGCAGCAGCATGACCAGCGTGGCGATCTGGTAGGCGTTGACCACCCAGATCGAGTGCGCGGCGCTGGCATTGCAGTTCGCGCGCGATGCCCGGCAGCGCCAGGTTGACGATGGTGCCGTCGAGCACCGCGACCGTCAGGCCCAGGATGATGACCAGCATGGCCCGGCTGCGCGCCGGCTCGGGCAGGCCGTCGGGCGGCGCGGCAGTGCCGGCCATCATGCGTGGCACCCGTGCAGCCGGCCTGCGCGCGCGCCGCCGAGCGTGATCCAGGTCAGCGCCACGCCCACCAGGGCGCCGGACGCCATGCCCACCACCATGGGCAGCGGCTGGCCGTTGGCAAACAGCCCGACGATACCCATGGCGGCCGCGCCGGTCAGCATCTGCAGCGTGCCCAGCAGCGCCGAGGCCGTGCCGGCAATGGCGCCGTGCTCTTCGAGCGCCAGCACCGAGGTGGTCGGAATCACCAGGCCCATGAAGGCGCTGGCGACGAAATACAGGCCGATCAGCACGCCCAGCCGGTCGCCGCCCGCCAGGTAATAGCCCAGCAGCGCCAGCATGACCACGCCCGCAGGCGCTGGCCGCCCCCTTGACCACGCGCACCAGCCCGAAGCGCGCGCCCAGCGCGCCGGTGAACTGCGAGGCGCCAATGAAGGCGATCGCGTTGAACGAGAACGCCAGGCTGTACTGCGTGGGCGTGAGCCCATAGTGGTCGATCAGCACAAACGACGAGCTGGCCAGGTAGACGAAGAAGCCCGCCATGGCGAAGCCGCCGATGAACACCAGGCCCAGGTAATGCGCGTCGCGCAGCAGCAGGCCATAGGCGCGCAGCGCGCCGCCCAGGCTGCTCTCGACGCGCTCGCTGGCGGGACGGGTTTCCTTCAGCATGCCGTAGACCAGCACCAGCCCGGCCACGGCGGCCAGGGCCACGGCCCAGAACACGCCGCGCCAGCCGGTCAGGGCGATCACGCCGCTGCCCGCCAGCGGCGCCAGGATGGGCGAGACGCTGAACACCAGCATCAGCAGCGCCATCAGGCGCGCGGCCTCGGTGCCGGTGTGCAGGTCGCGCACCACGGCGCGCGGAATGGCCATGCCGGCCGCCGCGCCCAGGCCCTGCACGAAGCGCAGCGCCATCAGCGTTTCGATGTCCGTCGCGAGCGCGCAGCCCACGCTGGCCAGCGTGAACAGGCCCAGGCCGAAGTACAGCGGCGGCTTGCGCCCGAGCATGTCGGAGACCGGGCCGTAGAGCAGCTGGCCGGTGCCCAGCGCCAGGAAGAACGCCGTCAGGCTCCACTGCACGGCGCCCACTTCGGCGCCCAGGCTGTGGCCAATGGCCGGCAGCGCCGGCAGATACATGTCGATCGCAAACGGGCCGATGGCCGAGAGCAGGCCCAGGACAAGGGCGATTTTGAGAAAACGGGAAAAAAGCATAGCGTGCGATTGTCGCTAAGCCGGGCCGATGCTGCTCGCCACGCGATTCTTCGCTACCATCTTGGCCTCCACGCCGCCCCGACAGGCCCCGCCATGCAAGACGAATTGTTCGGCGCGCCGCCCAGCCCGGCGCCTGTGCCTCCGCGCAAACGCGCTCCTGAGCAGGTGCTTCCCGCACCCGCCGACGCGGCGCTCCAGGCGCTCGCGGCAGCCCTGCCGCCGCAGCTGCGGCTGGGCACGTCGTCGTGGGCCTATCCGGGCTGGAACGGCCTGGTCTGGGACGGCGACTATCCCGATGCGCTGCTGTCCAAGCAAGGGCTGGCGGCCTACGCCCAGCATCCGCTGCTGCGCACCGTGAGCATCGACCGCAGCTTCTACCGGCCGCTCACGGCCAGCCAGTACGCGCAGTACGCCGCGCAGGTGCCGGCAGACTTCCGCTTTGTCGTCAAGGCCCCGAGCCTGGTCACCGATGCGCTGGTGCGCAGCGAAGACGGCCGCGGGCGCCAAGCGAACACGGCCTTCCTCGACCCCGACCTGGCCCTGCGCGAATTCGTGCAGCCCGCACTCGAAGGCCTCGGCGCCAAGGTCGGCGCGCTGGTGTTCCAGATCAGCCCGCTGCCGCTGGCGCAACGGGACCGCTGGCCCGCGCTGCTGCAGCGCCTGCGCACGATGCTGCTGGCCCAGCCGGCGCTGGTGCCCACGGCGCCCGACGGCGTGCTCGCGGTGGAGGTGCGCGACCCCGAGTGCCTCACGCCGGAATTCGCGGCCGTGCTGCGCGAGGCCGGCGCGACCTATTGCCTGGGCCTGCACGCCAAGATGCCGCCGCTGGAACAGCAGCTGCCGCTGCTGCGCGCGCTGTGGCCGTGCCCGCTGGTGTGCCGCTGGAACCTGAACCCGCTGCACGGCGCTTACGGCTACGAAGAGGCGCTGGCCGAGTACAGCCCCTACGACAAGCTCGTCGACCCCGACCCCGAGACCCGCGCGCTGCTGGCACGCACCATTGCCGGCATCACGGGCGCCGGCCAGAACGCCTTCATCACCGTGGCCAACCAGGCCGAGGGCTGCGCGCCGCTGTCGGTGCGCGCGCTGGCGCAGCTGGTGGCGCAGCCTCCGCGCTGAGCGCCGGCGCGTCGAACAAGCCCGGCTGCGTGCCGAAACACGCGCCCTCGATCTGCAGCAGCCGCAGCTTGGTGGCCGTGCCGCCTTCGGCCGAAAAGCCGCCCGCGCGCCCACCCGCCGCCAGCACGCGGTGGCAGGGCACGACGGGCGCGAACGGGTTGTGCCCCAGCGCCTGCCCCACCGCGCGCGCCAGGTGGCGCCCGCCGAGCTGCGCCGCCAGTTCGCCATAGGTGCTGGTGTGCCCGGGCGCGATGCGCAGGGCCAGGGCATAGACGCGCCGCTGAAAATCCGTCACGCCGCGCATGTCCAGCAGCACGCCCTCCATGGTGGGTGCGCGCCCGTCCAGGAACGCGGCAATGGTGTCGATGGCCGCAGCCACGGGCGGTGGCGGCGCGGCCTCGGGCAACGCACCCGCGGCACGCAGCAGGCGCGCCTGCGTGGCCGCGGGCGTGGCCTCGGGCAGTTGCAAGGCGACGATGCCCTGCGGGCCCCAGGCCACCGCGCACTGGCCCACGGCGGTGGCGAAAAAGGCCCAGCCGCCCAGATGGGCGGGGCTGTATCCGCGTGAAGCGTTCTGCATTTCGCTCTCCTTTTGATAGCTTCGGTCGATGGAAGAGAAAGCGTTTGGGCCATTTCTGACTCCCACACCGCAGTCCGGCGCGGGCGGCCGGGCCGCTGCGCCGCGCCGGATCTGTAGGACGCAGAGCACGCGATGAGAAGACGCGTCTTACAGCGCGGCGCCACAGGGGCACGCAAGATCGAACACGTCGCCACAAGCGGCACCGCGTCTGCTCCCTTCCTTCATCGTCCGCCCTTTCGCGCACTGGCGCTACCACCATGAAAATCTCCGACAAGCTCAACGACCTCCAACGATGGGACGAACGCCGCTCAGGTTTTCCGGGCGAGCACTGGCTCGCGCTTGGCGCGGGCCTTCTGGTGATGCGCCGCGCCGGGCGCGCGCGCTCGCTGGTGGGGCGCATGCTGGGGCGCGCGCTGGGCACCGCGCTGGTCGCCCGCGCGGCCACCGGGCGCGACGGCCCGCTGGGCAAGCTGCCCCCCGCGCAGACCGACCGCGTGCGCGACCTGCTGATCAAACGCGCGCGCTGAGCGTGGCCGTGCCCATGCAGACGAACTGGCCGCAGACGCTCTGGATCGTGCGCCACGGCGAGAGCGCCGGCAACGTCGCGCGCGACGCCGCCGAGGCGGGCGGGCTGCCGATGATCGACCTGGCCTGGCGCGACATCGACGTGCCGCTGTCGGACCTGGGCCACGCCCAGTCGCGCGCGCTGGGCCAGTGGTTTGCGCGCCAGGAGCCCGAGCAGCAGCCCGAGGTGATCCTGTGCTCGCCCTACCTGCGCGCCCAGCAGACCGCCCGCGCAGTGGCCGAGCACAGCCAGTGGCTGGGCGGCGCCGACGCCAAGCTGCGCCTGGACGAGCGCCTGCGCGAGAAGGAATTTGGCATTCTCGACCGCCTCACGCGCCACGGCATCCAGCTGCAGCACCCGCAGCTCGATGCGCAGCGCGCGCACGTCGGCAAGTTCTATTTCCGCCCGCCCGGTGGCGAGAGCTGGTGCGACGTGATCCTGCGTCTGCGCAGCCTGCTCGAGATGGTGACGCGCGAGTACGCCGACCAGCGCGTGCTGGTGGTGGCGCACCAGGTCATCGTCAACTGCATGCGCTATCTGCTCGAGCACATGGACGAGCAGAAAATCCTCGACATCGACCGCCAGGGCGACGTGCCCAACTGCGCCGTGACCTCGTACCGCGCCGAAAAGCGCAACGATGCCGACACCGTGATGCAACTGGACCTGGTGAACTTCCTCGCGCCGCTGCAGGACGCGGCCACGCCCGTGACGCGCGCGCCCGATGCGCCTGCCGCGCCCAAACCCTGATAGCTCTTCGATCGCATCGCTGCCTTTGCCCCAAGCCTGTCCATGGCCCGCACATCTTCCCGCCCGGGTGCCGACCCCACCGACGCGAACGCCGCGGGCGGCCGTGCGCCGGTTGTCGCGCGCCCCCGGCTGCTGACCGAGGCGCTGCTGGCGCGCTGGCCGCTGCCCGACCCTGGGCAACAGGCCGACAAGGAAATGCGCGGCCATGTGCTCATCGTGGCCGGCAGCCCGGAGATTCCCGGCGCGGCGCTGCTGGCCGCCACCGCGGCGCTGCGCGCGGGCGCGGGCAAGCTCACCATTGCCGCGCCCGAGAGCATTGCGCAGGGCCTGGCGCTGGCCGTTCCCGAGTCGCGCGTGATCGGCCTCCAGGAAACGCGCGGTGGCGGCTTTGCCACCAGCGGCTGCGCGCTGCTCGAACCCCTGGCCGAGCGCGTGAGCGCGCTGGTGCTGGGACCGGGCATGCAGGACGAAGCGCGCAGCGTGCCGTTTGTGCGTGCGCTGTTGCCGCTGTTTCGCGCCAGCACGGTGGTGCTGGACGCCTGTGCGATGTCGGTCGCGCGGGACGGCCCGTTCACGCAGAGCGTGGTGATGACGCCGCACGCAGGCGAGATGGCGCACCTGACAGGCCTGGCCAAGGACGCCATCGTGGCCGACGCGCTGGCCATGGCGCGCATTGCCGCGCAGCGCTGGAACGCCTGTGTGGCGCTCAAGGGGGCGACCACCTTCATTGCGCAGCCCGACGGCCGTGCGTTGCGCTTTGACGGCGGCACGCCCGGGTTGGCCACCTCGGGCTCGGGCGACACGCTGGCGGGGCTGATAGGCGGGCTTGCCGCGCGCGGCGCGCCGCCGTTCGAGGCCTGCGCCTGGGGGGTGCTGCTGCATTCGCGCGCCGGGCAGGCGCTGGCGCAGGCGCACGGACCGCTGGGCTACCTGGCGCGCGAGCTCTCGGCCCAGGTGCCTGCGCTGATCCACGCGATGGCAAGCGCGCGCCGCAGCCGCCGTGGCGGAAACAGTGGCAACGGCACCGGACGGCCCGGCTAGGGCGCGCGGTTCAGACCGCGGCGCGCAGTGCGGCGCGCAGCTGCGCGCCGAGTTCGGGTTTGCCGGCAAAGGGGTCGGTCGGGTTGCGCGCCTGCAGGATGTCTTCGAGGCGCGTCTGCACCGAGCCGATGGCCTTGGGGTGGCTGTAGATGTAGAACTGGCCTGCGGCCGCGGCGTCGAACACCTTCTGCGCCACCTCGGCGGCGGTCACCTTGCCCGAGCTCACGGCCTTGGTCGTCATGGCCTGCCCGATCAGCTGGCTGGGCGTGGGCTTTTCTGCCGCCAGGCTGCCAGGGCGGTTGCGCTGGCTGTCGTTGATGCCGGTGGCGACAAAGAACGGGCACAGCACGCTCGCGCTGACCTGGTCGGTGACCAGCGCCAGGTCCTGGTACAGCGTCTCGGTGAGGCTCACCACCGCGTGCTTGCTGACGTTGTAGATGCCCATGTTGGGCGGCGCCAGCAGGCCCGCCATGCTGGCGGTGTTGACGATGTGGCCGCGCCACTGCGGGTCGGCCCGTGCGGCGGCCAGCATCATCGGCGTGAACAGGCGCACGCCGTGGATCACGCCCCACAGGTTCACACCCAGCACCCATTCCCAGTCCTTGACCGAGTTCTCCCACACCAGGCCGCCTGCCCCCACGCCGGCGTTGTTGAACACCAGGTGCGGCGCGCCAAAGCGCTGCTGCACGTCCGCGGCGAGTTGCTCCATCTGCGCGGCGCTCGACACGTCCACGCGCCGTGCCAGCACCTCGCAGCCTGCGGCCTGCATTTCCGCGGCCGCGGCGTCGAGCGCGTCCTGCTGCACATCGACCAGCACCAAATTCATGCCCAGGCGGGCGCCGATGCGCGCGCATTCGAGCCCGAAGCCCGAGCCTGCGCCGGTGAGCACCGCCGTCTTGCCGTGGAAGTCGTCGATCATGTCTCTGCCTTTCGGAGGGTGTAGCCAATGCGCGGGAAGTGCACGTGCACGGTGCCCACGCGCGGGTCCTGGCGGCGCAGCGTGTAGCGCGTGCGCGTGGCGGCCAGCAGCTCGCCGTGGGTGGGCTCGGTGCCAAAGCTCTCGGCCGCGATGCTCACGGACGAGCCCAGCGCAATGCCGTGCTCGTCCTGGAACACATCGCCCACCAGCGGCAGCGGCTCGGCCCCGGTGGCGACGGTGATGGCGTCCTCGGCGCTGAACTTCTCCATGCGCACCATGCCCAGCGCGGCCACGCGGTCCATCCACTCGAGCACGGCCGGCGTGGCGGCGAAGATGTCGGCCATCACCGGCACGCAGGTGCGCGTGAACCACAGCGGGTGGTAGGCGGCGAAGTCGGCCAGGCACGGCTCGGCGCCGAACAGGAAGTCGTGCTCTTCGGCCATGTGCGCGATGCGCCGCAGGTACGAGCGGTAGGCGGCCGTGGCGTCCTGCGGGCGCGGGCGCGGCATGCCGGCCGACATGGCGCTGCGGTCCGCGCCAAACGCCTGCGCCGCCCCTTCGGGCAGGTGGGCAAACAGCGCGGCCGCGCCGCGCGGCTGCAGGCTGTAGGCCATGGCGGCCGCGAACAGCGTGGTGTCGGCCCATTGCGCGAACACGCGTGCCACGCCCTTGAGGTGCGGCGGGTACAGCACGGGCTCAAGCTGCGTGTGCTCGAGCACGTCACAGATCAGCGCCGTGTCGCAGTAGATGTCGGCGCCGACCTGCAGGAAAGGCGTCTTGCGGTAGCCGCCCGTGAGCGCCTGCACGTCGGGCTTGGGCAGGATGCTCGGCACGATCACCGACTTCCAGGGCAGCTGCTTGTAGGCCAGCGCGCGCCGGATCTTTTCGGAGAACGGCGACGACGGGTAGTGGTGCAGGATCAGAGCGGTCATGGTGCCTCCGTTAGAACGTGCTTACGGGTCCAGGTCGGGCGGCGAGCGCCGGGGCGCAAAGCCGCTCAGACCAGCTTGACGAGCTGCTTGCCGAAGTTGCGGCCCTTGAGCAGGCCCAGGAACGCCTCGGGCGCGGCGGCAAGGCCCTGCGCAACGCTCTCGCGCGGGCGCAGCTTGCCGGTGGCCACCAGCGTGCCCAGCTCGGCCAGGGCCTCGGGCCAGACCTCCATGTGCTCGCTGACGATGAAGCCCTCGACCTTCATGCGGTTGATCAGGATCAGCGCCGGGTTGGCCATGGGCAGCGGCGCACCGTCGTAGCCGGCGATCATGCCGCACAGCGCGATGCGGCCAAAGGCGTTCATGCGCAGCATCACGGCGTCCATGATCCAGCCGCCGACGTTCTCGAAGTAGCCATCGATGCCGTCCGGGCAGGCGTCCTTCAGCGCTTTCGCCATGGCCTTGGTGTCGGCGTGTTCCTTGTAGTCGAGGCACGCGTCAAAGTGCAGCTCTTCGACGGCATAGCGGCACTTGTCCACGCCGCCGGCAATGCCCACCACGCGGCAGCCGCGCGCCTTGGCCAGCGCGGCAAAGGCGCTGCCCACCGCGCCGCTGGCGGCGCTGACGACCACGGTGTTGCCCGCCTGGGGCGCGATGATCTTCACCAGGCCGTACCAGGCCGTCACGCCCGGCATGCCGACCGCGCCGAGGTAGTGCGACAGCGGCACCTGCGTGGTGTCCACCTTCTTCAGGGCGCCGGGCTGCGTGGCCTGGACCACGCTGTATTCCTGCCAGCCGCCAAAGCCCACCACCTTGTCGCCCACGGCGTACTTGGCGTTCCTGCTTTCCACCACCTCGCCCACGGTGCCGCCCTGCATCACCTCACCGAGCGGCTGCGGCTGGGCGTAGCTCTTGCTGTCGTTCATGCGCCCGCGCATGTAGGGGTCCAGGCTCAGGTAGTGGTGGCGCACCAGCACCTCGCCGTCTTGCAACGCCGGCGTGTCGCTGGCCACGAGCTTGAAGTTGGCGGCCGTGGCCTCGCCCTGGGGGCGGTTGTCGAGCAGGATTTGCTGGTTGCGGGGCATGGGGTTCTCCTGGGGTTGCAAATTTGATAGCTACAAGCGCTTGCCCAGCAAGCGCCAGAGGCCGATATGACCCATATTCTTCGGGTCAGTCCGTGGACAGGACCGCCGGGGCGGCGGCTCCCGCGCCGTCTTCCGCACGGCGGCGCACATACTTGAAAGTGCCCGTGGCGTGGCTGCACAGGCGCCCGTCGGCGTCGACCACCGTGGCTTCGACAAACGCCATCGACGCGGTGCGGTGGATGAGCCGGCCCTTGGCCACCAGGAGGCCGCGCGCGGGCTGCATGAACGAGGTTTTCATCTCGATGGTGACGACGCCAAAGTCGGGCGTGTCGCTGCGCGCCGCGGTCGCCATGGCCACGTCCAGCAGCGTCATGGATGCGCCGCCGTGGGTCACGTCAAAAGAATTCAGGTGCTCGGGCTGCGCTTCGTAGTGCAGCTCGGAATGGCCGCCGTCCATGCGGTGCAGCGTGAAGCCCAGGTGGCTGACAAAAGGAATTTCTGCACCAAATTTCAACACGATTCGCTCCAAGGTTCAAAGAAGAGCGAGGAGCATACCCAAGCGCGGCGGTCAGCCACCGGTGACCACGCTCACGCCGCCGTCCACCGCCAGCCACTGGCCGGTGATGTGCTTGCCCGCGTCGGACGCGTACAGCGCGCACAGGCCCTTGAGGTCCTCGTCGTCGCCCAGCCGGCCCAGCGGCGCATGGGCGGCCAGCGCCTCCTCGCCCATGGCCTTGAGCGTGCCCACCGTCATCTTGCTCGGAAAGAAGCCCGGGCAGATGGCGTTGACGCGAATGCCGTACCGCCCCCACTCGGCGGCCAGCGCACGCGTGAAGTTGATCACCGCGCCCTTGGACGTGTTGTAGGCAATCGTTTTCATGCCGGTGGGGTTGCCGCCCAGGCCGGCGATCGACGCCACGTTGATGATGCTGCCGCTGCGCCGCCCGATCATGCTGCGCTTGGCGATGTGCTGGCTGAGGATGAAATAGCCGCGCACGTTGAGGTTCATGACCTTGTCCCAGGCCTCGACCGGGTGGTCCTCGGCGGGCGCGCCCCAGGTGGCGCCGGCGTTGTTGACCAGGATGTCGACGTCGCCCATGCGCTGCATCGTCTCGTCGGCCAGGCGGCGGATGTCGGCTTCCTGCGCGCAGTCGGCAGCGGTCCAGCGCGCATCGATGCCGGCGTCCTGCAGCTGCGCCGTGGCCTCTTCCAGGTCGGACGCCTTGCGCGAGCTGAGCATGATGCGCGCCCCGGCCTCGCCCAGCGCATGCGCTAACTGCAGCCCCAGGCCGCGCGAGCCGCCGGTGACCAGCGCCGTCTTGCCGCTGAGGTCGAACAATTGCTGGATGGTGCGGGTCATGTCGTGGGTCTCCTGGCGTTGTGGGGCGCGGGCCGCCGGCAGGCCGCCTGCGCGGCGCTGCCGTGGATTGTGCGGTGGCGCGGCGGTGGGGTCTGTCGCCTGGGCGATTGGGGAGAGAGAACGGCGACCGGATCGCGGAATGATCGCCTCAGACGCCGGGCAGCACGCGCGCCATGGCGCGCTGGCCGATTTCAACGCAGCGCGTTCGCTGCGGCCGGCTGGTGGGCCGGGTTCCTGCGGCTGGGTTGGAGCGCAGCGCCACGCGGGCGCATGTCTTCGCCGCGGCGGGGCTGCCCATCGCGGTAACGCATGGCCCAACGCTCCAGGGTATGGAACGACAGCGCGGCCAGCGCCGTGGAGATCACCAGCCCCAGCACCACGACCACGGGCCAGGCATGGTCCGCGCGCAGGTAGCGCACGACCGGGTAGTGCCAGAGGTAGATGCCGTACGACAGCGTGCCCAGCTTGACCAGGGCCGGTGCGCTCAGCATGTCGTACACCAGGCCGGAGCGCTGCTGCACGGCCACGAGCAACACGACGGCCGCCATCTCGACCACCGCGATGCCCCAGACCATGGCGCTCTGGTTGTCCCAGTCCAGTTCCATCAGCAGCGGAATGGCCAGCGGGAGCCACATGGCGTAGTGCATGCGCGCGCGCAGTTGCTGGACAAAGCCCGGTTTTTCGGTTGCCAGCGCCGCCAGCAGGCTTCCCATGAGCAGGCCCGAAACGCGGGTGTCAAAGCGGAAGAAGATCTCGTAGAACTGCTGGCCTTCCACCACCCAGAACACGCGCCAGAGCCAGGCCAGCAGGTACAGCAAGGCGATCGGGCGCCACACCGCGCCGGGCTTGGCAGAGCGCAGCAGCAGCACCAGCAGCGGCGGCCAGACCAGGTAGAAATGCTCTTCCACCGACAGCGACCACATGTGCAGCAAGGTGTCCGGGCTGTCAAAAAAGGCGATGCCGTAGTCGGCCAGGTACAGGAGCGAGACCAGGGCGTCCTGGTGAATGTCGTCCAGCTGCGGCCACAGCAGCGGCGCGACCACGCAGTAGGTGGCCAGGAACAGTGCCAGCGCCGGCATCAGCCGAAAGAAGCGGCGCCGGTAGAAGCGCCAGTACTGCAGCCGCCCCTGCGACCGGTACTCGAGCAGCAGCAGCGAAGTGATCAAGAACCCGCTGAGCACGAAAAACAGGTCGACCCCCAAAAATGCCCCATCGAACAAGGGCACATGCGCATGCGACAGCAGCACCAGCAGGATCGCCACACCGCGCAGCCCGTCGAGGGCCGGGTTGTAGCCAAGCTTGAACACTTTCGAAACCAAATCTGCGAGCCTTTCCGTGGACCGCAATCCACAAAAACAAGGGTTTACACCAGGGTGGCGGTGGATTCTAGGGTCGCTGCGCGCAGCAGCGCTCAAGGCCGCGCCCGCGAACCTGCCCATGCGCCCGCGGATACAGCTGCGGTAGCGCGCTGTATTGCAGCGTGTAAGGAGGCGTGTGGCCCGCTGTGCTGCGGAGCGCTGCCCCAGGAGCGCAGCGCAGACTCCGAACCAAGGGAGGTCGACCCTGGTTTGTATCGATTGCAAGGAACTGCTTCGCACCGGCGCAGGACCAGTATTTGCGGACCCCTGGGCGGGGCCGCGGCCTTTGGGTGCACCGATGCAACTCGCAAGGCCGCGGCCGATGTGGTGTGATGCGCGCTTCAGAGATCAGGGGCGCGCATGAAAAGGACGGAGATTCGCTCTCGCAGCTTCGCGGTCGCGGTGGGCCTGGTGTGGTTGCTCATCGTCTATGGCTCGCTGTACCCGTTCCAGTGGAACTTCGCTGCGCCGCAGGCCTTCATCTGGAGCGGCCGCATCGGCCTGGTGGACCTGGTCGAAAACATCCTTTTGTTCTTGCCGCTGGGGGCGCTGCTGGGTTGGGCCGCACAGGGGCGTCCGCGCCGCTGGCAGTTTTTCGCCGGTTGGTTCTGGGTGGTTCACTGGTGGTCGCGGGCACGCTGCAATGGCTGCAGAAGTACCTGCCGCGCACCCCGGCCTTGTCGGACGTTCTCTTCAATATGGCGGGCTATGCCCTGGGCTGGGGCGCTGGGTGCGTCGCGCGCTGGCGTGTGGGGCACCTGCTGGAGCGGCACCAGGGCTGGGCCGACGTCGACAGGTTCACGCTGGTGCTGGTCGCGCTGTGGTGGCTGGCAGAGCTGTACCCGCTGATTCCGACGTTCGATGTCTCTTCGGTGGCGCAGAACGTCAAGTCGCTGTGGCAACTGGACCTGTGGCAGCCGCGGCGCCTGCTGCTGCACGCCGGCATGGCGGTGATCGGCCTGTCGGCCGTCGCGCACCTGGCGCGCACCGCCCATCTGGCGCACCGTGCGCGTGCCTTGGCCGGGGTGGCCGCAGCGGCGGTGCTGGCAGGCAAATTCGTGGTCGTGGGCCAGTCGCCGGGCCTGGCGGTGGTGCTGGGCATTGCCGGCGGCTGGCTGCTGTGGCGCTGGATGGATGCGTGGGCGCCCGGGCCGCGGTGGGCGGCGACGGCTTGGGTGGCGTTGGCCACCTACCTGCTCGACGCGATCTGGCCCTGGGCGTGGCGCACGCCGCCGGCCGACATGGCCTGGATGCCGTTTGCGTCGTCGCTGTCGACCTGGGTGCAGTCGGCGATCACGGCACGCGCGTTCGAGTGCCTGTGCTTTGGCGCGCTCCTCTGGAGCACGGTGCGCAACGGCGCCCTGCTCGGCGGCATGACCGTCTGCACCGCCGTGCTCGCCTTCGCCTGCGAGTGGACGCAGCGCTACCTGCCGACACGGACCGCCGAGATCACTTCGGTGCTGCTGGCGATCGGCATGGGCTGGCTGCTGTCCGCCTGCACCGCAGCGCGCCCGGTCCCTGCCCAGCGGCTGCGTGAGCGCGGTGCCTAGAACGCCGCTTCGCTGAGCGCGGCGCAGGTCATGTCGCGGCGGTTGACCACGTTCAGCCACGCCGCGATCTTGGGCAGTTCGTAATGGTAAAAATAGCGTGAAGCGCCCATCCTGCCTTCGCTTTCAGCTATTGAAAGAGTAGCATCATTGCGCAGCGTGACCAGCGCCACGTCGAGCCAGATCCACGCCAGCACGGTGTGGCCGAAGGCCTGCATGTAGGGCACGGCATTGGCCAGGGCCTCGGCGGGGTTGCCGGTGGCCCAGGCGGCCTGCGTGGCGGCGCTCACCTGCTGCAGTGCATCGCCGAGCTGCGCCGCAAACGCCGCCAGTTCGGGCACGGCGGTGGCCTGCGCCATGGTGGCCTGCATGCGCGCGGACAGCAGCTGCAGGCCGCGGCCGCCTTCCATCAGCACCTTGCGGCCCAGCAGGTCGGCGGCCTGGATGCCGTGCGTGCCCTCGTGGATCATGTTCAGGCGGTTGTCGCGCCAGTACTGCTCGACCGGAAAGTCGCGCGTGTAGCCGTAGCCGCCGTGCACCTGGATCGCCAGGCTGTTGGCCTCGAGGCACCATTCGCTGGGCCAGCTCTTGGCAATCGGCGTGAGCACTTCGAGCAGCAGCCGTGCCTCGTCGGCGGCCTCCGGGGCTCGCCGTGTGCTGCTCGTCCACCAGGCGCGCGCAGTACAGGTTGAGCGCGAGCGCGCCTTCGCCGTAGCTCTTTTGCGCCAGCAGCATGCGGCGCACGTCGGCGTGTTCGATGATGCGCACCTGCGGCTGAGCGGCGTCCTTGCCGCTGGCGCCCATCGGGCGGCCTTGCGGGCGGTTCCTGGCGTAGTCGAGGCTGGCGAAGTAGCCCGCCAGGCCCAGCATGGTCGCAGCCATGCCGATGCCGATGCGCGCCTCGTTCATCATGTGGAACATGCAGGCGAGGCCCCTGCCGGCCTCGCCCACCAGGTAGCCCACGGCCCCCGCCCTGCCCTCCACCGGGTACCTGCCTTCGCCGAAGTTGAGCAGCGTGTTGGTGGTGCCGCGCCAGCCGAGCTTGTGGTTGAGGCCGGCCAGCGCCACATCGTTGCGCACGCCGGTGAGTTGCCCCTGGGTGTCCACCAGTTTCTTGGGCACGATGAACAGCGAGATGCCGCGCGTGCCGGGCACCAGCTTGCCGTCGTTCATCAGGAATCTTGGCCAGCACGAGGTGGACGATGTTCTCCGACAGCTCGTGCTCGCCCGACGAGATCCACATCTTGTTGCCGGTCAACCGATAGCGCGGGCCCAGCGGGTCGGCTTCAAAGCCTTCCCCATCGGGCACAGCGCGCGTGGCCACGTCGCTCAAGGACGAGCCAGCCTGCGGCTCGGAGAGGCACATGGTGCCCGAGAAGCGGCCCGAGAACTCGTTGAGCGCGAACACCTGCTTCTGCAGTGGCGTGCCATGCACCATCAGCAAATTGGCGTTGCCCACGCTCAGCAGGCTGGAGCTGATGCTGATCGAAGCCAGCGCAAAAAAGGCATTGGCCGCCGCGTCCACGGTGTAGGGCAACTGCATGCCGCCGATGTCGTAGCTCTGCGCGGCGCTGAGCATGCCCGAGGCGGCGTAGGCGTCGTAGGCGTCTTTCGTCGCCTGCGGCAGGATGACTTTCTCGCCGTCGAACTGCGGCTCCTGCGTGTCCACAGTGCGGTTGAACGGTGCGTACCTCTCGCGCGCGATGCGCTCGCAGGTGTCGAGCACGGCGTCGAAGGTTTCGCGCGAGTGGTCGGCAAAGCGGTCGCGCGCGCTGAGCGATTCGGCTTGCAGCCAGTCGTAGAGCAGGAATTCGAGGGTGGAGCGCAGGGTCGTCATGCGGCAAATTATGGAAGGGAGCACCCGCCAAGGCATGTCTGCTGCGCGACGCGGCGAAGGGCATGCCGCATCTGAACAGCCGCGCGGGATGGACTGCACGCTCCTGGGCCGGGGGAAGACCTCGGCGGAAGGCATGCGACATGCGGGTTACGTTGCACGGATTTGGAGCTTTTTAGGGATCAAGCCCTTTGGCAGCAAGCGCTTTCAGCTATGTATTTAGAAGCAAACTGCCTGGAGAGGAGAGGTGTGGTGATTGACTGGAATCGACCCATAGCTCACTTTTGCTTCTTAAGCGGACCATGTAGACGGTTCAGGGCGCTTTAGGTTGGTGCAAAGATTAAAACAATAGCTACAGTTTCGGCGCGTTGACTTAAGATAATGTATGCCTTTGATTCCCCGCGCTCTGAATACTGGCACTGATTTATCAAAGTATTGACGCAACTTCGCTGACTATATTACAGTCAATTACCCGAGATGTCGCAGATGCCCAGTCTCCAGTGTCTCTTCTGCCAGCACCTCAATCCGTCTGATGCAGTTTTTTGCAATAATTGTGGCGGACAGTTAAACCTGCAACCCTGTGAACGCTGTGGCGCGGTTGACATCCGAACCGCGACGAACTGCCACAAATGTGGCGCCAAATTCTCTCTGCCTGTAGCACCGGGACTTGACTTCCCGTTCAAGCGTGAGATCGTTGACAAAGAACTCCCCTACCCAACATCAACAGATCCCGGAGTTGCGGATTCTGAGGCTGAGCATCTCAATGCTGGTCTGACTTACTCGCACCCTGAGCGGCAACCGGTCGACGAAGTCCTTTCGCCGGAAACATCTGCCACCGCGACCAGGTCGCGACGCGGCACACCTTTTGCGATCCCGGCAATATTGCTCCTGTTGATAATAACTGCTGTGTCAGTGTATTTATACCGTGGGCATACTGCACAACCTGCGCGAACGCAGGGCCAAACGCAGGCCGTCACTGACGTGTCCGGCGCGCGTAAGCCCAGCGAGTCTGCACCATCAAATGGGGCTGCAGGAACGGATGCCGCTTTGAAACCAGCAGAAACGGTTCAAACACCCGCAGCCAGTGCGAATAAACCTGAAGAAACGCCCCCGCTTACCCCATCTGGTGCTGACGCCGCGCTGGCCGCACGCCCATTGCCGGCGACGGATGCCGAAAAAAATACCCTTCAAGACCTATCGGCAGTTGAAAAATGTCCACCAGCCGTCGCAACGCTGGGGCTCTGCAATCTGGATACTCAACAGGAGAAGCCCTAAAATGAAAAACTTCATATTGAGCACGCTGCTGATGGCGGGGACACTCTTCCATATCTCGGCGCTCGCGGCGGTGGAATACAAAATAGTCACCGCTTCCGAGCGGGGAACCTATATCAAGATCGGGCACGATCTCGCCCAGTTTGTTGCGCCTTCTGCGGACATCAAGCTCTCCGTCTTGCCTTCAGCCGGATCGGCGGAAAATGTTCGGCGCTTGCGTTACGAGTCGGGCGTCAAACTGGCCTTGGTGCAATCGGACGTCTATCAGGCCTTTCTCGACATTGCCGCTGGCGGAAATGTGGAAGCCCGCGACATGATCCGGCCATTGCGGGTGGTCATGCCGCTCTATAACGAGGAAATCTATTTTATCGTTCGGGCTGACTCGGAGCTGAACTATATCCACGAGATCAAGAATGCAAAGATCGGTGCAGGCGAGTCAGGGAGCGGAACAGCGCTTACCTCGGCAACGCTCTACCGCTTGATGTTTGGCGAACCCATGCCGCAGGCAGGCACAAGTTACTTGTCCAATGAGGAGGCACTGAGCAAGTTGGTGACTGACAAGACTATTGACGTGGTCGCGGTCGTCGCCGGTCAGCCCGCCAAACTACTCGTTGACATGAAACCTGAGTCGCGAAAACTCATCAAACTGCTCAAGTTTGACCCCCATCATTCGACCAGCGCAGCGGTTCTCAAGACCTATTTTGCAGCCAGTGTTCGGGCCAGCAATTATCCCAACCTGCTGACAACAGATATCCCGGGATTGGCGGTCAAGGCGTTCCTTGTCACCTACGATTTTCAGCTCAAGGATACCGAGAACCACCTGCGCAATATGACGCGTTCGCTGTGCCAGAACTTCTCGACGCTTCAAGAAAAAGGACACCCGAAGTGGCGAGAGGTTGAGATAGCGCTTCCGGATCTCGGCCGCGGTTGGTTCTACTATCCCCCGACGACGCGTGAGATCCGCTCCTGTATCGCCGGAAAGGCGAAGCTGGGAACGCCTGTGAAATCAAAACCTGCGAAGGACTGCTCGCAGCAGGAACGGATCCTTGGTCTGTGCAGTCCTGTCTAGCCGCAGTAGCGTAAACCGCTTCAGCTGAAAATGGCGCCCGGAATTTCCGCGTCACTGCGCTTTTATTCTTTAGCCATCCGCAGCCACGGATGGCGGCTTTCTAACGCAGCGGCGAACTGGCGTTCTCGGCCAGGAGCAGCCGAACTGGAATTTTCTAGAGTGACCACTTCAGGCTGAACGCAGTCGCTCTCAACGACATGCCCATCAAGCAGCAACTTTCTCCGCCTGATGCCCTACACAGCAACGAAAACAAATAATCAGTGCTTTTGGCCTCTAGCGCCCGTCCCGAAAGCGCAAGAAGCTATCGAATAAATAGCAAGCGCCCCGCACAAACCTTCCGGCATGCGCGGGGCGTTGCTCTTCAGAGCGCCATCAGCGCTTACAACACTTCAAACACGCCGGCAGCGCCCATGCCGCCGCCAATGCACATGGTCACGCAGACTTTTTTTGCACCGCGGCGCTTGCCTTCGATGAGCGCGTGGCCCGTGAGGCGCTGGCCGCTCACGCCGTAGGGGTGGCCCAGCGCGATGGCGCCGCCGTTGACGTTCAGGCGGTCGGCCGGGATGCCCAGCTTGTCGCGGCAGTACAGCACCTGCACGGCGAAGGCTTCGTTGAGCTCCCACAGGTCGATGTCCTGCACCGTCAGGCCCAATTTTTTCAGCACCTTGGGCACTGCGAACACGGGACCGATGCCCATCTCGTCGGGCTCGCAGCCGGCCACGGCGAAGCCGAGGAAGCGGCCGAGGGGTTGGAGCCCCTTCTTGCTGGCGTAGTCTTCGCTGGTCAGCACGCAGGCGCCGGCGCCGTCGCTGAACTGGCTGGCGTTGCCGGCCGAGATCAGGCCGCCCGGCAGCGCCGAGCGCAGGCCGTGGATGCCTTCGAAGGTGGTGCCCTCGCGCGTGCCTTCGTCGCGGCTGACGGTGACTTTCTTGGTTGTCAGGCCCATCACCTTGTCGGCCACGCCCATGGTCACTTCGATGGGGGCGATTTCGGCGTCGAACAGGCCGGCGACCTGGGCGGCGCAGGCCTTCTGCTGGCTGGCGGCGCCGTATTCGTCCATGGCGTCGCGGCCGATGCCGTAGCGCTTGGCGACCTGTTCGGCGGTCTGCAGCATGCTCCAGTAGATCTCGGGCTTGGCCTTGGCAAGCTGCAGGTCCTGCAGCATGTGGGTGTTCATTTCCTGCTGCACGCAGGAGATGCTTTCCACACCCCCGGCGACGAACACATCGGCCTCGCCGGCAATGATGCGCTGCGCCGCCATGGCAATGGTCTGCAGGCCCGACGAGCAGAAGCGGTTGACGGTGGCGCCCGACACGGTGATGGGCAGGCCGGCGCGCAAGGCGATCTGGCGCGCGATGTTGGCGCCCGTGGCGCCTTCGGGCGTGGCGCAGCCCATGAGCACGTCGTCGACATCGGCCGGGTCCACGCCGGCGCGCTGCACGGCGTACTGCACGGCGTGGCCGCCCAGCGTGGCGCCGTGCGTCATGTTGAACGAACCCTTCCAGCTCTTGGCAAGCGGCGTGCGGGCGGTGGAAACAATCACTGCGGAGGTCATGGGAAATCCTTTCGGGGGTGGGCGCCCCGTGTGCGCGGCCAGCCGCCTGCGCGTGCGGGGTGGGTGCACATCGGTCAGTTGAAGGTTTTGCCTTCGGCAGCGAGCCGGGCCAGCAGCGGCGCGGGCTGCCAGAACTTCGCGTCGTCAAGCGGGTTCTTGGCAAAGCGCTGCATTGCCTGCACCACGTTGAACAGGCCCGACCTCGTTGGCGTAGTTCAGCGGACCGCCGCGGTAGACGGGGAAGCCGTAGCCAAAGATGTAGACCACGTCGATGTCGCTGGCCTTGTTGGCGATGCCCTCTTCGAGGATGTGCGCGGCCTCGTTGACCAGGCTGAACACCAGGCGCTGCACGATCTCCTCGTCGGAGATCTTGCGCGGCGTGATGCCGAGCGCGGCGCGGTGGTCCTCGATCATCTTCACGACTTCGGCGTTCGGAATGGCGTCGCGCTTGCCGGGCACGTAGTCGTACCAGCCGGCGCCGGTCTTCTGGCCGAAGCGCCCCTTCTCGCACAGCAGGTCGGCGGTCTTGCTGTACTTCATGTCGGGCTTTTCCTGGTAGCGGCGCTTGCGGATGGCCCAGCCGATGTCGTTGCCGGCCAGGTCGCCCATGCGGAACGGCCCCATGGCCATGCCGAACTTCTCCATCGCCTTGTCGACCTGCTCGGGCGTGCAGCCTTCGTCGAGCAGGAAGCCGCCCTGGCGGCCGTACTGCTCGATCATGCGGTTGCCGATGAAGCCGTCGCACACGCCCGAGACCACCGCCGTCTTCTTGATCTTCTTGGCCATCGCCATCACGGTGGCGAGCACGTCCTTGGCGGTCTTCTCGCCGCGCACCACTTCGAGCAGCTTCATCACGTTGGCCGGGCTGAAGAAGTGCAGCCCGACCACGTCCTGCGGGCGCTTCGTGAAGCCGGCGATCTTGTCCACGTCGAGCGTGGAGGTGTTGGAGGCGAGGATGGCGCCGGGCTTCATGACCGCGTCGAGCTGCTGGAACACGGCCTGCTTCACGCCCAGTTCCTCGAACACGGCTTCGATGGCGAGGTCGGCGTCCTTGAGGTCGGCATAGTCGAGCGTGGTGGACAGCAGGGCCATGCGCTGCTCGTATTTGTCCTGCTTGAGTTTGCCCTTCTTGACCTGGGCTTCGTAGTTCTTGCGCATGGTGGCCAGGCCGCGGTCCAGCGCTTCCTGCTTCATCTCCAGCATCTTCACGGGGATGCCGGCGTTCAGGAAGTTCATGGCGATGCCGCCGCCCATGGTGCCGGCGCCGATCACGGCCACGCTCTGAATGCTGCGCTGGGGCGTGTCGGCGGGCACATCGGGAATCTTCGAGGCCGCACGTTCGGCCAGGAACAGGTGGCGCAGCGCCCGCGATTCGCTCGTCCACATCAGGTTGATGAACAGTTCGCGCTCATACGCCAGGCCATCGGCAAACTTGCGCTTGGTGGCGGCCTCGACGGCGTCCACGCACTTGAGCGGCGCCGGGTAGTTCTTGGCCATGCCCTTGACCATGTTGCGCGCGAACTGGAAATACGCGTCGCCCTCGGGGTGCTTGCACGGCAGGTTGCGCACCAGCGGCAGCGGACGCACGGCGGCCACGCTCTGCGCGAACGCCAGCGCCTCGGCAGCCAGCGCCTCGGGCGAAGGGGCCATCTTGTCGAACAGCTTCTGGCCGGGCATGGCGCCGATCAGCTCGCTCTTGACGGCTTCGCCGCTGACGATCATGTTCAGCGCCGCTTCGACACCCACCACGCGCGGCAGGCGCTGCGTGCCGCCAGCGCCCGGCAGGATGCCCAGCTTGACCTCGGGCAGCGCCACGCTGCAACCGGGCGCGGCTAGCCGATAGTGGCAACCGAGGGCCAGTTCCAGGCCGCCGCCCATGCACACGCTGTGGATCGCGGCCACGACCGGCTTGGTGGCGTTCTCGATGGCGGCAATCACGGCGTGCAGGTTGGGTTGCTGCAGCGCCTTGTCGGTGCCGAATTCCTTGATGTCGGCGCCGCCCGAGAAGGCCTTGCCCGCGCCGGTGATGACGATGGCCGCCACGGCGGCGTCGGCCTGGGCACGCTCCAGACCGTCCACGATGCCCTGGCGGGTCGAAAGACCCAGACCGTTGACGGGCGGGTTGGCCAGGGTGATCACGGCAACGTCGCCGTGGACTTGGTATTCAGCGGTCATGCTGTTGTTCCTTCCAAAGTAATAAAAGAACGGTCGTGCGTTTTTGATTGTAGGGAGTTTGGTCTGCCCTGCCCTTGCCGCTTTGTCCCACCTGGGACAAGCGCTCACACCTCCAGCCACTCCTTGCGTATGGCGTCGTTGGCGCGCAGGCTGTCGGGCGTTCCGTCAAAGACGATGCTGCCGTGGCCCATGACCAGCGCGCGGTCGGACACCTTCATCGCAATGGTGAGTTTTTGCTCGATCAGCAGCACTGAAATGCCGCGCGCCTTGATCGCCTGCAGGTACTGGCCCACCAGTTCGACGATTTTTGGCGCCAGGCCTTCGGTGGGCTCGTCGATGATGATGAGGTCAGGGTCGCCCATGAGCGTGCGGCACAGCGTCAGCATCTGCTGCTCGCCGCCCGACATGACGCCGGCCTCGGTGTGCTGGCGCTCCTTGAGGCGTGGGAACATGGCATACATGTCATCGAATGACCAGCGGCTGCCCTTGCCATTGCCCTTTTGCCCCAGCAGCAGGTTCTGGTGCACCGTGAGTTGGGGGAACACGTCGCGGCTCTCGGGCACATAGCCCAGGCCTGCATGGGCGATTTCATAGGCCTTGCGCCCCGTGAGCGCCTGCCCCTTCCATTCAATGCCGCCCTCCCAGTCCACAAGGCCCATGATCGCCTTGGCCGTGGTCGAGCGGCCCGAACCGTTGCGCCCGAGCAGCGCGACGATTTCGCCCGGTTGGACATCGAAACCGACGCCATGGAGCACATGGCTTTTGCCGTAGTAGGCATGCAGGTTGTGGATGTGCAGCATGTCAGTGGCCCTCCGTCTGCCCGTCGGCCACGGCCGAGCCGAGGTAGGCCTCTTGCACGCGCGGGTTGGCACGCACCTTCTCGGGGGTGTCGAAGGCAATGACCTCGCCATACACCACCACCGCGATCTTGTCCGCCAGGCCGAAGACCACCCCCATGTCGTGCTCCACCGTGAGCAGGGTGCGCCCCTCGGTCACCTGCTTGATCAGCTGGATGAAGCGCGTGGTCTCGCTGCGGCTCATGCCGGCCGTGGGCTCGTCGAGCAGGATGACATTGGCACCGCCGGCGATGGTGATGCCGATCTCGAGCGCGCGCTGTTCGGCATAGGTCAGGTTGACGGCCTGCACGTCGCGTTTCCTGTCCAGGTGGATCTGCTCCATGAGCTGCTGCGCTCGCGCGTTGGCGTCGTGCAGGCCCGCAAGCAAACGCAGGAACGTGTATTTGTAGCCCAGGCTCCAGAGCACGCCGCAGCGCAGGTTTTCGAACACACTGAGCTTGGGAAAGATGTTCGTGATCTGGAAGCTGCGCGACAGGCCGAGCCGGTTGATCTCGAACGGCTTCTTGCCGTCGATGCGCTGGCCGTTGAGCAGCACCTGCCCGCTGGTCGGCGCAAAGCGCCCGCTGATGAGGTTGAACAGCGTGGACTTGCCTGCGCCGTTGGGGCCGATGATGGCCACGCGCTCGCCCGGCCGCACGGCCAGGTCGGCGCCGCGGATGATTTCTGTCTTGCCGAAGCTCTTGCGCAGGTCGCGCAGCTCCAGGGCAAAGGGTGCGTTGTCTGCCATGGTTTATAGCGCCTCCCCACGCTGGATCGCATGCTCTATTTCTTCCTGGATGCGGCTCCACTGGCGCACGAACCGGCGCCGGCACCATTCGAACAGGGCCAGGCCCACCAGCAGCACGGCACCTGCGCCGAACCAGCTGCCCAAGGCCGTGGCATTGATCGTGGCCCCCAGAAAGCGCAGCTCCGGCCCCATCGCCGCGTTGAGCTGCAGGTGGTAGGTCATCTCGACCATGCAGGCCGCGCCGAGCACCGCCACCAGTGCCGTTGCGGCCAGCGCCAGGTAGGGCATGGCAAGGCGCCCCAGCCGCCCGTAGCGGGCCACGCGCAGGTTCATCATGATCAGGCTGGCAATGCCACCGGGTGCATACATCACCATGAACAGGAAAACCAGACCCAGGTACAGCAACCAGGCCTTGGACAGCTCGGACAGCAGCACCGAGGCCAAGACCAGCAGCACTGCGCCGATGATCGGCCCGAAGAAGAACGTCGCACCGCCGAGGAAGGTGAAGAGCAGGTAGCCACCCGATCGCAGCATCCCCACGCTGTCGGCGCCCGTCACAATCTCGAAGTTGATCGCCGCCAGGCCGCCGCCAATGCCGGCAAAAAAGCCTGCGATGATGAAGGCGAAGTAGCGCACCCGCTGTGTGTTGTAGCCGATGAACTCGACGCGCTCGGGGTTGTCGCGCACGGCGTTCAGGATGCGCCCCAGGGGCGTGCCCGTGAAGGCGAACATGGCGGCGGTGCAAACGAAGCAGTACGCCGCGATCAGGTAATACACCTGGATCGCCGGGCCGAAGCTGATGCCGAGGAACCCCTTGCCGTAGACGCGGTCGGTGGTGATGCCGCCCTCGCCGCCGAAGAACTCGGGAAACATCAACGCCATCGACGCCACGAGTTCGCCAATGCCCAGCGTGATCATGGCGAACGTCGTGCCCGATTTCTTGGTGGTCACGAAGCCCAGCAGCACGGCAAACAGCATGCCGGCCAGGCCGCCGACGACCGGGATCAGCACCAGCGGTATCGGCAGCGCGCCCTTGCCTGCGAGGTTCATGGCATGGATGGCGATGAACGAGCCCAGGCCGGTGTAGACCGCGTGGCCAAAGCTCAACATGCCGCCCTGGCCCAGCAGGATGTTGTAGCTCAGGCAGATGATGATGAGGTAGCCCATCTGCGAGAGCATGGTCAGCGCCAGGCTGCTGGTGAACAGCAGTGGCGAGACGATGAGCAGCAGCGCGAACAGCGTCCAGACGACGAAGCGGCCGACGTTCCAGGGCTGGAAGCGGTAGGCGGGCACGGCGCGCGGATCAGGGGGTGTGGATGGGGTCATGGCATCAGTCCTCCCGGGTGCCCAGCAGGCCCTTGGGGCGGAAGATCAGGATCAGTACCAAGAGCAGGTAGGGCAGGATCGGCGCCACCTGCGAGACCGTGAGCTTGAGCAGCGACCAGCCGAAAGTGCTCTCGGTCACCGCCACGCCGAGCCCCTGCAGCGCCTGCGCGAGCGAATAGTCGATCGCCACGGCAAAGGTCTGCAACAGGCCGATCATCAGCGAGGCGAGGAAAGCCCCCGCCAGCGATCCCATGCCGCCCACCACCACCACCACGAAAATGATGGAGCCGACCGATCCCGCCATGGCCGGCTCGGTGACATAGGTGTTGCCGCCGATCACGCCGGCCAGCCCGGCCAGCGCGCAGCCGCCGCCGAACACCAGCATGAACACGCGCGGCACGTTGTGGCCGAGCGCCTGCACCATCTCGGGGTGCTTGAGCGCCGCCTGGATCACGAGGCCGATGCGCGTGCGCGTGAGCAGCAGCCACACCGACAGCAGCATCAACAGCGCCACCAGCATGATGAAGGAGCGCGACTTGGGAAACTGCGTGCCGTACAGCGTGAACAGCGGACCCTGCAGCTGCGTGGGCAGGCCGTAGGGCACGGTGGAGCGGCCCCAGACCAGTTGCACCAGCTCCAGGATCAGGTACGACAGGCCGAACGTGACGAGCAGCTCGGGCACATGGCCGAATTTATGGACGCGGCGCAGGCTGTAGCGCTCGAACAGCGCCCCCAGCACGCCCACGGCCAGCGGCGCCAGCACCAGCGCAGGCCAGAAACCGATCACGCTGGAAATGGTGTAGGCCAGGTAGGCCCCCAGCATGTAGAAACTGGTGTGCGCGAAATTGAGCACGCCCATCATGCTGAAGATGAGCGTGAGGCCCGAACTCAGCATGAACAGCAGCAGCCCGTAGCTGACGCCGTTGAGCAGCGAGATCACGAAAAACTCTGGATTCATCGAAAAGCTTCGTCACAGGGGATAAAAAAAGGCCCGAGGGGTGTCGGGCCTCGCGCGAGCGTGCAGCGCGTTCAGGAAGGGCGCTTCATCTGGCAGGACGTGGGTGTGCTGGCCACGTAGGGCTCGAAGTACTTGACCGGCGCCAGCGTGTAGCCGGTGTTCTCGGGCGAATACGGGTACTTGGCGCTGGCCTTTTCCCACTTGGTGATGTACAGGCCCTGCTGCAGCTGGTGGTCGGCCTTGCGCATCTCGACCTCACCGTTGTAGCTCTTGAATTTCATGCCTTCGAGCGTCGCTGCCACCTTGGCGGGGTCGGTGGACTTGGCGCGCACAAAGGCCTCGACCAGCGCGTCATACACCGTCTGGATGTCGGTGGTGTAGAGATCATCGTTGAACTTGGCCTTGTATTGCGCGGCCAGCTTGCCGATCTCGCCGCCCATGTTGTAGTGCCCATAACCCACCTGATAGACCTTGCCGTCGGATGCTGCGCCCATGGCGGTCGGCGTGCCGGTGGTCACCGCGTAGTAGGTATAGAACTTGACGTTGTTCAGGCCTGAATCGTTGGCCGCCTTGATCAGCAGCGCCAGGTCGGAGCCCCAGTTGCCGGTGATCACGGTGTCGGCGCCCGACTGCTTGATCTTGGCGATGTAGGGCGCGAAGTCGCGCACCTGCGCCAGCGGGTGCAGGTCGTCGCCCACGATCTGCACGTCGGGGCGCTTTTGCTTGAGCATCTCTTTGGCGAACTTCGAGACCTGCTGGCCGTGCGAATAGTTCTGGTTGATCAGGTAGACCTTCTTGACCTCCGGCAAATCCTTCATGTAGGTGGTCAGTGCCTCCATCTTCATGGAGGTGTCGGCATCGAAGCGGAAGTGCCAATAGCTGCATTTGCTGTTGGTCAGGTCGGGGTCCACCGCGGCGTAGTTGAGGTACACCACCTCCTTGCCGGGGTTGCGCGCATTGTGCTTTTCCAGCGCGTCGATGATCGCCAGCGCCGGACCGGAGCCGTTGCCCTGCACCACATAGCGTGCCCCCTGGTCCATGGCCGAGCGCAAGGCGCTGGTGGTTTCCTGCGGGCTGAGCTTGTTGTCGATACCGATGATTTCGAACTTCACCCCTGCCGCGTTCTTCTTGTTGACCTCTTCCGCCAGGAACTGGAAGGTCTTGAGCTGGTTGGTGCCGACGGCCGCCATGAGACCCGAGAGGGGATCGAGCCAGGCAATCTTCACGGTCTCGCCCTTTTGGGCAAAAACGCCCCCTGCACTCGCCAACATGATGGATGCCGCTACTGTCTTGATAGCAAATCTCATTGTCAGGTCTCCTTGTGAATCAAAAGCCAGCGTACCGTGCCGTACACCGGCCAGCGCTCAGGGAATGCCCCTAGCCGCTATCGCCCGCGCGACTGGCTGCCGCGCCCACCCGGGCGCAGCAGGCCGCCCCTCACGCGCCCGGCAGTTGATAGTCCTTGAGCACTTCGCGCAGCTTGACCTTGAGCATCTTGCCCGTGGCGCCCAGCGGAATCGCTTCGACGAACACCACGTCGTCGGGAATCTGCCATTTGGCGGTCTTGCCCTCGTAGAACCGGAGCAATTCCTCGCGCGTGGCCTGCATGCCGGGCTTGAGCGTCACCGCCACGATCGGGCGCTCATCCCACTTGGGGTGTGGCATGCCGATGCACGCGGCCATGGCAATGGCCGGGTGGCCCATGGCGATGTTTTCGATGTCGATCGAGCTGATCCACTCACCCCCCGACTTGATCACGTCCTTGCTGCGGTCGGTGATCTGCATGAACCCATCGGCGTCGATGGTCGCGACGTCGCCGGTCGGAAACCATTTGCGGCCCTGCGCGTCGGACACCAGCGGGCTGGCACCTTTGTAATAGGTGTCCAGGATCCACGGCCCCCGCACCAGCAGGTCGCCATAGGTCTTGCCGTCCCAGGGCAGTTCCTTGCCGTTGCCATCGACGATCTTCATATCGACGCCGTAAATCGCGCGCCCCTGCTTTTGCAGGATCTTCATCTGCTGGTCCTTGGGCAGGGCCAGGTGCTTGTTCTTGAGCGTGCACAGCGTGCCCAGCGGGCTCATCTCGGTCATGCCCCAGGCGTGCAGCACTTCGACGCCATAGTCGTCCTGGAAGGCGGTGATCATGGCGGGCGGGCAGGCCGAGCCGCCGATCACCGTGCGCTTAAGGGTGGAAAACTTCAGGCCCGTGGGCTTGAGGTGGGACAGCAGCATCTGCCAGACGGTGGGCACGCCGGCGGCATAGGTCACGCCCTCGGCCTCCATCAGTTCGTAGATCGACTTGCCGTCCATGGCCGGGCCGGGAAACACCAGCTTGCAGCCCGTGAGCGCCGCCGAATACGGAATGCCCCAGGCATTGACGTGGAACATGGGCACCACAGGCAGCACCGCGTCGCGCGCCGACAGGCACATCACATCGGGCAGGGCTGCCGCATAGGCGTGCAGCGTGGTCGAGCGGTGGCTGTAGAGCGCCGCCTTCGGATCACCCGTGGTGCCGCTGGTGTAGCACATGCTCGACGCGGTGTTCTCATCGAACTGCGGCCACACGTACTCGCTTGGGTGCCCGCCGATCCACTCTTCGTAGCTGGCCAGGCCGGGAATGCCGCTGTCCTGGGGCAGCCGGTCGGCATCGCACAGCGCCACCCATTTCTTCACCGTGGGGCATTTGGCGTGCACGGCCTGCACCAGCGGCAGGAAGCTCAGGTCAAAGCACAGCACCTGGTCTTCGGCGTGGTTCATGATCCAGGCGATCTGGTCGGGGTGCAGGCGCGGGTTGATGGTGTGCAGTACGCGGCCCGAGCCGCTCACGCCAAAGTACATCTCCAGGTGGCGGTAGCCGTTCCAGGCCAAGGACGCCACGCGGTCGCTGAACTGCAGCTGCAGCGCATCGAGCGCATTGGCCAGGCGCTTGGAGCGCGCCGCCAGGTCGCGGTAGGTGTAGCGGTGGATGTCGCCCTCGACGCGGCGCGAGACGATCTCGCCGTCGCCGTGGTGGCGTTCTGCAAACTCGATCAAAGAAGAAATCAGCAGCGGCTGATCCTGCATCAAACCCAACATAGGTGCTCCTTGAATAATTGGTCGCCACAACAAACGCCGTCCCAGCGTTTCCGCCAGGCCACAGCCGTGCCAGCGTGCGCACCATGCGCGCGCGTGGCCCGCCGCAAGCGTGTGCATTGTGGCCCCGGACGCCCCACTGCCCGCGACCGCTTGGCCCTGCAGGGACTGGGCCTTGTCGTCTGCGGGACAATGTTCCGATGACACTGCTTGCCGACCGCCACACCGCCCTGGACGCGGGGCTCGCCTGGAACAACTCGTTTGCCGGGCTCGGGCCCGAGTTCTTCACGCGCCTGTCCCCCACGCCGCTGCCGGCGCCGCACTGGGTGGGCCGCAGCGACGCCGTGGCGCGCGCGCTGGGCCTGGACCTGGACTGGTTCCATTCCGACGCCGCCCTGCAGGCCTTTGCCGGCAATGCGGCGCTGGCCGGCAGCGACCCGCTGGCCAGCGTCTACAGCGGGCACCAGTTCGGTGTCTGGGCCGGCCAGCTTGGCGATGGGCGCGCCATCCTGCTCGGGGAAACGGCAGCCGGCCTGGAGGTGCAGCTCAAGGGCAGCGGCATGACGCCGTATTCGCGCATGGGCGACGGGCGCGCCGTGCTGCGCTCGAGCATCCGCGAATTCCTCTGCAGCGAGGCCATGCATGCGCTGGGCATTCCCACCACGCGCGCGCTGTGCGTGGTCGGCTCGCCCCAGCCGGTGCGACGTGAAACCCTCGAGACCGCGGCCGTGGTCACGCGCACCGCGCCCAGCTTCATCCGCTTCGGCCATTTCGAGCACTTTGCGTCGCGCAACCTGCTCGGGCCCCTGCGCGCGCTGGCCGACTACGTCATCGACCGCCACTACCCCGAGTGCCGCGACACGCCGCACTTTGGCGGCAACGCCTACGCCGCGCTGCTGCAGGCCGTGACCGAGCGCACGGCGGCGCTGGCGGCACACTGGCAGGCCGTGGGGTTTTGCCATGGCGTGCTCAACACCGACAACATGAGCATCCTGGGCCTGACCATCGACTACGGCCCGTTCCAGTTCCTCGACGCCTTTGTGCCCGACCACATCTGCAACCACAGCGACACCCAGGGCCGCTACGCGTTCAACCGCCAGCCCAACGTCGTCTACTGGAACCTGTTCTGCCTGGGTCAGGCGCTGCAGCCGCTGATTGGCGAGCCCGAAGCCGTGCTGGCGGCGCTGGAGCCCTACAAGGCGCGCTTTCCGGCCGAGCTGATGGCGCGCCTGCGCTCCAAACTGGGGCTGCACGAGGCCATCGAGGGCGACGGCGCCGCTATGGACACCCTCCTGCGCCTGCTGGCCGACAACCGCGTCGACTACCCCATTTTCTGGCGCCGGCTCTCGCACGCCGTGGCGCAAGGCCAGTTCGAGCCGGTGCGCGACCTGTTTGCCGACCGCGCCGGCCTGGACGCCTGGTTGCTATCGTATTCAGAGCTACTTTCCCATACCAGCAGTGCTTTAGCGGCCGATTTGATGCTCAAAACCAATCCGCGCTATGTGCTGCGCAACCATCTGGCCGAGCAGGCCATCCGCGCCGCGAAACTTGGCGACTTCGGCGAACTCCAAACCCTGCAGCGCCTGCTGGAGCGCCCGTTTGACGAGCACCCCGGCCACGAGGCCTATGCAGACTTCCCGCCCGACTGGGCATCCACCCTTTCCATCAGCTGTTCATCATGAGCTTTTCCATCCAGAAAACCGATGCCGAGTGGCAGGCCCTGCTCCAGAACAAGGGCGCCGAGCCCGGCGCGCTGCAGGTCACGCGCCATGCCGCCACCGAGCGGCCCTTCACCGGCAAGTTCAACGCCCATTGGGCCGACGGCAGCTACCACTGCGTCTGCTGCGGCGCCAAGCTGTTCGACTCCGGCACCAAGTTCGACGCCGGCTGCGGCTGGCCCAGTTTTTCGCAGGCGGTGCCGGGCGCCATCACCGAAATCACCGACCGCAGCCATGGCATGGTGCGGGTCGAAACCGTGTGTGCACAATGCGGTGCGCACCTGGGCCATGTCTTCGAGGACGGCCCCGCCCCCACGGGCCTGCGCTATTGCATGAATTCCGCCTCGCTGGACTTTGAAGCGGGCGGCTCCTGAAACGTTTGCAACTGCCCTGGGCGCCATGAAAATCCTCATCGACTTCTTCCCCATCATCCTGTTCTTTGCCGCCTTCAAGGTCTGGGGCATCTTCACCGCGACCGCCGTGGCGATTGCGGCCACGGTGCTGCAAATCGGCTACCTGCGCTTCAAGCACGGCAAGGTCGAGCCCATGCAATGGCTGAGCCTGGGCGTGATCGTGGTGTTCGGTGGCGCCACCCTGCTCTCGCAGAGCGAGACGTTCATCAAGTGGAAGCCCACGGTGCTGTACTGGCTGATGGGCGGCGCGCTGCTGATCGGGCAGTGGGTGTTCCGCACCAATCTCATCCGCCGCCTGATGGGCACGCAAATGGAGCTATCCGACGCCGCCTGGCGTGCCGTGAACTGGAGCTGGGCGGCCTTCTTCGCCGTGATGGGCCTGCTCAACCTCTGGGTGGCCTACCACTTTGACACCGACACCTGGGTCAACTTCAAGCTGTTCGGCGGCATGGGGCTGATGTTCGTGTTTGTCATCGCCCAGGCGCTGTACCTCGGCCGCTATGCCAAGGATGCCGACACCTCCAACAAGCCTCAGCCATGAACACCGAAGCCATCACCGCCTCCGCCATGGAGAACAGCCTGCGCGCCGCGCTTGCGCCCACCGCCCTGCAGGTGCTCGACGAAAGCCATGCCCACGCCGGCCACGCCGGCGCCAACGGAACCGGGTTTGGCACCCATTTCCGGGTGCGCGTGGCGTCACCTTTGTTTACCGGTTTGCCCCGCGTGCGCCAGCACCGCCTTGTGTATGATGCGCTGCAAGAATTTATTGACCGCGGCGCCCACGCCATCGCCATAGAAATTCTCTGATCTGGCCCGTCTCTCCCGCTTGCCGGCTGTCCGCCTGCAGCCCATTTCTCTTATTTGGATTCCTCATGAAGAAACAGCTTCTGTCCGGCCTCGTGGCCGCCGCCTTGCTGGGCACCGTGGCCGTGCCCGTTTTTGCCCAGAACATCGCCATCGTGAACGGCAAGCCTGTTCCCAAGGAACGCGCCGAAGTGCTCAAGCAGCAGGTTGAGCGTTCGGGCCGTCCGGTCACGCCAGAAATGGAAGGCCAGATCAAGGAAGAAGTCATTGCCCGCGAGATCTTCATGCAGGAAGCGCAAAAGCGCGGCCTCGAAGCATCGCAAGACTACAAGGCGCAGATGGAGCTGGCCCGCCAGACCATCCTGATCCGTGAGCTGTTTGCCGACTACCAGAAGAAGAACCCCGTCACCGACGCGGAAATCCAGGCCGAGTACGACAAGTTCGTCGCGGCCAACGGCGGCAAGGAATATAAGGCCAGCCACATCCTGGTCGAGAGCGAAGACGAGGCCAAGGCCATCATCGCCTCGATCAAGAAGGGGGCGAAGTTCGAAGACATCGCAAAGAAGAAGTCCAAGGACCCAGGCTCTGGTGCCAAGGGTGGCGACCTCGACTGGGCCAACCCCAGCAGCTATGTCTCCGAGTTCACCGAAGCCCTGATCCAGCTCGACAAGGGCAAGATGACCCAGACGCCCGTGAAGAGCCAGTTCGGCTGGCACGTGATTCGCCTGGACGATGTGCGCCAGGCCCAGCTGCCCAAGCTCGACGAAGTCAAGCCGCAAGTGGCCCAGCAGTTGCAGCAGCAAAAGCTGGCCAAGTTCCAGGAAGACCTGCGCGCCAAGGCCAAGGTCGAATAAGGCATGCGTCGCGGGTCAGCCCGCGGCTCTGCCCCACTTTCCCAAAAAGCGGCTTCGGCCGCTTTTTTTGTGACGTGCCCTCAGGCCGTGCGGCCAAGCATCCAGCCTGCGGCCATCAGCGCGCCGATCAGCACGGGCTGGTGCAGCATGTAATAGCTCAGGCTCCAGCGCCCCAGCACCGCGAGCGGGCGCAGCGCCGCCGTCACACGTCCCTGCAGCCATGCCGGCCTGCGCCGCAGCAGCCACTGCCCCGCAGCCATCCCCCACCACACCATGCCCAGCCATGGAAACACGGGCACATAGTCTTCGGTGTACGGTTTGCGCGACACCAGACCGAGCCAGTTGAGGCTGCGCGCATTCAGGTGGACAGCCACATCCGCCAGCGGACCCGCAAGCGCCCATTGCGCAAGCCAGGGCAGCGCCAGCGCCACCGTCCCCGCAAACCACAGTGCGCGCCCCCATGTTGCCGTGCAGCGCGCCACCAGCAACACAACCAGCATGGCGTGCAGCACCCCAAAATAAATGAAGCTCTGGGGGAACATGGCGTATGAGCCCGCACTGACCAGCACGGCACAGCCCGCGATCTGCGCCCAGCGCCGCCCAAAACGCGGCCAGCGCTGCCCCTGGTGCACGGCAATGGCCTGCCCCAGCCCCGCGCAAAACAGGAACAGGCTAACGATCGCAGTGCGTTGCCAAGTCCACCAAGGGTCGGCACGAAAGTCCTGCTGCCAGTAGCCGAAATGGCTGAGGTCAAAACAGGCATGGAAAACCGTCATCCACAGCATGGCCGCGCCGCGCAAGGCATCCAGCCGGTCAAAGCGGGGACGCGGCCCCGCGCGGTCGGGTTGGGTCTGAGAAGGTATCACGGGCACAGAGAAGTGAAACAGGGCACAGCGCATAGGAGCGCACACCACGCAGGCACAAATCGCCGACTACATCCGCCACAAGAAGGCGTTCGGGCCATTGCAACCCGGTAGTCCATTAGAGACAAGTGATTCTGTAAGACAAAAGGGGTTAGGCCAAATTAGCCTAACCCCTTGATATCAATGGTCGGAGCGGCGGGATTCGAACTCGCGACCCTCTGCTCCCAAAGCAGATGCGCTACCAGGCTGCGCTACGCTCCGACAGCTAGTATTCTAACTTGGAAAACAGGCGGTTTTTGAAGGAAGCCGCACGATTTCAATTTAAATGCATGCGGGCGTGCGCCTTGCCCGCATGCCAATACTCAACGGCTGCTGGGTCCAGGGCCGCGGCCTGCCAGGTGGCGGAACGTGATGCGGCCCTTGGTCAGATCGTAGGGCGACATTTCGAGCGACACCTTGTCGCCGGCGAGGATACGGATGTGGTGCTTGCGCATCTTGCCGCCGGTGTAGGCGATCAGCTGATGCCCGTTGTCCAGGGTGACGCGAAAGCGTGAGTCGGGCAGCACTTCCGTGACGCTGCCCTGCATTTCAATCAGTTCTTCTTTGGCCATGTTCAATCTCTTAAAAACAAATCAATCCGTGTTCAGCGCCTGCGCGTGGCGCGTCCGCCCCGGGCAGCGAAGCCCTGTGAGGACCAGGCACACTGTGCATTGCGGGCTGTGGGAGTCGCTGCACCCAAAGGAGCAGGTCGGGAAGGATGCCGGCAGAGACGGCTTCAATGGACAGGCGAAGCGCTGTGCTTTAGCCTGTCAATTGTAGCGCGATGCGGCTGCTGTGGCCATGGGCATCTCACTGTGCCTGCACGGCGGCAGCCAGCGCACGCACCAGGTCGGTTTGCGTGACGATGCCTGCGAGGCGCTGCTGGGCATCGACGATGGGAATGTGGTGGTGCCCACCGTGCGAAAACAACGGCACCAGTTCCATCACAAGTTGCTGGGCCTGGGCCACCTGCACGGGTGCCGACATGATCTCGCCCACCACCTTGGGCTGGTGCCCGCGCCCCATGACCAGCGTGCGCAAGCGCTGCCCCAGGCCTTCGCGCTCGTCGAGGTTGGCCAGGCGCATGAAGTCGGCCACCGTGACGATGCCGAGCACGGCGTGCTGCGCGTCGACCACGGGCAGGGCCTTGATCTGCTCGCGCCGCATCAGGGCCCAGGCGTCTGCCAACGAGGCACCCGCCTCCACCGCAAACGGCGGCCTGGACATGATGTCGCTGCAGCGCAGCTCGCCCAGCGTGCGCGCAAAGGCAGCGCGCCCCGCCATGTGCAGCAGCCCCTCCAGGTCGGCCCGGCTGATGTCCAGCACCTTGTTGTAGTGCGCCAGGGCGGCGTCCAGGTCGGCCGAGATGAAGCCCGCGTGCTGGGGGCCGGCACCGGCCGCCGGCGTGCGCTGCGGATGCGGGTAGGTGCGCCCCGTGAGGCTGTTGTAGACCACGGCCGCCACCAGCAGCAGCACCGAGCTGAAGAGCACCGGAAATGCCGCCAGCCGCACGCCCAGATCGTGGTTGAGCACGACCAACAGCGCCAGCGCCGCGCCCGGCGGATGCAGGCAGCGCAATGACATCATGGCGGCCACCGCGAGCGCCACGGCCAGCGCCGCCGCCCACGCCGGGTCGGGCACCCAGGCCGCGCACGCCACGCCCACCAGCACCGACAGCGTGTTGCCCGCCAGCAGCGGCCAGGGCTGCGACAGCGGACTCGACGGAATGGCAAACACCAGCACCGCGCTGGCGCCCAGCGACGCGACCATCCACGGCTGTGCGCTCCCGGTGTGCGACCACCACCGCCCCAGCAGCGCCATGAACAGCACGCCCAGCGCCACGCCCAGTGTGATGCGTACACGCTCGCGCCCATTGATGCGCATCGGGGCGGGCCAGAAGTTGCGCAGCCACTGCTGCAGCTGCTGCGTCTTGGAAAACGGCACTGGCGCGCCAGCGCTGGCGGCAGGCAACGGCCGCCGGTGGGTATCTGAAGAAGACATGGACAAAGCGCGATGGAAAAACAAAGGCGGCTGCGGCCCCCATAGCGTGGCGCACCCCGACTGCGGGCGCACGCGCGGTGCGGGAACCGGCCCAAGGGTGCCGCCGCGGGCAAGCCGCGCATTGTGCCCGCCGGGCTCAAAACCTGCTGCGACAGCGCCATGGCCCTGCGCCGGCAACGGGGCGCCCGCTGCGGCTCCTCCAGCAGGCAAAACCCTGCGGCCCAGGCGTTTCCACCCCCGGCGAGCGGGCGCTCCGGGGCCGATAGAATGGCCCGCTCCCACCACTACCGGGCCCGCCCACGTGTCTGATCGCCTTGCCGTTTTGCCGCAGTACCTTTTGCCCAAGCGCTTGCTGACCACGCTCGCGGGGCGCATCGCCTCGGCCCGCGCGGGCGGCTTGAGCACGGCACTGATCCGCCGCTTCGTCGCGCGCTACGGGGTCGACATGGCCGAGGCGGCCGAGCCGGACATGGCCGCCTACGACAGCTTCAACGCCTTCTTCACGCGCGCGCTGCGGCCCGGCGCCCGGCCGCTGGCGCAGGCCGACCTGATCTGCCCGGTCGACGGCGCCATCAGCCAGTTCGGCGCCATCGACCAGGGCCAGGTCTTCCAGGCCAAGGGCCACAGCTACTCGGCCACGGCCCTGGTCGGCGGCGATGCGGCGCTGGCGGCGCAGTTTGCCGACGGCCATTTCGCCACGCTCTACCTGAGCCCGCGCGACTACCACCGCATCCACATGCCCTGCGCGGGCACCCTGCGCAGCATGGTGCATGTGCCCGGCGACCTGTTCTCGGTCAACCCGACCACCGCGCGCGGCGTGCCCGGGCTGTTCGCGCGCAACGAGCGTGTGGTCTGCACCTTTGATTCCGAGCACGGGCCGTTCGTGCTGGTGCTGGTGGGTGCGACCATCGTGGGCAGCATGGCCACCGTCTGGCACGGGCAGGTGAATCCGCCGCGCAGTGGCGTGCCGCGCCACTGGGACTACACCGGCCAGGGCATTGCGCTGCAGCAGGGCGACGAAATGGGGCGCTTCCTGCTGGGCTCCACCGTGGTGATGCTGTTCCCGGCCGGGCCGCTGCGCTTCAACCCGGCCTGGGCGCCGGGCCGCGCCATCCGCCTGGGCGAGGCCATGGCTTCGCGCGGCGCGGTGCCAGCCAGCGCCTGAGCCAGAAAGCCGAAAGCCCCGGCCGGCGCGGGCCCGCCGGGCACGGGATAATCCCGCCCCATGTCCCTCCTGCCCCACCAGCTCGAACTGCTCTCCCCCGCCCGCGACGCCGACATTGGCATCGAGGCCGTCAACCACGGCGCCGATGCCGTCTACATCGGCGGCCCGGCCTTCGGCGCGCGCGCCACCGCCGGCAACGACCTCCGCAGACCTGGAGCGCCTGATCCGGCATGCGCACCGCTTTGGCAGCCGCATCTTCATCACGCTCAACACCATCCTGCGCGACGACGAACTCGAAGGCGCGCGCCAGATGGCCTGGCAGGTCTACGACGCCGGCGCCGACGCGCTGATCGTCCAGGACATGGGCCTGCTGGAGCTCGACCTGCCGCCCATCCAGCTGCACGCGAGCACGCAGACCGACATCCGCACGCCCGAGAAAGCGCGCTTCCTGCAGGACGCGGGGCTGTCGCAGATCGTGCTGGCGCGCGAGCTGACGCTGCAGCAGATCGCCGCCGTGCGTGCCGCCACCGACCCGGCGCGCACCACCATCGAGTTCTTCATCCACGGCGCGCTGTGCGTGGCGTATTCGCGGCCAGTGCTACATCACCCACGCGCACACCGGGCGCAGCGCCAACCGCGGCGACTGCTCCAGGCCTGCCGCCTGCCCTACAGGTCACCGACGACCAGGGCCGCTTCATTGCGCACGACAAGCACGTGCTGTCGATGAAGGACAACAACCAGACGGACAACCTGCGCGCCCTGATCGACGCGGGCGTGCGCAGCTTCAAGATCGAGGGACGCTACAAGGACATGGGCTACGTGAAGAACATCACGGCCCACTACCGCACGCTGCTCGACGAGATCATCGAAGAGCGCGAATGCTCGGGCCAGCCGCTGGCGCGCGCATCGAGCGGCAGCACGCGCTTCTTCTTCACGCCCGACCCCGACCAGAACTTCAACCGCGAGTTCACCGACTACTTCGTCAACGGCCGCAAGGACGACATCGGCGCCTTCGACACCCCCAAGACGCCCGGCCGCGCGATCGGCTGGGTCACCCGCGTCGGCGAAGACTTTGTCGAACTCGAGACCAGCAGCCCCGAGGCCGTGCTGCACAACGGCGACGGCCTGTGCTACTACGACCTGCAAAAAGAACTGGTGGGCCTGGCCATCAACCGCGCCGAGCCGGTCTCCGGCCGCAGCGTGGGCCAGTGGCGGGTCTATCCCAAAGACCCGATCGCGGGCCTGAAGGACCTGCGCAAGGGCGTTGAAATCAACCGCAACCGCGACATGGACTGGGTCCGCATGCTCGACAAGAAATCGAGCGAGCGCCGCATCGGCCTGTGGGCGCAGCTGGCCGAAACCCCCACGGGTTTCGCGCTCACGCTGACCGACGAGGACGGCTTTGTCGGCAGCGCCAGCGCGGCCCTGGCGCACCAGCGCGCGACCGATGCCGCGCGGGCCGAGGCCTCGCTGCGCGAGCAGCTGGGCCGCTTTGGCAGCACGATCTTTTCGGTGCACGACATCGCGCTGGCGCTGTCGCAGCCGTGGTTCGTGCCGGCGTCCGTGTTCAACGCGCTGCGGCGCGACGCCGTCGCCGCGCTCGAGGCCGCCCGCGCCGCCGGCCTGCGCGCGCCTGCCGCGCGCCCAGCCCGTACAGCCGCCCGCCGCCCTTCCCCGAAGACACGCTGAGCTACCTGGCCAACGTCTACAACAGCCAAGGCGCACGACTTCTACCGAAAGCACGGCGTGCAGGTGATCGATGCGGCCTACGAAAGCAAGGAAGAGGAAGGCGAGGTCAGCCTGATGATCACCAAGCACTGCGTGCGCTTTTCGCTCAGCCTGTGCCCCAAGCAGGCCAAGGGCGTGATCGGCGTCAAGGGCACCATCAAGGCCGAGCCGCTGCACCTGGTCAACGGGCAGCGAAAAGCTCACGCTGCGTTTTGACTGCAAGCCCTGCGAGATGCATGTGGTGGGCAAGATGAAGCGCTCGGTGCTGAACCAGCACCGGCAGGACATGGCCGAGAAGCCGCTGCAGTTCTACCGTACGCGGCCGTCCTCTGCCGTGTGAGGCCCCTCTGCGGAATATGGGCCAAATCGGCCTCCAGCGCTTACAGGGCAAGCGCTGTGAGCTATCAAAAACGCAGCGTCTAGCGCTGCGCATAAGAACATAGCCAAAGCTTGTTTGGCGCCAGCGCGGCAGCTGGCGACAATGGCCGCCATTGCCAGCCGCGCTGGCATGTTGTGTTCTAACCCCATCCCGAGGAGACCCATGCGCATCGAAACCCTTGCCGTCCACGCCGGCTACACGCCCGACCCCACCACCAAGTCTGCCGCCGTGCCGCTGTACCAGACGGTGGCCTACGCGTTCGACAGCGCCCAGCACGGCGCCGACCTGTTCGACCTGAAGGTGCCGGGCAACATCTACACGCGCATCATGAACCCGACCACCGACGTGCTCGAGCAGCGCGTCGCGGCGCTCGAGGGCGGCGTGGCCGCGCTGGCGCTGGCCTCGGGCATGGCCGCGATCACGGCGGCGATCCAGACCATTGCCGAAGCCGGCGACAACATCGTCTCGGCCAGCACGCTCTATGGCGGCACCTACAACCTGTTTGCCCACACCTTCCCGCAGCAGGGCATCGAGGTGCGCTTTGCCGACCCCGCCCGGCCCGAGACCTTTGCCGCGCTGATCGACGCGCGCACCAAGGCGGTGTTCTGCGAATCGATCGGCAACCCGCTCGGCAACGTGACCGACATCGCGGCGCTGGCCCAGATCGCCCACGAGCATGGCGTGCCGCTGATCGTCGACAACACCGTCCCGAGCCCCTACCTGTGCCGCCCGATCGAGCATGGCGCCGACATCGTGGTGCACGCCTTGACCAAGTACATGAACGGCCACGGCAACAGCATCGGCGGCATCATCGTCGACAGCGGCAAGTTCCCGTGGGCCGAGCACAAGGAGCGCTTCAAGCGCCTCAATGAGCCCGACGTGAGCTACCACGGCGTGGTCTACACCGAGGCCCTGGGCGCTGCCGCCTACATCGGCCGCGCGCGCGTGGTGCCGCTGCGCAACATGGGCGCGGCGCTGTCGCCGTTCAACGCCTGGCTCACGCTGCAGGGCATCGAAACCCTGCCGCTGCGCATGGACCGCATCTGCGACAACACGCTGGCGCTGGCTCGGTTCCTGCAGAGCCACCCCAAGGTCGAATGGGTGCGCTACGCCGGCCTGCCCGACCACGCCGACCACGCGCTGGCGCAGCGCCAGATGGGCGGCAAGGCCTCGGGCATTCTGTCGTTCGGCCTCAAAGCCAGCGACGCCGACCCGCGCGCCGCCGGCGCACGCTTCCTCGACGCGCTCGGCCTGTTCACGCGCCTCGTGAACATCGGTGACGCCAAGTCGCTGGCCACGCACCCGGCGTCGACCACGCACCGCCAGCTCAACCCCGAAGAACTGGCCAAGGCCGGCGTCAGCGAAAACATGGTGCGCCTGTCGGTCGGCATCGAGCACATCGACGACCTGCAGGCCGACCTGGCGCAGGCACTCGACCGGGTGTAAGACACGTCTGCCGTGCCGCGCCGCGCGCCGCGCTGGCACCGCAGGACAAGTGTCTTTTATGGCCACAGCGCTTATGGCACAAGCGCTTGTAGCTATTGAATAAAGAGCAGACCATCTGCCACAGCGGCGCCGCAAATCGGCCCACCGGTGCCGCTGCGGATGCAGCGCGCTACCACCGCAGCGCGTGCACAATGCAGTCGGCCTGCTGAAAATGCTTCATGCGCCTGTGCAAGTGTTTTCACGCCGTTCGAGTCCTCGTTTTCTTAAAGTCCGGTACCGCCTATCCCCGCGCCCTTGGACCGTGCTGGCCCAGGGCTGCAGGCGGCATAAAAAAACTCTGGAGACTTCCATGACCTGGCAGCAAATCTACGATCCGTTCGGCAACATGATCATCTCCACCGCGCTGGCCGCGATCCCGGTGGTGGTCATGCTTGCGGCACTCGGCTTCTTCCACATCAAGGCGCACGTCGCGGCCGGCCTGGGCCTGATCGCGGCGCTGCTGGTGGCCATTTTTGCCTACGGCATGCCGGCCGACATGGCGGGGCGCGCGGCGGTGTTCGGCGGCTTCACCGGCCTGCTGCCGATTGGCTGGATCGTGCTCAACATCATCTTCCTGCAGCAGCTGGCCGAGCAGAACGGCAGCTTCAAGATCCTGCAGGACTCGCTCTCGAGCATCACCGAAGACCGGCGCCTGCAGCTGCTGCTGATCGCGTTCTGCTTTGGCGCGTTCTTCGAAGGTGCTGCCGGCTTCGGCACCCCGGTGGCCGTCACGGCGGGCATCCTGATCGGCCTGGGCTTCTCGCCGCTGGCGGCGTCGGGCCTGAGCCTGATCGCCAACACCGCGCCGGTGGCCTTTGGCGCCCTGGGCACGCCGGTGATCACGCTGGCCAAGGTGCACGGCTACGACCTGATGGAAGTCACTGCCATGATCGGCCGCCAGCTGCCCTTCTTCTCGCTGCTGGTGCCATTCTGGCTGATCTGGGCCTTTGCCGGGCGCAAGGCCATGATGGAAATCTGGCCCGCCATTCTGGTGACCGGCGTGTCGTTTGCGGTTCCGCAGTACCTGGTGTCCAACTTCATCGGCCCCGAGCTGGTCGACATCATTGCCGCCATCGTCTCGATGGCCAGCCTGGTGCTGTTCCTGCGCGTGTGGCAGCCCAAGAAGATCTGGACCTCGCCCTCGCTCAAGGGCCACGACGTCAGCGCCCACGAGGCCAAGCCGCCGCAGCCGCTGGTGCGCCACGACCGCGCCGAGCTGGTGCGCGCCTGGACGCCCTGGGTGATCCTGTCGGTGTTCGTGTTCCTCTGGGGCCTGCCCTCGGTCAAGGCCTGGCTCAACGGCATCTATGCGCCGTCGTTCCCGATGGCGGGACTGCACAACCTGGTCGAAAAAGTGCCGCCCGTGGTGCACCAGCCGACCAAGGAAGGCGCCGTCTACTCGCTCAACCTGCTCTCGGCCACCGGCACCGGCATCCTGCTGTCGGCCATCGTGAGCGCGCTGGTCATGAAGTACAACCCGATCGATATCGTCAAGACCTTCTTCCGCACGCTGTGGCTGGTGCGCTATTCGCTGCTGACGATCGTGCTGATGCTGGCGCTGGGCACGCTCACGCGCTATTCGGGCACCGACACCACGCTGGGCCTGGCGTTTGCCAACACCGGCGTCTTCTATCCGTTCTTCGGCACGCTGATGGGCTGGATCGGCGTGGCGATGACGGGCTCGGACACGGCCTCGAACGTGCTCTTTGGTGGCATGCAGAAGGTGGCGGCCGAGCAGTTGGGGCTGTCGGCCAACCTGATGGGCGCGGCCAACAGCTCGGGCGGCGTGATGGGCAAGATGATCGATGCGCAGTCCATCGTCGTGGCGTCAACGGCCACGCGCTGGTTCAACCACGAGGGCGACATCCTGCGCTATGTGTTCTTCCACTCGATTGCGCTGGCCTGCCTGGTCGGCCTCTATGTGACGCTGCAGGCCTATGTCTGGCCGTTCCATTTGATGGTGGTGCACTGAGCCCCACGCCGCGGCCCGGGCCGCGGCGCACCAGAAACAGCAAAGCCCTCATCCGAGGGCTTTGCTGTTTGCAGCGGCCCCAAGGCCGCAACCGCCAATGGCGATCAACCCTGGTGGGGGCGCTTGCCGGGGTTCTTCTTGCTGCGCGTCGAGACACCACGCTCCAGGCTCACGCGCTGGCCACGGCCAGCGGTGGGCAGGGTGAAGCCAGGCAGGGTTTTCGGCTGGGGGGTGCGCTTGCGATCTGCTTCGGTGACGATTTTGTTGCCCATGGGAGGCCTCCGCTAAAAAAGTGAAAAGAAAAAGGGAAAGCCCTCTATTAGGCCATAGCTGCGGTGCCCTCTGCCCCAAGGCGCCCACCGGGCACCACCGCTGCCCTGGCCGTGCGCGGCTTCAGTGCGCGGCGGCGCGCACGCGCAGGTGCTGCGCCAGGGTCACGCCGGCCAGCACCAGTGCGCCAGCGGCCAGGCCCACCACGGCGTTGAGGCCATTCGAGGCCAGCCACTGCGCCCACGCGCCCAGCGGGCCGCGGTCCGCCGCTGCGGCCAGGGCCTCGGTCGCGTGGTGCAGCGCAGGCCAGCCGTGCACCAGAATGCCGCCGCCCACCAGAAACATCGCCGCCGTGCCCGCCACGCTGAGCGCCTTCATCAGCCAGGGCGCAGCGCGCACCAGGCCGCGCCCCAGGGCCTGCGCCACCGCACTGGCCCGCTCGCTGAGCCACAAGCCCAGGTCGTCGAGCTTGACGATGCCCGCCACGAGGCCGTAGACACCGACGGTCATCAGCGCCGCGACCGCCGTCAGCACCGCGAGCTGCTGCACGAAGGGCGCCGCCGCCACCGTGCCCAGCGCGATGGTGATGATCTCGGCCGACAGGATGAAATCGGTGCGCACGGCGCCCTGGATCTTGCCTTTCTCGAACGCCACCATGTCGACCGCGGGGTTGGCATTGGCCTGGGCATGGCTGTCGTGCTCGATCGCGGCGCGCGGCGCGCTGTGCAAAAACTTGTGCACCAGCTTCTCGAAGCCCTCGAAGCACAGAAAGGCGCCGCCCAGCATGAGCAGCGGCGTCACCGCCCAGGGAATGAAGGCGCTGATGGCCAGCGCCGCCGGCACGAGGATGAGCTTGTTGACCAGCGAGCCCTTGGCCACGGCCCAGACCACGGGGATCTCGCGCTCGGCCCGCACGCCCGACACCTGCTGCGCGTTGAGCGCCAGGTCGTCGCCCAGCACGCCCGCGGTCTTTTGCGTGGCCACCTTGGTCATGGCCGAGACGTCGTCCGCGATCACCGCGCTTTTCTTCGCCGCCACCTTGGTCATCAGGGCCACGTCGTCGAGGATGGCGGCAATGTCGTCCAACAGCGTCAGCAGGCTGGCTCCGGCCATGGAAACTCCTTGGGAGAGAGTTTGAAAGTGGACGGATTATCAATAAAAAAGCTTCCAGCGCCTGTAGGACATGCGCTGGAAGCTATGTTTTTGATAGTGCCAGAAGTCAACCGCAGGGCCGGTGCGCCGGCCGCCGCAGGCTCACCCGACCCACTTGCGCGCGTTGCGCCAGATCTGCATCCAGGGGCTGCGCGCCGCCGGTGTCGCCGCGAGGTCCAGCTCATCTGGATGTTGCGGAACACGCGCTCGGGGTGCGGCATCATGGCCGTGAAGCGGCCGTCGGCGGTGGTCACGGCCGTCAGGCCGCCGGCGCTGCCGTTCGGGTTGAACGGGTACTGCTCGGTCGGCTGGCCGTGGTTGTCGACGAAGCGCATCGCGGCAATCGCCTGCGCCGCGTCGCCGCGGTGCTTGAAGTTGGCATAGCCCTCGCCGTGCGCCACGGCGATCGGCAGGCGGCTGCCGGCCATGCCGGCAAAGAACAGGCTCGGCGATTCGAGCACCTCGACCATCGACAGCCGCGCCTCGAAGCGCTCGCTCTGGTTGGTGGTGAAGCGCGGCCAGTCCTGCGCGCCGGGAATGATGTCGGCCAGTTCGGCAAACATCTGGCAGCCGTTGCACACGCCGAGGCCGAAGGTGTCGGCGCGGCGAAGAAGCGCCTGGAACTGCGCCGCCAGCACGCGGGTTGAAGGTGATGCTGCGCGCCCAGCCGATGCCCGCGCCCAGCGTGTCGCCGTAGCTGAAGCCGCCGCAGGCGACCACGCCCTGGAAGTCCGGCAGGTTGGCGCGGCCGGTCTGCAGGTCGGTCATGTGCACGTCGTAGGCCTCGAAGCCGGCTTCGGTGAAGGCATAGGCCATCTCGACGTGCGAGTTCACGCCCTGCTCGCGCAGCATGGCGACCTTGGGGCGCGCAAGGTTCAGGAACGGCGCGGCCACGTTCACGGCCGGGTCGAACGCCAGGTGCACGTGCATGCCGGGGTCGGCCGGCGCGCCGGCGGCGGCGTGCTCGGCATCGGCGCAGGCCGGGTTGTCGCGCTGCTGGCAGATCTTCCAGCTCACGCGTGTCCCAGACCTGGTGCAGGTCGTGCAGCGCTGGCGCTGAAGACCGCCTTGGCGTCGCGCCACACTCGACAGCTGGCCCTTGCCCGCGTCGATGGCGGAGCTGGCCGGGCGCGTCTTGCCGACGAAGTGGCTGTAGGCGCGAGAGGCCGTGCGCGCGCAGCGTCTGCATGACCTCGTTGCGCTCGGCCGTGCGCACCTGCAGCACCACGCCCAGCTCTTCGTTGAACAGCGCCTTGAGCGTGAGCTCTTCGCGGCGCGCGCTGACCTGCTGCGCCCAGTTCTTGGCGTCGCCGGTTTCCATGCGGCTGTCGGAGATGCCGTCGCCTTCGGTGACCAGCATGTCGACGTTCAGCGCCACGCCGACATGGCCGGCAAAGGCCATCTCGCAGGCCGCGGCGAACAGGCCGCCGTCGCTGCGGTCGTGGTAGGCCAGGATCTGGCCCTGCGCGCGCAGCGCGTTCACGGCGGCCACCAGGTTCTTCAGGTCTTGCGCGTCGTCGAGGTCGGGCACCGCGTCGCCGCCTGGTCCAGCACCTGGCGCCAGGATGCTGCCGCCCATGCGGCTTCTGGCCGCGGCCCAGGTCGATCAGCACCAGCGTGGTGTCGTCCTCGGTGGCGTCGAGCTGCGGCGTCAGCGTGCCGCGCACGTCGGCCAGCGTGGCGAAGGCGGTGACGATCAGGCTGACGGGCGAGGTCACCTTCTTGGGCTTCGCCCGCCGTCGCTGCCACTGCGTGCGCATCGACAGGGAATCCTTGCCGACCGGGATCGACACGCCCAGCGCCGGGCACAGCTCCAGGCCGACGGCCTTCACGGTGTCGTACAGCGCGGCGTCTTCGCCGGGCTCGCCGCAGGCGGCCATCCAGTTGGCCGACAGCTTGACGCGCGGCAGCTCGATCGGCGCGGCCAGCAGGTTGGTGATGGCCTCGGCCACGGCCATGCGGCCCGACGCCGGCGCGTCGATGGCGGCCAGCGGCGTGCGCTCGCCCATGCTCATGGCCTCGCCGGCGAAGCCCTTGTAGTCGGCCAGCGTCACGGCGCACGTCGGCCACCGGCACCTGCCAGGGGCCGACCATCTGGTCGCGGTGGCGTGAGGCCGCCGACGGTGCGGTCGCCGATGGTGATCAGGAAGCGCTTGGACGCCACCGTGGGGTGCGCCAGCACGTCGATGACGGCCTTCTGCAGGTCGACGCCGGTCAGGTCGATGGGCGTGAATTCGCGCGCCACGGTGGCTCACGTCGCGGTGCATCTTGGGCGGCTTGCCCAGCAGCACGGTCATGGGCATGTCCACCGGCAGCTTCTGGTCGTCGGCCGTGGCGGCCGGGTCTTCGAGCACCAGCTGGCGCTCTTCGGTGGCCATGCCGATCACGGCGAACGGGCAGCGCTCGCGCTCGCAGAACGCCTGGAACTGGTCCAGCGACTCGGGCGCGATCGCCAGCACATAGCGCTCCTGGCTTTCGTTGCACCAGATTTCCTTGGGCGCCATGCCCGACTCTTCGAGCGGCACGGCGCGCAGGTCAAAGCGCGCGCCGCGGCCGGCGTCGTTGGTCAGCTCGGGGAAGGCGTTCGAGAGCCCGCCCGCGCCGACGTCGTGGATCGCCAGGATCGGGTTGGCCGCGCCCTGCGCCCAGCAGTGGTTGATGACCTCCTGCGCACGGCGCTCGATTTCGGGGTTGCCGCGCTGCACCGAGTCGAAGTCGAGCTCGGCCGCGTTGGCGCCCGTGGCCATCGAGCTGGCGGCGCTGCCGCCCATGCCGATGCGCATGCCCGGGCCGCCGAGCTGGATCAGCAGCGAACCGGCCGGGAATTCGATCTTCTGCGTCTGCGCGGCGTCGATCACGCCCAGGCCGCCGGCGATCATGATCGGCTTGTGGTAGCCGCGCGCCGACGCCCGCGACGGTCTGCTCGTACTCGCGGAAGTAGCCCAGCAGGTTGGGCCGGCCGAACTCGTTGTTGAACGCGGCGCCGCCCAGCGGGCCCTCGGTCATGATCTGCAGCGGGCTGGCGATGTGGTCGGGCTTGCCGCCCTCCTGGTCGGAAGCGCCGCCCCAGAGCTTGGAGACGGTGAAGCCCGTCAGGCCCGCCTTGGGCTTGGAGCCGCGGCCGGTCGCGCCTTCGTCGCGGATCTCGCCGCCCGCGCCCGTGGAGGCACCGGGAAACGGCGAGATCGCCGTCGGGTGGTTGTGCGTCTCCACCTTCATCAGCACGTGCTGCAACGCACTCTCTTTTTGATAGCTCGAAGCGCTGGACCCGCTTGCGCTGGAGGCCATTTTGGCCACAAACCGCTCGACCTGCGTGCCTTCCATCACCGAGGCGTTGTCGGAGTACGCCACCACCGTGTGCTGCGGGCTCGGTCTGGTGCGTGTGGCGGATCATGCCGAACAGGCTCTTGTCCTGCGCCGCGCCGTCGATGGTGAACTCGCGCGTTGAAGATCTTGTGGCGGCAGTGCTCGCTGTTGGCCTGCGCGAACATCATCAGCTCGACGTCGCTGGGGTTGCGGCTCAAGCCCTGGAAGGCGTGGACGAGGTAGTCGATTTCGTCGTCGGCCAGCGCCAGGCCGAAGCGCACATTGGCCGCTTCGAGCTGCGCGCGGCCGCCGCCGAGCACGTCCACATGCTCCATGGGCTGGGGCGGCAGCGCGCTGAACAGCGCCTGCGCGCCGGCCAGGTCGGCCACCACGGACTCGGTCATGCGGTCGTGCAGCAGCGCGGCGACCTGCGCCAGCTGCTCGGCGCTGAGCGTCGGCCGGCCCAGCAGGCCCGACTGCATCTGCACGCGGTATTCGGTGACGCGCTCGACGCGGTGGATCGCCAGGCCGCAGTTGTGCGCAATGTCGGTGGCCTTGGATGCCCAGGGCGAGACCGTGCCCAGGCGCGGCGTGACGACGATGGCGGGGCCCTCGGCGGGGCCGGCATAGGGCTCGCCATAGGTCAGCAGCGCGGCCAGGCGCTGCCGCTGCTCGGCGGGTGGGCGCCACGTCGGTGGCGACCAGGTGCACATGGCGCGCGGCGATGGCGGCGATCTTCGGGTGGATGGCTTCGAGCGCAGCCTGGAGTTGTTGGGCGCGGAAAGGGCTGAGAGCGTTACCGCCCGCAAGCGTGGTCATGTGCAAGGTCACAGTGGCGGCCTGAAGGAATTGAGAGGACAGAGGGACCGACCGGGGACGGCCCGGCGATGGCGGCGCCGGAAGGCCTGCGCACGCGGGATCGAAGGCCGGCATTTTACCGGGCCGGGGGCAGGGGCAGCGCCCGGCCGCCGGCAGGGCTCAGGGCGCGATGGGATAATTGCCGCATGAGCATCACCATCAAAACGGCAGAAGACATTGCCGGCATGCGCGTCGCGTGCCGCCTGGCCTCTGAAGTGCTGGACTACATCGCACCGCACATCAAACCCGGCATCACCACCAACGAAATCGACCGCCTGGGCGCCGAATGCATGGCCCAGCAGGGCACTGTTTCGGCCACCATCGGCTACCAGCCGCCGGGCTACCCGCCCTACCCGGCGTCGCTGTGCACCTCGGTCAACCATGTGGTCTGCCACGGCATTCCGAACGACAAGCCGCTCAAGAAGGGCGACATCGTCAACGTCGACGTCACCGTGATCACGCAAGGACGGCTGGTACGGCGACAACAGCCGCATGTACCTGATCGGCGAGTGCTCGATCGCCGCCAAGCGCCTGTCGTCCGTCACCTTCGACGCCATGTGGCTGGGCATCCAGCAGGTCAAGCCCGGCGCCCACCTGGGCGACATCGGCCACGCGATCCAGAAGTTCGCCGAAGGCCATGGCTTCAGCGTGGTGCGCGAGTTCTGCGGCCACGGCATCGGCAAGGTGTTCCACGAAGAGCCCCAGGTGCTGCACTACGGCCGCCCCGGCACGCTCGAGGAATTGAAGCCCGGCATGGTCTTCACGATCGAACCGATGATCAACGCCGGCCGGCGCGAGATCAAGGAGTTCGGCAACGACGGCTGGACCATCGTCACCAAGGACCACAGCCTCTCGGCCCAGTGGGAGCACACGGTGCTGGTCACCGAGACCGGCTACGACGTGCTGACGCTCTCCGCCGGCTCGCCCGCCCTGCCCGCCTTCGTGCAGGCCACGGCGACCTGAGCGCGCCTGCGCACGCTTTTTGCAGGGTGCGGGCCATGTCTTCTGACCCGGTCCTCTCCATGACCGAACTGCACGCGCTGCGCGACACCTACCGCCAGCACAAAGCCGCCCTGCTGTCTGCGCTGCAGGCCCCGCAGGCGTCCACGCGCGGCATCCACGCGCGCCTGCGCAAGCTCTCGGGCCTCACCGGCAGCCTGCTGTGCACCCTGTGGGCGCGCGCGGCCCTGCCGCAGAGCCTGGCGCTGGTCGCGGTCGGCGGCTTTGGCCGCGACCAGCTGTTTCCCTATTCCGATGTCGACGTGCTGCTGCTGCTGCCCGAGGGATGCGGCGGCGCCGAGGGCGCAGCGCTGAACGCGCCGGTCGAGTCCTTCATCCGCAGCTGCTGGGACGCCGGCCTCGAAATCGGCTCCAGCGTGCGCACCGTGGCCGAGTGCATCGCCGAGGCGGCCCAGGACGTGACGGTGCAGACCTCGCTGCTGGAGGCGCGCCTGCTGTGCGGCAACGCCGCGCTGTTCGCCGACTTCCAGCAGCAGTACCGCGCGCACCTGGACCCGCAGGCCTTCCTGGTCGCCAAGACGCTGGAGATGCGCCAGCGCCACAACAAGTACGAAAACACCCCCTACGCGCTCGAGCCCAACTGCAAGGAGTCGCCCGGGCGGCCTGCGCGACCTGCAGATGGTGCTGTGGGTGGCGCAGGCGGCGGGCCTGGGCCGCAACTGGCAGGAGCTGGCCGCCAGCGGCCTGGCCACGCCGTTCGAGGTGCGCCAGATCGAGCGCAACGAAGCCGTGCTCTGCGCGATCCGCGCGCGCCTGCACGTGCTGGCCGGGCGGCGCGAAGACCGCCTGGTGTTCGACCTGCAGACCGCCGTGGCCGAGTCGTTTGGCTACCGCTCGCTCACGCCCGACGGCCAGCGCCTGCCGATGCGCGCCAGCGAGACGCTGATGCGCCGCTACTACTGGGCCGCCAAGGCGGTGACGCAGCTGTGCCAGATCCTGCTGCTGAACATCGAGGAGCGCCTCAACCCGCCGGCGCGGCCGCCGCAGCCGATCAACGCGCGCTTCTTCGACAAGGCCGGCATGATCGACGTCGCCAGCGACGACCTGTACCAGCGCGACCCGCACGCCATCCTCGAAACCTTCCTGCTCTTCCAGGGCTCGGTCGGCGCTGCAGAACCTGTCGGCGCGCACGCTGCGCGCGCTCTACAGCGCGCGCTCCGTGATGGACAGCGCGTTCCGGCGCGACCCGGTCAACCGCGCCACCTTCATGCGCATCCTGCAGCAGCCCGCGGGCCTCACGCATGCCATGCGGCTGATGAACCAGACCTCGGTGCTGGGGCGCTACATCTGGCCGTTTCGCCGCATCGTCGGCCAGATGCAGCACGACCTGTTCCATGTCTACACCGTCGACCAGCACATCCTGATGGTGCTGCGCAACGTGCGGCGCTTCTTCATCGCCGAGCATGCGCACGAATACCCGTTCTGCTCGCAGCTCGCGGCCGGCTGGGACAAGCCCTGGATCCTCTACGTGGCGGCGCTGTTCCACGACATCGGCAAGGGGCGCGGCGGCGACCATTCGCAGATCGGCGCGCGCCGAGGCGCGGCGCTTTTGCCGCCAGCACGGCCCGCACGGCATCGGGCGCGAGGACGCCCAGCTCATCGAATTCCTGGTGCGTCGAGCACCTGACCATGAGCCAGGTGGCGCAAAAGCAGGACCTGAGCGACCCCGACGTGATCGCCGCGGTTTGCGCAGCGCGTGGGCAACGAGCGCTACCTCACGGCGCTGTACCTGCTCACGGTGGCCGACATCCGCGGCACCAGCCCCAAGGTCTGGAATGCCTGGAAAGGCAAGCTGCTCGAAGACCTGTACCAGCTGGACGCTGCGCGCCCTGGGCGGACGCGCGCCCGACGCGGCCGCCGCCGTCGAGGCGCGCAAGCGCGAGGCGCTGGTGCTGCTGGCCCTGAGCGCCCAGCCCTTCGAGGCACACAAGGCGCTGTGGAACACGCTCGACGTGAGCTATTTCATGCGCCACGAGGCCGCCGACATCGCCTGGCACGCGCGCCACCTCTCGCGCCATGTGGGCGCCGCCCGCCCGGTGGTGCGCGCGCGCCAGTCGCTGGCCGGCGAAGGCCTGCAGGTCGTGGTGTACGCCAGCGACCAGGCCGACCTGTTCGCGCGCATCTGCGGCTACTTCGACCGCGCAGGCTTCAGCATCCTGGACGCGCGCGTGCACACCGCCCGCAACGGCTATGCGCTCGACACCTTCCAGGTCATCACGGCCACGCTGCCCGGGCACTACCGGGAGCTCATGCACATGGTCGAAAGCGACCTCACGCGCGCCATCGAGCAGGGCGGCCCGCTGCCCGAGCCGGGCCAGCGGCGCCTGTCGCGCCGCGCCAAGAGTTTTCCCGTGGCGCCGCGCGTGACCCTGCGGCCCGATGAAAAGGCCCAGCTCTGGCTGCTGGGCATCTCGGCCAGCGACCGCGCAGGCCTGCTGTACCTGGTGGCACGCGTGCTGGCGCGCCACGGCCTGAGCGTGCAACTGGCCAAGGTCAGCACGCTGGGCGAGCGCGTCGAGGACACCTTCCTGGTCCAGGGCCCCGAACTGCAGAACAGCGCGCGGCAGATCGAGATCGAGACCGAAGTCCTGCAGGCGCTGTCGTCCTGAGGAACAGATATCAATTCGATAGCTGACAGCGCTTGTCCCACCAGCGTTTGCGGCTGTTTTGGCATAAATATCGTTGGGAGCCGTCCGCGTGCACCGCTTGCTGGCGCGTGCAAACGGTGCCGCCAATGGGTCGACACCTGCCCCGGCTTGCTTTGCGCAGGGCTGCAGCCTATAAGAACGCCACACGCCGTGGCGCCCCACAGCCCCGTGCGATCCCGCCTGTGCTTGCGCCGCGCCACCGCGAGCCTGGATCGCCACGGCGCTGCGGCGCCCAGCCCAGCGCGCCCCGCATGGAGAAAAACATGTTCAAGCACCTGCTCCTGCCCACCGACGGCTCCGCCTTGTCCGAGGACGCGGTGCGCCGTGGCATGCACTTTGCCCGCGAACTCGGTGCCAAGGTGACGGGCTTCTATGCCATGCCCGAATTCCGCGTGATGGGCTATACCTCGGCCATGCTCAAGGACACGGAGGCCATTTTCGCGGCGCAGACGCTGGCGCGCGCCGAGGCCGTGCTCGGCTATGTGCAGAGCGCAGCGCAGAAGGAAGGCGTGGCCTGCGACACCGTCATGACCACCAGCGACCGCCCCTACGAGGCCATCATCAAGGTGGCCGAAGACCGGGGCTGCGACCTGATCCTCATGGCCTCGCATGGGCACCGCGGCATCGAAGGCTTCCTGCTCGGCAGCGAAACACAGAAGGTGCTGACCCACAGCAGGATTCCGGTGCTGGTGCACCGCTGAGCCAGCGTGCGCGTGTGCCCCGCCGTCAGTCGTCCTCGGCAGCGTCGATGCCGGGAAACAGGACCTCGGTGTAGCCGAACTGCGTGAAGTCGCGCATGCGCATCGGGTACAGCTTGCCCAGCAGGTGATCGCACTCGTGCTGCACCACGCGCGCATGGAAGCCCTCGGCCGTGCGCTCGATCGGATCGCCATACGGGTCCAGGCCGCGGTAGTGGATGCGCGACCAGCGCGGGACCTTGCCACGCAGGCCGGGCACTGACAGGCAGCCCTCCCAGTCCTCCTCCTCTTCGTCGCCAAGCGGCGTGATCACCGGGTTGAGCAGCACGGTGGGCGGCACCTGCGGGCGGTCGGGGTAGCGCGGGTTGCGTTCGTGCGAGCCAAAGATCACCAGTTGCAGGTCCACGCCGATCTGCGGCGCGGCCAGGCCTGCACCGTTGGCGGCGCGCATGGTCTCCTGCATGTCGTGCACCAGGCGGTGCAGTGCATCGGTGTCAAACGCCGTGACGGGCTGGGCCACGCGCAGCAAGCGCGGATCGCCCATTTTCAGGATGGTATGGAGGGTCATGGTGTGGGCAAATGCGTCTCAAAGGGCTCAAGCCCTGGGCCGCCAGCATAGCGGCAGCGCATGGCGAAACGGCCCAGGCGCCTGCAAGCCCGTGCACAATGCCCGGGCTCCGTCCACCGACCGCCCCGGCCATGCCGCTTCCACACCCGCCGATTCCTCCTGCCCCACCGCACCGCCGCCTGAGCACGCCGCTGCGCTGGCTGCTGCTGGCCTTTGCGGTGCTGTGCCTGGCGCTGGGCGTGGTGGGCGTGTTCGTGCCCGGCCTGCCGACCACGGTCTTCATCCTGATGGCGGGCTGGGCGGCGGCGCGCAGCTCACCGCGTCTGCACGCGTGGCTGTGGCAGCACCGGCTGTTTGGCCGCCTGCTGCGCGACTGGTCGCAGGGTGGCTGCGTGGGCCGCCGGGCCAAATGGAATGCTACCGTCCTCATGGCCCTGTGCGCGGCCGTGCTGTTTGCCACCGGCACGCGCCTGTGGGTTGCGGCCCTGGCAAGCGCATGCATGGCCTGCGTGCTGGCGTGGCTGTGGCGTCGTCCGGAGCCGCGTTGACGCGCCCTGGGCACCTCCACGCAGGCATGGAGCCGAGAATGCGGCAATTGGCCAAAAGCGCTCCATTTTGTGTATATAATTTAAGTCTTGTTCCTCGATAGCTCAGTTGGTAGAGCGCCGGACTGTTAATCCGTAGGTCCCTGGTTCGAGCCCAGGTCGAGGAGCCAAGAATTCACAGGCCCTGCATGTGTACGCAGGGCCTTTTACGTACCGATCATTCCTCGATAGCTCAGTTGGTAGAGCGCCGGACTGTTAATCCGTAGGTCCCTGGTTCGAGCCCAGGTCGAGGAGCCAGCCAAGAAGCGGCCATCCCATGCTGGGGTGGCCGCTTTTTTATGGGCCCTTCGGTCCGCCCCATCCTTGGCCTGCGGCCTGCATTGCGGCGACTGCCCGGCTTGCTCAAGGTAGGCGATCAGGTCGCTGCGCTCGCGCGCATCGGGCACGCCGTCGTAGGCCATGCTGCTGCCCGGCACCAGCGCGAGGGGCTTGCGCAAGAACAGGTCGAGCGTCTTCTCGTTCCACACCAGGCCCGACTTCTTCATCGCATCAGAGTACGCAAACCCCGGCACACTTCCCGCGCGGCGCCCGATCAGGCCGCAATGGCGCGGCCCGACCCGGTCGTAGGCCAGCGCGTGACAGGCCAGGCACCGCGCGTAGACCTGCTCACCCCGCAGCGCGTCGGGCGCAGCGGCAGCCAGGGCGGTCACGCCACAGGCCACGGCAGCCACACCCCACCGCAACCAGCCGTGCTGGGCGCTCATGACATGAAGGCCGAGGGCACGGGGTTTTCGCCCAGGGCCTGGCGCAGCACTGCCCAGTGCATGGCCTCATCGCCCAGGATGCTGGCGGCCGCTTTGGCGAGGTCGCGGTTGCCAAACAGCGGCACGGCGCCCAGGTAGGCACTGACGGCCCCCTGCTCAAGCCGTGCGGCGAACCTCAGTACATCGGCCTGCGATTGGAGGTGCTCCGCCGAGAAGTCGTACTTGTCCTTGGCCGCCACGGGCTTTCCGCCGAGCTGGGTGATGGTCTTGGCCAGCAAATCGGCGTGCTGCTTGTGTTGGCCCTGGAAGCCCACGGCCAGATCGAGCACCGGCTTTTCGAGCAACTGGCTTTCGGCACCCGCCTGGTAGGCGGCAATGGCCTCCAGCTCGGCGCCCAGGGCCGTGTTGAGAATCTGCGTGTCACCGGCGGCCTGGTTCGCACCGCGGGCCTTGGCAGCGAGCGCCTCGTTGCCGGACAGCAGCGCGACCGCCGCCCCCGACAGGACGAGGCCCGAACGGCCCAGAAACAGGCGCCGCGCGGCGGCGGGATGGGGCATGGCGAGAAAAGACATGGCGTTCTCCTGACAGATCAAGGAATAGGCGGGGTGCCCGCGGCGATGTTGGCCAGCACATGCGCCACGATGCGATCGCAGCGCGCGCCGGCAAACGAGAATGCGTCTTCCATGGCGAAGTCCATCTCGCGCGACAGGCTCTCGCGCAGCAGGCCGCGGGCGCGAAAAAAGCGCGTGCGCACCGTCGCCTCGGCCAGGCCCAGCGCGGCCGCCACTTCTTCCACCGACAGTTCCTGCACTGCGCGCAGGACAAACACGGTGCGGAACACCTCCGGCAAGGCGTCGATGCGCCGCTCCATGAGCTGGCGCATCTCGGTGCGTGCGGCAGCCAGGTCCGGCTGCTCATCGGGGTTGGCTTCCATCGCTGCTTCGGCGTCCGCAGCTCCTAGCTCCTGTCCGGTGTCCAGGGCAATGACCTGGCCCGACCGGCGCCGCACCCGGCCCAGCGCCTCATTGATGACGATGCGCACCAGCCAGGTAGAGAGCCGCGCCTCCCGCCGGAACGTGCCCAGCGCGCGCCAGGCGCTCAGGTAGCCTTCCTGGAGCGCCTCTTCCGTATCGGCATCGCTTTTCAGGATGCTGCGTGCGGTGCGAAACAGCAGCCGGTTGTGCCTGCGCATGATGCGTGCGAACGCCTGGGCATCGCCCTGGACGGCACACGCGGCCAGATCCGCGTCGGAGGCATCGTCGGGCAACTCGGAAAGGTGCAGGGCCGGGGGCGTGTTCATGGCATGTCCTTTGTCCGTTAGATGTCCTGCCTTCAGGCGCCGTTCCCGCGCAGCCGTCCGACGCGGCCACAGCCTTGCCGACGGCGCATGCCTTCCCGGTGCCGGCGCCGGCCTCAGCCGATCTCTACCATGAAGTTCGGATCAAACAAGGCGTTTTCATTGGTCCCGCCAAGGGCATAGCCACGCGGGTTGCAGACCACGCGTGTGCCGTTGACGCAGTAGTCAAAACTGTCGTGCACATGCCCATGCACCCACAACTGCACCCGCCGGCCATCGAGCAGGTGCTCGGCATTCGACACAAAACAGGCATTGAGCAGCGACTGCGCAAAACGGGGGTGGATGCTGCGTGGTGACGGGGCATGGTGGGTGATGACCACCGTCGGCCCTCCGTGCGGCTGGGCGAGCTTCTGTTCCAGCCACGCGGCGTGGCGATCGAACAGCGCGGTGCAATGGGCAGGCGTGAGCAGGTCCGGCACGCCATCCTCGAGCGCAATCCGGCTGAAATCACGCAGCAGGCGCTGCGCCAGCGCTTGGCATTCGGCGCTGCGCTGCCGGTCCGGGAACAGGCGAAAGTCGGTCCACAGCGTGGCCCCGAGAAAGCGCACGCCTGCCACCACGCGCTCGCCTTGCTGAAGCACCTGGACCTGTGTGCCTGCCGTCAGCGCCTGCCACTGCGCGTCAACGCCCACGATGCTGCCACCGTAATACTCGTGGTTGCCCGGAACGTAGAGCACGGGCTTGCCCAGGGCCTGAGCCCAGGCCAGCGCCTCGGCCGGGTGCGCAATGTCCCCGGCAAGGATGACCCCATCGGCATCGTTGCACGGGGCATCCAGATCGCCTTGGCCCAGATGCAGGTCCGACAGGATATTGAGCTTCATGGAAGGCCCGTGAAATGCGCCACCACCAGGCAGCGCGACCAAGGCACCCAGCGGGTGCAGGCAATCCGCTTGTACCTCGGCTGCCCTGTGCGCGCAACGCGCCTTCCGTATGGCCCTTGCGCCGGTGCCGATTGCCGCTGCGCCCTCTGCCATGCCACCCGCGCCCGGAGCCGCTGCAGCGACAATGCGCCTATCCATCACCCTGCCCCGACCGATGCCTTCTCCCCTGCCCTGGCTGGAGCCTGACGAGCCCTTTCCCGCACCCCACCATGCTTGGGGCGAGAGCGATCCGGCCCCCGGCCTGTTGGCTGCAGGCGCAGCGCTGGACGTGGCGCATCTGCGGCGCGCCTATGGCCAGGGGATTTTTCCGTGGTTCAGCGGTGGCCAGCCGATCCTGTGGTGGGCACCCGACCCGCGCATGGTGCTGCGGCCCGGCGCATTTCGCCTGCACCGGTCGCTGCGCAAAACGCTGCAGCGGTTCCGTGCCGATCCGCGCTGCGAGATCCGTGTGGACCACAACTTCCGCGACGTGATACGCGCCTGCGCCGCCGCGCAGCGCACGGGCCAGAGCGGCACCTGGATCGGGCCGGACATGGTGGACGCCTATGGCGCTTTCCACGCCGCCGGCTATGCACACAGCGTGGAAACCTGGATCGATGGCCGCCTGGCAGGCGGGCTGTACTGCGTGGGCCTGGGCCGGGCCGTGTTCGGCGAATCGATGTTCGCCCACGCCACGGACGCGTCCAAGATCGCGCTCGCCGCCCTGGTTTGCCTGTGCCTGCGGCACGGCGTTGCGCTGATTGACTGCCAGCAAAACACCCGGCACCTGGCCTCTCTGGGGGCCCACGAAATCGCGCGCGCCGACTTCATGGCGCACCTCGCACAGGCCCAGGCACAGCCTGCCGTCGCGTGGCATTTCAAGCCCGTATACTGGAACGAGATTTTGTCTCCCACGGCAGCAGTGGCATGACGCAACTCAACGATCTTCCGCCCCAGGCCCTGCAGTTTTACGCGACGGCTCCTTATGCGTGCAGCTACCTGCCCCAGCGGCAAGCACGCTCCCAGGTGGCTACGCCAGGGCATTTGGTGCGCAGCGATACCTACTCCAGCCTCGTGGCCCAGGGGTTCCGGCGCAGCGGCATGTTCACCTACCGTCCCTACTGCGACGGCTGCCAGGCCTGCACGCCGCTGCGCGTGCTGGCCCAGGAGTTCCAGCCCGACCGCAGCCAGCGCCGTGCCCGGCAGCGCCACGCCGGCCTGCAGGTTCGCATCCTGCGGCCCGGGTTTGTGCCCGAACACTACCAACTCTACCTGCGCTACCAAAATGCTCGCCACGCCGGCGGCGGCATGGACCACGACAGCATCGACCAATACACGCAGTTTCTGCTCCACAGCCGCGTGGACTCGCGCTTGGTCGAGTTCCGCGAACCCGGTCCGGACGGCGCCGAGGGCGCGCTCAAGATGGTGTCCATCCTCGACATGCTCGACGATGGCCTGTCTGCGGTCTACACCTTCTATGAGCCCGAGGCCCGCAGCAGCTATGGCACCTACAACGTGCTGTGGCAGATCGAACAGGCCTGCCGCCTGGGCTTGCCCCATGTTTATCTGGGTTACTGGATCGCCGCCAGCGGCAAGATGAACTACAAGGCGGGTTTCGTGCCACACGAAGTCCTCATCAACCAGCAATGGCAACGCGTCGAAAGCCTGCAACGCTTGCCGTCGGGCGATGAAATTTCACCAAGTAAAATGCACGGACTTTAGGAGAGTTCGCTGCCCATGAAAACATCCGACCCGGCGATTCCAACCAAGCCCAGCGTTCAGGTCATAGAACGCATGTTTGCCCTGATAGATGTACTGGCCTCGCGCGAAGAAGCCATTTCCCTCAAGGAAATCAGCGAAAAGACCGGTCTCCACCCTTCGACGACCCACCGCATCCTGAACGATCTGGCCACCGGTCGCTTTGTCGACCGGCCCGAGTCGGGCAGCTACCGCCTGGGCATGCGTTTGCTGGAGTTGGGCAACCTGGTCAAGGCCCGCCTGAGCGTGCGCGACGCCGCCCTGGTCCCGATGCGTGAACTGCACCGGCTCACCCAGCAGCCGGTCAACCTGAGCATGCGCCAGGGCGATGAAATCATCTATGTCGAGCGGGCCTACAGCGAACGTTCGGGCATGCAGGTGGTGCGCGCCATCGGCGGGCGGGCGCCCTTGCACCTGACATCCACCGGCAAGCTGTTCCTGGCGGCGGACGACCCCCAGAGGGTGCGCACCTATGCCACACGCACAGGCCTTGCAGGACACACCCGCAACAGCATCACGCAGCTGTCCGGCGCTGGAACGCGAACTGGCCAAGGCGCGCCAATATGGCGTGGCACGCGACAACGAAGAACTGGAGCTGGGGGTGCGCTGCATGGCTGCCGGCATCTATGACGACCAAGGCAAGCTGGTCGCAGGACTGTCCATTTCAGCGCCCGCGGACCGACTCGATGAAGGGTGGCTGCCCAAGCTGCAGGCGACTGCCCAAGAGATCTCGGCGGCTCTGGGTTTTAGCGGCACGCCTGCCTTCTCATCGCCGGCGCCTGCCCACGGAGCCTAGAAGACTGCCGGAGAACGCTGCAGAGAACTTCCAGCGGTTTGAGCGCTACGGCACCTTTGCAGGGTACCTTTTTAAAGGAACAGTGGCCGGGGTTCAGCCGTTGCCAGAGACACGCGCCGCGTGCGGCACCGCTGAGCGAAGCGTAGGGGTGGACTCCACCCAGCTGCGCACACGCTCGGCATCGCCCAGGCGGCTGAATTTTCCGGCCGAATCCAGGAACACCATGATCAGCTTGCGCCCGGCAATCTGCGTCTGCATCACCAAACAGCGCCCCGCTTCCGAGATGTAGCCGGTTTTTTGCAATCCAATATCCCACGCCGGGCTGTGCACCAGACGGTTGGTGTTGTTGTACTGCAGGGTCCTGGCGCCTACTGCCACCTCGTAGCCCGGCGAGGTGGAAAACTCGCGCAATACCGGATCGCTGTGCGCCACGTTCACCAGCACCGCCAAGTCGCGGGCGCTCGACTGGTTGTTGCTCGACAAACCGGTTGGCTCCACGTAGCGTGTATCCGTCATGCCCAACGCGCGCGCCTTGGCGTTCATCTGTCCGACGAACAGGGCCAATCCACCGGGATAGGTGCGGCCGAGCGCGTGGGCGGCGCGGTTTTCGCTGGACATCAGCGCGAGGTGCAGCATCTCGCGGCGGGTGAGCGTCGTGCCCACGGACAAGCGCGAGCGGCTGCCCTTTTCGGTGTCAACATCGTCCTGCGTGATGGTGATGGGCTCGTCCATTGGCAGGTTTGCCTGGGTGATCAGCAGCCCCGTCATGAGCTTGGTGAGCGATGCGATGGGCAGCACCGCATGGTCGTTCTTGCTGAGCAACACCTCGTGGGTGTCCTGGTCAACCACCAGCGCAACGCTGGACTTGAGCGCCAGCGGATCGGTCAGCGCATGCAAACCGGCAAGCTCACCAAACGACAGCCGCGCCGGCGCCGCATAGGCCGCGCGCACAGGCGCACGCGCGGACACGGCAGCCGCGCGCGTGGCTTTGACCCTGGGTGCCGCTTTTCGGGGCGCCACAGCGCGTTTGGCGGCCGCGGCGCTGGCCTGCTTCTTGGCGACGGGTTTCTTGCGTTCGGCCGCATTGGCGCTCGGGGCTGCCAGCGCAACACCCAACGCTGCGACGGCCACCATCTGAACGAACGGGCGCAATGCGGTGCGAAGGCGGCTTTGCATGAAGGTGTCTCCAAATGGCAGAAAAGGTGCAGAAGTGTACCGGCGGAAAAAAATCGCGCAAGATCAATAACTTGCGCGACTCTTCAACAATCAGGATGAAATTATAGGCTGCGGCTTGGCGCCGCGGAAGCCCTCACCCCTGCGCTGCGACGCGATCGGCCTTACTGTGCAGCTTGTTCAGCGCGCTCAGGTAGGCCTTGGCCGATGCCACGACGATGTCCGGGTCTGCACCCACCCCGTTGACCACGCGCCCGCTGTTTTGCAGGCGCACCGTCACCTCGCCCTGGCTTTCGGTCGAGCCACTGATGGCGTTGACGGAATACAGCACCATTTCGGCGCCGCTTTGGGCGTGCGATTCAATGGCTTTCAGAGACGCGTCGACCGGACCATTGCCGTCCGACTCGCCGGTCACCTCCTTGCCGGCGACCGTGAACACCACGCTGGCATGCGGGCGCTCGCCGGTTTCACTGTGCTGCGACAGCGAGACGAAGCCAAACTGGTCCTTTTCGCTGGCCGTGTGCTCATCGTTGACCAAGGCCAGGATGTCCTCGTCGAAGATCTCGCTCTTGCGGTCCGCCAGTTCCTTGAAGCGGGCGAATGCGGCGTTGTTCTCGGCCTCGCTCTCCAGGCTGACGCCCAGTTCCTGCAGGCGCTGCTTGAATGCATTGCGCCCGCTGAGCTTGCCCAAAACGATCTTGTTGGCGGTCCAGCCCACATCCTCGGCGCGCATGATCTCGTAGGTGTCGCGCGCCTTGAGCACGCCATCCTGGTGGATACCGCTGGCATGCGCAAAGGCGTTGGCGCCGACCACGGCCTTGTTGGGCTGCACGACGAAGCCGGTCGTCTGGCTGACCATGCGGCTGGCGGCCAGGATGTGCTGCGCGTCGATGTTGAGGTCCAGGTTGAAATAGTCGCGCCGCGTCTTGACGGCCATGACGATCTCTTCCAGCGCGCAGTTGCCCGCGCGTTCGCCCAGGCCGTTGATCGTGCACTCCACCTGCCGCGCGCCACCGATCTTGACGCCGGCCAGCGAATTGGCCACCGCCATGCCCAGGTCGTTGTGGCAATGCACCGACCAGATCGCCTTGTCGCTGTTGGGCACGCGCTCGCGTAGTGTCTTGATGAAGTTGCCGTAGAGCTCGGGGATGGCATAGCCCACGGTATCGGGCACGTTGATCGTCGTGGCGCCCTCGGCAATCACGGTCTCGATCACGCGGCACAAAAAGTCCACATCGCTGCGGTAGCCGTCTTCCGGGCTGAACTCGATGTCGCCACACAGGTTGCGGGCAAAGCGCACGGACTGCTTGGCCTGCTCGAGCACCTGATCGGGTGTCATGCGCAGCTTCTTTTCCATGTGCAGCGCGGACGTGGCGATGAAGGTGTGGATGCGCGCACGGTGGGCACCCTTGAGCGCTTCCGCAGCCCGCGCGATGTCGCGGTCATTGGCGCGCGACAAGGAGCAGATGGTCGAGTCCTTGATGGTGTTCGCAATGAGTTGCACGGCCTCGAAATCGCCGTTGGAGCTGGCCGCAAAGCCCGCTTCGATCACGTCCACCTTCAGGCGCTCGAGCTGGCGGGCGATGCGCAGTTTCTCGTCCTTGGTCATGGAGGCGCCGGGCGATTGCTCGCCATCGCGCAAGGTGGTATCGAAAATGATCAGCTGGTCAGCCATGTGTTTACTCCTGGTTCCTGATTTCGGTGTGCCCGCAACGTGAAAATTCTGGTGCACAAAACAAAAGGCCCGTTGCGGGTGCATACGGGCCTTTGAGGAAAAAGAGTGCGCGCGCGCTCTACTGTCTCCGCCCGTGGGGGGATAGCAGTAGGGCCAGGGCAAACGTTTTCATGCGTTGCAATGTAGCACAACTGGCAGCGCTGCGCGCTCACTTGTGCAGGCCGCGCTCGTCGGGTTCGTCGGTGGACATGCTGATCACGCTGCTGTGCTGGCCCTTGGCCTTGCGCCAGCCATAGACCGCGTAGCCGCTCAGGCCGTACAGCACGAACACGCCAAACAACACGATCGGCGGGTGGATGTTGATCACCGCGATGCCCAAGGCGATCAGCACGATGACGACGAAGGGGACGCTCTTCTTGAGGTGCACGTCCTTGAAGCTGTAGAACGGCACATTGGTGACCATGGTCAGGCCCGCATACAGCGTGAAGCCGAACATGGTCCAGGTGATCTGCGTCCAGCTCAGCAAGAACGAATCCATGCCGCGCTGCACGCCGATCTCGGTCATGAGCCAGATGAACCCCGCCACCAGGGCTGCCGCCGCGGGCGAAGGCAGACCCTGGAAGTAGCGTTTGTCGACCACGCCCGTGTTGACGTTGAAGCGCGCCAGCCGCAGCGCGGCGCAGGCACAGTAGATGAACGCGGCGATCCAGCCCCAGCGGCCCAGGCCCCTGAGCGACCATTCGTAGGCGATCAGCGCCGGCGCGGCGCCGAAGGACACCATGTCGGAGAGCGAGTCCATCTGCTCGCCAAAGGCACTTTGCGTGTTCGTCATGCGCGCGACGCGGCCATCGAGGCTGTCGAGCACCATGGCACAGAACACGCCGATCGCAGCCAGGTCGAAACGCCCGTTCATCGCCATGACGACAGAATAGAAGCCCCCAAACAGCGCTGCCAGCGTGAACAGGTTGGGCAGGATGTAGATGCCCTTGCGGCGCTTGCGCACCACCACATCTCCACCCCCATGGGACTCGTTGCCATCATGCATCAAATTGACCTCCAGCGCATATCTATCAAGCGCAAGCAGCTATAAAAACGATAGTATCTTACCACCCGGACACCGCGCAGTGTAGCCGTGCCAGCGGCCGCTCTGGAGCGCGAAGACAGAAATGGCAAAGGCCACCGAAGTGGCCTTTGCAGCGCGCAAAAAGCGGCGGTCGATCAGTTGCGGGTCTGGTCGACGAGCTTGTTCTTGGCGATCCAGGGCATCATGGCGCGCAGCTTGCCACCGACCACTTCGATGCTGTGGTCGGCGGTGTTGCGGCGGCGGGCCGTCATGCTCGGGTAGTTCAGGCGCCCTTCCTGGATGAACATCTTGGCGTACTCGCCGCTCTGGATGCGCTTCAGGGCATTGCGCATGGCAACGCGCGACTGCTCGTTGATCACTTCGGGGCCGGTCACGTACTCGCCGTACTCGGCGTTGTTCGAGATCGAGTAGTTCATGTTGGCGATGCCGCCTTCGTAGATCAGGTCCACGATGAGCTTGAGCTCGTGCAGGCATTCGAAGTAGGCCATTTCAGGGGCGTAGCCGGCTTCGACCAGGGTTTCGTAACCCATCTTGATCAGCTCGACGGCACCGCCGCACAGCACGGCCTGCTCGCCGAACAGGTCGGTCTCGGTCTCTTCCTTGAAGTTGGTCTCGATGATGCCGGCCTTGCCGCCACCGTTGGCCATGGCGTACGAGAGGGCCAGGTCACGGGCCTTGCCCGACTTGTCCTGGTGCACGGCCACCAGGTGGGGCACGCCGCCGCCCTGGGTGTAGGTGTTGCGCACGGTGTGGCCGGGGGCCTTGGGGGCGACCATCCACACGTCCAGGTCGGCGCGCGGCACGACCTGGTTGTAGTGCACGTTGAAGCCGTGGGCGAAGGCCAGCGACGCGCCTTGCTTGATGTTGGGCGCCACGTTGTTGGTGTAGACCTCGCCGATCTGCTCGTCGGGCAGCAGGATCATGACCACGTCGGCGGCCTTCACGGCGTCGTTGACTTCCATCACCGTCAGGCCGGCCTTGCCGACCTTGTCCCACGAAGCACCGCCCTTGCGCAGGCCGACCACGACCTTGACGCCGCTGTCGTTGAGGTTTTGTGCATGGGCGTGGCCTTGCGAGCCGTAGCCGATGATGGCCACGGTCTTGCCCTTGATCAGGCTCAGGTCACAGTCTTTGTCGTAGAAAACTTTCATGGGTGCTCCGGTTGAAATGCGTTGTGGGGTTGGGTAAAAAACAGGGGATTGTCTTACACGCGCAGGACGCGCTCGCCGCGGCCGATGCCGCTGGCACCGGTGCGCACGGTTTCGAGGATCGCCGTGCGGTCGATGGCGTGCAGGAAGGCATCGTTCTTGGACTGGTCGCCCGTGAGCTCGATGGTGTAGCTCTTCTCGGTCACGTCGATGACGCGGCCACGGAAGATGTCGGCCATGCGCTTCATTTCGTCGCGCTCCTTGCCCACGGCGCGCACCTTGACCATCATGAGCTCGCGCTCGGTATAGGCGCCCTCGGTGAGGTCGACCACCTTCACGACCTCGATGAGGCGGTTCAGGTGCTTGGTGATCTGCTCGATGACGTCGTCCGACCCGGTGGTCTGGATGGTCATGCGCGACAGCGATGCATCCTCGGTCGGCGCCACGGTGAGCGATTCGATGTTGTAGCCCCGGGCAGAGAACAGGCCCACGACGCGCGAGAGCGCGCCGGGCTCGTTTTCGAGCAAAACGGCAATGATGTGTTTCATGGTGTGCAGATTCCTCTTTTTGCGACGACAGCACGATCAAAAATGGTCGCTGAAAACTGTCGTTTTTCGCTGCCCTCCCCCGCGCACGGTAATGCGCGGGCTTGGCAGGCAATAGATTCGTCGAAGATAGCTATCGAATAGATAGCTGCGTACGCTTATCAGCTAAGCGTTAGGACCCGATTTCGCTCAAAGATCTTCCGATCCCAGCAACATCTCGGTGATGCCTTTGCCGGCCTGCACCATCGGGAACACGTTCTCGGTGGGGTCGGTGCGGAAATCCATGAACACCGTGCGGTCCTTGAGCTTGCGCGCTTCGCGCAGCGCAGGCTCCACGTCCTTGGGGTGCTCGATCAGCATGCCAACGTGGCCATAGGCCTCGGCGAGCTTGACGAAGTTGGGCAGCGCGTCCATGTAGCTGTGGCTGTAGCGGCCCGAGTATTCGATTTCCTGCCACTGGCGCACCATGCCCAGGTAGCGGTTGTTGAGCGCGCAGATCTTGATCGGCGTGTTGTACTGCAGGCAGGTCGACAGTTCCTGGATGTTCATCTGCACCGAGCCTTCGCCGGTGATACAGAACACCTCGGATTCGGGCTTGGCCAGCTTGATGCCCATGGCGTAGGGAATGCCCACGCCCATGGTGCCCAGGCCACCGGAGTTGATCCAGCGGCGCGGCTCGTCGAAGCGGTAGTACTGCGCCGCCCACATCTGGTGCTGGCCCACGTCGGACGTGATGTAGGTGTCGGCGTCCTTGGTCATGTTCCAGAGCGTCTCGACCACGTACTGTGGCTTGATGACGTCCTGGCTGCCCATGTCGTACTTGAGGCAGTCGCGTGCGCGCCAGGATTCGATCGTGTCCCACCAGGCGGCCAGCGCTCCGGCGTCGGCGCGCGTGGTGGTTTCGCGGATCATGGAGATCAGCTCGGTCAGCACGTCCTTGACGTCGCCAACGATCGGGATGTCGACCTTGACGCGCTTGGAGATGCTCGACGGGTCGATGTCGATGTGGATGATCTTGCGTTCGTTCTGCGCGAAATGCTTGGTGTTGCCAATCACGCGGTCGTCGAAGCGCGCGCCGACGGCCAGCAGCACGTCGCAGTTCTGCATGGCATTGTTGGCCTCGATGGTGCCGTGCATGCCCAGCATGCCCAGGAACTTGCGGTCGCTTGCCGGGTAGGCGCCCAGGCCCATCAGGGTGTTGGTGACCGGGTAGCCCAGCATGTCCACCAGCGTGCGCAGCTCGTTCGTGGCATTGCCCAGCAAGACGCCACCGCCGGTATAGATATAAGGGCGCTTGGCCGTCAACAGCAGCTGCAGCGCCTTGCGGATCTGCCCGCCGTGGCCGCTGCGCACCGGGTTGTACGAGCGCATCTCGACGCTCTGCGGATACCCGTGGTAGGGCACCTTCTTGAACGACACGTCCTTCGGAATATCGACCACCACCGGGCCGGGCCGGCCGGTGCGGGCGATGTGGAAGGCCTTTTTCATCGTCACGGCCAGGTCGCGCGCGTCCTTGACCAGGAAGTTGTGCTTGACGATGGGGCGCGTGATGCCGACGGTGTCGCACTCCTGGAAAGCATCGAGGCCAATGGCGGCCGTCGGCACCTGGCCGGTGAGGATCACCATCGGGATGCTGTCCATGTAGGCCGTGGCGATGCCGGTGATGGCGTTCGTCACGCCGGGGCCGGAGGTGACCAGCGCCACGCCGACGTTGCCCGTGGCGCGTGCATAGCCGTCTGCGGCGTGCACTGCGGCCTGCTCGTGGCGCACCAGCACATGCTGCATGGTGTCCTGCTTGTACAGGGCGTCGTAAATGTAGAGAACGGCCCCGCCGGGGTAACCCCAGATGTATTGCACGCCTTCGGCCTGCAACGACTTGACGAGGATTTCCGCGCCCATGAGCTCTGGGGATTCGGAAGAATTTTGTGCGGAGGCTGCAAGCGAGAGCTCGGCCTTGGTGATTTCCATGATGAACCTTTGTGATTTTCTCTAACGAAAAACCTAGGGTGCCCCTTGCGCGTGCTCTTGTGAAGCCGGCTTGGAACTTGAGGCCAAGGACATGGGCGAGATGATTGACGCGCCGGACCGTGACCCGTTTGCCTGTTGGATTGCAGGTGCGATTATCGCACCGCAACATAGGGAATGCACGCATCCCCGAAAAAAACTGTGCCGGTGCCATAATCCAGCGCCTAGTGCAAACCACCGCCCGCGCGCAGCACGCGGGCAAGCCCTCCTCCCCGCCTGAAAACTCTTGGCCACTGAACAAGAACTCTCCAACTTCCTCAAAAGCGTGGAAAAGCGTGCCTTCAAACGCTCGGTCTACCACGTGCGCAATGAGGAGGCGGCACTGGACATCGTGCAAGACAGCATGATGAAGCTGGCTGAACACTATGGCGACAAGCCGGTCAACGAGCTGCCGATGCTGTTCCAGCGCATCTTGTCGAACTGCACGCTCGACTGGTTTCGCCGACAAAAAACCCACAACGCACTGTTTTCGCACATGAGCGACTTCGAAGGGCCCGACAACGAAGGCGGCGACTTCGATCTGCTTGAAGCCTGGACCGGCCCCGACGGCGGCGAGCGCGTGCAGAGCGCCGAGGACCTGGCGCGGCGCGGCCAGACGCTGCGGGACATCGAAATAGAGATCCAAAACCTGCCCGCCCGTCAACGCGAGGCGTTTTTGATGCGTTATTGGGAGGAGATGGACGTGGCCGAAACCGCAGCCGCCATGGGATGCTCCGAAGGGAGCGTCAAAACCCACTGCTTTCGCGCCGTCCAGGCCCTCAGCAAAGCCCTGAAGGCAAAAGGAATAGAACTATGAACACTTCGCAACTGCCCCCCCATGAACTGGCGGCCGACCGTTTCGCGCGCCGTGTCACTGCGCGCCTGGACCAGGGCGCAGGTGAGCTGCCTTACGACGTTTCCGAGCGCCTGCGGGCCGCGCGCATGCAGGCGCTGGCCAAGCGCAAGAAGCTGGCCCCGGTACACCAGACGGCGCCTGCGGTGGTGCCCATGGGTGCCAGCGCCGCGCTCGGTTGGGGCAGCGAAGGGGGCTCGTGGTGGCGCTCGGTGCTCTCGGCGGTTCCGGTCATGGCCCTGCTGGCGGGCCTGGTGGTCATCAATTTTGCCCAGGACGAGTACGGCACGGCCGAAGTGGTGGCGGTGGACGCGGCCCTGCTGACCGATGACCTGCCGCCGGCGGCCTATGCCGATCCCGGATTCGTGCAATTTCTCAAAACAGGCGGAACGCAAAGCAATTGACCCGGTCACACGCCTGCATGCACGCACCCCGAAACCGCGCTTTCCATCCCACGCCAGCCACCGTGCTGGCGTTGGCGTTGCTGGGCGCGCTGACCGCTGGAGCCTGGCAGGCATGGCAGATGGTGCGCATGGTGCCCGGCACGCCCGTGCCCATGGAGGCACTGGCCGCCACGTCTCCTGCGCGCAGCAGCGACATGCGCCCGGTGGGCGCTGCCGCTCCGACGGCGGGACCGGGCTGGGAGGTACTCACCACGCCCCAGAAACTGGCCCTCTACCCGCTGGCCGAGCGCTGGGCGGTGCTCAGCGAACTGCAAAAGCGCCGCTGGTTGGCGCTCGCGCAAAAATTCTCCACGCTGCCCGAGCCTGAGCAGCAGCGCTTGCACGAACGCATGGCCGAATGGACCACCCTGAGCGCGCAGCAGCGCAGCCAGGCGCGCCTGAACTATGCCGTCACCAACGCCCTGGCGCCCGACAACAAGCGCGCGCAATGGGAGGCGTACCAGGCCCTGAGCGAGGAAGAAAGAAACCGCCTCGCCGCGGCTGCCGCGCAGCGCCCCATGGGCGCCGCCACGGCCTTGCACCCGGTGTCGCCGCGCAAACTCGTCAAGGTGCCCGCGGCCGGCCGCACCAACCAAGCCAACCCGCCCAAGATTCCGGCCTCTGCCGCGATACCGCCGCACGCAGTCCCTGCGCGCCCGCCATCGGACAGCGAAGGCAAAGCGCCGCCGCATGCGCCCACCGTGGTAGAAACCGCTCCCATCACCGTGCCGCAGGCCGTGCCCTTGCCACTGCCGCCCCTGGCGCTTCCAGGCGCCCCCGAGCCTGGCACGCCCCTGTCGGCGGACACGGCGTCCCAGTACTCCCACTGAATTCCCCCCACTGAATGTCCGTTCCTCCTGCCGCTGCCCCGACCGCCCCGCACCCCGATCCTTCCCTGCAAGCCCCTGCTCTGGCGCGCCGCATGGCCTGCTGGCTGTATGAGGGCATGCTGATGTTTGGCGTGGTCTTCATTGCGGGCTACCTGTTCGGCACGCTGAGCCAGACGCGCAACGCCCTGGACAACCGCCATCCGCTGCAGGCCTTCCTGTTCGTGGTGTTCGGCATCTACTTCACCTGGTTCTGGGCCAAGGGACAGACGCTGGCGATGAAGACCTGGCACATCCGCGTGGTCGACGTTGCGGGCCGACCGCTCACCCAGCTGCGCGCCCTGGGGCGCTATGTGCTCAGCTGGCTGTGGTTTCTGCCGCCGCTGGTGGCGGTGGCGCCGTTTTCGCTGCCAGCGGCAGAAATCGCGGTCGTCGTGCTCGGCTGGGTGGCGGTCTGGGCGCTGCTCAGCCGCTTGCACCCGCAGCGGCAGTTCTGGCACGACGCCTTGGCCGGCACCCGGCTGGTGCATTTCGACAGCGCCAAAAGGTAGCGGCAGCGCCTGCCGCCCCCGAGCGCTGCGTCAAAATGCGGCCATGCAGCAACCGTCCCCGCTTCCCCCCGAACCCGCCAACGCGCAAAAATCCCGCAAGGGGCTGCACCGGCTGTGGCATGCCACACGCTATTCCCTGCAGGGCCTGCGCGCGGGCTGGGGCGAGACGGCTTTCCGCCAGGAGGCCATTGCCGCTGCCGTGCTGCTGCCCGCATCGCTGTGGCTGGGCCAAAGCTGGGTCGAGGTGGCGCTGCTGGCCGGCTCGGTCATTTTCCTGATGGTGGTGGAACTGCTCAACACCGGCATCGAGGCCGCCATCGACCGCATCGGGCCGCAGTGGCACGCGCTGTCCAAGCGCGCCAAGGACATGGGCAGTGCGGCTGTCTTGCTGAGCTTGTTGTTGTGCGCCGGCATCTGGGCCGCAGCGCTTTACCAGAGGTTTTTTCATGGCTGAACCGGCTTTTTCCGTGTGTGTGTATTGCGGCTCGCGCCCCGGCGAGAACCCGCTGTTTGCCGACGCTGCGCGCGCCGTGGGCGCCTGGATCGGCGCGCGCGGCGGACAGCTCGTCTATGGCGGCGGCCGCAGCGGCCTGATGGGCATCGTGGCCGACGCCACGCAGGCGGCCGGCGGGCGCGTGGTCGGCGTGATTCCGCAGGCGCTGGTGGACAAGGAGCATGCGCGCCACGCCTGCGACGAGCTGCACATCGTGCAGACCATGCACGAGCGCAAGGCGCTGATGGCCGAGCGCAGCGACGCCTTTCTGGCCCTGCCGGGCGGCATCGGCACGTTCGAGGAACTGTTCGAGGTCTGGACCTGGCGCCAGCTCGGCTACCACGACAAGCCGATCGGCCTGCTCAACGTGGCCGGCTACTACGACGGCATGCTGGGCTTCCTGCGCACCAGCGTGGCCAGCGGCTTCATGGGCGAGTGGCAGATGGGCCTGATGGAAGCCGGCACCGACACCGATGCGCTGCTGCGCGCGCTGGTGCAAGAGGCCGGCACGCACACGGCAACGCTGCCGCTGCGCTCGGTGATCTGACCCGGCGCGGGCCGGTGCCGCTGCACAGGCTTGGCTTCAAAGGTCAGATCGCGGTCTCGTCGAGGTCGCCCGTGCGGATGCGCACCACGCGCTCGACGGGCGTGACGAAAATCTTGCCGTCCCCGATTTTGCCGGTGCGCGCCACGTTCACGATGGCATCGACGCAGCGGTCGAGGTCCACGGTGTTGACCACGACTTCGATTTTCACCTTGGGCAGGAAGTCGACCACGTACTCGGCGCCGCGGTACAGCTCGGTATGGCCCTTCTGGCGGCCGAAGCCCTTGACCTCGGTGACCGTGAGACCCGTGACGCCGCAATCGGCGAGGGCCTCGCGGACTTCTTCGAGCTTGAACGGCTTGATGATGGCGGTGATCATTTTCATGGCGGAAAACTCCTGGAACGTGTGATGTCGGGGCGCGGCGGCGGCGGCCGAGCGGAAGCGCTCAGGCGCGGAAACGGTTGGTGATCGGGTAGCGCCAGTCCTTGCCGAAGGCGCGCCGCGTCAGGCGCGGACCTGGCGGCGCCTGGCGGCGCTTGTATTCGTTGACCTGGATCAGCCGCGTGACGCGCTCGACATCGGCACGCGCAAAGCCGGCGGCGATGAGCGACTCGATCGGCTCGTCCTGCTCCATGTAGCGCGCGACGATCGCATCGAGCACCTCGTAGGGCGGCAGGCTGTCCTGGTCGGTCTGGTCGGGCCGCAGCTCGGCGCTGGGCGCGCGCGTGATGATGCGCTCGGGAATGGGGTTCATCCCCGTGCCGTGCGGATCGTTCTGGTTGCGCCAGCGCGCCAGCGCATAGACCACGGTCTTGGGCACGTCCTTGATGACGGCAAAACCGCCCGCCATGTCGCCGTACAGCGTGCAGTAGCCGGTGGCCAGCTCGCTCTTGTTGCCGGTGGTCAGCACCAGCGCGCCAAACTTGTTCGACAGCGCCATCAGCAGCGTGCCGCGGATGCGCGCCTGCAGGTTCTCTTCGGTCGTGTCTTCGGGGCGACCGGCAAATTCCGGCGCCAGCGCGGCCTTGAACGCCTCGAACTGCGGCGCAATCGCGATCTCGTCGCAGCGCACGCCCAGGCGCTGCGCCATGTCGCGCGCATCGATGCCGCTGATGTCGGCCGTGTACGGCGAAGGCATCATCACCGCACGCACCTTGTCCGCGCCGAGTGCATCGACCGCGATCGCCAGCACCAGTGCCGAATCCATGCCGCCCGAGAGGCCCAGCAGCACGCCCGGGAAGCCGTTCTTGCCGACATAGTCGCGCACGGCCAGCACCAGTGCGCCCCACAGCTCGGCCTCGCGCGTCGGCTGCGGCGCGATGTCAGCTTCTATTTTGATAGCTGCTCGCGCAGTCTGGACGTGGGTAAAGACCAGTTTTTCTTCGAAAACCGGCGCTCGCCCGGCCAGGGAGCCATCGGCGTTCAACGCGAACGAGCCGCCGTCAAAAACCACTTCGTCCTGGCCGCCGACCAGGTGGGCATAGACCACGGGCAGGCCGGTTTCGAGCACGCGCGCGCGCAGCGTCTGCTCGCGCTCGGCGCCCTTGCCAGCGTGGAACGGCGAGGCGTTGATGACCGCCAGCAGCTGGGCGCCGGCCTCGGCCGCCGCACGCGCGGGGCCCGGGAACCAGGCGTCCTCGCAGACCAGCAGGCCCACGCGCAGGCCACCGGCCTCGAACACGCAGGTCTGCGTGCCCGGCGTGAAATGTCGGCGCTCGTCGAACACACCGTAGTTGGGCAGCTGGCGCTTGGCATAGGTCTGCTCGACCACGCCGTGGCGCAGCACGCTGGCCGCATTGAAGCAAGGCGCTGCGCCCTCCGCCCCGGCCGTGCTGCTTTGCGGGTGGCCCACGACGATGGCCAGACCGTTCAACCCTGCGGTCTCGCGGGCCACGGTTTTCACGGCATCATCACAGGCCGCCAGAAACGCCGGCCGCAGGAACAGGTCTTCGTCCGCATAGGCGCAGATGGACAACTCGGGCGTGAGCAGGAGCTGCGCACCCGCCGCATGGGCCGCGCGCGCGGCGGCAATGATCTTTTGCGCGTTGGCGGGCATGTCGCCCACGACAAAATTGAGCTGCGCAGTGCAAATGGAGAGCGTCATGGATTGGAAAACGGCCGCCGTGGCCGCAAGGTTCGTCAATCGGCCCGCCGGGCCGCACCGATGGGCAGGCTGCGGCCACAGGAGCGTGCGTGGCTGAAAACGCGATTATCACCCGCGTGTTCGACTCTCCGCTGGACATCGACGCCAGTGCCTGGAACGCCCTGCTGGCAGCGCAGCCGCACGCCACGCCCTTCATGCGCCACGAGTACCTGGCCGCGCTGCACGCGAGCGGCAGCGCCACGCCGCGCACCGGCTGGGCGCCGCGCTTCATCACCTTGTGGCAGGCCGGCGCGCTGGTGGCCGCCTGCCCGCTGTACGCCAAAAGCCATTCGTATGGCGAATACGTGTTCGACTGGGCCTGGGCCCATGCCTACGAACAGCATGGGCTGCACTACTACCCCAAGGCCGTGGTGGCCGTACCGTTCACGCCGGTGCCGGGCACGCGCCTGATGGCGCGGGACGCCGCCACGCGCCAGGCCCTGCTGCAGGCCGTGCGCGGCTGGTGCGAGGAACAGGGCCTGTCGTCGCTGCATGTGCTGTTCGCCGACGACGGCGATATGGCGGCCTGCACCGCAGGCGGGCTGATGCCGCGCCACACCGTGCAGTTTCACTGGACCAACCACGGCTACCGCAGCTTCGACGAATTTCTGGCCCAGCTGGCGCAGGACAAGCGCAAGAAGATCCGCCAGGAGCGCCGCCGCGTGGCCGAGGCCGGCGTCACGTTCCGCTGCGCGCGCGGCGCCGACATCGCGGCCGCGGACTGGGACTTCTTCTACCGCTGCTACGAGCGCACCTACCTCGAGCATGGCAACCCGCCCTACCTCACGCGCGATTTCTTCGCGCGCATGCAGCGCGACATGGCCGGCCACTGGCTGCTGTTCATCGCCGAGCGCGCGGGCCGCCCGATCGCTAGCAGTTTGATAGCTATCAGCGCTGACCCAGAAAGCGCTACAGGCCAAAAAGACCATCGAACCGCAAGAGCGGGTCGCCTACGGCCGCTACTGGGGCGCGCTCGAGCGCGTGGACTGCCTGCACTTCGAAGCCTGCTACTACCAGCCGCTGCAGTGGTGCATCGAGCACGGCGTGCAGCGCTTCGAGGGCGGCGCCCAGGGCGAGCACAAGATGGCGCGCGCGCTGCTGCCCGTGCAGGCGCACAGCGCGCACTGGCTCGCGCACCCGGCCTTTGCCGACGCGGTGGACCGCTTCCTGGAGCGCGAAGGCGCGGGCGTGGCGCAGTACCTGGACCACCTGCAGGCACGCAGCCCGTTTCGCCAGCCCTGAGCGGGCACCTGCCCGGGGACAGTTTCCCGCGCCCAGAGACCGGGGCCGCGCTCCCACCCCGGCTCCGAACCCTCCCGGATATCCATGGCGATGGCACGGTCACCCGGAAAGCTTTGCCCGGCAATTAAAGATTCATATTTAATGAATCTATTAATTACCGAGCCACCACGATGTCCCGCCCCACCCTGTCCACGCTGGCACAAGCGCCGCCGCTGACGCAGGCGCTCGAGCGCCCTTACCTGCACGGTTTTGTCACCGATATCGAGTCCGACGCCCTGCCGCCGGGGCTCGACGAAGGCACCATCCGCGCGATCTCGCGGCGCAAGCGCGAGCCTGAGTTTCTTCTCCAGTGGCGCCTTGCGGCGTTCGAGCGCTGGCTGTCCATGCCGGTGCCGTCCTGGGCCCAGCTGCAGATGGAGCCGGTGGACTTCCAGGCGCTGAGCTACTACTCGGCCCCCAGGTCGCAGCAGGACGGCCCCCAAAGCCTGGCCGACGTCGACCCGAAACTGCTCGAAACCTACGAAAAACTCGGCGTGCCGCTCCACGAGCGCGCGCGGCTGGCCGGTGTGGCGGTGGATGCGGTGTTCGACTCGGTTTCGGTGGGCACGACGTTTCGCGAGCAGCTGGCCCAGGTCGGCGTGGTCTTCTGCTCGTTCTCGCACGCGGTGCAGCACCACCCCGCACTGGTCGAGCGCTACCTGGGCACGGTGGTGCCGCAGGGCGACAACTTCTATGCCGCGCTCAACTCGGCCGTGTTTTCGGACGGCTCCTTCGTCTACATCCCCCGGGGCGTGCGCTGCCCGATGGAGCTGTCGTCGTACTTCCGCATCAACGCCCGCAACACCGGGCAGTTCGAGCGCACGCTGATCATTGCCGAGGAAGGCAGCCAGGTGAGCTACCTCGAAGGCTGCACCGCGCCGCAGCGCGACGAGCACCAGCTGCATGCGGCCGTGGTGGAACTGGTGGCGCATGCGGACGCGCACATCAAGTACTCGACCGTGCAGAACTGGTACCCCGGCGATGAGAGCGGGCGCGGCGGCATCTACAACTTCGTCACCAAGCGCGGGCTGTGCGCGGGCGAGCGCGCGCACATTGCCTGGACGCAGATCGAGACCGGCTCGGCCATCACCTGGAAGTACCCGAGCGTGGTGCTGCGCGGCGACGGGTCGAGCGGCGAATTCCATTCGATCGCGGTGTCGAACCACTTCCAGCAGGCCGACACCGGCACCAAGATGATCCACCTGGGGCGCAATACCAAGAGCCGCATCGTCTCGAAGGGCATCAGCGCCGGGCATGCGCAGAACAGCTACCGCGGCCTGGTGCGCGTGGCGCCCACCGCCGCTGGCGCCGCGAACCACACGCAGTGCGACTCGCTGCTGATCGGCCCCGATTGCGGCGCCCACACCTACCCCTACATCGACACCGCGCGCAGCGACGCCGTGGTCGAGCACGAAGCCACCACCACGCGCATCTCCGCGGAGCGCCTGTTCTATTGCCAACAGCGCGGCATGGACCCGCAGGAAGCCACGGCGCTGATCGTCGGCGGTTTCTGCCAGGCGGTGCTCGAAGAGCTGCCGATGGAATTCGCGCTGGAGGCCAAGGCCCTGCTCGCGGTGTCGCTCGAAGGCGCCGTGGGCTGAGACACAAGAAGATTGGCACGAAAAAGGCCCCAAAGCCTTATCCATCAACCGCTGACAGCTATCAAACTTGAGAAGGACTCCCCTATGACATCGCCCCTTCCCCTGCTGCATGTGCGCGACCTGCGCGTCGACGTGGGCGAGCGCAACGTGCTCAAGTCCGTTTCGCTCGATGTGCCCGCGGGCGCGCTGGTGGTGCTGATGGGCGCCAACGGCAGCGGCAAGAGCACGCTGGGCCTGGCGCTGGCAGGCCACCCGAGCTACCGCGTCACCGGCGGCCAGGCGCGGTTTGGCGCGCAGGACTTGCTCACGCTCAGCGCCCAGGAGCGCGCGCGTGCCGGCCTGTTCGTGTCGTTCCAGGCGCCGCCCGACATTCCGGGCGTGAAGAACAACCTGTTCATCCGCACGGCCCTCAACGCCGTGCGCGAGGCCCGCGGCGAGGCGCCGCTCGATGCGTTCGATTTTCTCGGCAGCGCGCGCGCCGCCGCCCAGCAGCTGGGGCTGCCCGAAGCGATGCTGTCCCGCCCGGTCAACGAAGGCTTTTCGGGCGGCGAGCGCAAGCGCAACGAGCTCTTGCAGCTCGCGCTGCTGCAGCCGCGCCTGGCGCTGCTCGACGAGATCGATTCGGGCATGGACGTTGACGGCGTGCGCGCTCTCGTGCAGCTGGTGCAGACGCTGCGCGCGCAGGGCACGGCCTTCGTGGTGGTGTCGCACTACCTGCAGCTGATCGAATCGCTGCAACCCGACGCCGTGCTGCGCCTGGACCAGGGCTGCATTGCCGAGACCGGCGGTGTGGAGCTGGCACGCAGCATTGCCAAAACCGGCTTTGCGCGCACTGGCGAACCCGTGGAGGCCTGAGCCATGGACACCGCAAGAGCCGAAGCCCTGGCCGCACGCGACCGCCTGGCCGTGCGCGGCTGGATCCCCGCACGCAGCGAATCGTTCCGCCACCTGCCGCCGCCGGGCGCCGACGTCTGGCTGGGCGAGGCCCCGGGCGCGGCCGCTGGCTGCGATGCACCGCCGCTGGCGGGCGCGGGCTGGACGCTGCACCCGGTCGGCCGCACGCCGCACCACAGCGTCAGCGCGCGCTGGCTGGACGCGGGCGACCCGCAGCAGCGTGCCGAGCTGTTTGCCGGCCTGCCGCTGCCCGGCGAGGGCGACGCGGCCCCGTTTGCGTGGGCGCACCGCGCGCTGTGCCGCCAGGGCCTGCGCCTGCGCATCGACGGCACCCCCGGTGCCCCTTCGGGCGAGACGGTCTGGCTGCAGCTGCGCCACCAGCCGCGCGCCGCGGTCGAAGCGCCGCTGCTCGTGGTGGACGTGGCAGAAGGCGTGCGCTGCATGCTGATCGAGACGCATGAACGTGTGCCGGCGCAATGCGGGCAGAGGCTGGCGCAGAACCTGCACATCCACCTGCGCCTGGCGCCCGGCGCCACGTTGCAGCACCTGCGCGTGGCCACCCCGGGCGCGGACGACCAGGTCGCGCACCTCGTGCATGCGCAGCTGGACCGGGGCGCGCACTATCACCAGGCGCTGGTCGCCTCGGGCAGCCAGTACCACCTGCAGCGCACGGCACTGCAGCTGCAGGGTGCGCAGGCCAGCGCACGCACGGCCGGTGTGCTGTTTGCCGACGGTGCAGCGCTCGAGCAGCAGGTCCAGACGTCGCACAACGCCGCCCACACCGCCAGCGCCGTCGAGGCCCTGGTGCTGGCCAGCGGCAAGGCCCACGCCGTCGCCAACGCCCACACCTGCATCGCACCGGGCGCGGACGGGGCCGACGCGCGCCAGCGTTTGAGCGGCATCCCGCTGGCCGGCCAGCCGCGGCTGGTGCTGCGCCCGCACCTCGAAATCCACCACGACCAGGTGCAGGCCGCGCACGGCGCCACCTGGGGCGCACTGCCCGAGGACGCCTTGTTCTATGCCCGCCAGCGCGGCCTGGACGAAGCCAGCGCGCGTGCGCTGATCATCGAAGGCATGGCCACCGCACTGCTGGAGCGCTGCTTTGGCGACGCCGACACACTGGCCACGCTGCTGGCCGACGGCCTGCTCACCCGCACCATCGCACGGCACCTGGCCGCAGCACAGGAGCCGCACCATGGGTGAAATGCACTTCCTGCCGGACCTGGCGACCGCCCGCGACGCCGTGGCAAGCCGGGTGCGCAGCCAGTTTCCGGTGCTGGCGCAGCGCATCCACGGCGCGGCGCTGGCCTATCTCGACAACGCTGCCACGACGCAGGTGCCGCTGCCGGTGCTGGCCGCGATGCGCAATTTCGAGGTGCACGACCGCGCCAACATCCACCGCGGCGTGCATGCGCTGAGCCAGCGCGCCACCGACGCCTTCGAGCAGGCACGCGGCGCGCTCAAGCGCTTCGTCGGCGCGGGCGCCGGGCACGAGCTGGTCTTCACCTCGGGCACGACCGAGGCGCTGAACCTGGTCGCGCACGGGCTGTCGGCTGCAGCTGCGGGCAGCGCCTTCCTGCAGCCCGGCGACGAGATCATCGTCAGCGGCCTCGAACACCACGCCAACCTCGTGCCCTGGCAGCAGGCGGCGCGGCGCAGCGGCGCCACCCTGCGCGTGCTGTTGCCCGACGCGCGGGGCCGGCTGCACCCTGAAGACCTGGTCCGGCTGCTGACGCCGCGCACCCGGGTGTTCGCGCTCACGGCCTGCGCCAACGCCACCGGCGAGCGGCCGCCGTTCGAGGCGCTGCTCGCGCTGGCCGCGCAGGCCGGCGCGCTCACCGTGCTCGACGCGGCGCAGGCCATGGCGCACGCCGTGCCCAATCTGTCGGCGCTGGCTTGCGACTTCATGGCCTTTTCGGGCCACAAGATGCACGGCCCCATGGGCACGGGCGCCCTGGTCGGCCGCCTGGCAGCGCTGGAGCGCCTGGCGCCGCTGCGCTACGGCGGCGACATGGTCGACTGGGTGAGCTACACCGACGCGGGCTTTGCCGCACTGCCCAGCCGGCTCGAGGGTGGCACGCCCCATGTCGCGGGCGCCGTGGGCATGGCGGCCGCGGCCGCCTTCATCGACGCGGTCGGCCGCAGCGCCATCGACGCGCATGTGGCCGCGCTGCGCGCCCACGCCGCAGCGGGCCTGGCCGCAATTGACGGCATCACGGTGCTGTCACCGTGGGCGGCCGAATCGGCCATCGTCTCCTTCGTGGCGCGCGGCGTCCACCCGCACGACATCGGCACGCTGCTCGACGAACAGGGCATCGCGGTGCGCACCGGCCACCACTGCGCCCAACCGCTGCTCGACCACCTGGGCCTGGGCCCGACGACGCGCGCGTCGTTCGCGCTCTACAACACGCACGATGAGGTCGAGCGCCTGGTCGCGGGCGTTGCGCGCGCGCTGGAGGTGCTGCAATGACCCACGCCGAAACCGACCTGTACCAGGACGTCGTGCTGGACCACAAGCGTGCACCGCGCAACTTCGGCCACCTCGCCGCCCCCACCCACCGGGCGCGCGGCACGAACCCGCAGTGCGGCGACGACCTCAGCGTTGAACTGGACGTCCAGGCGGGCCAGGTGCACGACATCCGCTTCAGCGGCCAGGGCTGCGCCATCTGCATTGCGTCCGCGTCGATGATGGGCGAGGCCGTCAAGGGCCGCGATGTGGAGGCCGCGCGGCAGTTGCAGCAGCATTTCCGTGCCGTGCTCACCGGCCAGAGCGAGCCCGAGGAAACCCAGCTGGGCAAGCTCGTCAGCCTGGCAGGCGTGCGCCGCTACCCCAGCCGCATCAAGTGCGCTTTGCTGGGCTGGCATGCGCTCATGCACGCGCTCGCGGAGGCTCCGCAGATCGCGACCACCGAACTGCCCCATCCCGGGAGCGACCATGATGCAACGACACCGTGAAGACGTGCTGATCCGCCGACCGGTGCGTGTGGAGCGCGTCCCCGACGGCTCGCCCGTGGAACTGCCCGCCGGCGGCCTGGCGCAGATCACGCAGGCCCTGGGCGCGTCGTTCACGCTGCTCGTCGATGGGCAGCTGGTGCGGCTCAAGGGGGCCGATGCCGACGCGATCGGCAAATCGCCCCCCGCGCCCACAGAGGTGCACGAGACGGGTGGTCCCGACGAGGTCAGCGCTCGGGTCTGGCAAGCCCTCAAGACCTGCTACGACCCCGAAATTCCCGTGGACATCGTCGAGCTGGGCCTGGTCTACCGGTGCGACCTGGAACCGATGGACGGCGGCCAGGTGCGCGTGCTGATCGACCTGACCCTGACCGCGCCGGGCTGCGGCATGGGCGAAACCATTGCCGACGAGGTGTGCGACAAGGTGCTGGCGCTGCCCCATGTGGGCGAGGCCACCGTGCGCCTGGTGTTCGACCCGCCCTGGGACCGCTCGCGGATGTCGGAAGCGGCGCTGCTGTCGCTCGGCCTCTAGCCGCAACGCGGCCGCAGCGGGACGGGCCCGATGTCATCCGTCCTTGCCATCCAGCCGCGCGGCGACCAGCCAGGGCGTGAAGAGAACCAGGTAGATCGCGAACGCACTCGACCATGCCAGCGCCGCGCCGACCAGGGCGGCCGCATACCACTGCGGCGCGGCCAGCGGCAGCAGCACGCGCAGCACGGCGGCGGCCATCACCAGCGCATAGGCCGACACTTCGGCCCGCGACGCCTGCAGCGGCCGGCCGGTGTGGCCGCGCGCCGTGCGCGTGACCATGCCGATGATGAGCCCGCCCGTCGCGCCCACGGCGAGCGCATGCACGCCCGCCGACACGCTGAGCGCCCCGGTCTGGGCGCATGCGAGCAGCGCAAAACCCACGGGAATCCACGCATACGACGCGTGCAGGATCCAAGAGGATGGGACGGCTCAGCGCCGCCCGCGGGTGCCACTGCCACAGGCGCGCTGCGTGCAGCACGGCCGCCAGCGCAAACGCCACCAGCGTAACCACGCCAGGGGGCGCCAGCACCCACAGCGCCAGCGCCAGGCCCGTGACCGCCAGGGTCGCGCCCTCGAACCCACGGTGCATCGTGATCTTGAGCCCCGGGTTCACGCCCATGGTGAAGGCCGGCACCACGCGCCCGGCAATCACACACTCGATCATCACGATCAGCGCCAGGCCCGCATACAGCGCGCGCACGGGGGCAAGGTTCCCGGCGCCCAGAACCGCCAGATGGAACAGCGCATTGGCCACCGACAGCAGCACCAGAATCCCGACCAACGGCAGGTTGCGGCGGTTGTGCGCGCGCAGCAGGATCTGCAGAAGCACAGCGGCCACCACCGGCAGCAGCGCGGCGTCGAGCACCGCATACACCGCATACGGCGCGGCCACGGCCGCCACCCGGGCGGCCAGCCAGAGCAGCGCCAGGCCGGCCAGCGCCGCGCCGCGCGGCGTGGCCAGCCCGGTCCAGGCCTTCACGGCCGTCAACAAGAAGCCAACGATTACCGCCGTGGCGAACCCGAACAGCATTTCATGGGCGTGCCACAGCAGCGGCGCCACGGGCAGGTGGAGCTGGATGCCGCCGAGCAGCGCGGCCACCCAGACCGGCACCGCCACACAGGCCAGCAGCGCCGCACCCAGGTAAAAAGGCCGGAACCCCAGGCGCAGCAAAGGCCATCCCCGAAGCGGGCTGTGGGGCGTTGCCGTGGCGGCAGCGGGGACGAGGGGCGGCAGGCTGGTTTTCATGGTGGTCGTGCGAAGCGACCACGGTGTGGCGCCTCCCACTTTTTAAGATTCATTTTGAATGAATATTAATGGCAACCGTCTGCCAGGCAACCTTCAACCCTTCCCGGACACCTGTGCCTTGCCGCGGCTCCAGCGGATGCACGGGCGGGCGCGCGCCGCCAAAAAAGCAGCTGCCATTTAATTTGATAGCAACCAGCGCTTGCTCCATAAGCGCTGGACGATGATTTGGCCTGAAATCGGTGCAGCGGTGCGCGGCGGAAGTCGCACCGGCCACAAACAAAAAAACCTGCCAGCACGCATGCAGGCAGGTTTTTGCAGAGGTGGCGCGGATGCGCCACGGCCGCGTTCAGACCTGGGCGTTCTTGTAGTTGGCGATGCCGTCCAGGATTTCCTTGTGCGCGGCATCGATGCCTTCCCAGCCCAGCACCTTGACCCACTTGCCTTCTTCGAGGTCCTTGTAGTGCTCGAAGAAGTGGCTCAGGGCCTTGAGGCGCGCGGGGTTCACGTCTTCGATGTTCTTCCAGGCCGAGTACATGCCCAGCACCTTGTTGGTGGGCACGGCCAGCACCTTGCCGTCGACGCCGGCTTCGTCTTCCATCTTCAGGATGCCAAGCGCGCGGCAGGGCACGACGACGCCCGGCACCAGTGGGTACGGGGTGATGACCAGCACGTCGACCGGATCGCCGTCGCCGCTGAGCGTCTGCGGCACATAGCCGTAGTTCGACGGGTAGTACATGGCGGTGGTCATGAAACGGTCGACGAAGATGGCGCCCGACTCCTTGTCCACTTCGTACTTGATCGGATCGGAATCCATCGGGATTTCAACGACCACGTTGAAGGATTCGGGAATGTTGTTGCCGGGGGTGACTTTGTTGAGGGACATGGGTGTCGGTCGTGTTGTTGAGGGATACCAGGAATCCCCGTCGGGATTAACCCTCATTTTACCGGCTCCCCCCTTTCAGCCCGCTTGCAGGCGCGCTATTCAAGGTAAATTGGCCCGGTTGGCCAATCGACCCAGGTGGCGGTCGAGGAAGCAACGCAGCGGAGACACGACCGATGCGTTGTGCCTCTACCGTGCGAGACAACAACACCTGGAGACAACGAATGGCTGCATCCACAGCGCTGACTTCCCCCCTCCTCCTGGCCCTGGTCTGCGGGCTGATTGCCGTGGCCTATGGCATCTGGGCCCGCAGCTGGATCCTTGCCAAGGACCCCGGCAACGCGCGCATGCAAGAGATCGCGGGCGCCATCCAGGCCGGCGCGGCCGCCTACCTGGCGCGGCAGTACAAGACCATCGCCATCGTCGGCGTGGTGCTGGCCATCCTGATCGGCCTCTTCCTCGATGCCAAGACGGCCGTGGGCTTCGCCATCGGCGCCGTGCTCTCGGGCGCCTGCGGCTTCATCGGCATGAACGTCTCGGTGCGTGCCAACGTGCGCACCGCGCAGGCCGCCACGCAAGGCATCGGGCCAGCGCTCGACGTGGCCTTCCGCGGCGGCGCCATCACCGGCATGCTGGTGGTGGGCCTGGGGCTGCTCGGCGTCACCGGCTTCTACTGGTTCCTGGTCGGCAGCAACCCGGTGGCCGACAGGACACTGGCCAACCTGCTCAACCCGCTGATCGGCTTTGCGTTTGGCTCGTCGCTGATCTCGATCTTCGCGCGGCTGGGCGGCGGCATCTTCACCAAGGGCGCCGACGTCGGCGCCGACCTGGTCGGCAAGGTCGAGGCCGGCATCCCCGAAGACGACCCGCGCAACCCCGCCGTGATCGCCGACAACGTGGGCGACAACGTCGGCGACTGTGCCGGCATGGCGGCCGACCTGTTCGAGACCTACGCCGTCACGCTGATCGCCACGATGGTGCTGGGCGCGCTGATGGTGGCCGCCGCCCCGGTCAACGCCGTGCTCTACCCGCTCGCGCTGGGCGCCGTGTCCATCGTCGCATCGATCATCGGTTGCTTCTTCGTCAAGGCCGCGCCCGGCATGAAGAACGTGATGCCCGCGCTCTACCGGGGCCTGGCCGTCGCCGGCGTGCTGTCGCTGATCGCGTTCTGGTTCGTCACGGCCTGGATCATTCCCGACAACGCGATCGCCGCCAGCGGCAGCCAAATGAAGCTCTTTGGTGCCTGCGCCACGGGCCTGGTGCTCACGGCCGCGCTGGTCTGGATCACCGAGTTCTATACCGGCACGCAGTACGCGCCGGTGCAGCACATCGCGCAGGCCTCGACCACCGGCCACGGCACCAACATCATCGCGGGCCTGGGCGTGTCGATGCGCTCCACGGCCTGGCCGGTGATCTGCGTCTGCATCGCCATCCTCGTGTCGTACCAGCTCGCCGGCCTGTACGGCATTGCCGTCGCTGCCACCGCCATGCTCAGCATGGCCGGCATCGTGGTGGCGCTCGACGCCTACGGCCCGATCACCGACAACGCGGGCGGCATTGCCGAGATGGCCGACATGCCGCCCGAAGTGCGCGCCGTGACCGACCCGCTCGACGCCGTCGGCAACACCACCAAGGCCGTCACCAAGGGCTATGCGATCGGCTCGGCGGGCCTCGCGGCACTGGTGCTGTTCGCCGACTACACGCACAAGCTCGAGAGCTACGGCCAGGCGATCAGCTTCAACCTGAGCGACCCGATGGTCATCGTCGGCCTGTTCATCGGCGGCCTGATCCCCTACCTGTTCGGCGCGATGGCCATGGAGGCCGTGGGCCGTGCGGCCGGCGCCGTGGTGGTCGAGGTGCGGCGCCAGTTCCGCGACATTGCGGGCATCATGGAAGGCACGGGCAAGCCCGAATACGGCCGCGCCGTCGACATGCTGACCAGCGCCGCCATCAAGGAAATGGTCATCCCCAGCCTGCTGCCCGTGGTGGTGCCGATCGCCGTCGGCCTGCTGCTCGGCCCGAAAGCATTGGGTGGCCTGCTTGATGGGCACCATCGTCACCGGCCTGTTCGTCGCGATTTCGATGTGTACCGGCGGCGGCGCCTGGGACAACGCGAAGAAATACATCGAAGACGGCCACCACGGCGGCAAAGGCAGCGAGGCGCACAAGGCCGCCGTCACGGGCGACACCGTGGGTGACCCCTACAAGGACACGGCCGGCCCGGCCGTGAACCCGCTGATCAAGATCATCAACATCGTGGCGCTGCTGATCGTGCCGCTGGTGGTGAAATTCCACGAGGCTTGAAGACTCTCCCTACCACTCCAAGCCCGCTCCAGCGGGCTTTTTTACGGCCGCGGCAAGGTTTGTGGATATCTGCATCGCCAAGAGCAGCCGGACAATGTTTTTTGATTGACCGCTTCAAGCTCCCTGCGGCGGATCTCGCACCGTCCTTTTCGATTACCTGTTGTTACACTGACCAACAATCGCATCTTCTTGGGCCGTCTTTGCGAAGTGATGTGTCGCAAGTTCCTGCCCCGACCGTCTGCTCCCTCCCCCTTCTCAACGTCAACATGGTTGCAACCGTTCTCGTCGGCATGCTGTGCGCACACCTGCTGTGCTTTTCGGTGATGTTTTGGCTCGTTAGCAAACGCCTGCACGGCAAAAAGATGGGGATGGATTTCTTTGCGATGGGCAACCTCCTGTTGGGTTGCGCCTATGTGCTGCAACTGGCTGAAGGAGGCCCCGCTTGGAGCCTGATGAGCGTTGTCAACCACACCTTCACACTGGCCGCCCCAGTGGCCTACTGGCTGGGTGCCATGCGTTTTTTTGGGCACTCCGTCCCTTTGTGGCGTCCACTGCTTGCATTCGCCGTGACCTACAGCGCCGCGCAGGTGCTGGTGCAATGGAGCCTGGGCCCGGTTGCCCGCTACGCCATGCTCTCAGGCATATCTGCACTGCTTTTCTTGGTCATGGTCATCACCGTGGTCTATGGCGTGCGCACCTTTGCCAAAGATTTGTATGGGGAGATGGTATTTTTTGCAGCTCTGATCAGCGGCATTTGCGTACTCAACGCACTCAAGTTCATGAAGCTACTGGATGGCGGCTTGGATGCACTGCAGATGGACCGCAATTTTCAGCTGGTGTTCTACATCTATATGTCATCCCTGGCCACGGTGTTGCCGCCATCGATTATTTGGCTGGTACTGCGCCGCTTGACCGATGACCTGCGCAACATAGCTGCGCGCGACCCCATGACACAGTTACTCAACCGCCGCGGGCTCACAGAAGCGCTGCAACGGTATTTCAACTCCCGCAAGGCAGGGCCTGCGCACTTGCTGATGGTGGACGTCGATCACTTCAAACGCATCAACGATACCTATGGCCACCAAAGCGGAGACACCGTCCTGTGCCATGTGGCGGAGGTACTTCGCACCACGGTGCGCAGTGGCGACTTGGCAGGCCGTATTGGCGGAGAAGAGTTTCTTGTCATCTGCCTGGACACCGATATTCTGGGAGCCATGCACCTGGCTGAGCGCTTGCGTGCGGCCATCGAAAATCAAGCCATCAAGATCACTGCATCCGACCAGCCACTGCACTGCACGATCACGATTGGGGTTTCACACAGCTTCGCTGGTGCACATGTCCTGGAGGACGCCATGCGAGAAGCCGACGCCGCCCTTTACCGCGGCAAAGCCGCTGGACGCAACCGGATCGAATTGGCCCAAGTCACTCACTGCAATCGGCTGACCCAGGGCATGGGTACATCAACAACGTGCCAGACCGACACGGTGGTCTAGCCTGCGTCCAAACTGTTTACTCATTTGGGAAACTGCATCTGTGGCTATAACCATTGCCCGATGTCCTGACAAAGCAGTCATTGAATCCGCAGCCATCTGCTGACATTCGAGTTGACGAAATGAACGTCAGGAATAGGCTGGCTGCCGACATACAACTATTCAAACTGCCAACTCCAAACCAGACATCGACTCCGGCATCTTGATCGTCGGCAATATGGCGATGAATTCATGGAGACCAGAACCCGCAGCCGGCCAGACGCGGTCGTTCGCCGAAAATCCACTACGGCCACTTTGCCGCGAACGCTGATATCTTGCGCTACAGCTCTTCCTGAAAAGCTGACGTTTGTCCGAACGACAGTGACGTCGACGGCTGGTCGAATGTATTTCAAACCTTCCTTGCGTCGAGCGGCAGCGGCTCGATCCCACGCAGTCATCCAGTCGCGGTTGCTCAACTGACCTCATATCGCATCCCAGTACGGTGGACTGCCAATTTTGGCCAGAATGAAGTCCAATACCGTTCGCACCTTGTGGGATCGAAGTCGATTCTCAGGAGAGACAAGGTGAATCTCGGGCGGCACGGCATCGACGGTGCCGACCCAATCCGGAAGTAGCTTGACCAGTTTCTTGTTCCGAAAACTGTCGCGCTCGAAAATCCACGTCGGGAACAACACCAAGCCACGGCCCGCCAAGGCGGCAGCGACGAGGACCTCAGCGTTATTGCTTCGAAGCGCTCCTTCTGGCTGGAAGACCACCGGCTTGTCTCCTTGGTCACGCCGGAAATACCAACGCTGCGCCCCGGAGTGGCCTTTATAGACCAGACAACTGTGCCCTTCCAGGTCCTGCGGGGTCTTCGGTGTGCCGTGCTTTCGGAGATATGCAGGACTCGCGCAGAGCAAATTCTTGTGCACACCGACGCGCCTGGCAATCAGCCCGGAGTCTGACAGTGTCCCTATCCGGACCGTGATGTCGATGCCCTCCTGCACTGGATCGATGAATGCGTCGGTCAAGGTCAGTTCGACGCTCAAGTCCGGATAAGTTGCTTGCAGCTGATTGACCATCTCGGAGATGTGCAACCTGCCCAGCGCCACAGGTGCATTGATGCGAACCTGGCCCCGCACCCCCGCATCCTTTCCCCCGGCCTGCTCGGTGGCGAGATCGAGCGCGTCCAGGACCTCCCTGATTTGCAGGTAGTACCGCTCGCCCGCCTCAGTCAGCCGCACCGAGCGTGTGTTGCGATAGAAAAGTTGTTGGCCGACCTCGCGCTCCAGCGCCGAGATGAAGCGCGAGACCGATGAGGCTGGAACCTGAAAGTGGCGGGCGGTGCCGGCGAAGCTTCCGGTCGCACCAACCATCGTGAAGTACCGAAGGGCGTTCAGCTGCATTTTTTTGCCTCCGCAAGCAGGATGGCAGACAAGACCGTTGCGTGGCCAGAATTGCGATAACAGCAACATTGTTTTGTTTTACGAATGGATTGTAGCTTTCTGGGCATCTGTCTACGATGGACATCTAGCTCTTTGACGCTGCGTGCGAAGCAGTGATAGCTCTTCCTGCTGGGCGTTTTGGCCAATAGTCCATCTCGCATCTTTTAACTCTGTCAAACCCTATACGTCATGAATAACTTGTTTAAAACCTTTGATTTATCCGGCCGACAGCTTCGCAACCGCGTCGTAATGGCCCCGCTGACTCGCTCACGCGCTCCGCGGGATGTGGCCGATGAACGCGTGGCCCTGTACTATGCCCAGCGCGCGACCGCGGGCCTCATCGTGAGCGAGGGAACACCGATTTCCCGCGAGGGCCAGGGCTATCTGTTCAATCCCGGCATCTTCACCGCGGAGCAAATCGCGGGATGGCGCCTGACCACCGACTCCGTGCACGCTATCGGTGGACGCATCTTTGCGCAGATCTGGCATGTCGGTCGCGTGTCCCACACTTCGATCCAGGAAGGCGGAAGGGCGCCTGTCAGCGCGAGTTCCAAACTGGCCATAGGCGCGACGGCGTTTGGCTACGACGAAAAGGGCGAGCCGAATCTTGTCGAAACATCGGTACCGCGCCAACTCGCCACAGACGAGGTTTCGCGCATCGTTCAGGATTTTGCGCAGGCCGCAGAGAACGCGGTTGAGGCGGGTTTTGATGGCGTGGAAATCCATGGTGCGAATGGCTATCTGTTCGAGCAATTCATGAACCCACTGGTCAATGACCGCACAGACCAGTATGCCGCTCACAGCATGACCGACAGACTGCGTTTCACGCTGGAAGTGGTCGATGCTGTCATTGCCCGCATTGGCGCAAACAGGGTTGGCATTCGAATTTCCCCCTACGGACAGCTCTTCGATATGCCCCTTCATCCTGAAATTGACCAGACGTATACGACTCTGGCACGCGAGCTCGGGGCGCGAAGGCTGGCGTATGTCCACGTGATGAACCAGTCCGGCTTCGATGTGGGCAATACGCAGGTAGGACGGCGGATCCGAATCCGGTTTCGACGCACTTTTGCGCACTATCAAGGCGCAGTTGCCTGAGACCGCCCTGATTTTGGCCGGCGGGATGACCCGTGAGCGCGCCGAAAAAATGATCTCCGCCGGCACTATCGACTTGGCGGCGTTCGGGACTAACTTCATCAGCAATCCCGACCTTGTGGCGCGACTGCAGAACAACTGGCCACTGTCTCCACCCGACCGCGCCACGTTCTACGGTGGCACCGCCAAGGGTTACATCGACTACCCGCCGTACGAGGCGGCAGAGGCCATGGCCTGATTTCAAGGCTATGGAAGCTGGCGGTGCGACGACTTCACTTCAGGGCTGGCTTGGGAGCCCAGCTTGTCCATCCCGGCGAAGACCCCGAGGTCACTGACCCGATGTACCACATCGTCCTGGCGTTTGATCGTCAATCAAACCTAGACGCGTGGCACGATTCGTCGGAACGCAAACTTGGCCTTGCCGCTGCAGCTCCGTTCATCGAGGGAGAGCTGAAAAACCAAGGCCTTATCGGGTCTAGGTCTGTGGTTCCAAACTGCTCAGCCGAGCCCGCCGCGCTGGAAAATAGCCGTGGTGACTTGGCTCGGAATCTGTCCTACTGTCTATGTGGTGTTCCTGCTCCTAGGCAACCTGTTAGGTTCATGGTCACTCCTGCCGCGCACCATCGTGCTAAGTCTCGCCGTCGTGGTGGTGATGACCTGGATCGTTGCGCCGCAACTTACCAAGTTTTTCAGGCCGTGGCTGTTCTCCCACCGATTAAAACCTTAGCCAAAGTCGGCGTGCCATTTACTCACCTGTTGTTACCTCCCACGGCGGCGTCTTTAACTCGCGCACAAGGAATTTGACCAGCGTTCATACGTTCAAAGTCAACTGTTTGCGGGCAGGATAAACGGCAAAAATTCATAGCGGTAGTGCATTCCTTGTGCATGCGCAGTGGTGGAATTGGCGCGCGCTGGTTGAGTTTCTTGTGACTGCTTTGCCGATGCCGCTTGGGTGCGGGTAGATACAGCTACTCCACGTTCTACCCGGGGAAAAGACGCATTACAGTGCCACGCCCGGTCTGGTAGAGAATCTCGTCCGGCGCGATGCCAAGATCGTACGTTTCGCAGATACCAGCTTAGAGTTTGTCGAAAGCGTTCTCGGCATGCGGGCCGAAGTCCGTTTGAGCCCCTTCCTGCACACCCTGAATGACCGTTTACGGGCAGGCAGACGTAGGAATTGAACTTCCCAGAAGCTGCCGGTGGTGACCGGCAGCTACCGCTGCAATCTGGCCGCTCGCAGAGTCCGAGCGAACGGCGGCAATGGGTCGAGACCGTCTGTTCGAAGCTTCGAGCAGCCACTCGACCGCCAATTGACGGTGTGAACTGCTGCCTTCGAGATTGGTCGTTGAAGCCGGCGGCCTGTCGGATGAGTCGATGACTGGTTCGTGCCACGCATCGTGGACTCCGGTCCCGGACGCGAACGATGACACACACTGAATGGCCGTCATCCCGCTCTGAATATGCGAGACAGCAATGGCTCCTCCCGCGACCATCACAGCTTGGGGCAGTCATCTGCTGCCGGTCAAGCTTTTCAAACGACCCCATTGCACGGGTCGAATGCAAAACTTGTGCCGATTTGTGGCCCGTTGAATGGGGTCGTGCTGGCGCCCTGTATACCTGTGTCGCTTTGCTCTGCTGACCAGCCGGACTGGGCGGCGCACACAATGCCGTGCCATGCGCCGCCAACCCGTAACCGCATGTGACTGATCGCATTGCCATGCGAATGACATCACGATAGTTTCTCGGTTGCCCTCCAATTCATCAGCGATCCCTTAAGAATTCCGCGATAGCGGGGGCGGCTCAATCGAAGGAGAAAATCATGGTCACTCCCGTCAGCGTTGAGAAGCTGGAAGTCAAGTCGCATGGCACGCCGGACGAGCTTCGCACGCCCAACAAAACCCGCGTCGAGGTGGTAAAGCTGCAGGGCTACACGATCGGGCGGTTTAACTTCGAACCCGGGTGGCGTTGGTCAGAATGCATCAAGCCCGTGGTGAAGACAGAGTATTGCCAACTTTCGCATGTGGGGCATGTCGTTTCGGGAAAGCTCACCGTTCGAATGCAGGACGGTTCCGAGAAAACGCTCAGCGCAGGAGAGTCCTACGCCATCCCGCCAGGCCACGATGCCTGGGTCGAAGGCAACGCCCCCTTTGTCGGCCTGGAAGTGCTCAGTGCCGACGTCTACGCAAAGCCTTCGCCGTAGCGCTGGCGTCTGTGCGGGACCTGTCTGGCTGCATGGCGGCCAAGACGCGCTTTCGGACCTTGACCAAACCCGGTGCGCGTGGCCCGCATCGGGACTGTTTGCACAGTAAGCCGATCAGCTATTGATCTGCGCCCACAGCTTGTCGAGCCGCTTGACGCTCACCGGCTGCGGCGTGCGCAGCTCCTGCGCGAAGAAGCTCACGCGCAGCTCTTCGAGCAGCCAGCGCAGCTCCTGCATGCGCGCGTCGACCGCGCCCTTGCGCTCGGCCACCAGGCGCCAGTAGCGCTGCTCCTGCGGGCGCAGCTCGGCCAGCTTGGCGGCGTCGCGCGCCGGGTCGGCGCGGTATCTTGTCCAGCGCAGCGTGATGGCCTTCAGGTAGCGCGCGAAATGCGCCAGCTGCGGCCAGGGCGCTGTCGCGAGGAAGTGCTTGCGGCACCAGGCGCTGCAGTTGCTGCGCGCGTCTGCCGTGGCCTCGGGCGCGCCCTTGGTGTCCTTGATCTTGCGCGCGGCCGCGGCGTACTCGGTGAGGATCGTGCCGGCCAGGCGCGCCACCTCGTTGGCGATCAGCGTCAGGCGCCCGCGGCCCTCGTCGACGCGGCGCTTGAAATCGGCCTCGCTGGTGGGCAGCGGCTCGAGCAGGAAGGCGCGGTCCATCGCGACGTCGATGATCTGGCCGCGCAGCTCTTCCTGCGTGCCCAGCGGCATGTAGGCCACGGCCATCTTCTGCAGGTCGGGGATGTTCTTTTCGAGGTACTTGAGCGCGTCCTTGATCTGCAGCGCAAACAGGCGGCGCAGACCGGCGCGGTGCTTGGCGGCGGCGACATCGGGCTCGTCGAAGACCTCGATGGTGACCGCGTCGCCCAGATCGATCAGCGCCGGAAAGCCGATCAGCGTCTGGCCGCCCTTGCCGATCTCCATCAGTTCGGGCAGCTCGCCGAAGGTCCAGGCGGTGTAGCGCTGGCCGGCCGGCAGCGCGGGCGTGGCATTTGCTTCTTTTTTAGGAGCTGCTTGCGCTCGGATTTTGCTTGTTTTCAGGTGCTTTTGCATCTGAAACCGTCTGACCACCAGCGCTGGCAGCTATCTTTAATGAAGCCAGCGCCTGGAACGCGCCGCGCGCCTTCGCGCCCCACTCGGCCTTGAGCGCGCCGAGGTTGCGGCCCTGGCCAAGCTGGCGGCCGTGCTCGTCGACGACGCGGAAGTTCATGAACAGGTGCGCGCGGCAGCATGTCGAGCTTGAAGTCGGCGCGCTTGACGTCGAGCGAGGTCTCGTCGCGCACCTGCTTGAGCAGCGCATCGAGCAGGCCCGCGCGGCCCATGCGCTCGGGCGTGCCGAGCAGCTGCGGCCAGCCGCGCGGCCGACTCGGGCAGCGGCACGAAGCGGCTGCGCGGGCGCTGCGTGCAGGCTCTTGAGCAGCGCCTGGATCTTGTCCTTGAGCATGCCGGGCACCAGCCACTCGCAGCGCTCCTCGCTGCACCTGGTTGAGCACGAACAGCGGCACCGTCACCGTGAGGCCGTCGCGCGCGTCGCCGGGCGCGTGCAGGTAGCTGGCGGCGCAATCCACGCCGCCCAGCCGCACGGTGCGCGGAAAGGCGCTGGTCGTGATGCCGGCCGCCTCGTGGCGCATCAGTTCGTCGCGCGTGAGCTTGCAGCAGTTCGGGGCGTGCCTTGGCCTGCGGCGCGGTACCAGTGCTCGAAGCCGCGCGCCGCTGGTCACGTCCGGCGGCAGCTGCTGGTCGTAGAAGGCGTAGATCAGCTCCTCGTCGACCAGCACGTCCTGGCGGCGCGACTTGTGCTCCAGCGCCTCGACCTCGCGCATCAGCTTGCGGTTGGCGGCGAGGAACGGCAGGCTTGTGTGCTCCCAGCTGCGCCGGCCACCAGCGCCTCGCGGATGAAGATCTCGCGCGCGGCCTGCGGGTCGACCTTGTCGAAGTCGACGCGCCGGCCGCTGTAGACCACCAGGCCGTACAGCGTGGCGCGCTCCAGCGCCACGACCTCGGCGGCCTTCTTCTCCCAGTGCGGGTCGAGCAGCTGCTTCTTCAGCAGATGCGCCGCCCACCTCTTCGAGCCACTGCGGCTCGATGTTGGCGATGCCGCGGCCGAACAGGCGCGTGGTCTCGACCAGCTCGGCGCAGACGATCCAGCGGCCCGGCTTCTTGCGCAGGTGCGCGCCCGGGTGGCGGTGGAACTTGATGCCGCGCGCGCCCAGGTAGCACGTCCTCGTCCTCGGGCTTGCAGCCGATGTTGCCGAGCAGGCCGGCCAGCATCGACAGGTGCAGCTGCTCGTAGCTGGCGGGCTGGGCGTTGATCTGCCACTTGTGCTCGGTCACCACCGTGAGCAGCTGGCGAATGGATGTCGCGCCACTCGCGCACGCGGCGCACGTTGATGAAGTTCTGGCGCAGCAGCTGCTCGTACTGGCGGTTGCTGAGCTTGTGCGTGGGCGCGGCGCCGCCCGCCGCCAGTGCGGGTGCCGGCGCGGGCATGGGTGCTGGCGCCACCAGGCGCTGCGACACCGGCAAAAACGCCTGCGAGGCGCTGCCCTTGCGCCGCGCCTGCGCCTGTTGCTGCTGCACGCGCGCCGAGGCGAGCGTGGGCACCGTGCCGCCGCGCGCCTCCTGCAGCCACTTCCACAGCGTCAGGTAGCCGCTGAACTCGCTCTTCTCGTCGTCGAACTTGGCGTGCGCCTGGTCGGCCTGCTGCTGCGCGTCCATCGGGCGGTCGCGCACGTCCTGCACGCTCAGCGCGCTGGCGATCACCAGCACCTCGTTCAAGGCGCCGCGCGCGCGCGCCTCCAGAATCATGCGGCCCACGCGCGGATCGAGCGGCAGCTTGGCGAGCTCGCGCGCCCATCGGCGTGAGTTCGTTCGCTGTCGTCGACCGCGCCGAGTTCGTTGAGCAGCTGGTAGCCATCGGCGATCGCGCGGCTGCGACGGCGCCTCGATGAACGGAAAGTCTTCGACCATCGCCCGAGGTGCAGCGACTTCATGCGCAGGATCACGCCGGCCAGCGAGCTGCGCAGGATTTCCGGGTCGGTGAAGCGCGGGCGGCCGGCGAAGTCGGTCTCGTCGTACAGCCGGATGCAGATGCCGTTGGCCACGCGCCCGCAGCGGCCCGGCGCGCTGGTTGGCCGCCGCCTGGCTGATCGGCTCGACCAGCAGCTGCTCGACCTTGCTGCGGAAGCTGTAGCGCTTGACGCGCGCCGTGCCGGCGTCGATCACGTAGCGGATGCCCGGCACCGTGAGCGAGGTCTCGGCCACGTTGGTGGCCAGCACGATGCGCCGGCCGGTGTGGCCGTCGAAGATGCGGTCCTGCTCGGCCTGCGACAGGCGCGCGAACAGCGGCAGCACCTCGGCGTTGCGCATCACGGGCTGGTGCGCCAGGTGCTTGCGCAGGTGGTCGGCGGCCTCGCGGATCTCGCGCTCGCCGGGCAGGAAGACCAGGATGTCGCCGCGCGCGTGTGCCGCGCCAGAGCTCGTCGACGCCGTCGGCAATGGCGTCGTTCAGGCCGTAGTCGCGCGCTGTCCTCGAACGGGCGCCAGCGCTGCTCGACCGGAAAGGTGCGGCCCGACACTAGATCACCGGCGCCGGGCCCTTGCGCTGACGCGAAATGCCTGGCGAAGCGGTCGGCATCGATGGTGGCCGAGGTCACGATGACCTTCAGGTCGGGCCGGCGCGGCAGGATCTGGCGCAGGTAGCCCAGCAGGAAGTCGATGTTCAGGATGCGCTCGTGCGCCTCGTCGATGATGATCGTGTCGTAGGCCTTGAGCAGCGGGTCGGTCTGCGTCTCGGCCAGCAGGATGCCGTCGGTCATCAGCTTGACCGAGGCATCGCGGCGACAGGCGGTCCTGGAAGCGCACCTTGTAGCCGACCACGTCGCCCAGCGGCGTCTTCAGCTCCTCGGCGATGCGCTTGGCCACGATGCTGGCGGCGATGCGGCGCGGCTGGGTGTGGCCGATCAGCTGGCCCTTCTGGCCCGGCGCCGCGTTCAGCTTGCCGCGCCCCAGCGCCAGCGCGATCTTGGGCAGCTGCGTGGTCTTGCCCGAGCCGGTCTCGCCGCAGACGATGACGACCTGGTGCTTTTGCAGCGCCTCCATGATCTCGTCGCGCCGCGCGGACACGGGCAGAGATTCGGGAAAGGTGATTTTCAGCGGGGAGGCGGGTGCGGTGGCAGACAAGGTGGCGACTTCGTAGAGAATCGCGAATTATCCCAGCCTCGGCTGGTTTTCACTGACCCTGCCCCCACGCCCGCCACCCGCGCATGTCCACCGTCTTCAACTTCACCTTCGTGCCCTGGTTCCGCTCGGTCGCGCCCTACATCCACAAGTTCCGCGACAAGACCTTCGTGGTCGGGCTCACGGGCGAGGCGATCGCGGCCGGCAAGCTGCACAGCATCGCGCAGGACCTGGCGCTGATCCAGGCCATGGGCGTGAAGATCGTGCTGGTGCACGGCTTTCGCCCGCAGGTCAACGAACAGCTGCAGGCCAAGGGGCACGCGGCGCAGCTACTCGCACGGCATGCGCATCACCGACTCGGTGGCGCTCGACTGCGCGCAGGAGGCCGCCGGCCAGCTGCGCTACGAGATCGAGGCCGCCTTCAGCCAGGGCCTGCCGAACACGCCGATGGCCGGCTCGACGGTGCGCGTGATCTCGGGCAACTTCATCACCGCGCGGCCCGGTGGGCATCGTCGACGGCGTGGATTTCAAGCACTCGGGCCTGGTGCGCAAGGTCGATGTCGCCGGCATCCGCCGCACGCTCGACTTCGGCGCGCATGGTGCTGATCTCGCCGTTTGGCTTCTCGCCCACCGGCGAGGCCTTCAACCTCGACGCATGGAAGAGGTCGCCACCAGCGTGGCCATCGCGCTCCAGGCCGACAAGCTGATCTTCCTGACCGAGGTGGCGGGCATCCGCATGCACCCCGGGCAGCCCGACGAGCGAGGACAACCCGATCGACACCGAACTGCCGCTGGCCCCGCCGAGCAGCTGCTCGCCGCGCTGCCCGCCGGCCAGCGCCCGACCGACACCGGCGTTCTACCTGCAGCACTGCGTCAAGGCCTGCAAGGGCGGCGTCGAGCGCAGCCACATCCTGCCCGTTTGCGGTGGACGGCTGCGCTGCTGCTCGAGATCTATGTGCACGACGGCATCGGCACCATGGTCGATCGACGAAAAGCTCGAAGAGCTGCGCGAGGCCACGGTCGACGACGTCGGCGGCATCCTGCAGCTGATCGAGCCCTTCGAGCGCGACGGCACGCTGGTCAAGCGCGACCGCACCGAGATCGAGCGCGACGTCGGCCAGCTACACCATCATCGAGCACGACGGCGTGATCTTCGGCTGCGCCGCGCTCTACCCCTACCCCGAAGCGCGCACCGCCGAGATGGCCGCCGTCACCGTGTCGCCGCAAAGCCAGGGCACGGGCGACGGCGAGAAGCTGCTCAAGCGCATCGAGCAGCGCGCCGCGCAACCTGGGGCTCGACAGCATCTTCGTGCTCACCACGCGCACCATGCACTGGTTCATCAAGCGCGGCTTCGTGCAGGTCGACCCCGACTGGCTGCCCGAGGCGCGCAAGCGCAAGTACAACTGGGACCGGCAGCAGCCAGGTGCTGGTGAAGAAGCTGTAGCAAGCGCAGCGCGGCAAGCTGGGTTGGGTATGAAATAGGCCTGCAGCCCTTTGCCATCCAGCGCTGGCAGCTATCAAAAAAGAGTTTTTCCATCGCCGGGCGCCCTCGCGTCCGGCGATGCCGCGCGCGCCTCTTTTCCGATTCGGGGACCGCTGCGCCGGACTGCGCGCCGCGCCATGGCAGCGCCACCGATGGCCGTCCAGTGCCTCGGTGAAAACCACTACGAAACTGCATTGACCAGCCAAATCACAAGTGTCTACACTTGGTGCGGCACTAGTAATTCATCAAGACAGACCGACCCGCGGCACGGCTTTTCGGAGCCACTTGCGGCGGGACGGCACGCGCCGCGGCAACGCCCCGGCTTCACTTTTGCAAACGGCCTTCCATGGCCACCAAACCCTCGGAGATTTCGCATGACCATCCAACGCATCCAGACCAACAACCGCATGAGCCAAGCCGTAGTGGCCAATGGCTTCATCTTCCTCGCCGGCCAGGTCGCTACCGACACCGCGCTGGACGTGGCCGGCCAGACGCGCCAGATCCTGGACAAGATCGACGCCTTGCTCGCCGAGACCGGCAGCGACAAGACCAAGATCGTGCAGGCCACGATCTGGCTGGCCGATCACAAGACCTTTGGCGACATGAACACGGTGTGGGACGCCTGGGTGCCCGCTGGCCACGCACCAGCGCGCGCCTGCGTCGAGTCGGCTCTGGCCTTCCCGCCCTACACCGTCGAAATCGGTGTGGTCGCCGTCGCCTGACGCCCGCAACCCGACAAGGACGCAGACATGCACACCGTGGTCTTGGGCGCCGGCGTCGCGGGCGTCACCACCGCCTGGTACCTTGCCGCGCAGGGGCGCCAGGTCACCGTGATCGACCGCCAGTCGCTCGCCGCCGCCGAAACCAGCTATGCCAACGCCGGCATGGTTGCGCCCGGCCACTCGTACACCTGGGCGTCGCCGCGCGCGCCCGGCGTGCTGTGGCGCTCGCTGCGCGACAGCAGCCAGGCCTTGCGCCTGAAGCTCAACCCCGATCCGCACATGTGGGTCTGGCTGTGGAAGTTTCTGCAGAACTGCACGGCCGAGCGCTCGCGCATCAACACGGGCCGCAAGCTCGTGCTGTGCCGCTATTCGCAGCAGCAGCTGCAGGAACTCACCGCCGCGCAAGACCTGCAGTACGAGCGCATCAGCCGCGGCGCCCTCTACATGTACCGCGACGAGGCCTCGTTTGCCCGCGGCCGCGCCAACATGCAGATCCTCGCCGATGGCGGCATGCAGCTCGACGTGCTCGACACCAACTCGGTGATCGCACACGAACCGGCCTTGGCCGGCGCACGCCAGCACATCGCCGGCGCCATCTACTGCCCCAGCGACGAAAGCGGCGACGCGCGCATGTTCACGCGCCACCTGGCCCAGCGCTGCCGGGAGGCGGGCGTGAAGTTCCTGATGGACACCTCGATCGACGGCATCGACAGCGCCGGCGGACGCATCGAAGCCGTGCGCACCAGCGCCGGCCGCATCGCGGCCGACGACTACGTGCTCTCGCTGGGAAGCTACTCGCCCATCGTCGCGCGGCCGCTGGGCTACAGCCTGCCGATCTACCCGGTCAAGGGCTACTCGGTGACCCTGCCAGCCGGCGACGGTTATGCGCCGCCCACGCTCGCGGGCGTGGACGAGAACAACCTCGTGGCCTGGGCGCGCTTCGGCGACCGCCTGCGCTTCACCGCCACGGCGGAATTCAGCGGCTATGACACGCGGCACACGCCCAAGGACTTCGAACCCATGCTGCGCGTGGCGCGCCAGCTGTTCCCGAACGGCGCTGATTTCAGCCAGCCCGACTACTGGGCCGGCCTGCGCCCTATGACGCCCGAGAACACGCCCATCCTGGGCAAAAGCCGCCACGCGAACCTGTACTTCAACACCGGCCACGGCCACATGGGCTGGACCATGGCCTGCGGCACGGCGCAGATCGTGGCCGACATCATGAACGGGCGCCAGCCCGCCATCGACATCACCGGAATGACGCTCGCATGACAACCGACCTTGCCTCTCCCCCCAGCACCTTCAGCGTGCTGCCCTTCACGATGGACGCCGGCGTGATGGCCCGCGCGGCCATCGGCCTGGTGGTGCTGGCCACCGACCAGACGCTGGAGCATGAATGGCGCCAGATCATGGACCTGCCCGGCGTGGCCTTCTTCGAGGCGCGCATGCACAACTCGCCCGACATCACGCCCGAGAACCTCGCGGCAATGGAGAAAGACATCACGGCCGCCGTGCAGCTGATCGTGCCCGACGTCCCGCTGCAGGTCGTGGCTTTTGGCTGCACCTCGGGCTCCATCGTGATCGGCGAGGAGCAGGTCGCGCAGCGCATCCGCAACGCGCGCCCCGGCGTCGCCTGCACCACGCCCATCACGGGCGCCGTGGCCGGCCTGCGCCAACTGGGGGCGCGGCGCATCGCACTGATCACGCCCTATGTGCAGAGCGTGAACGCCCTGTTTGAGAAACACCTCGTTGCCAAGGGCTTCGAGGTGACGCGCATTGCCACCTTCAACCACAGCAACGACAACGAGGTCGCGCGCATCGACGCGGCGTCGCTGCGCGCGGCCATTCTGGCCACCGGAGCGCACGGCGATGTGGACGCGGTGTTCGTCTCGTGCACCAGCCTGCGCATGGCGGCGCTCACGCGCGAGGTCGAGCAGGCGCTCGGCAAGCCCGTGGTCGCCAGCAACAGCGCCATGGCCTGGCACGCCTTGCGCCTGGCTGGCGTGCGCGACCCCCTGCCCCAGTTTGGCCGGCTGTTCGAGCAGTGACGCTCGTCGCCTCGCAGCCAGCGAACGCCCCGCTTTCCGTTCCCTACCCGCCACCAGGAGTGCATCATGAGCTTTCGTAAGGTCCCCGGTTTCTCCCCCCTTCGCGCCACCGCCGCAGCCTGTCTGCTCACACTGGCAGGCGCCATGCCCGCCTTCGCACAAGACGCCATCAGCATCGGCGCGGTGCTGTCCCTGACCGGCGCCAACGCGACCGTGGGCGAGGACGTGCGCCGCGGCGTGATGCTCGGCGTCGAGCATGTCAATGCCAAGGGCGGCGTGCTGGGCAAGAAGATCAATGTGATCGTCGAGGATTCGGGCGGCAACCCGACCACGGCGCTGAACGCCGGGCGCAAGCTGGCCACCGTGGACAAGGTGCCGGTGGTGATGGGCGAGTATTCGTCCGGCATCACGCTGCCGCTGGCGCAGTACCTGGTCAAGGAAGGCGTCACGCACCTGAACATCTCCAGCAGCAGCACCAAGATTCGCCAGCTCGGCGCCACGTCGTTCAGCCTGGTGGGCCTGGAGAACTTCAGCAACCGCTTTGCCGCCAAGGACACCTACGACATGGGCTACCGCAAGGTGGCCATGGTGGCGCCGAACAACGCCTACGGCCAGGGCGTGCTCGAAGGCTACAAGGCCGAGTTTGAAAAGCTCGGCGGCAAGGTCGTGACCGAGGTGCTCTACACCGCCGGCCAGTCCACCTACCGGCGCGAGCTGCAGCAGATGTCGCGCAGCAACCCCGATGCCTATGTCTACACCGCCTACGGCCAGGAGTCGGCCGTGATCAACCGCGAAGCCGAGGAACTGGGCCTGCGCAAGACGCCTTGGTACGCCATCCTCATGAGCATGAGCCTGTCGGACACGCCACCCGCCATCGCCAATGGCCAGCTCGGCATGGAGCTGGGCTCGGTGCAAGGCCCGGCCGGCAAGGCCTATTCCGACGCGTTCGCCGCCAAGTACAAGGAAGGTTTCAAGACCTCGTACACCGGCTACGGCTACGACGCCGTGCTGCTGACCGCCGCCGCGATCGAAAAGGCCAAGGCGACCACGGCACCCGCCATCCAGGCAGCGCTCAAGGACATTGGCACGGCCGGCTACCCCGGCGTGACCGGGCTCATCCGCTTTGACGGAGACCGCCAGCGCGTGGACCCGCCGTACGACAAGCTGAAGTTCGCCGACGGCAAGCTCGCCCCCCGCTGAACGTGAAGAACCCTGCGCGCCGGCCCTTGGTGGCTGGCGCGCGGATTAGCCGAGACCCCCGAGATGCTTCAATTCCTGGTTGACACCGTGCTGCGTGCCTCCGATCTGGCGCTGATTGCGCTGGGCCTGAGCATGCTGTACGGCCTGGTGAAATTTCCGAACGTCGCCCATGTGCAATACGCCATGTTCGGCGCCTATGCCACCTATGCGCTGCACAGCGCCGGCATGCCGCTGGTGGGCGCGCTGCTGATCGCCAGCGCCCTGACCGGGCTGCTCACGCTGGTGCTGCATGTGCTGGTGTTCCGGCGCTTGCTGCGTGGCGGGCCGGCCATTGCCATGATCGGCTCGCTGGCCATCGCCATGCTGGTGATTGCCGCCATGCAGGGGCTGGCGGGCTCGTTTCCGCGCATGTTCAACCTGCCGCGCGTCGAGCCGCTGGTGATCGGCGGAGCGCGCATCGCCCATACGCAGCTGTACCTGATCGGCACCACGGCCGTGCTGCTGGCGCTGTTCGTGCTGCTGCTGTTCTACACGCGCCTGGGCCGCGCCATGCGCGCGCTGGCCAGCAACGGCATGCTGGCCAATGCCTCGGGGCTCAACGCCGAGCACATCACCTACTTCGTCAGCTTCACCGCCGGCGCCATTGCCGGGCTCGGCGGCAGCATGCTGGCGCTGTCCACCGGTGCGCACATCAACCTGGGCAACGACCTGCTGCTGCCGGTGTTCGCCGCCGCCATCCTGGGCGGCCTGGGCAACCCGCTCGGTGCGGTGGTGGGTGCGCTGCTGATCGCGGTCACCGAAACCGTCGTCACCAACCTCAACTTCGGCCTGCTGTTTGGCCGCGAGCTGGTGTTCATGCCCGTGGCCTACATCAGCGCCGCGTCGTTCCTGATCCTGCTGCTGGCATCTGCTGTTCAAGCCTTACGGGCTGTTCGACCGGGAGGTCCGCCGTGTTTGATTTCGCCATCTCTTCGCTGACCATCGCCGGCATCTACGCGCTGATGGCCCTGGGCCTGAACCTTCAGGCAGGCTATGCCGGGCTGCTGAACTTCGGCCACATCGCCTTTGCCGGCCTGGGCGCCTACGCGGCAGGCATCGGCTTCGGCCTGGGCTGGTCGCCCCTGGCCAGCCTGGGCCTGGGCGTGGGCCTGGCCATGACGCTGGGCTGGTTCATGGCCGGCCTGGGCCGCAAGCTGGCCTCCGACTACTGGGGCATCGCCACCCTGGCCATTGCCGAGATCCTGCGCACCATCGCCACCAACGAGGGCTGGCTCACCGGCGGCGCCAACGGCATCAGCGCCATCCCGGCGCTGTTCGACGGCGTGCCGCGGCCCTGGAACGGCGTGGCCTTCCTGGCGCTGGTGCTCGCCATCGTCGCCGCCGGCGCCCTGCTCTGCACCCGCCTGGGCAATGGCCGCTTCGGCCGCGCCCTGCGGCTGATGCGCGAAGAGCCCCAGCTGGCCACCTGCATGGGCTACGACCTGCGCTCGCTCAAGACCCGCGCCATCATGAGCGGCGCCGCCGTGACGGCGCTGGGCGGCTTCCTGTACGCCCACTACATGAGCTTTGCCGGGCCGGACTACATGCTCGCCTCCGAGACCTTCCTGCTGTGGACCATGCTCATGATCGGCGGCCTGGGCAGCACCCTGGGCGTGCTGGTGGGCGTGGTGATGGTGCAGGCCGCCCACGTGCTGGTGCCCTTCGCCAAGGACTGGATGGGCTTTGACTCCGACGTGGCCGGCGCCCTGCGCCTGGGCCTGATCGGCGCCATCCTGCTGCTGTGCCTGCTGTGGCGCAGCGAGGGCCTGTTCCCTGAAAAGTTGCGGAGGATTCCATGAACACTGCCCTGCTCCAGGTCGACAACGTCGCCAAGTCCTTTGGCGGCAACCATGTGCTGCAAGACCTGAACCTGTCGGTGGCGCCCGGTGAGATCGTCGGCCTGCTGGGCCCCAACGGCTCGGGCAAGAGCACCTTGCTCAACCTCATCACCGGTTTTGCCGCGGCCAACCGCGGCCAGATCCTGCTCGAGGGCCGCCGCATCGAGCAATTGCCCGCGCACCGCATCGTGGCGGCCGGCATTGGCCGCACCTTCCAGCTGCCCTCGATGCCGAAGAAAGATGTCGGTGATGGAAGTGGCCATGGCCGCCGCCACCGAACGCCACGGCGTGTGGGACACCCTGCTGGGCCTGCAGCGTCGCCCGGCGCGTCGAGCAGGCCGCCCACGCCAAGGCCACGGCCCTGCTCGAGCAGCTGCTGCTGACGCATGTGCGCGACCTGCCGGCCTCGGCCCTCTCGGGCGGGCAGAAGAAGCTGCTGGGCATCGTCTGCGCGCTGATGGGCGACCCGCGCCTGCTGATGCTCGACGAGCCCACGGCCGGCGTGCACCCCAACCTGCGCCGCGACATCGTCCAGGCGCTGCAAAAGCTCAACGCCCAGGGCATGACGCTGGTGATCGTCGAGCACGACATGCATTTCATCCGCGAGGTGTGCACGCGCTGCATCGTGCTCGACCGCGGGCGCATCGTGGCCAGCTGCCGCCCCGACGAGCTGGCGTCCAACGAACATGTGGTGCAGGCCTACCTGGGCCGCGCCGACAAAGAACCCTGCGCCGAGGCCGCGTAAAGATGATCAAGATCGACAACGTCATCGCGGGCTACACCGCCGAAGTGGACATCCTCAAGGGCATCTCGCTGCAGGTCGCACGTCCGAGATCGTCACCCTGCTCGGCCCCAACGGCTGCGGCAAGTCGACGCTGCTCAAGGCCATTGCCGGCGTGCTGCTGCCGCGCAGCGGCAGCGTGGTGCTGGGCGGTCAAGACCGCACGCGCATGCCCGTGCACCGCAAGATCCGCCACTGCAGCCTGGGCTTTGTGCCGCAGACCGAGAACATCTTCAGCAACCTCACGGTGCGCGAGAACATGCAGGTCGGCGGCCACTACCTGGCCAAGGCCGACTGCGTGCAGCGCATGGAGCAGCTGTGCGAGCTGTACCCGGTGCTGCGCCGCAAGTTCACCGCACCGGCCTCCTCGCTGTCGGGCGGCGAGCGCCAGATATTGGCGCTGGCGCGCGCCCTCATGCCCAGCCCCCAGGTGCTGCTGCTCGACGAGCCCTCGGCGGGCCTCTCGCCCAAGGTGCTGCAGGAGGTGTTCGACGCCATCGTCGAGGTGCGCGCCAAGGAGAGTGTCACCATCCTCATGGTCGAGCAAAACGCCATGGAGGCCATGCGCATGTCCGACCGCGCGTACATCCTCTCCATGGGCACGGTGGCGCTCACGGGCCACACGCGCGAGCTCATGCACAACCCGCAGGTGCGCGAGCTGTACCTGGGCGGCAGGGCCGCCTGATCCAGCAGCCGCCCATCGCCCTGCCCCCACGCCCCGCGCCATCACCGCACCCCACGATGGCACGGGGCGTTTTTTCGTTTGCCTTGACCCCAACCACCCACCCACCGGAGTAAGCGCCATGCCCCAGCCACGCCCCTCAGTCCGCCGCCTTGTTCTTTGCGCCAGCACCCTCGCCGCGCTCGGCCTGCTGGCCGCGCCGGCCCACGCCCAGGTCAAATTCGGCGCCGTGCTCTCGCTCACCGGCGCCAGCGCCAGCGTGGGCGAAGACCAGCGCCGCGGCATGCTGATTGCCATCGACGACATCAACGCCAGCGGCGGCGTGCTGGGCCAGCCCGTGCAACTGATCATTGAAGACACCGGCGGCCGCGCCGTCAGCGCGCTCGAAGCCGCCAAGAAGCTGGTCAACGTCGACAAGGTCGCCGCCGTGTTTGGCGAATACTCATCGAGCCTGACCATCCCCGTCGGGCAATACGTCGTCAAGCAAGGCCTGCCCTTCATCAACCACGGCAGCTCCAGCCCGGCCGTGCGCAGCATTGGCGACGGCGGCTTCAGCGTGATCGGGCTCGACACCGCATCGGCCCAGTTCGCCGCCAAGGACCTGTGGGACCAGGGCGCGCGCAAGGTCGCCTTCATCGCCCCCAACAACGCCTACGGCCAGGGCATTGCGCCCGAGTTTCAGAAGAACTTTGAAGCGCTGGGCGGCCAGGTGGTGTCGCTGGTGCTGTACACCGCCGGCCAGTCCACCTACCGGCGCGAACTGCAGCAGATGCAGCGCAGCCAGCCCGACGCCTACGTGTACAGCGCGTACGGCCAGGAGGCCGCCGTCATCAACCGCGAGGCCTTCGACCTGGGCATGAACAAGCCCAGGCCCTGGTACGCCATCTACCACACCATGTGCACCACCGACAGCGCGCCCGCGCACGTCGAAGGCCAGCAAGGCATGGACGTGAACGCCGTGGGGCCGCAAGGCCAGAGCTTCAAGGCAGCCTACGAAACCCGCTACGGCCACGGCTTCAAATCGTCGTACACCGGCTACGCCTACGACGGCGTTCGCATGGCGGCCGCTGCCGTGCAGCGTGCGGGCAATACACAGCCAGATGCGGTCAAGCAGGCGCTGCGTGCGGTGGGGCAGAACTACGAGGGCGCGACGGGAACCATCCACTTTGCGGCCGATGGCCAGCGTGGGGTGCAGCCGTATATGAAGACGAAATACAGCGGGAAGATTGTGCCGCGCTGATAGCAATTTCAGCATAAAAATGGCTTCTAGCGCTTGAGGTGTGAGCGCTGACAGCTTCTTTTTTTATAGCACTTCATCATTTCAGGGAAGGTGATTCACACGGTGTTCGTAGGTCTGCTTGCTACCCCGCGCTGTCACCCGAATCAACGCGCCAAAGCCGTCATTCAGGATAGCGTCAGGCACAAGCTATAGTGTTTGTAGCGCGCTTGCCCACGCGGCTCTGCGGGCAACAGCGCAACGGCAGGATCGGCGGTTTTGATGCTGAATTTAGTAATGTGCTTTCACACAGCGCACATGGTGTGGAGCTAGGCTGCAAGCCCGTTCAAGACTTTTTTAATCGCCAGTTTAGACCGCAAGCGCCATATATGGCCTGAGGCTTAGTGCGGTCTACATTACTTTGGGCGTCATAGCCCACTATGCACATGAACACTCAGGCTACCGATATCCGAGAACAACTGGCGCCGATAGCAGTAAAACTGCGAGAGGGTCGTTCGATCATCCGGCCTGTCAGCCAGGTCACACTTCGGCTCAAACTAGTGCCGGGTGAAGATAGATTCGCAACAACGGTCGATGAAATTCTCCGCTGGATAAATAGGCGAGCTGGCAGAAGTCTTCCTGCCGCAGCTTGGCAACGCCAGTCATTCGAGCTATCGGATATTGGTGCGCAGCGAACGCTGGGTGCAACGAGACGCACCTGATGAGCGACAGACACGCCGGGGTGGCACTTGAAGACCCGAAGTATTGGGCTGCACGCCTTGATGATGCCGACAAGACAATTCCCCTTAGAACCTGGGTCACGGAGATTGGCGTCGGTATCGATCTAACTGGAGACATACTGTTTGGGGCCAGACTCATCTGCGCGACCCGTGGTCCCAATGAGGCATTCGAAAGATCGATCCCTGGCTTCGTCAAGGCCGTCATCTCTTCCGGCCCCGCAGAGCTCGATGGGGTTCTTCTTCGCAACGAGCCACGCGTTCTTTCAAGTGATGGGGACGTAGCCGACCTTGTGACGCTTCTTGAAGACTCCTATCGCTGATCCCGCTTCTTCTGCCAGAATCTGGATGTTGAAGTCGTTTCTACTGATCCCTCAGACTTCCTGCACGCCAATCGGACGTTATTGTTTTCGCGCTTCCCGAAGGCTCTACGACATTGCACGATCCAGGAGATGCGTGCCGCCTCCGTAAGGTGCATTCTAGGTTGTGGGGCGTCTGCACTATGTAGTTTGGTTGCTCACAGCTACAGGCGAGCTTCTATCGTGATTCCTGTGTGACACTTAGATCCGCCACGATGCCTAACCCTTCCATCGAGAGGACTCGCCCCGGCAAGCCGGGTCGAGCCTCTCATGTCAGACGTTGGTCGCGAACGATCAGTCTTCCACCAAGCTGTAAGAACATACCGGCCCGGTTTTCGTGCCTGGATTGATCAACCGTCGAACCATCCATTGGCTCTACCAAATCGCATCGCAAGTTGGGATGAGTCAGGCCCGGCCTCCTTCGAACGATGGACTGATCAATCAGACCCTGGCTAGTTCTGTCAGCGGCACTCAGCGCGAAGAACGCCTGCCTGCTTTCAACACAGTGCGCCAGATTGGGGCCCTTGCCGAGCGCTCAAGACTGAAAAGTACGGGTGGGTCAGACACTGAACTTGCCAAGCTTACGTACGAACACAGACAACGAACAGTTGCGGAAAGAGCTGACAAGAACAGAAGGAGCAATATGCATGGTCTTTGCGGCTCGCAGATTTTCCCCCTCCCAAGTCACATCAATCCAGAAACCTTAGACACGTTCAACCGTGTCGCGAATATCTTGTCGAGCTCGTCGAAATGAAATGCGCGCAGCAAGGAGTCCTGCAAGCTCGAGATTACGACCATGCTTCTCGACTCGATCGGGCAGCTGTAAACATAGCTAATGCTGCCAAAGCTCAGTCACTGGAGCGATTGCACCGTATTCGCGTGCTCGAAGAGCGTCTGGCACCAAGCAATACGCCTCAAAGCACACCGATTCCAGAAACCTTAGACACGTTCGAAGAATGGTGTCGCGACGAATATCTTGTTGGTTCCGTCGAAATCGCAAACCGCGCGCCAAGGAGTCCGGAAGTCGGAGTATCACGACCCTAGTTTTATCTATCGGGCATTGCTTCTCCTCAGGGATCACTACCTGCCGATGAGGGTGGATGCTACGCCAGAGAAGCGAGAAGCATATGCACAAGCCCTTGAGCAGCTTCAGTTGGAGGAGAGCGCAACAGGCGACGGAATTAAGTACGCAGCCGACTTGTATTCGGTGCAGTACGGTGGTGCACGACGGCCACTTGATCGACATCTGAAAGGTAGCGATTCTCGGGATCGCCGCTATGGATTCCGGCTGTACTTCTTTTGGGACGAAGACGAGCAGGTCGTTGTTGTGGGCTGGTTGCCCTCGCATCTAGACAATCGTGCAAGTTGACCTGCGCACAATGACGTCTCGACCGCACAATGACGCCCAGCCCTCCCATTGAGAGGAATCACCCCAGCAAGTCCGATCGAGCCTCTCCAAATGTCTGATGACTGCTTCTTCCTACCGCTCATGTCTGCTTCTGGCCGCAATCCGCCAGTCAAACGACGGAGCTAGGCGATTAAACCCAATAATGGCCAGAGACTCCGCGCACGCTTGCCTACCAAGCGTCACCAGCTACAGTATCAGTAGCAAAAACACAGCGCCTGGCAGAGTCCGGTCGCTTAACGCCAAGCCGTCAACGCCTCCCTCACCGCCCTTCTCCGTCCCCTCTCCCACCCCACACAACGGCAGCCGCAGCGTCGCCTCGCACTGCCCCTGCAACGCAGCCGCCAGCTTGGCCGGCCCCGGGCTGCTCTCGGTGAACAGGGCGCGGGTGAGAGGCAGCAGTTTCACAAAGCGCTCGCGCGCGGCCAGCCACTGGCCTGACTCCATCTCGCGGCACACGGCGGCCACTTCGGCGGGGACGATGTTGGCCACCACCGAGATCACGCCGTGGCCGCCCAGGGCCAGGTAGGGCAGCGTGGTGAAGTCGTCGCCGCTGTAGCGCATGAAGTTCTCGGGCACGGCTTCCAGCACCGCAGCGGCGCGGGCCATGTCGCCGGTGGCGTCTTTCAGGCCGGCAATGTGGGGGTGCCGTGCCAGCGTGGCCACGGTGTCCACCGCCATATCGACCACGGTGCGGCCGGGCACGTTGTAGAGCACCAGGGGCAGCGCGGTGGCGTCCGCCTGGGCCGTGAAGTGCGCCACCATGCCGCGCTGCGTGGGCTTGTTGTAGTACGGCACGACGCTGAGCAGCGAGTGCGCGCCGGCCTGGGCGGCAAAGCGGGCCAGGCTGACGGCTTCGGCGGTGGAGTTGGCCCCCACGCCGGCCATGATGTGGATGCGGCCTGCGGCGTATTCCACCGCGGTAGCGATCAGGTCGTGGTGTTCGTGGTGCGACAGCGTGGACGATTCGCCCGTGGTGCCGGCCACCACCAGGCCCACCGTGCCCTGGGCAATGTGCCAGTCCACCATGCGGCGCAGCGCGGGTTTGTCGATGCTCTGTCGTCGGTCTTGAACGGCGTGAGCAGGGCCACCAGGCTGCCGCGGGGCAAGGCGGCGCAGGGGTTGGAGGATGCGGCGGGGCTGGATGTAGACATGGGTCGGTCTGAAAGGCTGGAATTAAATGAAACGCCGCCCCCGCGCGCACCGCGCACGCGAGGGCGGTTCACGCAAGGGCTGGCGGTTACGCGTCGACCGCCACGCGCTGGGCGGCCGGTGCCTGCAGCTGCTGTTGCAGGCGCTCCACGGTCTTCTCGTAGGCGCGCAGATTGGCCTCCTTGACCGGGCCAAAGCCGCGCACCTGCATCGGTGCAGCGGCCAGCGCCAGCGCCACGTCGCGCTGGTCGGCGCGCAGCTGCGCCACCAGGTCGCGCATCTGCTGTTCGTAGCGGGCGACCAGGGCGCGCTCGGCCTTGCGCTCTTCGCTGTAGCCAAACACGTCCAGGGCCGTGCCGCGCAGAAACTTCAGGCGCGCAAGCAGGCCAAAGCCGGTCATCATCCAGCCGCCCCATTCGCTCTTGGCCGGGCGGCCGGTGCGCTGGTCGATGCGGCTGAGCACGGGCGGTGCCAGGTGAAAGGTCAGCTTGGACGGGTCTTCAAACTGCGCGGCCAGCTGCTCGCGGAACTCGGGCGCGGCGTGCAGGCGGGCGACTTCGTACTCGTCCTTGTAGGCCATGACTTTGTAGAACGACTGGGCCACGGCCTTGGCGATCTCGTCCTGGCCGGGCCACAGGCGCGCTTCGGCGGCGCGCACTTCGTCCACCAGCGCGCGGTAGCGGGTGGCATAGGCGCTGTTCTGATAGGCCTCCAGCAGGCTGCTGCGGCGCGCGACCAGCGTGTCGAGCGATTGCTCGGCCAACGGCTGGGGCTTTGCTGCCAGGCCGGCGTGCTGCAGCACGGCCTGCGGGTCGACCGCGTGGCGGCGGCCCCAGCGGAAGGCGGCCAGGTTCATTGGCACGGCGGCGCCGTTGAGCTCAATCGCCCGCTCGATGGCCTGCGCGCTGACGGGCACCAGGCCGCGCTGGTAGGCCGCGCCCAGCATGAAGAGGTTGGTGGCAATGGCGTCGCCGCACAGCGCCAGCGCCAGGCGGCCGGCGTCGATCACTTCCACCTGCTCCCGGCCCACGGCGCGCACCACGGCCTGCTCCAGCGGGTTGGTGGGGAACTGCAGGTCCGGGTTCTGCACGAAGGCGCCGGGCATGACTTCCTGGCTGTTGAGCAGCACCCGCGTGGCGCCCTTGCGCGCCATGGTGAGCGTGTTGCCCGACGCGGCCACGACCAGGTCGCAGCCCATGATGGCGTCCGCCCCGCCCGGCGCCACGCGCACGGCGGCAATGGCTGCGGTGTTGATGCCAAAGCGCAGGTGCGTCCACACCGAGCCGCCCTTTTGCGCCAGGCCCGCCATGTCGAGCACGCCCGAGCCCTTGCCTTCCAGGTGCGCGGCCATGCCCAGCAGCGCGCCGATGGTGACCACGCCCGTGCCGCCCACGCCGGTGATGATCATGCTGTAGACGCCGTTGCGCAGGTCGGGCAGCGTGGGTTCGGGCAGCGTGGGTTCTGCGTCACCCTTGTCCGCCCTTGCCGCCGGCGCCCTTGCGCAGCTTGGCGCCGTTCACGGTGACAAAGCTCGGGCAAAAGCCCTTGAGGCACGAGAAGTCCTTGTTGCAGGCCGACTGGTCGATGGCGCGCTTGCGGCCCAGGTCGGTCTCCAGCGGCACCACGGCCACGCAGTTGGACTGCACGCTGCAGTCGCCACAGCCTTCGCACACGGCGGGGTTGATGACCACGCGCTTGTCCGGATCGGGGAAGGTGCCGCGCTTGCGGCGGCGGCGCTTTTCTGCGGCGCAGGTCTGGTCGTACACCAGCACGCTGGTGCCCTCCAGCTCGCGCAGCAGGCGCTGCACGGCGTCGAGCTCGTCGCGGTGGTGCACAGTCACGCCAGGGGCCCAGCCGGTCACGCCGTCGTATTTGCCGGGCTCGTCGGTCACCACGGCGATGCGCACCACGCCTTCGGCATGCACCTGCTGGGTGATGCGCACCGGGTCTAGCGGGCCGTCGTGGCGCTGGCCTCCGGTCATGGCGACGGCGTCGTTGTAGAGCAGCTTGAAGGTGATGTTGGTCTTGGCCGCCACCGCCGCGCGGATGGCCAGCAGGCCCGAGTGAAAGTAGGTGCCGTCGCCCATGTTCTGGAACATGTGGGCGCGCTTGGAGAACGGCGCCTCGCCCACCCAGGCCATGCCCTCGGCGCCCATCTGGGTGTAGCCCAGCGTGTCGCGCCCCATGGTCTGCGCCATCCACGAGCAGCCGATGCCGGCATAGGCGCGGCTGCCGTCGGGAATGCGCGTGGAGGTGCTGTGCGGGCAGCCGGCGCAAAAGTAGAAGCTGCGCGCCATCACGTCCACCGCGCCGAGCACGGGCTTGCGCCGGGCCAGGGCGTGCACGGTGTCGAGCAGCGCCGGCTCCATGGCCGCCAGGCGGTGGCCGACGACCTGGGCGATCTGCGCGGCGTCCAGCGCCATCTCCACGCGGAACAGCTTGGCGCCCTGCTCGTCCTTCTTGCCGATGACGCGCGGCGCATCGGCCGCGCCGTACAGAATTTCCTTGAGCTGCGCTTCGAGCAGCGCACGCTTTTCCTCGATGACGATCACCAGGTCGAGGCCGCGCGCGAATTCGGCGATGCCCTGCGGCTCCAGCGGCCAGCACCATGCCCACCTTGTAGACCACCAGGCCCAGCTGCTGCGCGCGCGCCTCGTCGATACCCAGATCGGCCAGGGCCTGGCGCAGATCGAGCCAGCTCTTGCCCGAGGTGACGATGCCGATGCGCGCGCCCTCGCGCTGGCCGAAGGCCACGCGGTCGATGCCGTTGGCGCGCGCAAAGGCCCGCGCCGCATCGAGCTTGTGGTTGACCAGGCGGAATTCCTGCGCGTGCGGCGTGTCGGGCAGGCGGATGTTGAGCCCGTCGGGCGGCAGGCCGTCCACCTCGGGCAGCACGACGTCCAGCCCGCCGTCATCCACCTCCACCGAGCCCGACGCATCGGCCGTGTCCTTGATGCACTTCATGCCCACCCAGGCGCCGCTGTAGCGCGACAGCGCCCAGCCCAGCAGGCCGTAGTCGACCAGCTCGGCCACGCCGGCAGGCGACAACACCGGCATCTGCGCATCGACCAGCGCGAACTCGCTCTGGTGGCAGGTGGTGGACGATTCGCAGGTGTGGTCGTCGCCCATCAGCACCAGCACGCCGCCGTGCTTGGAGCTGCCGGCCAGGTTGCCGTGGCGGAAGGCGTCGCCGCTGCGGTCCACGCCGGGGCCCTTGCCGTACCAGATCGAGAACACGCCGTCGAAGCGGCCGTCGCCACCGATCTCGGCCATCTGCGTGCCCCAGACGGCCGTGGCGGCCAGGTCTTCGTTCACGCCGGGCAGGAACACCACGTCGTGCGCGTCGAGGTGCTTGCGCGCCTTGGCCAGCTGGTCGTCGTAGGTACCCAACGGCGAGCCGCGGTAGCCAGTAATGTAGCCGGCGGTGTTGAGCCCAGCCGCGCGGTCGCGGCGCTTTTGCATCATCGGCAGGCGCACCAGGGCTTGCACACCGGTCAGGTACACCGTGCCCTCCGTGGCGGTGTACTTGTCGTCCAGCCCCACGGCCCGCAGGCTGGTGCCAATGCTCATGTCACTCATACCGTGTCTCCTTGGATTCTTCGTGTCGTTGCGAGAGCATCGGGAATGGGGCACGCCGGCTTGGGACGCAGGAAGGCGTCCAGAATGCGTTGGCATCCGCGTCACCGCTTCGGCAGAGCACTTTTTCCCGCGTAAAATGCAATCTTTCGCAAAGTGTAGACAGTTATGACGACATGCGTCAACAACATTGAACAGACACTGTGGTAATGTTGTGCAGCCGTGGTTTGGGCGTATGAAGCAAAGGTACCCACACCTAAAATCCGCGACAGATAACCGCACTCAAAGCTCTCGCACCCACGCTGCTTTCTGCCCACCCTGCCTCGCCCGCCAGGCTTTCCGGGCGATGGCGAACCTGCCAGACTCTTCCTCACTACCGACTGCACCGATGGCCACCAAAAGCACCAAAAAACCAGCGCATGTGCCACAGACCCGGGATGAAAGCAGTGTGGAGCGGTTGTATTTCGAATTGCGCGAGCGCGCCATGCGTTATGACTTCCGCCCCGGTGCGCGGATCAACGAACAGGCCCTGGGACGCGAATTCGGCATCAGCCGGCCGCCGCTGCGCGAAGCCCTGAACCGCCTCGTGGCCGAGGGCTTTCTCGACTTCGTCATGAACAAGGGCTTCTTCCGCAAGTCCATCAGCGTCGAGGAGTTGTTCAACCTTTACCAGGTGCGCATTGCGCTGGAACGGCGCGCCGTGTATTTGGCGGTCGAACATGCGAGCGATGCGGAAATCGAAGGCTTGCGCGACTACTGGAACAGCGTCATGGCCAATGCTGCGGCGATGTCCATCGGTGACCTGCTGCTGGCAGACGAGGAGTTCCACCGCCGGCTGGCCGCGCTGTCGCACAACCGCGAGCTGAGCCAGTTCCTGGAGCAGGTGACACGGCGCATCCACGTGGCCCGCCACATCGACCTGGAGCAGTCCGACTGGAACAGCAGGGCCTTCGACGCCCACGCCCAGCTCCTTGTTCTGCTGGGCAAGCGCCAACTGCAGCCCGCGCTGGAGGCGCTCACCGAGCACATCGACATGAGCCTCAAGCGCGCGGTGCAAATCACCAGGGAAATGGTGGCCAAGTTCTTCCTGCAGGACCAGACCTGGTCATCGTCCCAACCGCCACAGGACAGGTGAACTCCGAAAGAAAACACATGGGAGCACCGTTGCCCGGAGCGCGCAACAGTAAAGCGGAGGGTCCGCTGCGGACTTGTCGCCCCGGATCCGCCAGCCCCTGCAGGTGCATCTGCAGCGTAGGCCGGCGCTATCATCGACCGCTTCCATGCCAGCTTTCCTCACCGCCGCTCTCTACCAATTCGTCGACCTGCCCGACTGCGCGCAGCTACAGGCGCCCCTGCAGGCCTGCTGCGACGCGCACAGCGTGCGCGGCCTGCTGCTGCTCGCGCCCGAGGGCATCAACGGCACCATTGCGGGCCCGCCGGACGGCGTGCGCGCGGTGCTGGACTGGCTGCGCAGCGACCCGCGCCTGGCGGGCCTGCCGCACAAGGAAGCCTGGGGCGAGCGCCAGCCGTTCTACCGCATGCGCGTGCGCCTCAAGCGCGAGATCGTCACGCTCGGCGTGCCCGGCCTGAACCCGGCGCGCCATGCCGGCACCTATGTCAAGCCCGAGGACTGGAATGCGCTGATCGACGACCCCGAGGTGGTCGTGGTGGACACGCGCAACGACTACGAGGTAGGCATCGGCAGCTTTGCGCGCGCCCTGAACCCGCACACGCGCAGCTTTGCCGAGTTTCCGGCCTGGGTGGCGGCGCAGTCGCAGCCCGGCGGCGCGCTCGCCGGCAACCCGCGCGTGGCCATGTTCTGCACCGGCGGCATCCGCTGCGAGAAGTCGACGGCCTACCTGAAGTCGCAGGGCTTTGGCGAGGTCTACCACCTCGAAGGCGGCATCCTGAAATACCTCGAAACCGTGCCCGAGGCCGACAGCCGTTGGCATGGCGACTGTTTCGTGTTCGATGAGCGCGTGTCGGTGGGCCATGGTCTCGCGCCGGGCCACCACCAGCTGTGCCGTGCCTGCCGCATGCCGCTGGGCGCGGCCGAGCTGGCCTCGCCCCACACGGTGCCCGGCGTGAGCTGCCCGTATTGCCACGGCACGCGCACGCCGCAGCAGGAGCGTGCCCTGGCCGAGCGCGAACGCCAGGTGCAGCTGGCCAACCAGCGCGGCCAGGCCCATGTGGGCGCGCGCCTTCCGGCACCCGGGCACCCGCGCCGTCCTGACCCCACTGGCGCGCCGAAGGCGCCATGAGCGCCCTGCCCGTCCTGTATTCGTTCCGCCGCTGTCCGTATGCGATGCGCGCGCGGCTGGCCCTGGCCGTGTCGGGCCAGGCGTGTGAGCTGCGCGAGGTGGTGCTGCGCGACAAGCCGCACGGCCTGCTGCAGGCCTCGCCCAAGAGCACGGTGCCGGTGCTCGTGCTGCCCGGCGGCCAGGTGCTCGAGCAGAGCCTGGAGATCATGCGCTGGGCGCTGCAGCGCCACGATCCGCTGCACTGGCTGAACCCGGGCGTTGGAACGCTCGAAGCCATGCTCGCGCAGATCGCAGACTGCGACGGTCCGTTCAAGCAGGCGCTGGACCGCTGCAAATACCCGCAGCGTTACCCTGGCGCGGATGTGGCCGCGGCGCGCGCGCAGGCCTGCGCCTGGCTCGCGGCGCTCGACGCGCAGCTGGCGGGCACGGGCCATCTGTTCGGCCGCCACACGGCGCTGGCCGATGCGGCCATCTTCCCGTTCGTGCGCCAGTTCGCGGGCATCGACGCCGCGCTGGTGGTCTGCGCAAGCCTGGCCGCACCTGCAGCGCTGGCTGGAGCGCTGGATCGCATCGCCCCTGTTCTCTCAGACCATGGAGAAATACGGAGCCTGGAAGGACGGCACGCCGGGCGTGCGCTTTGCGCCCGGCGGCGCGGCCTGACAGGCAGCGCCGCCGCGCCACGCGCTGCGGTGGCGCCTCACCGCGCGGTGCGCAGCCCGCGCACGAGCAGCCCGGCCAGGGCCGCGCCGAGCACCACGAAGCAGACAAACGACCAATTGGCGATGGAGCCGCCGAGGAAGGTCCAGTCGATCGCGGCGCAGTCGCCCGAGCCCCTGAAGATCATCGGGATGGCGCGGCTGATGGGGTAGTTCTCGATCATTCCGTAGAAGTCGCGCCCGCACATCGCGACCTCGGGCGGAAACCACTGCAGCCAGCTCTGGCGGGCCGCCGTGAAGGCGCCAAAGCCGCAGGCCAGCAGCGCCAGCACGGCCCACGGCATCCACCAGCCTTTTTGGCCTCTAACGCTTGCCAGTCCTGCGAAGATAGCTACCAAAATGAGAGCATACCGCTGCACGATACACATCGGGCAAGGCTCCAGGCCCACGCTGTGCTGCAGGTACAGGCCAAACGCCAGCATGGCCACGCACACCGCGCTGACCAGGGCCAGCACGCGGCGCGGGGCCGTATTCCACCAGTTCAATACCATCTTTTTCCTTCATCGCCGCCCAGGCCCCGACGAAGGATGCGTCAGATGCCGGCGGCCTGGTCCAAAAACACCCGGGTGCGCCGGGGCGTCACCACCACGGTGTCGCCCTCCTTGAGGCCCATGTCCCGAAACTGCTGCGCCGAGATGTGCGCTTCCACCAACGGGGCAGCGGCCGCATTGTCCGCTGATTGGGGGGAAGCCGCGGCCTTTAGTTCCACGCCCGCGTCGTCGAGCGGCACCAGTTCCAGCCGGGCCGTCGGGCCCACGGCGATGGCGCGCTCCAGGCGCGCGACCATGCTGTTTGCGGGCGAGGTGCTGCCGGGCACATGGCGCGCCACGTCGAGGTCGTGCGGGCGCACGTAGGCCGAGGCCGGCGCATCCTGAGCATCGCTGTGCTCGGGCACGTCGATCTGCATGCCATGCACGTGCAGCGCCCCCTCGTGGGCGCGGCCATGGAACAGGTTCACGTCGCCCAGAAAGCCGTAGACGAACGGGCTGGCCGGGTGGTCCCAGACCTGCTGCGGCGAGCCGACCTGCTCGATCGCGCCGCTGTTCATCAGCACCACGCGGTCGGCCACTTCGAGCGCTTCCTCCTGGTCGTGCGTGACGAAGATGCTGGTCACGTGCAGTTCGTCGTGCAGGCGGCGCAGCCAGCGGCGCAGCTCCTTGCGCACCTTGGCGTCGAGCGCGCCAAACGGTTCGTCGAGCAGCAGCACCTTGCGGCTCCACGGCCAGCGCGCGCGCCAGGGCGATGCGCTGGCGCTGTCCGCCCGAGAGCTGCGCGGGGTGGCGGTCGGCCAGCCAGTCCAGCTGCACCAGGCTCGAGCAGGTCGTGCACCTTTTTCTTGATCTGCGCCTCGCTCGGGCGCTCGCTGCGCGGCTTCACGCGCAGGCCGAAGGCCACGTTCTCGAACACCGTCATGTGGCGGAACAGCGCGTAGTGCTGGAACACGAAGCCGACGTTGCGCTCGCGCACGTGCACGTCGGTGGTGTCGTCGCCGGAGAAATGGATGCTGCCCGTGTCGGGCGTCTCCAGCCCGGCAATGATGCGCAGCAGCGTGGTCTTGCCGGAGCCCGAAGGGCCCAGCAGCGCGAGCAGCTCGCCCGAGGCGATGTCCAGGCTCACGTCGCGCAGCGCGTGGAAGTTGCCGAATTGTTTGCTGACGTTGCGGATTTCGATGCTCATGGGTGTCTTTCAGGCGGCGCCGCCGCGCGCGGCAGGGCCAGCGCGGCGCCGGGCCGCTCGGGCGGCAGTTCGGCCAGTGCCTTGCGCTCTTGCTCGTGCGCGCCACTCGGCGACCGACTTGATGACCAGGGTGACCAGCGCCAGCAGGGCCAGCAGCGAGGCGACCGCAAACGCCGCCACCGACTGGTATTCGTTGTAGAGGATTTCGACGTGCAGCGGCATGGTGTTGGTCTGCCCGCGGATGTGGCCCGAGACCACCGACACCGCGCCGAACTCGCCCATGGCGCGCGCATTGCACAGGATCACGCCGTACAGCAGGCCCCACTTGATGTTGGGCAGGGTCACGTACCAGAAGGTCTGCCAGCCGCTCGCACCCAGCACCGATGGCGGCCTGCTCCTCGTCGTTGCCCTGCGCCTGCATCAGCGGAATCAGCTCGCGCGCGATGAACGGAAAGGTCACGAACACCGTGGCCAGCACGATGCCCGGCACGGCGAAGATGATCTTGATGTCGTGCGCCGCCAGCCACGGCCCGAACCAGCCGTTGCGCGCCGAAAAGCAGCACATAGACCAGGCCCGCCACCACGGGCGAAACCGAGAACGGCAGGTCGACCAGCGTGGTCAGGAAGGCCTTGCCCTTGAACTCGTACTTGGCGATGCACCAGGCCGCGGCCACGCCAAACACCAGGTTCAGCGGCACGGCAATCGCGGCGGTGATGAGGGTCAGGCGGATGGCCGCCCAGGCATCGGGCTCCTGCAAGGCACTGACGTAAGCGCCCCAGCCCTTGCGCAAGGCCTCGGTGAACACCGCCGCCAGCGGCAGCACCAGGAACAGCAGCACGAACGCCAGCGCGATGCCGATCAGCGTGTTGCGCACCCAGGGCGCTTCGGTGGTGCTGATGCGCCCACGCCGCGCGCGCGCAGTAGCGCCCGCGCTCATGCCGGCGCTCCCGCGTGGCGCCGCTGCCAGGCCTGCAGCGCGTTGATGACGAGCAGCAGCACGAACGAGATCACCAGCATCACCACGCGCCACCGCCGTGGCACCCGCGTAGTCGTACTGCTCGAGCTTGCCGATGATGATCAGGGGCGTGATTTCAGAAACCATGGGCATGTTGCCGGCGATGAAGATGACCGAGCCGTATTCGCCCACGGCGCGCGCGAACGCCATCGCAAAGCCGGTCATCAGCGCCGGCGTGATGGTCGGCAGAATGACCTTGGTAAAGATCTGCCAGCGGTTGGCGCCCAGCGAGCTGGCCGCCTCTTCAAGCTCCTTCTCGGTGTCCTGCAGCACAGGCTGCACGGTGCGCACGACGAAAGGCAGGCCGATGAAGATCAGCGCGATCACGATGCCTGCGGGCTTGAAAGCCAGCTGGATGCCCAGCGGCTCCAGGTACTGGCCGACCCAGCCATTGCCGGCCAGCAGCGCCGTCAGCGAAATGCCGGCCACGGCCGTGGGCAGGGCAAACGGCAGGTCGACCAGCGCATCGACGATTCTCTTGCCCGGAAAGCTGTAGCGCACCAGCACCCAGGCAATCAGCAAGCCGAACACCAGGTTGACCAGCGCCGCGATCAGCGAGGCACCGAAGGTCAGGCGGTACGAGGCGAGCACGCGCGGCGCGCTGACGGCCTCCCAGAACTGCGGCCAGGTGAGCGTGAAGGTCTTGAACACCAGCGCCGACAGCGGGATCAGCACGATGATGCTCAGGTAGAACAGCGTGTAGCCCAACGTCAGGCCAAAGCCGGGCAGCACCCGCTTGGGCGCGCGCCGGCGCTTGCCCGACGGCGCACCAGCGGCGCCTTGCAGGGCTGCGGTGGTGGCTGCGCTCATGCTTTACTTGGCACCGGGGGTGTAGAGCTTGTCGAACTGGCCGCCGTCGTTGAAGTGCACCTTCTGCGCTTCGCTGAGCGAGCCGAAGTACTTGGCCACGGTGAACTGCTTGATCGGCTTGAACAGGTCGGCATGCTTCTTCAGCACCGCTTCCGAGCGCGGCCGGATGGCATGCTTGGCGGCGATTTCCTGGCCTTCGTCCGAATACAGGTAGTCGAGGTAGGCCTTGGCCTGCACGGCCGTGCCCTTCTTGGCGACGGTGCGCTCGACCACGGCCACGGGGTTCTCGGCCATGACGCTGACCGACGGGTACACCGCGTCCACCTTGCCGGCGCCGAATTCGCGGTCGATCGAGACCACTTCGGACTCGAACGTGATCAGCACATCGCCGATGTTGCGCTGCAGGAAGGTGGCTGGTGGCATCGCGCCCGCCCTTGGCCAGCACCGGCACGTTCTTGTAGAGCTTGCCGACGAACTCGGCCGCCTGCGCGTCCGTGCCGCCCTTCTCGCGCACCGCAGCCCCAGGCAGCCAGATAGGCATAGCGGCCATTGCCGCCGGTCTTGGGGTTGACGACGATGACCTGCACGCCGGGCTTGACCAGGTCGTCCCAGTCCTTGATGTTCTTCGGGTTGCCGTTGCGCACCAGGAACAGCATGGTCGAGGTGGTGGGCGAAGCGTCGTTGGGGAACTTCTTGGCCCAGTCCTTGGCGACCACGCCGTTATCGGCCAGGAACTCGCACGTCGGTGGTGGTGTTGAAGGTCACCACGTCGGCGGCCAGCCCGTCGTTCACGGCGCGCGCCTGGGCGCTGGAGCCGCCGTGCGCCTGGTCGATCTTGATGTCCTTGCCGGTGGTCTTCTTGTAGTGGGCGACGAAAGCGGCGTTGTAATCCTTGTAGAACTCGCGCGCCACGTCGTACGACACATTGAGCAGCGTCGTGGTCTGCGCCGACGCCACGGCACTGGCAGCCAAGGCCACCGTGGCCAGGAGAGTCTTGATGTTCAGGGATGTCATGGGAAGAAGCCGTCCAGTGAAGCCAGAGATACGGAGATTGTGGGCAGCGCGGCTTAAAACTCAAAAGAATATATTTTTGTTAATTAATCCGCATTTTGAATATAGAGCGGCGCACAGGGACGCTGTGGCCGTTTCCACCGCCGCCGCGCGCCAGCGCAGGTGCCTGCCGCGCGCAGTTGCAACAGCCGGGTAATATCGGCCCAATACCTGCCACCCCGGTGGCAGCCCTCGGCTCCCATAGGCTGACCGTTATGACCCTGCTCTCGCCCCTCGGCGCATCATTGCGTGCCCCAGCTCCCGTCTCGCTCCGGGCCCTGCACCGCCGCCGCTGGCCGGTGCCAGCGGCGCTGGCAGCCGCCCTGCTCGCCGCCTGCGGCACCACGCCGCTGCCTCCCTGGCCCGCGACGCCCGCCACCGTGGTGCAGGCTCCGCGCAGCCCCGCCGCCACGGCCCCCGCCGCAGAGCAGCCGCGCCCGGGCGTCGTCACGGCGCCGGTCGTCACCACGCTGCCGCAGGCGTCTGATGACACTGCCGCGCAAGACAGCGCGCCCTATGGCCCCGCCGTCGCCGCGCGCTTCCCCGACCCCGCCACACGCTACGACACCCCGGGGCTCGCACCCGAGCGGCGCGCCTTCACCACCAATGCAGAAATTGGACAGTGGCTGGCACGCATCGCCTCGGGCGCCGCCTCCACCGGAACGCGCACCGCGCTGCTGGCGCTCGGCCCCTCGCAGCGCGGCAACCCCATCCACGCGGTGGTGTTGACGCACGCTGGCGGCACCAGCCCCGACCAGTTGGCCGCCAACCAGCGCCCCACCGTGCTGCTGATGGGCCAGCAGCACGGCGACGAGCCCGCGGGAAGCGAAGCGTTGCTGGTGGTGGCCAAGGAGCTGGCGCAGGGCCTGCTGGAACCACTGCTGGAGCGCATCAACGTCATCGTCGTACCACGCGCCAACCCCGACGGGGCCGAGGCCGGCACGCGCGCCACCGCCAACGGCATGGACCTGGACCGCGATCACCTGCTGCTCAATACCCCCGAGGCCCGCGCGCTGGCGGCGCTGGTGCGCGACTACCGTCCGATTCTGGTCATCGATGCGCACGAGTCCACCGTGGCCGGGCCGTACCTGCAGAAGTTCCACGCGCTGCAACGCTACGACGCCCTGCTGCAATACGCCGGCACGGCCAACCTGCCCGAGTTCCTGGTCAAAGCCTCGAAGGAGTGGTACCACGCTCCCATGGTGAATGCGCTCAAGGCGCAAAACCTCAGCACCGAGTGGTACTACACCACCTCCACACGCCCCGACGATCTCACCCTGTCCATGGGCGGCACCCAGCCCGACACGGCGCGCAATGTCAATGGCCTGAAGAACGCGGTCAGCCTGCTGGTGGCGTCACGGGGCGTGGGCATTGGGCGTGCACACATCCAGCGCCGCGTGCACACCCAGATCACGGCCATCACCAGTGCGCTGCGCAGCACGGCAGAGCGGGCGGCCAACCTGGAGCAGGTGCGTTCGTTCGTCGTGCGCGACACCAGCGCACAAGCCTGCCGCGATCAGATCGCGGTGGAGGCCGGACCCACCCGTGAGCAACGCGACATCACCATGCTGGACCCGGACACCGGCGCCGACCGCGTGGTGCGCGTGGACTGGAATTCGTCGCTGGCCTTGCGCAACCTCAAGTCGCGCGCCCGCCCCTGCGGCTACTGGCTGTCCGCCGACGCCGACGCCGCGATCGAACGCCTGCGGCTGTTGGGGGTGCAGGTGCTGCGCGTGGCCGAACCAGGGGGACTGCTGGCCGACACCTACCGCGAAACCGGCAGCGCACGGGGTGTCCGCGAAGACGTGCGCGGCCCCATGGCCGAGCCCGCCGACATCGTGCGCACGCAGGTTGCCCTGGTGCGCAGTGCGATCGACGTGCCTGCAGGCAGCTATTACGTGCCGCTCAACCAGGCCATGGCCTACCTGGCCGTGGCAGCGCTGGAGCCGGACACACAGAACAGCTACTTCGCCAACCATGTGATCGAGCGCCTGGAACACAGCGCGCGCGTCATGGCCACACCTTCTCTGGTGTTTGAAGAAACCGATTGACGCCAAGGGTGCACGCCACCGCCGCTGCGGGTTTTCCGATGCCTGCGCCCGGTCGGAATGGTGGGATCACACGTTTCCCCAGGTGCTGGGCCTGTTCAGCAGCGCTGTGCGAATACACATTGAACAAGCGGCTGGCCAATCTACGACATGAATGGCCACTGCAATCGTAAAAATCCATGGACGGCGCAGGTATGATCGCTGGCTTGGGATTTGGCAAAGATGCAGAGCGCTTCGCAACAGGCGCCAAATCCATGGCATCAAACGCAATGTTTATGCATCTGCCCGTAGCTCAACTGGATAGAGCAATAGCCTTCTAAGCTATAGGTCGGGGGTTCGAGCCCCTCCGGGCAGGCCAAAGCAACAAATGCAGTGTGCAGCGTCGTCGCCGACATGTTGAACAACGGCGTGATCGCTAATTTTTAGGCGCCGGAACGCGATCGGTGCAAGGCCAGTTCGTCCACGATGACCACGAACCAAGACATAACTTCGCATCGGGAATAAAGCCCATGGAAATTACGGTGGACTACCCATAGTTGGAACAGCTTGAGGCAAAGAAAAACCGCC
>CAVPEF010000001.1:0-1338428 GCA_963703375.1 uncultured beta proteobacterium | reverse complement strand
TCGTCTTCGTGGCCAGCTGGTTTGCCGGCCTGTTCTATTTGCCGCGCATCTTCGTCAACCTGGCGATGGTGCCGCCGCAGTCGCAGGCCGAGCGCGAGCGGCTGCTGCTGATGGCGCGCAAGCTGATGCGCTTTACCACCTTGCTGGCCGTGCCCGCCGTGGCGCTCGGGCTGTGGCTGTGGCTGGGCTACGGCATCGGGCGCGGACCGGGCAACGGCTGGCTGCATGCCAAGCTGGCCGTGGTGCTGCTGGTGCTGGGCTACCACCATGCGTGCGGCGTGCTGCTGCGCAAGCTCGCGGCCGGCACCAGCGCGCGCAGCCATGTGTGGTTCCGCTGGTTCAACGAAGTGCCGGTGCTGCTGCTGACGCTGGCGGTGGTGCTGGTGGTGGTCAAGCCATTTTGAGTGCCGGGGCCGCCCGCCCACCCGCCGTGCCGCCACCGGACGAACCCCTGCACAAGACCTCGGCCTGGCCGCTGGCGCTGGTGTATGCGGCGCTGATCGTCTTTGCCAGCCTGTTCCCGTTCTATGGCTGGCGCGCCCAGGGGATCTCGCCCGAGGTGTTTTTGTGGGCGCCGATCCCGCCGCCGTACTGGACCGGGTTCGACGTCGCCATCAACGTGCTGGGCTATGCGCCGCTGGGCTTTTTGCTCGCGCTGGCGCTGCTGCGCACCGGCTGGCCCAGGAGCGCCGTGCTGCTGGCGGCGCTGGCGGGCCTGCTGCTGTCGGCGAGCATGGAGTTCCTGCAGATCTACCTGCCCAAGCGCGTGCCGTCCAACCTCGACCTGGTGCTCAATGCCGTCGGCGCGCTGTGCGGCGCGCTGCTGGCAGCGCTGCTCGAGCGGCTCGGCGCGATCGACCACTGGAGCCGGTTTCGCACGCGCTGGTTTGTCGCCGATGCACGCGGCGCGCTCGTGCTGCTGGCGCTGTGGCCCTGGGCGCTGCTGTTTCCGGCGGCCCAGCCGTTTGGCCTGGGCCAGGTGCTCGAGCGCCTGGAGCTGGCGCTCGACGAGCTGCTCGAGGACACGCCCTTCCTGACCTGGCTGCCGGTGCGCGAGGAGGCGCTGCAGCCGCTGTCGCCGGCCGCCGAGCTGCTGTGTGTGGCGCTGGGCCTGCTCGTGCCCTGCCTGCTCGGCTATGCGGTCATCCGCCATGTCGGGCGGCGCGCGGTGTTTGCGCTGGCCGCGGTGGGCGTCGGCGTGGCGGCGACGGCGCTGTCGGCCGCGCTCAGCTACGGCCCGGCGCACGCCTGGGTGTGGCTGGGCGTGCCGGTGCGCGCCGGCATCTGGGTCGGCCTGGTGCTGGCGGCGATGCTGCTGGCGCTGCCGCGGCGCGCCTGCGCCGTGCTGCTGCTGCTGGTGCTGGCGGTGCACCTGAACCTGCTCAACGATGCGCCGACCAGCGCCTATTTCGCGCAGACGCTGCAGGCCTGGGAGCAGGGGCGCTTCATCCGCTTCTTCGGCATCGGCCAGTGGCTGGGCTGGCTCTGGCCTTATGCCACGCTCGTGTATCTGCTGCTGCGCGCCTCGCGCCGCGAACAGGCTTCCTAAAATGGGCGCATGACCGACACCCCCGCTGCGGCGCCCAGCTACTTTGCGCGCCACATCTTCTTTTGCCTCAACGAGCGCGCCAACGGCGAAAACTGCTGCGCGCAGCACGGCGCGCAGGCGGCGTTCGAGCGCTGCAAAAAGCTGGTCAAGCAGGCCGGCCTCGCCGGTCCCGGCCAGGTGCGCGTGAACAAGGCCGGCTGCCTGGACCGCTGCGCGGCCGGCCCCGTGGCCGTGGTCTACCCCGAGGGCACCTGGTACAGCTATGTGGACGCGAGCGACATCGACGAGATCGTCGAGTCGCACCTGAAGAACGGCGTCGTGGTCGAGCGCCTGCGCACGCCGGCGGAACTTGGGCGCTGATCGGCACTCCACACGGTCTTTCGGCTTTTTGAGGCGCCGGCGCTTTCCCAGCAAGCGCCGGCAGCTATTGAACGGATAGCAAACGTGAATGCACAGACTGAACGCCTGAGCCTGGCGGGCGCCGCCGGCGCGATCGAGGCCGTGCGCGACCTGGCCCAGATGGGCGCGGGCGCTGCGCCGCGCGGCGTGGCCGTCATCGCCCATCCGCACCCGCTGTTTGGCGGCACCCTGGACAACAAGGTGGTGCAGACGCTGGCGCGCGCCTTCGTGCAGTGCGGCTGGACGGCGGTGCGCTTCAACTTCCGCGGCGTCGGTGCCAGCGCCGGCGTGCACGATGCGGGGCAGGGCGAGGCGCAGGACTTCCTCTCGGTCGTCGAGCAGGTGGCCCCCGAGGGGCCGATCGCGCTGGCCGGCTTCTCGTTCGGCGCCTTCGTCACGAGCCACGCGCTGGCCGCGCTGTGGGGCGCGCGCAGCGTCGAGCAGGTGGTGCTGGTCGGCACGGCCGCGAGCCGCTTTGGCGTCGCACCGCTGCCGCCCGAGGCGCATGGCCGCACCCTGGTGGTGCACGGCGAGCACGACGACACCGTGCCGCTGGCCGCCGTAATGGACTGGGCGCGCCCGCAGACACTTCCTGTCACAGTCGTGCCGGGGGGTGGTCATTTCTTTCACGGACAATTGCCGCTGCTGAAAAACCTGGTGGTGCACCACCTGCAATCGCGCGCCTGACGCGCTGCTCCGCCCGCGCCCCGCCGCTGCGCCGCGCAGCGCCAGGGGCGCGGTTTATCTCTCTATTTCCGACCGCTCTCACTGCCCTCCATGAAACGCATCCTGTCCTTATTCCGCTCCCTCGCCCTGGTGATCGGCGTCTCTTCGGCCGCCCTCGTGGCCCAGGCCCAGGCGCCCCAGCCGCCGGAAATCGCCGCCCGCACCTACATGCTGGTCGACGTGACCGCCAACCAGATCCTGGCCGCCAAGGACATCGACGCGCCCGTGGAGCAGGCTTCGCTGACCAAGCTGATGACCGGCTACCTGGTGTTCGACGCACTGCGCGCCAAGAAGATCGACCTGCAGCAAAAGCTGCCCGTGAGCGTGCGCGCCTGGAAGATGCCGGGCTCGCGCATGTTCATCGACCCGAAGATGCAGGTGCCGGTGGAGGACCTCATCAAGGGCATGATCGTGCAGTCCGGCAACGACGCCACCATGGCGCTGGCCGAGGGCGTGGGCGGCACCGCCGAGCAGTTCGTCAAGCTCATGAACGACCAGGCCAAGGCGCTGGGCATGACCGGCACGAGCTACAAGAACCCCGAGGGCCTGACCGAGCCCGGCCACCTGACCACGGCGCGCGACCTGAGCATCCTGGCGACGCGGCTGATGCGCGATTTCCCGCAGTACATGCACTACTACGCGACCAAGCAGTACAGCTACCCGGGCACGCCCGCCTCCAACGGCAACAACCGCAATGCGCTGCTGTTCCGCGACCCCACCGTGGACGGCCTGAAAACCGGCCACACCGCCGCCGCCGGCTACTGCCTGGTGTCCACGGCCAAGCGCGAATTCCCCAACGTCGGCACGCGCCGCCTGCTCTCGATCGTGCTCGGCGCCAGCAGCGAGAACGCCCGCGCCAACGAAAGCCAGAAGCTGCTGAACTGGGGCTACACCGCGTTCGACGCCGTCAAGCTGTTCGATGCCGGCCAGAGCGTGGCCACGCCCGCGGTCTGGAAGGGCAAGGACAGCACGGTCAAGATGGGCCGCGACGAGGCCATCGTCGTGGCCGTGCCGTCGGGCAGCGCCGGCAAGATCACGACGCACGTCTCGCACCAGGACCCATTGATCGCACCGTTCGGCAAGGGCCAGGCGATTGGCGCGCTCAAGGTCGTGCTGGGCGAGCAGTCGCTGCGCGAGGTGCCGCTGGTCGCGCTCGAAGGCGTCGAGCAGGCCGGTGTGCTCGGCCGCGCCTGGGACGCCATGCGCCTGTGGATCAAGTGAGCACTATTGAAAGCATAGCTGCCAGCGCTTGACTGGCAAGGGCTGGATGCCGTTTTTGCCTGAAGCCGTGGCCGCGAGCCACGGAGCCCGGGCTGCTGCGGCCGCAATTGCTGCTTGCCACCAGGGGCTTGCGCTGGTAGAGTCGAGGGCTTTTCGGAAATTCCGAAGGGATTCACGTTTTCGTTTTTTACGTTTAGGGACGATAGTATTCATGCCAACCATTAACCAGCTCGTGCGTCACGGGCGTGAGGTCGAAAAGACCAAGTCCAAGAGCCCGGCGATGGAAAACTCGCCGCAGCGCCGCGGTGTGTGCACCCGTGTGTACACCACGACGCCCAAGAAGCCCAACTCCGCTCTGCGCAAGGTTGCCAAGGTGCGCCTGACCAACGGTTTTGAGGTCATTTCCTACATCGGCGGCGAAGGCCACAACCTGCAGGAACACAGCGTGGTGCTGGTTCGCGGCGGTCGTGTCAAGGACTTGCCCGGTGTGCGTTACCACATCGTGCGCGGTTCGCTCGACCTGCAAGGCGTGAAAGACCGCAAGCAGTCGCGCTCCAAGTACGGCGCCAAGAAGCCCAAGGCGAAATAAGCCCTGGCCTTGCCAAAAAAATCGGTGTTTGGTGCGCCTGGCTGGCGACATCAAGCGTAGTGACCCCGAGCGCGAATGTTTCGTGTGGGTCGAGTAAGTGGGAGCCCGGATTCTTGGCTCTCGCGGTGTCTGAAAAGACGCCAACTGAAGCAAATTAGAGGTGAAAAATGCCACGTCGTCGCGAAGTCCCCAAACGTGAAATTCTGCCGGACCCTAAATTCGGCAACGTCGAGCTGTCCAAATTCATGAACGTGATCATGGAAGGCGGCAAAAAAGCAGTGGCCGAGCGCATCATTTATGGTGCCCTCGAGCTGATCGAGAAGAAGCACCCTGACAAGGACCCGCTGGAAGCTTTCGTGGTTGCGATCAACAACGTCAAGCCCATGGTCGAAGTCAAGTCGCGCCGCGTCGGCGGTGCCAACTACCAGGTGCCCGTTGAAGTGCGTCCCGTGCGCCGCCTGGCGCTGTCGATGCGCTGGATCAAGGAAGCTGCCCGCAAGCGCGGCGAGAAGTCGATGGCCCAGCGTCTGGCCAACGAACTGCTCGAAGCGACCGAAGGCCGCGGCGGTGCCATGAAGAAGCGTGACGAAGTGCACCGCATGGCCGAAGCCAACAAGGCATTCAGCCACTTCCGCTTCTAAACCGGAAGACTGCCCCGAATCCGCACAGGCCGCCGGCACCCCTGCCTGCGGCCTTGTGTTGATTCAGAAGGCTCTCATATACAGAGGCTGGGCGCACGCGCTGCCTGTCGCAGCCCCGACCCACCCCAGACGATCAATCAAGGATCCACCATGGCTCGCAATACCCCCCTCGAGCGCTACCGCAATATCGGTATCTCGGCGCACATCGACGCAGGCAAGACCACCACGTCCGAGCGCATTCTTTTCTACACGGGCGTGACCCACAAGCTCGGCGAAGTGCACGACGGCGCAGCCACCACCGACTGGATGGAGCAAGAGCAAGAGCGCGGCATCACGATCACCTCGTCCGCCGTGACCTGCTTCTGGAAGGGCATGGACCTGTCCCGCCCCGAGCACCGCATCAACATCATCGACACCCCCGGCCACGTGGACTTCACGATTGAAGTCGAGCGCTCCATGCGCGTGCTCGACGGCGCCGTCATGGTGTACTGCGCCGTGGGTGGCGTGCAGCCGCAGTCGGAAACCGTCTGGCGCCAGGCCAACAAGCACAAGGTGCCGCGCCTGGCTTTCGTGAACAAGATGGACCGCACCGGCGCCAACTTCTTCAAGGTCGTCGAAGGCATGAAGCTGCGCCTGAAGGCCAACCCCGTGCCGATCGTGGTGCCGATCGGTGCCGAAGACAAGTTCGAAGGCGTGGTCGACCTGATCAAGATGAAGGCCATCTACTGGGATGACGCATCGCAGGGCATGAAGTTCGAGTACCGCGACATCCCCGCCGATCTGGTGGGCGTGTGCAACGAGTGGCGCGAGAAGATGCTCGAAGCGGCCGCCGAAGCCAACGAAGAGCTGATGAACAAGTACCTCGAAGAGGGCTCGCTCTCCGAAGAGGAAATCATGGCCGGGCTGCGCCAGCGCACCATCGCCACCGAAATCCAGCCCATGCTGTGCGGCACCGCCTTCAAGAACAAGGGCGTGCAGCGCATGCTCGATGCCGTGCTCGACTTCCTGCCATCGCCCGTGGACATCCCGGACATGGCCGGTACCGATGAGGACGAGAACCACATCACCCGCAAGGCCGACGACAACGAGAAGTTCTCGGCGCTGGCCTTCAAGCTGATGACCGACCCGTTCGTCGGCCAACTCACCTTCGTGCGCGTCTACTCGGGCGTGCTCAAGAAGGGCGACACCGTGCTGAACTCGGTCAAGGGCAAGAAAGAGCGCATTGGCCGCATCGTGCAGATGCACGCCAATGAGCGCCAGGAAGTGGACGAGATCCGCGCCGGCGACATCGCTGCCTGCGTGGGCCTGAAAGACGTCACCACGGGTGAAACCCTGTGCGACGTCAGCGCCCCCATCATCCTGGAGCGCATGGTGTTCCCCGAGCCCGTGATCGCGCAGGCCGTGGAACCGAAGACCAAGGCCGACCAGGAAAAGATGGGCATCGCGCTGCAGCGCCTGGCCGCGGAAGATCCGTCGTTCCGCGTCAAGACCGACGAAGAGTCGGGCCAGACCATCATCGCCGGCATGGGCGAGTTGCACCTGGAAATCATTGTCGACCGCATGAAGCGCGAGTTCGGCGTCGAAGCCAACGTCGGCAAGCCGCAGGTGGCCTACCGCGAAACCATCCGCAAGACGGTCGAAGAGGCCGAAGGCAAGTTCGTGCGCCAGTCCGGTGGTAAGGGCCAGTACGGCCACGTGGTGCTCAAGATCGAGCCCAACGAGCCGGGCAAGGGCATCGAGTTCGTCGACGCCATCAAGGGCGGTGTGGTGCCACGCGAATACATCCCCGCGGTCGAGAAGGGCATCAACGAAGCCGTCACCCAAGGCGTGCTGGCCGGCTACCCGGTCGTCGACGTCAAGGTCACGTTGCACTTCGGTTCGTACCACGACGTGGACTCGAACGAACTGGCGTTCAAGATGGCCGCCATCTTCGGCTTCAAGGAAGGCTGCAAGAAGGCCAGCCCCGTGATCCTGGAGCCCATGATGGCCGTGGAAGTCGAAACGCCCGAAGACTACGCCGGCAACGTGATGGGCGACCTGTCGTCGCGCCGCGGCATGGTGCAGGGCATGGAAGACATGATCGGTGGCGGCAAGGCCATCAAGGCCGAAGTGCCGCTGTCGGAAATGTTCGGCTACTCGACCTCGCTGCGCTCGGCCACGCAAGGCCGCGCCACGTACTCGATGGAGTTCAAGCACTACAGCGAAGCCCCGCGCAACGTGTCCGAAGCCATCATGGCTGCACGCGCCAAGTAACGGGTGCGAAAGAGGGGGCCTGCTTCGGCAGGCTCTTTCTGGTTGGTTTAGATGAAATGGGCTGCCAGCGCTTATCCAGTAAGCGTTAGCAGCTATGAAAAAAATAGCAAGATTCTTGCAATCTGCGACCCGGTGCCGTCCTGTTGCCCTGTGCGGGACGAACCAGCAATCGGGTGCAGACGTTAAACCCTGACACAGGCGCTGCTCTTTGGAGAATTGAAATGGCAAAAGGTAAGTTTGAACGCACCAAGCCGCACGTCAACGTGGGCACGATCGGCCACGTCGACCATGGCAAGACGACGCTGACGGCAGCGATTGCCACGGTGCTGTCCAAGAAGTTCGGCGGCGAAGCCAAGGACTACTCGCAGATCGACAACGCGCCCGAAGAAAAGGCCCGCGGCATCACGATCAACACCTCGCACGTCGAGTACGAAACCGCCGCGCGCCACTACGCGCACGTGGACTGCCCCGGCCACGCCGACTATGTCAAGAACATGATCACGGGCGCGGCGCAAATGGACGGCGCCATCCTGGTGTGCTCGGCCGCTGACGGCCCGATGCCCCAGACGCGCGAGCACATCCTGCTGGCGCGCCAGGTGGGCGTGCCCTACATCATCGTGTTCCTCAACAAGTGCGACATGGTCGACGACGAGGAACTGCTCGAACTCGTCGAGATGGAAGTGCGCGAGCTGCTCGACAAGTACGACTTCCCCGGCGACGACACGCCGATCATCCGCGGCTCGGCCAAGCTGGCCCTCGAAGGCGACACGGGCCCGCTGGGCGAGCAAGCCATCCTGAAGCTTGCCGAAGCGCTCGACAGCTACATCCCCACGCCCGAGCGCGCGGTGGACGGCGCCTTCCTGATGCCTGTCGAAGACGTGTTCTCGATCTCGGGCCGCGGCACCGTGGTCACGGGCCGTATCGAGCGCGGCATCATCAAGGTCGGCGAAGAAATCGAAATCGTCGGCATCAAGGACACCGTCAAGACCACCTGCACGGGCGTGGAAATGTTCCGCAAGCTCCTGGACCAGGGCCAGGCCGGCGACAACGTGGGCCTGCTGCTGCGCGGCACCAAGCGCGAAGACGTCGAGCGCGGCCAGGTGCTGTGCAAGCCCGGCTCGATCAAGCCGCACACGCACTTCACGGCCGAGGTGTACGTTCTCTCCAAGGACGAGGGCGGCCGCCACACGCCTTTCTTCAACAACTACCGCCCCCAGTTCTACTTCCGCACGACGGACGTGACCGGCGCGATCGAGTTGCCTGAAGGCAAGGAAATGGTCATGCCCGGCGACAACGTGTCGATCACCGTCAAGCTGATCAACCCCATCGCCATGGAAGAGGGCCTGCGCTTTGCCATCCGCGAAGGCGGCCGCACCGTCGGCGCTGGCGTCGTGGCCAAGATCATTGCTTAAATTTTAAGCAGAACAAGGAACTTGCCATGTCCAAGCAAAAAATCCGCATCCGCCTCAAGGCGTTTGACTACAAGCTGATCGACCAGTCCGCTGCCGAGATCGTTGACACCGCCAAGCGCACCGGCGCCATCGTCAAGGGCCCCGTGCCCCTGCCGACGCGCATGAAGCGTTTTGACATCCTGCGCTCGCCGCACGTCAACAAGACCAGCCGCGACCAGCTGGAAATCCGCACGCACCAGCGCCTGATGGACATCGTGGACCCCACCGACAAGACCGTGGACGCACTGATGAAGCTCGACCTGCCGGCCGGCGTGGACGTCGAGATCAAGCTGCAGTAAAAAAGTAGCCCAGTCCGGCCGATCTCCCGGTCGGACCGGGTGAGAGTGACGCGAACTTGCTTGAAAAAGCGGTTCGCGTTATACTTTGTGGCTTCGCCTTTTTGCGCACGCAAAACGGGCGGAGTTTTATCAACCGCCTTTCATGCATGCAAGTGCAACGCCGTGGCCAATTGAAGTCGCGGCGGTGGAAGTTTTGGAGAAACAAATGAGTCTGAGCAACTCCCTGGGGTTGCTGGGCCGCAAGGTGGGCATGATGCGTCTGTTCACTGATGATGGGGACGCCGTTCCTGTCACAGTGGTGGATGTGTCTAACAACCGCGTGACCCAGGTCAAAACCCAAGAGAACGATGGCTACGTGGCCCTGCAGGTCACGTTCGGTTCGCGCAAAGCATCGCGCGTGACCAAGCCCCAAGCAGGTCACCTGGCAAAAGCTGGCGTCGAAGCCGGTGAAATCATCCAGGAATTCCGCGTCACCGCCGAAACCGCCGCCCAGTACCCTGCTGGCGCCACGGTTCCCGCAGCGTCGCTGTTCACGGTGGGCCAGAAGGTCGACGTGCAAGGCACCTCGATCGGTAAGGGCTACGCCGGCACCATCAAGCGCCACAACATGGCTTCCCAGCGCGCGTCGCACGGCAACAGCCGTTCGCACAACGTGCCGGGCTCCATCGGTATGGCGCAAGATCCGGGCCGCGTGTTTCCGGGCAAGCGCATGACCGGCCACATGGGTGTCGACACCGTGACCACGCAAAACCTCGACGTGATTCGCATTGACGAAGCACGCCAACTGCTCTTGATCAAGGGCGCTGTTCCGGGCTCCAAGGGTGGCTTCGTGACGGTGCGTCCCGCCATCAAGGCAACCGCATCCAAAGGAGCGAACTGATGCAGCTCGAACTCCTGAATGACCAAGGCCAGGCCGCATCCAAGTTCGATGCGCCCGAGACCGTGTTTGGTCGTGAATACAACGAAGATCTGGTGCACCAGATCGTGGTCGCTTACCGCGCCAACGGCCGCCAGGGCACCCGTGCCCAGAAGGACCGCGAGCAGGTTCGCCACTCCACCAAGAAGCCCTTCAAGCAAAAGGGCACCGGCCGCGCACGCGCCGGTATGACGTCGTCGCCGCTGTGGCGTGGCGGTGGTCGGATTTTCCCGAACATGCCCGACGAAAACTTCACGCAGAAGATCAACAAGAAGATGTACCGCGTCGGTATGGCTTCGATCTTCTCGCAGCTGGCCCGCGAAGGCCGTCTGGCTGTGGTGGACTCGCTCAAGCTCGAATCGCCCAAGACCAAGGTGCTCGCCGACAAGTTCAAGGCGATGAACCTGCAGTCCGTCATGGTGATTGCCGAGGAAGTCGACGAGAACCTGTACCTGGCTTCGCGCAATCTGGTGAACGTGCTCGTCGTTGAGCCCCGTTATGCCGATCCCGTGTCGCTCGTGCATTACAAGAAGGTCATCGTCACCAAGGGCGCGATCGACAAGCTCAAGGAGATGTTCGCATGAATAGCCCCAAGTTTGACGAAGGTCGTCTGATGCAGGTGCTGGTTGCTCCCATCGTGTCCGAAAAGGCCACCATGGTTGCAGAAAAGTCCAATGCTGTGACGTTCAAGGTGCTGCAGACCGCCACCAAGACCGAAATCAAGGCCGCTGTGGAATTGATGTTCAAGGTCGAGGTCAAGGGCGTCTCGGTGCTCAACACCAAAGGCAAGACCAAGCGTTTTGGCAAGACCATGGGCCGCCGCGACAACGTGCGCAAGGCCTATGTGACGCTCAAGCCCGGTCAAGAGCTGAACCTCTCCGGGGAGGCTGCGTAATCATGGCTGTCATCAAAATGAAACCGACTTCGCCCGGCCAACGTGCCGTGGTGAAGGTGTCCCGCGATCACCTGTACAAGGGTGAGGGTTACGCGCCGCTGCTGGAGCCCCAGTTCCAGAAGGCCGGCCGCAACAACAACGGTCACATCACGACGCGCCACAAGGGCGGTGGTCACAAGCACCACTACCGCGTGGTGGACTTCAAGCGCAACAAGGATGGCATCGCCGCCAAGGTCGAGCGCATCGAGTACGACCCGAACCGTACGGCCCACATCGCTCTGGTGTGCTACGCCGACGGTGAGCGCCGCTACATCATTGCCCCCCGTGGTCTGGAAGTCGGCAGCACGCTCATGAGCGGCTCCGAAGCCCCGATCCGCGCTGGCAACACGCTGCCGATCCGCAACATCCCCGTGGGTTCGACCATCCACTGCATCGAGCTCAAGCCCGGTGCCGGTGCGCAGATCGCCCGCTCGGCCGGTGCCTCGGCCACGCTGCTGGCCCGCGAGACCATGTACGCACAAGTGCGCATGCGCTCGGGCGAAGTGCGCCGCATTCACATCGAATGCCGCGCCACGATTGGCGAAGTCGCCAACGAAGAGCACAGCCTGCGCCAACTGGGCAAGGCCGGCGTCAAGCGCTGGATGGGCATCCGCCCGACCGTGCGTGGCGTGGCCATGAACCCGGTCGACCACCCGCACGGTGGTGGTGAAGGCCGTACTGGTGAAGGCCGTCATGCTGTCGATCCTTGGGGCAATCTGACCAAGGGTTATCGCACCCGCAACAACAAGCGCACACAAGGAATGATTGTGTCGCGTCGCAAGAAGTAAGGGGTAGCAAATGACTCGCTCTCTCAAAAAGGGTCCGTTTGTTGACCATCACTTGCTGGCCAAGGTTGAAAAAGCCGTCGCCACCAAGGACAAGAAGCCAGTGAAGACCTGGTCGCGTCGCTCCATGGTTCTGCCCGATTTCATCGGTCTGACCATTGCCGTGCACAACGGCAAGCAGCACGTACCGGTGTACGTCACCGACCAGATGGTGGGCCACAAGCTGGGCGAATTCGCCCTGACGCGCACCTTCAAGGGTCACCCCGCGGACAAAAAAGTCCAGAAGAAATAAGGAACGACCATGTCTGAAACACGTGCAGTCCTCCGGGGCGTCCGTCTGTCGGTCGACAAGGGCCGCCTGGTCGCTGACCTGATCCGCGGCAAGAAGGTGGACCAGGCTCTGAACATCTTGAGCTTCACGCAGAAAAAAGCTGCGGGTATCGTCAAGAAGGTTCTGGAGTCGGCCATCGCCAACGCCGAACACAACGATGGCGCCGACATCGACGAACTGAAGGTCAAGACCATCTACGTCGAACAAGGCACCACGCTCAAGCGCTTCACCGCGCGCGCCAAAGGCCGCGGCAACCGCATCAGCAAACCCACGTGCCATGTGTACGTGACGGTTGGTAACTGAGGCCAAGGAAGACTATGGGACAGAAAATCCATCCTACCGGCTTCCGCCTGGCGGTCAGCCGCAACTGGGCAAGCCGTTGGTACGCCAGCAACCGTGACTTCGCCGGCATGCTGGCCGAAGACATCAAGGTGCGCGAGTACCTGAAGGCCAAACTCAAGAACGCGGCCGTGTCGCGCATCCTGATCGAGCGTCCTGCCAAGAACGCCCGCATCACCATCTACTCGGCGCGTCCGGGCGTGGTGATCGGCAAGAAGGGTGAAGACATCGAGAACCTCAAGCGCGAACTGGCAACCCGCCTGGGCGTGCCGGTGGCCGTGAACATCGAAGAGGTGCGCAAGCCCGAAATCGATGCCAAGCTGATCGCTGACTCGATCACCCAGCAGCTCGAAAAGCGCATCATGTTCCGCCGCGCGATGAAGCGCGCCATGCAGAACGCCATGCGCCTGGGCGCCCTGGGCATCAAGATCATGTCGTCGGGCCGCTTGAACGGCATCGAAATCGCACGTTGCGAGTGGTACCGCGAAGGTCGCGTGCCACTTCACACGCTGCGCGCCGACATCGACTACGGCACCTCGGAAGCCAAGACCACCTACGGCGTCATCGGCGTCAAGGTCTGGGTCTACAAGGGTGACACGCTGGGCCGCAACGATCTGCCCGCAGTGGAAACACCGCGTCCAGACGACGAGCGCCGCCCCCGTGGCCCGCGCCGTGACGGCCGCCCTGGCGACCGCAACGACCGTGGTGCCGGTGCTGGCCGTGGCGGCCCGCGCCGCCCCGTGGGTGCCAATGTGGCACCTGCCGATGGCAGCGACAAGCCCGCCGGCGCCGGTGGCGCCGACGCAACCGCCGTTAAGCGCGTTCGCAAAGTAGACGCGCCCGCTACAGCAGCGGACGGAAAAGGAGAATAAAAGATGCTGCAACCTGCTCGCCGCAAGTTCCGCAAGGAACAAAAAGGCCGCAACACTGGCATCGCTACCCGGGGCAACTCGGTGGCGTTCGGTGATTTCGGTCTGAAGTGCACCGACCGTGGCCGTCTGACGGCCCGCCAGCTCGAAGCTGCGCGCCGTGCCATTTCGCGCCACGTCAAGCGTGGCGGCCGGATCTGGATCCGCGTGTTCCCGGACAAGCCGATCTCGACCAAGCCCGCCGAAGTGCGTATGGGTAACGGTAAAGGCAACCCCGAGTACTACGTGGCCGAAATCCAGCCCGGCAAGATCGTGTTCGAGATCGTCGGCGTGCCCGAAGAACTCGCCCGTGAAGCCTTCCGTCTGGCGGCTGCCAAGCTGCCCCTGCGCACCACGTTTGTGTCGCGCATGGTAGGCCAGTGATTCAGGAGATATGGATATGAAGACTGCTGAATTGCGCCAAAAAGACGTCGCTGGCATCAAGGACGAAATCAAGGCCCTGCAAAAGGCCCATTTCGGACTGCGCATGCAAAAGGCCACGCAACAACTGGGCAACACTGGCACGCTGCGCACCACGCGCCGTGACATCGCCCGCGCCAAGACCATCCTTGCCCAAAAGCAAGCCGCCAAGTAAGGAGCACACATGACGGAAGCTAAAAAATCCCTCAAGCGCACCTTGGTTGGCAAGGTGGTCAGCGACAAACGTGAGAAGACCGTGACCGTGCTGATCGAGCGCCGTGTGAAGCACGAGCTCTACGGCAAGATCGTCGGCAAGTCGAGCAAGTACCACGCGCACGACGAAAACAACGAGTACAAGACGGGCGACGTGATCGAGATCACCGAAAGCCGTCCGCTCTCGAAGACCAAGAACTGGGTCGCCACGCGCCTGGTGACAAAGGCCACGCTGGTGTAAGCCTTCCCGGCTGCGCGCTGCAAAGCCCCTCAAAGCGACCCACAATGTGGGTCGCTTTTCTTTTTGGGGCGCCGTTTCCATGCGGCTTCGCCCTCCACCCTACCTTTCGGAGACTCAGATGATCAAAATTGGCGACACCCTTCCGGCCTGCACCCTGATGGAATACGTGGAGGTGGAGGGCAACGGCTGCAGCATCGGCCCCAACCCCGTGAACGTGGCGCAGGCGAGCGCCGGCAAGACGATTGCACTGTTTGCCGTGCCCGGCGCGTTCACGCCCACCTGCTCGGCCCAGCATGTGCCGGGCTTTGTGGAAAAAGCGGCCGAGTTCAAGGCCGCGGGCGTGGACGAGATCTGGTGCGTGGCGGTCAACGATGCCTTCGTGATGGGCGCCTGGGCGCGCGACCAGAAAACCGACGGCAAGGTGCGCATGCTGGCCGACGGCGACGCCGCTTTTGCCAAGGCGACGGGCCTGACGCTGGACCTCAACGGCAAGGGCCTGGGGCTGCGCAGCAACCGCTATTCCATGCTCGTGAAAGACGGCAAGGTCGTGCAGCTGAACATTGAAGCGCCGGGCAAGTTCGCCGTCAGCGATGCAGCAACGCTGCTGGCCCAGGCCCGCGCCTGAGCGGATCGGCCCCGGAAGCTATTAAAACAGGAGCTGCTCGGCGCTTTGCCCATAAGCGCTGGAGCCTGTTTGGGTCAAATAATATCGACCTTGAGGTAGTGCGACCCCGGCAGCGGGTTGTGGTAGTAGGGCGGAATGTCCTCGAACCCCAGATCGGTGTAGAGCGCACGGGCCGCCTCCATGTCGTCGAGCGTGTCGAGCAGCACACAGGCGTAGCCCGCCTGGCGTGCCGCGTCGAGCATGGCTTCGGCCAGCTGGCGGCCCAGGCCAAAGCCGCGGAAGGCCTTGCGCACGTACAGGCGCTTCATTTCGCCAGCGTTGGGGTAGTCGGCATTGTCCAGAGGCCGCAGCGCGCAGCAACCGGCCACGGCGCCATCGACCCGCGCCAGCAGGAGCTGCCCGCGCGGCGGCGCGTATTCGCCGGGCAGCGCGCCCAGCTCGGCGTCAAAACCCTGGAAGTCCAGGTCCACGCCCAGGCTGTCGGCGTATTCGCGGAACAGCGTGCGCACGGCATCGAGTTCTTCGGGATCGGTGGGGGGCAGCAGGGTAACGGAAGGGGTGTCCACGGCACTCAAGGCTCAACATCGCAACCCCCAGTGTAGCGGTGCAGAGAGAATGCGCAGAGGGCGCAGCCTGTCAGCCGCCCCACTGCGCCAGCCATGCCACCGCGCCCGCGCACAGCGCCAGCACCGTGAGCGCCGCCAGCCGCGTGCCGGCGTCGTCGCGCGAGGGCGGCACGGGGACGGGCAGGGCCTTGTCGCCGACCAGCATCGGGCGCACCAGGTTGCGCTTTTTCACGAACGCATAAAAGCCGATGGCCAGCAGGTGCAGCACCACCAGCGCCAGCACCAGGTACTGGCCAATGTCCTTGTGGTAGCCCGTGGCCTGGCCCACCCAATCGTTCGAGGCAAGGCGCGTGAGCGGCCCCGAAAACGCGATCTCATCGTCGCTGAACAGGCCGCTGCCCACCTGCAGGGCCAGCGTGGCGAGCAGCGCAAACACCGACAGCGCCCCAAGCGGGCTGTGGGCCACGCTGTCTTCGGGGTGGTGCTGGCCACGCAGGTAGCGCAGCACGCGCGATGGGGAATACAGGAAGCTCGAAAAGCGCGACCAGTGCCCGCCCACGAGGCCCCAGACCAGCCGGAACAGCAGCAGCGCCAGCACCCCATAGCCCAGCCGCAGGTGCCAGACCATGGCGTTGCCGCCGAGCTTGGCGCTGACCACCAGGCCGATGACGCTGGCGGCCAGTGCCCAATGGAAGATACGGGTGGGAAGGTCCCAGATGCGAACCGTGTGGGCCATGTGTGCGGCGCGCCAAGGGCGCAAAGGTCAGGGGGCCAAAGTGTTGCATGTTTTCTGCGCAGACCGCCATGCCATGCGGTGAAGGGAGCGAATTTCTCCGGTTTTGTGCGCGCAGCGCTTGCGCAGCAAGCCGCAGGCGACATACTGCGACCGGCCGCTTGGCCCCTGTCCCTTACAAAAAGGATGTTTGCCCATGAAAACCACTGTCGCACTGGCCCTGGCCACCGCGTGCATCACCCTGTCGGCCCCGGCCGCCGCCGAGTTTGCCAAGGCCGAGGACGCCATCAAGTACCGCCAGAGCGCGCTGTTCGTGATGGGCCAGCATTTCGGCCGCATCGGTGCCATGGCCAACGGCAAGGCGCCGTTTGACGCCAAGGCCGCCCAGGAAAATGCCGATGTGGTGGCCAGCATGGCCCGGCTGCCGTGGACCGGTTTTGGCGCGGGGACGGACAAGGGCGCCCCGACCAAAGCCAAGCCGGACATCTGGACCGAGCAGGCCAAGTTCAAGGAGCACTCGGAAAAGCTCGAGACCGAAACCACCAAGCTCGCCGCCGCCGCCAAGACCGGCAGCCTCGACAACCTCAAGGTCGCGTTCGGCGACGCCGCCAAGTCGTGCAAGGCCTGCCACGACGCCTACCGGGCCCGCTGATGGCGCGCCAGCGGATCACGCTGCAAGAAAGCCGGCCTCCTGGGAGGCCGGCTTTTTTTGAGGGAGTAGGACCGAGCGTGGGCAGCGCCTGCGCTCTGCGGCGTCCGGTGGGATGCCGGTGGCTGGCGCGGGGCCGCTCAGTCTGCGGTCAGGCCGATCTTTTTCACCACAGCGCCCCACTTGGCGATGTCGTTGTGGATCAGCTGGGTCAGCGCTTCGGGCGTGCCTGCGTCTGGTTCGGCGCCCTGGGCGGCCAGCGTGTTGCGCACGGTGGGGTTGTTGAGCGCTTTGATGGTTTCCGCGTTGAGGCGCGCCACCACAGGAGCGGGCGTGCCTGCGGGGGCAAACAGCGCAAACCAGGAGCCCGAGTCGAACCCGGCCACGCCTTGTTCGGCAATCGTGGGCAGATCGGGAAGGGCGCCCGAGCGCTTGGCCGACGTCACGGCAATGGCCTTGACCTTGCCGGCCTTGATCATGGGCAGTGCCGAGTTCACGTTGTCCGCCAGCACCTCCACCTGACCGCCAGTCAAGGCCAGCAGCGCGGGATTGCCGCCCTGGAACGGGACGTGCACCATGTCCACCTGGGCCATCATCTTGAACAGCTCCATGCCCAGATGACCCGGTGTACCGTTGCCCGCCGAGCTGAAGTTGAGCTTGCCGGGGTGCTTGCGCGCAAAGGCGATCAGCTCCTGCACGTTCGACACGGGAACCGACGGATGCACCATCAGCACCTGCGGTACATGCGCGACCAGCGTGACCGGGACGAAGTCCTTGAGCGGGTCGTAGCGCAGCTTGCGGTGGATGGTTGCGGCAATCGCGTGCGATGCATTGGTGCCGATCACCAGGGTGTAGCCGTCGGGCGTGGCGCGTGCGGCGGATGCGGCGCCCACGGTGCCACCCGCACCGACCCGGTTGTCCACCACGAAGCTCTGGCCCAGGGCCAGCTCCAGTTGCTTGCCCAACTGGCGACCCAGCACATCGCTCGCCCCGCCAGCGGCAAAGGGCACGACGATGGTTACGGGGCGCTCCGGGTAGGTGCCCACAGGCGAGGCAGCATGGGCCGGGCTGCCCAGGGCGCACAGCACGATGAGCAGAGGCGCCAGCCTTGCGCGCAGCTGCAGGGTTCGTCCGTGCACACATGCCGGGGCTTGGGGCGGCGCTGAGTTCGGGGTGGGGGCAGGTTGCGTCATATCGGTCTCCTTTGGTTGTTGTGCGGCGTAGGGGCTCTTAACGGCTTGCGGTGATCATCACTTCTAGCGGCGGCAGGCCGTCAATGCGGCCCACGAGCGCATCGCCGGGTCCGACGGCGCCCACGCCGGCGGGGGTGCCGGTGTAGATCAGGTCGCCGGGCATCAGCTGGTACTGGCGTGAGAGCTGGACGATGATTTCCGGCACGTTCCAGATCATTTTTTCGAGCACCGACTGCTGGCGCACTGCGCCGTTGACGTGCAATGTCAGAGCACCCGACAGCACATGGCCGGAAACCTCGACCGGCAAGATGGGGCCGCATGGCGCAGAGGCATCGAAGGACTTGCCGGCTTCCCAAGGGCGACCTTGTTGGAGGCACTCGCGTTGGCGGTCGCGCCTCGTCATGTCCAGGCCCACGGCGTAGCCCAGCACGCAGTCGAGCACGCTGTGCGGCGCATCCGCGTCGGGCGTGCGGCCCATCGCCACCACCAGCTCCAGCTCATACTGAAAATCGTCGGTGAAACTGGGGTACGGCACGGCGCCGTCGGTGACCAGCGCATCGGCGGGCTTTTGGAAGAAAAACGGCGGGTCGCGCTCGTCGCCTTCCTTCATCTCACGGATATGGTCCACATAGTTGCGGCCAACGCAGTAGATGCGGCGCACGGGAAAGCGCGTGCTGCGCCCGACGATGGGAACGGTGTTGGGCGTAAGTTTGGGAGTGGCAAGCGCCTGCGGCGCCTTGGCTGCGGAGTCGGTGGTCACGGTGGGTCTTTCTTCGATCGACGACCTGCGGGTGCGGGTCCGTCGTTCGCCCATCTTGGGTTCCGAAGCCCGTGCGGCGTTAGGTCATGGGTTGTCCATTGCCGGTACGATCTTGCGCTGCCGACCGCGTGGCCCGATCGCGCTACACCCGTGCGGTGTCGCGCAGCTCGGCGCGGGTGGCCGAAGGGCTTTTGCCGGTCACCAAGCGAAAGCGCTTGCCAAAGTAGGCCTCGTCGGCGAACCCGCAGCGAAACGCGATTTCCTTGATCGAGAGGTTGGTGTGCAACAGCAATTCGCGGGCAAAGGCCATGCGCCGGCTTGTCAGGCATTCCAGGAACGTCTGCCCTGTCTCGCGCTTGATCAGGTGCGCCAGGTAGGTGGGCGATAGATGGATGGCCGCGGCCGCGTCAGCCAGTGAGACCGGCAGGTGCAAGCGTTCCTTGAGGTAGGCCTGCAACCGGGCCAGCGTGGGATGGCGTGCCAGCGACGCCGCCGGTGCCGAGGCCCAGTGCAGCAGCGATTCGCCATAGTGGCGCCACACCAGCCCGATGAGCTGCAGCAGGTAGCCGCGGATCAGGATGGTGGCACCGGTGGCACGCTGCGCATCTTCTGCGGCGATGGCGTTGCACAGGGCCTCGACCTGCGCCATCTCGTACGGCGTGAGTGCAAAATCGATCTGCTCCTGGAATCGGAACGGCGCCAGTTCGGGCGCGCGTTCGATGGGCGTGTGCGCCAGGTCCTGCAAGTCCACGTCCAGAGAGGGCAGCAGGTAGGCCAGGCTCGCATTGAAGATGAAATAGCGGCTGCCCGGCGCGGTGGGGATGAAGTGGGTGGTGAACGGCAGGATGAAGCACACCGTTCCCGCCTCCAGGGGGCGGCACACATCCCCAATGAAGTGCTGGGTGCTTCCCTGCAGCTGCACATGGATCTGGAAATACTCATGGCGGTGCGGTGCCGCATTGGGCAGGGCCGAACGCTCGTCGCGGATGCCGAAGTCGCCATGCAGCGAGCGCTCGGACATGCGGTAGTTGTCCAGCGGTGCCTGGCGGGCCCGCAGCGGCGTGGGCTGGAGGGGGGGCGCGGGCTGGGTCATCGCGGCCACGGGGGTGGCAAAAGCATGGGTCGGCTCCAGAGCGAGGGCATGGCGGTGCGCGGATGGTAACCAGTCGCCCCGGGGTGCGCTCACGGAGAGGCCGGCTACGCGCCGCACGGCGCGACGAAGCGGTGTTCACCAGGGCAAGCTGCGCCCCAGATGCACTTCCCAGGGCATGGGTGGGGTGGCCGAACGTTCTCTACGGGGGCGCAGGAAGAGTTTCTGCCCATGGAGGCAGATACTCAGACAGAAGCATGCGAAGAGGACCTTGCGACAAAGGCTTCCGCGAAGGAAGGCGTCAGGCCTCGGCCAGCAGTTTTTCGATGAGCCGGTGCAGTTCGGGGAAGTTGGGCTGGCCGATGAAGCTCTTCACGATCTCGCCGCGCTTGTTGACGATGTAGGTCGTGGGCGTGAGCTGCACGTCGCCCCAGGCGCGCGCGACCGCGCCGGTGTTGTCGATCGCAACCTTGAAAGGCAGCTTGCGGGTTTCGGCAAAGTTGACGACGTAGCTGGGCGGGTCGTAGCTCATGGCCACGGCCAGCGTGTCGAAGCCTTTGGCGTGGTATTTGTTGTAGGTGCTGATGACCTCGGGCATCTCGGCCACGCAGGTCACGCAGCTGGTGGCCCAGAAGTTCACCAGCGTGACCTTGCCGCGCAGGTCGGCCGTGCTGTGGCGCGAACCGTCGAGCAGCACAAAGGTCGTTTCGGGCGCCTGGGACCTGCCCGCTGCCCCACGCCACCCAGGTCCCCAGGCCCGCGACCACCGCCACCAGCAGCGCGATGGCGCCATGTTTGATACGCATAAAAATCCATCCGAAAAAGCGCCCAGGCCGCCATTGTGCGGCAGCAGTGCCAGCGTGGCATGGCGGGGCGGCGAAGCAACCGGTCTTGTCAGGGGCTTGGAGCATGGGCAGCGCGCAGAAGTTCACGCCTTCGGCCCCGGGGCCCAAGGCCCAGACCCTGCCCATAATCCCGGCATGTACCGAATTCTTCTGGCCGCGCTGGCCCTGGCCCTGTCTGCCTGCAGCCCCGCACTGAACTGGCGCAGCGTGGCCTTGCCCGAGATCGGCCTGCGTGCCAGCCTGCCGTGCAAGCCCGACCACAGGGAGCGCCGCATCGAATTGGCGGGCAGCGACACCGCGGTGCACATGGCGGGCTGCGCGGCCGATGGCATGACCTTCGCCGTGGCCTGCGCCGTGCTGGCCGACCCCGCACAGGCGGGCGCAGCGCTGGCCCACTGGCGCGCGGCGGTGCTGGCGGGCCTGCAGGCGCCCGCGCCGGGGCAGCCCGGCGCGGCGCAAGACCACCCCTTTGTGCCGGCCGGCGCACTGGACCTGCCGCAGTCGGTGCGCACCGTGGTGCAGGGGCGGCAGCCCGGCGGCGAAGCGGTGAGCGCCGAGGCGGTGTGGTTTGCGCGCGTGCGGGGGCCGCAACTGAGCGCCTGCCATGCCGTGGTCTTCAGCGCCGCGCCGCGCGCCGACGTGGCCGAGGGCTTTTTTGCGGGACTGGAGCTGCAATGAGCCTGCTGCAGCGCCGCGCCGCCGTGACCGTTTTCCTCGCGTTCGCGTTCGCGTATTTTCTGTCGGCCCTGCTGCGCGCCGTGACCGCCACGCTCGCGCCCACGCTGGCCGGTGAGTTCGAGATGCACGCACGCGACCTCGGCCTGCTGTCGGGGGGGTATTTTCTGGGCTTTGCCGCCACGCAGCTGCCGCTGGGCAAGTGGCTGGACCGCCATGGCCCCAGGCAAGTGCTGCTGGGTTTTCTGGTCGCGGCCGTGCTGGGCTGCCTGCTGTTTTCGGTGGCCACGGGCTTTTCGGGGCTGCTGGCGGGGCGGGTGCTGTGCGGCGCCGGCGTCAGCGCCTGCCTGATGGCGCCGCTCACGGGCTATCGGCGCTGGTACACGCCCACGGCGCAGTTGCGCGCCAACTCCTGGATGCTGATGACCGGGTCGCTGGGCATGGTCGCCTCCACGCTGCCCGTGCAGTGGCTGCTGCCGCTGGCCGGGTGGCGGCCGCTGTTCTGGGGCCTGGCGGCCTGCCTCGTGCTGGCGATGGGCTGGATCGCGTTGAGCGTGCCAGCCTGGGCGGGCGTGCAGGACCGGGCGGCGTCCGCGCCGTCCCGGGCGACGCCCGGCTATGCGGCCGTGTGGCGGCACCCGTACTTCGTGCGCATGGCGCCGCTGGGCTTCTTCACCTACGGGGGCATGGTGGCCATGCAGACGCTGTGGGCCGGCCCGTGGATGCAGCAGGTGGCGGGGTATTCCGCGCTGGAGGCGGCGACCGGGCTGTTCTGGATCAATGTCGCCATGCTGTGCACCTTCTGGGGCTGGGGCATGGCCAGCCACTGGCTGCTGCGCAAGGGGGTGGACGCCAACCGCCTCATGGCCGCGGGCCTGCCCCTCGCGCTGCTGGTGATGGCGGCCATCATCGTGCTGGGCGAGCGCGCCGGTGCCGCGGCCTGGGCGCTGTACTGCGTGTCCTGCACCTTCGTTTCGCTGTCGCTGCCCGCGCTGGCGCTGGCGTTTCCGCAGGCGCTGGCCGGGCGCGCGCTGTCGGCCTACAACCTGGTGGTTTTTGTCGGGGTGTTCGTGGTGCAGTGGGGCATCGGTTTGGCCCTGGACGCCTTTGCCGCCGCCGGCGCCGCGCCCCTGGCGGCGTTTCGCTGGTCCATGGGCCTGTACCTGGCCTGCAATGTCGCCGCCTATGCCTGGTTTGCGCTGCGCACGCGCGGCCATAATGCGCTCCAGACCTCCGCACCATGAGCACGCGCATCTTCCTCATCGCCCACGCGCCGCTGGCCCATGCCCTGCGCGCCTGCGCGCTGCATGTGTTCGCCGACTGCGCCGATGCCGTGCTGGCGCTCGACGTGCCGCCGCAGGCCGCGCCCGCCGACACGCTGGCCCAGGCGCAGCGCATGCTGGCGTCCGCGCCCGCCATGCCCACCCTGGTGCTGACCGACGTCTTTGGCGCCACCCCATGCAACATCGCGCAGCGCCTGGTGGCGGACCTGCCCGCCAAGCTGGTGACCGGCGTGAACCTGCCCATGCTGCTGCGCGCTGTCAGCTACCGCGCCGAGCCGCTGGACGCGCTGGTGCAGCGCGCCGTGGTCGGCGGCACCCAGGGCGTGATGCAGGTAGGCCTGAGCGCGCCACAAAATTCAGAACCAACCCGTCCATGATCAAGACCTCCACGACCATCGGCAACAAGCTGGGCCTGCACGCCCGCGCGTCCGCCAAACTCACCCGCCTGGCCAGTACTTTCCCCTGCGAGGTCTGGATGAGCCGCGGCGGCAGGCGCGTCAATGCCAAGAGCATCATGGGCGTGATGATGCTGGCCGCGGGGCTGGGCTCCGAGGTCGAGATCGAAACCAGCGGCGACCAGGCGCAGGAAGCCATGGACGCCTTGCTGGCCCTGATTGCCGACAAGTTCGGCGAAGGCAGCTGAGCATGGACCGCGCCGCCTGCGCGCGGTACGGCCGGCACAGGGGCGGGGCATGACATTTTCCATTCCCGGCCTGGCAGTGGCGCGCGGCATCGCCATCGGGCGCGCCGTGCTCGTGGGCTCGAGCCGCGTCGATGTGGCGCATTACTTCATCGAGCCGCACCAGGTGCCGTCGGAGATCGAGCGGGTGCGCCACGGCCGCAACGCGGTCATGGAGGAGCTGCAGCGCCTGCAGGACGACATGCCGCACGATGCGCCGCACGAGCTGGCGGCGCTGCTCGATGTGCACCTCTTGCTGCTGCAGGACGAGGCGCTGACCAGCGGCGTCAAGCACTGGATCACCGAGCGCCTGTACAACGCCGAGTGGGCGCTGACCACCCAGCTCGAAGCGATTGCGCGCCAGTTCGACGAAATGGAGGACGAGTACCTGCGCGAGCGCAAGGCCGACCTCGAGCAGGTGGTCGAGCGCATCCTGCGCACCATGAAGGGCGTTGCCCAGCCGGTGGCGCCGCCCCCGCCGAACGCCCGGCGCAAGACCCCGCAGGACCTGCTGCTCGACGACACCATGGACGTGCCGCTGGTGCTGGTGGCGCACGACCTCTCGCCCGCCGACATGCTGCAGTTCAAGAAGAGCGTGTTCGCCGGCTTCGTCACCGATGTGGGCGGCAAGACCTCGCACACCGCGATCGTGGCGCGCAGCATGGACATTCCGGCCGTGGTCGGCGCGCGCGTGGCCAGCCAGCTGGTGCGCCAGGACGACTGGGTCATCATCGACGGCGATGCCGGCGTGATGATCGTCGACCCGTCCGCCATCATCCTCGCCGAATACGGCTTCCGCCAGCGCCAGATGGTGCTCGAGCGCGAGCGCCTGGCGCGCCTGCGGCACACGCCGTCGGTCACGCTCGACGGCCAGAAGATCGAACTGCTGGCCAACATCGAGCAGCCCGCTGACGCCGCCACCGCCGTGCGCGCCGGCGCCGTGGGCGTGGGGCTGTTTCGCAGCGAGTTCCTGTTCATGGGCCGCAGCGGCAACCTGCCCGGCGAGGAGGAGCAGTACCGCGCCTACCGCGACGCCATCGATGGCATGCAGGGCCTGCCCGTGACGATCCGCACGGTCGACGTGGGCGCGGACAAGCCCTTGGACAAGAACTACAAGGACGCGCAGTTGAACCCGGCCCTGGGCCTGCGCGCGATCCGCTGGAGCCTGGCCGACCCGGCCATGTTCCGCACGCAGCTGCGCGCCGTGCTGCGCGCGGCCGCGCACGGCCGGGTCAACCTGCTGTTTCCGATGCTCGCGCATGGCAGCGAGATCCGCCAGACGCTGGCGCAGGTCGACCTCGCGCGTGCCGAGCTCGACGAGCGCGGGCAGGTGTACGGCCCGGTGCGCCTGGGCGCGATGGTCGAGGTGCCGGCCGCGGCGCTGATGGTGCGCACCTTCCTGCGCTATTTCGACTTTCTCTCGATCGGCACCAACGACCTGATCCAGTACACCCTGGCGATCGACCGCGCCGACGAAGCGGTGGCGCACCTCTACGACCCAGTGCACCCGGCGGTGCTGCAGCTGGTGGCCCAGGTGATCGCCGAATGCCAGGCCCAGGGCAAGGGCGTGTCGGTGTGTGGCGAAATGGCGGGCGACGTGGCGCTCACACGCCTACTGCTCGGACTGGGCCTGCGCAGCTTCTCCATGCACCCGGCGCAAATCCTCGCGGTCAAGCAGGAAGTGCTGCGCGCCGACACCCGCAAGCTGGCCGCGTGGGCGCAGCAGGTGCTTGGTGCGGACAGCCCGACCGATCTGATCGCTCCGTGAGCAAAACGGCTGGGCTGCGCACCATGTCCGGTGCCTTGATGCTATTTAAATAATAGCTACAAGCGCTTGACCAGTAAGCGTTTGATGCTATTTTCATGCCCATTCAGCGGGTGCGCACACCGAGCACGGCCGCGCCCAGGATCAGCGCCGTGGCCGTGCCGATGCTGGCGTTCACGGGGCGGTCGGTGAGGGCCATCAGCAGCGCGGTCGAGGCCAGCGGCGTGAGGTAGCTCAGGATGCCGATGTGGCGCGGGTCGCCGAGCTTGAGCGCCCGGTCCCAGAGGTAGAACGACGCGCCCAGCGGCCCCAGGCCCATGGCCGCCAGCAGCGCCCAGTCGCGCGGCTGCAGCGCGGCGGCGGGCTCCAGCAGCGCGTGGCACAGCAGGGACAGCAGGCCCGACACCAGGCCAAACAGGCCGATGGCGGTGGTGGGGAACGCGGCCATGCGGCGCGTGAGCAGCGAGTAGGTCGACCAGACGAACGCGGCCGCCAGCGCCGGCAGGTAGCCCCAGGCCAAGCGGCCGTCCAGGCCCTGGCCCGCGGTGATGGCCAGGGCCGCGCCGCCAAACCCGAGCAAGGCCGCCACCACATGCGGCCAGCGCAGCGCCACGCCGGGCAGCACCACGGGCGCCAGCACCACGATGAGCAGCGGCCACAGGTAGTTGACCAGGTTGGCCTCGACCGCAGGCGCGTGGCGCAGTGCAACGAACAGCAGCAGGTGGTAGGCGAACAGCCCGTACACGCCGAGCGCCAGCGTGCGCAGCGGAATGCGCCACTGCGCCGGGTCGCGCAGCACCAGCGGCCAGGCGGGCACGCTGCCGATGACGAGGGCGATGCCGGTGAGCAGGAACGGGGGAACGTGGGTCAGCGAGACCCCGAGCGCGGCCAGCGAGGCCCACAGTGCGATCGCGCCGAGCGCGTACAGATTGGCTTGCATGGGCCAAGCGTAAACGCAAGCCGCACCGCGCACGGTGCGCGCGGCGTTCACCGCTTTCCAGTGCGCGGCAAACCGGGGCCGGGTCAGCCGTTCTCGGCAGGCATGTCGCTGATCCGTGGATCACCGACGAGGCGTTTGCACTCGAAAGGACTTTGGACGAACGGGTTCTGGTCAGCGACACAGCTTCGCGCCAGGTATTCTGGGTAAACGAAGTCATCGCCCAGAAGCGCCAGTCCCTCAGGCATGCCGCGTTCGGCCTCTGGCCGGTCGGCAATCGCCACCTTCATGTAATCGGTCCAGACCGGCAGGGCCAGCAGACCTCCGGTGGCATTGCCCAGGCTGCGGGGCTGGTCGTAGCCCATCCAGACGACCGAGGCGACGCCCGAGGAATAGCCGGCGAACCACACGTCGCGCGCGTCGTTGGAGGTGCCCGTCTTGCCCGCCAGGTCTTTGCGGCCGAGTTGCGCCGCGCGCCGCGCGGTTCCATGCCGGACCACGTCGCGCAGCATGCTGTCCATCACGTAGGCGTTGCGCTCCGAAATGGCCTGCCGGCGCGGCGACCCGGTGCGCGCTTCATACAGCACCGGGCCATTGCGTTCGCTCACCCTGGTGATCAACCGCGGCTCGACCAGGGCGCCGCCATTGGCAAACACGGCGTAGGCCTGCGTGAGCTGCAGGGGCGTGATCGCTCCGGCGCCCAAAGCGAGCGGCAGGCCGGCAGGGTTGAGCTCTGGAAGAAACCCGAAACGCGAGGCGAACTGCTGCACATACTCCGCGCCCGCCGCCTGCATCAGGTTGACGGCCACCAGATTCTTTGACCGCACCAGGCCACGCCGGGCCGAAATAAAGCCCTCATAGTGGTTGCCGTAGTTGCGCGGACTCCAGGCTTTTTGGCCGCGTGCCGGGGGGGTGACCACCCGCTGGGTGTCGTCGACCAGGGTGCCGGGAAAGTAGCCTTTTTCCAGCGCCGCAGAAAAGACGAAAGGCTTGAAGGTCGAGCCAGGCTGGCGCACCGCCTGCACGGCATGGTCGAAATTGTTGAACCGGAAGTCGAAGCCGCCCGTCAACGCCAGGATTTCCCCGGACTCGGCATCGATGGACACGAGCGCGCCCTCCATCTTCGGCAGGTGGCTCAAGCGCCACCGCTGCTGCGCATCGGCCACCACGCGGACCACGGCGCCCGGTCCGATGCGCGTGCGCGCTGGCGCATCCGGCATCAGGGCACGGTGGGCGCTGGCGCTCAGCGCCTTGCGCGGGATCTGGACCGGCGTGCCGTCGCGCAAGACCGCCACGATGCCCGCCGTGCCCGAGGCCTCCAGCACGACGGCTGCGCGCAGCGCACCGCTGTCGCGGTAGGGAGCGAGCGCCGTCCGGATGGCTGGCAGATCGCCGGCGTCCACCGGTGCGCTGACACGCCCTTCCGGTCCGGCATAGCCACGCCGGCCCTGCGCATCCACCAAGCCCATGCGCAACGCGCGCGAGGCGGTCTGCTGTTCGGGCAGGCTGATCGTGGTGACCACGTCCAGCCCCATCGCATAGGCGTCGTCGCCGTATTGCGCCACCATCATCTGGCGTGCCTGCTCGACCGCGTACGCGGCGCTGGGCACGATGGAAGGGGACCGGGGGCTCAAGACCAGGGCCTCGGCGCGGGCCGCCGCATGGGCCTGGTCGTCAAGGTGGCCAAGCTCCCGCATGCGCTGGAGGATGTGCTGCTGGCGCACGACGGCACGTTCGCGGTTGACCACGGGGTTGTAGGCCGAAGGGGCTTTCGGCAGCCCGGCGAGCAGCGCCGCCTCGGCAACGCTCAGCTGATCGAGGGTCTTGTCGAAATAGATGGACGCGGCCGCAGCGAAACCGTACGCGCGCTCGCCCAGATAGACCTGGTTCATGTACAGCTCCAGGAGCTTGTCCTTGCTGTAGACCGATTCGAGTTTGTAGGCCAGCAGGATTTCCCGGATCTTGCGGCTGTAGGTCTTTTCCCGGCTCAGGAAGAAAACGCGCGCGACCTGCATCGTGATGGTGCTGCCGCCCTGGGCATGCCCGCCGGCCATGAGATTGCGCCAGGCCGAGCGCGCCAGGCCCGAGAAGTCCACCGCGCCATGCTCGTAATACTGGGCATCCTCGATGGCCAGCAACGCCTGCCGCATGGTCTGCGGGATGCGCTCGATCGGCACGAATTCGCGCCGCTCTTCCCCATACTCGGCCAGCAGGCTGCCATCCCTGGCATAAATCCGCATCGGCAGCTTGGGGTCGTAGTCGGCCAGATGGTCGACCGCGGGCAAGCCTTGCCACAGCACATAAAGGGTGTACGCCGCGCCGAGCGCGGCACAGAAGGACAGGCTGAGCACCAGGCCAGCAAGGAACGGCCATGTCGAACGGGTTTTTGCGGGGGGCGTATTTGTCGTCATAAGGTGGGCGGTCGCCAGCGATGGCGGTGGGCGTTCCGCCGGGGGCTGCGCGCTGCGCTATTCCCAGCGCTGCTGAAAAGAAAATGTGGGCAGCTTCCAGCCTTGCCAGATCGCCAGCAGGCGCAGTGCCAGGCCCACCCCGAAGCTGATTCCCGTGCCCAGGTCGACATCGACACCGAACTCGAGCAGCGCAAGAAACACGGTGCAGACGACCAGCGAGACGACCGCGTACAGCTCGCGCCGAAACACCACGGGCACTTGGTTGCACAGCACGTCGCGGACGATGCCGCCAAAAATGCCGGTGATCATTCCGGACATCACGACCACCGGAAAGGGGTAGCCCATCTCGCGCGCGACATTGCAGCCGATCAATGAAAACGCGACCAATCCCATGGCGTCGAGCGCCAGAAAAACCCGCTTCAACTGGTGCATGTGGGACGCCACCAGCGTGGTCAGCAGGCCGGCAGAAATCACCAGGTAGATGTATTCCGGGTGCTGGGTCCAGCCGATGGGAAAGTGGCCCAGGATCATGTCGCGCACGGTTCCGCCCCCGAGCGCTGTGACAAAGGCGATCACGGCAACGCCGAACATGTCCATGTTGCGGCGGCCGGCCGCAAGGGCGCCCGACATGGCCTCGGCGACGATCGCCACCAGATAGATCGCGGTCAGCACGCCGGCTCCTGGCCAACGGCAACGGGCCGCTCGACGAGCGTTGAACAAAGAAATGGAAACATCTGGGAGACACCTAGAGGCAGGGCGCGCGGTATCGCGGGCCCTGGTGCGCCTCTCCCCCTGTCCTTTTACCTGAGAGTTTCGGCTGCGCGAGCAGCCTGCCCCTTCGGTGGGCCATCAACGCGCAAAGTGCGGCGTGGGGCCTCTCTCCAGTCGGCGAAATGGTTTTGCGGTCCGGTATGCCTGAGCGATGATGGGAGCTTGCGCCTTCGGCGGAGGCGCAACGCGCCTCTCTCTCCCGCAAAACAGCTAGATTGTAAAGGACTCCCGCGCGTGCCGTCGGCCCCAGGCGCCCGCCACCTCGGTCCTGCGCGTGCATGGCGCGCCGTTCAGGCGGTGAGGATGTGCAGCATGCCTGCGTTCGAATCAAACGATGGGATGCGGCTGCACTGGCGGCTTGCTTCTCGCCGGCTGCCCATCTGTTCCACCAAGACGGACACCAGTCTCTTGAAGTTCTGCTGCGCGGCTTTGACCACCGTTGGCGGGCGGTGGAAGGGCGCCGCCAAGTGCATCCCCAGATCGATTTGGCACGCGCCGCAGGTCGGTGAACGCGCGGGCGATGGCGAAATGGGGTTCTGTTCCTTCAATAAAAGTGACATATATTATTGCTGGCTTTGATAAAAAACATCCATCCGGAGGGACACGTTTCTATGCACGCAGCACGCCTTTCATCCTTGGTTTTTGCATTGGGCGCAGCCTTTGCTGGCACCACCGCCTTGGCCCAGACGACCAACCATGCCGCGGATGTGGCCCGCATTCTGGCCAGCCCTGGTTTCAAGGCGGCGGCCGCAACGCTCGACAAAGAGCACAGTCGTATCGTGGAAGAGGGCGTCAAGCTCACCGAGATCCCGGCACCGCCGTTCAAAGAAGAAGTGCGGGCCAAGGAGTTCGCACAGATGCTCAAAGCCGCAGGTCTTGCGGACGTGAAGATCGATGAAGAAGGCAATGTGCTTGGCCTGCGCAAAGGAACGCGCAGCGATGGCAAGGTGGTCGTTGTGTCGGCGCACCTGGATACGGTGTTCCCTGCCAATACCGATGTGAAAGTCAAGCGCCAAGGCACCAAGTTGTACGCGCCTGGCGTCGGCGACGACACCATGAGCCTGTCCGTGTTGTTGGGCTTTGTGCGCGCCATGCAGTCGGGCAACATCAAGACGCGTGACGACATCTTGTTTGTGGGCACCGTGGGTGAGGAAGGGCCTGGCGATCTGCGCGGTGTGCGCCACCTGTTCACCAAGGGCGAATACAAGGACAAGATCAAGGCCTTTTTCTCGCTGGAATCTGGCAGCGTCAGCCAGATCACCAATGGTGGCGTCGGCTCCAAGCGCTATCGCGTGACCTACAGCGGTCCGGGCGGCCACAGCTTTGGCGCGTTTGGTTTGGTGAATCCGATGTTCGCCCTGGGCCAGGCGGCCAACGAGTTCTCGCGCATCCAGGTGCCTGCGTCGCCCAAGACGACTTACAGCATCGGGCTGGTGGGCGGCGGTACGTCTGTGAACTCGATTCCTCTGAGTGGCTGGATGGAGGTGGACATGCGCTCCGAGTCGTTGCCTGAGCTCAAGCGTTTGGAAGATCGCATGCTCAAGGTGGTGACCGAAGCCGCCGAAGGCGAAAACTACGCGCGCTCCACCAAGGAAGGCAGGATCAAGGTGGAGGCAAAGCTCATTGGCGATCGCCCTGCGGGCAACACCGATGAGAAGTCCGAGCTGGTGCAGATTGCCAAATCCGCCATCGAAGCGGGTGGCTACAAGGTGGAATACCGCTGGAGTTCGACGGACTCCAACTTGCCCATGAGCCTGGGCATTCCTGCCATCACCATCGGGCGCATGGGGCCAGACAAGAGCGGACGTTCGCATTCGCTCGACGAATGGATCGATGTCGAAAAGGATCCGATGGTCAAGGCCATGTCCACCAGCCTGAGCATCGTGCTGGCGACCACGGGCATGGAGTAAGCATGGGTCCGAAAGTGCAGGGAGGTTGCGCGTGAACCGCCGCCAGACCGCAGCGGCACTCTCTCTGTGCTTTGCCGCGCCGGCGGTATGGGCGGCGGCGCCGCGGATCCGCATGTTCGAGCTGTACAAGGACGACCTGAGCTTCTCGGACACGGCCAAGCAGCTCCATGGCAAGACCGTCAGCATGCAGGGATTCATGGCGCCGCACCTCAAGGTCGAATCCGACTTTTTTGTGTTGTCCAACAGCCCGGTGGAGACCTGCCCCTTTTGCGCCTCTGAGGACGAATGGATCAACACCATCGTCTTTGTGCGCATGAAAAAACGCCAGGAAGCGGTGCGGCCCGGTGACCTGATCCAGGTGCTCGGTCGGCTGGAGATCGGGCCCGAGACCGATGCGGCCACCGGCTTTGTCAGCCGCGTTCGCCTGGTCGACGCGAGCTTTCAGCGCCTATGAGCTCGGCGGATCGCATGCACAGCGCGCTGGAGGCGCGCTCGGTCAGTGCCGTTTTTTCCGATGCAGGGGGCTCCCGCATTCAGGCACTGCACGATGTCGGCGCTGTGTTTCCTCCAGGACAGCTCAGCGCGATCGTCGGCCCTTCGGGCTGCGGCAAGAGCACCTTGCTGCATGCACTGGCGGGCATTGTGGTGCCGCAGCAAGGGGAGATTCGCTGGGGCCAGACGGTGGTAAGCCAGCTGAGCGAGCGCCAGCGCGACGCGTGGCGCTTGGCCCATTGCGGCATGGTGTTCCAGGACTTTCGCCTCATCGACGAGCTCGACGCCTTGGGCAACACCTTGCTGCCCGCACGTTTCCAGCGTGCGCGTTTGCCAGAAGCCCTGCGACAACGTGCGAAGGACTTGCTTGCGCGCTTTGAGGTCCCCTGGCGCACGGGCCCGGTTGCACGCATGTCCCGCGGTGAGCAGCAGCGCGTGGCGTTGGCCCGCGCCTTGTTGCTCGACCCGCCCGTGATCCTTGCCGACGAACCCACGGCCAGTCTGGACGAACACAACGGACAGGCCATTGCCGAAGCGCTAAAGGCCATGGCACAGGCCGGAAAAACCGTGGTGGCGGTGACCCACGACCACAAGCTCTCGGCGTTGGCCGACAAGGTGCTGCGCATGCACGCCGGGCAGGTGCTCGCGCAACCCTTGGCGGAGGCGGTTTCACCATGAATCCTTTGCCCGGTATTGGGGCCGCGCTGAAGCGCTACCGCTTCAGCGCCCTGGCGTTTGTGTTGTTGGTGATGGCGGGCGTGGCGTTGTCGGTGGCCATCGTGTCGCAAGAGCGCGCCTTGCGCAGCGGCAGCGCGCGGGCGGCCGATCGTTTCGACCTGATCGTGGCGCCGCCCGGCAGCCGCACCGATGTCTTGATGGCGGGCGTCTTTCTGCGCCCTGGCTCGGGCCAGTTGCTCAGCACAGCGGTGACAACGGCCCTGCTGAGCGACAGCCGCGCGGGTTTTGTATCGCCGCTGGCCTTCGGTGACAGTTACCGCGGTGCACCGGTGGTTGGCGTGATCGCGCCCTTGGTCGAGCATTTGTCCGGCAGCCTGGCCGAGGGGCGGGTGTTTGCCGCCCGCCATGAGGCCGTGGTTGGTGCCGCATCGGCACTCAAGATTGGCGACACGTTCCAGCCCGCGCATGGGGTGCACTCCGGCAACGAAGCCCATGGTGGAGACGACCACCTGAATGCGCACGAGGTCTCGGTGACGGTGGTCGGTCGCATGAAGCCCACCGGTTCACCCTGGGACAAAGCGGTGACGGTGCCTGTCGAACTCGTTTGGTCGCTCCACAATCTGCCCACAGGCCACGCCCCAGGGTCCACGCAGTTGGGAGCACCTTTTGAGGCGGCGCACACCCCTGGCATTCCGGCAGCGGTCGTGCACACCGGCAATCTTGCCAATGCTTATAAATTGCGCAGCGCCTACAACGGGAAAGAGTCCATGGCCTTCTTCCCTGCCGAAGCACTGGTGCAGCTGTACGCCGTTTTGGGCGACATGCGCCAGCTGATGAGCTTGCTGGCGTTGGTGACGCAAGCCTTGGTGCTTTTGTCGATCACCGCCAGCGTATTTATTCTGTTTCGCCTGTTGATGCCGCAATTTGTGACTTTGCGTGCACTGGGTGCACCACGGCGGTATGTGTTCGCGATGGCCTGGGGCTTCACCGCGTTGCTGGTTGGCGCGGGCGTGTTAGCCGGCCTCGTCGGGGGCTATGCGCTGTCGTTTGGCATCAGCACCGGGCTGGCACACCTGACAGGCGTGGCTTTGCGCCCCACCATCGGCACGGCGGAGGGGCTGATGGCGCTGGTGATTTTGACGGTGGGGTTGGTGCTCGCTTCTTTGCCGGCCTGGCATATACAGCGTATGCCGCTGTCCGAGGCGATGAAAGCGTTTTGAACCCGGATGCATCGCCGCGCGGCCCATGTTGCCGGCGACGGCGCACCGAGAAGGGAAGCCGCATCCGTGACTTGTGCGCTGGCTCGCCCTCCAGAACCATTCCCTGCTTTTTCTCGCCAATCCGTGGTTTTTCTACGGGTGGTTGTCGACAACGCCGGCGGCGTGCGCCTGCTGGTCGGCGTGGTAGCTGCTGCGCACCATGGCGCCCACGGCGGCGTGGGAAAAGCCCATCTTGTAGGCTTCTTCCTCGAACATTTTGAAAGTGTCGGGGTGCACGTAGCGCTTGACCGGCAGATGGCTGTTGGACGGCGCCAGGTACTGACCGATGGTCAGCATGTCGATGCCGTGGGCGCGCATGTCGCGCATGACCTGCAGGATTTCCTCGTCGGTCTCGCCCAGTCCCACCATGATGCCGCTCTTGGTCGGCACGTTCGGGTGCAACGCCTTGAACTTTTTCAGCAGGTTCAGCGAGAACTGGTAGTCCGAGCCCGGGCGCGCTTCCTTGTAGAGGCGCGGCGCGGTTTCGAGGTTGTGGTTCATCACGTCGGGCGGTGCGGCCTTGAGGATGTCGAGCGCGCGGTCGTCGCGGCCGCGGAAGTCGGGCACCAGAATCTCGATCTGCGTGCTGGGCGAGAGCGCGCGGATGTGCTGGATGCATGCGACGAAATGGCCCGAGCCGCCGTCGCGCAGGTCGTCGCGGTCCACGCTGGTGATCACCACGTACTTGAGGCGCAGCTTGGCGATGGTTTGGGCGAGCTTGAGCGGCTCTTCCTGGTCCAGCGGGTCGGGGCGGCCATGGCCCACGTCGCAGAACGGGCAGCGGCGCGTGCACTTGTCGCCCATGATCATGAAGGTGGCCGTGCCCTTGCCAAAGCATTCGCCAATGTTGGGGCAACTGGCCTCCTCACAGACCGTGTGCAGCTTGTTCTCGCGCAGGATGTCCTTGATCTCGTAGAAGCGCGTGGTCGGCGAGCCGGCCTTGACGCGGATCCACTCGGGCTTCTTGAGCACTTCGCCCGGTTCGACCTTGATCGGAATGCGCGAGAGCTTGGCGGCGGCTTTCTGCTTGGCCAGGGGGTTGTAGTCTTCGGTGGACTGCGCTGCGCGGACGACTTCAGGGGTGCTCATGGCGTGTAGACGGTTCAGGGAGCGAGACGGATGCTGAGCTGCTGGCCCAGCACCTGGGCGGCTTCGTCCCAAGTGGTGTGGACCCCGATTGTAGAAAGGTCCACCGTCTGCAGGCCGGCATAACCACACGGGTTGATGCGCGCAAAGGGCTCCAGGTCCATGGCCACATTGAGCGAGACGCCGTGGTAGGTGCAGTGGCGGCTGACCTTGATGCCCAGCGCCGCGATCTTGCCCAGGCCCGTGAAATCGGGCGCGCCGCTGGCGCCGTGCTGCGGGCGCTGCGCCAGCCGGGTGTGGCTGCGCGGGTCGTGCAGACGCACGTAAATGCCGGGGGCGTTGGCCACGCGGTGCCCCGTCACGCCGTAGTGGGCGAGCGTGCGGACCACGGCCTCTTCGATGCGGTAGACAAACTCCTTGACGTAATAGCCCGCGCGCCGCAGGTCCACCAGCGGGTAGGCCACGACCTGGCCCGGACCGTGGAAGGTGACCTGGCCGCCGCGGTTGGTGGCGACCACGGGTATGGCGCCTGGCTGCAGCAGGTGCTCGGCGCGGCCGGCCAGGCCCTGGGTGAAGGTGGCGGGGTGCTCGCACAGCCAGAGCTGGTCGGGTGCGTCCGGCATGCGCTCGGCGGTGAAGGCCTGCATGGCCTCGCAGGTGGACAGGTAGGGCGCCGGGCCCAGCGTGCGGATCTCCATCGCGGGTTCGCCTCGGCTCAGAGCACGACCTTGACCAGAGGGTGCGAGGACAGCGCGCGGTACAGGCTGTCGAGCTGCTCGCGGCTGGTGGCGGTGATCGTGATGGTCACGCCCAGGTACTTGCCGGCGCTGCTCTCGCGCAGTTCGATGGTCGATGCGTCAAAGCCTGGGTCGAAGCGGCGCGCCAGCTCGGTGACGGCGTGCACGAAGCCGTCCACCTTGGCGCCCATGACCTTGATCGGAAAGCGCGAGGGGTATTCGATCAGCGAGTCCTTGCGCGGGTCGGGGGGCGAGGTGGCCGGGGTTGCGCCGGGGAAGGGCGGAGGCTGTGTCATGACGATGCTCTTGATTCAATAGCTGTTAACGCAGGCCCATTGTGCGCCAAGGCCCTGTTTGGGTTGTATTCCGAGGGCCCGGCAGAGAAGGCGCATGGGTGCCGCGGCGTTGGTGCGACACCACAGCCTTGCCGTGCTGCGCACAGGGCAAGGCACTGCGCAGCCGGGGATATTGGCTTGTGTCGCGGGTTTTTACTTATAATCAGGGGCTTTGTGGAAGTTGCTGTCTGTAACCCGGGGAGTCCATGGTGAATCCAAGCACTCCAAGGCCTGAAGCTGAGGATGAAGAATCCGACTTCAAGCCCCTGACGGCGCAAGAGGCGCAGGCATGGCGCAAGCGCCATCCCGCCGTGTCGGTCTGGTGGCTGGTGGGCGCGCAGGCGCTGGTGGGTCTGCTGGTGGCGGTGGCCACGGCGCTGTGGACGGGCAAGGCCTTTCTGGCCTGGTCGGCTGCCTATGGCGCCCTGGCGGTGGTGTTGCCGTCGGCCTTGTTTGCGCGTGGCATGGCCCGCATGCGGACTTCCGGGGGCGCCGCGCTGGCGGGGTTCTTTGGGTGGGAGATGGCCAAGATTGCATTGACTGTCGCCATGCTGGCGGCAGCGCCGAAGTTGATTGCGCCGCTGAGCTGGCTGGCATTGCTGGTGGGCATGGTGGTGACAATGAAAACGTACTGGATTGCGCTGTGGGCGCGGCCTGGTGTCCGAAAAACCGATTGATATAGAGAAGAGTTGTCCGATGGCCGCAGAAGCGCATGCTCCGACTGCAAGTGAATACATCGTTCACCACCTGCAGCATCTTCAGAACATCAAGCAGAAATCCATCATCGACATGTCGGTGATCAACTACGACTCCGTCATCGTGAGCGTAGTGGTGGGTTTCCTGGGGCTGTTCGTTTTCTGGCTGGCCGCGCGCAAGGCGACGTCCGGCGTGCCGGGTCGCTTCCAGGCGGCGGTCGAGATGATGGTGGAAATGGTCGACAACCAGGCCAAGGCCAACATCCACAACGCGCAGAGCCGCAAATTCATCGCGCCGCTGGCGCTCACGGTGTTTGTCTGGATTTTCCTGATGAACGCCATGGACTTGCTGCCGGTCGACCTGCTGCCCGTGCTCTGGCAAGGGGCCACGGGCGACGGCCACGCCTACCTGCGCATCGTGCCCACGGCCGACCTCTCCACCACGCTGGGTCTGTCGTCCGCCGTGCTGATCCTGTGCTTCTTCTACAGCATCAAGATCAAGGGCATGGGCGGCTGGGCGCACGAACTGGTGACCGCGCCGTTCGGCACCAGCAAGAATCCCGTCTTCGCCCTGATTTTGGGCGTGGTCAACCTGCTCATGCAGGTCATCGAATACGTTGCCAAGACCGTCTCGCATGGCATGCGGCTGTTTGGCAACATGTACGCTGGTGAGTTGGTGTTCATGCTGATTGCCCTGATGGGTGGTGCTGCTGCCATGTCGCTCTCTGGTGTGTTGCTCCCTGTGGGGCACATCATTGCGGGCTCGATCTGGGCGATCTTTCATATTTTGATCATCACCCTGCAAGCCTTCATTTTCATGATGCTGACGCTGATTTACCTCGGCCAGGCGCATGAAGCCCACTGACCATTTCCTTTCTTTCTTTTCAACCTTTCTTTCTTAAATCAGGAGTCATCATGGAAAACATTCTCGGTCTCGTCGCTCTGGCTTGTGGTCTGATCGTTGGTCTGGGCGCTATCGGCGCTTCGATCGGCATCGCTTTGATGGGCGGCAAGTTCCTGGAAGCTTCGGCACGCCAGCCTGAGCTGATCAACGAACTGCAAACCAAGATGTTCATCTTGGCCGGTCTGATCGACGCGGCTTTCCTGATCGGCGTGGCCATCGCCCTGCTGTTCGCTTTCGCCAACCCCTTCGTTCTGGCCTGAGCCCCGATCAACGCCCAACTAGAAAGGTGTTGCCGTGAGTATCAACGCGACCCTGTTCGTTCAGGCCATCGTCTTCTTGATCCTGGTGCTGTTCACGATGAAATTCGTGTGGCCCCCGATCGCGAAGGCGCTGGATGAACGAGCCCAGAAAATCGCCGATGGCCTCGCTGCTGCCGACCGTGCCAAGTCCGAGCTGACCGCTGCCAACCAGCGCGTCGAGATGGAGCTGTCACAGACGCGCAACGAGACGGCTACGCGTCTTGCGGATGCCGACCGCCGTGCACAGGCCATCATCGAAGAGGCCAAGGCCCGTGCCACCGACGAAGGCAACAAGATCGTCGCCGCTGCCCGTGCCGAGGCACAGCAGCAGGCCATCCAGGCCCGCGAGGCGCTGCGCGAGCAGGTCGCCGCGCTGGCGGTCAAGGGTGCCGAGCAGATTCTCCGCAAGGAAGTCAATGCCGGCGTCCACGCCGATCTGCTCAACCGCCTGAAGACCGAGCTGTAAGGGGACAACCATGGCCGAACTCGCCACCATTGCCCGCCCTTACGCCGAAGCCCTGTTCAAGGCCTGCACCGCGCAAGCGGGTGCCGACCTGGACAGCGCCGTCGTCTGGGTGGATGAATTGGCGGCGATTGCCGCCAACCCCCAGCTGCGCCAGCTGGCCGACAACCCCAAGGTGTCCGACAGCGAAGTGTTCGATGTCATCGCCGGGGTGGCCCGCTCTGCGCTGCCGGAGATCGCGCGGAACTTTCTGCGCACCGTGATCGACAACGACCGCGTGGACACGCTGCCTGAAGTGGCGGCGCAATTCCGTGCCCTGGTGAACCGCCGCAACGGCTCGTCCGATGCCGTGGTGTACAGCGCTTTTGCGATGGACAGCGCCGCGCTGGCCGAGCTGGGCGCAGTGCTTGAAAAGCGCTTTGGCCGCAAGCTCAATCTCACCGTGCAGCAAGATGAATCGCTGATCGGTGGCATTCGCATCGTGGTGGGTGACGAGGTGCTCGACACCTCGGTCAAAGCCCGTCTGGAACAAATGAAAGCGGCCCTCACCGCGTAACGCGCGGCGTGAGGTATCGGCTAAACAAAGAAAGAAGGAAAGAGTCATGCAACTCAATCCCGCAGAAATTTCTGAACTCATCAAGAGCCGCATCGAAGGGCTGGCAGCCAGCAGCGACATCCGCAACCAGGGCACCGTGGTGTCCGTGTCTGACGGTATCGTGCGCGTCCATGGCCTGTCCGACGTGATGCAGGGCGAAATGCTCGAGTTCCCCGCCACCGCGGACGGCACGCCTTCCTACGGTCTGGCGCTGAACCTCGAGCGCGACTCGGTCGGCGCCGTGATCCTGGGCGAGTACGAGCACATCTCCGAAGGCAACACCGTCAAGTGCACGGGCCGCATCCTGGAAGTGCCCGTCGGTCCCGAGCTGATCGGCCGCGTGGTCAACGCGCTGGGCCAGCCCATCGACGGCAAGGGCCCGATCAACGCCAAGCTGACCGACGTGATCGAAAAGGTCGCTCCCGGCGTGATCGCCCGCAAGTCGGTGGACCAGCCGCTGCAGACCGGCATGAAGTCGATCGACTCCATGGTGCCCGTCGGCCGTGGCCAGCGCGAGCTGATCATCGGCGACCGCCAGACCGGCAAGACCGCCGTGGCCATCGACGCCATCATCGCCCAGAAGGGCCAGGGCGTGACCTGCATCTATGTGGCGATCGGCCAGAAGGCTTCGTCGATCAAGAACGTGGTGCGTTCGCTGGAACAGGCCGGCGCGATGGAATACACCATCGTCGTGGCCGCCTCGGCCTCCGAGTCCGCGGCCATGCAGTACGTGTCGGCCTACTCGGGCTGCACCATGGGCGAGTACTTCCGCGACCGCGGCGAAGACGCGCTGATCGTGTACGACGACCTGTCCAAGCAGGCCGTGGCCTACCGCCAGGTGTCGCTGCTGCTGCGCCGCCCGCCAGGCCGTGAAGCCTACCCCGGCGACGTGTTCTATCTCCACAGCCGCCTGCTCGAGCGCGCCGCCCGCGTGAACGCCGACTACGTCGAAGCCTTCACCAAAGGCGCCGTCAAGGGCAAGACCGGTTCGCTGACGGCCCTGCCGATCATCGAAACGCAGGCCGGCGACGTGTCGGCCTTCGTGCCCACGAACGTGATCTCGATCACCGACGGCCAGATCTTCCTGGAAACCAGCCTGTTCAACGCCGGCATCCGCCCCGCCATCAACGCCGGTATCTCGGTGTCGCGCGTCGGTGGTGCCGCCCAGACCAAGCTGATCAAGAGCCTCTCGGGCGGTATCCGTACCGACCTGGCCCAGTACCGTGAGCTCGCTGCGTTCGCGCAGTTCGCCTCCGACCTCGACGAAGCCACGCGCAAGCAGCTCGAACGCGGTGCCCGCGTGACCGAACTGCTCAAGCAGGCACAGTACAGCCCGCTGCCCATCTCGCTGATGGGCGCGACCCTGTACGCAGTCAACAAGGGCTTCCTGGACGACATCGACGTCAAGAAGGTGCTCGACTTCGAACACGGCCTGCACCAGTTCCTCAAGACCAGCCACGCCGCCCTGCTGGCCAAGCTGGAGAAGGACCGTGCGATGGACAAGGACGCTGAAGCCGAATTGAACGCCGCAGTCGCTGCGTTCAAGAAGTCGTTCGCTTAAGCCGGACGAGGAGCGATCATGGCAGCAGGCAAGGAAATACGCGGCAAGATCAAATCGGTGGAAAACACCAAGAAGATCACCAAGGCCATGGAAATGGTGGCCGCATCCAAAATGCGCAAGGCGCAGGAACGGATGCGCGCAGCCCGCCCCTACAGCGAAAAGATCCGCAACATCGCGGCCCACCTGGGCCAGGCCAATCCCGAGTACGTGCACCCGTTCATGCAAGTGAACGAGGCCAAGGCGGCGGGTGTCATCGTCGTCACGACCGACAAGGGTCTGTGCGGCGGCATGAACACCAACGTGCTGCGTGCCGTGACGACCAAGTTGCGTGAACTGCAGAGCGCTGGCGTGTCCACCGAGGCTGTGGCCATTGGCAACAAGGGCCTGGGTTTCCTGAACCGCGTGGGCGCCCGGGTGGTCGCGCATGCGACCGGGCTGGGCGACACGCCGCATCTCGACAAGCTGGTCGGCCCCGTGAAGGTGCTGCTGGACGCCTATGCCGAAGGCAAGATCAACGCGGTGTACCTGAGCTACACCAAGTTCATCAACACCATGCGGCAGGAGTCGGTGGTGGAGCAGCTGCTTCCCCTGTCTTCCGAGCACATGCAGGCCGACAAGACGGCGCATGGTTGGGACTACATCTACGAGCCGGATGCGCAGAGCGTCATTGACGAGCTGCTGGTCCGCTACGTCGAGTCGCTGATCTACCAGGCCGTTGCGGAAAACATGGCGTCCGAGCAGTCGGCGCGCATGGTGGCCATGAAGGCTGCGACCGACAACGCCGGCAGCGTCATTGGCGAGTTGAAGCTGATCTACAACAAGACGCGCCAGGCAGCGATCACGAAAGAACTTTCGGAAATCGTCTCTGGCGCCGCTGCTGTGTAAACAGCTCAACAAACATCTAATTTGGAGCGAAAAATGGCTCAAGTACAAGGCAAGATTGTTCAATGTATCGGTGCTGTGGTGGACGTGGAGTTCCCGCGCGACCAGATGCCCAAGATTTACGACGCTCTGAAGCTCGACGGCTCGGCCCTGACGCTGGAAGTGCAGCAGCAGCTGGGTGACGGCATCGTGCGCACCATTGCGCTGGGCTCGTCCGACGGCCTGCGCCGCGGTCTGATGGTGTCCAACACCGGCAACCCCATCACCGTGCCCGTGGGCAAGGCCACGCTGGGCCGCATCATGGACGTGCTCGGCGCGCCCATCGACGAGCGCGGTCCGGTCAGCCAGGAGCTGACGGCCTCCATCCACCGCAAGGCCCCTGCGTACGACGAACTGTCGCCCTCGCAAGAGCTGCTGGAAACCGGCATCAAGGTGATCGACCTGGTGTGCCCGTTCGCCAAGGGCGGCAAGGTGGGCCTGTTCGGTGGCGCCGGCGTGGGCAAGACCGTGAACATGATGGAACTCATCAACAACATCGCCAAGGCCCACAGCGGCCTGTCGGTGTTCGCTGGTGTGGGCGAGCGTACCCGCGAAGGCAACGACTTCTACCATGAGATGGCCGACTCCGGCGTGGTGAACCTCGAGAAGCTCGAAGAGTCGAAAGTGGCCATGGTCTACGGCCAGATGAACGAGCCCCCGGGCAACCGCCTGCGCGTGGCCCTCACGGGTCTGACCATCGCGGAATCGTTCCGTGACGAAGGCCGCGACGTGCTGTTCTTCGTGGACAACATCTACCGCTACACGCTGGCCGGTACCGAAGTGTCCGCGCTGCTGGGCCGCATGCCTTCCGCCGTGGGCTACCAGCCCACGCTGGCCGAGGAAATGGGCCGCCTGCAAGAGCGCATCACCTCGACCAAGGTCGGTTCGATCACCTCGATCCAGGCCGTGTACGTGCCAGCGGACGACTTGACCGACCCCTCGCCCGCCACGACGTTCGCCCACCTGGACTCCACCGTGGTGCTGTCGCGTGACATCGCTTCGCTCGGTATCTACCCCGCCGTGGACCCGCTCGATTCGACCAGCCGCCAGCTGGACCCGGCCGTGGTCGGTGAAGACCACTACGCCGTGGCCCGTGGCGTGCAGGGCACGCTGCAGCGCTACAAGGAACTGCGCGACATCATCGCCATTCTGGGCATGGACGAGCTGGCCCCCGATGACAAGCTGGCCGTGGCCCGCGCGCGCAAGATCCAGCGTTTCCTGTCGCAGCCGTTCCACGTGGCCGAAGTGTTCACGGGCTCGCCCGGCAAGTACGTTCCGCTGTCGGAAACCATCCGTGGCTTCAAGATGATCGTGAACGGCGAGTGCGATCACCTGCCCGAGCAGGCTTTCTACATGGTGGGCACGATCGACGAAGCCTTCGAGAAGGCCAAGAAGGTGGCCTGATGGCCGAGCGGCTGACCGGCCCCGTGCCGGTCGGCCCCCTGCAAGCCAGCAACCCACCTTTTTCTAGGAGCAATGATGAACACCATCCACGTTGATGTGGTCAGCGCAGAAGAGTCCATCTTCTCCGGTGAAGCGCGTTTTGTCGCGCTGCCCGGCGAAGCGGGCGAACTGGGCGTGTACCCGCGTCACACTCCGCTGATCACGCGCATCAAGCCCGGCTCGGTGCGCATCGAAATGGCCGATGGCAGCGAAGAGTTCGTTTTCGTGGCCGGTGGCATTCTCGAAGTGCAGCCCGACTGCGTGACCGTGCTGTCCGACACCGCCATCCGCGGCAAGGACCTCGACGACAAGAAGGCCAACGAAGCCAAGGCGGCGGCCGAAGAGGCGCTGAAAAACGCCAAGAGCGAAATCGACATGGCGCGCGCCCAGTCCGAGCTGGCCGTGATGGCCGCCCAGATCGCCGCGCTGCGCAAATTCCGCCAGAAGCGCTGAGAGCCCGGATACCCGCGTTCGCAGAAAAAGCCGCCTTGGAGCGGCTTTTTTCATTTTTCGGCATGAGCGGCAGAGGGCGACGGCCCCTGCTGGCGGCGCAGCGTTGCACCGCAGCGCCGCTGCCCGTCGCGTAGGCGGGCGCTGACAGCCGCTGGCGGTATCCGCCAGTGCCGCGCGGGCGCTGTGCGCTTTAGCATGGCGCATGGCCCGCCCTGTTTCCACCGTCTTCGGTACCTGCGCCAGCGCCCTGCCGGGTGTCTGTGCCGGGGACAAGCGCTGAGCTGCCTGCCATGGCTGGCCCCGATCTGGTCGTCGCCCGCCCTGAGGGGCTGTACTGCCCTGCGGGCGACTTCTACATCGATCCCTGGCGCCCGGTGGACCGCGCCGTCATCACCCACGCGCATTCGGACCATGCGCGCAGCGGCCATGGGCATTACCTGGCGCAGCACGACAGCGCCGGGGTCCTGCGGGCGCGGCTCGGTGCCGACATCACGCTGCAGACGCTGGCCTATGGCGAGGCCATCACCCACCACGGCGTGCGGCTGTCGCTGCACCCGGCCGGCCATGTGCTGGGGTCGGCGCAAGTGCGCCTGGAGCAGGGTGGGCAGGTCTGGGTGGCCTCGGGCGACTACAAGCTCGAGGACGACGGCACCTGCGCGGCTTTCGAGCCGGTGCGCTGCGACACCTTCATCACCGAATCGACATTCGGGCTGCCGATCTACCGCTGGCCTGCACAGGCCGAACTGTTTGCCGACATCAATGCGTGGTGGCGCGGCAACGCGGCGGCGGGCCGGCCCTCGGTGCTGTTTTGCTATGCGTTTGGCAAGGCGCAGCGCATTTTGCACGGCGTGGACACCGGCATCGGTGCCTTGGTGGTGCATGGCGCGGTCGAGCCCCTGAACGCGGTCTACCGCGCCGCGGGTGTGCGGCTGCCCGACACGTTGCGCGCCACCGACCCGCAGGTCACGCCAGCGCTGCTCAAAACCGCGCTCGTGCTCGCGCCGCCGTCGGCGCAGGGCTCGCCGTGGATGCGGCGCTTTGGCCGCTATGCCGATGCGTTTGCGAGCGGCTGGATGCAGCTGCGCGGCACGCGCCGGCGGCGCGGCGTCGACCGCGGCTTCGTGATGTCCGACCATGCCGACTGGCCCGGTCTGCAGCGCGCCATTGCGGGCACGGGCGCCGAGCGCATCTTCGTCACCCATGGCAGCGTGGCGGTGCTGGTGCGCTGGCTGCAGGAGCAAGGCCTGCAGGCGCAGGGCTTCCACACCGAATATGGCGACGAGGACGCTGCCGCAGCCTGGAGCAGAAGCCGCGCCATTGCCGGCAGAACGCGGCGGCGAAGCCCGCGCTGCGCCATGAAAGATTTCGCTGCGCTCTACCAGGCGCTCGATGCCAGCACCTCGAGCCTGGCCAAGCAGGCGGCGCTGCAGGCCTACCTGAAGCAGGCAGACCCGGCCGACGCGGCCTGGGTGGTCTACTTTCTGGCCGGCGGCAAGCCGCGCCAGCTGGTGCCGACCAAGGTGCTGCGGGCGCTGGCGCGCGAGGCGGCGGGCCTGCCCGAATGGCTGTTCGATGAAAGCTACGAAGCCGTCGGTGACCTGGCCGAAACGATTGCCTTGCTGCTGCCCGAGCCCACCGATGTGCACGCGCTGGGCCTGGCGCAGTGGATGGAGCAGCACCTGCTGCCGTTGCGCGGGCTGGCGCCCGACGCGCTGGCAAGCACTTTGCGGGCGCAGTGGGCGATGCTGGCAGTGCAGGAGCGGCTGGTCTACTTCAAGCTCATCACCGGGTCGTTCCGTGTCGGCGTGTCGCGGCTGCAGGTGACGCAGGCGCTGGCCGCGGTGAGCGCGGTCGATGCCAAGCGGATCGCGCAGCGCCTGATGGGCTACACGCACCTCGGGGCCCGGCCGACTGCGCACGACTACCTGCGCCTCGTGGCGCAGGCCGAAGAGGCCGCGCAGCCCGGGCGCGAAGCCAGCGGCCACCCGTTCCCGTTCTTTCTCGCGCACCCGCTGGCGCTGCCGCTGCAGGCGTTCGAGGCCGCGCTCGGTGCGCCGTCGCAGTGGCTGGTCGAGTGGAAGTGGGACGGCATCCGTGCGCAGCTGGTGCACCGCGCGGGCGGCGTGTGGCTGTGGTCGCGCGGCGAAGAGCTCGTGACCGACCGCTACCCCGAACTCGAAGCGCTCGGCCATGCGCTGCCCGAGGGCACGGTGCTCGATGGCGAGATCGCGGTCTGGGAGCACGGGGCAGCGCCGGGGCTGCAGACCGGCGGGCGTGTGCGCCCGTTTGCCGACCTGCAAAAGCGCATCGGCCGCAAGACGCTGGGGGCGAAGCTGCTGCGCGAGCTGCCGGTGGTGCTGATCGCCTACGACCTGCTCGAAGAGGGCGGCCGGGACCTGCGCAGCCTGCCGCAGCACGAGCGCCGCGTGCGGCTGGACGCGTTGCTCGCGCGCACGCGGCACCCCGCGCTGGTCGCGAGCCCGCAGCTGCACGGCCCGAGCTGGGACGATCTGGCGCTGCAGCGCGAGCAGGCGCGCGCCCTCGGCGTCGAAGGGCTGATGCTCAAGGCGCGCGATGCGCACTATGGCGTCGGCCGCACCAAGGACGTGGGCGTGTGGTGGAAGTGGAAGCTCGACCCGCTCAGCGTCGACGCGGTGCTGGTCTATGCGCAGCGCGGCCACGGCCGGCGCGCCAGCCTCTACAGCGACTACACCTTTGCGGTGTGGAGCGCGCCGCCCGGCGCGGCCGAGCGCGTGCTGGTGCCGTTTGCCAAAGCCTATTCGGGGCTGACCGATGCCGAAATGGCGCGCGTCGATGCGGTGGTCCGCAAGACCACGGTGGAATCGTTTGGCCCGGTGCGCAGCGTGCGGCCCACGCTGGTGTTCGAGCTCGGCTTTGAAGGCATTGCGCGCAGCAGCCGCCACAAGAGCGGCATCGCCGTGCGTTTTCCGCGCATGCTGCGCTGGCGCGAGGACAAACCGGTGGACGAGGCCGATTCGCTGCAGACCTTGTCGGCGCTGCTGCCCGGGGCAGGCGCATGAGGCGGGTGGTGCGTGGCGACGGGACGCCCCATGGCTAAAACGCCCGCCCAGCAGGCCGTCGCCGGCTGGCTGGCCCAGCAGGGCTGGAAGCCGTTTGCGTTCCAGAAGCAGGTCTGGAAGGCGATCGCCGAGGGGCGCTCGGGGCTGCTGCATGCCACCACCGGCGCGGGCAAGACCTATGCCGTGTGGCTCGGCGCGCTGCAGGCGCTGGCGGACGGGGTTCCACGAAAAAACAAGCCAAATCGGCCCCTGGCGCAAGCTGGGCAAGCGCCGGCAGCTATCAAAACAAGACCGAGCACGGCGGTGCCCCTGACCGTGCTGTGGATCACGCCGATGCGGGCTCTGGCGGCTGACACGCTCAAGGCCTTGCAGGCGCCGCTGGCCGCGCTCGCTGCCGAGCATGCGGGCCTGGCGCGCTGGAGCACCGGCGCACGCACGGGCGACACTGCCAGCGCCGAGCGCAGTGCGCAGGCGCGGCGCCTGCCGACGGCGCTGGTGACGACACCCGAGAGCCTCACGCTGCTGCTCGCGCGCGCCGACGCGCGCGAGGCGCTCTCGAGCGTGCAGCTGGTGGTGGCGGACGAATGGCACGAGCTGATTGGCAGCAAGCGCGGCGTGCAGCTGCAGCTGGCGCTGGCGCGGCTGTCGGGCTGGAACCCGGCGCTGCGCGTCTGGGGCCTGTCGGCCACGCTGGGCAATCTCGAAGAGGCGATGCACACGCTGCTGGCAGCGCAGGCGGGCGGGGGCCGCCGTGCGGGCCTGCTGGTGCAGGGCGCGGTGCCCAAGCAGCTGGTGGTGGACACCCTGCTGCCCGAGCGCCCCGAGCGCTTCAGCTGGGCCGGGCACCTGGGTCTGCGCATGCTGCCCCAGGTGGTGCGCGAGCTCGAGGCCACGCGCACGGCGCTGGTGTTCGTCAATGTGCGCTCGCAGGCCGAGCAGTGGTACCAGGCGATTCTGGCGGCGCGGCCCGAGTGGGCGGGCGCGTTGGCGATCCACCATGGGTCGCTCGACCGCGGCGTGCGCGAGTGGGTGGAGGAGGGCCTCAAGACCGGCCAGTTGCGCGCGGTGGTCTGCACCTCGAGCCTGGACCTGGGCGTCGATTTCCTGCCGGTCGAGCGCGTGCTGCAGATCGGTTCGGCCAAGGGCATCGCGCGCCTGCTGCAGCGCGCCGGACGCTCGGGGCATGCGCCCGGGCGCCCCTCGCGCATCACGCTGGTGCCCACGCACAGCCTCGAACTGGTCGAAGCGGCGGCAGCGCGCCAGGCCGTGCACGCCGGCCGCGTCGAGGTGCGCAGCACGCCGCAGCAACCGGTCGACGTGCTGGTGCAGCACCTGGTCACCGTGGCCCTGGGCGGGGGGTTCGAGCCCGCCGCGCTCTATGCCGAGGTGCGCCGCAGCGCCGCCTACCGCGACCTCTCGCCCGGCGTCTGGCAGTGGTGCCTGGACTTTGTGCAGCGCGGCGGCCCGTCGCTCGTCGCCTACCCCGACTACCACCGCGTGGGGCCCGACGCAGAGGGCGTGTGGCGCATGACCGACGCGCGCCTGGCACGGCGCCACCGCGCCAACATCGGCACCATCGTGAGCGATGCCAGCATGGCCGTGCAGATGCTGCACGGCGCGCGCCTGGGGCAGATGGAGGAGGGTTTTCTCACGCGCCTCTCGCCCGGCGATTGCTTCCTGTTCGCGGGCCGCCCGCTGGAGCTGGTGCGCATCGAGCAGATGACCGCCTATGTGCGGCGCGCGCCTGGCGGGCGCCCGACGGTGCCGCGCTGGGCGGGCTCGCGCATGCCGCTGTCCACGGTCCTGGCCGGGTTCCTGGTGCAGCAGCTGGCCCAGGCCGCCCAGGGGCGCTACGACAGCCCCGAGCTGCGCAGCGTGCGGCCGCTGCTCGAGGTGCAGCAGCGCTGGTCCGCGCTGCCCACGCCGGCCACGCTGCTGGTCGAAACGCTGCGCACGCGCGAGGGTTGGCATCTTTTTCTCTACCCGTTCGCGGGCCGCCATGCCCACATCGGCCTGGCCAGCCTGATCGCCTGGCGCGCCGCGCAGCACGCGCCGGGCACGTTCTCGATGGCCGTCAACGACTACGGCCTGGAGCTGGTGAGCGCCACCGCGCGCGACTGGGCCGCGCTGCTGCCCGGGCTGCTGCACGCGCCGCAGGGCGAGACGGCGCGCGCCGCGCTGCTGCACGAGGTCGTCGCGAGCCTCAACGCCACGGAAATGGCCAAGCGCCGCTTTCGCGAAATCGCACGCGTGGCGGGCCTGGTTTTTCAAAGCCATCCGGGCGAGCGGCGCAGTGCGCGGCAACTGCAGGCGTCCTCGCAGCTGTACTTCGGGGTGTTCCGCCAGTACGACCCCGACAACCTGCTGCTGCGCCAGGCCGACGCCGAGGTGCTGAGCCAGGAGCTGGACGTGGCGCACATCCTGGCGAGCCTGCAGCGCATGCACGCGCAAGAGCGCGTGGTGAAGGCGCTGGCGCGGCCCAGCCCGTTCGCGTTCGCGCTGATGGTGGAGCGCTTTCGCGAAAAGCTCAGCAACGAAAACCTGGCCGACCGCATTGCGCGCATGCTGGCGCAGCTCGAGCGCGCGGCCGATGCGCCAGCCACCGCGGCCGAGCGCCGGCAAGCGCCGCAGCCAGCCGCGCCGGCGCCGGCGCAACACACGCAGACCGCTGGCGCCCCGGCGCCCGCGGCCACCGCCGAGGACGTGCGCCGCATGCTCGACTTCAGCCCGGGCGTGGGCGCACCCGGGTCTTCGGTGCGCGCCGCGCCGCGCCGAAAGCGGCCGCCGTCCCGGCCGCTGCCGCTGCTGTGACGTGGCCTGCCTGCCGATGACCCGTTCCGCATTGCGTCCCCCCGGCGCGCTGGCCGTGGAGATGGCCGCAGAGGCGGTCTGGCTGCTGCCCGAACACGCGCTGTGGTGGCCGGCCGGCGCCTTGCTGCTGGTGGCGGACCTGCACCTGGGCAAGGCGGCCACCTTCCGCGCGCGCGGCCTGCCGGTGCCCGGCGGCACGACCCAGCGCAACCTCGCGCGCCTGTCGCACCTGGTCGCGCTCTGCGCGCCGCAGCGCCTGGTGGTGCTGGGCGACTTTCTGCATGCCCGCGAGGCGCACGCGCCGGCCGTGCTGCAGCCGCTGGCCCAGTGGCGCAGCCGGCATGCCGGGCTGCAGATCGGGTTGGTGCGCGGCAACCACGACAGCCATGCGGGCGATCCGCCGGCTGCACTCGGCATCGAGGTGGTCGATGAGCCCTGGCTGCTCGGCCCGTTTGCGCTGTGCCACCACCCGCAGCGCCATCCCACCCACCATGTGCTGGCCGGCCACTGGCACCCTGCGGTGCACCTCTATGGTGCGGGACACGACCGGCTGCGCCTGCCGTGCTTCAGCCTCGATCCGGGCATGGCGGTGCTGCCGGCGTTTGGCGAATTCACCGGGGGCATGGCGTTGCCCGCCGCTGCCGGGCGGCGCCGCTTCGCGGTGGGGGGCGGGGCGGTCTGGGCGGTGCCCGGGGGCTGAACCGGGGCTGAACCGGGCGGCGCCACGCTGCGCGCTGCGGCCTCAGCGGCGCAGCAGCGGGTCGCCCGTCAGCACCGGCGCATCGGGCAGTTCATTGGGCGCGCGCACGCCGCCCTGCGGCGCCGGGAAGTGTTCCTCGAGCAGCGCGCTCACGCGCGCGAGCGCCTCGGCCAGGCCCGCTTCATAGCGCTGGCCCTGGAAGGCTTGGCCCATGCCGGCCACCAGGCCCTCCCACGTCGCCGCAGGCACGGCGCGCGCCAGCCCCCGGTCGGCCACGATCTCGATCGCGTGGTCGGCCAGCAGCAGGTAGATCAGCACGCCGTTGTTGTGCTCGGTGTCCCAGACGCGCAGCTTGCCGAACAGCGCCACCGCGCGCTCGCGCGCCTGCGCGCCGCGCCAGACGTAGGCCATGGGCAGGCCGGCTTCGACGCAGATGCGCACCTGGCCGCTGTGGCGCTGCTCGCTGGCGGCGACCTGGCGCGTGAGCTGCTCGACGAGCGCGGGCGGCACGGCCTGGCGCAGGTGGCCTTCGGCCCAGCGGTGGCGCAGCAGGCGCGCGATTCGTTGCATCCAGGCCACCATGCTCACCACCCTCCGGAGGCGCCGCCGCCCCCAAAACTGCCGCCGCCGCCGGAACTGAACCCGCCGCCACCGCCGCCCCGACCGCCGCCACCCCAGCCGCCACCGCCACCCCATCCGCCGCCGCCGATGAAGGGACCGCCACCGCCGCTGCGGCCGTTCGACAGCAGCGTGAGCAGCAAGGCCACCACGCCCGCGCCGCCGGCCAGCAGCGCGCTGGTGGTGAGCAGGTAGGCCAGCGTGCCGGTGCCGCCGCCCATCAGCACCGCGCCAAAGCGGTTGCCAAAGATGCGGCGCACGACCGGGCCGATGAGCACCACGCCGAAGAACAGGAAGATCGCCAGTTCGCTCCAGTCGATGCCCTGGCCGCGCGCCTGGGAGGTGCGCGCCGTGGGCGCCGGCAGCGCTTCGCCGGCGATGCGCGCGCCGATCTGGTCGAGCGCGGCGCCGATGCCGCCGGCGTAGTCGTTCTCGCGAAAGCGCGGCGCCATGGCCTGGTCGATGATGCGCGCGGCCGCCAGGTCGGGCACTGCGCCTTCGAGTGCGCGCGCCACTTCGATGCGCATGCGCCGGTCGTTCTTGGCCACGACCACGAGCAAGCCGTCGCCGACCTCGCGGCGGCCGATCTTCCATGCGCTGGCCACGCGGTGGGCGAACGCCGCGATGTCTTCGGGGGCCGTGCTTGGCACCATCAGCACCACCACCTGCGAGCCCGATTTTTCTTCGATGCCCTGCAGCCGGGCCTCCAGCGCCTGGCGTTCGCTGGCGCTCAAGGTGCGGGTCTGGTCGATCACGCGCGCCGTCAGCGCGGGCACCGGAAGCAGGTCTTGGGCACCTGCGCCGGCGGGCCAGATAGCTACTAAAAAAAGAGCTATCAGCGCACGCCAGTAAAGCGCTAGAGGCATATTTGGCTCTTATTTTATTTGGCGGGCGCCGGCGCCGGGGTGGAAAAGTCGACCGTGGGCGGCACCGAGATCTGGGCCTCGTTCTGCACCGTGAAGGTGGGTTTGGGCGCATAGCCCATGACCTTGCCGGTGATGTTGGTGGGGAAGCTGCGCGCCAGCACGTTGTATTCCTGCACCGTCCTGATGTAGTTGTTGCGCGCCACCGTGATGCGGTTCTCGGTGCCCTCGAGCGTCACGCGCAGATCGCGGAACGCCTGGTTGGCCTGCAGCTGCGGGTAGCGCTCGGACACCGCCATCAGGCGCGAGAGCGCGCCCGAGAGCTCGCCCTGCGCCTGCTGGAATTTGTTGAACGCTTCGGGGTTGTTGATCAGCTCGGGCGTCGCCTGGATCGACGTGGCCTTGGCACGCGCCTCGATCACCTTGGTGAGCGTGTCCTGCTCGAAGCGGGCCTCGCCCTTGACCGAGGCGACGATGTTCGGCACCAGGTCGGCGCGGCGCTGGTACTGGTTGAGCACTTCGCTCCAGGCGGATTTCGATTGCTCGTCGAGCCGCTGGAAATCGTTGTAGCCACAGCCCGACAGGGCGAGCACGGTGGCGATCAGGGCAAGAAAACGCTTCATGGTGGTGGGCGCCGGGGCAGGAAAACGGCGGGAGTGCCATGGCCGCGGGCGCAGTGAAATTGTGCCGCAAACCCCCGCACGCTGGTCGGCGCGCGAAGGCGGACAATGCACTGGCGCCGATGGCCGCCGCGGCGCTGGCCGCACTGCCGCGCTGACAGGTGCCCAGAAAATGGCCAAATATGGCTTCATCCCTTGAAAGGCAAGCGTTTGCTGCTATGGACTATGTAGCGCCCCGGTGGCTGCCTGGCGGCCAGCTGCAGACCATCTGGCCGGCCGTGGCGGCGCGGCGCGTGTTCGGCGCCCCACCGGCCTACCGGCGCGAGCGCTGGACGGCGCCCGACGGCGATTTCATCGATGTGGACTTCCTTGACGACGGCGCCGCTGCCGCGGTGCAGCGGCCGCTGCTGGTGCTGTTCCACGGGCTCGAAGGCTCGTCGCGCAGCCATTACGCCGAGGCCTTTGCCGGCATGGCGCGCGAACGCGGCTGGGCCTGTGCGCTGCCGCACTTTCGCGGCTGCAGCGGCGAAATCAACCTCGCGCCCCGCGCTTACCACTCGGGCGACCACGCCGAGGTGGCCTGGGTTCTGCAGCGCCTGCGCGCCGTGCACCGCGGCCCGCTGCTGGCCGTGGGCTTCTCGCTGGGCGGCAATGTCCTGCTGCGCTGGGCCGGCGAGGCCGGCGCGTGCGCCCAGGCCAGTGCCGACGCCGTGGTGGCGGTCTGCGCGCCGCTGGACCTGGCGGCGGCCGGCCATGCCATGGGGCGCGGTTTCAACCGGCAGGTCTACACCCGCATGTTCCTGCGCACCATGGTGCCCAAGGCGCTGCACAAATGGACCCAGCACCCGGGCCTGTTCGACCGCCAGGCGCTGCTGGCGGCCCAGGATCTCTACGCCTTCGACAATGTGTTCACCGCGCCGCTGCACGGTTTCCGCAACACCGACGATTACTGGCGCCGCGCCTCGGCCAAGCCCTTTCTGAAAGGCATCCGCATCCCCGCGCTGGCGATCAATGCGCTCAACGACCCGTTCGTGCCCGCCGCCAGCCTGCCCGGCCAGGCCGACGTCAGCCCCTGCGTGTGCCTGTGGCAGCCCCGGGAGGGCGGCCACGTCGGCTTTGTCCAGGGGCGCCCGCCCGGGCATGTGCGCGCGCTGCCCGATGCCGTGGGCCGCTGGCTGGCGGCGCTGCTGCCTGCGGCGGCCGCGCCACCGGGTGCAGAATCGGGCCATGGATGACATCGTTCAACAGGCCATGGCGAAGTGGCCCAACGTGCCCCACTGCCACGGCTGGCTCGGCCTGGACGCGCGCGGGCGCTGGTACCTGCGCGACGACGCGGTGCAGGCGCGCGGCGCATTTGTGCACAGCAAGGGCGCGCTGCTGCAGCACGACAGGCTGATCGCCTTCATCGCGCGCAACTATGCAGCCGACGCACAGGGGCAGTGGTTCTTCCAGAACGGGCCGCAGCGGGTCTATGTCGAACTGGAGGCCACGCCCTGGATCTGGCGCATCGGGCCCGACGGGCTGGGCCTGCGCTCGCACACCGGCCGCGCGGCCAGTGCCACGGCCTGCCTGCTGGACGAAGAGGGGCGGGTGTACCTGGCCAGTGCCATCGGCCTGGGCCTGGTGCACACGCTCGACGTGCCACTGGTGGCCGACGCCATCGAGCGCGGCGATTGGCTGGCCGAGCCCGTGCAGTCCAGCAGCCTGCCCGCGCAATACGGCTTTGTGCGCAGCCCGGCGGCGCGCGCCGGCAGCCCCAGCGCCTGAGCGGCCGCGCGCTTGCGGCCGCGTGGCAGGGCGAAAAAAAGCCGGCCCCTGCAGGCCGGCCGGGGCGGAGCGCGAAGCCCCGGGCGTGCGCCTTATTTGGCGGCGGCGGCCATGTAGTCCACGGCGGCGTGGATGTCGGCGTCCGACGCGCTGGTGCCGCCGCGCGGGGGCATGGCGCCCTTGCCCTTGATGGCGATGGCATACATGGTCTCCATGCCTTCCTGGATGCGCGGCGCCCATGCGGCCTTGTCGCCGAACTTGGGGGCGCCGGCCACGCCAGCGGCATGGCAGACCTGGCATGCCTGCTTGTAGAGGGCTTCGCCCGCAGCGTTGGCGCCAGGGGCGGCCGCCACGGCGGCGGTCGCTGCAACGGGCGCTGCAGCCGGGGCAGGCTCGGCGGGGGCAGCAGCAGCGACCGGCGCCGCAGCAACGGGCGCGGCCTCGGGTGCGGCAGCGGCGCCCGCTGGCGCGGCCGGCTCTGCAAACTTGGCGCCGGCGGCGTTGGCCATGTAGGCCACGGCGCGGCCGATTTCGGTGTCATTGAAGTCGCCGCCGCCTTGGGGCGCCATGGCGCCCTTGCCTGCGAGCGCCGAATGCACCAAGGCGTCAAACCCGGTCTTGATGCGCGGGCCCCAGGCCGCTGCATCGCCCAGCTTGGGCGCGCCGGCAGCGCCGGTGGCGTGGCAGGCCGCGCACTGCGCCTTGAAAACGTCCTCGCCATTCTTGAGCGCGCGGTTGGCGTCGCGGATCTCGACCATCCCCACCTTCTGGATGCGCTCGGCCACCGCCTTTTCAGGGTTGGCGGCGCCGAGCGCAGGCTTGTTGGCCGACGTGACGTAATACACCAGTGCGATGATGGCGAAAATGGGAATCACAAACGCGAAAAGAACGGCCGCGAGCAGTTGCTTGGGGTTCTTGATGGGGCCGGTGTGGGCTTCTTCGGAGTGGATGGCGCTCATGACTTCCTCGGAAATGTCAGTGTGTGGGGCTTGAAATCAGCCAGGAATTATATGGGTCGGATGTAGGGGCATGTCCGCAGGCGCACCGATGGGGCCGGGCAAGTCCAAATCAGCCGCCTGCGCGCGTGCAATAATGCAGGGCTGCACCAGCAACGCGCCAGTATGGCCGACAAGGTGGTGGCGCAACGGCGGCTCGAATACGCATTCGATGTTCGGCGTGGTGTGCTGGTGTGGCAAGAGTTGCGGCTGTAGCTCAGTGGATAGAGTATTGGCCTCCGAAGGCTATAGTCATACGGGCTGTCAGCAGAATTTTGAATATTGGTCTTTTTAAGAGTTGCGGCTGTAGCTCAGTGGATAGAGTATCGGCCTCCGAAGCCGAGGGTCGTGGGTTCGATCCCCGCCAGCCGCACCAGTGATTTTCAGCGCGCCACGCGCATGTTTTCCTGAGTTTTTGATTCAGAAACGTCTCGGTCACCGCGCCACGGCGACTTGCCGAGACGCCCAGTGCTTGTGCACTGAAAGTTTTGATCGAATTGATGGCGTGGCAAAAAGCTGTGCTAGAATTCGAAATTCTTCGGAGGAGTGCCCGAGTGGCTAAAGGGGGCAGACTGTAAATCTGTTGGCTTACGCCTACGCTGGTTCGAATCCAGCCTCCTCCACCAAATTGCAAAGCGTGAGCGTGGATTGTTCAGGAAGCCCTTGCGGGCTTTGCGTTGAGGTTGTTTTGGCGGCCGATGCGGGAGTAGTTCAATGGTAGAACCCTAGCCTTCCAAGCTAATGACGCGGGTTCGATTCCCGTCTCCCGCTCCATGGTTTGCTTTGCTGGTTTGTGTTGAATGTGAAGTGGCTGCGCAAGCAGTTCCAAGTTGCCCATGTGGCTCAGTGGTAGAGCACTCCCTTGGTAAGGGAGAGGTCGCGGGTCCGATTCCCGCCATGGGCACCATAAATTTCAGGTGCGTCTGCTTGAGATTGCGCCAAAATCCTGTTGTGTTGTAGTAGGTTTTTTTCGGAGTCGGAAAAATGGCAAAAGGTAAGTTTGAACGCACCAAGCCGCACGTCAACGTGGGCACGATCGGCCACGTCGACCATGGCAAGACGACGCTGACGGCAGCGATTGCCACGGTGCTGTCCAAGAAGTTCGGCGGCGAAGCCAAGGACTACTCGCAGATCGACAACGCGCCCGAAGAAAAGGCCCGCGGCATCACGATCAACACCTCGCACGTCGAGTACGAAACCGCCGCGCGCCACTACGCGCACGTGGACTGCCCCGGCCACGCCGACTATGTCAAGAACATGATCACGGGCGCGGCGCAAATGGACGGCGCCATCCTGGTGTGCTCGGCCGCTGACGGCCCGATGCCCCAGACGCGCGAGCACATCCTGCTGGCGCGCCAGGTGGGCGTGCCCTACATCATCGTGTTCCTCAACAAGTGCGACATGGTCGACGACGAGGAACTGCTCGAACTCGTCGAGATGGAAGTGCGCGAGCTGCTCGACAAGTACGACTTCCCCGGCGACGACACGCCGATCATCCGCGGCTCGGCCAAGCTGGCCCTCGAAGGCGACACGGGCCCGCTGGGCGAGCAAGCCATCCTGAAGCTTGCCGAAGCGCTCGACAGCTACATCCCCACGCCCGAGCGCGCGGTGGACGGCGCCTTCCTGATGCCTGTCGAAGACGTGTTCTCGATCTCGGGCCGCGGCACCGTGGTCACGGGCCGTATCGAGCGCGGCATCATCAAGGTCGGCGAAGAAATCGAAATCGTCGGCATCAAGGACACCGTCAAGACCACCTGCACGGGCGTGGAAATGTTCCGCAAGCTCCTGGACCAGGGCCAGGCCGGCGACAACGTGGGCCTGCTGCTGCGCGGCACCAAGCGCGAAGACGTCGAGCGCGGCCAGGTGCTGTGCAAGCCCGGCTCGATCAAGCCGCACACGCACTTCACGGCCGAGGTGTACGTTCTCTCCAAGGACGAGGGCGGCCGCCACACGCCTTTCTTCAACAACTACCGCCCCCAGTTCTACTTCCGCACGACGGACGTGACCGGCGCGATCGAGTTGCCTGAAGGCAAGGAAATGGTCATGCCCGGCGACAACGTGTCGATCACCGTCAAGCTGATCAACCCCATCGCCATGGAAGAGGGCCTGCGCTTTGCCATCCGCGAAGGCGGCCGCACCGTCGGCGCTGGCGTCGTGGCCAAGATCATTGCTTAAATTCGAAGGGGTATAGCTCAATTGGCAGAGCGTCGGTCTCCAAAACCGAAGGTTGTAGGTTCGATTCCTACTGCCCCTGCCACATGAATGTGGCACCCATCCAAGCCCGCCAACAATTGGCGGGCTTCGGCGTCTTCAGCGGCGCCTGAAACCGAAGCAGGAACAAGCCAAAAATGGCCACATCACAGGTTGAAACTGTCAGTACGGGCGCAGACAAGGCCAAGCTTGCCGCAGTGGTGGCGCTGGTCATTGCGTCCGTCGCTGGATTTTATTTGCTCGGAAAGCACGGACCGCTGGTGCAGTGGGGTGCTCTGCTGCTGGGCTTGGTGGCTGCCGTTGCCGTGTTTCTGCTGTCCGAGTCGGGCAAGCGCCTGGTGGCGTTTGCGCAAGATGCCTGGCGCGAAGTCAAAAAGGTGGTCTGGCCGACCCGCAAGGAAACCGTGCAGATGACGGCCTACGTGTTTGCCTTCGTGGTGGTCATGGCGCTGTTCCTCTGGTTCACCGATAAAACGCTTGAATGGGTCTTCTACGATCTGATTCTGGGTTGGAGAAAATAATGACGGGTGCTGTTGAAATGGCTGGTGTGGCAACTGCCTTGGGCACTGCCGCCGCGGATAACCCGGATTTGCGTTGGTACATCGTGCATGCCTATTCCGGCATGGAAAAAGCGGTCGAGCGCAACATCGCGGAACGCATTGCCCGCGCTGGCATGCAGGACAAGTTCGGTCGCGTCCTGGTGCCCACCGAAGAAGTCGTCGAAATGAAGAATGGGCAGCGCAAGACAACCGAGCGCCGCCTGTTTCCGGGCTATGTTTTCGTCGAGATGATCATGGACGACGACACGTGGCACCTGGTCAAGCACACCAACAAGGTGACGGGTTTCGTGGGCGGTGCCAAGAACCGCCCTGCACCGATTTCCGAAGCAGAAGTGCAAAAGATCGTCAGCCAGATGCAAGAGGGCACGGACAAGCCCCGCCACAAGGTGGAATTCATGGTGGGCGAGCTGGTGCGGGTCAAGGAAGGCCCGTTCACCGACTTCAATGGCTCGGTGGAAGACGTCAACTACGAAAAGAGCCGCGTGCGTGTCTCCGTCATGATTTTTGGCCGCTCGACGCCCGTGGAGCTGGAGTTCAGCCAGGTCGAAAAGACCTGAGCGAACAGAGTTTGTAGGTTGTTCGCACTTCTCGACTCGGTGCGAACAGGTAAAGTGAGTCGTTAACCCCGGGGAGCCTGGTATCGCTGAAGTCGAGCCAGGCGTTTGTACCCGCAAGGAGTAAAGCATGGCGAAAAAAATCGTCGGTTTTATCAAGCTGCAAGTGCCAGCCGGTAAAGCCAATCCCTCTCCACCGATCGGCCCGGCGCTGGGTCAACGTGGCCTCAACATCATGGAGTTCTGCAAGGCATTCAATGCCCAGACCCAGGGCGTTGAGCCAGGTCTGCCCCTGCCGGTGGTCATCACCGCTTTTGCAGACAAGAGCTTCACCTTCATCATCAAGACGCCGCCAGCGGCTGTCCTGATCAAGAAGGCGATCAAGCTCGACAAGGGCTCGGCCAAGCCCAACACCGACAAGGTCGGCAAGATCACGCGCGCCCAGCTCGAAGAAATTGCCAAGACCAAGATGAAGGACATGAACGCCGCCAGCATCGAAGCGGCCGTTCGTACCATTGCTGGTTCTGCCCAGTCCATGGGCGTGACTGTGGAGGGCGTGTAAATGGCCAAGTTGACCAAGAAACAAAAAGCCCTGCAAGGCAAGGTCGACAGCACCAAGCTGTACGCTTTTGCTGAAGCGGTCGTGATCGTCAAGGAAGCGGCTACGGCCAAATTCGACGAATCCATTGACGTCGCCGTGCAGCTTGGCATCGACGCCAAGAAATCCGACCAAGTGGTGCGCGGCGCTGTCGTGCTGCCCAACGGTACCGGAAAGACCACCCGCGTGGCGGTGTTTGCCCAAGGCGCCAAGGCCGAAGAAGCCAAGGCTGCGGGAGCCGACATCGTCGGCATGGACGACCTGGCCGCCATGGTCAAGGCCGGTGACATGCCCTTCGACGTGGTGATTGCCGCTCCGGACGCCATGCGCGTGGTCGGTACGCTGGGCCAGATCCTGGGCCCGCGCGGCCTGATGCCCAACCCCAAGGTGGGCACGGTCACGCCCGATGTGGCCACGGCCGTGAAGAACGCCAAGGCCGGTCAGGTGCAATTCCGCGTCGACAAGGCCGGTATCGTGCACAGCACGATTGGCCGCCGTTCGTTTGACAACGACAAGCTGCAAGGCAATCTCGCTGCGCTGATCGAGGCCCTCAACAAGGCCAAGCCAGCCACCAGCAAGGGCCTGTACCTGCGCAAGGTGGCAGTGTCGTCGACCATGGGCCTGGGTGTCCGCGTCGACACCCAAACCATCGCAGCGTAATTGCTGAAATCTTGAGGCACTGAAAGGTGCCTCGGTGGTGGGCCGGCGCAGCAGTGCGCCGGGCCATCCAAGACCGCTGGCGTGCAAGCCGATTGCACTTAATCCCCCGGGGGCCAGCGCAGATGGCGATCCCGCTGCAGATGGAATCCGTTCCTCAACAGTTGGTCGCTGCAACAAGAGCGTGTGGGAGGGGCCTCGGCCTTGAACGCACATTTTAAGGAGTAGACCTTGAGTCTTAATCGCAGTGAGAAAGAAGCGGTCATCAATGAAGTGACCAGCCTCGCCGCTAAAGCTCAAACGCTTGTGATTGCGGAATACCGTGGCATCACGGTCGCCGACATGACCAAACTGCGCGCCGATGCCCGCAGCAAGGGTGTGAGCCTGAGTGTTCTGAAAAACACCCTGGCCCGCCGTGCTGTGGCCGGTAGCGGTTTTGACGTGGTGGCCGACCAGATGACGGGTCCGCTGATCTATGGCTTCTCCGAAGACGCAGTGGCCGCCGCCAAGGTGGTGGCCGACTTCGCGAAGACCAACGACAAGTTGGTGATTCGTGCAGGCGCTTTCGGTGGTAAGGCTTTGGACGTCAATGGCGTCAAGCAACTGGCCAACATCCCTTCCAAGGAAGTGTTGCTGGCGCAGATTTGTGGCTTGTTGATGTCCCCCATTTCGCGCACGGCCGTGGTGCTGGGCGCGTTGGTGGCGAAAAAGGGCGAAGGCGCTGCCGAACAGGCCGCCGAACCTGCCGCGGCCTGAGCGCCCGGCAGTTAACCAACACAATTGTTAGGAAATCAAAATGGCATTCGATAAAGACGCATTTTTGACCGCGCTGGACAGCATGACGGTTCTGGAACTCAATGACCTGGTCAAGGCCATTGAAGAGAAGTTTGGTGTGAGCGCTGCCGCCATGGCCGCGCCTGCCGCTGGCGGCGCTGGTGCAGGTGCTGCAGCCGCTGAAGAGCAGACCGAATTCAACGTGATGCTGCTGGAAGCCGGCGCCAACAAGGTGTCGGTCATCAAGGCCGTGCGCGAAATCACCGGCCTGGGCCTCAAGGAAGCCAAGGACGTGGTGGACGGCGCTCCCAAGGCTGTCAAGGAAGGCATGTCCAAGGCCGACGCCGAAGCTGCCAAGAAGAAGCTGGAAGACGCTGGCGCCAAGGCCGAACTGAAGTAATCGGTTCTGTACCAGGGCTGGGAGTTCCACCACGGAACTCCCAGCCTTTGGCGCTTATGGGATGTGCTGCAGAGCACACCAGAAAACCCCTCGGGTTTTCTAGTGTCTTCTGTCAAACCCGACAGCAGAAGATGCCTTGGTTCGGGCGATGTGCAACGCATCGCCGTCCGCCATGGTTGGTAGTGGCCAACCGCCAAGTCCGCAGGGTCCGCCGCCCTGTGGGTCAGTCGTCGCAGACCCAGGACTCAAGTCTTTGCCCGGAGATCTCATGGCCTATTCCTATACCGAACGCAAGCGAATCCGCAAAAGTTTCGGCAGCCGCGACAGCGTGCTCGAAGTTCCTTACCTGCTGCAGATGCAGAAGGACGCATACACCGCATTCCTCCAAGCCAACATCGCTCCGAAAAAGCGCACCGATGAAGGCCTGCAAGCGGCTTTTAACGCTGCTTTCCCGATCGTCTCGCACAACGGTTTTGTCGAGATGAAGTTTCTCGAATACAACCTGGCCAAGCCCGCCTTCGATGTGCGCGAATGCCAGACCCGGGGCCTCACCTTCGCCTCGGCCGTGCGTGCCAAGGTGCAGCTGATCATCTACGACCGTGAGTCCTCGACGTCGCAGTCCAAGGTGGTCAAGGAAGTCAAGGAACAAGAGGTCTACATGGGCGAAGTGCCGCTCATGACCGACAAGGGCTCGTTCATCATCAACGGCACCGAGCGCGTGATCGTGTCTCAGCTGCACCGCTCGCCCGGCGTGTTCTTCGAGCACGACAAGGGCAAGACGCACAGCTCGGGCAAGCTGCTGTTCTCGGCGCGCATCATCCCGTACCGCGGCTCCTGGCTCGACTTTGAGTTCGACCCCAAGGACATCCTGTACTTCCGCGTCGACCGCCGCCGCAAGATGCCGGTCACGATCCTGCTCAAGGCCATCGGCCTGAACCCGGAATCGATCCTGGCGAACTTCTTCGTCAACGACAACTTCCGCCTGATGGACAGCGGCGCGCAAATGGAATTCGTTCCCGAGCGCCTGCGCGGCGAAGTGGCCCGTTTCGACATCACCGACAAGGCCGGCAAGGTCATCGTCGCCAAGGACAAGCGCGTCACCGCGCGCCACACGCGCGAACTCGAACAGTCGGGCACCACGCACATCAGCGTGCCCGAAGATTTCCTCGTGGGCCGCGTGGTGGCTCGTGCTGTGGTCGACGCCGACACCGGCGAAATCATCGCCAAGGCCAACGAGGAGCTGACCGAAGTCCTGCTCAAGAAGCTGCGCTCCAGCGGCGTGCAGAACCTGCAGTGCATCTATACCAATGAGCTCGACCAGGGTGCGTACATGTCGCAAACCCTGCGCATCGACGAAACCGTGGACGAGTTCGCTGCGCGCGTCGCCATCTACCGCATGATGCGGCCCGGCGAGCCGCCGACCGAAGACGCGGTGCAGGCCCTGTTCCAGCGCCTGTTCTACAACCCCGACACCTACGACCTCTCGCGCGTGGGCCGCATGAAGTTCAACGCCAAGGTGGGCAACGAAGGCGCCACCGGCCCCATGGTGCTGACGAACGAGGACATCCTCGCGGTCGTCAAGATCCTGGTCGACCTGCGCAACGGCAATGGTGAAGTCGACGACATCGACCACCTGGGCAACCGCCGTGTGCGCTGCGTTGGCGAACTGGCCGAAAACCAGTACCGCACGGGCCTGGCACGCATCGAGAAGGCCGTGAAGGAACGCCTGGGCCAGGCCGAGCAAGACCCGCTGATGCCGCACGACCTGATCAACTCCAAGCCGATTTCCGCGGCGCTCAAGGAGTTCTTCGGCGCCTCGCAGCTGTCGCAGTTCATGGACCAGACCAACCCGCTGGCCGAAATCACGCACAAGCGCCGCGTCTCGGCCCTGGGCCCGGGCGGTCTGACGCGCGAGCGTGCCGGCTTCGAAGTGCGCGACGTGCACGTGACCCATTACGGCCGCGTCTGCCCGATCGAAACGCCCGAAGGCCCGAACATCGGCCTGATCAACTCGCTGGCCCTGTACGCGCGCCTCAACGAATACGGCTTCATCGAGACGCCGTACCGCCGCGTGGTCGATGCCAAGGTGACGAACGAGATCGACTACCTCTCGGCCATCGAAGAAGGCAAGTACATCATTGCGCAGGCCAACGCCACGCTCGACGCCGAAGGCCGCCTGACCGGCGACCTGGTGTCGGCGCGCGAAAAGGGCGAATCCGTGCTGGTGGGTGCCGAGCGCATCCAGTACATGGACGTGTCCCCGGCGCAGATCGTCTCGGTCGCCGCCTCGCTGGTGCCGTTCCTCGAGCACGACGATGCGAACCGCGCGCTGATGGGCGCCAACATGTCGCGCCAGGCCGTGCCCGTGCTGCGGCCTGAAAAGCCGCTGGTGGGCACCGGCATCGAACGCGTCGCCGCGGTCGACTCGGGCACCGTGGTGACGGCCACGCGCGGCGGTGTGGTCGACTATGTCGATGCCACCCGCATCGTGATCCGCGTCAACGACGCCGAGGCCGTGGCCGGTGAAGTGGGTGTGGACATCTACAACCTGATCAAGTACCAGCGTTCCAACCAGAACACCAACATCCACCAGCGCCCGATCGTCAAGCGCGGCGACAAGCTGGTCAAGGGCGACGTGATCGCCGACGGCGCATCGACGGACTTTGGCGAAATCGCCATTGGCCAGAACATGCTGATCGCGTTCATGCCCTGGAATGGCTACAACTTCGAAGACTCGATCCTGATCAGCGAACGCGTCGTCGCCGAAGACCGCTACACCTCGATCCACATCGAGGAACTGGTGGTGATGGCCCGCGACACCAAGCTCGGTGCCGAGGAAATCACGCGCGACATCCCGAACCTGTCCGAGCAGCAACTCAACCGCCTCGACGAGTCCGGCATCATCTACGTGGGCGCCGAAGTCATGCCCGGCGACACGCTGGTCGGCAAGGTCACGCCCAAGGGCGAGACCACGCTGACGCCCGAAGAGAAGCTGCTGCGCGCCATCTTCGGCGAGAAGGCGTCCGACGTGAAGGACACCTCGCTGCGCGTGGACCAGGGCTCGCAGGGCGTGGTGATCGACGTGCAGGTGTTCACCCGCGAAGGCATCCAGCGCGACAAGCGTGCCCAGCAGATCATCGACGACGAGCTCAAGCGCTTCCGCCTCGACCTCAACGACCAGCTGCGCATCGTCGAGGCCGACGCGTTCGACCGCATCGAGAAGCTGCTGACCGGCCGCGTGGCCAATGGCGGCCCGCAGAAGCTCGCCAAGGGCACGAAGCTCGACAAGGCCTACCTCGCGTCGGTCGAGAAGTTCCACTGGTTCGACATCCGTCCGGCCGAAGACGACGTCGCCGCGCAGCTCGAGTCGATCAAGAACTCGCTCGAGCAGACGCGCCACAGCTTCGACCTGGCGTTCGAAGAAAAGCGCAAGAAGCTCACGCAGGGCGACGAGCTGCCCGCGGGCGTGCTCAAGATGGTCAAGGTCTACCTGGCCGTCAAGCGCCGCCTGCAGCCCGGCGACAAGATGGCCGGCCGCCACGGCAACAAGGGTGTGGTGTCGAAGATCGTTCCGGTCGAAGACATGCCCTACATGGCCGACGGCACGCCTGCCGACATCGTGCTCAACCCGCTGGGCGTGCCTTCGCGCATGAACGTGGGCCAGGTGCTCGAAGTGCACCTGGGCTGGGCCGGCAAGGGCATTGGCCAGCGCATCGGCGACATGCTGCAGCAGGAGGCCAAGGTGGCCGAAGTGCGCAAGTTCATGGAAGAGATCTACAACAGCTCGGGCCGCAAGGAAGAGCTGGCGCAGTTGAGCGACGGCGAAGTGCTCGAAATGGCCGGCAACCTGTCGCACGGCGTGCCGTTCGCTACGCCGGTGTTCGACGGCGCCGAAGAGGCGGACATCCGCGCCATGCTCCAGCTCGCCTACCCGGAGGAGATCGCGCGCGCGCCAAGGGCCTGACCGAGTCGCGCACGCAGGCCTACCTGTACGACGGCCGCACCGGCGACGCCTTCGAGCGTCCGACGACGATCGGCTACATGCACTTCCTGAAGCTGCACCACCTGGTGGACGACAAGATGCACGCCCGCTCCACGGGCCCGTACTCGCTCGTCACGCAGCAGCCGCTGGGCGGCAAGGCGCAGTTCGGTGGCCAGCGTTTCGGTGAAATGGAAGTGTGGGCACTGGAGGCCTATGGCGCCGCCTACGTGCTGCAGGAAATGCTCACCGTGAAGTCCGACGACGTGGTGGGCCGCACCAAGGTGTACGAGAGCATCGTCAAGGGCGAGCACACGATCGAGGCGGGCATGCCCGAGTCGTTCAACGTGCTGGTCAAGGAAATCCGGTCGCTGGGTCTGGACATCGAACTCGAACGTTCCTAAGGCTTTGTAAAAAAGTGAGCGGCCAGCGCTTGTCAATCCACACTTTCAAAGTGTTTTTGATCTGAAAACCAAGCCAGTCAAGCGCTGGCAGCTATGATTTTTGATATTAGGGAAAGAGTTTTATGAAATCGCTACTCGACCTGTTCAAGCAATTCACGCCGGATGAGCACTTTGATGCCATCCGCATCGGCATGGCTTCGCCCGAAAAGATCCGCTCGTGGTCTTTCGGCGAGGTGAAGAAGCCCGAGACCATCAACTACCGCACCTTCAAGCCCGAGCGCGACGGCCTGTTCTGCGCCAAGATCTTCGGCCCCATCAAGGACTACGAGTGCCTGTGCGGCAAGTACAAGCGCCTCAAGCACCGCGGCGTGATCTGCGAGAAGTGCGGCGTCGAAGTCACGCAGACCAAGGTGCGCCGCGAGCGCATGGGCCACATCGACCTGGCCGCGCCCTGCGCGCACATCTGGTTCCTGAAGTCGCTGCCGTCGCGCCTGGGCCTGGTGCTCGACATGACGCTGCGCGACATCGAGCGCGTGCTGTACTTCGAAGCCTATGTGGTGACCGACCCCGGCATGACGCCGCTGAAGAAGTTCAGCATCATGAGCGAGGACGACTACGACGCCAAGCGCAAGGAATACGGTGACGAATTCGTCGCCAAGATGGGCGCCGAAGGCATTCAAGCGACCTGCTCGAATCGCATCGAGATCGACAGCGAGATCGAGCGCCTGCGCGGCGACCTGACCGGCTCCGAAGTCAAGGTCAAGAAGAACTCCAAGCGCCTCAAGGTGCTCGAGGCCTTCAAGAAGTCGGGCATCAAGCCCGAGTGGATGGTGCTCGAAGTGCTGCCCGTGCTGCCGCCGGACCTGCGTCCGCTGGTGCCGCTGGACGGCGGCCGCTTTGCGACGTCCGACCTGAACGACCTGTACCGCCGCGTCATCAACCGCAACAGCCGTCTGCGCCGCCTGCTGGAGCTGAAGGCCCCGGAAATCATCGCGCGCAACGAAAAGCGCATGCTGCAGGAAGCCGTCGACTCGCTGCTGGACAACGGCCGCCGCGGCAAGGCCATGACGGGCGCCAACAAGCGCGCGCTCAAGTCGCTGGCCGACATGATCAAGGGCAAGAGCGGCCGCTTCCGCCAGAACTTGCTGGGCAAGCGCGTCGACTACTCGGGCCGTTCCGTCATCATCGTGGGCCCGACGCTCAAGCTGCACCAGTGCGGCCTGCCCAAGCTGATGGCGCTCGAACTGTTCAAGCCCTTCATCTTCTCGCGCCTCGAAGCCATGGGCATCGCGACGACGATCAAGGCCGCCAAGAAGGAAGTCGAATCCGGCACGCCGGTGGTCTGGGACATCCTCGAAGAGGTCATCAAGGAACACCCGGTCATGCTCAACCGTGCGCCCACGCTGCACCGTCTGGGCATCCAGGCCTTCGAGCCGATCCTGATCGAAGGCAAGGCGATCCAGCTGCACCCGCTGGTCTGCGCGGCCTTCAACGCCGACTTCGACGGTGACCAGATGGCTGTCCACGTGCCGCTGTCGGTGGAAGCGCAGATGGAAGCCCGCACGCTGATGCTGGCCTCCAACAACGTGCTGTTCCCGGCCTCGGGCGAGCCCTCCATCGTGCCGTCGCAAGACGTGGTGCTGGGCCTGTACTACGCGACGCGCGACCGCATCAACGCCAAGGGCGAAGGCCTGATCTTCTGCCGACATCGGCGAAGTGCAGCGCGCGCTCGACGCCGACGAGGTCGACCTTGCGGCCAAGATCAACGTGCGCATGACCGAGTGGACGAAGGACAAGGAAACGGGCGAGTTCGAGCCGTCGACCAGCCTGGTCGAAACCACCGTCGGCCGTGCGCTGCTGTCCGAGATCCTGCCCAAGGGCCTGCCGTTCTCGAACATCAACAAGGCGCTCAAGAAGAAGGAAATCTCCAAGCTCATCAACGTGTCGTTCCGCAAGTGCGGTCTGAAGGAGACGGTGGTGTTTGCCGACAAGCTGCTGCAAAACGGCTTCCGCCTGGCGACCAAGGCCGGCATCTCGATCGCCATCGACGACATGCTGGTGCCGCCGCAGAAGGCCGGCATCATCGAGTCGCGCGGAAAAGGAAGTCAAGGAGATCGAGCAGCAGTACGTCTCCGGTCTGGTGACCTCGGGCGAGCGCTACAACAAGGTGGTGGACATCTGGGGCAAGGCCGGCGACGAAGTCTCCAAGGTCATGATGGCCCAGCTGTCCAAGCAAAAGATCACCGACCGCCACGGCAACGAAGTCGACCAGGAGTCGTTCAACTCCATCTACATGATGGCCGACTCGGGCGCCCGCGGTTCTGCCGCGCAGATCCGCCAGGTGGCCGGCATGCGCGGCCTGATGGCCAAGCCCGACGGCTCCATCATCGAGACGCCTATCACCGCGAACTTCCGCGAAGGCCTGAACGTGCTGGAGTACTTCATCTCCACCCACGGTGCCCGCAAGGGTCTGGCCGACACGGCGCTGAAGACCGCCAACTCGGGCTACCTGACGCGCCGCCTGGTCGACGTGACGCAGGACCTGGTCGTGACCGAGGACGACTGCGGCACCGCACAATGGCGCGCTGATGCGCGCCATCGTCGAAGGCGGTGAAGTCATCGAATCGCTGCGCGACCGCGTCCTCGGCCGCACCGCGGCCGAGGACGTGCTGCACCCGGAAACGCGTGCCGTGCTGGCGCACGCCGGCGACGATGCTCGACGAAGACCTGATCGAAGAGCTCGAAGCCGCGGGCGTCGACGAAGTGAAGGTGCGCACGGCGCTGACCTGCGAAACCCGCTTCGGCCTCTGCGCCAAGTGCTACGGCCGCGACCTGGGCCGCGGCGGCCTGATCAACATCGGCGAAGCCGTCGGTGTGATCGCCGCCCAGTCGATCGGCGAGCCCGGCACGCAGCTGACCATGCGCACCTTCCACATCGGTGGTGCCGCTTCGCGCGCCGCCATCGCGTCCAGCGTGGAAGCCAAGTCCAACGGCATCATCGGCTTCAACGCCACGATGCGCTACGTGACCAACAGCAAGGGCGAGCTGGTCGTGATTTCGCGTTCGGGCGAAATCATCATCCAGGACGAGCATGGCCGCGAGCGCGAGCGCCACAAGGTGCCGTACGGCGCCACGCTGGCGGTCAAGGCCGACCAGACCATCAAGGCCGGCACCATCCTGGCCAACTGGGACCCGCTGACCCGCCCGATCATCACCGAGTTCGCCGGCCAGGCGAAGTTCGAGAACGTCGAGGAAGGCCTCACCGTGGCCAAGCAGGTCGACGAAGTGACGGGTCTGTCGACCCTGGTCGTGATCGACCCGAAGCGCCGTGGCTCTGCCAAGGTGGTCGTCCGCAGGTCAAGCTGATCGACGCACAAGGCCAGGAAGTGAAGATCCCGGGCACCGACCACTCGGTGACCATCGGCTTCCAGATCGGCGCGCTGATCCAGGTGCGCGACGGCCAGGACGTGGGCCCCGGCGAAGTGCTGGCCCGCATTCCGGTCGAAGGCCAGAAGACCCGCGACATCACCGGCGGTCTGCCGCGCGTGGCCGAGCTGTTCGAAGCCCGCACGCCCAAGGACAAGGGCACGCTGGCCGAAGATGACCGGCACGGTGTCGTTCGGCAAGGAGACCAAGGGCAAGATCCGCCTGCAGATCACCGACCCCGAAGGCAAGGTGTCCGAAGAGCTCGTGCCCAAGGAGAAGAACATCCTGGTGCACGAAGGCCAGGTGGTCAACAAGGGCGAGTCGATCGTCGACGGTCCGGCCGACCCGCAGGACATCCTGCGTCTGCTGGGCATCGAAGAGCTGTCGCGCTACATCGTCGACGAAGTGCAGGACGTCTACCGCTTGCAGGGCGTGAAGATCAACGACAAGCACATCGAAGTGATCGTTCGCCAGATGCTGCGCCGCGTCGTGGTCGAAACCACCGGTGACTCCGGCTACATCGCGGGCGAGCAGGTCGAGCGCTCGGAGATCCTCAACACCAACGACGCGCTGCGCGCCGAGGGCAAGATCCCCGCGACCTACAGCAACCTGCTGCTGGGTATCACCAAGGCATCGCTGTCGACCGACTCGTTCATCTCGGCCGCTTCCTTCCAGGAAACGACCCGCGTGCTGACCGAGGCTGCCATCATGGGCAAGCGCGACGAGCTGCGCGGCCTGAAGGAAAACGTCATCGTCGGCCGCCTGATCCCGGCCGGCACCGGCATGGCCTACCACCAGGCACGCAAGGTCAAGGACGCCATGGACGACGCCGAGCGCCGCGCCATCGCCGAAGCCGAAGCGGCTGAAATGGCCGGCGCCGAGACCGCCTCCGAGGCTGCGGCCGACGCCGGCGACGCTGCTGCCGACTAAGCCCGCCGGGCGGTCGCTGTACGCTCCCGGTCTGTCATGACAACGACAGGCCGGGAGCTTTTTTCATGGGCCATTCCCTGAACCCCGCGGCGCCGCGTGGCGCCGCGCTGGAAACCGTGCATGTTTTCTTCGCCCATTTTCTGGATTGCGTTGGCGCTGGCCCTGTTCTGGGCCGTGGGCGCCTACAACCGCCTGGTGCGCCTGCGCTCTGCGGCCCTGCAGGCTTTCGGCGGGCTCGATGCGCACTGGGTGCGCCTGCTGGCCATGCTCGCGGAATACGATGCCGCGCAGTCGAGCGCGCCCGCCCAGGGCCTGCGCCAGGCGCTGCAGGCCGCTGCCACGCAGTTCACCGCCGCGCTGGCCGTGGCCCGGGCCCGGCCATTGCAGGCCGACGCGGCCGCGGCGCTGTCCCGTGCGCTGCAGGCGCTCGAAGCGGCGTGGGCCGGCACCGCGCACCAGGATGCCCCACCGCCGTCTGCCGCCGCAGCGCCCCTCTGGGCACAGCGCTGGGAGCAGCATGCGGCACACCACACCCCTGCCATCGTGCAGTTCAATGACGCGGTGGCGCAGTACAACGCCGCCATCGCCCAGTTCCCGGCGCAGCTGCTGGCCTGGCTGTTTGGCTTCCAGGCCGCGCGTGCCCTATGAAAAAAACTCCCCCCTCTCTGGCGCCCATGGCGCCCCGTCCGCCGCCGCAGGCTCCGCAGGCGCCCGCTGGGCGCGCGGGCGATGCCGCCGCGCCGCCGCACGGCGTGGCCTTGTCGCGCCAGCTGCAGCACGTGGCCGCGGCGCTCCAGGGCATCCGCCAGGGCCGCTCGGGCACGGCCGTCCTCGACGCGGTGCCCACGGCGCTGCGCCCCGGTGTCCAGGCCCTGCTGTTCCAGGTGCTGCGCCACCTGGGCCAGGCCGATGCGCTGCGCCACCAGCTGGCGGCGCGCACGCCGCCGCCCGGCGTGGACGCACTGCTGTGCACCGCCCTGGCGCTTGTTGTGCGATGCCGCGCAGCAGCCGTACGAGCCCTTCACGCTGGTGAACCAGGCGGTCGAGGCGGCCAAGCTCGACAGCACGGCGCGCGCCCAAGCGCCGTTCGTCAACGCCTGCCTGCGCCGCTTCCTGCGCGAGCGCGATGCCCTGCTGCAGGCCACGCAGCGCGACCTGCAGGCGCAGTGGAACCACCCGCGCTGGTGGATCGCAACGCCTGCAGAAAGACCACCCGCAGCACTGGCAGCAGATCCTGCGGGCCAACAACAGCCAGGCCCCCATGGTGCTCCGGGTTAACAAGCAAAAAACCACCGTAGCCCAATACCAGCAAGCGCTGGCAGCTATCGATAGCGAAGCGTACGAGGTCGGCGACAGCGGCCTGGTGCTGCGCCGCGCGCTGCCGGTGCAGGCGCTGCCGGGCTTCGCCCAGGGCTGGGTGTCCGTGCAGGACGCAGCGGCGCAGCTGGCGGCGCCGCTGCTGCTGTCGGGCCTGGACCTGGGCCAGCCGCTGCGCGTGCTCGACGCCTGTGCGGCCCCCGGCGGCAAGACGGCGCACCTGCTGGAGTGGGCCGGCGCGCAGGCCGCGCTACAGGTCACGGCGCTGGACATCGACCCGGCGCGCTGCGAGCGCATCCACGGCACGCTGCAGCGCCTGGGGCTGCAGGCCCAGGTGCTGGCCGCCGACGCCGGGCGCCCGCAGGACTGGTGGCAGCAGCACTGCGGCGGACAGGCCTTCGACGCGATCCTGCTCGACGCGCCGTGCACGGCCTCGGGCATCGTGCGCCGCCACCCCGACGTGCGCTGGCTGCGCCGCGAAAGCGACATCGCGCAGCTGGCGCAGATCCAGGCGCGCCTGCTGGCCACCCTGTGGCCGCTGCTGCGCCCGGGCGGCCGACTGCTCTACTGCACCTGCTCGGTGTTCCGGGCCGAGGGCGACATGCAGGTCGAAACGTTCCTTGCACACCACACCGACGCCCGCCTGCTGCCCTCTCCGGGGCATTTGTTGCCGGGCATGGGCGGCAATCCCGGCGCCGTCCCGGACAATCCCTCGGGTGAGCATGACGGTTTCTTCTACGCACTGTTGCAAAAATCCCCGGCCTGAGGCGCATGCCCCTCGGCGCGCGCTGGCGCTGCTGCTGGCGCTGGCGTGGCTGTGCGGGCTGCTTTGCCTGCCAGCGCCCGTGCGCGCGCAGGCGCCGCAGGACATCTCCGAGATGACGCTGGAGCGCACCCCGGACGGGCTGTACCTGAACGCGTCGCTGCAGTTTGCGCTGCCCGAACTTGCCGAAGATGCGTTGTACAAGGGCATTCCGATGTACTTCGTGGCCGAGGCCGAAGTGGTGCGCGAGCGCTGGTACTGGTACGACCAGCAGGTCGCCCAGGCCGTGCGCCACATGCGCCTGAGCTACCAGCCGCTGACGCGGCGCTGGCGCCTCAACGTCTCGCCCGTGCCCTTTGAAAAAACCGGCCTGGGCGTGGTGCTGGGCCAGAACTACGACGAACTGGCCGACGCGCTCGCCGCCATGCAGCGCATTGCGCGCTGGAAGATCGCCGAGTCCTCGGCCGTTGCGCCAAACACCGTGTACGACGTGCAACTGCGCTTTCGCCTGGACCTGTCGCAACTGCCGCGGCCATTCCAGATCGGCGCGCTGGGCCGCGACGGCTGGAGCCTGGCGCTGTCCCGCAGCCAGCGCATGAGCCTGGAGCCGGCGCGGTGACGTCCCCAACCGCCGCTGCCGACCCGGCCCGCCATTCGCGCGCGGTGCGCTGGGCGGTGGGCGTGGGCGTCGCCGTCATGGTGGCCATCGGCCTGGTGCTGATGTTCCTGCTGACGCTGGCAACCAACAACCGCGCCCTGTACGAGCGCAACTACGCCTGGCTCTTCGGCGTAAACGTGGTGGTGGCGTTGCTGCTGCTGGCCGTGCTGGCATGGGTGGCGCTGCGCCTGGCCGCGCGGCTGCGGCGCGGGCGTTTTGGCAGCCGCCTGCTGGTCAAGCTGGCGGCGATTTTTGCGCTGGTGGGGCTGGCGCCGGGGCTGCTGATCTACGTGGTCTCCTACCAGTTCGTGTCGCGCTCCATCGAGAGCTGGTTTGACGTCAAGGTCGAGGGCGCGCTGGACGCCGGCGTCAGCCTGGCGCGCGCCACGCTCGAAACCCAGGCCAGCGAGACCGCGGCGCGCGCGCGCGCGGCCACCGCGCAGCTGGCGCAGGTGCCCAACGCGGCGGCGGGCCTGGTGCTCGAGCGCATCCGCGACCAGCTCGGCGCCACCGACGTGGTCCTGTGGAACGCATCGGGCCAGCTGCTGGCGAGCGCCGGAAAGTCGCGCTTCAGCCTCAACCCCGAGCGCCTGACCAGCCAGCAGCTGCGCATGGTGCGCCAGCAAAACGCGGTGGCGCAGATCGAGGGGCTCGACGATGTGTCGTCCCCCGCCTCGGTGGCCGATGCGCGCGTCAAGGCCATTGCCACGGTGTCCGAATCCAGCCTGGGGCTGCTGGTGGAGCCGCGCTTCCTGCAGGTCACGGTGCCGCTGCCGCCCGTGCTGGTGGCCAATGCGATTGCCGTGCAAGAGGCCAACCGCGAATACCAGGAGCGCGCACTGGCGCGCGACGGCCTGCGGCGCATGTACATCGGCACGCTCACGCTGAGCCTGTTCCTGGCGGTGTTTGCCGCCGTGCTGCTGGCGGTGGTGCTGGGCAACCAGCTGGCACGGCCGCTGCTGGTGCTGGCCGAAGGCGTGCGCGAGGTGGCCGCGGGCAACCTCAGCCCCAAGGCGGCGCTGCAAAGCCGCGACGAACTCGGCGGGCTGACGCGCTCGTTCGCGCTCATGACCGAGCAGCTTGCCGAAGCGCGCGGCGCGGTCGAAAAAAGCATGGGCGCGCTCGACGCCGCGCGCGAGCGCCTGCAAACCATCATGGACAACCTCACCGCCGGCATCATCGTGCTCGATGCCGAGGGACGCGTGCGCTCGTCCAACCCCGGCGCCACGCGCATCCTGCGCGCGCCCATGGCGGCCTACGAAGGCCGGACCCTGGCCGAGGTGCCGGGCCTGGCCGACTTCGGCGCCGCCGTGCAGCGCCAGTTCGACGCCTTCCTGACCCACCAGGGCCACCATGGGCTGGAACACTGGCAGCAGTCGTTTGAGCTGCACGCCTCGCCCAACGGCGTCGCGCACCACGCCACCAGCCTGGTGGCGCGCGGCGCGCAACTGCCCGATGCGGCGCGGCTGCTGGTGTTTGACGACATCTCCGAGATGGTGTCGGCCCAGCGCTCCCAGGCCTGGGGCGAAGTGGCGCGGCGCCTGGCCCATGAGATCAAGAACCCGCTCACGCCGATCCAGCTGTCGGCCGAGCGGCTGGAAATGAAACTCTCGGGCAAGGTGCCCGCGCCCGAACAGGCCATCCTGACCAAGTCGGTCCGCACCATCGTCGACCAGGTTGATGCGATGAAGCGGCTGGTCAACGAGTTTCGCGACTACGCCCGCCTGCCCACGGCCGAGCTGCTGCCGCTCGACCTCAACGCGCTCGTCACCGATGTGCTGCACCTGTACGAGGCCGACAACGCCCCCGTGCCGGTGCTGGCCGAACTCGACGCGCGCTGCCCGCCGATCCAGGGCGATGCGCAGCAGCTGCGCCAGGTGGTGCACAACCTGGTGCAAAACGCGCAGGACGCCACCGAGCAGGCCGTCGCCGCCAGCGGCGAGCCCATCGCCCCCGTGCGCATCGAGACCGCCTGGAGCGAGCGCAGCGGCCGCGTGCGCCTCACGGTCAGCGACAGCGGCAGCGGCTTCCCCGCGCACATCCTGCAGCGCGCCTTCGAGCCCTATGTCACCACCAAGGTCCGCGGCACGGGCCTGGGCCTGGCGGTGGTCAAGAAAATCGCCGACGAACATGGCGCGCGCGTGGACATGGCCAACCGCGTCGAAGACGGCCAGGTGCGCGGCGCCCAAGTGTCGCTATCATTCGCCATCGGGCACACGGTGGCGTCTTAACAACATCGTGCTCTGCAGTTTCAAGGCACTTCATACATGGCAAACATACTGGTGGTGGACGACGAGCTGGGCATCCGTGACCTGCTCTCCGAAATCCTGAACGACGAAGGCCACAGCGTGGATCTGGCCGAAAACGCAACGCAGGCGCGCGCGGCGCGCACGGGCGGCAGCTACGACCTGGTCCTGCTCGACATCTGGATGCCCGACACCGATGGCATTTCGCTGCTCAAGGAGTGGGCGACGGGCGGTCTGCTCACGATGCCCGTCATCATGATGAGCGGGCACGCCACCATCGACACCGCGGTCGAAGCCACGCGCATCGGCGCGTTCTCGTTCCTGGAAAAGCCCATCACGCTGCAGAAGCTGCTCAAGGCCGTGGAGCAGGGCCTGGCACGCCAGGCGCTGCGCGCCTCGCTGCCGGCAGCGGCCACGGCGGCGCCCGCTGCCGCGCCCGACGGCAGCGGTGCCGCGCCCTCGGCCCCCCTGCCCGTGACCATGGGCGCCGACCCTGCGCCCCACGCCCACCAGGGCTTCGATCTGGACCGCCCGCTGCGCGAGGCGCGCGATGGCTTCGAGAAAGCCTACTTCGAGTTCCACCTCGCGCGCGAAGGCGGCTCGATGACGCGCGTGGCCGAAAAGACCGGCCTGGAGCGCACCCACCTGTACCGCAAGCTGCGCCAGCTGGGCGTCGACTTGGCGCGCGGCAAGCGCAATTAATTCCATTCTTGGAATCAGGTGCCCATTTTCTGGTTATAATTTCAGGCTAGGCCCGGTAGCTCAGTCGGTAGAGCAGAGGATTGAAAATCCTTGTGTCGGCGGTTCGATTCCGTCCCAGGCCACCAGTCAGCATGCGCCCCAGCGCCCGGAAGGGTTCTGGGGCGTTTTTACATCTGCGTGCGGTTTTCTACCAAGTCGGATCGGGTTCGACGACTGTCGGAACTGTCCATCAGCGGTAGAGTTCGACCAGTATTGCGCAGTCTCTTGGCAGGCCTCCCGCCGCGGCCTCAGCGCAGGCGCACACTACTGCGGCGCTGGCGCCGCACATACACCGCCAGCGCCAGCAGCGCCGCCCCGGCGGCGGCCTTGCGCGCCAGGCCGGCAGGGTTGTGGCGCAGCTCGGCGGGGCCGCCCATTTCGGCATAGAGGTTGGGGATGCGCCCCTGGGCCACGTCCTGCACCAGGCCCTCGCCCATGTGGATGCGGTCGGCCAGCAGCAGCACCAGCCAGTGGCGCAGGTCGTTTTCCGAATACTGGAAGGCGTAGCGGCGCAGCCGCCCGCTCAGGCCCGCGGGCGGCACGGTGGTGCCAAACACCTTGGTGATGCCGGGGCGCTCGGTCGAGTGCAGCACCTCCACGTCGCTGCGCTGCTGCGCGAGCGGCCCGGGCGCGCCGTTGGGCAGGCGCGGCGGGGTGCGCTCCATGGGGTAGGCGGGGCGCTGTGCCGGGTCGAGGTCGGCGCCCCAGCCCTCAACGTGGGCACGCGCATGGGCAACGCGCTGGGCGCGGGAGAAGTCGGTGGACATGGCGGGGGTTCCTTTGGGCGGCGGCCGTGCGGCCTTACAGCGACGCGCGCGGCGGCACCAGCACGGTCTTGATGCAGTTGTCGAGCTTGCTCGAGAAGATGTGGTACGCGTCGGCCACCTCGTCCAGCGGGATGCGGTGGGTGATGATGCGCCGCGGCTCGATGCGCCCGGCCTGGATGTGCTCGATCAGGCGCGGCAGGTGGCGCTTGACGCTCGCCTGGTTCATGCGCAGCGTCAGCCCCTTGTTGACCGCGTTGCCGATCGGCACGGCATTGAAGGTGGGTCCGTAGACGCCGACGATCGACACGTTGCCGCCCTTGCGCACACGAGTTGATGCACCAGTGCAGCGCCGTGGCCGCGCCCGCCTGCAGCTTCAGCTTGACGCCCAGTCAGGGTCTGCGGCAAGTTGCCGGCCGCCTCGCAGCCCACGCAGTCGATGCACACGTCGGCGCCCAGGCCGTCGGTCATCTTCTTGATGTGCTCGGCCATGTCGCGCACGTCCTTGAAGTTGACCACCTCGCACTGCGCGAAGTCGCGCACGAAATCGAGCCGGTACTCGACGTGGTCGACCACGATCACGCGGCCCGCGCCCAGCAGCCAGGCCGACTTGGCGGCAAAGATGCCGACCGGCCCGGCGCCGAACACCACCACCGTGTCGCCTTCGACGATGTCGCCCATCTCGGCGGCCTGGTAGCCGGTGGGGAAGGCGTCGGTCAGCAGCACCGCGTCGTCCAGGTCCAGGTCTGTCGGGAATGACCGTGGGGCCGACATCGGCCATGGGCACGCGCACGTACTCGGCCTGGCCGCCGTCGTAGCCGCCGGTCGGTGTGCGAATAGCCGTAGATGCCGCCGACGGCGGTGGCCTCGGGGTTGACGTTGTGGCAGTTGCTGTAGAGCTCTTTCTGGCAGAAGTAGCAGCTGCCGCAGAAGATGTTGAACGGCACCAGCACATGGTCGCCCACCTTGAGGTGGTGCACGTCGGGGCCGACCTGCTTCGACGATGCCCGTGAACTCGTGGCCGAAGGTGGTGCCGACGCGCGTGTCGGGCACCAGGCCGTGGTAGAGGTGCAGGTCCGAGCCGCAGATGCACGAGCGCGTCACGCGCACGATGGCATCGCCCGGGTGCTCGATCTCGGGCTCCTGCTTTTGTGCGGCGCGCACGCGGTAGGGACCGCGGTAGTCCATTGCTAGCATGGGCGGCTCCCGCAGGGGAGGACGGCAGCCAGCGGCTGCGAACGGGAAGTGGGCATGGCGCAATCCTTGGTAGAGAGAAAACAATGCGGGCGCAGGCACTGGAGCAAACGCCGTGCCGCTGTGCCGCCCACCCTGGCCGCTGGCGCTGCTGCCGGGCGCCGGTAAAGCTTGCCGCAAGGCATGCAGGCGGTGACCGCGCACGGCGCGCCGGCAGCGCCGGTCCGGCCCGGCGTGGCACAATCGCGCCCCCTCGCCGGGGTTCGCGTCTTGGGCGGCCAAGGGCCAGTTTTCCAGAACGATGGAAAGGCCTTGCGCCGGCGTCCGGTTCCGATCCCGGCCATCCCAACGCAACGCCCCTGGGCTGTTCGCAGCCGCGGGGCTTTCTGGTTTTTGCGCGGTCTTCCCGGCCGCCATCGCACGCTGCGGCGCCCCTGCGCCTGCACCTTTGTTTCTTTGCACCCATGTCCCTCCTGTCCCGCACCACCCTTGGCATCGACTTCGGCACTTCCAATTCGGCCATGGCCGTGCGCGAGGGCGACGGGCCCGCGCGCCTGCTGGCGCTCGAAGGCGCGGCAACGGCGCTGCCGACCGCGCTGTTCTTCAACACCGAGGAGCAGCGCACGCACTTTGGCCGCGATGCCGTGGCGCAGTACCTCGAAGGCACCGAGGGGCGGCTGATGCGCTCGCTCAAGAGCCTGCTGGGCAGCGCGCTGCTGCAGGACAAGACCGTGGTGCAGAACACGGCGGTGAGCTACCAGGACATCATTGCGATCTTCCTGCGCATGCTGGCCGAGCAGGCGCGCCGCACGCTCGGCGGCATGCCCGGGCGCGTGCTGCTGGGCCGGCCAGTGCATTTCGTCGACGGCAACCCCGAGCGCGACCGGCAGGCGCAGGAGGCGCTGCGCGCGGCGGCGCGCGATGCCGGGCTGGGCGCGGTGGAGTTCCAGTTCGAGCCGATCGCCGCGGCGCTCGACTACGAGCAGCGCATCGCGCGCGAAACCCTGGTGCTGGTGGTCGACATCGGCGGCGGCACGTCCGACTTCACCGTCGTGCGCCTGGGCCCGCAGCGCCGGGCGCGCGGCGACCGCAGTGGCGACGTGCTGGCCACCACTGGCGTGCACATCGGCGGCACCGACTTCGACCACCGGCTCAGCCTGGCGCGCGTGATGCCGCTGCTGGGCCTGGGCCACACCGGCCCGCAGGGCCGCGAGGTGCCCAGCTGGGTGTTCCACGACCTCTCGACCTGGCACCTGATCCAGTGGCTCTATGCGCCGCGCGTGCTGCGCGACGCCCAGGCCCTGCGCAGCGACTACAGCGACGCGGCGCTGCACGCGCGCCTGATGGCGGTGCTGCAGCAGCGCCTCGGGCACCGCGTGGCCGATGCGGTGGAGCGCGGCAAGATCGCCGTGTCGCAGCACGGCGCGGACACCACGCTGGCGCTCGACTGGGTCGAGCCGGGCCTGGCCGCGCTGCTCACGCCCGCGCACTTGGCGCAGCACCTCGATGCGCTGCTGGGCAAGGTGGTCGAGTGCGCCGCTGCCTGCCTGCAGCTGGCGGGGCTCGCGCCGCAGCGCGTCGACGCGATCTACCTCACGGGCGGCTCGTCGGCGCTGCAGCCGCTGCGCCAGGCGCTCGCGCGGGCGTTTCCCGACACGCCGCAGGTCGAGGGCGACCTGTTCGGTGGCGTGGCTTCCGGGCTGGCCTGCGCTTCTGCGGCGCACTGACTGGGCGGGTGTGCGGACGCGTGGGCGTTTGCGCGCGCTGCCGGGCTGATCGCTGAGCTATAAAAAGTGTAGCTACTAACGCTTGTCGGTATTGGGCTTGCGGCGCTTTTTACCAGAATTTTGCGATCGCGCCCACGGCGTGGCCGGGACGCGGCGCCCGGGGCCTGCAGCGCGGGTTCCAGCGGATCAGCCTTCGCCGTCCGCGCCACGCCGCAGCGCCAGCGCCGTGTCGTAGAGCGCATTGCGCGGCGCGCCCGTGATCTCGGCGGCCAGGCGCACGGCGGTCTTGAGCGGCAGCTCCTGCAGCAGCAGCTGCAGCACGCGCAGGCTGTCGGTGTCGTCGTCGGGCGCGGGCGCCGGGTGCAGCAGCACCACGAACTCGCCGCGCACGCGCTGCGGCGCGCCGTCGAGCCAGGCCGCCAGCGCCTGCGCAGGAAGGGTCGCGATTTCTTCGAACTGCTTGGTGAGCTCGCGCGCCAGCGTCACCGGCCGCTCGCCCAGCACCGCCAGCGCCTGCGCCAGTTCGCCGATGCGGTGCGGCGCTTCGAGCAGCACCACGCAGCGCGGCTCCAGCGCCAGGCGCTGCACGGCCGCAGCGCGCTCGGCCTGCTTGACGGGCAGGAAGCCGGCAAACACAAAGCCGCTGTCGCCGCCGCCGCTGGCGACGGCGCCGGCCACGCTCAGCGCCGCCGTGATGCTGCTGGCGCCGGGCAGCGGCACCGCGCGCAGGCCCGCGGCGCGCACGGCCGCGGCCAGGCGCGCGCCGGGGTCGCTGACGCCGGGCGTGCCCGCATCGCTCACGTAGGCCACGCGCTGGCCCTGCTGCAGGCGCGCCACCACCGCCTGCGCGGCCTCGGCCTCGTTGTGCTGGTGCACGGCCAGCAGCTGCGCGCCGCTCTTGTCGATGCCGTAGGCGCGCAGCAGGCTCTGCGTGTGGCGCGTGTCCTCGCAGGCCAGGGTGTCGGCCAGCTGCAGCACATGCAGGGCGCGCAGCGTGATGTCGGCCAGGTTGCCGATGGGCGTGGCCACCACGTACAGGGCGCCTTGCGGATAATGCTGCGCAGCCGCCGCGTCGCGCGCGGCATCCAGGGCTGAAGCGAAAGATGCGCTCAATGGATTTCCTCGGAAAAAAAGCTGCCAGCGCCGGTACGGCGGGCACAACGCGCCAGCGTGGCAACGTCGCAGAAGACCTGGCACTGGCCCACTTGCAGGCCGCGGGCCTGCGCCTGCTGGCGCGCAATTATCGAACGCCCGGGCGCGGTGGCGGCGAGATCGACCTGATTGTGCGCGAGCGCGATGGCACCGTGGTGTTCGTCGAGGTGCGCAGCCGCGCGAGCCCAATGTTCGGCGGCGCCGGCGCCAGCATCGGCACCGCCAAGCGCCAGCGCATCGTGTTCGCCGCGCGCCACTACCTGCTGCGCCTGGGCGCGCCGCCGCCGTGCCGCTTTGACGTGGTGCTGGTCGAGGGCGGCGGCGTGCAGTGGCTGCGCGCCGCGTTCGATGCCTCCTGACCGCTGGAGCCCGCAGGCAGAGTACGGTTTGCTACAAAACTTGTAACACCACGCAGGTATCATCGGCCCCCATGCTTGAGCAACGCATCCAACAGCATTTCATCGACAGCGCCGATCTGAAGTACCAGGCCGCCCAGGCGCTGGGCAAGCCCATTGCCGACGCGGTCCAGGCCGTGCTGGCCTGCATCACCAGCGGCGGCAAGATCCTGGCGTGCGGCAGCGGCGTGTCCGCCGCCGACGCCCAGCAGTTTGCCGCCTTCTGCGTCGCCGGCTTCGAGCGCGAACGCCCCGAGCTCGCCGCGGTGGCCTTGTCCGCCGACGGCGCGCTGCTGGCGTCCGTGAGCGGCCAGGGCGAGCCCGCGCAGCAGTACGCGCGCCAGGTGCGCGCGCTCGGACAGGCCGGCGACCTGCTGCTGGCGGTGTGCGTGGGCGGCAACGACGCGCAGGTGCTCGCTGCCGTGCACGCCGCGCACGAGCGCGACATGACCGTGGTGGTGGTCAGCGGGCGCAGCGGCGGCGCGCTGGCCACGGTGCTGCGCGAGACCGATGTGCTGATCTGCGTGCCGCACGAGCGCGCCGCGCGCGTGCGCGAGGTGCACGCGCTGGTGCTCAACTGCCTGTGCGATGGCGTGGACGCCCAATTGTTTGGTGAACAGGAGAACCCGTGATGAAACTTCGCATGACCCGTACCGCCTGCATGCTGCTGGCCGCCGCGTCCTTGAGCGCCGGCCTGGCCGGCTGCTTTCCCCTGGTTGTCGGCGGCGTGGCGATGGGCAGTCTGGTGGCCGTGGACCGGCGCAGCACCGGCACCCAGGTCGAGGACGAAGGCATTGAGCTGCGCGCCGTCAACCGCATCCATGCCGACCAGGGCGACCGCGTGCACGTCAACGTGACCAGCTACAACCGCCAGGTGCTGCTGACCGGCGAGGTGCCGAGCGCCGCCGTGCGCCAGTCGATCGAGCAGGCCGTGGCCGGTGTCGGCAACGTGCGCTCGGTGGTCAATGACCTGGCCGTGATGCCCTCCACCTCGCTGGCGCAGCGCTCGAACGACACCTTCATCACCGGCAAGGTGCGTGCCAGCCTGGTCGACGCCAAGGACCTGACGGCCAGCGCCTTCAAGGTCGTGACCGAGCGCAACGTGGTCTACCTGATGGGCCTGGTGACGCCGCGCGAAGCCACCCGCGCGACCGCCATTGCGCGCGGCGTGGGCGGCGTCAGCAAGGTGGTGCGCGTGTTCGAGCAGCTCAGCGAAGAGGAGCTGGTGCGCCTGAGCGCGCCGCGGCCCGCACCCGTGAGCACGGATTCGACCCCGCAGCGCACGCCCTGACGCCGCAGCGCCCGCAGGGCGCGCGCGCGTTCCCGGTTTGGTCAGTCCAGGCGCTTGACCAGGCTCGAGGTGTCCCAGCGGCCGCCGCCCAGGCGCTGCACGTCGCCATAGAACTGGTCGACCAGCGCCGCCACGGGCAGGCGCGCGCCGTTGCGCTTGGCCTCGTCGAGCACCAGGCCGAGGTCCTTGCGCATCCAGTCCACGGCAAAGCCGAAGTCGAACTGGCCGGCCACCATGGTCTTGCCGCGGTTGTCCATCTGCCAGCTCTGCGCCGCGCCCTTGCCGATCACCTCCAGCACCTGCTCCATGTCCAGGCCCGCGCGCTGGCCAAAGGCCACGGCCTCGGCCAGGCCCTGCACCAGCCCGGCGATGCAGATCTGGTTGACCATCTTGGTCAGCTGCCCCGCGCCGGCCTCGCCCATGCGCGTGAAGGCGCGCGAAAACGCCATGGCCACGGGCTGCACCGCATCGAACGCGGCCTGGTCGCCGCCGCACATCACCGTGAGCAGGCCGTTTTGCGCGCCGGCCTGGCCGCCCGAGACGGGCGCGTCGATGAACTGCAGGCCCAGCGTGCGCGCGGCGCCATAGAGCTCGCGCGCCACTTCGGCCGACGCCGTCGTGTGGTCCACAAAGATGGCGCCGGGCGCCATGCCGGCAAAGGCGCCGTCGGCCCCCAGCGTGACCGCACGCAGGTCGTCGTCGTTGCCGACGCAGCAGAACACCAGCTCCGCGCCCTGCGCCGCCAGGCGCGGCGTTTCGGCATGTTTTGGGGCTCCAGCGCTTGCGTGCTCTGCGCACCATGCTATGGATTTTGATGTCGTGCGGTTGTAGACCGTGACCGTGTGGCCCGCCAGCGCCAGGTGCGCCGCCATCGGGCCGCCCATCACGCCCAGGCCCAGAAAGGCGACTTTGCGGGACGGCGTAGGTTCGTAGGTGCGGGGGTGGGTGCTTGGCATGGTGGTGTCCGTTCAGTGGAAAAAAGCCCGCCCGGGCCCGCGGGCCTGGGCGGGCGGGGCGCCCTCAGACGATCGCGAAGTGCTCGGTGCCCGAGGACAGGTCGGTGGTCTTGGCGCGCTGGCTGCCGAGCTTGATCTGCAGGCGCAGGTCGTTGACCGAGTCGGCGTTGCGCAGCGCGTCTTCGTAGGTGATGACATTGGACTCGAACAGGTCGAACAGCGCCTGGTCGAAGGTCTGCATGCCCAGGTTGCGGCTCTTCTTCATGATCTCCTTGATCTCGGAGACCTCGCCCTTGAAGATCAGGTCCGTGATCAACGGTGTGTTGAGCATCACCTCGACCGCGGCGGCGCGGCCCTTGCCGTCCTGCTTGGGCACGAGGCGCTGCGAGACCATCGCGCGCAGGTTCAGCGACAGGTCCATGAGCAGCTGCGCGCGGCGCTCTTCGGGGAAGAAGTTGAGCACGCGGTCGAGCGCCTGGTTGGCGCTGTTGGCGTGCAGCGTGGCCAGGCACAGGTGGCCGGTTTCCGAGAAGGCGATCGCGTGCTCCATGGTCTCGCGGTCGCGGATCTCGCCCATCAGGATCACGTCGGGCGCCTGGCGCAGCGAGTTCTTCAGCGCCGCCTCCCAGCTGTCGGTATCGAGCCCCACCTCGCGCTGCGTCACCACGCAGTTCTTGTGCGGGTGCACGAACTCGACCGGGTCTTCCACCGTGATGATGTGGCCGAACGAGTTCTCGTTGCGCCAGTCCACCATGGCGGCCAGCGTGGTCGACTTGCCCGAGCCCGTGGCGCCGACGAGGATGCACAGGCCGCGCTGGGTCATGCTCACTTCCTTGAGCACCTGCGGCACGCCCAGCCCGTCGATGGTGGGCAGCGTGAGCGGAATCACGCGCAGCACCATGCCCACGCGGCCCTGCTGGATGAAGGCGTTGACGCGAAAGCGCCCGATGCCCGAGGGCGAGATCGCGAAGTTGCACTCCTTGGTGCGCTCGAACTCGGCCGCCTGCTTGTCGCTCATGATCGAGCGCGCCAGCGTCAGCGTGTGGTTGGGCGTCAGCGGCTGCGGCGAGACCTTGGCGATCGCGCCATCGACCTTGATCGCGGGCGGAAAGTCGGCCGTGATGAACAGGTCGCTGCCGTTGCGGCTGACCAGCAGCTTGAGCAGGTCGTTGATGAATTTACTGGCCTGATCGCGTTCCATCAGAGTGTCTCCCACAGGCTGGCACCGGGGTGCCAAGGGTTCATTTCGGGTGTTCGTTCAGGCGCGCGCTCACGGCGCGCAGCCGCAGCGAGAGCTTGCGTGCCAGCAGCGCCACGAGGCTGGCGGCCAGCTGCGGGTCCTTGGCCATCATGTCGTCCATGGCGTCGGCGCTGAGCACGGCGACGTCGCAGTCGGTCAGCGTGGTGCAGGCCGAGAAGCGGATGCCGCTGTCGAGCAGCGACATCTCGCCCAGGATGTCGCCGGGCCGGGTCTCGGCCAGGCGCAGCTGCTCGCCCCAGGGCTGCACGCGGTCCACGGCGATCGTGCCCGAGAGCAGCACCACCATGAAGTTGCCGTATTCGTCCTGGCGGATCACGTCGCGGTTGGCGGCGATCTGCGCGAACTCGAAGAAGCGCTCCAGGCGCTTGACCGCGTCGGTGTCGAGGTGCGCCATGTATTTGTCCTTGGCCCACAGCGCCTGCAGCAGCTTGCCGCCGCGGCTCGGTGCCAGCCGCTTGGCGCCGACTTCGACGGCGCGCGCCTCCCACGGCACGAGCATGTCGGCGCCCACGCCCTGGTCGACAAAGGCGGTGGAGAAAAAGACCGAATCGCAATGCTCCTGCGCGGCCTTGTCGCCGCGCGACTGCAGGCGCATCAGGCCAAGAATGCCTTTCATGGGGTGCTCCAGTGGGCTGCCCGAGGGCGGCCGGGGTCAGGGTTCGGCAGCTGCTTCACCCGGGAAAATTGTCGGGAATCTTGGCCTTGCTGCGCGCTTCGGCCGGGCTGATGATGTTGCGCCGCACCAGGTCCGTGAGGTTCTGGTCCAGCGTCTGCATGCCCACGCTGTTGCTGGTCTGGATGGTCGAATACATCTGCGCCACCTTGGCCTCGCGGATCAGGTTGCGGATCGCGCTGGTGCCCAGCATGATCTCGTGCGCCGCGACCCGGCCCGAGCCGTCCTTGAGCTTGCACAGCGTCTGCGACACCACGGCCTGCAGCGACTCCGACAGCATCGAGCGCACCATCTCCTTTTCTTCGGCCGGGAACACGTCGATGATGCGGTCGATGGTCTTGGCCGCGCTCGAGGTGTGCAGCGTGCCGAACACCAGGTGCCCGGTCTCGGCCGCCGTCATGGCCAGGCGGATGGTTTCGAGGTCGCGCATTTCGCCCACCAGGATCGCGTCCGGGTCCTCGCGCAGCGCCGACTTGAGCGCGGCCGCGAACGACAGCGTCATCGGCCCGACCTCGCGCTGGTTGACCAGGCATTTCTTCGACTCGTGCACGAACTCGATCGGGTCTTCCACCGTGAGGATGTGGCCGTATTCGGTTTCGTTGAGGAAGTTGACCATGGCCGCGAGCGTGGTCGACTTGCCCGAGCCCGTGGGACCGGTCACCAGCACCAGGCCGCGCGGCTTGAGCGCCAGGTCGCCGAAGATCTTCGGGGCGTTGAGCTGCTCGAGCGTCAGGATCTTGCTCGGAATGGTGCGGAACACGGCGGCCGCGCCGCGGTTCTGGTTGAACGCGTTGACGCGAAAGCGCGCCAGGCCCTCGATCTCGAACGAGAAGTCGACTTCGAGGAACTCTTCGTAGGCCTTGCGCTGCGAATCGCTCATGATGTCGTAGACCATGGCGTGCACCGTCTTGTGGTCGAGCGCGTCGACGTTGATGCGCCGCACGTCGCCATGGACCCGGATCATCGGCGGCAGCCCTGCGGACAGGTGCAAATCGGAGGCCTTGTTCTTGACGCTGAAGGCCAGCAGCTGGGTGATGTCCACGGATCCGTCCTTCTCTCGTTTGGTACGCTCGGCGGTCATTATGACGATGATTGTTAACAACCTCCAGCAAGTGCAACAACGTATTGCACGCGCCTGCGCGCAGGCCGGGCGCGACCCCGCCAGCGTGGCGCTGCTCGCGGTCTCCAAGACCTTCGGGCCCGAGGCCGTGCAGGACGCTGCGTCTGCCGGGCAGAGCGCCTTTGGCGAAAACTACGTGCAGGAGGCGCTCGACAAGATGGCGGCCTTGCGCGCCTTGGGCCACCGGCCCCTGCAGTGGCACTGCATCGGCCCGGTGCAAAGCAACAAGACGCGCCTGGTGGCCGAGCATTTCGACTGGATCCACACGGTGGACCGGGCCAAGACCGCCGAGCGCCTGTCCGCGCAGCGCCCGGCCCACCTGGCGCCGCTGCAGGTGTGCCTGCAGCTCAACGTCGACGGCGGCCCCACCAAGGCGGGCGTGCCGCCGGGCGAGGCCCTGGCGCTCGCGCGCACCGTGGCGGCGCTGCCGCGCCTGGCACTGCGCGGCGTCATGAGCATTCCCGAGCCGGCGGTGGAATTCGAAGCGCAGCGCGCACTGCACCTGCGCGCCAAGGCGGTTTTCGACGCGATCCTGGGCGCGGGCGGCGCGGGCCTCGAGCAGTTCGACACGCTGTCGCTGGGCATGACCGCCGACCTCGAAGCGGCCGTGGCGGCCGGCAGCACGCTGGTGCGCGTGGGCAGCGGCATTTTCGGCGGCCGCGTGCGCGCGGCCGCAGCCTGAAAGCCAGGGCCGGCAGGGCAGGCCACCGCTGGCGCGGCGAATTTTCAATGAAAACGGCCTCCAGGCCATGCCAGACAAGCGCTGTCAGCTATCAAAAAAGACAGGCGATGGCGCCGCGGCCACGCCTACGCCAGCGCAAACGCCTGCACCCGGGCGAGCGCCTGCGCCACGTCGGCGGCGCCCACGTCCAGGTGCGTGACCCAGCGCAGCCGGGTCTGGCCGCCATGGGCGCCGCTGGTCACGCGCACGCCGCCCTGGGCCAGCCAGGCGGTGAACTGCGGCGCCACGGCCGCGTCCACATCGGTGAACAAAATGTTGGTCTGCACCGGGTGCACCACCAGGCGCCCCGCCAGCAGCGGGTGCGTGTGCGCCGCCTGCTGCAGGCCCTGGGCCAGCTCGCGCAGCAGCGCGTGGTCGTCGGCCATGCGGCGCACGTGGTGCTGCAGCGCGTGCTGGCCCGCGGCGGCCAGCAGCCCGGCCTGGCGCATGGCGCCGCCGAGGATCTTGCGCGTGCGCCGCGCCTGGCGGATGAAGTCGCGCGTGCCCAGCAGCAGCGAGCCCACGGGCGCGCCCAGGCCCTTGCTCAGGCAGACCGAAGCGGTGTCGAAATGCGCGCAGATGGCGCGCGCCTCGGCATAGACGTCGCTGCCGTTCGCCGCGGCATTGGCGGTGGCGGCGTTGAACAGGCGCGCGCCGTCGAGGTGCATGGCCAGGCCCCGTGCGCGCGCCAGCTGCGCCACCTCGGCGATGTAGGGCGTGGGCAGCACCTGGCCGCCGGTGGTGTTCTCGAGCACCACCAGGCGCGTGCGCGCAAAGTGCGGGTCGTCGGGCTTGATGGCCGCGGCGATGTCGGCCAGCTTGAGCGTGCCGTCGGGCTGCGTCTCCACGGGCTGCGGCTGGATCGAGCCCAGCACCGCCATGCCGCCGCCCTCCCAGCGGTAGGTGTGCCAGCTCTGGCCGACGATGGCCTCGTCGCCGCGCTGGCAGTGGCCCATCAGCGCGATCAGGTTGGTCTGCGTGCCGGTGGGGGCGAACAGCGCGGCCTCGAAGCCCAGCAGCTGCGCCGCATGGTCCTGCAGCGCATTGACCGAGGGGTCGTCGCCGAATACGTCGTCGCCGAGCGGCGCGGCCTGCATGGCGGCGCGCATCGCGGCGGTGGGCTGGGTCACGGTGTCGCTGCGAAAATCGGGCATCGGGGCGCTTTCGGTGTCAAAAGCGCCGATCGTAGCCCGCTCTGCCCCGTCTGGCCGGGGCAGGGGCATGGCCCGCGGGCCGGCTGCGGGGCGCGGGTCGGGGCACCGGCTGCGTGCTAAGCTGATTTGCCCAGCGCGCGGCCCCGCTGCCACCCGGTCGGACGGGGCGCCGCGCTCCTCTTTTTGATCCCTTTCTTGACGGAGATGCTCCATGCCCGGTCTGTTGCCCGATATCGATCCCGATGGCCTGCTTGAGTTTTCGGTGGTCTACACCGACCGTGCGCTCAACCACATGTCCCAGCGCTTCACGGGGGTGATGCAGGACATCCTGGGCACGCTCAAGGAGGTCTACCACGCCCACACCGCCGTGCTGGTTCCCGGCAGCGGCACCTTTGGCATGGAGGCCGTGGCGCGCCAGTTCGCCAACAACCAGAAGGTGCTGATCGTGCGCAACGGCTGGTTCAGCTACCGCTGGAGCCAGATCTTCGACGCCGGCGGCTTTGGCCTCGGCGGCGGCGCCATCGTGTGCAAGGCGCGCCAGCAGGGCAGCGGCGCGCAGGCGCCCTGGGCGCCGTGCCCGGCCGACGAGGTGGCCGCCACCATCCGCGCCGAAAAACCCAAGGTGGTGTTCGCGCCCCACGTCGAGACCGCCAGCGGCATCCTGCTGCCCGACGCCTACCTGCGCACCGTGGCCGACGCCGCGCACGAGGTGGGCGCGCTGTTCGTGCTCGACTGCGTGGCCTCGGGCGCGATGTGGGTCGACATGCAGCAGACCGGCGTCGACGTGCTGATCAGCGCGCCGCAAAAGGGCTGGAGCAGCTCGCCGTGCTGCGCCATGGTGATGCTGTCGCAGCGCGCGCGCGAGGCCATCGAGCACACGCAAAGCTCGAGCTTCTCGTGCGACCTGAAGAAATGGATGCAGATCGCCGAGGGCTACGAGAAGGGCCAGCACGCCTACCACACCACCATGCCCACCGACGCGCTGGTGCGCCTGCGCGACGTGATGGCCGAGACGCGCGCCTATGGCTTTGCCAAGGTGCGCGAGGAGCAGATCGCGCTCGGCGCCCAGGTGCGCGCGCTGCTCGAGTCGCGCGGCTTCCCCAGCGTGGCCGCCGACGGCTTCAAGGCGCCCGGCGTGGTCGTCAGCTACACCACCGACCCCGGCATCCAGAGCGGCAAGAAGTTCATGGAAGTCGGCCTGCAGACCGCCTCGGGCGTGCCGCTGCAGTGCGACGAAGGCCCGGACTTCAAGACCTTCCGCATCGGCCTGTTCGGGCTCGAAAAATGGCACAACGTCGAGCGCACCGTGGCCCATGTGGCGCGCGCGCTCGACGCGATGGGCGTGCCGGCCTGAAGCCCCTTCCACGATCCACAGAAAGACCTGTTCCATGACCCGTTGTATCCCTGCCGCGCTCGCCCTGGGCGCGCTGCTCTCCATCGGCGCCGCCGCCCAGGCCGCCCCCGTCACCACGGGCAGCGGCCTGGTCTACGAAAGCCTCAAGGAAGGCACCGGCGCCAGTCCCAAGGCCAGCGACACGGTGCGCGTGCACTACCGCGGCACCTTTCCCGATTCGGGCAAGGAGTTCGACAGCTCGATCGCGCGCGGCCAGCCGATCGAGTTTCCGCTCAGCGGCGTGATCCCGTGCTGGACCGAGGGCGTGCAGAAGATGAAGGTGGGCGGCAAGGCCAGGCTGACCTGCCCGCCCGCCATCGCCTACGGCGCGCGCGGCGCCGGCGGCGTGATCCCGCCCAACGCCACGCTGAACTTCGAGGTCGAGCTGCTGGGCATCAAGGGCCAGTAAAGGGCCGAGTACCTTGTTTTGATAGCGCATGGCGCAGGCCCTGTGAGGGTTTGCGGCACATTTGTGGAGCAAGAGCAGGCCACGCCAGCGCTATAAGCTATTGTTTTGGTAGTGCAGGGCGCTTGCAGGCGCTCGCTGCGCCGCCACCTCCGGAGGGCCGCCCGCATGTCCGACCAAGCCGCCGCGCTGCAGCGCGCCAAACGCCTGGCCCTGGCTTTGCTGCTGGGCGCGGCGCTGGTGTTCGCGTTCACCAACTGGGCGCCGCGCAGCCTGGGCATCGACTGCCTCAAGGCCATCGCCGAGGCCGCGATGGTCGGCGCGCTGGCCGACTGGTTTGCCGTGCGCGCGCTGTTCCGGCGCGTGCCGATTCCGTTCATTGCGCGGCACACCGCGATCATCCCGCGCAACAAGGACCGCATCGGCCAGAACCTCGCGCGCTTCGTGCGCGACAAGTTTCTGGACGCCGATTCGCTGGTCGCGCTGATCCGCCGCCACGACGTGGTCGGCCACCTGGCGCAGTGGCTGCTGGTGCCCGAGAACGCCCGCCTGCTGGGCCAGCAGGTGGCGCGCATGCTGGCGGCGGCGCTCGACATGGTGCAGGACCGGCAGGTCGAGCATTTCGTCCAACGCGCCGCGCGCGCCCTGATCGGGCGCATCGACCTGTCGCAGGCCATGGCCACGGTGCTCGGCGCGCTCACGCACAACGGCCGCCACCAGGCGCTGCTCGACGAGGCGCTGGCCCGGCTCATCGACACCCTGCGGGTGCCCGAGACGCGCACGCTGATCGCGCACACCATCGTGCAGTGGCTCAAGAAAGAGCACCCGCTCAAAGAAAAAATGCTGCCCACCGACTGGCTCGGCGACAAGGGCGCGGCCATGCTCGCGCACGCGCTCGAGAGCCTGCTGGCCGACGTGGCCGGCAACCCGCAGCACCAGCTGCGCGCCAAGTTCGACGAGGCGGTGCAAGGCCTCATCGCACGCCTGCAGCACGACCCGGCATGGGCGCACAAGGCGGGCGAAGTGCGCCGCTACCTGCAGACCGACGCCACGCTGGGCCACTATGTGCAAGAGCTGTGGCGCGGCATGCGCGCCGCGCTGCAGCGCGACCTGGCCAACGAGCATTCGGCCGTCGCGCGCAACGTGCACGCCATGGGCCGGTGGCTGGGCCAGTCGCTCGCGCAGGACGCGGCGCTGCGCGAGGCGCTCAACGCGCAACTGCAGCGCTGGGTGCAGGGCCTGGCGCCCGAGGTGTCGCAGTTTGTCGCCCAGCACATCCAGGACACCGTGCAGCGCTGGGACGCGGCCGACATGGCGGCGCTGATCGAGCTCAACATCGGCAAAGACCTGCAGTACATCCGCATCAACGGCACCGTGGTCGGCGGGCTGATCGGGCTGGTGCTGTTTGCCATCTCGCACCTGGGCGAACTGGCGGCGCTGGTGCGGTCGCTGGGGACTTCGGGGGGGTGAACGACACCGCCCGCGCGGGCGGTGCGGTGCTCAGTCGGCGTCGCGCTGGTTCGCGGCGGCGTCGGCCGCCATGTCGGCGGCGTGCTGCGCCTGCAGGTGGCGCGCGATCTGCGCCCAGGCCTGCGCGGCCTCGGCATCCTGCGCCCAGGCATAGCAGCTGGCCACGTGCATGGCGGTCGGCGCGTGGTGCGGGTCGAGCGCAAAGGCCGCTTCGCACTGCGCGGCCGCGTCGCGCCACAGGCCGACGGCATCGTCCGAGCCTTCCTTTTGCAGCGCGTGCGCTTCGGCAACCAAGGCCTGGCCGACGCGCAGTGCGGCCTCGTGGTTCTCGGGGTCGGCCGCATGCGCCTGGCGAAACAGCGCGCCCGCCTGCCGCCACAGCGCCCGCGCCGCCGCAAAGTCTTGCGTGGCCACGGCCTGGGCCTGGGCGACGAGGGCGTTGCCGGATTGGAGGAGGGTGGAGCAGGTGGTGGTGGTCATGGACGGGGTGGGGGAGAGGATGTTGCTGGAGATTGTCTCTGGTGTGCTGGCGGTTATCGGCCAAGACGCGACATTTGCTACGACACCCCAAAACGAAAACTCGATTAGCGGCTGATCTGTTAGCCGGTTTTTCTGCAGGATGGCCTTTGCTTCCGCTTTTTTTGGTCGGGCATACTCACGGCAACAAAAAAGGAGACAACCTATGCCAATGGACTACAAGCAATACCAGGAAGAATTCACTGCCGACATCGCGAAAGTTCTTGCAGATGCAGAGTGCCAGCCGATCCTGTTCGTTGGTTCAGGGTTCTCGAAGAGGTATGCCCGAGGTCCAAATTGGGAAGAACTTCTCACGACGCTTGCGAAGAAGTGCCCCCTGATCGAAAAAGACTTTGCTTATTACAAGCAAACATACAACGGCGACCTTAAGAAGATCGGTTCGGTGTTCACTGATCTCTGCCGAGAATGGGCTTGGGGCAAGGGGAAAAGTGAGTTCCCTGCCGACTACTTCACTACAACGGCTCCTTCCGATATCTTCATTAAGAAGACCATTGCGGATCTGCTGGAAAAGCTTGGGCCAGATGCAAATGGGTCCTATGGTTCTCCGGAACTCGACACTGAGATTGAGGCGCTTAAGAACATAAGCGCCCATGCCATCATAACTACGAACTACGATCAAGTGATCGAGCCGCTTTTTCCGGAATATGAGCCCATCATCGGTCAACAGATAATGCGGAAAGGCTATCTTTCCATTGGTGAAATATTTAAAATCCATGGCTGCCGTACTGTCCCGCAGTCTATCGTTGTAAACGAAGCAGACTATCAGCGCTTTGAAGAAGATCACAAGTATCTCAGTGCGAAGCTGCTGACATACTTCATCGAACATCCGTTGATCTTCATTGGCTACCGTGCCGATGACCCAAATATAAAGGCAATCCTGTACGATGTTTATCGTATGGTGCGCGCCGTTACTGACCTCGTGCCAAACATCTACATTCTGCAATGGGATGAAACGATTACTGATGCTTCATATCCGGCGCGCGACCATGTCATCGCAGTTGCACCGGATGTGAACCTCCGGATCAAGAGCATCACGGCAAACTCCTTTGAGTGGGTGTTCAAGGCTTTCGGGCAAGCAGGAAATCTCGAGAAGATCAACACAAAACTGTTGCGGGCCCTCATGGCACGCTCCGTTGAGCTTATTAGATCCGACATTCCAAAGAAGCACATCGAAGTCGACTTCAAACAGCTTGAAAATGCGGTGGAGTCTGGAGAGGCTTTCGCAAAGTTGTTTGGCGTTACTTCCCTTGCTGATCCGTCGAAGGTCAATCTCGACTACAAATATGCGGCCACAGGTGTTGGACAGCAACTTGGGTACGACACCTGGCACAAGGTGAGAGAAATCATCAATCGAATTAAGAATGAGAGGGGTTTTGACATAACGGCGACGGATAACAAGTACCACATAGCCCTGAAATTGGGGCACAAATCTCCGCAACTGACGCACCGGTATACAGACGCCGCCGTCGTCCTATTTCGCAAGGTAATCAACGGCCAGTGCTACGAACTTGATACTGGCGAGGTCGAGGTGGACAAGGCTGTCGTTGCTGCTGCAACCAAGGGCGCTGCATAGCGTGTGCTTTTGGCACCATAGATGGGCGCGCATTTCAATTCTTGGGCGCCCACTCGTCAACGAAGCCTGCGTTCGCTTCTTTAGCCGGATAGTGTCAGATATGGGTTGCAAGCGAGCTTTGATCGCTTATGTCCAAGCCGCAGATTTGACCGCTCGCCAACATAGCGAGAGCACCAGCTCAACGGGTCTGGCGAACGGTCACATTGCCGCAAAAAAAGCCCGAAGGCCCTGCGTGAATTTCAGAACCGCGGCAGATCCGGGTGCTGGATCTGCCCATAGCGCACCAGCATCTTGCCGTACTCGGCGCGGCGGTTCAGCGTCGGGATAACCTTGCCGGGGTTGAGCCAGCCTTGCGGATCAAACGCGGCTTTCAGGCCGAACTTCTTCGCGTTTTCTTGCGCGCTGAACTTGCATGCACATGCAATCAGGACCGGCGCAGCCGGCTGCCCGTCAAGGAAGGGCGCAGGTATCGTCCAGCCCGGCCATTCCCGCCAGTTTTTTCAGGCGCGAGCGGTTGTCCAGGCAGGCCTGGTGCTGGGCTTCGGCGGTTTTTTGCTGGGCCAGGCGCAGCGCGCTGGCGCGTTCGGCCTGCAGCTGGGCGATGCGCTCGCGGATCTGCGGCATGGCGGCCAGGGCGGCCTTTTCGCCTTCGACGATGGCAAGCGGCGCGCTGGCTGAAGTCGGCAGAACCGATGTCGAGCACCTTGGGGCGGATGACGACGTCGGCACGCGCCAGCTCGGCCTGGCCGAGCTTCTGGCCCATGATGGCAATCGACTGGCCGAGCGTTCCCAGCATGCCGTCGGGCGTCTTGCCGCGCGCCTTGTTCGAGATGTCCACGGCGATCACCACATCGGCCCCGAGCTGGCGCGCGGCATCGACGGGCACGGGGCTGGTGATGCCGCCGTCGACAAAATGGTATTTGCCAATGGTGACCGACTGGAACACGCCGGGGATGCTGCTGGAAGCGCGCACGGCCTGGCCGGTGTTGCCGCGGGCGAACACGGTGCGCTCGCCGTCTTCGAGCCGCGTGGCGACGGCCACGAAGGGCTTGGCCAGCTGCTCCAGGGGTTTGCGCTGCACCTGTTCGTTCACATAGTCTTCGAGCTTCTGGCCCAGCACCAGCCCGCCCGAGGACAGCTGCAGGTCGCGGATCCGGGTTTCATCGAGCGCCACGGCCTTTTCCTGCAGCTCGAACGCGTTCATGCCGCTGGCATACAGCGCGCCGACCACGCTGCCCGCGCTGGTGCCGGCGACCACGGCAGGCGTCAAGCCGTTGGCTTCGAGCATCTTGATGACGCCGATGTGGGCAAAGCCCTTGGCGGCGCCACCGCCGAGCGCGATACCGATGCGGATGGGTGCGGCAGAGGTGCTGGCGGTCGCTGTGGGAGCCGCCGCAGAGGGGCTGGGTGCAGGGCTGCTGCAAGCGGCCAGGGCCAGCAGACACCCATAGGCCAGGGGACGCAAAAAGGCGTTCAAACGCATGCCGGGGGCTCCTGCTGTCATGGGGCTGGGCAGTATAGCGGCGGGAGCCGAGCGGGCTGTTGCCAGAGCCTTGCGCTATTAAAAACGGAGCTGTTGGCGCTTTGCCTGGCAAGCGTTTCGGCCTGAAAATGGCCTTAAGTTCCGGGGCTGAATCTCAGAAGCGCGGCAGATCCGGGTGCTTGATCTGCCCGCCGCGCACCAGCATCTTGCCGTACTCGGCGCAGCGGTTCAGCGTCGGAATCACCTTGCCGGGGTTGAGCATGCCTTGCGGGTCGAACGCGGCTTTGAGGCCGAACATCTGCGCGTTCTCTTCGGCGCTGAACTGCACGCACATGCTGTTGAGCTTCTCGACGCCCACGCCGTGCTCGCCGGTCACCGTGCCGCCCATGGCCACGCTGGTCTCCAGGATGTCGGCGCCGAACAGCTCGCAGCGGTGCAGCTGGTCGGGGTCGTTGGCGTCGAACAGGATCAGCGGGTGCAGGTTGCCGTCGCCCGCGTGGAACACGTTGGCGCAGCGCAGGCCGTACTTTTTCTCCATCTCCTGGATGGCCAGCAGGATGTCGGCCAGGCGCTTGCGCGGGATGGTCGAGTCCATGCACATGTAGTCGGGGCTGATGCGGCCGCTGGCCGGAAACGCGTTCTTGCGCCCGCTCCAGAAGCGCAGGCGCTCGGCCTCGTTCTCGGCTCACGGCGATGGCGGTGGCGCCGGCGGCGCGCAGCACGGCGCTCATGCGGCCGATTTCCTCTTCGACCTCTTCGGGCGTGCCGTCGCTCTCGCACAGCAGGATGGCTTCGGCCGTGAGGTCGTAGCCGGCCTTCACGAAGTCCTCCACCGCGGCGGTCATCGGCTTGTCCATCATCTCGAGGCCGGCCGGAATGATGCCGGCGGCGATCACGTTGGCCACCGCGTCGCCGGCTTTGCGCACGTCGTCGAAGCTGGCCATGATGCAGCGCGCGAGCAGCGGCTTGGGGATGAGCTTGACGGTCACTTCGGTCGCCACGGCGAGCATGCCCTCGCTGCCGATCACGGCGGCCAGCAGGTCGTAGCCGGGCACGTCGAGCGCGTCGCTGCCGAAGGTGACGGGCTCGCCCTCGGCCGTGAAGCCCTGCACCTTGAGCACGTTGTGCACCGTCAGGCCGTATTTGAGGCAGTGCACGCCGCCCGAGTTCTCGGCCACGTTGCCGCCGATGGTGCAGGCGATCTGGCTGCTCGGGTCGGGCGCGTAGTAGAGGCCGTACGGCGCGGCGGCCTCGCTGATCGCGAGGTTGCGCACGCCGCACTGCACGACGGCGGTGCGGCTGACCGGGTCGATCTTCAGGATGCGGTTGAACTTGGCCAGCGACAGCGTCACGCCCAGGGCGTGCGGCATGGCGCCGCCCGACAGGCCCGTGCCCGCGCCGCGCGCCACCACGGGCACGGCCAGGCGGTGGCAGGCCTGCAGCACGGCCTGCACCTGGTCATAGGTTTCGGGCAGCGCCACCACCAGCGGGCGCTGGCGGTAGGCGGTCAGGCCGTCGCATTCGTAGGGCGTGGTGTCTTCGCTGTGCCACAGCAGCGCGTGCGCCGGCAGGTGCTGCAAGAGCGCCTGCACCACCTCGGCCTGGAGCGCGGCGCGCGCCGACGGCGCGGCGGCTGCCGGGGTGGGCGGGGCCGCCGGGGCGGCAGAAACGGGGCTGGTGGCAGAGGTCATGCCTGCCACTTTAGGCGATGTGGCGCGCCGCCGCCGTGATGTTTATTGCAGCCGGATGTGAAATGTGCTGCCGCGGGCAGCATTTCGTTTGCTATCGAAAAAGAAGCTAAAAGCGCTTGCTGCACAAGCGCTGGGGGTCGATTTGATCGGTTTTACAGCATGGTCTTGCGCAGCCATTCGGCAAACGCCGCGCATTCCCAGCGGTCCATGGCGCCGGTGCGCCAGCACAGGTAGTGCGCGTGCGGGCTGGGCACGTCGGTGTCGAACAGGCGCACCAGCGTGCCGTTGTCGATCCAGGGCAGGCCGAGCTTGAGCCGCACCAGCGCCACGCCCATGCCGGCCGCGGCGGCGTCGCACATCAGGCCCACGTCGTTGAACTGCGAGCCTTCCTGCGGCTCGGGCCAGGCCAGGCCGGTGGCGGCGAACCAGGTGCGCCAGGGCTCGAGCGGGCTGCGCAGCAGCGGCGTGCCTTCAAGGTCTTCGGGCCGCTCGAAGGGGCCGTGCTCGCGCACGAACGCGGGCGAGGCCAGCGGCGTGACCACGTCGCGCGCGATCTCGACATGCTCGACATCGGCGTAGTGGCCGGCGCCGAAGCGCACCATCAGGTCGGCGTCCTCGGCCACGACGTCCAGCAGCGGAATCGACACCTGCAGCGTCAGGTCGATCTCGGGGTAGGCCTCGGTGAACTGGCGCAGGCGCGGGATCAGGATGGCGCGCGCGAACGTCGGTGTCACCGCCAGCTTGCAGCCGGCGCTTGCCCGGCGCGGCGGCCGCGCCCGGAAAGCGCTGCAGCGCGCCCAGGCCCTCGCGCACATGGGCCAGGTAGGCGCTGCCGTCGGTGGTCAGCGAGAAGTCGGCGCGGCCAAACAGCTGCGTGCCCAGGATCTGTTCGAGCTGCTTGACGCGGTGGCTCACGGCGCTGGGCGTCACGCACAGCTCGTCGGCCGTCTGCGTGACGCTGCGCAGCCGCGCGAGCGCCTCGAAGGTCAGCAGGCACTGGATCGGCGGAATGCGCCGCGCCAGCGCCAGCGGGGGTGGCAGACCGACGGGCGACGCGGCGCTGCGCATGGCGCTCAGCGAAAGACCACGGTCTTGTGGCCGTTGAGCAGCACGCGGTGCTCGCTGTGCCACTTCACGGCGCGCGCCAGCACCTGGCTTTCGGTGTCGCGGCCGCGGGCCGTGAGGTCTTCGACGGTGTCGGTGTGGTCGGCACGCGCCACGTCCTGCTCGATAATCGGGCCCTCGTCGAGGTCGGCGGTGACGTAGTGCGCGGTGGCGCCGATCAGCTTCACGCCGCGGTCGTGGGCCTGGTAGTAAGGCTTGGCGCCCTTGAAGCTGGGCAGGAAGCTGTGGTGGATGTTGATCGCGCGGCCCGCCAGTTTGGTGCACAGGTCGTTCGACAGCACCTGCATGTAGCGCGCCAGCACCACCAGCTCGGCGCCCTCGGCCTCGATGATCTCGTATTGTTTGGCTTCGGCCTGGGCCTTGGTGGCGGCCGTGACGGGGATGTGGTGGAACGGAACGTTGTAGCTGGCGGCCAGCTGGTAGAAGTCGCGGTGGTTGCTGATGATGGCGCGGATGTCGACCGGCAGCAGGCCCGACTTCCAGCGGAACAGCAGGTCGTTCAGGCAGTGGCCGTCGCGGCTGACCAGGATCACCGTGGGCACGGGCTGGTGGGTGGCGTGCAGGCTCCAGCGCATCTGGTGCGGCTGGGCAAAGCTGGCCAGGCGCTCGGACAGGGCCGCGTGGTCGTGTTCGGTGCAGGCGAACTGCACGCGCATGAAGAACAGGCCGGTGGCCGTGTCGTTGTACTGCGCGGCTTCCTCGATGTTGCCGCCGTGCTCCAGCAGGAAGCCGGAGACGGCATGCACCAGCCCCAGTCGGTCGGGGCAGGACAGGTTCAAAACATAGGCTTGGGTCATAGCGGCAGGATTGTCGCAGCATGGCCGGGGGCCGCAGGGGCAGTGGGGCATTGATGGACACAGGCGGCAAGACAAAACGGCTGCGGCCATGGCAGGGGCTGGTGCTGTACCTGGCCGCGGGCGCGTGCTGGGTGCTCGTGGGCGACGGGCTGTGGGCCGGCCCGGCCTCCGACCTGGCACCGTTTCCGCATTTCCATGCCTGGAAGGACGGGCTCTATGTGCTTGCCACCGGGGCCCTGGCCGCGTGGCTGCTGCGCCGTGTGGGGCAGGCCGAGCGCGCCGGCGCGGCAGGCTTGGCCTCGATGCAGCAGATGGCCCATGTGCTGCGCCATGCGCCGGCGGGCATCGCGCTGGTGGCCGTGGACGGCAAGATCCTGTGGGCCAACGAACGCCTGAGCGAGCTCACGGGCGTGGCCGCGCCGGTGTTGCAGGGCCAGGATTTCCGCGAGCTGGTGCAGGCCGGCGACCGGGGCTGGGCGCAGCGCCAAAGCGAGCGCCTGCTGGCCGGCGAGATCGACCACTACCAGGGCGAGCGCCAATGCCGGCAGCCCGACACCGGCGCCCTGGTGCCCGTGATGTGCACTGTGACGCTGGTGCCGGCCGCGGGCGCCGAGGCCGCCCACCTGGTCTGCGCGCTGCAGGACATCCGCGAGATCCACGCGGCGCGCGGCGCGCTCGAGCGCAGCGAGGCCGGGCTGCGCCTGGCGCTCGAAGGCAGCGGCAGCGGCATGTGGGACTGGGACCTGCATGCCCGCCGCGGCATCGCCTGCCCCGGCCTGCAGCGCTTGCTGCGCTACGGCGGCGCGGACTTTGCGCAGGCGTTTACCCTGTGCGAGCGCCTGCACCCGGCAGAGCGCTGGCAAGTGCTGCGCCTGGCACGGCACGCGGTGGCGACCGGCGAGCGCTTCCACGAGACCTTGCGCCTCCTGTGTTTTGACGGCCAGTACCGCTGGTTCACAGCCAGCGGCCAGCGCCACCTGGACGCACAGGGGAAACCCGCGCGCTTTTCGGGCATCCTGACCGATGTCACGGACCAGCGCAGCGCCGACGAGCGCGGGCGCCTGGCGGCCACCGTGATCGACAACACGATGGAGGGCGTGGTGGTCACCGATGCGCAAAGCCGCATCCTGTCGGTCAATGCCGCCTTCACGCGGCTGCTGGGCTACACCGAAGACGAGCTGCTGGGCCAGACGCCGCGCCTCTTCAAGTCGGGCCGCCATGGCCGCGCGTTCTACGAAGCCATGTGGCGCAGCCTGGAGCGCACCGGCCACTGGCAGGGCGAGATCTGGAACCGGCGCAAGAGCGGCGAGGTGTTCCCCGAACACATGTCGCTGAGCGCGGTGCGCGACGAGGCCGGGGTGGTCACGCACTATGTCTGCACGTTCATCGACATTTCCGAGCAGAACGCGCAGCGCCAGCGTCTGGAGTTTCTCGCGCACAAGGACCCGCTCACCGGCCTGGGCAACCGCGCCTGGTTCAGCGCGCAGCTCGACAGCGCCGTCGCGCAGGCGCGCGACAGCGGGGAGCTGCTGGCCGTGCTGCAGCTCAACCTGGACCGCTTCAAGGACGTCAACGACAGCTATGGCTACGCCGTGGGCGACCAAGTGCTCGCGCACATCGCGCGCCAGGTGCAGGCGGCGCTGCGCCCCGGCGACCTGCTGGGGCGCATGGCGGGCGACGAAATGGCGGTGCTGGTGCGCCAGCTGCGCCACCCCGACGGTGCCGCGGCCGTGGCGCGCCAGCTGATCGCGGCGGTGGGCGAGCCCTGGCGTTCGCCCGAGGGCTTCGCGGTGGTGGCCGGCGCCAGCGTCGGCATCTGCCTGTTCCCCGAGCATGGCGACACCGGCCAGGCGCTGGTGCAGGGCGCGCACGCGGCGGTGTACGGCGCCAAGGCGCGCGGGCGCGGCGCATGGTGCTTCTTCCATGAGGACATGACGCAGGCGGCGCGCGAGCGCCTGGCGCTGGAAGCGCGCCTGCGCCTGGCGATGGCCCAGGGCCACCTGCTGATGCACTACCAGCCGCAGGTCGACATTGCCACGGGCCGCATCGCCGGGGCCGAGGCGCTGCTGCGCTGGCACGACCCCGAGGAGGGCATGGTCTCGCCGGCGCGCTTCATTCCGGTCGCCGAGTCGTCGGGCCTGATCGGGCCGCTGGGCGAATGGGTGCTCGCCGAGGTCTGCCGGCAGGGCCGCCGCTGGCTCGACGACGGCCTGCCGCCCCTGACCCTGGCGGTCAATGTGTCGCCGCGCCAGTTCCACCTCTCGGACCTCGTCGCCTGCACCGAGGCGGTGCTCAGCGAGACCGGCTTCCCGGCCACGCGCCTGGAGCTCGAGATCACCGAAAGCGTGCTGGCCGACCGGCCCGACGAGGCGCTGCAGGTGCTCACGCGCCTGGGCGATCTGGGCATGCGCCTGGCCGTCGACGACTTTGGCACCGGCTACTCGTCGCTGGCCGTGATCAAGCGCTTTCCGATCGATGTGCTGAAGATCGACCAGGGCTTCATCCGCGAGATTCCGCACAGCGAGGGCGACATGGCGATCAGCGCCGCCATCATCGCCATGGGCCACAGCATGGGCCTGCAGGTGGTGGCCGAAGGCGTCGAGACCGCGGCGCAGCTGGAATTCCTGCGCGGGCGCGGCTGCGACACCTACCAGGGCTACCTGCGCAGCCGGCCGCTGCCGGCCGCCGACTTCGCGGCGCTGCTGCGGGCGCAGGCCGAAGGCGGCGCGCCGGCCTGAGGGCTACGGCTTCGCGGGCTGCGCGGGCCACTGCCGGCGCAAGTCGGCGCAGGCGTCGCGCCGCGGCAGGGCGGCCGTTTCCTCGGTCCAGTCTGCTTCTGTTTTGATAGCTTCTGGCGCTTGTCCCGCCTGCGCTATCGCCACTTTGGATACCAAACCACCCGGCAGGTGCTGCGGCACGCCGAGGCTGCGCTGCACATGGCCAAAACCGGCCACCAGCAGCACCACCTGGCCGGGCCGGTGCGCCGCCGCTGCGGTGCGCGCGAGGCGCATGTCGCGCGCGATCTGCACGCGCACCATGCCGGGCAGCATCTCCTCGGGCAGCAGGCCACAGTGGCCGTCGCGCACCGCCTGCAGCTGGCGCGCGCGCGCGGCGGCGGGCAGCTGCGCGTCGAGCGCCGCGTCGGCCATGGCGGCGCGCAGGTCCTGGCGCGGCAGGTTGCCGCCCAGCACCGGCACGCCCGCGCGCACGGCGGCCATGGCCACGGGACCGTAGGCGGACCAGGGCCAGGCGGCGTCGCTCCAGCCCAGGGCCGATTGCACGGCGGCTTCGTTCGCGTCGGGCGCCAGGCCCCGGGTGCTGCGGCCCGCCTCGGCCATTTCCATCACCAGCGCGGCGAGCTGGCCGCGCCGCGCCAGCCACTGCACGGTGGCGCGCTCCCACTGGTGGTGCTCGGCGGCGTCGTGCTGCTCGCCCAGCAGCAGCACGTCGGCCGGCAGCAGCGCCTGGCGTGCGGGCGCCGAGAGCGGCGCCGGGGCCAGCGCGGCGCACCCGGCCAGCAGCGCGAGAGCAGACAGCAGCAGGGGCACGGGGCGGATCCACATGGCTGCCATGGTAGCGGCCGGCTGCCGCAGCAGACATTTCCATCTCTTACACTGCGCCCATGCGCAAGGCCCCCACCACGCTGACCACCAAGCTCCTGGCCATGGGAGCGGGCTTTCTGCTGGTGGCGCTGACCTCGATCGGCCTGACGCTGTGGGTGGCCTGGAAGCTCGAAGGCGGCGCCGCGGCCGTCAACGAGGCCGGGCGGCTGCGCATGCACACCATGCGCATGGCGCTGGCGCTGCAGACCGGGGCCCCCCAAGAGCTGCGCGCGCTGGCACAGAATTTCGACACCAGCCTGGAGCTGCTGCGCACCGGCGACCCGGCGCGCCCGCTGTTCGTGCCCTGGGGCGAAGACACGCACGCGCGCTTTGCCGAGGTGCGCACCGCCTGGGCCAGCACGCGCGCGCAGTGGACGGCGGCGCAGCCGCCCTCCGGGCCGCAGGTGGTGGCGCAGGCCGACGCGAACGTGCGCCTCATCAACGGGCTGGTGCACGCGATCGAGCTGGAAATCGCGCGCTGGACGTCGGTGCTGCACCTGCTGCAGTTGTCGATGATGGGCCTGGCGATCGCCGCGGCCGTGGCCTTCATGGCCCTCAGTTACTGGGTCGTGCTCAATCCGGTGGCGCGGCTGCACCAGGCGCTCGCGCGCATGCGCCAGGGCGCGCTCGACACGCGCCTGGCGGTGGAGTCCGATGACGAGTTCGGCGAACTGGCCGCGGGCTTCAACCGCATGGCGCAGGCCTTGCAGGCCTCGCACACCGACCTCGAACGCAAGGTGCGCGAGAAGACCGCCGGCATCGAAGACAAGAGCCAGCGCCTGGCTGCGCTCTACGAGGTCAGCGCGCAGGCCTCCGAGGCGCCGAGCCTCGAGGTGCTGGCGCAGGGCTTCGTGCAGCAGGCGCGCCGCATCTCGCGCGCCGACGCGGCGGTGGTGCGCTGGTCCGACGAGGGCAACGAGCGCTATGTGATCCTGGCCACCGACGGGCTGCCGCGTGCCATGGCCGAGCAGGAGCAGTGCCTGCGCGCGGGCAGCTGCCTGTGTGGCCAGCCGCAGCAAAAGGCGCACACCCGCGTGGTCCCGATCGCGTCCGGCGCGCCGATGCTGCTGCCGCACTGCCGCGAGGCGGGCTACGACACACTGGTGGCCATTCCGGTGCAAATCCACCAGCGCGTGCTCGGCGAACTCAACCTGTTCTTTCGCACGCCCGTCGAGCTGACGGACGACATGCGCGAGCTGCTCGAGGCCATGGTGCGCCACCTGGCCAGCTCCATGGAAAGCCTGCGCGCAGCAGCGCTCGAGCGCGAAGCCGCCGTGGCCGACGAGCGCGGCCTGCTGGCGCGCGAACTGCACGACTCGATCGCCCAGTCGCTCGCGTTCCTGAAAATCCAGACCCAGCTGCTGCGCGACGCCGTGGCCAAGAACAACATCGCCGGGCGCGACCGCAGCCTGGCCGAGCTCGACGTCGGGGTGCGCGAGTGCTACGCCGATGTGCGCGAGCTGCTGGTGCACTTTCGCACGCGCACCAGCGCCGAAGACATCGAGGCGGCGCTGCGCACCACGCTGTCCAAGTTCGAGCACCAGAGCGGCATTGCCACCGAGCTGACCATGGACGGCCACGGCGTGCCGCTCGCACCCGACGTGCAGATCCAGGTGCTGCACATGCTGCAGGAAGCGCTGTCGAACGTGCGCAAGCACGCCCGCGCGAGCCGCGTGCACCTGCGCGCGCAGCGCCACCCGCACTGGCGCTTCGAGGTGCAGGACAACGGCGTGGGCTTTGACATGGTGGTGACCTCGCCCGAATCGGTGCACGTGGGCCTGGGCATCATGCACGAGCGCGCGCGCGGCATTGGCGCGCAGGTGCACGTGCGCTCGGCGCCCGGCCAGGGCACCACCGTGTGCATCGAACTGCCGGCCAGCGCGGCGGCGGAACCCCCGGCCGGCGACAATGCCGCCGCCGCTCCTGCGGCGTCTCCGTCCTTCTCATTGCACTGAGCCACGAACCGCATGAACCGACCACCCGCTCCCATCAAGCTGTTCGTAGTGGATGACCACACCCTGTTTCGCCGCGGCCTGGTGGCGCTGCTGGGGCAGGATGAAGATCTGCAGGTGGTGGGCGAGGCGGGAGACGCGGCGCAGGCGCTGCGGCTGGCGCCCGCGCTGCAGCCCGACGTGGTGCTGATGGACAACCACCTGCCGGGCGTGAGCGGCATCGATGCCATCAAGGACCTGCGCCAGCAGCTGCCGCTTGCGCGCGTGCTGATGCTGACCGTGAGCGAGGACGTACACGACCTGGCCATGGCGCTGCGCAACGGCGCGCACGGCTACCTGCTCAAGACCATCGACGGCGACCTGCTGGCCGATGCCATCCGCCGCGCAGTGCGCGGCGAGCCGGTGGTGAGCCTTGAACTCATGGGCAAGCTGGTGGCGGCGTTCCAGGCGCAGGACGGCCCGCCAGCGGCAGACGGCGCCGCCGCAGCGCCTTGCGCCGTACCGGACGAGGCGGCGCCCGCGCTAGCGGCGTTGACGCCGCGCGAGGAAGACGTGCTGCGCGAGATCGCCCGCGGCGCCAGCAACAAGGAAATCGCGCGCACGCTCGACATTGCCGAGACCACCGTGAAGATCCACGTGCAGCACATCCTGCGCAAGCTCGAGCTGACGTCGCGCGTGCAGGCCGCGGTGTACGCCACCGACCGCCAGCGCATCGCTTAGTCCTTTGGAACTAGGCGGGCGCGGCCGCGCCTAGTTCTTTTGCCCTGCCGGCATGGCTCGGCAGGAGGATGGCCGAAGACGCCGTGTCCGGCGACGATCCCTCTACAAACACAAGAGAGGTATCGCGCAATGGCACAAGCACCGCTGTCTGCGGGCCCCAGTCCGCAACGCACCCGCCAGGCCTGGTCGGTCCTGATCGTCAGCACGCTGGCGTTCACCGTTTGCTTCATGGTCTGGATGATGTTCGGCGTGATCGGCATCCCGATCAAGAAGATGCTGAACCTCAGCTCGACCCAGTTCGGCCTGCTCACGGCGATGCCGGTGCTGACCGGCTCGCTGATCCGCGTGCCGCTGGGCATCTGGACCGACAAGTACGGCGGGCGCATCGTCATGGCGATCCTCATGGCCGTCACCGTGCCGGCGATCTGGATGATGGGCTACGCCACCGAGTACTGGCACTTCCTCACGATTGGTCTCTTCGTCGGCCTGGCCGGCGGCTCGTTCTCGGTGGGCACGCCCTATGTGGCGCGCTGGTTCCCGAAGAACCGCCAGGGCACGGCCATGGGCGTGTACGGCGCCGGCAACTCGGGCGCGGCGGTGAACAAGTTCGTCGCCCCGGTGCTGCTGGTGGCCTTTGGCTGGACCATGGTGCCGCATGTCTATGCGGCCATCATGCTGGGCACGCTGGTGCTGTTCTGGCTGTTCAGCTACAGCGACCCGGCGCACCGGGTGCCGAGCAACGTCAAGTTCACCGACCAGCTCCAGTCGCTCAAGGACCCCAAGGTGCTCAAGTACTGCCAGTACTACAGCATCGTGTTCGGCGGCTACGTGGCGCTGTCGCTGTGGATGGTGCAGTACTACGTCGGCGAATACGGCCTCGACATCCGCGTCGCCGCGCTGCTGGCCGCCTGCTTCTCGCTGCCCGGCGGCGTGCTGCGCGCCATTGGCGGCATGCTCAGCGACAAGTACGGCGCGCACAGCGTCACCTGGTGGGTGCTGTGGGTCAGCTGGATCTGCCTGTTCCTGCTGAGCTATCCGCAGACCGACTTCACCATCCTCACGGTGGACGGCGCCCAGACCTTTCACCTGGGCCTGAACGTGTATGCGTTCACCTCGCTGATGTTCGTCCTCGGCATTGCCTTCGCCTTCGGCAAGGCCAGCGTCTTCAAGTACATCAGCGACGACTACCCGGCCAACATCGGCGCCATCAGCGGCATCGTCGGCCTGGCCGGCGGCCTGGGCGGCTTTGTGCTGCCGATCGCCTTCGGCGCGCTGATGGACCTGACCGGCATCCGCTCCAGCGCCTTCATGCTGATGTACGGCGTGGTCTGGGTGTCGCTGGTCTGGATGTATTTCACCGAAGTCCGTCGCACCGATGTGATGGGCCCGGCCAACGCCCTGGCGGCGAGCGCAGTCCGCTGACTCTTTGAAAGCCCCACCATGTCTGTTTCCACTTCCGCCCCGCGTGCGCGCACCGGGCGCACCCTGCACATCTGGACGCCCGAAGACAAGGCGTTCTGGGAGCGCGAGGGCGACGCCGTCGCGAAGATCAACCTCTGGATTTCGGTGCCCGCGCTGTTCCTGGCCTTTGCCATCTGGCAGGTCTGGAGCGTGGTGGCCGTGAGCCTGCCGGGCCTGGGCTTCAAGTATTCGAGCAACCAGCTGTTCTGGCTGGCGGCGGCGCCGGCGCTCAGCGGCGCCACGCTGCGCATTTTTTACTCGTTCATGGTGCCGCTGTTCGGCGGCCGGCGCTGGACGGCCATCTCCACCGCCTCCCTGCTGATCCCGGCGATCGGCATCGGCTACGCGGTGCAGGACAACACCACCAGCTACCCGACCATGCTGGCGCTGGCGCTGCTGTGCGGCCTGGGCGGCGGCAATTTCAGCTCCAGCATGGCCAACATCAGCTTCTTCTTCCCGAAGGAGCGCAAGGGCTCGGCGCTGGGTGTGAACGCGGGGCTGGGCAACCTGGGGGTCTCGGTGGTGCAGTTCCTGAGCCCGCTGGTGGTCACGGCCGGCATCTTCGGCATTTTTGGCGGCGAGGGGCAGACCATCGCCAGGAACGGCGCCAGCGTGCAGGTCTGGACGCAGAACGCCGCCTTCATCTGGGTGCCCTGGATCGCCCTGGTGTCGCTGGCCGCATGGTTCGGCATGCACGACATCGCCGACGCCAAGGCCTCGTTCGCCAGCCAGGCCGCGATCTTCCGGCGCAAGCACAACTGGCTGATGTGCCTGCTGTACCTGGGCACCTTCGGTTCGTTCATCGGCTATGCCGCGGGTTTTCCGCTGCTCATCAAGAGCCAGTTCCCCGACGTCAATCCGCTGGCCTATGCGTGGCTGGGCCCGCTGGTCGGTGCCGTGGTGCGCCCCTTCGGCGGCTGGCTGGCCGACAAGGTGGGCGGCGCGCGCGTGACGCTGTGGAACTTCGCCGTCATGGCGGTTGCCGTGGTGGGCGTGATCCAGTTCCTGCCGCACGGCGGCGTGGGCGGCAACTTTGCCGGCTTCTTTGTCTGCTTCCTGGTGCTGTTCCTGACCACGGGCATCGGCAACGGGTCGACGTTCAGCATGATTCCCGCGATCTTCCTGGCCGAGGCCATGCGCGGCGTCGATGCCAACGATGCCACCGCCGTGGCGCAGGCCCAGAAAGAAGGCAACACGCTGGGCGCGGCCACGCTGGGCTTCACGGCGGCGATTGCGGCCTATGGCGGCTTCTTCATTCCCAAGAGCTACGGCAGCTCGATCGCGCTGACCGGCGGGCCCGAGTTTGCGCTGTGGACGTTCGCCGCTTTCTATGTCGTGTGCATCGTGGTGACCTGGTGGTACTACGCGCGCAAGCACGCCGAGATGCCGTGCTGATCCCCTGCCTGCAGAAACGAAAAGGAGTCCCCCGATGAGCCATTTTCTCGACCGCCTCAACCACTTTTCCCAGCCCCGGGAATCGTTTTCGGGGGGCCACGGCGTCACCACCGCCGAAGACCGCACCTGGGAAGACGCCTACCGCAACCGCTGGGCGCACGACAAGATCGTGCGCAGCACGCACGGCGTGAACTGCACGGGTTCCTGCTCATGGAAGATCTACGTCAAGGGCGGCATCGTGACCTGGGAGACCCAGCAGACCGACTACCCGCGCACCCGCTGGGACATGCCCAACCACGAGCCGCGCGGCTGCTCGCGCGGCGCCAGCTACAGCTGGTACCTCTACAGCGCCAACCGCGTCAAGTACCCGATGGTGCGCGCCCGCCTGCTCAAGCACTGGCGCGAGGCCCGCTTGGGCCTGCCGCCGGTCGAGGCCTGGGCCGCCGTGGTGCAGGACGACGCCAAGCGGCGCGACTACCAGAGCGTGCGCGGCCTGGGCGGCTTTGTGCGCTCGAGCTGGGACGAGGTCAACGAGATCATTGCCGCGTCCAACGTCTACACCATCGCGCAGCACGGCGCGGACCGCATCATCGGTTTTTCGCCGATTCCGGCGATGTCGATGGTCAGCTATGCGGCCGGTTCGCGTTACCTGTCGCTGATCGGTGGTGTGTGCATGAGCTTCTACGACTGGTACTGCGACCTGCCGCCGTCCAGCCCGCAGGTCTGGGGCGAGCAGACCGACGTGCCCGAGTCGGCCGACTGGTACAACTCGAGCTTCATCATTGCCTGGGGCTCGAACGTGCCGCAGACGCGCACGCCCGACGCGCACTTCTTCACCGAAGTGCGCTACAAGGGCTGCAAGACCGTCGCCATCACGCCCGACTACTCCGAGGTCGCCAAGCTGTCCGACCTGTGGCTGCACCCCAAGCAGGGCACCGACGCCGCCGTCGCCATGGCGATGGGCCACGTGATCCTGAAAGATTTCTACTTTGGCGGCAACGGCAAGCCGCGCTCGGCCTACTTCGACGACTACGCGCGCCGCTACACCGATCTGCCGATGCTGGTCATGCTCAAGGAGCACAGGCTGGAAAGCGGCGAATCGGTCATGGTGCCCGACCGCTATGTGCGCGCCAGCGACTTTGCCGACCAGCTCGGCCAGGACAACAACCCCGACTGGAAGACCGTGGCCTTTGATGCGCAGGGCCAGGTCGTCACGCCCCAGGGCGCGATCGGCTTTCGCTGGGGGCCGGACGGCCGGGCCGATGCCGGGCAGTGGAACCTCGAGGCCAAGGAGGCGCGCGCTGGCAGCGACGTGTCGCTCAGGCTGTCCACGCTCGAAGGCGACGCGGCAGAGCACGACAGCGCCCGCGTCGGTTTTCCGTATTTCGGCGGTATCCACCACGAACACTTCCCGAACAACGAGCAAAGCGATGTGCTGGTGCGCACCGTGCCGGTGCAGCGCATTGCCGTTGGCAAGGGCGGTGAGGCCCGAGAGGTGCTGGTGGCCACCGTGTTCGACCTGCAGGTGGCGCAGTACGGCATTGCCCGCGGCCTGCCGGGTGAACTCGCGGCGGCCGACTTTGACGACAACACGCCCTACACGCCGGCCTGGCAGGAGCAGATCACCGGCGTGCCGCGCGCGCAGATCATTGCCGTGGCGCGCCAGTTTGCCGAGAACGCCGACAAGACCGAAGGCCGTTCGATGGTCATCATCGGCGCCGGCATGAACCACTGGTACCACAGTGACATGAACTACCGCAGCGTCATCAACATGCTGATGATGTGCGGCTGCATCGGCAAGAGCGGCGGCGGCTGGTCGCACTACGTCGGGCAGGAAAAGCTGCGCCCGCAGACCGGCTGGACGCCGCTGGCCTTTGCGCTCGACTGGATCCGCCCGCCGCGGCAGATGAACAGCACCAGCTTCTTCTATGCGCACACCAACCAGTGGCGCTATGAAAAGCTCGGCGTCGACGAAGTGCTGTCGCCGCTGGCCGACAAGAAGCTCTACGGCGGCAGCATGATCGACTACAACGTGCGCGCCGAACGCATGGGCTGGCTGCCCAGCGCGCCGCAGCTGCAGACGCACCCGATGCAGGTGGTCAAGGACGCGCAGGCCGCCGGGCTCGATCCCAAGGACTACGTGGTCCAGTCGCTCAAGGACGGCTCGCTCAAGATGAGCTGCGAGGACCCCGACCACCCGGACAACTGGCCGCGCAACATGTTCGTCTGGCGCTCCAACATCATCGGTTCGTCGGGCAAGGGCCACGAATATTTCCTCAAGCACCTGCTGGGCACGACCAACGGCGTGCAGGGCAAGGACCTGGGCGCCGAAGAGGGCAAGCCCGAAGAAGTCGTCTGGCACGACCAGGCGCCCGAGGGCAAGCTCGACCTGCTGGTCACGCTCGACTTCCGCATGAGCACGACCTGCCTGTATTCGGACATCGTGCTGCCCACCGCCACCTGGTACGAGAAGAACGACCTCAACACCAGCGACATGCACCCCTTCATCCACCCGCTGTCCACCGCCGTGGACCCGGTATGGCAGTCCAAGAGCGACTGGGAGATCTACAAGGGGTTTGCGAAGAAATTCAGCGAGCTGTGCGACGGCCACCTGGGTGTCGAAAAAGAAATGGTCCTGACGCCGGTGATGCACGACACCCCGGGCGAGCTGGCCCAGCCGTTCGAGGTCAAGGACTGGAAGCGCGGCGAATGCGAGCTGATTCCGGGCAAGACGGCGCCGCAGATGCAGGTGGTCGAGCGCGACTACCCGAATGTCTACAAGCGCTTCACGGCCGTGGGCCCACTGCTCAACAAGATCGGCAATGGCGGCAAGGGCATTGCGTGGAACACCGAGACCGAAGTCACGCAGCTGGGCCAGCTCAGCGGCGTGGTGACCGAGCCGGGCGTGACGCAGGGCATGCCGCGCATTGACAGCGACATCGACGCCTGCGAAATGGTGCTGCAGCTCGCACCCGAGACCAACGGCCACGTCGCCGTGAAGGCCTGGGCCGCGCTGGGCAAGCAGACCGGGCGCGAGCACACGCACCTGGCGCTGCACCGCGAGGACGAGAAGATCCGCTTCCGCGACATCCAGGCGCAGCCGCGCAAGATCATCAGCTCGCCGACCTGGAGCGGCATCGAGTCCGAAACCGTGTCGTACAACGCCGGCTACACCAACGTGCACGAGTACATCCCGTGGCGCACGCTGACCGGGCGCCAGCAGTTCTACCAGGACCACCCGTGGATGCACGCCTTTGGCGAAGGCTTTGCCAGCTACCGCCCGCCAGTGAACCTGAAGGCGACGGCCGGCGTGCACGGCATCCGTGCCAACGGCAATGCGGAAATCCTGCTGAACTTCATCACGCCGCACCAGAAGTGGGGCATCCACTCGACCTACACCGACAACCTGCTGATGCTGACGCTGAGCCGGGGCGGCCCGATCGTCTGGCTCAGCGAGGACGATGCCAAGGCGATCGGCGTGGAGGACAACGACTGGGTCGAGGCCTACAACGTCAACGGCGCGCTCACCGCGCGCGCCGTGGTCAGCCAGCGCATCAAGCCGGGCATGGTGATCATGTACCACGCGCAGGAAAAGATCGTCAACACACCGGGCTCGGAGATCACCGGGCACCGCGGCGGCATCCACAACTCGGTCACGCGCGTCGTCCTGAAGCCCACGCACATGATCGGCGGTTATGCGCAGCTGTCGTACGGCTTCAACTACTACGGAACCATCGGCACCAACCGCGACGAATTCGTCGTCGTGCGCAAGATGCACAAGGTCGACTGGCTGGACACGCCACGCCAGGATGAACGCGCCTTCGCGGTGCAGCAACAGGGAGAGTCGGCATGAGAGTACGCGCGCAAATCGGCATGGTGCTGAACCTGGACAAGTGCATTGGCTGCCACACCTGTTCGGTCACCTGCAAGAACGTCTGGACCAGCCGCCCGGGCATGGAGTACGCCTGGTTCAACAACGTCGAGACCAAGCCCGGCATCGGCTACCCCAAGGAGTGGGAAAACCAGGACAAATGGAACGGCGGCTGGGTGCGCCGCGCCGACGGCGCCATCGAGCCGCGCCAGGGCGGCAAGTGGAAGATGCTGATGCGCCTGTTCGCCAACCCGAACATGCCGCAGATCGACGACTACTACGAGCCCTTCACCTTCGACTACGGCCACCTGCAGGCCGCGCCCGAGATGAAGGCCGCCCCCACGGCGCAGCCGCGCAGCCTGATCACCGGCAAGCGCATGGAGAAGATCGAGTGGGGCCCGAACTGGGAGGAAATCCTCGGCGGCGAGTTTTCCAAGCGCAGCAAGGATGCCAACCTCGACAACTTCGAGCAGGTGCAAAAGGACATGGTCGGCCAGTTCGAGAACACCTTCATGATGTATTTGCCGCGCCTGTGCGAGCACTGCCTGAACCCGAGCTGCGTGGCCTCGTGCCCGTCGGGCTCGATCTACAAGCGCGAGGAAGACGGCATCGTGCTGATCGACCAGGACAAGTGCCGGGGCTGGCGCATGTGCGTCTCGGGCTGCCCGTACAAGAAGATCTACTACAACTGGAAAAGCGGCAAGGCCGAGAAGTGCACCTTCTGCTACCCGCGCATCGAGGCCGGGCAGCCGACCGTGTGCAGCGAAACCTGTGTCGGGCGCATCCGCTACCTCGGCGTGGTGCTGTACGACGCCGACCGCATCGAGGAAGCGGCCAGCGTTGAAAACGACAAGGACCTGTACCAGGCGCAGCTCGACATCTTCCTCAACCCGAACGACCCGGCCGTGATCGCGCAGGCGCGCCTGGACGGCATTCCCGAGGCGTGGCTCGAAAGCGCGCGCAAGAGCCCGGTCTACAAGATGGCCGTGGACTGGAAGGTGGCGCTGCCGCTGCACCCCGAGTACCGCACGCTGCCGATGGTCTGGTATGTGCCGCCGCTCTCGCCGATCACCTCGGCGGCCAACGCCGGGCAGATCGGCGTCCACGGCGAGCTGCCCGACATTTCGCAGATGCGCATCCCCGTGCAGTACCTGGCCAACATGCTCACGGGCGGCGACACCGCGCCGGTGGTGCGCGCGCTGGAGCGCATGCTGGCAATGCGCTCGTACCAGCGCAGCAAGCACGTTGACCGCGCGCAGAACCTGGCGGTGCTGGCGCAGGCCGGCCTCACGGTGGCGCAGGTCGAGGACATGTACCACGTCATGGCGATTGCCAACTACGAAGACCGCTTCGTGATTCCGACGACGCACCGCGAATACGCCGAAAACGCGTTTGACGTGCGCGGCGGCTGTGGCTTCACCTTTGGCAACGGCTGCTCCGAAGGCTCCAGCGAGGTGAGCCTGTTTGGCGGCAGCAAGAAACGCACCATTCCCATCAAGGCGGAGGTCTGAGCCATGGCCCTGTTCAACCACATTCCCCATGCGAGCACCAGCCTGCGCGTGCTGGCGCGGCTGCTCGGCTACCCCGATGCGCAGCTGCGCGCCCACCTGCCCGATCTGCGCGCTGCGCTGCACGAAGAGCGGGCGCTGCCGCAGGCGCGCCTGGCCGAGCTCGATGCGCTGATCGACACGCTCGAGCGCAAGGCGGCGCTGGAAGCCGAGGCCGACTACGTCGAGCTGTTCGACCGCGGCCGCGCCACCTCGCTGCACCTGTTCGAGCATGTGCATGGCGACTCGCGCGACCGCGGCCCGGCCATGATCGATCTGGCCAAAACCTACGAGCAGGCCGGCATGTTCCTCGGCGAGGGCGAGATGCCCGACTTCCTGCCCGTGGTGCTGGAGTTCACCTCCACGCAGCCGCCGCGCCAGGCGCGCGAATTCCTCGCCGAAATGGCGCACATCTTCAATGCCATCTTTGCCGCCCTGCAGCAACGCTCGAGCCCCTACGCCGCCGTGCTGGGCGCATTGCTCGAACTGGCGGGCGAGAAGGCTTCGCCGGTCGACATTGCCGCCGAAGAGCCGATGGACGCCGTCTGGCAGGAGCCGGTGGTGTTTGACGGCTGCTCGTCCAAAGGCCAGGCGCGGCCCGGCCAGGAAAGGCCCGGCCAGCCGCAACCGATCCACATCGTGCCCCACGCCGCGCGCCAGGCACGCCCCCCCCAAGGAGCACAGCGATGACTTCCCTGCACGGTTTTCTCTTCGGGGTCTATCCCTACATCTGCCTGGCGGTGTTCCTGCTCGGCAGCCTGCTGCGCTTCGACCGCGATCAGTACACCTGGAAAAGCGACTCGTCGCAGCTGCTGCGCAGCGGGCTGCTGCGCTGGGGCAGCAATTTGTTCCACGTCGGCATCCTGTTTCTGTTCTTCGGCCATCTGGTCGGCCTGCTGGCGCCGCATGCGTTCTATGCGCACTTCCTGGAGGCTTCGGTCAAGCAGAAGATCGCCATCTATTCGGGCGGCCTGTTCGGCGTGGTCTGCTTCATTGGCCTGTCGATGCTGATCTACCGGCGCGTGTTCGACGAGCGCATCCGCTACACCAGCCACAAGACCGACCTGGCCATCCTGCTCATCCTGTGGGTGCAGCTGGTGGTGGGCCTGATCACGCTGCCGTTTTCGTGGGCGCATTCCGACGGCAGCGTGATGCTGATCCTCGCGGACTGGGCGCAGCGCATCCTCACGCTGCGCACGGTCAATGCCGAGGCGCTGGCCGGCCTGCCGTGGCCCTACCTGTTCCACATCGTGTTCGGCATGACGATCTTCCTGCTGTTCCCGTTCAGCCGCCTGGTGCACGTGTGGAGCGGTTTTGCCTCGGTGGGCTACCTGTTCCGCCCCTACCAGGTGGTGCGCAGCCGGCGCCTGGGCGCCACCCCGCGTCCGGCGCACGCGCCGCAGCCGGCGCAGGCGGCCCATCCTGCCCAGCGCCCGGCGAGCCAGATCCCGGCGAGCCAGATCCCGGCGGGCGCCACCTCGCCCAAAGGAGAGTTCTCATGAACGCCCCCCTGCCTTCTTCCCCGGGCTGCGGCACGGGGTGCGGTTGCGCCAGCGCAGCGCCCCCTGTCGGCGGCGGCGGCGCCGAGAACCTGCCCACAGCCGCGATCAACGGCGTGGCCCTGCATGCGCCGGGGCAGCGCCCTGCAGAGGACGAACTGCGCGAGCGCGCCTACGCCGAATTGCTGCGCCAGCGCGCGGTCGCGCAGGGGCTGTTGCCGGCCCACGCCGCCGCCGTGGCGCCCGAGCTGGGCGAGTCCGAGCGCCAGGTCCTCGAGCAGATGGTCGATGCCGAAGTCCACAGCCCGCAGCCACACGAGGCCGAATGCCAGCGCTACCACCAGGCGAATGCCGCGCAGTTCACCGTCGGGCAGGCGCTGCATGTGCGGCACATCCTGTTTGCGGTCACGCCCGGCACCAACGTGCAGGCGCTGGCAGTGCATGCAGAAAAAGCCCTGCTGGAACTGACCCACACAGACACCCCGCCCGGGCGCTTTGCCCAGCGGGCGGCCGAACTGTCGAACTGCCCCACCAGCACCCAGGGCGGCGACCTGGGCTGGATCGGCCCGGACGACTGCGCGCCCGAACTGGCGCAGGCGCTGTTCCACCCCCAGCAGCCCCTGGCCCGCGCCGGCGTGCTCCCGAGGCTGGTGCACAGCCGGTTTGGCTTCCATATCGTGGAGGTGCTTGAGCGCCGCGACGGCACCCAGCCGGCCTATGCCGAGGTGCGCGAGCGCATTGCGCGGCTGCTGGCGATGCAGTCGCGCGCGCGCGCGCTGCACCAGTACATGGCCCTGCTGGCCGGCGAGGCCACGCTCGAGAACATCGCACTGGACGCCGCCGACTCCCCGCTGGTGCAGTAGGCATGGACGCGCCGACCAGCGACAGTGGCCACGCCAGCGGTGCCGCCGGCAGCGACGACCTGCTGGTGCGCCTGCGGCGCTTCAAGTCGGACTATTTCCCGCTGCACCAGCAGCGCTTTCAGGACCTGGTGGCCGACGGACAGCACCCGACCACGCTGTTCATTGGCTGCTCGGACTCGCGCCTGCTGCCCTACCTGCTGACCGGCGCCGGCCCGGGCGAGCTGTTCCTGGTGCGCAATGTCGGGGCCTTTGTGCCGCCCTACGACGGCTCGCACGGCCACCACGGCACGGCCGCAGCGATCGAATTTGCCGTGCTCAGCCTGCAGGTCAGCCGCGTCGTGGTCTGCGGCCACAGCCACTGCGGCGCCATCAAGGCGCTCTATGGCGAGGTGCCGGCCGAAGCCCACAACCTGCTGCGCTGGCTCGACCTGGGGCGTGAGGCGGTGTTGCCGGTCCAGCCATGCCCCGAGGCCCTGCGCCGCACCGAGCAGCGCGCCGTCGTGCTGCAACTGGGCCGGCTGATGGAGTTTCCCATGGTGCGCAGCCGCGTGCTGGCCGGGCAGATCAGCCTGCACGGCTGGCATTACGTCATCGAAGACGGCGAGGTGCATGTCTTCGACGTCAACACCGGCAATTTCGTGGCCGCCTCGGTGGCCACGAACAGCGGCACCGGCCCCTATGCCCCGTATGTCGAGCACGACGGGCAGGTGGTCTGCGATTGAGCCAGCGCCCCACCTGCCGGGAAATCCCGGGATGTTGATACTATGGTTTTGAGAGCTATGCGTGCAGGACTGGCAAGCGCTGGAGCCCTGTTTTGCTGTAAAAAGCCGCGATGCCAATCCACCGGGGAAAGCGCGGGCCGCCGCACCGGCAGGCGTTGCAACGGCCTGCGCCAGGGCCCGTGCCGCTTTCGGCCACAGGCCAGATGCACCAAGAGTGCGCTGCGTCAGGAAGGCGTTGTAAGCACCCTACGGGGTCGGGACTTCTGCAGGGCTTGGGCCAAAAAGGTCTATTCTTGGCATCTGCGCAGCGCCTCGCCCGGGCCGCTGCGCAACCCCTTCCACGGCCGCGCGGGCCAGGTGCTGCGCGGCCCTTTCCCAAGGCAGACCCCATGAAACGCGAAGACCTCGGACGCGCGCACGACGTGACCGCCACCCAGCCCATCAGCCTCGATGTGCTGAAAGAAAAATACCTCAAGGCCGGTGAGTCCAGCGCCGAAGACCTGTACCGGCGCGTGGCGCGCGCGCTGGCCTCGGTCGAGGCCGAGGGCGAGCGGGAGAAATACGAGGCGCTGTTCCTGGCCAACCTGCACGCCGGCGCCATCGGCGCGGGCCGCATCATGAGCGCCGCCGGCACCGACATCCAGGCCACGCTCATCAACTGCTTCGTGCAACCCGTGGGCGACTGCATCCAGGGCGTGGACGAGGGCGGCTACCCCGGCATCTACGAAGCGCTGCGCGAAGCGGCCGAGACCATGCGCCGCGGCGGCGGCGTCGGCTACGACTTCTCGCGCATCCGCCCGCGCGGCGCGCAGGTCAAGGGCACGCATTCGATGGCCTCGGGCCCGTGCAGCTACATCAACGTGTTCGACCAGTCCTGCTCCACGGTCGAGAGCGCCGGCGCGCGCCGCGGCGCGCAGATGGGCGTGCTGCGCATCGACCACCCCGACGTGATGGACTTCATCACCGCCAAGCGCACGCCGGGGCGCTGGAACAATTTCAATGTCTCGGTGGGCGTCTCCGATGCCTTCATCGAGGCGGTGCAGAACGACCAGCCGTGGGAGCTCGTGCACCAGGCGCGGCCCGGCGCCACGCTGCTGGCGCAGGGCGCCTACCAGCGGGCCGACGGCCAGTGGGTCTACCAGACGCTGCCGGCGCAGGAGCTGTGGGACACCATCATGAAGTCGGCCTACGACTTCGCCGAGCCCGGCATCCTGTTCCTCGACCACATCAACACCGACAACAACCTGCACTACTGCGAGGCGATCGAGGCCACCAATCCCGTGCGGCGAGCAGCCGCTGCCCTCGTACGGCTGCTGCGACCTCGGTCCGATCATCCTGACGCGCTTCGTGCGCCACCCGTTCGGCTTGGCCGGCGAGGCGGCGTTCGACTTCGACGCCTTCGAAGCGTCGGTGGCGCTGCAGGTGCGCGCCCTCGACAACGTGCTCGACCTGACCTTCTGGCCGCTGCCCCAGCAGCGCGAAGAGGCGCACGCCAAACGCCGCATCGGCGTGGGCTTCACCGGCATGGGCAACACCCTGGCCATGCTGTGCCTGCGCTACGACACGCCCGAGGGCCGCGCCATGGCCGCGCGCATCGCCGAGCGCATGCGCGACGCCGCCTATGCCGCGTCCGTGGCGCTGGCGCGCGAGAAGGGCGCGTTTCCGAAGTTCGACGCCGAGGGCTACCTGGCCGCCGGCACGTTTGCCAGCCGCCTGCCGCCGGCGCTGCAAAAGGACATCCGCAAGCACGGCATCCGCAACAGCCACCTGCTGTCGATCGCGCCCACGGGCACCGTGAGCCTGGCCTTTGCCGACAACGCCTCGAACGGCATCGAGCCGCCGTTCTCGTGGATGTACAAGCGCAGGAAGCGCGAGGCCGACGGCAGCACCGCCGAGTACGCGGTCGAAGACCATTCCTGGCGCCTGTACCGCGAGCTGGGCGGCGACGTTCAGCAGCTGCCCGCGTACTTCGTCTCGGCGCTCGAGATGTCGGCCGACGACCACATCGCGATGATGCAGGCGGTGCAGCCCTTCGTGGACACGGCCATCTCCAAGACCGTGAACATCCCGGCCGACTACCCGTACGACGACTTCAAGGGCCTGTACCTGCAGGCCTGGCGCGCGCGCCTCAAGGGGCTGGCCACGTACCGCCCCAACAGCATCCTCGGCGCGGTGCTCGAAACCCACGCCCCCGCCGAGGCGGCGCCGCAGGCGCCGGCCGCCGCGCCTGTGGACCCCATGCGCACCGTGATCGAGAGCCGCCCCAAGGGCGCGCTGTCGGCCGTGGCCGAGAAGGTGGAGTACTGGACGCAAGAGGGCCAGAAGCGCCTGTACCTCGTGGTCTCGTTCCTGCCCGTGCCCAACGCCGACGGCACCGGCACGGTCGACCGCGCGATCGAGTTCTTCATGCCCGTGGGCCAGAGCGGCGAGTCGCAGCAATGGGTGACGTCGAGCATGCGCCTGCTGTCGCTGGCGGCGCGCGGCGGCTTCCTCGAGCGTGCGCTCAGCGACATGCGCAAGGTCGCCTGGGACCGCGGCCCGGTGCGCCTGGGCACGCACCAGAAGGCCGACGGCACGCAGGTGCCGATGTGGCACGACTCCGAAGTGGCCGCCATCGCCTACGCGGTGCAGAACATCCTGGCGCGGCGCGCCCGCAAGAACCTGGGCGCCGATGCGCCGGCGCTGGCCGAGGCGCCGCCAGTGGCCGTGGCCGCCATGCCACCGGTCATGGCCGGCCAGAAGTGCAGCGAGTGCGGCGCGCACGCGGTGATCCGCAAGGACGGTTGCGACTACTGCACCCAGTGCGGCCACCTCGGCACCTGCGGATGAACCTGCGCCCCGCCAGCCCGCAGGCCGCGGAGTCCCGCGAGCCCGCACCCGAGGGGCGGGCGCAGCGTGGCTGCCGCGGACGTACGGCCTGTCGGGTGCAGTCGCCGCACCGACAGGGAGCCTGGTATGGACGCTTGCGCGCCGATGGCCGCCCCGGTTGAGGGCGGCATGCCCACGGCCGCGTCCACTGAGCTGGCAGCCCTGGCTGCGGCGCTGATCCAGGCGCGCCAGACCATCCTGCCCAAGCGCCTGTGCGGGCCCGGGCCCCGGGCTGCCGAGTTCGGGCAGATCGTGGCCGCCGCCGGCCAAGCGCCCGACCACGGGCAGATGCTGCCCTGGCGCCTGGTGCGCGTGCCGCAGGCGCAGCGCGGGCATCTGGCCGATGTGTTCGCCGCCGCGCTGCTCGAACGCGACGCGAGCGCCACGCCCGAGCAGGTGGCGCAGGCGCGCGACAAGGCATTTCGTTCGCCCGAGCTGTTGCTGGTGGTGGTGGACGGCGCGCGCGGCGACCCGCAGATCGACCTGCACGAGCGCATCGTCTCGGCCGGCTGCGCGGTGCAGAACATGCTGCTCATGGCCACGGCGCTGGGCTACGGCTCGGCGTTGACCAGCGGCAAGGCGCTCAAGTCCGCGGGCCTGCGCACGCTGTTCGGTCTGGGCGCGGGCGAGCACGCGCTGTGCTTTGTGAGCCTGGGCACGGTGCAGTTGCGCAAGAGTGCGCGCCTGCGCCCCGTGCCCGCCGATTACCTGCGCACGCTGGGCGGGCCCCCCGAAGGGCCGGCGTGCGCAGACCCTTTGCTGTGATTTGGGAGAACACCACCATGGAAATTGCGAGTTTTGACGATCTGCTGCAGGCGGCCCGTGCGCAGCCCGAGCCCCAGCGCCTGCTGTTCGTGTTTGCCGGCGCCGAGCTGCCGGGCGACGCCACGCCCGCGCAGCGCGCCGATTTCACGGCCGGGCAGGGCGGCGCGTTGGTGCCGCTGATGTGCGTGGACAAGCGGCCCGAGGACATCGCCTCGTTTGCCGCGCTGGTCGAAGAATCCACCCAGTTCGGCCACGACTGGGCCATGGTGTTCGCCGCCGCGCTGCCGGGCAGCGCAGATGCCGAGGCGCCGCTGCAGCGCATGGTGGACGCGGTCAAAGAGGGCCGGGTGGGCGCGTTTATCCCCTTTAACCGGCAGGGCGAGCCGGTGCGCCTGGGCTGAGCGCCATGGCCGGCACCTCTGCGCTGCCCGGCTTCGGCGCGCCTGCCGTGGGCTTTGACACACCGTTCGAGATGCTCGAGGCCTGCCACGAGCGCGTGCAGCGCACGCTGGCGCTGCTGCACAAGCTGGTCGACTACCTGCACCGCCACGCCTGCGACGACTCCGCGCGCCAGGCCGCGCGCGATGTGCTGCGCTACTTCGACACCGCCGCGCCGCTGCACCATGAAGACGAGGAGTGGCATGTGTTCCCGCCGCTGCTGGCGCACGGCGACGCCGCCGTGGCGGCGCTGGTGCGGCAGCTGCAGCAAGACCATGCATGCATGGACGCCGACTGGCAGGCCGCGCGCCCGGCCTTGCAGGCGCTGGCCGAAGGGCGGCAAACCGCCTTCAGCGCGCACGACGAGGCGGTGTTCGCGCGCTTTGCCAGCGGCTACGCCGCGCACATCCGCAGCGAGGAAGACGTGGTGTACCCGGCGGCACGTGCCCTGCTCGGCGCCGACGCGCTGCAGCGTATGGCCCGGGACATGCGCCAGCGCCGGGGTGCGACACCCTGAGTTTTGCTATTTAAATAATAGCTTTTAACGCTTGATGGGTAAGCGTTTATGGCGTATTTGACGGATATTTTTCTTGATCAGTGCACCACCACCGGGTTTTGCGCCAGGCCCGTGTAGCGGTCCAGCGTGTCTTCCACTTCCTCCTGTGTCGGTGCGTCGCGCTGCCAGGCCAGGATGACCTGCTGGAACATCTCTGCCCACGAGCCGTCGAGGTAGACCTCCTTGCCCGAGCGCTTGTCCACGATCTCGAAGCCGTGGCGGGCCAGCTGCGGGGTGGGGGCGGGGCTGTCCGCCGACGTGGCATCGAGCGGTTTCACGGCGTCCGCCAGCATGTGGACCACCACAAAAGATTCTGAGTCGTAGAGCATGTGCATGGTGTTCTCCCTGGTCTGTGTGTCTGTCAGATGACAGCGCGGGCGCGGAGTTCAAGTCCTGCGGTGCGGCTCGGGGCCTGGTCCAGTATTCCACGGATGCCAATCACCTCCGTCGCCGGGGCTTTGGCCCGGGCTCAGGGCGCGGCGTGGCCGCTCAGGCGCAGGTCGGCAAAGTCGCCGTTGGTCTGGGTGAGGCGGATGCGCACGGGCAGGTAGCCCAGCGCGGGCGCGAGCCACAGCTCGGCCTTCTGGTCGTAGTCGCGGCGCGGCAGGCGCTCCAGCTTCAGCGCCTGCGTGGCGCCCACGGGCAGCTCCAGCGTCTCTTCGCCCTCGATGGTGAACGACCAGACGTCGGCCGCGCGCGCGCTTGCCGTGGCGACGCTGATGCGCGTGCCCACCGGGTAGCGTTCGGGCGCCGCGGCCAGCAGGGCGCCGAGCTGGAGAAACACGCTGAGCCGGTCCTGCGTGCCCGGCACCAGGGCGGCTTCGGGCGTGTTGGCGCTGAAGGTGATCCGGTGCTGGGCGTAGTCGAAATGCGCGGCCTGCTCGCTGCGCGCGCGGTCGCCAAAGCGCCGGGGCCGCAGGCCGGCGGCCGTGATGTCGCCCTCGCTGGTCTGCGTGCGTGCGCCCAGGAACAGCACCTTGATCTCCTGGCGCGCCTGGTAGTGCTGGCCGTCGTGCTGCCACAGCAGCTCGGCGCGTGCGCTGTATTGGAACTTCTTGGCCTGCCCGCTGACGTCGAAGTCCAGGCGCACGGGGGGTGGAATGTGCACCGGGTAGGGCGCTGCGCCGTTCGCGGGCGCGCCCGTGCCCGGCACGGCGATGTCGATCGCTGCGGCGGTGGCGGGGGCAGGCGGCGGTGCCGGTGCTTCAGCAGGGGCGTCCGGCCCCGCCGCCCCCGCCGCCAGGCGCTGCGGGTCCGGCCCGTTTTCGGCCGAGGGCTCGGCGGCAGGATCGGGGGAGGGGGCGCTGGCCTGGCTTTCGGCAGCCGGGTCCGGCGCAGCCTCTGCCAGGGGCTCTGGCTCGGCCACTGCGGCCAGCGGACTGGAAAGGCGCGCCTCGGCGCGCGCTGCAGCCGTAGGGGCCGGTGCGGGCGCAGGCGCCTTCTTGGACGGCGGCGTACGTTGCACCGGCGCTGCGGGCGGCCGGGCCTGCGCGGGGGCGGGTGGCGGCGCGGCCACGGTGCGCGTGTGGAAAACCGCGGGCTGCGCACTTGCCGGCCGGTCCCAGTGCAGCGGCACGCCGGCCAGCACCCACCAGTGCAGGGCCAGCACCGCCGTGGCGATCAGCAGCAGGGGCCGCCGCGGAATCATGGTGCCGTGTCGGCCGCGCTCATGCGCCGCCAAACCCCAGGTCGTGCGACAGCTGCGCGGCGGCGGCGCGCAGCGGCGTGTCGATGGCGCCGCCCCAGCCGGCATCGAGCGTGGCGACCGAGCCCAGCGTCGTGATGCCCAGCGCCAGGTGGCCGTCGGCGTCGAACACCGGCGCGCAGAAGGCGACGATGCCCGGCAGCAGCGTGTCCACGACGCGCGCTGCGCCGCGCGCGCGCACGTCCTGCAGCAGGGCCTGGGCCGCGTCCAGCGTGGCGGGCAGGTCGCTGCGCTGCAGCGTGGCGGCCTGTGCCAGCTCGGCCTGCAGCAGCGGCGCCACCACCTCGGGCGCGAGGTGCGCGGCAAAGCAGCGGCCCGTGGCCGACGACAACAGCGGCATCACGTCGCCCAGGCGCAGGTTGGCGGTGACGGCCTGCGCCGACTCCTCCCAGTGCACGATGGTCGGGCCGTGGTTGCCCCAGACCGCCAGCGCCAGCGTGTGGCCGATCTCGTCCATGAGCTGCGGCAGGCGCTCGCGTGCCAGGCGCACCGCGTCCAGGCGCGACAGCGCCGCCAGCCCCAGGCGCAGCGCGGCCGGGCCCAGGTCGTAGCGCGCGGTGCGGCTGTCCTGCGTGACCAGCCCCATGCGCTGGAAGCTCACCAGGTAGCGGTGCGCCTTGGCCGCGCTCATGTCGGCGGCGGCGGCCAGGTCCTTGAGCATCAGCGGCCCGCGCGCGCGCGTGAGGCCTGCGAGCAACGAGAAGCCGACCTCGACGGACTGGATGCCGGCGCGTTCCTTGTCCATGTGCACTAGAATTTCGAAGGTTCTGTTTAGTTAAATCAATTTCACCCAGCGTAATTTGCGCCAGGCGCTGCCGGTTTCCATGCCGATAAAGGTTTTGCACCCATGAAACTCGCCACCTACAAAGACGGTTCACGCGACGGCCAACTGGTCGTCGTCTCGCGCGACCTCGGCTCGGCCCATTATGCGACCGGCATCGCCACCGGCTGCAGCAGGTGCTCGACGACTGGAGCTTCCTGGCGCCGCAACTGCAGGACCTGTACGACGCAGCTCAACGCGGGCAAGGCGCGCCACGCGTTCCCGTTCGATCCGCCGCAGTGCATGGCGCCGCTGCCGCGCGCCTACCAGTGGGCCGACGGCTCGGCCTACATCAACCACGTCGAACTGGTGCGAAAGGCGCGCAACGCCGAAGTGCCGAGCCAGCTTCTACACCGACCCGCTGATGTACCAGGGCGGCAGCGACGACTTCATCGGCCCGTGCGACGACGTGGTCGTGCCCAGCGAGGCCATGGGCATCGACTTCGAGGCCGAGATCGCCGTCGTCACCGGCGACGTGAAGATGGGCTGCACGCCCGAGCAGGCGCTCGACGGCATCCGCCTGGTCATGCTGGCCAACGACGTGAGCCTGCGCAACCTGATCCCGGCCGAACTGGCCAAGGGCTTCGGCTTCTTCCAGAGCAAGCCCGCGACCGCCTTCAGCCCGGTGGCGGTGACGCTCGACGAACTCGGCGACGCCTGGGACAAGGGGCCGCCTGCACCTGACGCTGCAGTGCACCTGGAACGGCCGCAAGGTCGGCATGTGCGACGCCGGCCCCGAGATGACCTTCCACTTCGGCCAGCTCATCGCCCACATCGGCAAGACGCGCAACGTGCGCGCCGGCTGCATCATCGGCAGCGGCACGGTCAGCAACAAGGGCGTGACGGACGCCAAGGGCCGCACCGAATGGCCCAAGGGCTACAGTTGCATCGCCGAGAAGCGCTGCATCGAAACCATCCAGGACGGCCGGCCTTCGACCGAATTCATGAAGTACGGCGACACCATCCGCATCGAGATGAAGGGCAAGGACGGCCAGAGCGTGTTCGGCGCCATCGACCAGGCGATTGTGGCGCCCGCCTGAGTTTTCAGCGAAAAATGGCTCTGGACCTTGACCAGCAAGCGCTCATAGCTATCAAATAAGTAGCAAAGGAGGCACGCATGCAACGCAGAACCCTGCTCACCGCCCTGGCCGCCGTGGGCGCCACGTCCGCCGCACCCTGGGCCCGCGCCCAGGCCGACTACCCCCAGCAACCGATCCGCTGGATCGTGCCGTACCCGCCCGGCGGCGGCACCGACGTGCTGGCGCGCACCCTGGCCGAGGCCATGCGCCAGACGCTGGGCCAGCAGATCGTGGTCGACAACCGCCCTGGCGCCGCCACCAACATCGGCGCCGAGATCGTCGCCACGGCCAAGCCCGACGGCTACACGCTGATGTCGGCCGACAACGCCGTGCTGGCCTTCAACGAGCACCTGTTCAGCAAGCTGCCGTTCAGTCCCGAGAAGGACTTCACCTACATCGGCGGCATCGGCCGCTTTCCGCTGGCGCTGGTGGTGCACCCGGCGTTCGCGGCCAGGACGCTGCAGGAGTTCCTGGCCTACGTGCAAGGCCAACCCGGGCAAGTCAACTACGCCTCGCCCGGCAACGGCTCGCCGCACCACCTGGCGATGGAGATGTTCAAGAACCGCACCGGCACCTTCCTCACGCACATCCCGTACCGCGGCGCGGCGCCCGCGATGCAGGACGTGATGGGCGGGCAGGTGCCGTGCATGTTCCTCGACCTGGCGGCCGGGCCTGCCGATGATGCAGTCGGGCAAGGTGCGCGTGCTGGCCATCGGCTCGGCGCAGCGCGTGGCCGCGCTGCCCGACGTGCCGACGCTGGCCGAAGCGGGCGTGCCCCATTCCGAGGTGTTCGCGTTCCAGGGCGTGCTCGGGCCCGCCGGCCTGCCCGCGGCCGTCGTACCGCGCGCTCAATGCCGACCTCAACAAGGCCCTGGCCAACCCGGCCGTGCACAAGCGCATGCAGGACTTCGGCATGGAGGCGCTGCCCGGCACGCCCGAGCAGTTCCGCGCCCTGGCGCGTGCCGAGGCCCAGCGCTGGGGCGCCGATCATCCAAGACCGCCGGGCGTCAAGCTCGACTGATACGGCCTGCCCAAGCGCCCACGGCCTGGTTTCGCGGGGCCGCCGCGCACCCATAATCGGCGCCCATGGACAAGCTCAAGGCGTTTGAATCTTTCGTCTCCGTGGCCACGCGCGGCAGCCTCACGGCGGCAGCGCGTGCCGAAGGCGTGGCCCCGGCCATCATGGGCCGGCGCCTCGATGCGCTCGAAGAGCACCTGGGCGTGAAGCTGCTGGTGCGCACCACGCGGCGCATCAGCCTGACCAACGAGGGCAGCGCGTTCCTGGAGGACTGCCAGCGCATCCTGACCGACGTGGCCAACGCCGAGGCCAGCGTCTCGGCCGGCGGCGTCCAGGCCAGTGGCCATTTGCGCATCACCGCGCCGGCGGGCTTCGGCCGCCGCCATGTGGCGCCGCTGGTGCCGCTGTTTCGCGCGCTGCACCCCGAGGTGGCGATCTCCCTGAACCTCAGCGACCGCGTGGTCGACCTGGCGGGCGAGGGCTTTGACTGCGCCGTGCGCGTGGGCGACCTGCCCGATTCCTCGCTCGTGAGCGTGCGCGTGGCCGACAACCGCCGCCTGTGCGTGGCCGCGCCGCAGTACCTGCAGCGCCGCGGCACGCCCCAACACCCCAGCGAGCTGGCGGCGCACGACTGCCTGACGCTCTCGAGCGACGCCTCGCAGACGCGCGGCTGGGCCTTCCGCGTGCCCACCGCCGCGGGCGCCAGCGAATTGGTGCACATCCGCCCCGGCGGGCCGCTCGACTGCTCGGACGGCCAAGTGCTCTACGACTGGTGCCTGGCGGGCTTTGGCATCGCCTGGCGTAGCACCTGGGAGGTCGAGGACGAGATCGCCGCGGGCCAGCTGGTGCCGGTGCTCGACGGCTTCGCCGCGCCGCCCAATGGCATCTATGTGGTGTTTCCGCATGCCAAGCACCTGCCGCTGCGCGTGCGCCTGTGGATCGACTACCTCAAGCACAATTACAGCCAACCCGGGTTCTGGAAGACGCCATGACGCGGTGCTGCCGCGGGCGTTTTTCGGCGTTGCTCCAGCCCCCGTACAAGGATTTTCAATGACCCTCGAAGCCGTTCTGGCCAGCCTGCACCTGGTGGCCATCCTGACCCTGGTGGTCTTTCTCTCGAGCCAGGCGGCCTTGTGCCGCACCGAATGGCTCAACGCCGCCGTGGTGGAGCGCCTGGCGCGCCTGGACCTGATCTATGGCATCACCGCCGTGGTGCTGCTGGCCACTGGCCTGGCGCGCGTGTTCTGGGGCATCAAGGGGGCCTCCTGGTACGCCACGCAACCGCTGCTGCACCTCAAGGTGACACTGTTCGTGGTGATGGTGCTGCTGTCCATCCGTCCCACGCTGGCCTTTCGGCGCTGGCGCCGTGCCCTGCACGCCACCGGAGCCCTGCCTGCCGCAGCGGAAGTGGCCCGCGTGCGCCGCCTGGTGATGGTGCAGTCGCATCTGCTGCCCCTGGTCGCGGTGGTGGCGGTATTCTGGGCGCGCGGCTGGTAGGCCGGAGTGTGACAAAATGTAGGCCCGCTCCGAAAGCGCTGGCTGCAGGCGCCTCCTCGAGCTTCGGCTTGCGCTTTAATTGACCCGACTGCGCCCTGGCGCATGCCACGAAGAATCCCAGAACCTTGTATGACGCGTGCCGATGCGCAGATGACCCCTCCAACGCCCCTGGGCGCCGCCGCGCCTGCGCGCGGTGTGCAGCGCGCGCTGCAGGGGCTCGCACGCGTTGACTGGACGTGGGCGCTCCTCGGCCTGTTTGGCGCGCTGTGGCTGTGGCACCTGAGCAGCTTGGCGCTGAGCCCGCCGGCCGACAACATCGAGCAGCTCACCTGGATGCGCTCGCTGCAATGGGGCTACTACAAGCACCCGCCACTGCCCACCTGGGCCCTCTGGGCCGTTGTGCAGGTGGCCGGGTGGTCAGCCTGGTCGAGCTACCTGCTGGGGGCGCTGTGCACGCTGGCTTCGCTGGCGATCTACACCGCCGTGCTGCGCCAAGTGCACGGTCGCCACTACGCCCTGGTGGGGCTGCTCGCGGCGCTGTGCATCACCTTCTACAACGGCCGGCTCTACTACTACAACCACAACACCCTGCTCATGCTGTGGGTCGCGGCGAGCGCCTGGCTGTGGTGGCGCATCCTGACGCGGCCCCAGTTGCGCTGGTGGCTGATGCTGGGCGTGGTGGCCGCGCTGGGCATGCTCAGCAAATACCAGTACGCGCTCGTGGCGCTGTGCGGGCTGTGGCTGTTTGCGCGCCATGGGCTGTGGCGCAGCCCGCTGCAGCGCCAGGGCCTGGCGTTGGCGCTGGCGCTGGCGCTGGCGTTGCTTCTGCCCCATGCGCTGTGGCTGCTGCAGCAGGAGCGCGGCCCCATCGCCTATGCCATGCAGTCGTCGCTGGGCGCCCACCTGGGCCCGTTCCAGCGCCTGACCGTGTCCACGACGTGGCTGGCGGACTGGCTGTTCAACCGCTGCCTGCCGGCCCTGCTGCTGCTGGTCGGGGTGTGGTGGGCGCAGCGCCCGGCGGCGCCGCCCGGCGCGCTCGCGCCGGACAGCGCTGGCACGCGGCAGACTGAGGGCTATGGCACCTCGCTGCTGCTGTGCTGGGGCGTGCTGCCGCCCCTGGCCATGACCGCCATGGGCGTGCTCGGCGGCGTTGACCTGCAGCTGCAGTGGGGCACGGCTTTTGCGTTGTGGACTGTGCCCGCCGCCATGGCCTTGCTGCGCCTGCGCGCGCCGGCGCTCGGCACGCGCCGGGTGCGGGTGCTGGCGGGCGGGTTCTTTGTGCTGCTGCAGGCCTTGCTGCTGTGGCAGTCGTATGAGACCTCCGCGTTCGGGCGCCACCCCCCGCGCAAGCCGCATTGGCGGCAATTTCCGTCGGCGGAACTGGCGCAGGCCATCGCCGGCCCGGCGCGGCAGGCGCTGGGCGGCCCGATCCCCATCATCCGCGGGCCTGCCACGGTCAGCGGCGCGGTGGCGCTGAGGCTGCCCGAGCAGCCCCGCGTGCTGATCAACGGCGACCTGGCCGCGAGCCCGTGGATCGCGCCGGGCGAGCCCGAGCGCCTGGGCGTGCTGGACCTGTGGCCGCCGGGCACCGGTCCCGAGGACGCCCAGCGGGTCTACGGCGGCTGGGGCTGGTCGGTGCGCGTGGGCACGGAGGCGGCGCAGCCGCGCTCCTGAGATGGCGCGCGCCCTGGTTGTGTGCGCCGACGACTTCGCCCTGAGCGAGGGCGTCTCGCGCGCGATCGCCGCGCTGGCCGCGCAGGGGCGCCTGAGCGCGACCAGCGCCATGGTCCTGTCGCCGCGCTGGCGCGAGGACTCGGCCCGGCTGCAGCCGCTGCGCGGCCAGCTGGACGTGGGCCTGCACCTGGACTGGACCAGCGAATTTGCCGTGGCCGCGGGGCATGGCCAGCCGCTGCCGGCGCTGATGGCGCGCGCCGCGCTGGGGATGCTGCGCGCCGATGCCGTGCGCAGCGCCGTCGAGCGCCAGCTCGACGCGTTCGAGGCGCACTGGCAGGCGCCGCCCGACCACATCGACGGCCACCAGCATGTGCAGCAGTTCCGCGGCATCCGCGAGGCCCTGGTCGAAGCCGTGCAGCGGCGCTACCCGCAGCAGCGGCCGTGGCTGCGTGTGTCGCTGGCGCCGCCGGGCCAGCGCGACTTCAAGGCGCGCACCATCGCCGCCTGGGGCGCGCAGGCTCTGGTGCGCCAGGCCGACCGGGCGGGGCTGCCGCACGCGGCGCTGCTGTCGGGCATTTACGATTTTTCGGGCGACACCGCGGCGTATGCGCAGCACATGCAGCGCTGGCTGCGCGCGGCGCCCGCGGGCACGGTACTGATGTGCCACCCCGCCGACAGCGCCGACGCGCACGACCCGATTGGCGCGGCCCGCGCACGCGAAGGCGCGTACCTGGCCAGCGCGGCGTTCGCGCAGGCGCTGGCCGATGCGGACGTGCGCCTGGCGCGCGGCCGCGATCTCTTCACTCCCCAGCCCGCTTGACCGGGCACGACCTCCGATGCGGCTGACCGAGACCCGAAAATCCTGGCTGATGATGGGCGCGCTGTGGGCGCTGCTGCTGGTGCTGGCGGGCCTGCGCCCGCTGGCCCTGCCCGACGAGGGACGCTATGCCGAAATCGGCCGCTGGATGCTGGTCTCGGGCGACTGGTTGACGCCGCGGCTGGACGGCATTCCCTTCTTCCACAAGCCGCCGCTGCTGCACTGGCTGCAGGCGTTGGCCATGGCCACGTTCGGCGTCGGGGCCTGGGCGGCGCGCCTGGCGCCGGCCCTGCATGCGGGGCTGATGATGGTCACCGTGTACCTGGCGGCGCTGCAGGTGGCCTCGCCCGCGGTGGCCCGGCGCGCCGCGCTGATGCTGGGCACCAGCCTGTCGTTTCTGGCGGCTGGGCAATACGTGAACCACGACATGCTGGTCGCCGCGTGGATCGGCGTCGCCATCTGGAGTTTCGCGCTGGCCTTCCTGCATGGCCCGCGCCCCCACGCCGCGCTGGCGCGCCTGGGCTTTGTGGCGTGCGCGCTGGGCGTGCTCTCCAAAGGGCTGATCGGCCTGGCCTTGCCGGGCCTGGTGCTGCTGGTCTGGCTGCTCTGGACGCGCCAGCTCGCCAAGGTGCCGCGCCTGCCCTGGGCCAGCGGCCTGGCGCTGTTCGCCGTGATCGCCCTGCCGTGGTTTGTGCTGGCCCAGCGGCAGTACCCGGACTTTGTCGGCTACCTGTTTGGCGTGCAGCAATTCGGCCGTTACACCGGCACGGCGTTCAACAACCCCCGGCCCTGGTGGTTTTACCTGCCGGCCCTGGCGGGCTTGTTCTTCCCTTGGGTGATTTTTGCATTGAATCAGCTTAAAGCGCCCGCCCACCAAGCGCAGACAGCTACTGTTTCAATAGCGCGACCGGTCTGGCTGCTGTGCTGGATCTGGACCGTGGCCATCGTCGGCTTCTTCTCGGTGCCCCACTCCAAAATCGTCGGCTACGTGCTGCCCGTGATGCCGCCCCTGGCCTTGCTGGCCGCGCTGGGCTGGGAGCGCTGGCTCGGCGGGCACCGCCGGGAGCGCGCTGTGTGGCTCGCGCTGTGCCTGCTGGCCCTGGGGGTGGCCGCGGGAGTCCAGGTGGTGGCGGCCCGCCATGCGGCGCGGCATGGGACGCAGGACATCGCGCGCACACTGGCCTGCCAGGCGCGCGCTTCCGACACCGTGTATGCGCTCGGCGAGTACCCGTACGATCTGCCGTTCTACACGCAGTCCGTCCAGCCCATGGTGGTGGTGCAGGACTGGCCGGCACTGCGGCGCTCGGCGGGCGACAACTGGCGCCGCGAATTGTTCGAAGGGGCCGACTTTGACCCCGCTGCCGGCCGCGTGCTGCAAACGCCCGAGGTGCTCGCGCCGGCTGCGCAGCTGCCTGGGCGCTGGCTGGTGGCGCCGAACGCGCTGCCCGCGGCGCAGATTCCCGCTGGTTGGGTGGCGGTGCAGCGCGGCGCGGGCTGGAGCCTGTGGCGCTCAGCGCCGGAACGCCCAGAGGCGGCTGAGCACGAAGGTCTGGCCGGCTGCCAGCACCATGGCCGCGAGCAGCGCCAGCCATGACGGCCAGCCTGCCACGCGCAGCAGCAGCACGAACGCCAGTTCGTTGACGGCAAAGCCGGCCAGCGCCGTCGCGCCAAAGCGCGCCAGGCTCTGCGCCAGCGTGGTGCCGGCACCGGGAAAGCTCAGCCGCCGGTGGCCCGCAAAGCTGACCAAAAAGGCCACGCCAAACCCCAGCGCATTGGCCGCCTCGGGCCACAGCCAGCGCTGCGCCAGCGCGAACACCGCCATGTGCGTGAGCGCCGCCGTGCCACCGACGGCCAGAAACCACAGGCCCGTGCGCGCGCCGCTCATGCGCCGGGGCGGTCGGTGCCAGCCTGGGGCAGGCCCACGCCGCTGCGCTCGCTCACCAGGTAGGACGGGCGGCGCTTGACCTCTTCGTAGATGCGGCCCACGTACTCGGCCAGTACGCCGATGGACAGCAGCTGGATGCCGCTCAAGAACATCATGCCCGCCGCCAGCGTGGCATAGCCGGGCACTGCGATGCCGCGCCAAAAGTAGTCGAACACCACCCACAGGCCGTACGTCAATGAGGCCATGGACAGCAGCAGGCCCAGCACGGACAGCGCACGCAGCGGGGTCGAGGAGAACGCCACCATGCCGGTCAGCGCCAGCGACAGCGAGCTGCGCAGCCCGAAGCTGCTCTGGCCCTGGGTGCGCGGCAGGGGCAGGTAGTCCAGCGCCGTGCTCTGAAAGCCGACCCAGGCGTACAGGCCCTTCATGAAGCGGTTGCGCTCGGGCAGCGCCTTGAGCGCCTCGACCACCTTGCGGTCCATCCAGCGGAAGTCGCCCGCGTCGGCCGGAATCGGGACCCGGCTGCCCCAGTTGACGAGGCGGTAGAACAGCTGAGCCAGGCGCGCGTGCAGCGGCGACTGGTCGTCGCGCGTGCGCCGCACGGCATACACGACGTCGCTGCCCTGCTGCCATTTTTCGAGCATCTGCGGCAGCAGGGCGGCCGGGTGCTGGCCGTCGGCGTCCATCAACACGACGACCTCGCCACGCGCGGCGTCGAGCCCAGCGGTCAGCGCCGCCTCCTTGCCAAAATTGCGCGACAGCTCGATCAGCACCACGCCCGGGTGTGCCGCGCAGAGCGCGCGTGCCACGGCGGCCGTGTCGTCGCGGCTGCCGTCGTCGACCACCAGCACCTCGACATGGGGCGACAGCGCCTGCAGCGACGCCAGCACCTGCGGCACCACCTGGGCCAGGTTGCGGCCCTCGTTGTAGGCCGGCAGAACGCAGGAAATGGAGGGAATCCGGGTGGCGCGGGGTGCCGGGGCGCCAGTGTGGAGCATGTTGGGGGCCGTAGAGTTCGCAGGGGGCGGTGGTAGGGGCGTCATATCGTAGGGCGGATGCATTGCGGCAAAAAAAAACCGCCTGGCGGGACAGGCGGGTGGCGCGCGGTGTGCCGCGTCACTTCTTGAGGCACTGGGCCATGAACGTCTTGCGCTCATCGCCCTTCATGCCTTTGGCGTCGGTGTTGCAGGTCTTCATCTTGTCCTGCTGGGTGGCGGGTTTGTTGCTCAGGCAGTTTTTCATGAAGGCTTTGCGCTCGTCTCCCTTCATGCCCTTGGCGTCTGTGTTGCAGCTGGCCATCTTGGATTGCTGCGCCGAGGGTGTGGCGTTGTCGGCGGCATGTGCTGCACCCAGGGCCAGGGCCAGGCCCAGCGCGGTCAGGGAAAGAAGCTGTTTCATGGAGTCTCCTTTAAGGGGATGCGTGAGGGGTCACCCCGGCGGAATTTCACCACACAACGGCAGCGCCCACAATGCGATTGACGCGCAGCAGAGCCGGAATGCCCCGGCCCCGTAAAATCCGGCGATGCTATCTGTCAAACAAGACCTGCTGGCCGCGCTTGCGGCCGCGCTGGACACCCTTTCCCCTGGCACGGCCGCCCGTGCCGCGTTCGAGTCACCCAAGGTGGCCGCCCATGGCGACTTCGCCTGCACGGCCGCCATGCAGCTGGCCAAGCCGCTCAAGCTCAAGCCGCGCCAGCTGGCCGAGACAGCTGCGCAGCGCACTGCTGGCCACGCCGGCCTTCCAGCGCTGGGTCGATGCGGACATCGAGATCGCCGGCCCCGGCTTCCTCAACATCCGCCTCAAGCCCGCCGCCAAGCAGGAAGTCGTGCGCGAGGTGCTGGCCGCCGGCGCGCGTTTCGGTCGCGCCCGAGCGCGGCGAGAAGGTGCTGGTCGAGTTCGTCTCGGCCAACCCCACCGGCCCGCTGCACGTGGGCCACGGCCGCCAGGCGGCGCTGGGCGATGCGCATCTGCAACCTGTTCGCCACGCAGGGCTGTCGCGTGCACCGCGAGTTCTATTACAACGACGCCGGCGTGCAGATCCAGACGCTGACGCACAGCACGCAGCTGCGCGCCAAGGGCTTCAAGCCCGGCGACGCCTGCTGGCCCACCGACCCCGAGAACCCGGCGAGCAAGGCGTTCTACAACGGCGACTACATCCAGACATCGCCAACGACTTCCTGGCGAAGAAGACCGTCAAGGCCGACGACCGCGAATTCACCGCCAGCGGCGACGTCGACGACGTCGAATCGATCCGCCAGTTCGCCGTGGCCTACCTGCGCAACGAGCAGGACAAGGACCTGCAGGCCTTCAACCTGAAGTTCGACGAGTACTACCTCGAGTCGAGCCTCTACACCAGCGGCCGCGTCGAGGCCACGGTGCAGCGCTCATCGCCAACGGCAAGACCTACGAGCAGGACGGCGCGCTGTGGCTCAAGTCGCACCGACTACGGTGACGACAAGGACCGCGTCATGCGCAAGCAGGACGGCACCTACACCTACTTCGTGCCCGACGTGGCCTACCACATCGCCAAGTGGGAGCGCGGCTTCACCAAGGTCGTCAACATCCAGGGCACCGACCACCACGGCACCATCGCGCGCGTGCGTGCCGGCCTGCAGGCGGCCGATGTCGGCATTCCGCAGGGCTACCCCGACTACGTGCTGCACACCATGGTGCGCGTGGTCAAGGGCGGCGAAGAGGTCAAGATCAGCAAGCGCGCCGGCAGCTACGTCACGCTGCGCGACCTGATCGAGTGGACCAGCAAGGACGCCGTGCGCTTCTTCCTGCTCAGCCGCAAGCCCGACACCGAGTACACCTTCGACGTCGACCTGGCCGTGGCGCAGAACAACGACAACCCGGTGTACTACGTGCAGTACGCGCATGCGCGCATCTGCTCGGTGCTGCGCGGCCTGGGGCGGCGACGTCGCGGCGCCTCAAGGACGTCGACCTCTCGGCGCTCGATGGCCCGCAGGCCCAGGCGCTGATGCTGCAGCTGGCCAAGTACCCCGAGATGCTCACGGCGGCCACCGAGGGCGACGCACCGCACGACGTGACGTTCTACCTGCGCGACCTGGCGGCCAGCTACCACAGCTACTACGACGCCGAGCGCATCCTGGTCGACGACGAATCGGTCAAGCGCGCGCGCCTGGCGCTCGTCGCCGCCACCGCGCAGGTGCTGCACAATGGACTGGCGGTGCTGGGCGTGTCGTGCCCCGCGCAGAATGTGACGGAATCGACCTATGAAAAAGCAGCAGCAGGGCGGGACCGTCATCGGCTTCATCATCGGCCTGGTCGTCGGGCTGGGGGCGGCGCTGGCCGTGGCCGTCTATGTGACCAAGGTGCCGGTGCCCTTCCTGAACAAGAGCGCGCGCGCGCAGCCTCGACCAGGACGCGGTCGAAGCCCAGAAGAACAAGAACTGGGACCCCAATTCCCCGCTCTATGGCAAGAACCCGGCGCGCCCGGCGCCGCCCGAGGCCTCGGGCACGGTGGGGGCCGAAGCCGCGCCGCCCCCCGCGGCTGCGCCGGCACCCGCGCCCGCAGCGGCCCCCGCCGCTGCGCCGCTGCCGCCGGCGGTGGCCGGCAGGGCGCCGCCAGCGACCAGCGCCAAGGCCACCACCCCGTCCGCAGACCCGCTGGGCGACCTGGCCAACGCCAAGGCCAAGGCCAAAGCTGCCGCCACGGCCAGCGTGGACCCGTTCGACTATTTCGTGCAGGCCGGCGCCTTCCGCGCCCAGTCCGACGCCGACGCGCAGCGCGCCAAGCTGGCCATGATGGGCTGGGAGGCGCGCGTGAGCGAGCGCGAGCAAAACGGCCGTACCGTGTTCCGCGTGCGCGTGGGCCCGTTTGGCAAGCGCGACGATGCCGAGCAGCTCAAGGAAAAGCTCGATGGCGCCGGGGTGGAGTCGGCCCTGGTGCGCGTGCAGCGCTGAACTTTCACGCTGCGGTGGCTGCTCAGACCCCGCAACCAGAACAAGGAGTGTCCTTTCCATGAAACGCCGTGAGTTTTCTCTGACCGCCGCCTCTGCCGTGGCCGCATCCGCCCTGTCGCTGCCGGCCGTGGCCCAGTCCGTCCCGAAAGAGGGCAAGGACTACGTCAAGCTGGCCAAGCCCGCACCGACCGAGGCGCCGGCCGGCAAGGTCGATGTGATCGAGTTCTTCTGGTACAGCTGCCCGCACTGCAACGAGTTCGAGCCCACCTTCGCCACCTGGCTCAAGAACGCGCCCGCGAACGCCAGCGTGCGCCGCGTGCCCGTGGCCTTCAATGCCAGCTTCGTGCCGCAGCAAAAGCTCTACTACGCGCTCGAAGGCCTGGGCAAGCTCGACGAGCTGCACCCCCGCGTGTTCCGCGCGATCCACGTCGAGCGCCAGAACCTGGCCAAGGACGATGCCATCTTTGCCTGGATCGGCAAGCAGCCCGGCATGGACCTGGCCAAGTTCAAGGAGGTCTACAACTCCTTCACCGTCTCCAACCAGGTGCGCCGCGCCAGCCAGCTGCAGGAGGCCTACGGCGTCGAAGGCGTGCCCTCGATGGGCGTGGCCGGCCGCTACTACACCGACGGCACCCACGCAGGCAGCATGGGGGGCGTGTTGCAGGTGGTCACTTACCTCGTGGGCCAGGGCGCCAAGGGCTGAGCCTGACGCCGCCTGCGCCCTGTGGAACGCCAGCCCGCAGCCGCGGGCTTTTTTGTGGCCGGTGCATGGCTACAATCATTGCAAGATTCGTGCCCTATGAAACGCCTGCTCACGCTCCCCCTTCTGGCCTGCCTGGCCTGCGCCCCTGTCGGGCTGGTCCATGCCGAAAAGGCCGACCGCAACAAGCCCATGAACATCGAGGCCGACGCGCTGCGCCACGACGACCTGCAGCAGACCAGCGTCTTCACGGGCCGCGTCGTCATGACCAAGGGCACCATCGTGCTGCGCGGCGCGCGCCTTGAAGTGCACCAGGACGCCGAAGGCTACCAGTCGGGCGTGGTCACGGCGCTGCCCGGGCAGCGTGCGTTTTTCCGCCAGCGCCGCGACACCGCGCCCGGTGCGCCCGAAGAGTTCGTCGAAGGCGAGGGCGAGGTCATCGAATACAACGGCCGCGCCGACACCGTGCGCTTCCTGCGCCGCGCCGAGATGCGCCGCTACCGCGGCAGCACCCTGAGCGACGAGCTCTCGGGTGCCGTGATCGTCTACTACAACCTCACCGACGTGTTCACGGTCGATGGCCAGCAGGCCGCCCCGAACACGCCGCCGGCCCCGGGTTCGCGCGTGCGCGCGGTGCTGGCGCCCAAGGACGCCCCGGCGCCGGCCCCCGCGCCAGCGGCCCCGGCACCGGGGTCGGCGCTGCGGCCCAGCAACGCGCTCGGCGGCGCCAAGCCATGAGCGTCGCTTCCATGGAGGGCTCCGCGGCCGTGGGCAGCCGGCTGGAGGTGCAGCATCTCGAGAAGGCCTACGGCAGCCGCAAGGTCGTCAAGGACGTCTCGCTGGTGGTGCAAAAGGGCGAGGTCGTCGGCCTGCTCGGCCCCAATGGCGCGGGCAAGACCACCTCGTTCTACATGATCGTCGGCCTGGTGCCCAGCGACGGCGGCGACATCCGCATCGACGGCCAGTCGGTCGCGCACATGCCCATCCACCGGCGCTCGCGCCTGGGCCTGTCCTACCTGCCGCAGGAAGCATCGATCTTCCGCAAGCTCACGGTGCAGGAGAACGTGCGCGCGGTGCTGGAGCTGCAGCGCGACGACCAGGGCAAGCCCCTGTCCAAGGCCGTGATCGAAGAGCGCCTGGCGGCCCTGCTGCACGAGCTGCGCGTGGAGCACCTGAGCGACTCGCCGGCGCTGGCGCTGTCGGGCGGCGAGCGCCGGCGCGTCGAGATCGCGCGCGCGCTGGCCACGCAGCCGCGCTTCATCCTGCTCGACGAGCCCTTTGCCGGCATCGACCCGATCGCCGTGATCGAGATCCAGCGCATCATCGGCTTCCTGAAGGCGCGCGGCATCGGCGTGCTCATCACCGACCACAACGTGCGCGAGACGCTGGGCATCTGCGACCACGCCTTCATCATCAGCGACGGCCGCGTGCTCGCCCAGGGCACGCCGTCCGAGATCGTCGACAACGCCGAAGTGCGCCGGGTGTACCTGGGCGAGCATTTCAGGATGTAAGCCCATGGCCTTCCCGCAGCGCCCGCGGCGTGGAGGCCGCCCATGAAGCCCAGCCTGTCGCTGCGCGTCTCGCAGCATTTGGCGCTCACGCCCCAGCTGCAGCAGTCGATCCGGCTGTTGCAGCTGTCCACGCTGGAGCTGTCGGCCGAGATCGAGCAGATGCTCGACGAGAACCCCTTTCTGGAGCGCAACCCCGACGAGGCCCCGCGCGAGGAGTTCGGCCTGGACCAGGCCGACGCGCCGGCCCAGGAGGACGGTGACGTATGCTATGTATTCAGGAGCTACAAGCGCAAGCCCAGAAAGCGCTGAAGGGCAAAATGGTGCCGATTCTGGCGTGCCCGAGGCGCCCGACTGGGGCGGCGACGGCAGCAGCGACACCGCGCCCGACGACAGCGAATGGGGCGGCGAGGCGCCCGCGCGCCAGCACGCCAACGGCAGCGAGGAAGACACCGACGCGGCCGAGCTGGCGCACAGCCACGAAACGCTCAGCGACTTCCTGCACCGCCAGGCGCTGGCGCTGCGCCTGTCCGAACTCGACCGCGCCGCGCTGCGCTTCCTGATCGAATCGTTGAGCGACGACGGCTACCTCGAAGACTCCCTGGACGACCTTGCCGCCGGCCTGGCCGGCGCTGCCGACACCGAGCAGCGCGAGGAACTGGTGCACCGCTTCACCGTGGCGCTGCACCTGCTGCAAAACCTCGAGCCCAGCGGCGTCGGCGCGCGCGGCCTGGCCGAGTGCCTCACGCTGCAGCTCAAGGCGCTGCAGCGGGACGGCGGCTGGGAGGCCGACACCGTGCAGACCGCGCTGCGCGTGTGCCAGCAGCCGCTCGACTGGCTGGCACGCCGCGACCTGCGCCGGCTCGCGCAGGCCTGCGGCGCCAGCGACGAGCAGACGCGCGCCGCCATGGCGCTGATCGCGCGGCTCGAGCCGCGCCCCGGGCGGCGCTTTGCCAACGTCGAGCGCCATGTCGTCGTGCCCGACGTGCTGGTGCGCGCCGTGGGCCGCGGCGGCCAGCAGTTTTCCGTGCAGCTCAACCCCGACGTCATGCCGCGCCTGCGCGTGCACGACATCTATGCCAACGCGCTGCGCGGCCACAAAGGCGCGGGCGGCCACCAGGCGCTGCAGCAGCGCCTGCAGGAGGCGCGCTGGTTCATCAAGAACATCCAGCAGCGCTTTGACACCATCCTGCGCGTCTCGCGCGCCATCGTCGAGCGGCAGAAGAACTTCTTCGTGCACGGCGCGCTGGCCATGCGCCCGCTGGTGCTGCGCGACATCGCCGACGAGCTGGGCCTGCACGAGTCCACCATCAGCCGCGTGACCACCGCCAAGTACATGGCCACGCCGCAGGGCACCTACGAGCTCAAGTACTTCTTCGGCTCGGGCCTGGGCACCGACACCGGCGGCAACGCATCGAGCACGGCGGTGCGCGCGCTCATCAAGCAGTTCGTTGCCGCCGAGGACCCGGCCAGACCGCTGTCCGACAGCCAGCTGGCCGACATGCTCAAGGAGCAGGGCATCGAATGCGCGCGCCGCACCGTGGCCAAGTACCGCGAGGCGCTCCGGATCCCGGTGGCGACCCTGCGCCGCACGCTGTAGCGTTCGGCAGGGCCGCGCGCCAGAGGACAATCGCGCTCTGCCTTTTTGATGCGCAGGCAGGGCGGCGGCGCGGCAGGGCGAAAGCCCGCGCTGGCTGCGCGTATGCTTGCGCCCAGTTTATGAACCAACTTCAACTTTTTCTGCCCTGCGCCGCCGGCGTCGAGGGCTTTCTGGCCGACGAGGTGCACCAGAGCACCGGCCTCACGGGCAACGACCTGCTGACCGGGCGCGGCGGCGTGCTGCTGCGCGCCTCGTGGCGCGACGCGCTGCTGCTGAACCTGCACAGCCGCCTGGCCCAGCGCGTGCTGGTGCAACTGGCGCATGCGCCCTACCGCTCCGAGAACGACCTCTACGAGATCGCCAGCGGCGTGGCCTGGGAGATCTGGTTCACCCCGCGCCAGACCTTCAAGATCGAGATGACGGCCCAGCACAGCCCGCTGCACAGCCTGAACTTCGCCGGCCTGCGCATCAAGGACGCCGTGGCCGACCGCTTCCGCGCCAAGAGCGGCGTGCGCCCCGACGTCAACACCCAGTGGCCCGACGTGCGCGTGTACCTGCACCTGACGACCGAGCACGCCACCGTCTACATCGACACCTCGGGCGAGCCGCTGTTCAAGCGCGGCTGGCGCGAGGACAAGGGCGACGCGCCGCTCAAGGAAACCCTGGCCGCCGCCATGATCGCCGCCAGCGGCTGGGACCCGCACGGCGAGGCGCCCGCGCCGCTCTACGACCCCTGCTGCGGCAGCGGCACCATCGCCATCGAGGCCGCGCAGATCGCCTGCCGCATCGCGCCCGGCCAGCGCCGGCGCTTCGCGTTCGAGAAGCTGCTGCCGTTCCAGGCCCATGTCTGGGCAGGCCATCAAGAACGAAGCGCAAAGCGCCGAGCAGGACAAGCCCGGTGCCCATTTTTGGCAGCGACGTGGCGCACCGCATGGTCGACTTCGCGCAGCGCAACGCCGAGCGCGCGGGCGTGGCCGGCGCCGTGCAGCTGCGCGGCGGCGACGCCTTGCAGCGCATGCCGCCGTGCGAGGCGCCGGGCGTGATGCTGCTGAACCCGCCCTACGGCGAGCGCATCGCCGCGGCCGGCACGGCGGGCAGCAACGCCGCCGAGCGCGCGCGCTCCGGCACCGTGGGCCGCGAGGCGGCGCAGACCGAGGACGGCGGCGAGTTCTTCAGCCAGCTGGCCACGCACTGGAAGAAAAACTACGCCGGCTGGCAGGCCTGGATGCTCACGCCCGACCTCAAGCTGCCCGGCAAGATGCGCCTGAAGGAATCGCGCCGCGTGCCGATGTGGAACGGCCCGATCGAGTGCCGGCTGTTCCGCTTCGACATGGTCAAGGGCGCCGTGCGCGCGCCGCGCACCGCACCGCCCGCCGCCGCATCCGATGCGGGTTGAGCTGCGCTGGCCGCTGGCCGCGGCAACGCCCGAACAAGCGCCCCGCGCGTTGGTGCTGGACACCAACATCGTGCTCGACCTGCTGGTGTTCGCCGACCCGGCCGTGGCGCCGGTGCGCGCCTTGCTCGGCACGGGCCAGCTGCGCTGGCTGGCCACCGGCGCCATGCGCGAGGAGCTGGCGCGCGTGCTGGCGTACCCGCACATCGTGCCGCGGCTGGCGTTTTACGGCCTGAGCGCCGCCTCGGTGGTGCAGGCCTTCGATGCGCAGGTGCAGCTCGTGCCGCCGGCGCCGCGCGTGCCCGCGGCCTGCCGCGATGCGGACGACCAGAAATTCCTCGACCTGGCGGCCGCGCACCGCGCGGTGCTGCTCAGCAAGGACAAGGCCGTGGTGGCCCTGCGCCGGCGCATGCTGGCCCACGGCGCCCATGTGGGCTCGGCGCTGGTCTGGACGGCAGCCTGCCACCCCGCCCCCGCCGCCGCACCGGGTGCAGTGCCGGGCACCGGGCGCGTGCCAGCCTGAGACCGCGAACACGGCCGCAGGCGTGTCCGGGGGCTGCGGCGCTGCGGCGCACGCCCACAGCGGGGCTGTGCCCTGCGCTATCCTCGCTTTTATGGTGTTTTAGGGCTCCAGCCCTTGATGGGTAAGCGCATTCAGCTATCTTTTTTGATTCCAGGCGCGGCAGCGGGGCGACGCACCGGGTGCGCCGGTGTGCCACCGCCTTGCCTCACTCGGCGCTGTCGAAGCGGAACCCCCGCGCAGCGTGCAGCTGCCACGCGCCGCCGCCGTGCAGCTGCAGCACGTGCGTGTGGTGCGCGAGCACGGCGCTGCGGTGGGCAATGCTGACCAGCGTCGCACCGGTGCTGCGCAGCCGCGCATACAGCGCCGCTTCGTTGGCGCTGTCGAGCGCGCTGGTCGCTTCGTCGAGGATGACCATGGCCGGTTGGTGCACGAGCACGCGCGCGAACGCCAGGCGCTGCTGCTCGCCGACCGACAGCAGCTTCTCCCAGTCCTGCACCGCATCGAGCCCGCCCACGCGCTCCGCCAGATCGCCCAGGTTGACCTCGACCAGCAGCGCCTGCAGCTGGGCGTCGTCGAGTGCCGTCACCTGGCTCGGGTAGATGAGCTGGCTGCGCAGCGTGTCGTGCTGCATATACGGGCGTTGCGGCAGAAAGAAGATGTGCTCGCGCGGCGGGTGCGTGATGGTGCCCGAGCCGCTGCGCCACAGGCCGGCAATGGCGCGCAGCAGCGAACTCTTGCCGCAGCCGCTCGGGCCGGTGATGAGCAGCGCCTCGCCCGGCTGCAGCTGCACCGTCAGGTCCTGCACCAGCAGGCGGCCGAACTGCGGCGTGTACAGCGTCAGTGCCTCGATCGCCAGGCGGGGGCCCACGCGCATGGCGATCTGGGCCGGCACCGGGCTTTCGGCGCTGCCGCTGCCGTGGGCGCCGGCCTGCGCAGCGCCGCCCGCGGTTGGCGCTGTCCCCAGCACCAGCTGCGAAAGCGCATGCAGCCGGTCGATGCCGGCGACGAAGCGGCTCAGGCTCTCGAAGTTGTCGACGATCAGCGACACCGCGCCGAGCACCGCGGCAAACGCGCCCGCCGCCTGGATCGCGCGGCCCACCTCCAGTTCGCCCGAGAGCACGCTGTTGGCGAGGATGGCGCTGGGCACCACCACGGTGAGCTGGCTGAACGAGCGCTGCAGGAAGTTGAGCGAGCGCTGCTTCTTGATGAGGCGGGCGAAGTTGCTGAACACCGCCTCGAAGCGGCGGTTGACCTGCGCGCGCTCCTGCGCTTCGCCGCGGTAGAACGCGATCGATTCGGCGTTCTCGCGCAGGCGCATCAGGCCAAAGCGAAAGTCTGCCTCGCGCCGCAGCTGCCAGAAATTGAGCCGGATCAGCGGGGCGCCAAACAGGTACAGCGCGAGGAAGGTGCCCAGCAGTGCATACACCGCCAAAAAAACCACCAGCGTGTGCGAGATCGACCACAGCACGGCGCTGAAAGCCACCAGCTGCATCAGCGAGCCCAGGAACAGCAGCAGGAAGTTCACCGAGCGCCCGGTGAAGGTGTTGATGTCCTCGCTGATGCGCTGGTCGGGGTTGTCGATGGCGCCGCTGACCGCGCCGTTGCCCAGTTCGTAGTAGCGCCGCTCGCCGAGGTAGCCGTCGAGGAAGCGGTGCGTGAGCCAGCGCCGCCAGTGGTTGGCGAACGCGTCGCGCATGTAGTAGTAGAAAACGTACACCGGCACCGCGAACGACAGCACCAGCAGGCACATGCGCACCGCGCTCCAGAAGCGCTCGCGGTCCTTGGCCGCGAGGGCCGAGGTCATCTCGCCGGTCTTGTCGACCAGCATCACCGCCAGCTGCGTCTCGCACAGCATCAACGCCACCAGCAGCGCCAGCAGCGCCCAGGCAATGCGCCGGCGGTCGCCGCGCCAGTACGGCAGCGCCACGCCGAGGAATTGGCGCCAGGCGGCCATGGACAGCGCGGGCACACGCCGCGGGCGCCCGCCCCTGCCACCGGGGGCGCTGTCGTCGCCGTCGTCGGGGGGCGCGCCAGCGCCGCCGGGGCCGGTGCGGGTACGCAGGGAGGGTGCGGCAGGGGCCGCTGTGGACGCAGGGGGCACAGTGCCCGCTGCGGAAGGAACAGCGCGGGAAGGATGCATCAAAAAACGCGTTTCAAAGCCGGCAAGAGCGCCTGCTGCACGATAGCCCCGGTGCCCCGGGTGCGCACGTCAGCGCGCGCCTACCCATGCTTAGGACATTGGCGCATTTTTTGCATGGCGCTCGGGCTGCAGCACCGTGGGCACGGCCACCGGGCGGGCCGATGGCGGGGGCGGCCAGGGCAGGGCGGTGGCGGTGTCCGGCGGCGCTCAGCCGCTCAGCACGTCGTGCGCGGCGCGCGCGCGCTGCAGGTCGCGCCCGAGGTGGCGGCTGGCCGGCAGGTGGCGCAGCCAGCCCATGCGCGCCACCGTGCCGTCCAGCGCGGCGCGCAGGGCCGGCGGGCGCTGCGCCAGCCAGCGCGTCCACAGCGCGCGCGCGCCGCCGAGTGCGCCGCCCTCGACCAGGAACAGCGCGGTCGAATGCACATAGCACAGCGCATCGCGCGCCTGGCAGTGCGCCAGCGGCAGCGCGCGCGCCGGGTCGTCCTCGAAGTCGATGTAGCCGACCACGCCATCGGGGCAGCGCACGAGGTTGCGCGCAAAGGCCTGGCTCAGGCAACTGCCCGCGCCATGCACCGCCTCGAGCGCCTCCAGCCCCTGTTGCCACAGCGCCTGCACGGCGGCGGGGCCGTCGGCCACCGCCACCTCGATCTCATGCGCCAGCGACGGCGTGGGCTGGCCCGGGGCGCCGAGGTGGCCCAGCAGCAGGCCATCGCCGTGCGCCGCCAGCAGCGGTGGCACGCGCAGGCCGAGGGCGCCGAGCTCGCGCAGGCGCCGCGCCTCGGTGGCGATGGCCGCGCGCCCGCCCCGGTTGGGCACGGGGCGCAGCACCGGCACGCGCGCCAGGCCCGCCAGTGTGCCAAGCGCCTGGTAGCGCCAGCGGCCATGGCGCGGGCCGGCCTTCTTGAGCCACACCTGTTCGCCGTCGAGCATGTAGCGGGTGACGTTGCGCTGCTGCGCCGGCAACTGGCGGCGCAGGAAGGCGGCGTAGTCGGGGGGCGGGCGCGGCCCGGCAGAGGCAGGCATCAGGGCGGGCATGCGTTCGCACGCAGGGGCCGCCAGGGCAGCGGGGGACAAGGGCTGGGCAGGCGCATCAAGGTCCGAAGCAGGTCGCGGGGTGGAGGAACAAGCGGGTGGGGCGCGGGCTGCAGGGCTACACTTGCCGCCGTGCGCGGGCCCTGCCCGGCGCGCCGTCCCCACGGGCCGCCGCATGGCGCAGCCCCGGGCATCATAGAAGCCTTTGACCGATGATCGGAATCCCCATGAATGAACGCACCCCGGACACTGCCGAACGCGCCGCCGGTGCGCCGGCGCTGGGCGCCGACGAGCTCGACGCCCTCGACACCCTGCTCGACGAACTGCGCACGCGCAGCGAAGAGATTCCCCAGTGGGAGTTCTGCGACGGTTTCCTGACCGCGCTGGTCTGCACCCGCCGCGCGATCCCGCCCGGCGAATACCTGCCCATGCTGCTGGGCGACGGTGAGCCCGTCGAAGTGCCCGAGGGCGAAGCCCTGCCGCTGCTGCCCATGTTTGCCGATGCCGCGCAGCAGGCGCACTTCCTCGACCTGTGGATGCGCCGCTGGAACGAGGTGGTGCTGGCGCTCGACACGCCGGTCGAGAAGCTCGACGACGAGCGCACCTTCGAGCCCGAAGTCATGGACATGCGCGGCGCCATCGCCACCCTGCCCGAGGACGAGCGCGCCGAGATGGAGGGGCAGGAGATCCCGTCGTTTGCCCAGGTGTGGGCGCTGGGCTTCATGTTCGCGGTCGAAAACTGGCCCGAGGAGTGGCAGGCGCCGCGCGACAAGGAGGCCGCGCAGTGGCTCGACGACGCGCTCGGCAGCATCGTCGCGCTGACCGAGGACGACACCGGCAAGCCCGAGGTCAGCATGTACGCCGAGGACGGCCCGCCCAGCACCAGCCAGGCGCGCGTCGAGCTGTTCGGCGAGGCCATCTGGGCCGTCTACGACCTGCGCCAGCTCTGGCAGAGCATGGGCCCGCGCGTCGAGACGCTGCGCAAGGCGCCCGAGCCCGGCCGCAACGACCCCTGCCCCTGCGGCAGCGGCAAGAAGTACAAGAAGTGCCACGGCGCCTGAGCGCCGGGCGACGCAAGGTCACCGCGGCGCTCCATGCTATGATTTTAATAGCTTAAAGCACTTGCTGGATGGGCGTTATACGCCCGATTTGACTGATTTTTTGTTTCCCTCTCCACGCGCCTTCGGGCGCGTTGCGGTTCCATGACCTCCCCCTTGCTGACCCGCCTGCGCGCCGAATGGGCGCCGAGCATTCCGCGCGAGCTGCTGGCCGGCGCCGTCGCCACCTTTGCGCTGATCCCCGAGGTGATCGCGTTCTCTTTCGTCGCGGGCGTCGACCCGTCGGTGGGCCTGTTCGCCTCGTTCGTCATCAGCCTCGTGATCGCGTTCACGGGCGCGCGCCCGGCCATGGTCTCGGCGGCGGCCGGCTCGGTCGCGCTGGTGGCGGCGCCGCTGGTGCAGTCGCACGGGCTGCAGTACCTGTTTGCCGCCGGGCTGCTCGCGGGCGCGGTGCAGGTGCTGTTTGGCCTGCTGCGGCTGGGCGTGCTGATGCGCTTTGTCTCGCAGTTCGGTGCGCACCGGCTTCGTCAATGCGCTGGCGATTCTGATTTTCTCGGCCCAGCTGCCGCACCTGGCCGGCGCGGGCATTGCCACCTGGGCCCTGCTGGCGCTGGGCCTGGCGCTGATCTACGGCCTGCCGCGCCTGGGCGCGCTGCTGGGCTGGCGCGCGCTCACGGCCATTCCGTCGCCGCTGATCTGCGTGGTCGCGCTGAGCGTGCTGTCGTCCGCCCTGGGCTTGGCGCTGCCCACGGTGGCCGACCTGGGCCAGCTGCCCGATGCGCTGCCGGTGTGGGGCCTGCCCGCAGTGCCGGCGTCGCTCGAGACGCTGCGCATCGTGCTGCTGCCCGCGCTGGCGATCGCCATGGTGGGCCTGCTCGAATCGGTGCTCACGGCCGCCGTGGTCGACGAGCTGACCGACACCCCCAGCGACAAGAACCGCGAGTGCGCCGGCCTGGGCGTGGCCAACATCGCCGCCAGCTGCTTTGGCGGCATCGCCGGCTGCGGCATGGTCGGCCAGGCCGTGGGCAACGTCAAATACGGCGGGCGCGGGCGCCTGTCCACGCTGTTTGCCGGTGTGTTCCTGCTGGTGCTGATGGTGGCGCTCAAGCCCTGGGTGTCGCAGGTGCCGGTGATTGCGCTGGTGGCCATCATGGTCATGGTGTCGGCCGAGACCTTCGACTGGACATCGCTGCGCACGCTGGTGCGCCACCCGCGCCTGTCCAGCGCCGTGATGCTGGCCACGGTGGTCGTCACCCTCGCCAGCCACAACCTGGCGGCGGGCGTGGCCGTGGGCGTGCTGCTCAGCGGCGTGTTCTTCGCGTTCAAGGTCTCGCGCATGCTGGACGTGCGCTGCGAGGACCGTGGCGGCGACGCGGCCACCGGCATGCGCACCTGGCGCGTCTCGGGCCAGGTGTTCTTCGCCTCGGCCGACGCCTTCATCGAGGCCTTTGACGTGCTGGGTGCCGAGCGCCGCAATGTGCGCATCGACGTCTCGCACGCGCATTTCTGGGACGTCACCGCCGTGGCCGCGCTCGACAAGGTGGTGCAGCGGCTGCGCCACCACGGCTGCACGGTCGAGGTGGTGGGCCTGAACGCGGCCAGCGCGGTGCTGATCGACCGGCTGGGCAGCGGGGCCGCCTGATGCTGCGCTGCTGCCTTCGCAAAAAGCATAGCTGCTGGCGCAGGTGCATCAAGGATTTCAGGCCGATTTGACTGTTTTTCTGTGCAGGACGCGGTAGGCCGTCGGTGGCACGGCACCCGCCGGACTACGCCGGTGCGGGCAACCAGCCCGCCAGCCGCGCCAGCGCATGGCGCAGCGTGGCTTGGCGCACGGCGGCGCGGTCGCCGGCAAAGCGCACCCTTTCGCTGCGCGTCTGCCCGGCCACACACCAGGCAAACCACACCGTGCCAACGGGCTTGTCGGCGCTGCCGCCCGTGGGGCCGGCGATGCCGGTGACGGCCACGCTGGCCTGGGCGTGCGCGTGCGCGAGCGCGCCCTCGGCCATGGCGCGGGCCACGGGCTCGCTGACGGCGCCGTGCTGCGGCGATCAGCGCGGCGGGCACGCCGAGCAGCTCGGTCTTGGCCGCGTTGGAGTAGCTGACGAAGCCGCGCTCGAACCACTGGCTCGACCCCGCGAGCTCGGTGCAGGCGGCGGCGACCAGGCCGCCGGTGCAGCTCTCGGCCGTGGCGAGCATCCAGCCGCGCGCCAGCAGCTGCGCTGAAATATGCGCCAGATCGGCCTCCAGCCCTTGGCTGGCAAGCGCTGGTAGCTCCTGATCTGGTAGTGCCTTGGCGTTCACGCCCAGAACCTCCACAGCGCCAGCACCAGCAGCGTGCAGAACGCCGCGACGAAGTCGTCGAACAGGATGCCCCAGCCGCCGCGCCAGCCAAAGCCCTTGAACAGGCTGTCGGCCCAGCCGACGGGCCCGGGCTTGGCCGCGTCGAAAAAGCGGAACAGCGCAAACGCCGCCAGTTGGCCCCAGAAGCCCATCGGCATGGCCAGCCACAGCACCAGCCAGAAGGCCACGACTTCGTCCCAGACGATGGCGCCCGGGTCGGCCACGCGCATGTGGCGCGCCGTGATGGTGCAGGCCCACCAGCCGCCGAGCGTGGCAAAGGCGATCAGCGCGCCCATGCGCGGCGGATCGACCCAGTGCTGCAGCACCAGAAACGCGAGCCACGCCCACAGCGTGCCCACGGTGCCGGGCGCCTTGGGGCTCAGGCCCGAGCCGAAGCCGAGCGCGACGAAGTGGGCCGGGTGGGCCAGCAGGAAACGGACGCCGGGGCGCGCGGGCGAGGCGTCGGAGGGGCTGTGCATGGCGGAATTCTAGGCGCCGGCGCGCCCGCGCGGTCTCACGCGAAGTGGTCGAACGAAGCGAAGCGCTGGGCCACCGGCTGGCCCCGGCCATCGACCAGGCGCAGGCCCGGCGCGGCCTCGATCACGCCGATGCGCGTGACCGGCGTGCTGCTCGCCTGCGCGGCCGCCGCCACCGCGGCGCGGCGTGCGGGCGCCGCGGTGAAGGCCAGCTCATAGTCGTCGCCGCCGGCGAGCGTGCACTGGTGCAGCAATTCGGGGTCGATCATGCCTCTGGCGCTTGCGGGGTAAGCGCTGGTAGCTATCAATTCGATAGTCTTTGAGGTGTCGATGCGCGCGCCGACGCCCGAGGCGCGCAGGATGTGGCCCAGGTCGCCGAGCAGGCCGTCGCTCAGGTCCAGCGCGCTGCTGGCGACACCGCGCAGCGCCAGGCCCAGCGCCACGCGCGGCGTGGGGCGTTCGAGGCGCTCGCGCGCGGCGGCCAGCCACAGCGGCGGCAGCGCGGCGCGGCCCTGCAGCGCTTCGAGCGCCAGGCGCGCGTCGCCCAGTGTGCCGCTCACATAGATGTCGTCGCCGGGCCGCGCGCCGCTGCGCAGCAGGGCCTGGCCCGTGGGCACCTCGCCGAACACCGTGATGCAGATGTTGAGCGGGCCGCGCGTGGTGTCGCCGCCGACCAGCTCGCAGCCGTGCGCGTCGGCGAGCTGCAGCAGGCCGCTGCGCGAACGCCGGCCAGCCAGGCTTCATCGGCCGACGGCAGGCCAGCGCCAGCGTGAACGCCAGCGGCCGGGCGCCGCAGGCCGCCAGGTCGCTCAGGTTGACGGCCAGGGCCTTGTGGCCCAGGCGCTCGGGGTCGGTGCCGGCGAAAAAAGTGCCGGCCCTGCACCAGCATGTCGCTCGACACCGCCAGCTGCATGCCCGGGGCCGGCGCCAGCAGCGCACAGTCGTCGCCCACGCCGAGCGCGGCGCGGCGCACCGGGCGCGTGAAGTAGCGCGCGATCAGGTCGAATTCGCCCATGCTCGGCGCCGCTGCCGGGGGCGCGGTCATACCGGCGCGCCGCGAAAGCGCTGCGCGGCCTGGCGGCTGACCTCGGCCAGCAGCTGCTCGCCGCGCTGGCGCTCGCGCAGCCAGCGCGCGTCGTTCTGGCCCGCGTGGGCTTCGCTGCGCAGCAGGTGCAGCGCGCCCGTGGCGCCGTGCGCCGCGGCGTGGCCGGCGATCTGGTCCATGGTGCGCATGATGTGCTCGCGCAGCGGCATGTGGTTGCCGCTGGCCGGGTCGACATAGACCGCGTCCATGCCGAAGCGGCAGGCCTGGAAGCGGTTGTAGGTGTAGACGAGGTAGTCGTCTTCCGTGGGCGTGAACGGCTGCTCGGCCAGGAACCAGGCCGCCGAGCGACTGCACGAAGCCGGCCAGCGCGGCCGCGCGCTCGATGGTCAGCGGCGTGTCGAAGACGCGGATCTCGATCGTGCCGAACTCGGGCTTGGGGCGGATGTCCCAGTAGAAGTCCTTCATGCTCTTGACCACCCCGGTGTGCGTCATCTTGTCGAAATACTGCTCGAACTCGGCCCAGGTCAGCACGCAGGGCGCACGGCCCGAGAGCGGGAACGCGAACACCGAGTTGAGCCGCGCCGAGTCGAACGCGGTGTCCTGCCCCTGCACATAGGGGCTGGACGCCGACAGCGCGATGAAGTGCGGGATGTAGCGCGACATGCGGTGCAGCATCAAGAGCGCCGCGTCCGCGTCGGGGCAGCCGATGTGCACGTGCTGGCCGAAGATGGTGAACTGCTTGGACAGGTAGCCGTAGAGCTGCGAGAGCTCCTGAAAGCGTGGTTTGTCGTAGATGCGCCGCTCGTGCCACTGCTGAAACGGGTGCGTGCCGCCGCCGACCACGGCGATGTTGAGCTTGTCGGCGCTGCGCACCAGCGCGTCGCGGATCGGCGTGAGCTGGCCCAGCACCTCGCTGCTGGAGTGGCAGATGCCGGTCGAGATCTCGATCATGCTGTTGGTCATCTCGGGCACCACGCTGCCGGGCAGCGGGTTCTTGAGCATCAGGCGCAGCATGTCCTCGGCGTAGGGCGCGAGGTCGTAGTCGTGGGTGTTGACGAGCTGCAGCTCGAGCTCGACGCCCAGCGTCAGGGGTTCGGAATGGTGGAAGGCTTCAAGGCTCATGGTTGTCTCCTGCGCTGTTGCGAATGAGGGGCCCCAAAGGCTTGGAGCTCTCGCCGGCTCGGTAGATGGCGACGGTGGCGATCACGGCGCCGAGCACTTCCATCAGCAGGATGGCGGGCAGCGCCACGCGGGCGATCATCTGGCCGGTGGCGGGCGAGGCCACGACGAACTGCGAGGCGATCAACAGCGCGATCGACGACATCGGCGTCATCGCACCGCCCACCCAGAGCGCCTGGCGCCAGCTGGCGCCGCTGCCGACGTTGCCAATGGCCACGCCGATCACCTTGGCCAGCAGGCGCACGCCGATCAGCACCAGCACCAGGCCCGCGACCGGCGCGCTCCAGTCGGCCTGCGCCGCGACGGTGGAGACCAGCACGAACATCAGCATGGTCAGCAGCGACGAGGCCGTGCCGAGTTGGCGCGACCAGGCCCAGGGGCGCGGGTTGAGCTGCTTGAGCAGCATGCCGCCCAGCAGCGCGGCCAGCGGCGCCGAGCCGCCCATGTGCGCGGCGACGGCGGCACTGGCGGCAATCAGGGCCAGCAGCAGCATGGAGGTGTTCTCGCTGGTCGGGCTCATGACGCGCAGCGCCATGCGCATCACCAGCGCCAGCAGCGCTGCCACGATGATGGAGACCCCGAGCACCACGACCACCGGGTAGACCGTGTCGGCCAGCGAGATGGCCGGGCGGTGGATCAGCTCGGCACGCGCGCTGCCGAGCGTCAGGGCGTACAGCGTGGACAGCGTGGCCAGCACGATGGCGCGCTCGGTCACCGGGCCGGCGGCGCGCGTGTCGCTCACCACGCGCGTGAGCACGGCGGGCGAAGCCGCCAGCGCCACCACGGCCAGCGGCCCGGCGACGCGCTCGGGCACCTGGAGCCACACCAGCGTCCAGTAGACAGCGAAAAAGGTCAGCGCCGACTCGAGCACGCTTTGCACCAGCACCATGGGGTTGTGGCGGAACCAGCGCAGCGGAATGCGTGCGCCGCACTCGAACAGCACGACGGAGATGCCCAGTTCGAGCAAAAACAGGCCGATGCCCTGCAGCGGCCAGACCGCGCCGCTGAAGCCCGCCAAGCCTGTCGCCGTGCCGACCAGCGAGTAGCCGACGACCTTGGGCAGCCCGATGTGGCGCTGGCAGCAGGTAGCCCGCCATGGCGGCCACGGCCAGCAGCAGCGACCACTGCACGGTGGGCAGCCCGGCAGAAGGGCGCAGCCATTGCGCCCAGAAAGTCAGGATCTCGTTCATGTGTGTAGGTCCTTGTGGATCAAGCGCGGCAGGTGCGCGCAAAGAGGTGGGCGTGCACCCCAGGGGGCATGCCGAGCGCCGAAGCGATGGCCTGAATTTACCGTCTGTTGCAGGCCTTTGCTGTAGGACAGTCGCACACACGGCATGGAGGGGCAAGCCGGCCTCAATCGCCGTGGCGCCCGGGCACGAAAAAGCCCAGCGGCTTCGAGCGCAGGCGCGCGCGCACAGCGGCGTAGATGCGTGCGCGCTCCACGCCGGTGACGTTCTGCGCGCGCAGCGCCAGCAGGAAGGCCAGGTAAAAGCTCACGCTCACGTTCAGTGCGCCGAGCAGCGGAATCGTGGCCACGGCCCACCAGAAAGCGGGATGCTGCAGCACGTCCGGACCCAGGCTGGCCGCGGCCGCGCCGAGCTGGCCCGCCGACAAGGTGACGTGGCGCACGTCGAGCCCGAGGCCAAAGAAGCTGGCAAACGCCGGCACCAGCCCGAGCATGAAACCCAGCGAGATGTTGGCCGCCAGGCCCGAGAGGTTGTCGCGCAGAAACCGCGCCCAGCGCGCGGCGCGCGCGGCGCCCAGCAGGCGCGTGATGCGCGGGTTGTAGCGCATGGCCGAGTCGAGCCGGTGCAGCACGAACCAGTTTTCGGTCCAGCCGGCAATGATGCTCGAGGCAAACAACAGCACCCCGGTGAACGCCGCAAACAGCAGGGACGGCCCCAGCAGGTGCAGCGAGTCGAGCACCTGCTCTGCGCTCTTGGCGCTGATCGCGGGGCCGCCCGTGGCCTGGGCCCAGAGCGCCGCGAGGCCCAGCACGGCCGGGAACACCACCAGCACGTTGCCCAGCACCGCCGCCACCTGCGAGCGCACCAGGTAGGTCACTTTGTCGACGAACTCGGCCACGCCGCTGTCGGAGTCAATGTCCTTGAGTTTGGCGGCCATGGCCGGCGCTGTCATGGCCGGCTGCTTGGTGGCCACGGTGAAATGCAGCAGCTGGATCAGCACAAAGCTCGCCGCGTAATTGACGCCGGCCACAAAGCCGCCCCAGAAGGCCGACAGCGCCAGCGCGTACAGAGCGAACTTGAGCAGCGTGGTGAACGCCATCACGGCGCCGCCCCCGGCGGCGTTGCGCACCATCGCAAAGTATTCAGAGCGGGTGCGCGTGATGTAGTGCTCGCCGGTTTCGGCGCTGCGCTCGGCGACTTTGGCCGCCAGCAGCGAGGAGTTGGCCGCCAGCAGCGCGCGCAGGCTGCGCCGCTCCTGGCCCACCTGCACCAGGTGGGCCAGCAGCCGCGCCGCGCTCACGGCCGGCGTGGGCGAGAGCACGCATTCGAGCAGTTCGCGCACACGCAGGATGCGCACGCGCAGCTGGCGCAGGCGAAACACCAGGCCGACCGAAATGCCGTTGTCTTCGAAATGCGCATAGACCGTGGATGCCGCGCCGCGGCAGGCATCGAGCCGCTCGCGCAGGCGCTGCGCCGATGCGTCGAGCCGGTCGCGCGTGCGCAGGCCGTGCAGCACTTCGACGCGCAGGCTTTCCACATCGCGGATCAGCGCATGGAACGGCTGCGCCTCGCGCGCGGCATCGCTCATGCGCAGGCGCAGTTCGGGCGCAAAACCGGTCGACAGGATCTGGCCGGCGCAGTAGGTGATGGCGTCCAGCAGGGTTTTTTGCCAGCGTGTGGTGTGGCCTTCGCCGTCCGACAGCAGCGCCACGAGGCGCGCGAGCTGGTCTTCGTGCAGTGCCGCCAGCCACTGCGCATCAAAGGCGCTGGGCAGCGCCAGCGTGAACAGCTCGGACGCGTCGATGGTCTCGGGGCTGCTGGGCAGCAGCTTGCGGCGCAGGCGCTCGGCCAGCTCGCTGATGAGCGCGGTGCGTGGCGCAAAGCCGAAGTCGGCCAGCAAGGTGGTGATGTCCACTGTATCGACCAGCGCAGCCCACCAGGCTTGCAGGCGCGCGCGCACTTCGGGGCGCGCCTCCACGGCATCGAGCAGCAGCTGCACGCGCCCGATGCTGGCGGGCACCGAGGCGCGCGCGCCGCGCACCCAGTCGAGCAGGGCGATCAGCCACAGGTGGCGCTCGGCCAGCGGCGCCTGCGGATCCAGCCGCGCCAGCAGGGCGGCCAGTTCCAGGGGCGCGACCTTCAATGCAGCACCCGGCTGCTCAAGGGCTGGCTGGGCTCGCCCGGGCCGAGGGCCTCGAGCACGAACAGCGGGATGGCGCAGTCAAAGGATTCGCCGTCTTCGGCCATGCAGAAGAAGCTGCCGTGCATGGTGCCGCTGGGCGTGCGCAGCTGGCAGCCGCTGGTGTACTGGAACGATTCGCCGGGCTTGAGCAGCGGCTGGTGCCCGACCACGCCCAGGCCCCGGACTTCTTCGGTGTGGCCGTGCGCATCGCTGATGATCCAGTGGCGCGAGACCAGTTGCGCCGCAACAGAGCCCGCATTGGTGATGGTGATGGTGTAGGCAAAACTGAACACACCCGCGTTCGGGGACGACTGCTCAGGCAGGTACTCGGGCTGCACTTCGACCTGGAATTGGTGCTTTGGCATGGGGCAATGGTAACTGCGACAATTGCAGGCATGAGCCGCACTTACCGCATTGCCCCTTCCATTTTGTCTGCCGATTTCGCCCGCCTGGGCGACGAAGTGCGCAGCGTCATCGCTGCCGGAGCCGACTGGATCCACTTCGACGTGATGGACAACCACTATGTGCCCAACCTCACGTTCGGCCCCATGGTCTGCCAGGCCCTGAAGCCCCACGCCGTCACGCCCGAGGGCGTGGCCGTGCCCATCGACGTGCACCTCATGGTGCAGCCGGTCGACGCGCTGGCCGCCGCTTTCGCCCAGGCGGGGGCCGATCTCATCAGCTTCCACCCCGACGCCTCGCACCATGTGCACCGCAGCATCCAGGTGATCAAATCCCAGGGCGTGCAGGCCGGGCTGGTGTTCAACCCGGCCGAGCCGCTCGACGTGCTCGACTGGGTGATCGACGACATCGACCTCGTGCTCATCATGAGCGTCAACCCCGGCTTCGGCGGCCAGAGCTTCATCGACTCGGCGCTGCGCAAGATCGAAGAGGTGCGCCGGCGCATCGATGCCACGGGCCGCGACATCCGCCTGGAAGTGGACGGCGGCATCAAGGTCGACAACATCCGCCGCGCGGCCGATGCGGGGGCGGACACCTTCGTCGCCGGCAGCGCCATCTTTGGCAAGCCCGACTACCAGGGCGTGATCACCGCCATGCGCGGCGCGCTCACGGCCTGAGCCTCTTTCGAGCCAGGCTGCGCCCAGGGCCTGTGCCGGCGGGCAGGTGGCGCCAGCGTCGCGTGCTTCCGAGAGCCGCGCCGCGGGCTCATTCCGCCGGGTCCAGCTGCCGGCGCACGTGCAGGAGCAGGCCGTCGCAGGCGTCTTCCAGCAGGTCCAGAACATTCTCGAAGCCCTGCGCATTGCCGTAGTAGGGGTCGGGCACCAGGGGGCTGTGGCTGCGCAGGCAAAAGTCGGTCAGACGCCGCAAGCGGTGCTGCAGCGCCGGCGGGCAGCGGCTCTGCAGCAGGGCCAGGTTGTCGTCGTCCATGGCCAGCAGCAGATCGAAGCGGTGGAAATCGCCCTCGGTGACCGGGCGTGACCGAAACGCATGCATGGCATAGCCACGCTGGCGTGCATGCGCCTGTGCGCGGGTATCGGGCGCCTCACCCCGGAGCGCAGCGTGGGTGCCGGCAGAGTCAATGCGCACGCGCTGCGCCAGTCCCGCGGCCGCCGCGCGCTGGCGGAACACCGCCTGCGCGGTGGGGCTGCGGCAAATATTGCCCATGCAAACGAAGAGAACGGCGTACTGGCTCATGGGAGACAAGTTCACCCCGATGGGGGAGCGGGGCCATTGTAGGGGCGTGCCTGCGGAGCGACGCGTGCGCCGCCAACGCTGTTTGGCGCGCCCAGCAAATGCAATAAGATGGCCTCGCAGCACGAAGCGCGCGGCACCCTCAGCCCGGCGACGTGCGTGCGCAATGGGGACCGGCGCTTTTGCCGCCATGCGTTATCAACGGTGATTTGGGTCGGCGTCCGCTGCCGCCCTGTCATGCGCTTGCGACGCGGCATGCAAGTGCATACGGCAACCCCTGCACCAGACAAACGGGAGACCTGCATGGTGATTCAGCCGGTGGTGCTATCGGGCGGCTCGGGTACGCGCCTGTGGCCTTTGTCGCGTGAAAAATACCCCAAGCAATTGCTCGCTCTCATGGGCGAGGACTCTCTGCTGCAAGCCACGTTGCGCCGGCTCGAAGGGCTCCACGGGGCCGACATTGCTGCGCCCATGGTGGTGTGCAACGAGGAATACCGCTTCGTGGTGGCCGAGCAGCTGCGGCTGATCGGCCAGCAGGGCCGTGTCGTTCTGGAACCCCAGGGTCGCAATACCGCCCCCGCCCTGACGCTGGCGGCGCTGGCTGCCCACGACGACGGTGCCGATCCGGTGCTGCTGGTCATGCCTGCCGACCATGTCATTGCCGAGCCTGCGCGGTTCCAGGAGGCAGTGCGCCACGCCGCGCTGCTGGCGCAGGGGGGCGCCATCGTGACCTTTGGCATCACGCCCGACCGGCCGGAGACCGGCTATGGTTACATCCAGACCAGCGCCCCAGTGGACCAGGACGGCGCGCGCGCCATAGCCCGTTTTGTCGAGAAACCCGACCTCACCACGGCAGAGGGCTACGTGCGAGCAGGTGACTACCTCTGGAACAGCGGGCTGTTTGTGCTGCGGGCATCGGTCTGGCTGCATGCGCTGGCGCTGTGCCGGCCCGACATGCTGGCGGCGTGCGAGGCCGCTTGGAAGGGCCATGCGTCCGATCCGCCGTTCCTGCGGATCGATGCCGGCGCATTTGCCGCCTGTCCGAGCGATTCGATCGACTATGCCGTCATGGAGCGCCTGAGCAGCGCGGAATCGGCACCCGGCCTGCCACCCGGGGTGGTGGTGCCATTGTCGGCCGGTTGGTCCGATGTGGGGACCTGGGACGCGTTGTGGCAGATCTTGCCCAAGGATGGCGACGGCAATGTGGCGCAGGGGCGGACCATGATGCAGGACAGTCGCGACACCTTGGCTCTTTCTTCCGGGCGCCTGCTGGTCTGCGTGGGCGTGCAGGGGCTGGTTGTGGTGGAAACGCCCGACGCAGTGTTGGTGGTCGACCAGCGCCACACCCAGGACGTGAAAAAAATCGTCGATCGCCTCAAGCACGAGGGTCGCACCGAAGGGCTGCTGCACCGCAAGGTGTACCGCCCTTGGGGCTGGTACGACAGCGTCGATACGGGGGAGCGCTTTCAGGTCAAGCGCATCATGGTCAAGCCCGGGGGCAAACTGTCGCTGCAAATGCACCACCATCGTGCCGAGCACTGGGTGGTCGTGCGCGGCACGGCCCGTGTCACCAAAGGCGAAGAGGTGTTCCTGATGTCCGAGAACCAGTCCACCTATATTCCTCTGGGCATCGCGCACCGGCTCGAAAACCCGGGACAGGTCCACCTGGAGATGGTCGAAGTGCAGTCGGGGGCCTATCTGGGCGAGGATGACATCGTGCGTTTCGACGACGTCTATGGGCGTTAACGGCGCGCCGACTTTCCCTTTCCGGAGCCGCCCGCCATGCCCACAGAGCGAACGCCCTCACACATTCTCGTGACCGGTGCGGCCGGCTTCATCGGCCACCATGTGGCCCAGCGCCTGCTGGCCCGCGGCGATCGGGTTTTGGGGCTGGACAACCTCAACGATTACTACGACCCCGCGCTCAAGCAGGCGCGCCTGCGCCGGCTCGAAGGCATGCCAGGTTTTCGGTTTGTCCGGCTGGATCTGGGCGACCGCGAGGGCATGGCCCGGCTGTTTGCCACCGAACGGTTCGATGGCGTCATTCATCTGGGCGCCCAGGCCGGCGTGCGCTACAGCATCACGCATCCCTATGCCTACCTCGATTCCAATCTCGCGGGCTTCGGCCATGTGCTGGAAGGGTGTCGCGCCCAGGGTGTCGCTCACCTGGTCTATGCCTCCAGCTCCAGCGTCTATGGCGGCAATACCAAGATGCCATTCACCGAAACCGACGCGGTCGATCACCCGGTGAGCTTGTACGCTGCCACGAAAAAGGCCAATGAGCTGATGGCGCATACCTACAGCCACCTCTACGGTTTTCCGACCACAGGGCTGCGCTTCTTCACGGTCTACGGTCCCTGGGGCCGGCCCGACATGGCGTCCCACTTGTTTATCCGAGCCATCCTGGCAGGCGAGCCGATCCAGGTGTTCAACCACGGCGACATGAAACGTGACTTTACGTATATCGACGATATCGCCGAGGGGGTGCTGCGGGTGCTCGACCGCCCTGCCACGCCCGAGCGTGAGGGCGGTGCCCCTTACCGCGTCTTCAATATCGGCAACAGCGACCCCGTGCCATTGCTCGACTTCATCGCTTGCCTGGAAAGTGCGCTGGGACAGGTGGCCACCAAGCAGTTGCTGCCCATGCAGCCGGGGGATGTGCCGGCAACGTACGCAAGCACCAAGGCGCTGCAGGAATGGGTAGGATTCGCGCCGTCCACGCCCCTGGTGCAAGGGATGGCGCACTTCGTTCGGTGGTACCGTGCCTATTACGGCGCCTGAATCTGGCAGTCAGCGCGGGTAGTGCAAAGGGAAATCGGACGCAGGGATGGGGGTTCAATGCGCCAAGAGCACTGCGGCAGGGTTGGCGAAGACACGGAACCCCAGGAAAATGCTGCTGCATTCCGCAGGCGTTCAAGGTATGCTGCAGCGACGGTTTTGTATTGTTTCCAGCCATTTGATACTTCCGCAAACTTTGTAGAAAGTTCTCCATGCAGAAATATGTCTCTGGGCTTCTAAGAGCAATGGTTCGTGTGGTGGGGTTGGCCGGCGTGGCGGCTGCAGTGTCGGGCTGTTCCGGTTTCGGCGGCGCTTACCCGGCTGCCCCGGTCAAGGCGTCCGCTCCCGATTACAACTACATCGTCGGGCCCGGCGACATGCTCAACATCATCGTCTGGCGCAGCCCCGAGTTGTCGCAAAGCGTGCCGGTACGACCCGATGGCCAGGTGTCCACGCCGTTGGTGGACGGGCTTGTGGCGCAGGGCAAGACATCGGCGCAGATCGCACGAGACGTGGAAAAGGAACTGGCCAAATATGTGCGCGATCCGGTGGTAACCGTGATAGTGACAGGCTTCGTCGGGCCATACAGCGAGCAGATCCGTGTCGTGGGCGAAGCGGCCAAGCCGCAGTTCCTTGCCTACAAGCAAAACATGACGGTGCTCGACGTTCTGATCGCCGCGGGCGGCCTGACCGATTTCGCGGATGGCAACCGGGCCACCCTCGTGCGGGCAGCAGAAGGCAACAAGCGCTACACCGTGCGCCTGAAGGACCTGATCAAACGTGGCGATATCGATGCCAATGTGGACGTGTTGCCTGGCGACATTCTCATCATTCCCCAAGGATGGTTCTAAAGCGGGTGGCCATAGTCTGAGCGACCACGCAATGGACCGCGCAGTTTGCATGCGACAGGGGGGCGGATGGACGAGCTTCTAGGTCAGATCACCACAACCGTGCGCGGTATGTGGACCTATCGCCGGTTGGCCATGCTGGTTGCCTGGCTGGTGGGGTTGGTGGGAATAGGGGTGGTATTGCTGATTCCCGACCACTACCAGGCATCGGCACGCGTGTTCCTCGATACGCAGTCCATTCTGCGCCCCCTCATGACGGGCATTGCCGTGCAGCCCAACATCGAGCAGCAGGTGGCCATGCTCAGCCGTACGCTGATCAACCGGCCGACGGTGGAGCGGCTGGTGCGCCAGGTCGATCTCGACTTGGGGGCGAAGACCAAGGCGGACAAGGATGCGCTGGTCGATACCGTAACCAAGGCGATCAGCATCCAAAGCGCGGGGCGCGACAACCTCTACACACTGTCCTATAGCGATCGCCGCCCCGAAGTGGCGCAGCGCGTTGTGCAGTCCCTGCTGACGATTTTTGTCGAGTCCAGCCTGGGGGCTTCGCGCCAGGATTCGGACAGCGCGCGCCGATTTCTCGATGAGCAAATCAAAAGTTATGAGGCCAAGCTGACCGAAGCCGAAAGCCGCCTCAAGGATTTCAAACTGCGCAATATCCAGATGCAGTCCCAGGCAGGTCTGGACTCTGCGGGGCGCGCTGCAGAGATCGCCAACATGCTGAGCCAGGCGCGGCTCGAACTGCGCGAGGCCGAAAGCGCGCGCGCTGCCGCGAGCCGCCAACTGGAGGCGCTGCGCCTGCAATCGCAGCAGTCTCTTGCCGGGTTGGGACCCCCAGTGCAAACCCCCGAGATCGACGCACGTCTGGACGTGCAAAAACGCAATCTGGATACGCTGCTGCAGCGCTACACCGAAGCGCACCCTGACGTGACCAACACGCGCCGTCTGATCGAGGAACTGGAAGCGCAAAAACGCCGGGAAGTGGAAGAGTTGCGGCGCAAAGCCCGGGAATCTCCTGCAACGAGCGTCGTTCCATCCAGTCCGGCCGTGCTGGAGCTCAGCCGGGCCTACTCTGCGGCCGAAGTGCAGGTGGCCTCGCTGCGCGCGCGCGTTGCCGAGTACGAGTCTCGCGCCAGCCACATACAGCAGCAGCTCAAGGTGGCGCCGCAGCTGGAGGCGGAGCTGGCACAACTCAACCGGGATTACCAAATCCACCAGAAAAACTACGCCGATCTGGTGTCGCGCCGCGAGTCGGCTTTCATGTCGGGTGAACTGGAAAACACCTCCAGCGTGGCCGATTTCCGTGTCATCGACCCGCCGCGTGTCAATCCCAAGCCGGTGGCTCCCAACCGGGTTTTGTTGTTCCCGGTCTCCCTGTTGGCGGCGTTGGCTGCTGGGTTGGGCATCGCGTTCGTTGTGAGCCAAATCAGACCGGTGGTCTTCGACGGCGCGGCGCTGCGCCAGTTGACCCAGCTGCCGCTCTTGGGCGTTGTCGATCTGATCCCGAATGAAGCCTTGCACCAACGCGAGAAACGCAGCTTGAGGCGCTTCATGGCCGCGCTGCTGGCACTAATTGTTCTTTACGCGGGCGGCATGGCAGCGTTGTCCTACCAAACCCGGCTCCTCGGATGAGATGCGACCATGACCAGCTCCATTGAAAAAGCCGCCCAGCGCTTAGAGCAATTGCGCAGCGCCGGTACGCCTTTGCCGGGCGATGTGGCACAGCACGACCGGACGCCAGCCCCAACCCAGCCCGGTCTGCCAATGGCCGAATCTTTCGCCCATGGCAGAGAGAGTGCTGAGGGCGCTTCGCCGCCCAGGCAGGTGTCAAAAACGGTGCAGGTCGACTTGGCGTCGCTGGCTGCCGCAGGGTTTGTTACGCCCAACGCGCCTCGCTCGGCCACCACGGACCAGTTTCGCGTCATCAAGCGGCCTCTCCTGGACAATGCAACCGGTAAAGGCGCGGCATTGGTGGCCCACGGCAACCTCATCATGGTGACCAGTGCCCTGCCCGGTGAAGGCAAGAGCTTCATGGCCATCAACCTGGCCATGAGCATGGCGATGGAGCTGAACCATACGGTGATGTTGGTGGATGCGGATGTGGCCCGCCCCTCCGTCATGAACACGCTGGGGTTGCCACCCGCTCCCGGTTTGCTGGATTTGTTGCTCGATCCGACAATCGGTTTGCCCGACGTGCTGCTGCGCACCAATATCGACAATCTCACCGTCTTGCCCACAGGCCTGCCACACCAACGCGCGACGGAGCTGCTGGCCAGCGATGCCATGGTTGCTTTGCTGGAAGACATGGGCAAGCGCTACAGCGATCGCATCATCGTCTTCGATTCGCCACCGCTGCTGCTCACGACCGAAGCACGGGTGCTGGCAAGCCACATGGGCCAGATCGTCATGGTGGTCCAGGCGGAAAAGACGCTGCAATCCCAGGTTCAGCATGCGCTGTCCACCATCGAGGCCTGCCCCATCAGGCTCATGGTGCTCAACCAGGCGCGCAGCCGTGGCGTGGGGGCGTACAGGTATGGCCATGGTTATGGCTATGAGCACATGGACAGCAGGGTGCGGTCGGCCGCTGCCGCGGCATGATGCACACAGGAGAGTCCGAGTGAAGCCAACGTATCGCCGCGTCGCAAAATTACCGTTTGCCCGTTGTGCCTGGTTGCTGCTCGCCACTGCGCCGGCACTGGTTATCTGCCCTGCCGCTGCACAACAAACGGAGGTGTCCACCGAGCCGCGCCAGCCCAGTATCTGGATGGAGCCGCGTATCTCCTTACAGCACACGGTGACCAGCAATGCCCGGCTCGAAGCCGCCCCCGTCAGTGACCAGGTGACGGAGGTGATTCCAGGCTTTCGCCTGGTCAGCAACACGGCCCGCATCAGAGGGTTTTTTGATTATTCGCTCCGTGGCATCCATTACGCGCGGGGAACCGGCTCTGACCATGTATTGCACAACCTGAACGCAAACGCTGTCATCGAGGCGTTGGAGCAACGCGCCTTTGTGGATGTGTCGGGCGTCGTCGCATCGCAGCCCATATCGGCATTCGGCGCTCCAGTGGGCGGCTCTCCGGCGAACCCGAATGCCACGCAGAGCTCGAGTTTCCGCGTCTCTCCGTACCTGCGTGGCCACCTCGGCTCTGTCGCGGACTATGAAGCGCGCTACAGCGTTCAAGACACCCGCAGCGATACCGCAAGTCGTTCCAACATCCAGACCCAGGACTGGCTTTTGCGCCTGGGCAACAGCAGAAGCGGCCAACTGCTCGGATGGTCCGTGAATGCCAGCCAGCAGACCGTTGACTATTCCCTGGGCCGCAACATCGATACTGCCACGCTGCGTGGGCGCCTCGTGTACACCATCTCGCCGCAAGTGGCCGTGTCCGGCGTGGTAGGTACCGAGTCCACCAACCAGCTCTCGCCGGTCCGCGAGTCCAACAGCATTGTGGGCGTGGGCGCCGTTTGGCAACCGTCCGAGCGTACGCGCCTGTCTTTCGATCGCGAAAAAAGGTATTTTGGGTCTGCCCACAACGTGGCACTGGAGCACCGCACCGGGCGCACCGTCTGGCGCTACACCGACAGCCAGGGCATTTCCACCGGGCAGAACGCACAGTCGGCGTCTCTGGGATCGCTGTTCGACCTGCTCAACGCGGTTTACGCTCGACAGGAGCCCGACCCGATCCGGCGCACCCAGTTCGTTCTGGCAGAAATCGAACGCCTGGGTTTGCCGGCCAACCTCCAAGTGTTCCCTGATTTTTTGCGGTCTTCGAGCACGTTGCAGCGCGCCCAGCAGCTCTCGGTGGCCTTGCTGGGCCAGCGCAGCCTGCTGACCGTGGCAGCGACGCGGTCAGACAACCGGCGCCTGGACACCATTGCGCGTGCCTTGGGCGACGATTTCGACTCCAACACGCGCATTCGGCAGCGCGGCTGGAGCCTTTGGCTGGCACACCGTCTCACACCCAACACTTCGCTCAATGCAAACTGGGTCGAGCAGCAAAGCATCGGTACGGTCGCTGGCCTGGAAACGCGTGTGCGTTCGCTCACAGTCGGCCTGAACACCTTGCTGGCGCCGCGCACCAGCGGGGGCGTCCAGGTGCGCCGCATTGTGTCCGATGGCCCCGCCAGCCCTTATCGCGAATCGGCCGTAGTCGGGACCATCACGCACCGGTTCTGATCCATGTACGAAGCGTTCTATGGCTTGAAAAGCAAGCCGTTCCAGCTCACTCCCGATCCGGGCTTCTACTTCAGCAGCAAGCAGCACCAGCGCGCGCGCGCCTACCTGGAGTACGGCGTGATGCGCTGCGAAGGCTTCATCGTCATCACGGGTGAAGTCGGAGCCGGCAAGACCACGATCGTGCGTGGCCTGCTCGACAGCCTGGATCCAGACAGCATCGTGGCGGCCCATCTGGTGAGCACGCAACTGGGTGCTGAAGACACGCTGCGCCTGGTGGGCGCTGCCTTTGGGGTTCCCGTGCACGGGGTCTCCAAAAGCGCTTTGCTGCTGGCACTGGAAGCCTTTTTTGTCACCCAGACCTTGCAAGGCAAGCGCTGCCTGCTGATCGTTGACGAAGCCCAGAACCTGCAGCCACAGGCCGTGGAAGAACTGCGCATGCTCTCCAACTTCCAGAACGACCGCGATGCGTTGCTGCAGACCTTCCTGGTCGGACAGCCAGAGTTCCGCCAAATCCTGCAAAGCCCTGGCATGGTGCAGCTGCGCCAGCGCGTGACCGCCGCATGCCATCTGGGGCCCCTCGATGCCAACGAAACGCGGGAGTACATCCTGCACCGCCTCAAGTGCGCTGGCGCAACCGACAAGCCCAGTTTCGACGCAGACATTTTCGACAGCGTCCACTGCCACACGGGCGGCATTCCGCGGCGCATCAACAACCTGTGCGACCGCGTCCTTTTGCAGGGGTTTCTGAGCGACCGAACCCATATCGACCTTGAGCTGGTCAATGAGATCGTCCACGAGTTGCAGGCGGAAATGCACATGCCGCCTGCAGAGCCAAGGGAAGGAGCGCACCACGCTGCAGTGCAACGCGCCGCAGACACGCACTCCGATGGCCCCGCGGGCAACGCAGAACCTGTGGCGCTGGATTTGGACCTGGACGATGCGCTCGCCGATTCCATGGACCACCATTTGGCGCACATTGCGGCCGAGCAACTGAGCGCGCGCCTGCTGCGCATTGAGCACAGCGTGCTGCGCCAAGAGCGCGTGAACCTGGAAATCCTGGTGCATCTGCAAAAGTTGGTGGCCACTGTGCGGCGCCCGAGCCCAGGCAGCGCCACCAGCTAACTGCGGGACATACGACCATGTGCAGCACGCTTCCCATCACCAACGCGCTGACCATCGATGTCGAGGATTACTTCCAAGTGTCCGCGTTTGCGCCTTTTATTGAGCGCAGCGAATGGGACACGCGCGAATGCCGCGTGGAGCGCAACGTGGACCGTATCCTGGCTTTGCTGGACGGCTGCGGCACCCACGCCACGTTCTTTACCCTGGGCTGGATTGCAGAGCGTTATCCGAAGCTCGTGCGCCGCATTGTGGACGAGGGGCACGAACTCGCCAGCCATGGCTACGGCCACGAACGGGTGAGCGACCTCTGTGCAAACGCTTTTTTCCAAGATATCCAACGCGCCAAGTCCCTGCTCGAGGACATCGCTGGCGTGCCGGTGCAGGGCTACCGCGCTCCCAGTTTTTCCATCGGTGCGGGCAACCTGTGGGCACTCGACGCGCTGGAGCGTGTCGGTCACCGCTACAGCTCGAGCATTTACCCCATCCGGCACGACCACTATGGCATGCCGGATGCGCCGCGGTTTGCCCACCAGGTCCGGGAGGGTCTGATCGAGGTGCCTCCCACCACACTGCGCATGTTCAAGCGCAACCTGCCCTCGAGTGGCGGCGGATACTTCCGCCTCTTTCCGTACCCGCTGTCGCGCTGGATGCTGCGCCAGGTCCACCGCCAAGACCGCTTGCCCGCCGTGTTTTATTTCCATCCTTGGGAGATTGATGTGGACCAGCCGAGGGTGCGCGGCATCGGTTTCAAGACGCACTTCAGGCACTACGTGAACATCGGCCGCATGGAAAAGCGGCTGAACCAGCTGCTGCGGGATTTTCGCTGGGGCCGCATGGACCACATCTTCCTGTCCGAGCGCGTGCGCGAGGTGTCCCTTGCCTGACGCCGGCACCGCCCTGACGGTCCGCTCGCTGGACCGCCAAGATGCGGCTGAGGCCGCTCTCTGGGATGCGTTTGTGTTCGCCTGCCCGCAGGCTACGTTCTTTCACCGTGCGGGCTGGCAGGCGCTGATCCGCGACGTGTTCAGGCACGACACCTATTTCCTCTATGCCGAAGCACAGGGACGCGTACGGGGGGTGCTGCCGCTCGCACACGTCCACAGTCGACTGTTCGGCAACGCGCTTGTCGGCCTGCCGTTCTCGGTGTACGGGGGCGTCGCGGCGCTGGACGCGCATGCCGCCGCCGCACTCGAGCGCGAAGCGGAACATTTGGCCCAGCGCTTGGGCGTGGAGCACCTGGAACTGCGCAACCTGCAGCGCCGCCATGCCGACTGGGCTTTGCAAGACCTTTATGTGACGTTCCGCAGGCCCATTGCGCCCACGGAAGAGGACAACCTGCTTGCCATCCCGCGCAAGCAGCGTGCCATGGTGCGCAAGGGCATCAAGAACGGGCTCACGTCGCACATTGACGCCGACGGCAGACCGTTTCTTTGGGCTCTATGCCGACAACGTGCACCGCCATGGCACGCCAGCCCTGCCCAAGTGCTATTTCAATGCACTGCTCCGTGTCTTCGGGCCGGACTGCGAGGTGCTCACTGTCTGTGCGCCCGATGGCCAGCCCATCAGCAGCGTCTTGAGCTTCTATTTTCGCGACGAGGTGCTGCCCTACTACGCGGGCGACGAGGGGGCGGCTCGCGACTTGGCCGCCAACGACTTCAAGTACTGGGAGCTCATGCGCCGGGCGTGTGCACGCGGCATCAAGGTGTTTGACTTTGGCCGCAGCAAGAAAGGCACCGGCTCGTTCGCGTTCAAGAAGAACTGGGGCTTCGAGCCGACGCCGCTGCACTACGAGTACCGCCTCTACAAGCGCGACAGTGTGCCGCAGAACAACCCCGCGAACGCCAAGTACCGGGTGCTGATCTCGGCGTGGCGGCGCATGCCCATTGGGCTGGCCAATTGGCTGGGACCCAAGATCGTGCGCCATCTCGGCTGACCGCCATGGGCAACATCCTCTATCTGGTGCACAGGTTGCCGTACCCGCCCAACAAGGGCGACAAGGTGCGCTCCTACCATCTGCTGCGCCACCTGCTCAAATCACACCGGGTTTTTCTGGGCACGTTCATCGACGATCCGGAGGACGAGCAACACCTGCCCGCACTGCGCGCCCTGTGCCCCGATCTGCATGTCGAGCGACTGCGGCCGCACGCGGCCAAATTGCGCAGCTTGGCGGCCTTGGCGCACGGCGAGCCCCTCACGCTGGCCTATTACCGCCGCGCCCGTTTGCACGCCTGGGTGGGCAGCATTGCAGCCCGGCATGAACTGCAGGCCAGTGTGGTCTTTTCATCGGCCATGGCGCCCTATGCCCAGGCATTGGCGCCGGCTGTGCCCATGTTGGTGGACTTTGTGGACGTCGACTCGGCCAAGTGGGATCAGTACGCAGCCCTCCACCCGTGGCCGATGTCCTGGCTGTACCGGCGTGAAGGCCGCACGCTGCTGGCCTATGAGCGTGCCGTGGCGGCGCAGGCGCACCGGTCTTTTTTTGTCACGGCCAACGAAGTCGACCTGTTTTTGCGCCTTGCACCTGAATGCGCTGCGGCCGTGCAGGTGATGTCCAACGGTGTAGACGCCGATTTTTTTGCGTCCGATCCCACCCGGCCCAGCCCTTATCCTGCCAACGGCCAGCCCGTGGTCTTTACCGGTGCGATGGACTACTGGCCCAACATCGACGCCGCCGCATGGTTTTCCACCCATGTGCTGCCGCGCCTGGTGGCGCGCTGGCCGCGCGTGCATTTTTACGTGGTGGGACGCAATCCACCCCCGCAAGTGCGTGCGCTCGCCGGTGCGGCGGTCACGGTCACCGGCTCCGTGCCCGACGTGCGGCCTTACCTGCAGCATGCCGCTGCGGTGGTGGCTCCGTTGCGCGTGGCGCGCGGCATCCAGAACAAGATCCTCGAAGCGATGGCCATGGGGCAGCCGGTGGTGACGGTGCCTGGTTGTGCCGACGCCATCGGTGCGGGCGCCGCGCAGGGGGTGCTGCGTGCCGATACCCCGGAGGCTTTCGAGCACGCCCTGCAAGCGCTGCTGGACACGCCGGCGCAAGGCAGTGCGATGGGCCTCGCGGCACGCCGGCATGTGCTGGAGCGCTTCAGTTGGTGTGCCCACATGGAGCGCATCGACGCGCCCTTGGGGCAAGGGCCTTGGGCTGTCCACGGATGAGAAGACCATGAACCACCGTATTCGGATACTCCCCCATTGGCGCAGACCCCTGGGCATCCTGCTGCTGCTGCAGGTTCTGATCCTGGCGGCCTACTGGCATTCGGCTTGGGGCATGGCGATGATCTGGGCGCGTTCGGACACCTACGCCCACGGTTTCGTCGTGCCCTTCATTTCCCTGTGGCTGGCATGGCGGCAGCGCGCCGTTCTGGCACCCATGGTCCCCAGGCCGGGGCATTTGGCCTGGCTGCTCATGGCGGGCGCGGCCGCGCTGTGGCTGGCAGGCGACCTGGTGGCAGTGAATGCAGCCACGCAGCTGGCCTTGACGGCGCTGGTCGTCTTGGCGGTGCCTGCAGTGCTCGGCTGGCAGGTGGCCAAGGTGCTCGCGTTTCCTCTGGGTTTCCTGTTTTTTGCCGTACCGATTGGCGACTTCATGCTGCCACGTCTCATGGATTGGACGGCCACCTTCACGGTGCTCGCCCTGCGTGCGACGGGCATCCCGGTGTACCAGGAGGGACTGCAATTTGTCATTCCGTCCGGGAACTGGTCGGTGGTCGAGGCCTGCAGCGGCATCCGCTACTTGATCGCGTCCATCACCGTGGGGTGTCTGTTTGCCTATCTCAGCTACCAAAGCACGCGAAAGCGCATTGTGTTTGTTGGCGTAGCCATCGTCGTGCCGCTGTTGGCCAACTGGGTGCGCGCGTACCTCATCGTCCTGTTGGGGCACCTGTCGGGAAACACCCTTGCCACCGGGGTGGACCACCTCATTTACGGATGGCTGTTTTTCGGCATTGTCATCGGTGTGATGTTTGTCATTGGGTCGCGTTGGACCGACCCCGAACCGCCTTTTTCCAAGGCCACCGTCTCGAAAGCGTATTCCAGTGAAATCGGCCTGCAGCGCAATTCCATATCTGCTTTGTTGCTCACTTTTTTTCTGGTTCTGGCGCCGCATGGGGTGCTGGCGGCATTGGATTTGCGCACCCAGACACAGCCTGTGCGCGTGGCCGCGCCGGTCATCGTGGCGCCCTGGCATTCGACAGCCGAGCCCCCCAGCACCTGGCGGCCTGCTTTTGAGCATGCCTCTGCCACGCTGGACCTGGGCTTGGCTGACGGGCAGAACCCACCGCTGGGCCTGCATGTCAGCTACTACCGGCAGCAAAATTACCAGCGCAAGCTGGTCAGTTCGGGGAATGTGCTGGTGAAGAGCGAAGACCCGGTGTGGGCGCGTGTGGCTGGTGGGAGTGCCGATGCGCGGCTGCAAGGCCAGCCCCTGCGCGTGGATAGCGCCGTGCTTCGCGAGCATGCGCCCGGTGTGGCCGGCGCAGGCGAGCGCCTGTTGGCCTGGCGCTTCTACTGGGTGCACGGAGCGTTCACTGCCAGCGACTACACGGGCAAGATCCAGGGCGCGCTGGGCCGCATCAGCGGCTGGGGCGATGACGGGGCCAATATCGTGGTGTACACGCCGTTGTTGAGAGACAAGGAATCTGAGGTCGACGCGTCGGCGCGCCTGCAGGCCTACCTGGACAGCCAAGGCGATGCGCTGGCGGCAGCGCTGCGGCAGACACGGGGGCGCGACTGACCATGTGCGGCATCTCCGGTCTTTTCGATACCCAGGGCACGCGCGCTTTCTCGCGCGACCTGATTGCACGCATCAACGATGTGCAAGCCCATCGCGGGCCCGACGAGGACGATGTGCATCTGGAGCCCGGCCTGGCCCTGGGCCATCGGCGTCTGTCGGTGATCGACCTGGCCACAGGCAAGCAGCCTTTGTTCAATGCAGACGGCACCGTGGGCATCGTCTTCAACGGCGAGATCTACAACTACCTCGAACTGGTACCCGAACTCAAAGCCCTGGGCTACCACTTCAGAACACGCAGCGACACCGAAGTGATCGTGCACGCCTGGCAAGCCTGGGGCGAGGCCTGCCTGCATCGGCTGCGCGGTATGTTTGCTTTCGCCCTGTGGGACAGCAACCAGCAGACCCTGTTCCTGGCGCGCGACCGCATGGGCGTCAAGCCCATGCACTACGCCTGGTTGCCCGACGGCAGCTTCATTTTCGGCTCGGAGCTCAAGGTGCTCACGGCCCACCCGGGCTTCGTGCGCGACATCGATCCGCTCGCAGTAGAAGAGTATTTCTCGTTGGGCTATGTGCCCGACCCACGCTGCATCTATCGGCACGCTTACAAGCTGCCGGCGGCCCATGCCCTCACGCTGCGCCGCGGTGCACTGGCTCGGCCGGCGCCACAGCCCTATTGGGATGTGCGCTTTTCCAACGACAACGCCATCACTCCGCGCGACGCGGAAGCCGAGCTGCGCGAACGCGTGCGCGACTCGGTGCGGCTGCGCATGATCGCCGATGTGCCGCTGGGCGCGTTTCTCTCGGGCGGTGTGGATTCCAGTGCCGTGGTGGCCACCATGGCGGACCTGTCGAGCACGCCGGTGCACACCTGCTCCATCGGCTTCGACGATCCCCGCTTCAACGAATCGGCCTTTGCCCAGCAGGTAGCGGACCGGTACCGCACCGATCACCGGATCGAAGTCGTCAATGGCGATGACTTTGACCTCATCGATACCTTGGCTAGGCTCTACGACGAGCCTTTTGCCGACAGCTCGGCCATCCCCACCTACCGCGTCTGCCAGATGGCGCGCAAACACGTCACGGTGGCGCTGTCGGGCGATGGCGGCGACGAGAGCCTGGGCGGTTACCGGCGCTACCGCATGCATTTGGGAGAAGAGCGGGTGCGTGACTGCCTGCCACACGGTCTGCGCCGACCGCTGTTTGGCGCGCTGGGCCAGGTGTACCCCAAAGCCGACTGGGCGCCGCGCATGTTTCGCGCCAAGACCACCTTCCAGGCGATGGCGATGGACCCGGTGCAGGCCTACCACCACAGCATGTCGCATCTGCGGGCCGGCCAGCGCCAGCAGCTGTTTTCACCGGCATTCCAGCGCAGCCTGGGCGGTTACAGCGTGCTGAATGTGTTCCGTCAGCACGCGGCCGCCGCTCAGACGGACGATCCGCTGGCCCTCATCCAGTACTTGGACTACAAAACCTGGCTGGTCGGAGACATCAATACCAAGGTGGACCGTGCCAGCATGGCGCATTCGCTCGAAGTGCGCGAGCCGCTGATGGACCACCAACTCGTCGAATGGCTCGCCACGTTGCCCAGTGATCTGAAGATCCGGGACGGCGAGGGCAAATACGTGTTCAAGAAAGCGTTCGAGCCGTTGCTGCCGCACGACGTGCTGTACCGGCCGAAGATGGGGTTTTCAGTGCCGTTGGCCAGCTGGCTGCGCGGGCCGCTGGCCCAGCGCATGCGTGAGTCGGTGTTGAGCGAGCGCATGTTGGCTTCGGGCTACTTCAACGCCGATACGCTGCAGATGCTCATCGATCAGCACCTGGGCGGGCATCACGACCATTCGACGGCCCTGTGGATGCTGATCATGTTCGATGCTTTCCTGCGCCAAGCACAGGAGCCTGTACGGCCTGTTGCCTCCACAGCCGCAACCAATGTGTTCACGACATGAGCAACACGCAGCGCCGCTGGCGCATCGTTCATGTGGTGTACAGCTTCAACGTAGGGGGGCTGGAAAACGTCATCGTGCAGCTCATCAATCGCCTGCCTGCTGACCGGTTTGAACACGTGGTGCTGTCCCTCACCACCATCAGCGATTTCAAGCATCGCATCACCCAGCCTGGCGTGCGATTTATCGAATTGCATAAGCCGCCGGGCCATGCCGTACCACTGTACCTGGGCATCTACCGCTTGCTGCGTGAGATCCAGCCCGATGTCGTGCACACCTGCAACCTCGCCGCGCTGGAAATTGTCCCCCTGGCCTGGCTGGCCAAGGTGCCTCTGCGCATACACGCCGAGCATGGCTGGGATGCGCACGATCTCCACGGAACGAACCCCCGCTATCAGCGTCTGCGCAAACTCTACAAGCCCTTCGTTAGCCACTATGTGGCGGTGTCCAAAGACCTCGGCGCCTACTTGGCGCATGCCATCGGTGTGCCAGCGCGCCGCTATAGCCTGATTGCCAATGGCGTGGACACCCACATGTTTGCGCCCGCGAGTGAGACAAAGGTTGCCGTGCCTGGCTGTCCTTTCGTACCGGGCCAACACTGGATGATTGGCACCGTGGGTCGCTTGCAAGCGGTCAAAAACCAGCCATTGCTGGCCCGCGCTTTCGTGAGATTGATAGAAACTCACCCAGAGGCGGCGCCACATATGCGCCTGGTCATCGTGGGCGCAGGTCCATTGCAGGCCGAAGTGGAGGCGACGATCACTGCAGCGAATGTGCGACCTCTGGCTTGGCTCGCGGGCGCTCGCGATGACGTAGCCGACATCTTGCGCATGCTGAGTTGTTTTGTGCTTCCCTCCCAGGCGGAGGGCACTTCGTGCACGCTGCAGGAAGCTATGGCCAGTGGCCTGCCCGTGGTGGCCACCTGCGTGGGGGGCACGCCCGATGTGGTGGAAGAAGGCATCACAGGGCTGCTTGTTCCCCCTGACGATGCCGAAGCGATGGCGAAAGCCCTGTGGAGCTTGTACACCGATGCGGCGAGAGCCCGCCTTTTTGCACAAGCAGCGCGTAAACAGGCAGTGAAAAAATTTGGCATTGATGCAATGGTGCGTTCCTACGAACGGCTGTTTTCCGGGCAACAGCTTCGTGAGCAGTTGCACAGCGCGTCCGGCTATTCCGCACAGCCATGAGAGTTCTCTACCACCACCGCACCGCTTCGAAAGATGGCCAAGCCGTCCACATCGAAGAAATGGTCCACGCCCTGCGCAGCGCGGGGCACGAAGTGCTTGTGGTGGCACCAGGAGCACCAAGGGCCAACCCCGATGCGTCGGCGCAGGAGGGGCACATGGGAGCCGACATGGGATGGGTGCATCGTCTGAAGGCACTGCTGCCAAAGGCGGCGTATGAGTTGATGGAGTTGGGCTACAACATAGTGGCCTATCGCAAGCTCATGACAGCTGCACGCGAATTTCGCCCTGACGTGATTTACGAGCGATACAACCTGTTCCTGCTCGCAGGCTTCATGGTCAAGAAACGTTTGGGTATTCCACTGCTATTGGAGGTGAACTCCCCCCTGGTGCTGGAACGTTCACAGCACAGCGGAGGGCTTGCTCTGCAGCGAGCTGCTCGCTGGGCAGAGGGCGTGGCATGGCGCGGCGCTGACACCGTATTGCCTGTCACTGAAGTGCTGGCCGACCATGTGCGCACGTACGGTGTGCCAAGCGGATGTATCCACGTCATTCCCAATGGCATCAACCGCGCACATTTCGCCGACGCACCCACACCTGATGAGGCCAAGATGCGCCTTGGCCTGCAGGGAAGAACAGTTCTGGGCTTTACCGGCTTCGTGCGCGACTGGCATGGCGTGGACCGCGTCATCGAATGGATGGCGACACCCCAGGCACCGCAAGAGACGCATCTGCTTGTGGTAGGGGACGGCCCGGTGCGCGGCACATTGGAGGCGCGGGCAAAGCGGATGGGCCTCGCCGAGCGTGTGACCTTTACCGGTGTGATCGACCGCAGCCAGGTGCCTGCCCATGTGGCTGCGTTCGATATAGCGTTGCAGCCGGCCGTAACGCCCTACGCTTCTCCTCTGAAGCTCATGGAATATCTGGTGTTAGGCAAGGCCGTGGTCGCCCCAGCCACGCCAAATCTGCTGGAGCTTCTGACCGATGGCGTCAATGCGCTGATGTTTGAACAAGCCCGGCCGGGCGCCCTGGAGAGCGCACTTAGTCGCTTATGCACCGACGTACCGCTGCGGCAACGCCTGGGCCGGGGTGCTGCCGACACCATCGACCGCCTCGACCTGACCTGGGTGGGCAATGCACGCCGAGTGGCTGCCCTGATAGGCGCTGACACATGAAAGTCTTGCTGTTTTCCTCGCTGTACCCCAGCTCGGCGCGCCCCATCCATGGCATTTTTGTGGAAACGCGCTTGCGCGAACTGCTCAAGACCGGACAAGTACAGGCTCAGGTGGTCGCGCCAGTGCCCTGGTTTCCGTTCAAGGCTCAGCGCTTTGGCGAATACGCGCAGTTCAAGGCTACACCGTCTTTCGAGTGCCGCAACGGAATAGAAGTACACCATCCACGGTATCTGCTGCTGCCTAAGGCAGGTATGAACATGGCGCCATATGCAATGGCATTGGGGGCTGTGCAGACCATTCGCCGGCTTCAGCGCAAGGGCTTCGACTTCGATCTGATCGATGCCCACTATTACTACCCCGACGGCGTGGCCGCCGGCCTCCTTGCGAAATGGCTGGGCAAGCCTTTTGTTGTCACAGCGCGGGGTACGGACCTCAACCTGATTCCCCAGTACTCCTTCCCGCGTAAGCTGATCCTGGAAACCGCAGCCCGAGCCAGCGCCTCTGTTGGCGTTTGTCAAGCACTCATGAATACCCTAGGTGACTTGGGAGCAGACCGGTCCAAACTTAATACGCTACGTAACGGGGTGGATTTGGAGCGCTTTGTGCCTGAAGACCAAGTTGAGGCTCGCAAACGTTTGGGTCTACTACCGGATGGACGCTACCTGCTGTCCGTGGGTCACTTGATCGAGCGCAAGGGCCACCACATCGCCATTGAAGCCCTGTCGAATTTGCCAGAGGTGACGCTGCTGATCGCCGGAGTTGGTCCCGAAGAGGGTGCTCTAAAAGCCTTGGCCACGCGCCTTGGCTTAGCCGAGCGTGTGCACTGGGCCGGTGTGGTGTCCCAGGCCGATATGAAGTGGTGGTACAGCGCGGCCAATGTGCTGGCGCTATGCAGCAGCCGAGAGGGCTGGGCCAACGTGCTGCTGGAAGCTATGGCATGCGGCACACCGGTAGTCGCGACCAATATCTGGGGCACGCCCGAGGTGGTAAATACTCCCGCGGCAGGTTTGCTCATGGCTAGCCGCGATGCATCGGCATTGGCTGCGGCTTGGGTAGATCTGCATATTCAATTGCCCACGCGAGAGGAAACCAGATCCCATGCACAGACTTTCTCATGGGAAGCAACGACGCAAGGGCAACTGCAATTGTTCCGAAAGGTCGTCGATGCCAAGGTCTGAACAGTGTTCATGTAATAGCCAAGAGCGCATATCGGAGCAGGCGCTGGTGCTGGCAGGTCTAACAATATGTTGAGACTGCAAGATAAAGGCATATATGAAAAACTTCTCGACGGCAGTGCCTAAATAAATATCACCTATCAGGAAAATTGAGTTCTTCATAAGATATTGAATATTCGCCTAATTTGTGTTCTCACATCTAAAATTGTTATGCGCGGAATATTCCTTCTAGGCGTTATTTTGCTCCTACTCTTGTGGGGCATCAGAACACACTTTTTGCTCGTTTTGGCTTACGTCTGGGCAAGCATATTTACCCCTCAGCACGTGGCATATTCAGTTATCAAGTCAATACCTATATCGCTCATCCTAGCAGTGTTTGCCTTCTGGGGATTTATAAACCTAAAAAAAACCGACTACATTCGTTGGCGTGCGCAATCAATTATCGCAGGGCTTCTCGCCATTTGGATGACGTTGACACTCTTGTGGGCAGTTGTTCCTGAGGCGGCGTATATAAAGTGGGATTGGGCGATCAAGAGTATTGCCTTTACCGTAATTATTCCGCACTTTATTCGGAGTCGTCAAGATTTCGAAGCATTTATCTGGACTATTCTCATCTCCGGCATGGCGCACTGTATTCCGTTCGGGATAAAGGTTGTTTTGTCGGGCGGAGGGTACGGCATGCCTCTTGGCTTAGTGGCTGGCAATAGCGGTTATGGAGAGGGTAGCACACTGGCCATGTTTTCTGTTAGCCTGATTCCCATGGCACTATATTTGTATCTCCACCAGACGTTGCTACCTCAACTTCGTTTAGTCAAATGGATGCTGGTGACATTCATTATTTTTCTGTTGCTAACTGCCATTGGAACATATGCTCGAACCGCTTTGGTTTGCTTGGTTTTGCTTGCGGTATGTTTGGTTTACTATGGTAATCGGAGAATTGCCAGCATTGTATTAATATTTATTTTGGCTGCGGTTGCTTACCCTTTTATCGGCGCCGACTGGCTAGAACGTATGTCCAGTATTAGCAACGATAGCGAAGCTTCCGCTATGGGGAGAATCGCTGTCTGGAAGTGGGTAATGGAATATGTGGCGAACCACCCCTGGGGCGGGAGCTTTGAGATGTATCGCACAAACACATACTCAATGGAATTGTCTGACGGTTCTTTTCTTCACGTGGCTGGCAAAGCATTCCATAGCATTTATTTTGAAGTGCTCGGCGAAGGTGGGATCCTAGGCTTCTTAATGTTTGTGGCGTTGGCTGCATGCACTCTAATGGCATTTATACGTCACAAAAAAATGCTTAGCTTGACCGGAGAGTACTGGCTGAATGATGCTGGAAGGTACCTGCTTATTTCAACCCTAGTATTTCTTGTCGGGGGCATGTTCATCGGCGTGGTTTTTCAGTCATATTTCTACTATCTGGCGGCGTTGTCAGCTTCTTATAAAAATATGGAAGTTAAATATGCGCGCACATGAATTTAGGTATGTGCCTGCATTGACCGGATTAAGAGGTATAGCTGCTTGGTGGGTAGTGATTTATCATTTTTCTGAGCCGTTAGAGAGAGTGCTCCCCGCTTGGATGTATGAGGTCGTTAAGCAAGGGTATTTAGCTGTGGATCTGTTTTTTATTCTGAGTGGTTATGTCCTCTATCTTGCTTATGCGGATTCCCTGCGTGAGATGAAATGGCGTCCAGTATGGAGATTTTGGGTAAACCGATTGATTCGCATCTATCCCTTGTATATATTTATGGTGGGGTTTTATCTGCTAAACCCGTTGGCGCTATGGTTGTTTTCAAAATCAGGAGGTGAATTAGGACGCTATGAATGGGATTATTTTTTTGCGTCTATTTTTTTGATGCAAAACTGGGGGGGCTTTAACGATTTGCAGTGGAACATTCCTGCATGGTCTATCAGTGCGGAATTCGCTGCTTATTTGATATGCCCTCTACTAATCACGATGGCTGTTCCAAGGTTTACAAAAAACCAAGTCGCACTTCTAGTCGCAATAATGTGCGGAGCAGTTGGGGTAGCCTTCGTATTTGCAGTGTGTGGCAAGACGTCAATTGGTGAGTCAATTCCAACCTTGGGCGTTGTCCGATGTGTGCTTGAGTTCTGGATGGGGCTTTGCCTTGGCGCTCTTTGTAGGACAGGCTTTCCTGAAAATTCACATAGTAAGATATTAAACTCTCTTGGAGTAGTGCTAGTGGTTTGTGTGATTGTTCTATTAGTGCTTTTGAAGCTGCCTAATTATTTCTTTGTGCCATGTGCTTTCGCATTTTTAATATACATATTGTCGCAAGAGGATTATGTGTTTTCACGATTTCTTTCTTCTTCAGTGGTTCACTACGCAGGAGTGATTTCTTACAGCACCTACTTGGTTCATTATTTTATCAAGGACTGGGTTAAATTTTTGAGCGATTCTATAGAGTTTAGCCATTTTCTTGTATATATAGTCGCGTGTATGAGTGCTTCCATAATTCTGTTTAGATATGTGGAGGAGCCCGCTCGAATTTTTCTTAGACGACAATTTTTGAAAAGAGCAGTTTATGATAGATAATTTCTCTATTTTTTTTACATGTCTTTTGTTTTTGTATGTGGCATTTCGGCTGTCGCGAAAAACAGATGAATGTTAATATAAGCGAAGTAAATGGATTTGCTAAAGATTGACTTAAATAGGTCGCGTTGAAGGTCCATTCGCTCTAATTTTCAAAAATCGAGAGGTGAGATAGATGTTAAGGCCAGCACTTTCTTTGACCAGTATCGGTGGGATGGGCGGCGGTCTCTCGACCTTGTTGTTCCATAAAGTTCCAAGAATCATAGATCCATATACTCCTCTAGAAATGGATGTCGAAAGATTTAGCAAAATCTTGGATTTTGTGGAGGCTCACTTCAACGTTATTCCACTTTCAGATGCCGTGCGTATTCTCCAAAAGGGCGTCCTGCCCAAGCGGGCGCTTGCTGTTACATTCGATGACGGATACAAAGAATGGCTGGACGTGGCAATACCCATACTAAAATCAAGAAACCTTCACGCTACCTTTTTTGTCACGACTGGGCAGCTAGAGGGACGTCCCATGTGGCATGAGCGAATTCTTGCGGCCGTCAAAGTCTTACCACGCTACAACGTCCAACTACCTGCCGGATTCCCAGAGCGTGCTCAGTTGAACAGCTTTCAAAGCCGCCTCGATTTGGCCGGGGTTTTAATTAGCCGACTTAAGTATGTATCTTTACAAGAGCGCGATGCTGCTATTGAACTTCTAGAAGCCCAAGCGGAATCTGCGGCTGAAGTGAATAAAGGCTTTGACTCTGCTGCGATAAAAGATATACACGCTCAAGGATTCGACGTCGGGGCGCATACGATTAATCACCCGATTCTCAATAAATGTACGGACACTGAAGCGAAAAATGAAATCGGAGGCAGCAAGGAGGTTCTGGAAAACTTAATTTGTGCGCCGATTCGCTATTTTGCTTACCCAAATGGTAAACCAAATCGGGACTTTGATGCGCGCCATGTGGATATGGTGCGCCATTGCGGATTTGCTGCAGCGTTCACCACTGGTTTCGGAGTGGCAAAGCCCGGGTCTGATTTATATCAAATCCCAAGATTCTCTCCGTGGGGTAAAACGGATGCTGCGATCGACAGGCAGTTTTGGAGAAATTCGCTGAGCAAACCTAGATTGGTGCAATCGAAAAATGGCATCGATATCCCTGATGTCAAATGCCTTCTGATTGCAAGCATATTTCCACCAATTCATGGCGGATCGGCGGTGGTGTACAAGGATATCTGCGAGCATATGCCGCAGGGGTCGATAAGAGTTTTGACCGCCAAAAATAACTATTTAGACAATGCGGTTGTAGAGGGATGGAGCAAACATGATAAATCCGTAGGATATCCTGTAGAAAGAATCAGCCTGCTGCGTCCGGTAACCATGGCGCCGCCGAAAAATAGTTTTGTCTCTATCTATCGGATGCTGCGTAACGACGTGCCATTGTACTTCCGTATAGTTCGCACTATTCATGGAATCATAAAAAGGCACCGTATCAATGTTGTCTGCATTGGAGAGTTGGTCTCAGGTGGATGGATCGGGGTATTCATTAAACGATTCTACAAATGCAGTGTCATTATTTACGTTCATGGTGAAGAGGTTACCACCGCCACCGCTGGGAGAAATGGTGCTTTGAGAGGATATTATCTCGGCTCGGCCGATAAAGTCGTTTGTGTTAGCAATTTTACCGGCGAGCGTCTGATTCATTCCATGAAGCTGCCGCGTGAGAGGATTGTTCTAATAGCTAATGGCGTCGATACCGATAGATTTTATCCTCTTGATAATGCTTCGATGGCGGCGTTTATTCAAAGGTTTGGACTTCAGGGGAGAAAGATTATCGTGACCGTGGGAAGGCTGGTCCCGCGAAAAGGTGTGGACATGACTATCGTCGCGATGCAAAAAATACTGGAGAAAATTCCCAATGCTATTTATATAGTTATAGGGGATGGGCCCTATCGCGATGCCTTGGAGAAAACTATCCAAGAAAACAAATTGTCGGCGTCCGTGAGGTTACTCGGTGCAGTGGACGATGAAACACTTTTGAAGTATCTTCAAATATGTGATGTATTTGTCATGCCAAATAGAACCATGCCTGACGGAGATACGGAAGGATTCGGTCTGGTGTTCAGAGAGGCAAACGCATGCGGAAAACCTGTAGTTGGTGGAAACTCAGGCGGGGCCGTGGAAGCTGTCCATCATCAAAAATCAGGCCTTTTGGTTAACGGAGAAGACCCTTCTGATATTTCTTCGGCAGTGATAAATATCTTGTCTGACCGAAATTTGAGTCGTCAATTTTCGGCTTATGGATTGAAACTTGCCTTTGAGAATGATACGAGGGGCATGGCGGAAAAATTCTTAAGCGTTTGCAAAGAAGTTGTAGCAAATCATAGGTGATCGTTTAACGACTGGGAATCAAATGAATGATTGCGCCGTTACCTTGGTAGTGCCGACATACAACAGAGCCCATCTGGTCAGTGAAACAATTCAAAGTGCGTTGCAGCAAAGTGAACCTTTCTTTGAAATTATTGTGGTTGATGACGGATCAAACGATGATACATTGCAAATTCTTGGTCAGTATTCTGATTTTATCAAGATAATTACGACGAAAAATAATGGCGTGCAGGCCGCTCGCAATTTGGGAATTGATCATGCGAAAACGGAGCTTGTAGTGCTGTGCGATTCAGATGATCTCCTTGAACCAGAATATGTCCAAACGTTAGCTCCTTGGATGTATAAAAATACCGCGCATGACGTGCTTTACTGCAATTTCCAAAATTTTAGCGAGGATCGCGTCGACAAAGACAAGCTTGCTTTAGCCACTTTTGATTTTTTGGCCGGCGCTGAGAGGGATGGGCCTTTCGCTTATTCCTTGCCAGATCTATATATCCGTTCCATTTCATATCAGCCGCTTTTCACGAGTGGCATGATGGTCCGGAAAACTTTTTTTAAATCGATAGGTGGCTACAACACTGATTTTCGAGGAATGGGGGCTGAAGATTGGGAGTTCACCCTGCGGGCCATTAGTTGTGGGCACGTTGCTATATGCACGCTCCCGTTGATTCGAGTTCGGAGGCACAAAGATAACGATTCTGGAAGTCCCATTCATATGAGCCTGGGGGAGGCAGATGTCTTAGAGTACTCTATTCAAAATCATTTGGGAGCCTCTGTGTATCGGGATATTGTTTCAAAAAGCGTTATTCGGAGGCGAATTGACGGTTTAGATGCTGCTTATTTATTGCAACAATTCGATCGCGTTATCCATATTTTTCATAAAATTCATTCTGAAGAATTGAATATGAAAACAAAAATAAAGTATTTGATTTCAAGACTGCCATCTCCGCTGCGACAGTTTTTCTGGCGGATTTCCATCAAGTAGATGTTTGCAGAGCGGCTGGTTGGTTAAATTCATCCGGCGAGATCGCATGGTCGAGAAACTGATCGGCCTATTTTGACAATGCATTGCAGTGTCATTATGGTTTGCGCGGTGTGTAATTGTATAGAGAGGTATTTGTCTTTTGTGTCGATGACTGCGCTCTCTTGTCAATAGAAGGCCGGTGCACTGATCGCAAACATTGGCTGTTCGTGTTAAATTCTATTTTCCAGAGTGAAGAGCATGTGCATGATATGGGATCGGTTCGCTATGAAGGCTTCGCTTAGCGACAGCGCCTTAGTTATTTTCATTTCGCGTGAGAGGATTGGCACGTGTCTCCGTACGATTGAGGCGGCCTTTACATCGGCCAACGGTGTCTCCTCCTCCTGCAGTTTAGATTTGCTTGTTAACGGGAATGATCAACTGGCAAGTGAGTTAGCTCACGAAGTCCATGAGGTTTTTGGGCCAAATCCTCTAATTCCATGCCGTGTCTGGAGTGTGCCGCTTGGGGATAAGGCCAATGCTTGGAATACGTATATTCATAAAATATGGTGTGGAGAGGGCCTGGTATTTTTTATTGATGGTTATGTCCGTTTGCGCCCGAACGCGCTCCATCAACTGGAGGTGTCATTGGCAGAAAATCCGGCAACGTTGGCTGCGAGTGGCGTCCCAACCGTAGGACGGACAGCTTCCCGATTGAGGAATGAGATGCTGAAATCAGGCGGATTTCATGGAAATCTGTGCTCTCTGCGCGGCTCAGTGATCGATGAAATGCGTCGCCGGACGATACGTATCCCCATCGGAATGTACCGGGTCGATTCTTTGGTCGGCGCTTTTCTGTGCTTTGGCTTTAATCCTGCCGCTTACTCGTGGGACACTGAACGCATTGTGGTAGCAGGCGGAGCGTCTTGGGATATCGATGAAAAGCGGTGGTGGGTGGTCTCTGATGTGCATGCCAAGATAAAACAGATAATGCGACAAGCCAAAGGTCGCTTGGAAAATGCGGCGGTCAAGTATTTTTTTACGATTCTAAAGTGCCAACCCGAGGACCTCCCTCAGAACTCAGCGCGTTTGATAACCGCATGGGCGCGGGATGATCCACAGGGTTGGAAGCAGTTGATCTTTTGGCATCCCCTGGCTGCACTTGCATGGTATTGGCAGAGTGGGCCTGAAGAGGTGCTTAATTCCGAACAAGTGCGCTTGCTGGCGCAATGGCCTAAAACTCAGAACTAGTAAGGCATACTTTGGTCCGCATTCTTTTCGTGACTCCAGTCTCGCCGTTCTCAATGCAATCGGGCGCAGAGCAAAGAAGTGCTCTGATGTTGGAATCGCTATTGGAATTTGGCCATGTCGATGTCTTATGGCTGAGCCCTGGAGGAAGTGATCAGATTCAAATCTTGAAAATACAAGATGTTCATTGTGTTCGAGCAGTTCTGAGCAATGCAGATGGGGTTTTGAATCGTTTCGAACCGAAGATTTTAGAGTCGCAAAAATGGTCTGAAGCGCTGAATTTTCCCATCGACGCCTATGATTTGGTTGTCGGACGCTATCTGTGGGGAATATCACAGCTGGCTTTGGCGAATTCTACGAAAACCCTAATTGATCTTGACGACTATAAGTTTCGATTTTCCAGTCGTCAAATATTGACATTGAAGCATCTGCATAACCGAGCTCGTAAATATCTCGGGCATTTTTTGCTGCGGCGCCAGCTCAGCCGGTTTACAGCGGCTTTCGTGAGCTCTTCCAAGGATCTGGCTGAAGTAACTGCTTCGTCAACTTTGAAAGTTTGTCTGCTTCCCAATGTGGTGCCGGCTCCCGGTTCACCGAGATCCGATGTGTTGCCCGTCAGCCACCAAGTGCTATTTGTCGGCTCCTTGTGGTATGGGCCTAATGCTGAGGGAATTGAGTGGTTTCTCTGGAGGGTGTGGCCTGAAGTGCGACGGTGCACGCCAGACGCCTCCTTGCTGCTCGTTGGATCAGCGCCTGCCTCGCTGAGACAGCGGTGGAGCCTCTTGCCAGGCGTGAATGCACCCGGTTTTATCGATGACCTTGCAGAGGTTTACGCGAAGTCCGCCGTGGTGGTTGTGCCCGTTCAGTCGGGAGGTGGAACAAATATCAAAGTGTTGGAGGCGCTGAGCCATGGTAGGCCTTGCGTGGTATCAGCGTTTGTGGCCGGAGCCTTTGCACCCCAGCTTAGAGCGGGTGAGCATTTTTTGGTGGCTGACAGCCCACATGACTTTGCTCTTCAGGTGAATGATTTGCTTCATACGTCGGGACAGCAAGAAAAAAATGGTCTACCTTACATGGTAGGTGCGGGCCAACTTGCAGTCCTCACACTTTTTAAGCCTGAGATATTCCAGAAAACTATCCGATGTTTTTTGAGAAAACTCCTGGCGAGACCGTGAAAAATTTCGTATGAAATCTTCTTCCTCCATGGATCCCAAGTCGGCATTAATAAAGGGTGCGGCTTGGTCCTTGGCGACTCGATGGAGCACCCGAATCATTGGCTTCGTCAATACGGTTGTCATGGCCAGGCTGGTTATGCCGTCAGACTATGGCGTCGTTGCCATGGCTTTTTTGGTCGTGGGTCTTCTACAAGCCTTGCTTGATTTCAGTGTCACCACAGCGTTGCTGCGCAAAGAAACAGTTTCAAATGACGAGGTGGAGTCGGCGTGGACACTGAGAGGTATACAGGGTCTGATTATGGCTGGGATCATGGTGCTTACAGTGCCCCTGACCAATGCCTATTTCCGTGACGAACACATTGCAACTATCTTGTATGTGTTTGCGGTCTGTGTCGGAATTTCTGGCTTCGGCAATATTGGACTTACCTTGGCCCAAAAGCGCTTCGATTTTGCATTGGAGTTTCGTTTGCAGTTGTACGCGAAGACTTTCAGCGTATTTATGACAATAGCTGCGGGCTATTGGCTCAGGGATTTTCGCGCATTGGTTGTGGGAATTTCATCGGGATACTTGAGTGGCTTTGTTCTCAGTTATCTGATGCATCCCTATAGGCCGCGCTGGAATACCAGCGAGATCGTTGCGATCTGGCGCATTACGGGATGGCTCATGGTGGCGAACGTTGGGGGTTTTGTGCTTCGAAAAGGGGACGAATTCGTTGCTGCCCGTATCGGAGCTGCCAGCGATTTTGGTTTGTACAACGTCGGGGCAGATCTAGGTCAGATGCCCACTGGCGAGGTGGGTCCTGCGGTACTCAAATCCTTTCTTCCGGTGCTGGCCTCGATGAAGGGTTCAATACATGAGATCAACGCAGCAGTGATTAAGACACTTCGTGTGGTGGCGGCGCTGACCTTCTCGATGGGATTTGGACTTGCAGCCGTTGCGGATTCGGCAACCCACCTGATCCTAGGAGCCGCGTGGACGGGGGCGGTGCCTTTCGTCGCTGCGTTTTCGATACTTGGCATTGTTCAGGTAATCGGAGGGCCAGTTACCACTCTGTTGACATTGCGGGGGCATACAAGAGCCCTGAGCCACGCAGTATGGATTGAGTTCGCTACCTTCCTGCTCTGCGCTATATTTTTGGTGCCTGTCTGGGGATTAATTGGTCTGGTATTTTCCCGTATAGCTGGAGCTTTGGTTAATTTGACTGTAATTTTGACCCTTGGACGCCAAGCGTGCGGTTTGCCCTTCTTGGCAGCGCTCGCCTCTTTTGCTCGGCCTCTGGTCGGATCACTGTTGATGTACGGGGCGGTGCTGCCGTCACAGGCGTTGCCATGGGACGACGGGTTGCGCTTGCTGACTGGAATAGTGGTTGGCGCAGCGGTCTATATTGCTTGGTCTCTTGTCACTTGGCTCTTGGCGAACCGCCCTGAAGGTATAGAGTCAATGGCATTTGACTTCCTTCGCAATTATCGGAAATAAAGAATTTAAATCCATAAATTGTGGAAATGAAGCGTTGCATTGGCATGAGAAAATATATTTTTGCCATCATGTGGTAATTGGGAAGAATAATCGTTGAAAGCTATGTGCCAAGCATGGAGGACCCGCTTTCAGAGAAAATTTCCCTGGATTTCAATAAATCTCAGTTTCTTTTGTGCAGCAAGCGATGCAACTGAGGCTAGGGCCGCCTCACCGGCTCGTGTCATAGCTTTTCCAATCGATCCGGCAGTTGGGGCGCTGAGATAAAAAAACTGGCAGCACCACTTTATAGCGGGGCTGCCAGTAATACTCTCTCATATATGGCGCAAATATTTATCCAGTCGATCGGCCCTTTTCGGAGTTGGCATGCACTGCGTTGATTAACGCGGCACGATCATCCAAGATGTCTCGCCGCCAGAAATGCTGGGCTCCATTTTCGAGGTCATTCCCTTATAACGGAAGTACGCTTCCCGGGCACCTGGAATGCTGGCGTTCGCTGTCGCTCCGAGTACTGCCCTGGATGAGGCCGCGGCACCACCTCCCCAATCTGGGTATCCGTCCGTCACCGTCAAGCTGCTGCATGCTTTATCTGCGTCTTCAGGAAAATTGGTCTTGTACAGATCACGCCAGCTGCTTATAAAAATACCATTGATACGGTTGGTCCAGTAGTGGCCAGGCGCCTTAGCGACACAGAATCCGTTGGCTTCGTTCAGAAATCGACCAACAGTGAAGCGTGAGAACCAGTTGAGGGCGTCGCGAGCGTCCGGTTCATCGTTTTCAGCCAACAGGCTCAGCACGATACTGAAGTAGTCGTTTTGCCACACTGAAGCTTGCTCTTCTGACCAAGAAATCATGCCCAAAGGAGATTCAGTGCGGCTGTTGGGAAAAGTTGCTTTGTAATACGAGATATTGTTTTTAAGGAGTGTCGGCAAAGTAGCTCTTCAGTGGGTGTGTGTCGGGAGATGCCCAACTGGCTTCAGCTATCGAGCGAATCGCCCATGCTTGCGCACGAAGTTCGCTTGCATGAATCAGGCCTTTGCTCCACTGACGATATTCCGGGTTGACGCCCGCGATATTCCATGCACTCCAGAACTGTAACTCGTCCAGATAAAATGCGTCGCCCGTGATGAGGTAAGGGATATACGCAAACGAACCTTGGTGAGCGGTGTCTGGTTCCCAGATTGTTTTGTCTTGCGTCCCCGGGACCACCGGATTGGAGTTGCCAAACCGAATGGTTGCGTTAGGGTGGGTCACCACATCCAAGGGCTGGTGGGTTTTTTCATCGCGGTAGTGAATTGGTACGCCTGCTGCAGTATCGGCGATCGCCAACATGCTGCGCAGAGGCCTGTCGTCCTGTGAAATCAAATACTGGGTTGTCCACACAGGCAGAGGGCCGATCTCGGGGCGTCCTCCCGTCATGCCAAAGAACGTGCTGAGCATCGCTGGAGCCATGGGGGCGGTGTCGGCATTGGCCAATTGATTGGCCGTGGCTTGCAGTCCTGCCTCACTTATTTTGATGCCGAGGTCATAGTTCCAGGTAATGCGGCTAGCCATGAAGTAGGGCATTTGGTGGCGCACACGCACCTGTGGTTGCGCGCTGTTTCCCGTCCATACCACCTTGTGCCAGCGCGCATGGTGGTAATGGGTGAACTTGGGCTGGCTGTGCAGCGTGACACCGTTGCGCTTGATCGCCATGGAGTACGTTACGTTGCCCGGTGCGTTGGTCCAGGTGCGGGTGTTTTCCATCACCACGTCGGTGCGAATACGCGCGCCGTTATCCACCAAGCGGGTGTGAAAGCGAGCGCTCAGGTGGGGATGGATGGCGCCAGTCGCCTTGTTTTTGAAGTCGGTGACCACGGTGTACTCAGATGCCACCGGACCGTTCAAGCGCTGGCCGTTGTGGCTGGCGATCTGGCTTTTGAGTTGCGCCTGGGGCTGTGCCACCAGTGTGGCAGTGACGTTTCCACCAGCGTCGTAGACCTGGGTTTCCACTTCCAAATTCCAGTCGGGGTCTGCTGGGACATTGGACGTGCTGCTGGCCTTGGGGCCGGCATACAGGTTGATGATGCGGGCTTCGCCCGGCTGGATGTTGTTCAGTTGTGCACTGAGCACGGCAAATCGGGCCGAACCATCACGATGGGATGAGATTTCGTCCGTTTGCAAAGGAATGGTCGCGCCATTTACCTTGGCCACGAGTCCTTGTGTTGCGTGCCGCCAATCGCCTGCTTTGAATGGCTGGCCAAAAGTGACTGGCAGGCTGGGTTGGGCCTGAGAGCTGGTCGACGCTACCTCAATGCAGGTGATGGCGTCAGCAGCGCAGTTGAATGCCGCTGTGGGTGTGGTCCCGGGACGTGGCAAGGGTGTCGGCGCCGGAGGCAATGCTGGGGTCGCTTGGGGCGTGGATGGCAGCGCGGGAACTCCTTGGGAGGCCGAGCTGCCGCCACCGCACCCTGACAGACAGGCCAAAAAAACCAGTCCAGACAGCCACTTACGATGATCGGTTCGAAGGATGGGCTTTCGCATCCGTGGGATATTTAAAGGAGACATGAATACTTAATTGAGGTCGCTAGGGCTCACGGAAGCTTTGACGCCATGGGAATGGCGTCAAACCGGGAGACTACGGGAAAGCTTGGGTGGGCGAGAAGCGATCGCTCCGCGTCAACGTTGCAGCCCTGACGAGGAATCAGGACGGTGACCACCACAGGCTTGCGCAATTGTCTGGGGCGGGCTGACGGTCGGCGCAACTGTATGTCACGGTGAGGAGCCATCCCAACAGGTTACTCCAGAGTTCGCCACCACGACGGCAGACACTTCACGATGGCTTAAAAATCCATAGCACGAAATGCAGGCTACATAACGCTACCAAGGGATATCGGCTCAGATTAAGACACTGTTATAGAAAAATGCCTGAAAGATGTTGTCGAGCCCGCCTATTTCCCCTGTCAATGGTGGTCGGGCTTATTGACATATACATACAAATTTCTAGCGAGCCCACGCCATGGGACGAGCGAAAAGTTTTGTAGGGCGGGATGTCATGAACTGCCCGCCTTTAACAACGATAAGGATGCGCGGAGGCTGCGTCGCTATGATGCATTGGTTGCGTCTCAAAATAGTACGACTGTTGCAGTGAGGCACCATGAAAATCACAGTGGTTGGAACAGGTTACGTGGGCTTGGTCAGCGGGGCTTGCCTGGCCGAAGTGGGCAACGACGTGTTGTGTCTGGATCTGGATTTAAAAAAGATCCAAATGTTGGAATCGGGTCGCATTCCTATTTTTGAACCTGGATTGCAAGAAATGGTGCAGCGCAACGTGGCTGCAGGGCGCCTGTGCTTTACCACCGATGTAGAGCAGGCCGTGTACCACGGCACAGTTCAGTTCATCGCCGTAGGAACGCCGCCCGATGAGGACGGTTCGGCAGACATGCAATATGTATTGGCCGCGGCGCGCAGCATTGGCCGTTTCATGACCGACTACAAAGTCGTGGTGGACAAAAGCACGGTGCCCGTGGGAACGGCCGACCAGGTGCATGCTGCCATCGCCGAGGAGCTGTTCCGGCGCGGTGTGCAGATGCCCTATGCCGTGGTGTCCAACCCGGAGTTCCTCAAGGAAGGCGCAGCGGTCGAAGACTTCATGCGCCCCGATCGCATCATCGTGGGCGCCTCCGATGAGCAGGCCATTGCGCTGATGCGCGCTATTTATGCCCCCTTTCAACGCAACCGCGAACGCTTGATCGTGACCGACGTGCGCAGCGCTGAATTGACCAAATATGCGGCCAATGCGATGCTGGCCACGCGCATCAGTTTCATGAATGAGCTGGCGAATTTGGCAGAAAGCCTCGGCGCCGACATTGAAATGGTGCGCCAGGGCATGGGGTCAGATCCGCGCATTGGCTACCACTTCCTCTACCCAGGCTGTGGCTATGGGGGATCGTGCTTTCCCAAGGATGTGAAGGCCCTGATCCAAACGGCCGCCACCGAAGCCGGCATGGATCTGCAGGTGCTCAATGCCGTTGAGGCCGCCAACAACGCGCAAAAACATGTGCTCGGCTGCAAGATCAGGCAGCGGATGGGAGAGGACCTTACGGGCAGGCATTTCGCCGTGTGGGGGCTGGCGTTCAAACCCAACACCGACGATATGCGCGAGGCGCCGAGCCTGGAATTGATCGCCGATCTGCTGGCCGCCGGTGCCACCGTTGCTGCCTACGACCCCGCAGCAATGCACGAGGCCCAGCGCCTCCTGGGAGACGATCCGCGCATCCGCTACGCGCGCGCTCCCAACGACGCGCTGGAGGGTGCCGACGCACTGGTCATCGTGACCGAATGGAAAGAGTTTCGCAGCCCGGACTTTGACCTGATCAAGGCCCGGCTCAAGCAGCCCATCATCGTGGACGGGCGCAACTTGTACGACCCTGCACTGGTGCGCGGCCTGGGGTTTGACTATTTGGCCATAGGCCGCTGACCGTTCTCGGGTTAGCCACCATGCCCGGAGATGTATTTGAGACGGAAGCATGGTTTGCCAATCTGCTCGCCCACGGCTTCGAGCGTGCGCCCCAGCAGCATTGGAAATGGCCGGTGCCATCGCGCGATGGGGCTGCTTATCTGCACCTGATGCAGCAAGCGCCTGGCGACCCTTTGGCTGCTTTGGGAAATTACTACAGCTGTCTTTTTGGGCCCACAGGGTCGCCCGAGGCCATCGATGGCCTGTGCGCTGGGCAGTGGCTTGCGGCGGCCAAGGCGCTGCGGCAAATGCCCGGTGGTGCGGTGCTGCGTTTGCAACCGCTGGATGCTGGTAGCGCGTGGCTCGCGGCGCTGCAGGGCGGACTTCAAGCGGCAGGGTACTGGACAGACCGTTTTTTCTGTTTTGGCAATTGGTACCAAGCCGTCCCCCAAGGTGGTTATAAGGCTTACTGGGCGCAGCGTCCCTCTGCCCTTCAGCACAGTGTGGCCCGGGGCCTGCGCCGCCTGAACCGCGCCGGGGAATGGCGCATCGATATCCATACCGGCGAGTCGACCCGTCTGGACGGCGCTTTGTCGGCCTACGAATCGGTGTACTCCCAAAGCTGGAAACCGCCTGAGCCCTGTCCTGCCTTCATGCCGGGACTTGTGCGCACAGCAGCGCGCCAAGGGTGGTTGCGCTTGGGCGTACTGTGGGTAGGTGAACAGCCCGTTGCTGCACAAGTCTGGCTGGTGCATGCCAACAAGGCCAATATCTACAAATTGGCCTATGTGAAAGGCCAAGATCGCTTTTCCCCCGGCTCCGTACTTACGGCGGCACTGATGGAATACGCAATGGACGTCGACGGGGTACGCGAAGTCGACTATCTCAGTGGGGACGATGCCTACAAGCGCGACTGGATGGCCCAGCGCCGGGAGCGCGTGGGACTCATGGCCTTTGACCGGCGCCATTGGCGTGGCTGCCTGGCTTGGGCAGAGCACGGTTTGGGACGGTTGCGCAGCTTTGCTTCCGATGTGGGACGCGTAAAGCCCAGCCGCGACGCGATTTCGCAACATTCCACCAGAGTCCGGTAACCAACTGAGCGGGTGTATGTCAGAGGTTTCCTACGCGGGACAGAGAATTTCCGGGCATTTTTGCGCACCAAGTGTTACGTGTCGATCGCTATCTTCGTGGATCATCTGGCAAAACAGGATCGAAAAGAACGATCTTGCGCTCTTTTGGCATGTAGAGCCCGTACGGGGTTGTCTTCATGTCTCCAAGCGAAGCCAACCTAGCAGGATCGTCCCCATGAATGCCCTTTGTCCTCCACAGCAAGAATTCTCCGCCCACTTTTCGGGACGTGAAGTGGTACCCCAACGGGACAAAACCTTGTTGCGCGCGGTGGAGGAGTTGCGCTACCAGGTTTACTGCGAGGAATGCCACTTTCTGGCGCCAGAAGACTGTCCTGGGGGAAGAGAGAGCGATGAGCACGACGGCAACTCGGCCCACTTTGCCGCATTGAGTCTGGAACATGAGTTGGCGGGTTACGTGCGCTTGGTGCGCCCGGACGCGATAGAGACTTTTCCGTTCCAGAACCACTGCGTGGCCCTGCTCGATGGCGTGGTGCTGCCGCCAGCAGCACAGTCGGCCGAGATCAGCCGTCTCATGGTGCGCAAGGAATACCGCCGTCGCCACGGCGAGAAGCCCCCCAGCGGAGTTTCAACGGATGAGGTTGAACTGGCACGTGCGCACGAGCTGCGCAATCCGTCGCCCGAGATTTTGCTGAGCCTGTATCGCCAGATGTATGCGTACAGTCTGCGCAATGGAATCCGTTATTGGTATGCCGCGATGGAGCGCTCTTTGGCGCGGATATTGGCTCGGATGAACTTCGGTTTCCAGCAGATAGGACCCGCCACTGATTACTACGGTCCGGTGGCGCCTTACGTGGCGGATCTGCGTGTTTTTGAATACCAGTTGGGTCAGCGAAATCCGGCGCTGCTGGCTTGGATGCGAAGCTCCTGCGTCTTGTGCTGACTGCAGATGGGATTGCTCTCGCTTCTGCCTTCAGATGCAGTGCGCCTTTTGCGCAAATTCATATTGAGCCAGGGCCGGCGCATGGGCAGCAGGCGCATGCTGGAGAGTTCGAAAAGCCGCGCCATCCGCGCCTGCATGGACGCCGCCAAACACAGTTCGGCATACAGAACCTTGCTGCAAGAGCAAGGGATCGACCCGGCCCAACTGGGCCCGCAAACGCCCTGGAGCAGTCTGCCCGTCCTGACCAAAGCCAACACCTTCGAGCGCTTCCCGCTGAGCCAGCTCTCACGGCCGCTGCCCGCCCGCGCGCTGGCCGATGTGCTCACCAGTTCTGGCCGAGGCGGCCGCAGCTACGGTTTTCGGCTGACGGCACGTGAACAGCACGAAGAGGCTTGGTTCGATATCGATCTGGGCCTTCAGGACGTCTTCGGGGTGGATGAAAAGCCCACGCTGCTCGTCAACTGTCTGCCCATGGGTGTGGTGTTCCGCTCCCGCGCGGTGGCGGTCGCCAACGTCAGCGTGCGCGAAGACATGGCGTGCTCCATCCTGCGCGACGTGGGGCCGGGTTTTCAGCAGACCGTGCTGTGCACCGATCCCTTGTTCATTCGCCGGCTGCTCGACGAAGCCCAAGCGGCTGGCGTGGACTGGCGTGCGCTCAACACCAGTGTGATCGTGGGCGAAGAAGTGCTGGTGGAAGCCCAGCGCGACTATATTGCCGCGCGCATGGGTATCGACATCGGTCAGGACCCGCACCGTTTGGTGGGCAGCTCTTTCGGGGTGGGAGAGCTGGGGCTGAACCTGCTGTTCGAAACGCGCGAAACGATCCGCATGCGCCGCGCCATGCGCACCCAGCCCGCCGTTGGCGCAGGCGCTCTGTGGCTCGGCGCCACTGGATGCCATGCCCTCCGTTTTTTGCTACAACCCGCTGCGCACGCACCTTGAAATTCTGAATCCCGATGCGAGTGGCTTCGGCGAGCTGTGCATCACGATGCTCGACCGCCATGCCGTCATTCCGCTGCCCCGCTATGCCACAGGCGACCTGGGCAGGCTCCTCAACCCTCAAGAGACGGCCAGGGCGGCTGCCCTGGCGGGCACCGAGCCGCCTTGGTTGCCGCTGGTGGCCGTTCAAGGGCGCATCAAAGACCGCTCCTCCGGTTTGCCTTCGGTCGAAAGCATCAAAGAGCTGCTGTACCTTGACCACGCCATCGCTGACCAGTTGAGCGGCGCTTTCCGCCTTGCAAGCAACGGCAGTGGCCGCACCCGGCTCACGCTGCAGGCCAACACCGCTGCGGCGGTTGCCCCAGCGCTGCGCATGCAGTTGACGGAGCTTTGCACCCGACAGGGACTTGCAGACCTGGAGGTGGACGTGGTTGAACCTGAAGACTTTCCTTGGCGGCCCCTGCTGGATTTCGAGCGAAAGTTTGCTTACGTCGCGCCGCCGCCGGGTGACCGTCGATGGTTTTTACACTGCCGAGGTGGTAGGCCGGATGGGTACGAAAATATCCATGTTTTTCAACTACTTAGAGAGCGGTGGCCTCTTGGCATAGTTCGTGCATTCCTGAGAAGCGAGGCGGTTTGAAGCGTCACCAGCTGGAAGTGGTCCAGCGACCAGACAGCCTCCCGCGCCAACTTTTATCAGGAGTCACCATGAAACACCTCACCAAAACCCTGCTCGCCGCGGGTGCGTTGGCCTTCAGCGCACTGACCCACGCGGTGCCTGTGACCAATTGGGATGTCACCACAAGCGGCCTCTTCAGTTCCTTCGCACCCAATCCCGGTGTGACCCTCAGCGCGACTCGTAGCGGGCCGGCTACCCAGTTGTCATGGGGCACTTCGACCGGTTTCGGTCAGAGCTCGTTGACGATCACCAATCCAGCCACGACGAATATTCCGACATATTTCGGAGGCGGCACTCCGCCTGCCGTGAATATCGCTCCCAGCGTGACGTTGACGCACAACAACAGGCCCATTACCGGGACCAGTCTGACGGATGCAACGCTAAGGGTTTCCGTGACCCTGAAGCCGACGAACCCATCGAATCCGGCTTTTGCATTGCCAACGCTTGATTACCTGATCAGGTTCGTGGAAACGCCCAACCAAACGCCGTGTGCCGCCGCAAGCCCTCCCGGAAACCCTTGCAACGACATCTTTGTGCAGTTGAGCTGGTTTGCTCAATGAGTCCTTTGTGTACGACGGCCAGACCTACTTCGTGAATGCCTTCCCGACCAACGGTGGCGTGTTGAGCACGCTGTCCGCCAGCGCATGCGGCGCTGCGGGTCTGAGCGCTGGTTGCCTCGGTTTCACAACGCCTGAGAATGCGTCCACAGCCCTGCCTTTTGGCCTCACCATTTCGTCGGCACCCCTCTCGGTTCCAGAACCGGGATCTCTGGCGCTGATCGGACTGGCGCTTGCAGGCCTGGGTTTCTTGAACCGTCGGCGCTCTGCTGCAGCCTGATGGGTTGACTGAGGCGCCACCTGGTGGCGGTGCCGAAATTTGAAAGGGGCTCGCTTCGGCGCAGCCCCTTTTGTTTTCGCAGACCCAGCCTGCTGCGCTGAAGAGGATCAGCAGTGCAGACCGTTCAGCCAGGAAAGTACTGCCGTTTCCGCCTCGCGTTGCGCTAACGGGCTCGAAAAGGTGTGATCTGCTCCTTTGACGCGGTATTGGGTGACACAAGGGCGGGCCAGCAAGCCGCGCCAGGCGGGGTGCGTTTGTGCATGCTCGACGAACTCCTGTGCCGTCAGATCACGCTCACTCAATATCATCATCATTTCGCCTTCAAACGCCCGCCAGCCTTGCGCCATTAGCTCCTGAAATGTGAGTGTTGCTGGGTGTTTTTTGCCGCATGGCGCGCAGGTTGCGCCCCAAGCCACGCAGTGCCTGCCAACCCACGCCGCCGGCTGCCAGCTTGCGCCAGAAGGCCGGTTCCATGAGGCGCTGGCGGTAGTAGTGCTTGACCTGCGCGCGGGCCAGCCCGGCTTCGGAGCGCACCCAGGGGTTGAGCAGGACCATGCCCGCCACGCGCCGGTCTTGCCGGGCCTGCATGTAGAGCAGGCTGGCCGATGCACCGTCGCACAGGCCCCAGAGCACGACTCTGTCCACCTTCACCGGGTGGCTGCTATGCAGGGCGTCGATGGCGGCGGCGATGTGGGCGGCCGAGTCGTCAAACGGCACCGGCTCTCCCGGGCTATCGCCCATGCCGGGGAAGTCAAAGCGCAACACGGGGTAGCCCGCGGCAGCGAGAAAGCGGGCGAGTTGCACGAACTGCCGGTGGCTGCCCACGCGGTATTGCGCGCCGCCCACGACGATCACGACGCCGGTGCTGACCTGTGGGCTGCTGGGAGCCGGCACGCTGACGATGCCCAGCATGTGCTGCGCGTTCGGCCCGGGAATGAGTACCGGTTGTTCGCGGCTGCTCATGGTGGCGTTGCTTGCGTGGCTGCTCTGGCCAGCGTGTCGAGCGTGGCCTGCACCAAGCCCAGGGCTTCGTCGCTGGCCACGGTTTGCCAGAAGAGTGGGCCCGACAGCACCTGTGCGGACACCGACCAGCCGGCGTCGCGCCACACGGCCAATTGCTTTTGAGAGGCAGGACCGAGGATGGGCTCCGCCTGGGCGGACAACTCCAGCCAGACCAACTGCCCAGGAAGGCGCGGGGGGGGCTGAAGCCGCGCTGCAGCCAGGCCGCGCGCCAGAGCGGGGGTCAGGGTGTAGCCGGCAATGTCCACAGGCTGGCCATCACCCAGCATTTGCGTGGGCGTTTGGCCGACCGCATGGCCAGCACCCAGCCACTGGCTTGCCGTGTGCAGCCGCAGAAACTGCTGCAGCGCCTGCTGCCCGCTGGTGACAGGCTGCCAGAGCAGCAAATTGCACGGTTCGGTCAGGTGGTGCGCGAGCGCCGCGGCAAGCAGGGCGCCTGCGCGCATGCCCCACAGCCACAGCGGTCCGCTGGTATGTTCCCGCAGCCAGCGGTGCGCTTGCCGCGCGTCCTGCAGCCAGGCTTCCCATGTGGCATCGGCAAAGTCACCCTCGCTGTCGCCGCAGCCCAGCAGGTCGATCTGCAGCACGCCGTAGCCGGCTTGCGCAAGCGCGCGCGCCTGCTGCGCGGCCATGCGGCGCGTGCAGTTGAGCTCTTCGGCAAACGGGTGCAGGTACAGGACGCAGCCCCGCGGTGCATCGCCGTGTGGGGGGTGAAACAGGCAAAAGCGCTGCCCGGAATCGGTCGGCAGGAAAAAAGCCTGCGGCAATGCGGCATGAGGGGGGAAATTCATGGGCCTTGTCTAGCCACCGTCTGTTCCGCCAGGTCCATCAGGCTGCCGACAGTGGCGAAGGCAGAAGCGTCGAGGTCCTCATCGCAGAAGGTGATGCCGAAGTGGTGTTCGATGCCGGTAATGACTGCCAGAACCGCCATGGAATCGAGCTCGGGCAGGGCGCCCAGCAGCGCGGTGTCGCGATCAAACCGCATGGCCCGCCCCTGAAGTCCGAGTGCGTCGTCGAGGATGCGAAGGATGGGTTCGTTCAGATGCATGGCACGGTGCCGGTAAAAGACAGGGCTGCGAACGGGGCCCAGCAACTTGGCAGAGTTGGCAGGCGTGGGCCGATTCTAGAGACTGTTGTGCGAAACGCAGCAGACGGCCTTCCAGCACGGCAATGACTTAACATCGTTCTCATGCCTAAAGCGCCCGAATTCAGCACGGGAATGCCACCCGTACTGCTGCACGAACTGCCGGCCCGCGCCGCGGTCTGCTGGCCTGGGCGCACCGCCCTGACGGTCGGCGGCCAGCACCTGTCCTATGCCGGCATGCAGTCGCACATCGAAAGTTGTACGGCATCTCTGCAGGCCCTGGGTTTGGCGCGCGGAGCCCGCGTCGCCGTGTTTCTGGAAAAGCGTGTCGAAACGGTGGTGGCCAGCTTTGCAGCGCCTGCCGCGGGCGGCGTGCTGGTGCCCGTGAACCCTCTGCTCAAGGCGGCGCAGGTGGGCCATATTCTGCAAGACGCCCAGGCCGAAGTGCTGGTGACGTCTGCGGCGCGGTTCGCGGCGTTGGCCCCGGTGCTCGCTGGGTGCGCAGCACTTCGCCATGTCGTGTTGTGCGACACGGCCTTGCCAATCACTGGACAAGACGTGCCGCCCGGCCTGGCTTTGCATGCCTGGACCGGGGAACACACTGCGCTGTCCGCCGAGCCGCCGGCCATGCTCGAAACCGATGTGGCCGTGATTTTCTACACCTCGGGCAGCACCGGGCGGCCCAAAGGCGTGGTGCTGTCGCACCGCAATCTGGTGGCCGGGGCCACGAGTGTGGCGGGTTACCTGCACAACCACGCCGAAGACACGGTGCTGGCTGCGTTGCCGCTGTCGTTTGATGCCGGGTTCAGCCAGCTCACCACGGCGTTTCTGGTGGGTGCGCGCGTGGTGTTGCTCAATTATTTGTTGCCGCGCGATGTGCTGCTCGCCATGGCGAGCGAAAAGGTCACCGGGCTCACCGCCGTGCCGCCGCTGTACATGCAACTGGCCGCGCTGGACTGGCCCCCCGGGGCCGCGCAGCACCTGCGCTATTGGGCCAACACCGGCGGGCGCATGCCCCAGGCCACGCTGCAGCGCCTGCGCACTCTGGCGCCAGCGGCCTTGCCATATCTGATGTACGGATTGACCGAGGCATTCCGTTCCACCTATCTGCCGCCCGATGAAGTGGACCGGCGGCCCGATTCCATTGGCCGGGCGATACCGAACGCCGAGGTGCGCGTGCTGCGCGAAGACGGCAGCGAGTGTGCGGTGGACGAGCCGGGTGAACTGGTGCACCGGGGCCCCCTGGTCGCATTGGGCTACTGGAATCGGCCCGAAGAAACCGCGCAGCGCTTCAGGCCCTGGCCGCCGGCGCTGTCACTTGCGCAGGGGCTGGCGCCCGAGCGCGCGGTGTATTCCGGCGACACCGTCCGGCGCGATGCGGACGGATTTCTGTATTTTGTGGGCCGGCGCGACGAAATGATCAAGACCTCGGGCTACCGGGTCAGCCCCACCGAAGTGGAAGAGGTGCTGTACACCAGTGGCTTGGTCGCCGAGGCCTTGGTTTATGCGGTGCCGGACGACGCGCTGGGCAGCGCCATCTGCGCGGCTCTGTGGGCATGCCCGACGGCCAGCGGCGACGCTGACAGGGACACGGCGGCTGTGTTGGCGCATTGTCGTAAACACATGCCGGCGTTCATGTGGCCCAGGGCGCTGGTCTGGGTCGACAAGCCGCTGCCGCGCAGCCCCAATGGCAAGCTGGACCGCCAACGCTGGAGGCTGGAGCATGGATCGATTCGACACGTCCCTCGGTGAGCTTCGGGTGGGTGGCCTGCCGCTGTCCTTGCTCGCCGAGCGGGTCGGCCAGACACCGTTCTACGCCTATGACCGGTCTCTGATCGCAGCGCGCGCAGCGGCTGTGCGCCAACTGCTGCCGCCAGGGGTGGGCCTGCACTACGCGATCAAGGCCAATCCCATGCCCGCGCTGGTGGGGTTCATGTGCTCGCTGGTGGACGGCATGGATGTGGCCTCGTCGGGCGAACTGAAGCTCGCGCTCGACGCGGGTGCGGATCCCCGGTCCATCGGTTTTGCGGGGCCGGGCAAGCGCGATGGCGAGTTGCGGCAAGCCGTGGCTTCGGGCGTGCTGCTGCATGTGGAGTCGGCGCGCGAACTGCAGGTTTTGGCCGACATTGCGCAGTCCCTCGGGCGGCCGGCGCGTGTGGCGCTGCGTGTCAATCCGGACTTCGAATTGCGCGGCGCCGGCATGCGCATGGGCGGCGGGGCCAAGCCCTTCGGGATAGATGCCGAGCAGGTGCCGGCCCTGCTGCGTGGTCTGGTCTGCGAGGGTCTGGCATTCGAGGGCTTTCATCTGTATGCCGGGTCGCAAAGTCTGCGCGGCAGCGCGGTGGCCGAGAGTCTGCGCCGTTCGCTCGATCTGGTGCTGCGCTTGGCTGACGCTGCTCCAGCGCCTGTGCGCCATGTCAACCTGGGCGGCGGCTGGGGCATCCCGTATTTTGCAGGGGAGGCAGCGCTGGACCTCGAGCCTGTGGCCGAGGCGCTCGCACAGGTGCAGGACGCTTTGCAGAGCGCCCTGCCTGCCGCGCGGTTGGTGCTGGAACTTGGCCGGTATCTGGTGGGCGAAGCGGGTGTCTATGTGGCCCGCGTGATCGACCGCAAGGTCTCGCGAGGCCAGGTATTCCTGGTCACAGATGGCGGGATGCACCAGCATCTGGCCGCGTCGGGCAATTTCGGCCAGGTGGTTCGGCGCAATTACCCCGTGGTGATAGGCACGCGGCTGCAGGCACAAGAACGCGAAATCGCCAGCATTGTGGGGCCTTTGTGCACCCCTCTGGATGTGCTGGCCGACCGCCTGGATGTGGCGGTGGCGCAGCCGGGTGATCTGGTGGTTGTTTTCCAGTCCGGGGCCTATGGCGCGACGGCGAGCCCGCAGGCATTTCTGGGGCATCCACCTTGTCCCGAAGTCTTGGTATAGGCGGTCCCGCGGCAACCGCGATCCGGACAGGGCTGCCCGTTTTGGGCGGGTTGTTGTTCTTGGCAGCCGCCTTCGCGGCCGGTGTGCGGCACCCGGTGGCACCCGGATGGGCCTTGTTGGCACTGGCTGGCTTGGCCCTCTGGGTTGCGCGGCGCCCCGAAGACCCGTGGTTTTTGTTGCCGGCCCTGCTGCCCGTGGCCAGCTTCACCCCCTGGACGGGCTGGTGGTTGGTGGACGAGTCTGACCTGTTGGTGCTTGCCATCCTGGGCGCTGCGTACTTGCGCTGGGGGTGGGACGCCTGGGATCGCCCTGCCGGAGCATCCAGACAAATGCCGCATGGTGTGCGCTGGGTCTACCTGGTCCTGCCCCCGTTGTTGATGCTCGGTGTATGGCGCGGCCTCGACGATGCGCGCGGTGCAACGCCTTGGCAGGCCCTGCTGTCCGATCTTTGGGCGCAAGGGTTTTATGGCGACTATGACCTGCCAGGCAACACGCTGCGCGTTGCCAAAAGCCTGGCATGGGGCCTGCTGCTGCTGCCTGCACTGCACCATTGGAGACAAGGCGCTGCGCTGCGGCTGGCGCGCGGCATGGTCACCGGGCTGGTTCTGGTTTGCGCCGCAGTCCTGTGGGAGCGGGGCGTGTATGCCGACGGTCTTGATTTCAATCAGCCCTACCGCACCAGCGCATGGTTTTGGGAAATGCATGTCGGTGGCGGCGCCATCGACGCCTATCTGGCGCTGGCATTGCCATTTGCATGGTGGGCCGTATGGGTGGCGCGGCGTGGCTGGCGCTGGTATGCCGCGGCGGGGTTGTTGGTGGTTGCCATCTATGCCGTCCTCACGACCTATTCCCGTGGCGTCTATCTGTCGGTGTTGCTGGCGCTGATTGCACTGGCGGTGCTGTTGCACAGGTACCGCACGGTCTCTGCCGATCACTCGGTGTGGCAGCGGCGGGCCATGGCCTGCCTGATGGCCGGCTTGGTGATCGAAACGCTCGGGGTGCTGCTGGGCGGCTCTTTCATGTCGGACCGCCTTGCGCACTCGGGGGCGGACCTGTACCAACGCATGGCGCATTGGCAGCGCGGTGTCGCCTTGCTGCGCACGCCAACGCAGTGGCTCCTGGGTTTGGGAGTGGGAAGACTGCCCGCGCACTACAGCCAAACCGTCGCTGGCGCTCTGGCGGGGCAGGTGCGTTGGAAGCACAACGCTGACGGCAGCACCCAGGCGTGGCTTGCGGGCCCGGCCCGGTCAGGCATGCGGGGGGAGCTTGCGCTTGTTCAGCGCGTGCCCTTGGCCTCCGGAGGAGCGTACAAGGTGCGTCTTGGCGTGGAGGTGCCTGGCGCGGCGCGGATGGCTGTGCGCTTGTGCGAGCAGCATCTGTTGTATGCCTTTCAATGCCAAACCCGTATCGCGCACGTCGTCCATCGGGATGCGCGAGTGGCTTGGCTAGAACTGGCTTTGCAAGGGCCTGACTTCGTCCCGCCCCGTGTGCTCTCTGGAGTGCCTTACGGGATACTGTCCATCACCGTACTGGATCCGGGCAAGTCTGTAGGGTTGCATGCGATAGAGCTGCTGGACCCTTATGGGAGGCAGGTAATTAGAAATCCGTTTTTTTTATTAGGTGAAAGCTATTGGAACTTCATTGTTGATGGAAATTTTTTGCCTTGGCACATGGACAACCTTTTCCTTGAACTGCTGGTAGAACGTGGCCTGGTCGGAGTGGTATTTTTTGCGCTCCTTGCCTTGGGAGCATTGGCCATGGTGGTTCGTGGCATTGCGCACCGTAACCCGCTGGCATCCGTCATAGGGGTTGCGATGTCGGCAGTTTTTGTGCTGGGGGGCGTTGTAAGTTTTATTGAAATTCCACGTGTATCCATTATGCTGTGGTTGTTGCTCGCGGTATCTCCGCTGGTCAGCGATGAATGACATGCAGTTCGGTGCGCAGTGGGCGATGCGCACCGGATTTTCCGTTGAGTCGGAATTTTCGCAAACCGTTCGTTAAAGCACCGGGCAAGACGGAGTCGTCTGTGAAGCGGCCGATGGCGATTGATTTTGAGATGTGTTTTTGCTCCCAGTGACGATGTTAGTAGGAAGCGGAATGATCAAGATATTCAGCCATTATTTTCACCGGCGCACCATGTGGCAAATCATGGTGTATTCGACCTTGATCGTTGGAGCCTTGGTCGTTTCTCTGACGCTGCAGGCGGGAACGGGATTTTTCAATGCCGTTGCCATTTCTGCAAGTTTGAGCCGAGGTGCCTTGATGGCAGCCGGGATTTTGACCGTCAATTTCACGCTTGGGCTTTATGAGCGTCCGAGCAAGCTTACGCTAGGCCAAGCGCGTGCACGTGCAGTGCTGTCCTTCCTGTGCTCTTTGGCGATTGCGGCCGGCATACTGACGCTTTTGCCGTTGCAGCCCCCTTACCACAATGCGCACGCCTGGAGTGCTCTGTTGCTGATCGCCAGTGGCATGCTGGTGGTCCGGCTTTTCGGTGGGGATATATTCCCCGCAACCTACAGCGGACAACGTGTATTGATTTTTGGTACCGGCAATCGGGCGCGTATTGTGGGTCAATCGCTTCAAAGGGATGACCCCAGCATCGAATTGGTCGGGTATTTTTCGGGGCCCCAAGAAAAAGAGTCCGATGTGGCTGTGAGAAGTATTTTTTCTCGCGAATCCAGCCTCACGGATGTCGTGAAAAGAAATCGCGTAGATGAAATTGTGGTGGCGTTGAATGAACGCCGTGGTGGCAGTATGCCGTTGCGTGAGTTGCTTGATTGCAAGCTCAACGGTATTCAAGTCATAGATATCGCCACCCACTTCGAACGGTTTTTAGGGCAAATCCATCTGGACGCAGTGTCTGCTGGCTGGCTGATTTTTGGGGACGGTTTCAGGCAAGGGTTTGTGCGATCCGTCGTCAAATGGATGTTTGACGTGGTCGGAGCGGTGGTCTTGTTGTTATTGGCCGCTCCCGTGATGCTCGTGACAGCTTTCCTGATTGTTCTTGAAGGCGGAGGACCAGTGTTTTACCGCCAGGAGCGCATTGGCTACCGTGGCCGCACCTTTAATGTGATCAAGTTCCGGAGCATGCGCCAAGACGCAGAAAAAGACGGTACGCCCCGATGGGCAAGCGCTGCGGATGCACGCGTCACGCGGGTGGGAAAACTGATGCGCAAGATGCGTATCGATGAACTTCCCCAGCTGTTTTGCGTGCTCAAGGGCGACATGAGCCTTGTAGGTCCCCGGCCAGAGCGGCCGTATTTCGTGGACCAGCTCACGCGTGAGATCCCCTATTACGCCATCCGCCACAGTATCAAACCCGGGCTCACAGGTTGGGCCCAGGTGCGATACCACTACGGAGCCTCGGTCGAAGACACCCAGCAAAAATTGCAATATGACCTTTATTACGTCAAAAACCATTCATGGTTTCTGGATTTGGTCATATTGTTTGAAACGGTAGGGGTGGTGCTGACGGGAAAAGGCGCGCAATAACACGGCGTTGTGCCCCATGAACAACAGCGAGCCCTCGTTGATTTACTGGAGCTTGGGGCTTGCGGGCAGTGCTTATGCCATTTTGGTGCTGCATTTGATTCGCCGGGATGCCATGCGCCAACCGGTCAATCGCATAGGCGCAGCCATGCTGGCGGCCGCGTTGTTCACGGTGCTCTGGAGCGGCTTCAGTGTGTTGGCCCTGGCCGTCAACCCCGAATGGTGGCTGGCCGCGCAAGCGGCGGATATGCTGCGCTACCTGTGCTGGAGCGTATTCCTGGCCCTGTTTTTCGCGCCCAGCGCAAGGTGGGTACATAGCGCGTGGGGTCGATGGTGGCCTGGCTGGGTGCTAGCGGCTCTGCTGGGGGTGCCGCTTCTGGCCACAACCGTCCATGCGCTGGCCGGGCCCTTGGGTAATACCTTTTTGATGGTGTTGCTGGCACTCGGCGCTTTGGTGCTGGTCGAGCAGTTGTTTCGCAACCTTCCCGAGGAGTCGGTGTGGAGTGCCAAACCCGTTTGCCTTGGCCTGGCCGGCACCTTTGTGTTCGACCTCTACCTGTTTTCTCAAGGGGTGCTTTTCCGCGGCATCGATCCCGACGCTATGAGCGTGAGGCCTTTCGTGCATGCACTGATGGTGCCGCTGCTGCTGTTGGCCACCACGCGGCACCGCAACTGGATCTCCAAGATACGTGTCTCGCGCAAAGTTGTTTTTCACTCGGCAACGCTGGTGCTGGTGGGGCTCTATCTGCTTTTCATTGCAGGGGTTGGTTATTACGTGCGTTTTTTTGGGGGCGACTGGGGCGGCGCCCTGCAGGTCGGGCTGGTCTTTGTGGCCTTGGTGCTGGCCAGCGCTCTGGCACTGTCTGGCGCCTTGCGTGCCCGTTTGCGGGTTTTGCTGGGAAAACACTTCTTTCGCTACCGCTTTGACTACCGTGAGGAATGGTTGAAGTTCACTGCCACCCTTTCGAGCCAGGCGCATCCTCAGGAAGCGGGGCGCCATGTGGTGAAAGGCCTTGCAGACATGCTCGAGAGCCCGGCAGGTGCCTTGTGGTTGCTGCGCCAGGAGGACGATCAATATCGGCAGGTCGCCGTGTGGAACATGGCCCCGACCGTGCGCACCGAAGACCGCCATGCCGAGCTTGCGACGTTCATGCAGAGCACTGGCTGGGTGGTCAATCTGGAGGAATTTCGCACCTCGCCCTGGCGGTACCGGAACCTGCGCCTGCCACCGTGGCTGGCCGAATATCCGCAGGCCTGGCTGTTGGTGCCGCTCTGGCAAGCCAGCAACCTGCTGGGTTTTGTGGTGCTGGCCAGTCCACGCACACCGGTGGACGTCAATTGGGAAGTCAACGACCTGCTCAAGACCGCCGGGCGGCAGGCGGCAAGCCTGCTGGCGCAAATACAGGCCACCGAGGCGTTGCTGGAAGCGCGCAAGTTCGAAGCCTTCAACCGCATGTCGGCCTTTGTCGTGCACGATCTGAAAAACATCATCGCCCAGCTGTCTCTCATGCTCAAAAACGCCAAGCGCCTGCAGGACAACCCAGAGTTCCAGGCCGATATGCTGATGACGGTCGAGAACTCGTTGGAGCGCATGCGCCAGTTGATGCTGCAGCTGCGTGGCGGCGGTACCTCCGGTGCTTCGTCCGTGGGCGTCAACCTGGGCAAGATCGCCGAGCGGCTGGCGGCCGGTGCGTTGGACCGAGGACGCCAGATCGCGCTGGAGGTGGCGCCCCACGTGTTTACCCGTGGACAGGCTGAGCGCGTGGAGCGCATCATTGGGCATCTGGTGCACAACGCCCTGGATGCCACCGACGTCGATGACCGGGTCTGGATCAAAGTCGATCGCTTTGCCAGCCATGCGCGGGTTGAAGTCGGTGACAGCGGCCACGGCATGACGGAAGAATTTGTGCAGACGCGGTTGTTCAAGCCGTTCCAGACCACCAAGGAATCTGGCATGGGAATTGGCACTTATGAGAGCTTTCAATACGTGCAGGAACTCGGAGGCAAGATTTCCGTGGACAGCCACATCGGCAAGGGGACAGTGGTGAGCCTCTTGCTGCCATCGATCGAAGTCTTTGGTGATTCCGATACACCAGCGTAGGAGCAGGCATGGACGTGGAAAAGCTGCAGCCCCTGTTGATCGTGGAAGATGACGTGGCGCTGCAAAAACAGATCAAATGGTCTCTGGATCGCTTTGAATCCATCACGGCCCATGATCGCGAAAGCGCCATGGCGCAGTTGCGCCGGCACGCGCCTGCCGTGGTGACCATGGACCTGGGCTTGCCTCCCGATGCCGACTCGGTGTCAGAAGGCTTCAAGTTGCTCGAACAGATCTTGGCCGCAGACCCTGATGCCAAGGTCATCGTGCTGACCGGACAGAACGACCAGTCCAATGCGCTCAAGGCGGTCGCCATGGGCGCCTACGATTTTTTGACCAAGCCATTCGAGCCCGAAGTGCTCAACCTGAATGTCGAGCGTGCGTTCAGACTCCACCTGTTGCAAACCGAGAACAAGAGGCTGCAGGCAATGCAGATGCCCGATGCGACCTCGGGCCTGCTCACGCGAGACCCGCAGATGCTTCGCGTATGCCGCACCATCGAAAAGGTCGCCAACACCAATGCCTCCGTCATGCTGCTGGGCGAAAGCGGCACGGGCAAAGAGGTTCTGGCGCGCAGTCTGCACCAGCAGTCCCAGCGCAAGACCGGAAAATTTGTGGCCATCAATTGCGCCGCCATTCCTGACAACCTTTTGGAGAGCGAGCTTTTTGGCTACGAAAAAGGGGCCTTCACGGGGGCGGCAAAAACCTCACCCGGCAAGATCGAGACAGCGCACGGCGGCACCCTCATGCTCGATGAGATCGGGGACATGCCGATGCCTCTGCAAGCCAAGCTGCTGCGCTTCTTGCAGGAACGTGTCGTCGAGCGCGTGGGTGGGCGTCAGGAAATTGCCGTGGATGTGCGCGTGGTATGCGCCACGCACCAGAACCTTACGCAATGCGTCAAAGAGGGGCGTTTTCGCGAAGACCTCTATTACCGCCTGGCTGAAATCGTGGTCGAGATTCCGCCCCTGCGTGCGCGGGTCGGAGATGCGGCGCTGCTCGCCCACTCTTTTGTTCGCCGCTTCGGCCAAGAGCATCGCCGCACCCTGACACTGGCTGCGGATGCACTGCGCGCGATCGAGGCCCATCCCTGGCCCGGCAATATCCGCGAACTCGAGAACTGCATCAAGCGTGCCACCATCATGGCCGATGGAAACCAGATTACTGCGGACGATGTCGGGCTCACGGTTGCCGATGGCAGCCAAGAGGACCGATCGCTGGACCTGCGTGTGACGCGCGAGGCCGCCGAGCAGCGGGCCGTGCTTGCGGCGCTCGCGCGGGCAGACGGCACGGTGGCCAAGGCGGCCGACCTGCTCGGCGTCAGCCGCCCGACGCTGTACGACCTGATGCACCGCCTAGGCCTCAAGCCTTGAAGATTTTCTCTGGAGGACGACCATGAAGGCTCCCGTTTCCCGTTCCCTTGTTCCTGCGGCCGCTTTGACGGTGGCGTTGCTGGTGTCTGCATGCGGTAGCGACAACCCGGATGCGCTCATGGCGTCTGCACAGGATTACCTGAGCCGCAACGATGCGCCGGCGGCCATCATCCAGCTCAAAAATGCCTTGAAGGAGCGCCCGGACTCCGCGAAAGCGCGCCTTCTTTTGGGCCAGGCGTTGCAGGTCAACGGCGATATGGCGGGCGCTGAAACCGAGTTCAGGAAGGCGCAGGATCTGGGTGCAGCCCCCGACGAAGTCGTTCCGCAGCTGGCCCAGGCCTTGTTGCTCGGCCGGCAATACCGCAAGGTCACGGCCGACTACGCGGATCTGCAGCTCGCCAGTGCCCAGGCCCAGGCCAGTCTCAAGACCACTGTGGCCATCGCCTGGCAGAGGCAGGGTCAGGAAGACAAATTCCGCGCCAATCTCGACGCCGCGCTCAAGGCGAAGGCCGACCATGCGCCTGCCTTGATCGAGCTGGCCCGCGCCAGTGCGCAGCGCGGCGATATCGATGGCGCCCTGGCTGGCCTGGACAAGGTGCCCCGCCAGTCGCCTGCCGCCGAGGAGGCGCTCAAGCTGCGCGGAGACGTGTTGTTGTACGGAAAGCGCGACATGGATGCGGCGCTGGCCGCATACCGGGAGGCGCTCCAGGTCAACCCCTCCTACAAAGAAGGCCAGGCTGCCGTCGTGCAGTTGCTGCTGCTCCAGGGCAAGACCGATGCCGCCGCCGAGGCCTTGCAGGGGCTTGCCAAGGAGGCGCCTGGCAAACCACAGACCTTGTATCTGCAAGCGATGCTGGCGTACGGCAAAAATGATCTCAAAGCCGCGCAAGAGCACGCGCAAAAGCTGGTGAGCCTCACGCCCGACAATTTTCGCGCGCTCGAACTGGCCGGCATGACGGAGCTGCGCCTGGGCTCTAACGTCCAGGCCGAGGTATTGCTGTCCAAAGCCCTGCAATTGGAGGCCGGGTTGCCCCTGGCGCGGCGCGGCCTGGTGACGGCGTACGTGCGCCTGGGCCGGCTCGACAAAGCCATGGCCGCACTGCCCGCCGATATCGAGCGCAGCGACCGGGACCCCGGCATGCTGGCGCTGGCAGGGCAGGTGTACATGCTCCACGGCGATGTCGACCGCGCACAGCGGTACTTCGCCAAGGCTTCCAGCCTCGACCCCAAAGACCCGGCCAAGCGCACATCGCTGGCGGTCAGCCGGCTGGCAGCGGGGCAGGGCAATGCCGCGCTGGGTGAGCTGCAGAGCATCGCGGCTTCCGACGACGGCATCGTGGCAGACATGGCCCTGATCAATGTGCTGCTGCAGGAGCGCAAGGTCGACGAGGCCCTCAAAGCCATCGATGCACTGGAGAAAAAGCGCCCTGCGGATGTGCTGCCTGTTTTCTTGCGCGGCCGCGCGCTGCTGCTCAAGCGCGATGCAGCCGGTGCACGCAAGGCCATGGAGCGTGTGCTGGAGATCGACCCCAATTATTTTCCCGCTGTCGGCGTGCTGGCGGTGCTCGACAACGCCGACAAGCGACCGGACGACGCGCGCGCACGGCTGGAGGCCGCCATCAAGCGCCAGCCGGGCAATATCCAGGCGCATATGGCGTTGGTGGAGTTGCGGGCGGCCAATGGCGCGGACAAGGTGGAACTGGCGAACCTTCTGCGCAAGGCCGTGGACGCCGCGCCCAACAGCCCCATTCCGCGCGCGGTGCTGGCGGAACATTATTTGCGCAACGGACAACCCAAAGACGCACTGGCCGTGGCGCAGCAAGCTGTGGCCGCGCTGCCTGACAACGTGCAATTGCTCGATGTTCTGGGGCGTGCGCAGTCGGCCAACGGAGAGCACAACCAGGCGCAGACCACCTTCAACCGTATGGCGGCACTGCAGCCGCAGTCTTCGCGGCCTTACCTGCGCATGGCCAGCGCCAACCTGGCCGCAGGAGACCGCGCCGTTGCCGGCCAGAACCTGCGCAAGGCGCTGGAAATAGAACCCAATTTGCTCGAAGCCCAGCAAGGCCTGGTCAGTTTGGCGATGGCGGCGCAGAAGCCCGGCGATGCCTTGGCGATCAGCCGCACCGTGCAAAAGCAAAGGCCCAAGGAGCCAGTGGGCTATGTGCTCGAAGGCGAGATCCACGCAGCAGGCAAGGCCTGGGACAAGGCCGCCGACGCGTTCCGCGCAGGGCTCAAGCAGGTGGCCAGCCCGGAGTTGGCGGTGCGGTTGCATGATGTGCTGATGTCGGGCGGAAAGAAGCCCGAAGCCGATCGGTGGGCCGCTGAATGGCTGCGCACCCAACCCAAGGATGCGGCCTTCCCCTTCTACCTGGGGAGCCGGGCTCTCAATAACAACGAATTGCCAGACAGTCTGCGCCAGTTCGAGCGTGTCCTGGCGCTGGAGCCCGGCAACGCCGTCGCCCTGAACAACATGGCCTGGATCAAAGGCCAGCTGGGGCGCGACGGTGCACTGGCCGATGCCGAGCGCGCCAACACGCTGGCGCCCAACCAGCCTGCGCTCATGGACACGTGGGCCATGCTGCTGTCCGCAGCCAACCAGCACGACCGGGCACTCGAGTTGCAAAAGAAGGTCGTGCAGTTGGAGCCCCAGACGCTCGCGTTCAAGCTCAATCTGGCAAAAATCGAAATCAAGGCGGGCCGAAAGGAGGCCGCACGCGCCGTGCTCGACGAGCTCGGTGCCGCAGGAGCGCAGTTTCCAAACCAGGCCGAAGTGGAGCGTCTGCGCAAGGAGCTGTGAAGCCAGCGGTGGCCGGTAATGCACCGGTTGAGCAGGCAGGGAGGACGTGCCCATGGCGGACAGCAGGTGCCGATCTCCGTGCGGCGGTTTGTGAACGTGGGCGCGTCTTGGGCGCGCTCCGACGGGCCGCTCGTGACAACCGGTATCGCCGGCCAGATAATGTGAGCTGCTTTGGAGGCTGCCATGAAAACATCCGAAACAACACCAACCCCCCCTGGCGCTGAGCCAGACGGGAGTGCACAGGGTGTCAGTCGCCGGCACCTTGTGCGCGCTGGGCTGAGCGCTGCGCCCGTGGTGGCGGCACTCAAGAGCAACACGGTTCTGGCCGGTGCATTGGGCGGTGGCCAGGGCAATGGCGTGACCACGTCGGCGTTTGCCTCCCTGCAGGCCAACCAGGGCCGCGTCAGCAACGCCCGCTACAAGACCGACTGCGAAGTCCGCACGCCTGCAGAGTGGAAAAACAGGCAGAGCGATCTCAAGAAGAAGAAATTCCAGGAGTGCGGCTTTGTGGCCAACCCTGCGGGCAGGTATGGACTCAAGGTGACGCTCGCAGATGTGCTGGGGTACGAGGGCAACGACCGCGATACCGTGCTGGCCCGCTATGTCGTGGCGTCGTACCTGACCGCGCTCGAGTTCCACGATGACCGCGACGTGCTGGCGCTCACCACGTCGCAATGCAAGGCTATCTGGAACGGGCGTGGCGTCTGGAGCCCGTTTGCCGGCGCACAGTGGGACTATGCACAAACCACGGCCTACTTCGAAACCATCTACGGTGCGCGCCGTTTCGGCTGATGCCGCTGCGGGGCGGCGCATGCATGCAACACGCTGGCATTGCCCCCGACGTGCCGACTACTTGCTGCAGGTCTGGCCCGACGGCGCCGTCGTCTACGACGAGGCCAGTGGCGATATCCATGCACTCAGCCCCATTGCGGGCGAGTTGCTGCAGCGGATATTGGCCGCGCAGCCGGTTTGCGCCAAGAGCCTGGCCCAGGCGCTGCTCGGTGAGCCGCCGACCGCCGACGATGTGGGCCTGGTGGGCAAACTGCTGCGTGACTTCGAATCCCTGGGTTTTATCGAACCCAGCGGCGCGTGAATACTCCGGGCCTGCTGTCTTCGCTGTCCAGGCCGGAGCTCGACAGGCGGCTGGGCGGGGAGGGGCTGCACATCGTGGTTCCCCCGCTGGTGGTGCAGGTGCGCAGCCGGATCCCCGTCGTGGCCGATGGCCTGGAGCGCCTTTACGCGGACTACCCACTGGCCCCGCTGCACGGGATGGGGTTCCGCGACTTCCACGTGGCAGTGCAGCCGCGCCGCCCCTGGTTTCGCCCGCTGTGTGCTTTCGAGCTCGACGGCAGCCAGCCCTTCACGCCACTGGCGTTGGGCGAAGCGTTCGCACTCTTCGAGTGGGGCCTGAACTGGTGCGTGACCAGCCATTGCCACCAGTGGATCAGCCTGCACGCGGCGGTGCTGGAAAGAGGCGGGCGCGCCGTGGTTTTGCCGGCACCGCCGGGCGCGGGCAAGAGCACGCTGTGTGCGGCGCTCATGCTCCAGGGCTGGCGCCTGCTCTCCGATGAGTTGACGCTGCTCGAGCCTGGCAGTGGCTGGGTCGTGCCCGCACCGCGCCCGATCAGCCTCAAGAATGCCTCCATCGACGTGATCCGCGAGCGCGATCCGGGCAGCGTCCTGGGGCCCGTGGCACGCGACACGCAAAAAGGCACGGTCGCCCACCTCAAGGTGTCGCCCCAGAGCCTGGCACGCGCGGGCGAACGCGCGCTGCCGGCCTGGGTGGTCTTTCCGCGCTACGCGCACGGCGCGGCGCTGCAGGTGCAGGCGCGCAGCCCGGCCACCACCGTGGTGGAACTGGCACGCAACAGCTTCAACCAGCATGTGCACGGCCGCGCAGGCTTCGAGGCCCTGGTGCGTTTGGTCGATGCCTGCGACAGCTTCGACCTGCGCTACAGCCAGCTCGACCAGGCCCTGGCCTGGTTCGATGCGCTCGAACCCCCGGCGCCCACCAGGCTTTCCTGATGGACACCATGCAACCGCTGTTGAACCTGCTGGGCCCGGCGCCGCAGCCCGGTCGGCTGGCCCTGGCCGACTGGGACGTGGTGGTGCGGCAAGCGCGCCGCGCCGGTGTGCTGGCCCGCATCGCGGCGCTGGCACAGGCCTGGGGCGCGTGGGACGCTGTGGCCCCGGCGCCGCGCCAGCACCTCGCAGCGGCGCTGGCCCTGGCGACGCGCCAGCAGCGCGAACTGCGTTTCGAGGTGGCCCAGATCGAACGCGCGCTGCAGCCCACGGGCCTGCCCGTCGTGCTGCTCAAAGGCGGCGCCTATGCGCTGGCGGGCCTGCAGGCGTCGCTCGGGCGCATGGTGTCGGACGTGGACATTCTGGTGCCGCGCGAGCGCCTGGCCGACGTGGAAACCGCCCTGATGATGGGCGGCTGGGTGCACACCCACCATAGCGCCTACGACCAGCATTACTACCGCACCTGGATGCACGAGCTGCCGCCGCTGCGGCACATGCGCCGCGGCACGGTGCTCGATGTGCACCACGCGCTGGTGCCCGCCACCGCCAGGGCCCGGCCGAGCACGCAGCACCTGCTACAGGCGGCCCAGGCGCTGCCCGGTCAGCCGGGCGTGCACGTGCTCGCGCCGCCCGACATGGTGTTGCACAGCGCGGCCCATCTGTTCCATGAAAGCGACTTCACGCACGGATTCCGCGGCGTGGTCGACCTCGATGCGTTGCTGCGCGAGTTTGCCGTGCTGCCCGGCTTCTGGCCGCAGCTGCTGGAGCGGGCTGCAGCGCTCGACCTCCAATGGCCGCTGCACCACGCGCTGCGCTATGCGCAGGCCTTCATGGGCACTCCCGTACCGGCCGGCGCCGAGGCAGCGCTGGCGGCCAGCGTGGGCCAGCAGGCCTGGAAGCGCCGCTGGCGCGACGCCCTGTACCTGCGCACCCTGCGGCCCGCCCACGCCACCACCGAAGACGTGTGGACGCCGCTGGCGCGTGGCCTGCTGTACCTGCACGGCCACCGCCTGCGCATGCCGCCGCACCTGCTGCTGCCGCACCTGCTGCGCAAGGCGCTGCGCCAACTGCTTCCCAAGGAGAAACCATGAAACACACACACTGGTGGGCGCGGTGGGCACTCGTCTTTCTGTTCCACGGGGCAGGGGGCGGCAGCGCGCTGGCGCAGCTGCCCGACACCGTCGAGCGCGTCAAGCCCGCCGTGGTGCTGGTGGGCACGTACCTGGCGACGGACGCGCCGCGGTTTCGCTATGTCGGCACCGGTTTCGTGGTGGGTGATGGCTTGCGGGTCGTGACCAATGCCCACGTACTGTCCGCCATCGGCGCCATCGGCGCCATGGGCGCCGATGGGCCGGCACTGGTCGTGCAGGTGCGTGCCGGGGCGGGCGTGTGGGCCATGCGCCCAGCGCGGGTGCTCGAGACCGTTCCCGAACACGATCTGGCCCTGCTGCAGATCGATGGGCTCCCGGCGGCGGCGCTCAAGGTCGTGGCCTCCGATCCGGTGCGCGAGGGCGAGGACCTGGCCTTCATGGGTTTTCCGATCGGCGGGTTGCTGGGGTTTTCGACCGTCACCCACCGCGCGACCGTTTCGTCCATCACCACCATGGCCCTGCCCAGCCCGACCGGCCAGCAGCTCAGCGAGCGCGCCATCCGCAGCCTGCGCGCGGGGCCCCTGCAGGTGTTCCAGCTTGACGCCACGGCCTACCCCGGCAACAGCGGCGGCCCCTTGTTCGATCCGCGCAGCGGCGCGGTGGTCGGCGTGATCAACATGGTGCTGATCAAGAGCACGCGCGAATCGGCCATGAGCCAGCCCTCGGGCATTTCGTACGCGATTCCCAGCCGCTATGTGCTGGAGCTGATGGCGCGGCACCGGTAGCGCGGCGCGTGGCGCCGCCTGCGCCCAGCGGCCGGGCGGCGGCGCAGTAACATGCTGCGCATCGTCTTGAACCCTCTGCTGGCCCATGCTCAACTTTATTGGATCGAACCTCGCCACCCTGGACGCCGCCATCATCGACCTCGACGGCACGATGGTGGACACCCTGGGCGATTTTGCCGAGGCCCTCAACCGCATGCTGCGCGACCTGGCGCTGCCCGCCATTGCCGCCGCGCGCATCGAGCCCATGGTCGGAAAAGGCTCCGAACATCTGCTGCGCTCGGTGCTCCAGCATGTGCTCGGGCAGGCGGGGCAAGCGCCCACAGCGGGCGACGTGGAAGCGCTTTATCCGCGCGCCTGGGAGCGCTACCAGCACCACTATCTGGCCATCAACGGGCAATATGCACGCGTCTACCCCGGCGTGGCCGAGGGCCTGCAGGCGCTGCAAAGTGCCGGCCTGCGCCTGGCCTGCCTGACCAACAAGCCCACGGCCTTTGCGTTGCCGCTGCTGCGCGCCAAGGGCCTCGAGGGGTTCTTTGAGCAGGTGTTCGGCGGCGATGCGTTCGAGCGCAAAAAGCCCGATCCGCTGCCCCTGCTCAAGACCTGCGAGGCGCTGGGCACGGCGCCGGCGCGCACGCTGATGGTCGGCGACTCCAGCAACGATGCCCAGGCCGCGCGGGCCGCCGGCTGCCCGGTGGTGCTGACCACCTATGGCTACAACCACGGCGAGCCGGTCACGGCGGTCGATGCCGACGGCTGGGTCGATTCGCTGGTCCAGCTCGTGCCGGCGTCCGTCGCTGAAGATATGCAGTAAAAGAGGCTCAAGCGCTTGCTGGGTAAGCGCTGGTAGCTATCAATTCAGGATTGCTGCACCGCTGCCGGTGCCACGGCGGCGCGGCGCACAGCCTCAGGCGGGCTTGCCGAGCAGGGCGTCCTTGAGCTTCCAGTCGGCCGGCTGTTGGCCCAGCCAGATGCCCATCAGCGCGTGGAAGAATTCGGGCTCCTTGAAAGGCTCGCCCTGGGGCTGGCCCTTGACGGTGATCACGGTGCCGGTGCCCGGAACCCAGTCGATCAGGAACTGGTCGCCGGCCTGCAGCTTCTTGTGGTCCGAAAAGATCTGGCTCATGCGCAGCACGCCCGGAATGAGCTTGGAGAACGAGGCCTTGTCCGACGTTGTCTTCCATGCCGCGCGAAAACAGCTTGCCCAGTTCGCGCGAGTCGATGTCGCGCAGCATGGTGACGGACAGGCGCTTGGCGCCCGCCAGCGCGGCCACCTCCTGCGGCGTGGCGGCCTTTTTTTCGAGGTACAGGCCGGCGGTGTAGACCTTGAACACGGCCTTGTAGCGCACGCCCGCGCCGTTGAGGACCAGTTTGCTGCCCTGCACCTCGGCGGGGTTGGGATAGACCACATTGGCCACCGTCACCGGCTGCGCCAGCGCGGCGCTCGCCAGCAGTGCGATCCCCACTGCCGCGAGGGTTTTGTACCGAAACTTCATGCACGCCTCCTGAAATAGAACGGTCGTTCCTTTTTGATTGTTGCCAAATGTGAATTCCGCTGCCACAGGGTTTGCCAGCAGGTGCGCCTGCGTTGCGCAGCGGTCCGGCGGCGGGCAAGAGACAGACATGGGCAGTGGCGCCCGCCCCATTTGCTACACTTTGGCCCATGTTCATTCACCGCGTGTTCACGACAGGTCGCAGCGACCGGGGGGCCTGGCCCTGGCGCAAGCCTGTCCGCCTGAACCCCTGAAGGCACGCTGGGCCCCAGCGTGCACCCGTGGCCCCACCGGGGCCAACCGAATGAACCGCGGCGCCCCTGGCACAAGGAGACGCGCCGCCCGAGCTGGGAGCCTCCCCGTGATCACCGAACTTGAATTCAAAAGCCTGGCCCGCGAAGGCTACAACCGCATTCCGCTGATGGCGGAAGCCTTCGCCGACCTGGAGACCCCGCTGTCGCTGTACCTGAAGCTGGCGCACCACAAGGACGGCGGCAAATACAGCTTCCTGCTCGAGTCCGTCGTCGGCGGCGAGCGCTTTGGCCGCTACAGCTTCATCGGCCTGCCGGCGCGCACACTGCTGCGCTCGCGCGGCTTTGGCGCTGCCGCCGTGACCGAGGTGGTGACCGACGGCCAGGTGGTCGAGCGCGCGCCGGGCAACCCGCTCGACTTCGTCGCCGACTACCAGAAGCGCTTCAAGGTCGCGCTGCGCCCCGGCCTGCCGCGCTTTTGTGGCGGCCTGGCCGGCTACTTCGGCTACGACGCGGTGCGCCACATCGAGAAAAAGCTCGAAAACACCTGCCCGCCCGATGCGCTGGACATGCCCGACATCCTGCTGCTGCAGTGCGAAGAGCTGGCCGTGATCGACAACCTCTCGGGCAAGCTCTACCTGATCGTCTACGCCGACCCGGCGCGCCCCGAGGCCTACAGCAACGCCAAGAAGCGCCTGCGCGAACTGCGCGAGCAGCTCAAGTACTCGGTCAGCGCGCCGCAGGTGCAGGCCACGCAAAGCTACCCGGCGCAGCGCGACTTTGCCAAGGCCGACTACATCGCCGCCGTCGAACGCGCCAAGGAGCTGATCGCCGCGGGCGACTTCATGCAGGTGCAGGTGGGCCAGCGCATCCACAAGCGCTACACCGAGTCGCCGCTGTCGCTGTACCGCGCGCTGCGCTCGCTCAACCCGTCGCCCTACATGTACTACTACCACTTCGGCGACAGCCATGTGGTGGGCGCGAGCCCCGAGATCCTGGTGCGCCAGGAGCGCACGCCCGACGGGCAGAAGGTGACGATCCGCCCGCTTGCCGGCACGCGGGCGCGCGGCGCCACGCCCGAACTCGACAAGGCGGCCGAGGTCGAGCTCGTCAACGACCCGAAGGAGCGCGCCGAGCACGTGATGCTGATCGACCTGGCGCGCAACGACATCGGCCGCATCGCCCAGACCGGCAGCGTCAAGGTGACCGAGGCCTTTGCGGTCGAGCGCTACAGCCACGTGATGCACATCGTCAGCAACGTCGAAGGCCTGCTGCACGAGGGCATGACGAGCATGGACGTGCTCAAGGCGACCTTTCCGGCCGGCACGCTCACGGGCGCGCCCAAGGTGCACGCCATGGAAGTCATCGACCAGCTCGAGCCGACCAAGCGCGGCCTCTATGGCGGCGCCTGCGGCTACCTCAGCTATGCCGGCGACATGGACCTGGCGATCGCGATCCGCACTGGCATCGTCAAGGACGGCCAGCTCTATGTGCAGGCGGCGGCCGGGGTGGTCGCCGACTCGGTGCCCGAGCTCGAATGGAAAGAAACCGAACACAAGGCCCGCGCGCTGCTGCGCGCCGCCGAACTCGTTGAAGAAGGACTGGAATGATGACCCGCGCGATCGACCACACACAGCACTGCACCACCATGGAAGACGTGCGCCGCCACATCGATGCGCTCGACGATGTGCTGGTGCCGCTGCTGGTGCACGCGCGGCGGCTACATGACGCAGGCTGCACGCATCAAGCAGGACGAAAACCAGGTGCGCGACGAAGAGCGCATTGAGGCCATCGTGGCGCGCGTGCGCGAACGCGCGGCCCGCGAGGGCGGCGAGCCCGACGTGATCGAGGCCATCTACCGCAGCATGATGGAGGCCTACATCGCCTTCGAACACCGCGAATTCGCGCGCCAGCGCGGGTCCGCCCAGACCCCGGGGTGAACGCCATGCAACTGTTGATGATCGACAACTACGACAGCTTCACCTACAACATCGTGCAGTACTTCGGTGAGCTCGGCGCCGCAGGTCGAGGTGCACCGCAACGACGAGATCACGGTGGCCGAGATCGGGGAACGCCTGGCCGCCGGCCGGCTCGACCGCCTGGTGGTCTCGCCCGGCCCGTGCTCGCCGCAGGAGGCCGGCATCTCGGTCGCGGCGATCCAGCACTTTGCCGGCAAGCTGCCGATCCTCGGCGTGTGCCTGGGCCACCAGGCGATCGGCGCGGCATTCGGCGCACAGATCGTGCGCGCCCAGCAGCTCATGCACGGCAAGACCAGCACCATCACGACCACGCAAAAAGGCGTGTTCGCCGGGCCTGCCCGAGCAGTTCACGGTGAACCGCTACCACTCGCTGTCGATCGAGCGCGCGAGCTGCCCCGAGGTGCTCGAGATCACCGCCTGGACCGACGACGGCGAGATCATGGGCGTGCGCCACAAAACGCTGGCCATCGAGGGCGTGCAGTTCCACCCCGAGAGCATCCTGACCGAGCACGGCCACGCCATGCTGCGCAACTTCCTCGAGCAGCGTGCATGACGCTTGCTCCTGTTTTGGTAGCTGTCAGCGCTTGATGGGCAAGCGTTTGGGGCCGAAATGACCGGTATTTTCAACCGCGCACCGCGCGCCTGAAAGACGCGCCATGGCCACCGAACAACTGCTGCTCTTCATCGCCGCCGGCCTGCTGCTCAACCTGACGCCGGGGCCCGACGTGCTCTACATCGCCACGAACGCGCTGCGCTCGGGCGCGCGCGCCGGCATGGTGGCGGCCTGCGGCATCACGGCGGGCTGCTTCGTGCACATCTTCGCGGCGGCCGTGGGCGTGAGCGCGCTGCTGGCCGCGTCCAGCACGGCATTCACGCTGCTCAAGTGGGTCGGCGCGGCCTACCTGGTCTATGTGGGCCTGCGCATGCTGCTGGCGCGCGCGCCAGCAGCGATCGCAGCCGGCGCTGCGGGCACAGGCGTGGCCAGCGCGGCAGCGCTCAAAGGCATCTTTGTGCGCGGCTTCTGGACCAATGCGCTCAACCCCAAGGTCGCGCTGTTCTTCCTGGCCTTCGTGCCGCAATTCATTGCACCGGGCACGTCGCACAAGCCGCTGGCTTTCCTGCTGCTGGGCCTGCTGTTCAACTTCAATGGCCTGTGGGTCAACCTGGGCTGGGCGCTGGCCGCCGCCTGGCTGGGCCGGCACGCCGGCCGCGTGGCGCGCGCCACGCACTGGCTCGAGCGCGGCGCCGGCCTGCTGTTCGTCGGCTTTGGCGCCCGGCTCGCGCTGAGCGACGCGCCCGCCGCCTGATTTCTTCCATCTTTATTGCGCAGGGAACCCCATGCAAATCACCCCCCAGGAAGCGCTGCAGCGCACCATCGAGCACCGCGAAATCTTCCACGACGAGATGCTGCACCTGATGCGCATGATCATGCAGGGCGAGCTCTCGCCCGTCATGACGGCGGCCATCATCACCGGCCTGCGCGTGAAGAAGGAAACCATCGGCGAGATCACCGCCGCCGCGCAGGTCATGCGCGAGTTCTCGACCAAGGTGCAGGTAGCGGACACCACGCACCTGGTCGACATCGTCGGCACGGGCGGCGACGGCGCCAACACCTTCAACATCTCGACCTGCGCGATGTTCGTGGCCGCCGCCGCGGGCGCCAAGACCGCCAAGCACGGCGGGCGCAGCGTCTCGAGCAAATCGGGCAGCGCCGACGTGATGGACGCGCTCGGCGTGCACATCAACCTCGCGCCGGCCGCGATTGCGCAGTGCATTGCCGAGGTCGGCATCGGCTTCATGTTCGCACCCAACCACCACCCGGCCATGAAGAACGTGGCGCCGGTGCGCAAGGAGCTGGGCGTGCGCACGCTGTTCAACATCCTCGGGCCGCTGACCAACCCGGCCGGCGCGCCGAACATCCTGATGGGCGTGTTCCACCCCGACCTCGTCGGCATCCAGGTGCGCGCACTGCAGCGCCTGGGCGCCGAGCACGCGATCGTGGTCTATGGCCGCGACGGCATGGACGAGATCAGCCTGGGCGCCGCCACGCTGGTGGGCGAGCTCAAGAACGGCCAGGTCACCGAGTACGAAATCCACCCCGAAGACTTCGGCCTGCCCATGGCGAGCAACCGCGCCTTCAAGGTCGAGACGCCCGAGCAGTCGCGCGACCTGCTGCTGTCGGTGCTGCAAGGCCAGCCGGGCGCGGCCAGCGACATCGTCTGCCTCAACGCCGGCGCGGCGCTCTACGCTGCCGGCGTGGCCGACTCGATCCAGGACGGCCTGGACCGCGCGCGCGCGGCACTGGCCTCGGGCGCAGCGCGCGCCAAGCTCGCTGAGCTGGTCACGCGCACGCACGCGCTGGCGGCGGCCTGATGGCCCACCCGCTGTGGAGCGACCCCGGCACCTGGATCGCGCTGGGCGCCACCGCCGTCTCGGTGGCGGTCGGCGTGGCCATGTCGGTGGTGTTCCGCCGCATCCTGCGCCGGCCGCCGCCGGTGGCGCAGCCACCCTCCGAATTTTCCGCACCCCCCGCAGACCCTGAAAGGCGCGAAACCCCATGAACGATATTTTGAAAAAAATCGTCGCCGTCAAGCACGAAGAAGTCGCCGCAGCGCAAAAGCGCCTGCCGCTGGCCGCGATGCGCGCCGATGCCGAAAGCCGCGTGCTGACGCGCGACTTCATCGGTGCCTTGCGCGCCAAGATTGCCAAAAACCAGGCGGCCGTGATCGCCGAAGTCAAGAAGGCCAGCCCGAGCAAAGGCGTCATCCGCGCCAACTTCGAGCCCGCCGACATCGCCCAGAGCTACGCCGAGGGCGACGGTGTGGTCAGCGCCGCGTGCCTTTCGGTATTGACCGACCGGCAGTTCTTCCAGGGCAGCACCGACTACCTCAAGCAGGCCCGCGCGAGCTGCCAGCTGCCGGTGCTGCGCAAGGACTTCATGGTCGACGCCTACCAGATCTACGAGTCGCGCGCGATGGGCGCTGACGCCGTGCTGCTGATCGCCGCCTGCCTCGACGACGCGCAGCTGCAGGACTTCGAGGCCATCGCGCGCGGCCTCGACATGGCCGTGCTGGTCGAAGTGCACGACCGCGCCGAGCTCGAGCGCGCGCTGCGCCTGAAGACCGAGCTGGTCGGCATCAACAACCGCAACCTGCGCACCTTCGAGGTCACGCTGCAGACCACGCTGGACATGCTGCCGGACGTGCCGAAAGACCGCCTGCTGGTCACCGAGTCGGGCATCCTGGCGCCGGCCGATGTGCGCACCATGCGCGACGCCGGCGTGCATGCGTTTCTCGTCGGCGAGGCCTTCATGCGCGCCGACGACCCGGGCACGGCGCTGGCGCAGCTGTTTGCCTGAATGCACCTGAATTCATAGCTGTAAGCGCAAGCCACACAAGCGCTGGAGGCCATTTTGACCATGAATGATCTGCCCCACCCCGGCGCCGGTGGCGCCACGCAGCTGCAAACCGCGAACCCGGCCGACTGGCCCGTGGCGCCCGGCTGGCAGCCGCTGGTCGGTGATTTTTTTGCCAGCGCCACCGGCCAGCGCCTGTGCGCGTTCCTGCAGGCGCGGCTCGATGCGGGCGCGGTGGTGTTTCCGCCGCGGCCGCTGCGCGCGCTCGAACTCACGCCGCCCGATCAGGTGCGCGTCGTGATCCTCGGCCAGGACCCGTACCACGGCCGCGGCCAGGCCGAGGGGCTGGCGTTTTCGGTCGCGCCCGGCGTGCGCCTGCCGCCCTCGCTGCGCAACATCTTCAAGGAAATCGAGCGCGACCTGGGCACGCCGCCGCCGGCGTTTCCGAACCCCGGCGGCAGCCTGGTCAAGTGGGCGCAGAACGGCGTGCTGCTGCTCAACACCACGCTGACGGTGGAAGAGGGCCGGCCCGCGAGCCACGCCGGCAAGGGCTGGGAGGTGCTGACCGACGCCGTGATCGCCCAGGTCGCCGAGGGCCCGCGCCCGGTGGTGTTCATGCTCTGGGGCGCGCACGCGCAAAGCAAGCGCGCGCTGATCCCCGCAGACCGCGGCCACCTGGTGCTGTGCGCCAACCACCCCTCGCCGCTGTCGGCGCTGCGCCCGCCGGTGCCGTTCATCGGCTGCGGGCACTTCGGGCGGGCGCGGGCGTTCCGCCAGGCGCAGACGCCGCACCCGGGCTGACGGCCGGCCCCGGCAGCCGTTCGGACAGCAGCGCCAGGAAGGCCTGCGCCGCCGCCGGCAGGCTGCGCCCGGCCAGGGTCTGCACCTCGATGTCGCGCAGGTCCATGCCCTCGTCGCCCACGGGCACGGCCACGAGGGCGCCCGAGGCCATCAGGTGGCGTGCCGCGATCTCGCTCGACAAGGCCACGCCGCCGCCGTGCACCACGAAGTTCATCAGGGTCTGCACGTGGTTGCTCACGAGCACCGGCTGCAGCCGCAGGCCCTGGCGGCTGCAGGCCATGTCGATCATCTGGCGCACCGTGGTCTCGGGCGGCGGCAGCCCCAGCGCATGCGGGGCCAGGTGCGCCAACCTGAGCTGCGGCCGATCGGCCAGCGGGTGCCGCGGCGGCAGCAGCGCCAGCACCGGCGCGCTCTGGCGGTAGACCACGGCGACGTCCTTGTGCGGCGCGCTGCTGAAGCACAGGCCGAGATCGACCGCGCCGCTGCGCACCGCCGCCGGAACCATGGCCGTGGGCAGCGTCTGCACGCTGAACTGGATGCCCTGGTGCAGGCGCTGGAAGTCCACGCACAGGCGCGGCACCAGATCGTTCGCAAACGCGTCCGACGTGGCCAGGCGCACCTGCCCGGCGTGCAGGCCCTGCAGCGCGCCGATCTCGCCCAGCGCGCGTTCGGCATCGAGCCCGGTGCGGCGCGCATGGCGCGCCAGGATCTCGCCCGCCGCCGTCAGCACCATGCCGCGCGGATGGCGCTCGAACAGGGGCGTGCCCAGCTGGCCCTCGAGGCCGGCGATCTGGCGGCTCAGCGCCGAGGCCGCCACATGCAGCCGCTCGGACGCGAGCGTCAGGGAGCCGCTCTGCGCCACTTCGAGAAAGTAGCGCAGCGCCGTGTCGAGCAGGAAGTGGGTTCGCATGGAGGGTTGCCGTGGATTTGCTGATCGGATACGGAAAGTATCGATCGGTTTGCCGCTTTGGCAAATCGGTTTGCCCATTTGCTGGTGGTCACGCGCGCTGTGCATTCCTAAGATCGGCTCTGGCGGTCCCGGCATGGCCTTGCGGCCAGCGGCTTGCTCCCATCCATTGTTTTTGGAGTGTTCCCATGCGTTTGTTTTCCTCGCGCCACGGTGCGCTGGCGGTGTCCTTGTGCGTGGCGCTGGCGGCGGGGGCGCATGCGCAGTCCGCGTGGCCGGACAAGCCGGTGCGCGTGATCGTGCCCTTTCCGGCCAGTGGCGCCACGGACCTGGTGGCCCGCGTGGTCACGCAGCGCGTGGCGGCCGACCTGGGCCAGCAGATGGTGGTGGACAACCGCCCGGGGGCCGGCGGCACGATCGGCACGGCCGAGGCTGCCAAGGCGCCGGCCGATGGCTACACGCTGCTGCTGACCACCAGCAGCACGCATGCGATATCGCCGCACCTGTTGCCGCGCCTGGCGTACGACGCGCGCAAGGATTTCACCCCGGTCGTGCACCTGGCCGACGCGCCCAGCGTGGTGCTGGTCAACCCGGCGCTGCCGGTCAAGACCGTGGCCGAGCTCGTCGCCTATGGCAAGGCCCATCCGGGCAAGCTCAACTACGCGACCAGCGGCAACGGCACCATCGTGCACCTCAATTCGGCGGCCTTCAGTGCGCAGGCCGGCGTCGAGATGACGCACGTGCCCTACAAGGGCACGGCCCTGGCCATTCCCGATCTGGCGGCCGGCCAGGTCCATGTGCTGTTCGACTCGTTGCCCACCGGCATGCCGCACGTGCGCAGCGGGCGCCTGCGCGCGCTGGCCGTGACCAGCGAAAAACGCACGGCGCTGGCGCCCGAATTGCCCACCCTGGCCGAATCGGGCCTGCCTGGCTATTCTTCGGTGACCTGGTTTGGCGTCTACCTGCCCGCCGGTGCGCCGCCCGCTCTGGTCGGCCGGGTGCACCAGGCGTTTGCCAAGGCGATGCAGGCGCCCGAGGTGGCTGCCAGCCTGGCCAAGCTGGGCGTCGAGCCGGCGGCGCCGAGCAGCCCGGCGCAGTTCGGCGCCATGGTGCAGGCCGACAGCGCGCGCTGGGCCAGCGTCATCCGCCAGCACAAGATCACGCTCGAATGAAAGACATGCCATGAACGACCGCGCCTCTGCACTCCACGCCGCCCGCCCCGCCATGGACTGGGCGCTGCCCTATGCCTCCCAGCGCAGCGCGGTGATGGGGCGCAACATCGTCAGCACTTCGCAGCCGCTGGCGGCCCAGGCGGGCCTGCGCATGCTGCTGGCGGGCGGCAACGCGGTGGACGCCGCGATCGCCGCCGCGATGGCGCTCACGGTGGTCGAGCCCACGGGCTGCGGCCTCGGCAGCGACGGCTTCGCCATCGTCTGGGACGGCCACGAGCTGCATGGCCTCAACGCCTCGGGGCGCGCGCCCGCCGCGTGGACGCCCGCCTACTTTGCCGAGCGCGGCGGGATCCCCGAGACCGGCTGGAACGCGGTCACGGTGCCCGGCGCCGTGTCGGCCTGGGTGGCGCTGTCGAAGCGCCTGGGCACGCTGCCGCTGGCCCAGCTGGCGCAGCCGGCCATCGACTACGCGCGCAACGGCTTTCCGGTCTCGCCCACCATCGCCCGGCTGTGGGCGCTCGGCGCTGCCAAGCTCGGCGCCCAGCCCGGCTTTGCCGAGTGCTTCCTGCCCGGCGGCCGCGCCCCGCGCGCCGGGGAAATCTTCCGCAGCGAAGCGCATGCGCGCACGCTCGAGCTGATCGCGCAGACCGAGGGCGAGGCGTTCTACCGCGGCACGCTGGCCCGGCAGATGGTGGCCCACGCCCAGGCGCACGGCGGCGCCATGACGCTCGACGATCTCGCCGCGCACCGCGCCGACTGGGTCGGCACGGTGAGCCAGCGCTTTGGCGACTCGGTGGTGCACGAGATCCCGCCCAACGGCCAGGGCATTGCCACGCTGATGGCGCTGGGCATGCTCGAGTCGCACGGCATCGGCGCGCAGCCCGTCGACCATGTGGACACCGTGCACGCCAGCATCGAGGCCATGAAGCTCGCGCTGGCCGACCTGCAGCAGCACAACGCCGACGGCGACACCATGCAGGTGACCTGCAGCGAACTGCTGAACGCGGACTACCTGCGGGCGCGCGCCCGGCTCATCGACCCCGCGCGCGCGGGCGACCCGGGCCATGGCGCGCCGCGCCCCGGCGGCACGGTCTACCTCGCGGCGGCCGATGCCGCGGGCATGATGGTCTCGTTCATCCAGTCCAACTACATGGGCTTTGGCTCGGGGGTGGTGGTGCCGGGCACGGGCATCAGCCTGCAGAACCGCGGCCACGGCTTCAGTCTGCTGCCCGGCCACGTCAACGAGGTGGGGCCGCGCAAGCGCACGTCGCACACCATCATTCCGGGCTTTGCGATGCACGCCGACGGCACGCCGCAGATGGCGTTCGGCGTCATGGGCGGGCCGATGCAGTCGCAGGGCCACCTGCAGATGGCGCTGCGCGTGCTGCGCTATGGCCAGAACCCGCAGGCCGCAGCCGATGCGCCGCGCTGGCGCGTGACGGGCGGCAAGGGCGTGGCGGTGGAGCCGCGCTTCGATCCGGCCGTGGTGGCAGCGCTGCGCGCGCGCGGCCACGAGGTCACGGTCGAAGAGGGCAATGGCGTCTTCGCTTTCGGCGGGGCGCAACTGGTGCTGCGCGAGGGCGACGCCTACAGCGCGGGCTCGGACCCGCGCAAGGACGGCTGCGCCGTCGCTTTTTGAGACAAATAGGCCTCTGGCGCTTGTGTGGCAAGCGCCAGTAGCTCACTTTTATATAGCGCCGCGGGTGGTGCCGCGCTCGGCACGTTCGAGCAGCATCGCATCGCCATAGCTGAAAAACCGGTAGCCGCGCGCAATCGCGTGGCGGTACAGGCCCATCACATGGGCATAGCCGGCCAGGGCGCTGACCAGCATCATCAGCGTGCTCTTGGGCAGGTGAAAGTTTGTCACCAGCAGGTCCACCACGCGGAATTCAAAGCCCGGCGTGATGAAGATCGCGGTGTCGCCCGAGGCCTGGCCGCTGCGCGCCCACGATTCGAGCGTGCGCACGGTGGTCGTGCCCACGGCCACGACGCGGCCGCCGCGCTGGCGGCAGCGCTCGAGCGCGGCCAGCGTGGCCAGCGGAATGTCGTACCACTCGCTGTGCATCTGGTGCTCGGCCAGGTTCTCGGTCTTCACGGGCTGGAACGTGCCGGCGCCCACGTGCAGCGTGACGCTGGCGCGCTCGATGCCGCGCGCCGCCAGGTCGGCCAGCACGGCGGCGTCGAAGTGCAGCGCCGCGGTGGGCGCGGCCACGGCGCCCGGGGCGCGCGCGAACACGGTCTGGTAGCGCTCGCTGTCTTCGGCGGCGTCGGGGTCGTTGCCGCCTTGCTGCTGGCGCTCGATGTAGGGCGGCAGCGGCAGGTGGCCGTGGCGCTCCATCAGCTCCCAGGGCGTCTCGCCGGCCGGGCCGCGCAGCGCAAAGCGGAACAGCGGGCCGTCGCCCTCGGGCCAGCGGCCGAGCAGCAGGGCGTCGAAGCCGCCGCCCTGCAGGCCGCCCGCCAGGTGCACCACGGCGCCGGGCAGCGGTTTCTTGCTGACCTTCATGTGGGCAACCACTTCGCCGCCATCGAGCACGCGCTCGATCAGCAGTTCGAGCTTGCCGCCGCTGGCTTTCTCGCCGAAGAGGCGCGCCTTGACGACGCGCGTGTCGTTGAACACCAGCAGGTCGCCCGCGCGCAGCAGGCTGGGCAGGTCCTTGAAGATGCGGTCTGCGGGCTGCGCGGCGCGGCCGTCGAGCAGGCGCGAGGCGCTGCGCTCGGGCGCGGGGTGCTGGGCAATGAGTTCGGGGGGCAGGGCGAAATCGAAGTCGCTGAGCGTGTAGGGGGCGGGCGTATCGGTCATGGTGCTTGAGGGCCGGACAGGCCCGTGCCAAGGGGAAAGCGGTGGCAGGGCGCGGTGCGAACCGCGGCCGCTGCGGGCGGGCGGCGATTGTCCCATGCCCGGTATTCCATAATTGCCGGCGACCGCGCCATTGGGCCGCGCCGCACGGCCCGTTATCAGTTGCCCACCCACGCCACGCCACAAGGAGCCTCCATGCCGCTCGTCGTTTTCAACCAGAAGGGTGGGGTCGGCAAGTCCACCATCGCGTGCAACCTGGCCGCGATCAGCGCGCACCAGGGCCTGCGCACGCTGTTGATCGACCTGGACCCGCAGGGCAACTCGAGCGCCTACCTGCTGGGCGCCGCGCCGGCCGAGGACCAGCCCGGCGTGGCCGCGTTGTTCGAGCAGACGCTGGGCTTCAGCTTCCACCCGGCGCCGCCGTCCGCGTTCACCGTGCGCACGCCGTTCGAGGGCCTGGACCTGATGGCCTCGAGCGCGCGGCTCGACGAGCTGCAGGGCAAGCTCGAATCGCGCCACAAGATCTACAAGCTGCGCGAGGCGCTGGTGCAACTGGGCCAGGACTACGACCGCATCTACATCGACACGCCGCCAGCGCTCAATTTCTACACGCGCTCGGCGCTGATGGGCGCCAGCGGCTGCCTGATCCCGTTCGACTGCGACGACTTCTCGCGCCAGGCGCTCTACACGCTGCTGGCCAACGTGCAGGAAATCCGCGCCGACCACAACCCGGCGCTGCAGATCAAGGGCATCGTGGTCAACCAGTTCCAGGCACGCGCCAAGCTGCCCCAGCGGCTCGTGCAGGAGCTGCTGGACGAGGGCCTGCCGGTGCTGCAGCCCTACCTGCCGCAGTCCGTCAAGGTGCGCGAGTCGCACCAGCTCGCGCGGCCCATGGTCCACCTCGACCCCGGGCACAAGCTCACGCAGGCGCTCGTGGCGCTCCACGGCGCGCTCGCCTAGCCGCCGCCAGGGCGCAGAAATTCACGCACCACCGAGGAGCTTGAGCGCGTGGAAACGGCTTCGACGACCGCTTGGCGCCGGCCTGTGCGAGCGCCGGAGCGCGCCGCAGCGCCGTGGGGACGGCGTGGAAACCAAAAAAAGGAGCATCGAACCAGCCCCCATGCAGGGATGTCGGGCCGTGCTGGAGGGCGCGGACCGCATACTGGGTAAAAATGCAGGTATGTCTTCGCCCCCCGACGCTGCTGCCGCGCCCGCCCGCTCCGCCGCCCAGGCCCTGACGGCGCCGCAGAAGGCGCTGCTCAAGCTCGGCCTGGCGCGCCCGATCGACCTGGCGCTGCATCTGCCGCTGCGCTACGAGGACGAGACGCGCATCACGCCGTTGAAGAACGCCCGCGAGGGTGAGACCGTGCAGATCGAGGCCACGGTGACCGCGAGCGAAATCCAGCTGCGCCCGCGCCGCCAGCTGGTGGTGGTGGTCGACGACGGCAGCGCCACCTGCGAATTGCGCTTTTTCAGCTTCTACCCGTCGCACCAGAAGACGCTGGCCGTGGGCGCGCGCCTGCGCATCCGCGGTGAGGTCAAGGGCGGCTTCTGGGGCCGGCAGATGCTGCACCCGGCGTTCCGCGTCGCCGGTGGCGAACTGCCGAGCGCGCTCACCCCGTCTACCCCACGGTGGCCGGCCTGCCGCAGCCCTACCTGCGCCGCGCCGTGGTGGGCGCGCTGCAGCGCGCCGACCTGTCCGAGACGCTGCCCGCCGAGGCGCCGCCGCCGCTGCTGCCCATTTTTGATAAAAACAGCCCGCAGCGCTTATGGAGCCTGCGCGAGGCGCTCACATTTTTGCACCACCCGACGCCCGACGTGGCGCTGGCCACGCTCGAAGACCACAGCCACCCGGCGTGGCAGCGGCTCAAGGCCGAGGAGCTGCTGGCGCAGCAGCTCTCGCAGCACCTGGCCAAGCGCGCGCGCGACCGCCTGCGCGCGCCCGTGCTGCGCCCGCAGGGCGTGCCCGGCGGCGCGCTCTCGCTGCCCGAGCAGCTGCTGGCGGTGCTGCCGTTCGCGCTCACGGCGGCGCAGCGGCGCGTCGGCGAAGAGATCGCGCGCGACCTGGCGCGGCCCGTGCCGATGCACCGCCTGCTGCAGGGCGACGTCGGCTCGGGCAAGACCGTGGTGGCCGCGCTGGCCGCGGCCGTCTGCATCGACGCGGGCTGGCAGTGCGCGCTGATGGCGCCGACCGAAATCCTGGCCGAGCAGCACTTTGCCAAGCTGATCGGCTGGCTCGAACCGCTGTTGGCGGCGCGCGGCCTGCGCGTGGCCTGGCTGGTCGGCGGGCAGAAGAAGAAGGAGCGCGCCGCCATGCTCGCGCTGATCGAGAGCGGCGAGGCCGCGCTGGTGGTGGGCACGCACGCCGTGATCCAGGAGCAGGTGCGCTTCAAGCGCCTGGCGCTGGCGCTGATCGACGAGCAGCACCGCTTTGGCGTGGCGCAGCGCCTGGCGCTGCGGCAAAAGCTCGCCGCGCACGGCATGGAGCCGCACCTGCTGATGATGACGGCGACGCCGATCCCGCGCACGCTGGCGATGAGCTACTACGCCGACCTCGACGTGTCGACCATCGACGAGCTGCCGCCCGGGCGCACGCCGATCGTCACCAAGCTGATCGCCGACAGCCGCAAGGACGAGGTCATCGCGCGCATCGGTGCCCAGGTGGCGGCCGGGCGGCAGGTGTACTGGGTCTGCCCGCTGATCGAGGAGAGCGAGGCGCTCGACCTCTCCAACGCCACGGCCACGCACGCCGACCTCAGCGAGGCGCTGCCGGGCGTGGCGGTCGGCCTGCTGCACTCGCGCATGCCCAGCGCCGAGAAAAAGGCCGTGATGGCGCTGTTCACCGCCGGCCACATGGGCGTGCTGGTCAGCACCACCGTGATCGAGGTGGGCGTGGACGTGCCCAACGCGTCGCTGATGGTGATCGAGCACGCCGAGCGCTTCGGCCTGTCGCAGCTGCACCAGCTGCGCGGGCGCGTGGGGCGCGGCGCCGCGGCCTCGGCCTGCGTGCTGCTGTACTCGACCAACGACAGCGGACGCGTCGGCGAGACCGCCAAGGAGCGCCTCAAGGCGATGGCCGAGACCCACGACGGTTTTGAGATTGCGCGGCGCGACCTCGAGATCCGCGGCCCGGGCGAATTCCTCGGCGCACGCCAGTCGGGCGATGCGCTCTTGCGCTTTGCCGATCCGGCCACCGACACCGCGCTGCTCGAGTGGGCGCGCGCGCTAGCGCCGTGGATGCTGGACCGCTGCCCGGCGCTGGCCGCGCAGCATGTGGCGCGCTGGCTCGGCGGCAAGGCCGACTACCTCAAGGCCTAGCGCGCCGGCCCGCCGGCATCTGCCTTGTCCTACAGCGCGCAGCGCCAGAGTGCTGCACGCTTGGCGGTTCCAGGATTGCCACCAGGAGAGAGCCATGGCCAGCACGGGCGCCAAGAGCGCGCGCAAAACCCCCGCCGCAAAATCCGCCAAGGGCGCCAGCCCCCCGGCGCGCGGCACGCGCAAGAAGGCCGGTGCGGCACAGACGGCCGATGCCGCTGCGGACAGCGGCACCCCGCCGTCCACCCGCAGCCTGTGGCGCGGGGCCATCAGCTTCGGGCTGGTGCACATTCCCGTGGGGCTCTACACGGCCACGGCCGACTCGGGGATCGACTTCGACTGGCTGGACCGGCGCTCGATGGAACCGGTGGGCTACAAGCGCATCAACAAGGTCACCGGCAAGGAGCTGGCCGCCAAGGACATCGTCAAGGGCGTGGAAGTGGGCGAGGGGCGCTACGTGGTGCTGTCCGAGCAGGAGATCGCCGCCGCGCTGCCCAAGGCCACGCAGACCATCGAGATCGAGGCCTTCATCGACGCCGATGAAATTCCGTTCGTCTACCTCGAACGCCCCTACTACACCGCCCCCCTCGAGCGCGGCGAGAAGGTCTATGCGCTGTTGCGCGAGGCGCTGCGCCAGAGCAACAAGGCGGCGGTGGCCAAGGTGGTGATCCACACACGCCAGCACCTGGCGGTGCTCATTCCCTGCGGGCGCGCGATGGTGCTGAACCTGCTGCGCTGGGGCGGCGAGATCCGCCCGGCCGAGGCGCTGAGCCTGCCGCCTGTGGGCACCGAAGCGATGGGCATCCGCCCCGCAGAGATGAAGATGGCGCTGCAGCTGGTCGAGGAAATGACGCAGCCGTGGGACGCCGACCAGTTCCGCAATTCGTTTGCCGACGAGCTGCGCCACCTGGTGCAGGCCAAGGCCGACGCCGGCGACAGCGCGTTGGTGCCGGCCGCGCCGGGCGCGCAGGAGCAGGCGCCGGCAGGCGCCGACGTGGTCGATCTCTCGGCCCTGCTGCGGCGCAGCCTCGGGGGCGCGCCAGCTGGCACTGCTCCTGGCAAGGCGCCGGCCCGCCGCCGCGCCTAGGCCCGCTGGCGCCGATCCCCCGCCGATCCCGGAGCACGCCATGCCCACCAACGCCCTGGAGCGCTACCAGAGCAAGCGCAACTTTCTCGCCACCCCCGAGCCGCGCGACGGCGGGCGGCCCAGCACGGGCGCGCTGCGCTTTGTCGTGCACAAGCATTGGGCCAGCAGCCTGCACTACGACCTGCGCCTGGAGCTGGGCGGCACCATGAAGAGCTGGGCCGTGCCCAAGGGGCCCAGCTACGACAGCACCGACAAGCGCATGGCCGTGCAGGTCGAAGACCACCCGATTGCCTACAACACCTTCGAAGGCACCATCCCGCCGGGGCAGTACGGCGCGGGCAAGGTGATCGTGTGGGACCAGGGCACCTGGGAGCCGCTCGGCGACGCCGAGGAGGGCTACCGCCAGGGCAAGCTCAAGTTTGCGCTGCACGGGCACAAGCTGCAGGGTCGCTGGACGCTGGTGCGCATGCAGGGCAGCGAGCGCGCACCGGCTTGGCTGTGGATCAAGGAGCACGACGGGCTCGAGCGTGCGGCGGCGCAGTACAGCGTGGTCGACGCGCGCCCCGAAAGCGTGGCCGCACTCGGCGACCCCTCTGCGGGCGGACCCGCGGCCGCTGCAGCGGCGCCGCCACGCGCTGCGGCCAAGGGGCGCCAGGCCGCGCTGCCGGCGTTCCTTGCGCCGCAACTGGCCACGCTGGTGGACGGGCCGCCGCCGCACCCCGAAGAGTGGCAGTACGAACTCAAGTTCGATGGCTACCGGCTGCTCGCGCGCCTCGAGCACGGAAAGGCACAGCTGTTCACGCGCAGCGGCAAGGACTGGAGCGCACGCCTGCCGGCGCTGGCGCAGGCGCTGGCCGCGCTGCCGCTGCGCACGGGCTGGGTCGACGGCGAGGTGCTGGTGCTCAACGACCAGGGCCTGCCCGACTTCCAGGCACTGCAAAACGCCTTTGCCGGGCGCGGCAACGACAAGCCGGTGTACTACGCCTTCGACCTGCCGTTTGCCGATGGCCAGGACCTGCGCGCGCTGCCGCTGTCGCAGCGGCGCGAGCGCCTGCGCGACGTGCTGGCCCGGGCAGGCGCTGCGCAGGGCGGTGTCGGTGCCGGCGCGGTGCGTTTCAGCGAAGCGTTCGAGGCCGCGCCGCTCGATCTGGTCGCATCGGCCTGCCGGCTGGGCTTTGAAGGCGTGATCGGCAAGCGCGTTGCCGCGCCCTATGCGAGCGAGCGCAACACCGACTGGATCAAGCTCAAGTGCAGCCAGCGGCAGGAATTCGTGCTGGGCGGCTACACCGACCCGCAGGGCTCGCGCACGGCGCTCGGGCTCGCTGCTGCTCGGGGTGCATGCGCCCGACGGCACGCTGCGCTACGCCGGCAACGTCGGCACCGGCTTCAAGGAGCAGACGCTGCGCGACCTGCACCGGCGGCTGGCGGCGCTGCAGGTGCCGGACAGCCCGTTTGCGCAGCCGCGCGCGCTGCCTGCGCGCGGCGTGCACTGGGTGCGGCCCGAACTGGTGGCCGAGGTGTCGTTCGCCGGCTGGACCGAGGCCGGGCGCGTGCGCCACGCCGTGTTCCAGGGCCTGCGCGAGGACAAACCGGCGCAGGCCGTGGTGCGCGAGCAGGCGCTGGCGCTGGGTGCGCCCCCAGCCCGCGCGCCGGTCCGCCGCGCCTCTGCTGCCAAGGCGGCGCCCACGCGCCCGGGCCGGGCCGCGCCGGTCGAGGTGCAGGGCCTGGCCATCACCCACCCCGAGCGCGTGATCGACGCGGCCAGCGGCACCACCAAGCTCGAGCTGGTGCGCTACTGCGCGGCGGTGGCGCCGCTGATGTTCGAGCACCTGCGGGCGCGCCCTGTGGCGGTGCTGCGCGCGCCCGAAGGCGTGGGCGGCGAACTGTTCTTCCAGAAGCACATGGACACCCGCCACCTGCCGGGCATGGCCGCCATCGCGCCCGGCACGCAGCCCGAGCACCCGGCCCTGCTCGAAGTGGTGCGCGCGCAGGCGCTGGTGGCGGCCGCGCAGATGAACGTGATCGAGTTCCACACCTGGAACGCGCGCAAGGACCGCATGGACCGCCCCGACCGCATGACTTTCGACCTCGACCCCGGCACCGGTGTGCCCTGGGGCGACGTCTGCGAGGCCGCGCAGCTGGTGCAGGTGCTGCTGGCGCAGCTGGGCCTGCCGGCCTTCCTCAAGACCAGCGGCGGCAAGGGGCTGCATGTGGTCGTGCCGCTGCAGCGGCGCCACGGCTGGGACACGGTCAAGGGCTTTGCCCAGGCGGTGGTGCGGCACCTGGCGCGCACCATTCCGCAGCGCTTCGTGGCCAAGAGCGGGCCGGCCAACCGCGTCGGAAAGATCTTTGTCGACTACCTGCGCAACGGCTGGGGCGCCACCACGGCGTGCGCCTGGACGGCGCGCGCGCGCCCCGGCATGGGCGTCTCGGTGCCGGTCGCGTGGGACGAGCTGCCCGCGCTCACGGGCAGCGCGCAGTGGACGGTGCGCAACGTCCACGAACGCCTGGCGCTGGGCAACACGCCCTGGAGCGGCTATGCGGGCGCCGCGAGCGCGCTGGGCGCGGCGATGCAGGCGCTCGGCTATGCGCCGCAGGCGCCGGACTAGCACGGCGCCCACCTGCGCGGCGCCGACGGGCGGGCGCGCGATTGCGAGCCGCAGCAAGCACAATGCACACGCCCCCACCCTCCACGCGCTGTGCTGCCATGACCCTGACCGAACTCAAATACATCGTCGCCGTCGCACGCGAGAAGCACTTTGGCAAGGCCGCCGACGCCTGCTATGTCTCGCAGCCGACGCTGTCCGTGGCCGTCAAGAAACTTGAAGAAGAGCTCGAGGTCAAGCTGTTCGAGCGCAGCGCGGGCGAGGTCTCGGTCACGCCGCTGGGCGAGGCGATCGTGCGCCAGGCGCAAAGCGTGCTCGAGCAGGCCGCCGCGATCAAGGAGATCGCGCGGCGCGGCAAGGACCCGGTGGCCGGCGCGCTGACGCTCGGCGTGATCTACACCATCGGCCCGTACCTGCTGCCCGAGCTGGTGCGCCACTCGATCGCGCGCACGCCGCAGATGCCGCTGATGCTGCAGGAGAACTTCACGGTCAAGCTGCTGGAGATGCTGCGCACCGGCGAGATCGACTGCGCCATCCTGGCCGAGCCGTTTCCCGACACCGGCCTGGCGATCGCGCCGCTCTACGACGAGCCCTTCCTGGCCGCCGTGCCCAGCACGCACGCGCTGGCCGCGCAGAAAAGCGTGACCGCGGCCGAGCTCAAGAACGAGACCATGCTGCTGCTGGGCGCGGGCCACTGCTTTCGCGACCATGTGCTCGAGGTCTGCCCCGAGTTCGCGCGCTACGCGAGCAACGCCGAAGGCATCCGCAAGACGTTCGAGGGCTCGTCGCTCGAGACCATCAAGCACATGGTGGCCGCCGGCATGGGCGTGACGCTGGTGCCGCGCCTGTCGGTGCCGCGCGACGCGCTGCTCACGGCCTCGCGCCGGCGCCAGGGCGACGACACGCACATCCGCTACCTGCCGGTGCGCGAAACCGACGGCAGCGCGCCGCCGATGCGCCGCGTGGTGCTGGTCTGGCGGCGCAGCTTCACGCGCTACGAGGCCATCGCCGCGCTGCGCAACGCGGTCTATGCGTGCGAGCTGCCGGGCGTCACGCGCCTGTCGTGACCCGACGGCCCGCTGCGGCCTGGCCGGCGCGGCGCCGGCCTTGCGCTACAGTGTTTTGGCGCGCGACAGCGCAGCCCCTGTTTCCAACCCCGTTCCGGAGAAGACCCCATGGCCAAGGCACCCAAGTCATCGGCGACCAGCATCAACATCGGCATCAGCGAGAAGGACCGCGCCGCCATCGCGCAGGGCCTCTCGCGCCTGCTGGCCGACACCTACACGCTGTACCTGACCACGCACAACTTCCACTGGAACGTCACGGGGCCGATGTTCAACACGCTGCACACCATGTTCATGGGCCAGTACACCGAGCTGTGGAACGCGGTCGATCCGATCGCCGAGCGCATCCGCTCGCTGGGCCATGTGGCGCCGGGCTCGTACGCCGAGTTCGGAAAGCTCGCCAGCGTGCCCGACGCGCCGTCGGTGCCGCCCAAGGCGCTCGAGATGGTGCGCATCCTGGTCAAGGGCCACGAGGCCGTGGCGCGCACCGCGCGCGAGCTGTTCCCCGCCGGCCGACAAGGCCAGCGACGAGCCCACGGCCGACCTGCTGACCCAGCGCCTGACAGTGCACGAGCAGACCGCGTGGATGCTGCGCTCGCTGCTCGAAGAATAAAACCCGCCCTGGCGGCGCCGCGTGCTGTGCGCGCGGCGCCGTTTTTTCGTTTCTGCTCCCCTTTGCCCTGACTGCCATGCCCTCCGCCGTTCGCCACCGCCTTGCCCTGTACCTCGACCTGATCCGCTGGAACCGGCCTGCCGGCTGGCTTGTGCTGGTGTGGCCCACGCTGAGCGCGCTGTGGGTCGCGGCGGAGGGTTTTCCGGGCTGGCACCTGCTGGCGGTGTTCGTGCTGGGCACCATCCTGATGCGCAGCGCCGGCTGCTGCATCAACGACGTGGCCGACCGGGACTTCGACCGCCACGTCAAGCGCACGGCGCAGCGGCCCATCACCTCGGGCCAGGTCTCGGTCACAGAGGCGCTGGCCGTGGGCGCCGTGCTGTCGCTCATTTCTCTGGGGCTGGTGCTCACCACCGACTGGGTGGCCGTGGCCTGGTCGGTGCCGGCGCTGCTGGTGACCATTCTTTATCCGTTCACCAAGCGCTTCTTTGCGATGCCGCAGGCGGTGCTGGGCATTGCGTTCAACTTCGGCATCGTGATCGCGTTCGCCGCCGTGCAGGGCCGGGTGCCGGCCCTGGCGTGGCTGCTGTGGCTGGGCAACCTGTTCTGGGTGCTGGCCTACGACACCGAATACGCGATGGTGGACCGCGACGACGACCTGAAGATCGGCATGAAGACCTCGGCCATCACGCTCGGGCGCTTCGATGTCGCGGCGATCGTGCTGTTCTACCTGTTGTTGGTGGGTTTTTGGGCTGTGGCCCTGGTGCCGCTTGCGCTGGGCGCTCCACTTTATGGAGCGTTCGGGCTGGTGCTGGCGCAGGTGGCGTGGCACTGGACGCTGATCCGGGAACGCACGCGCGAGGGGTGCTTTCGCGCGTTCCGCGTCAACCACTGGATCGGCTTCACGCTGTTTGCCGGCGTGGTCGGCGGCTACGCGCTGCGCTGATGCTTCTGTATTGATAGCTGCCGGCGCTTGCTGCATCAGCGCTGGAGCCGGATTTCATCTGAAAATCAGCCGCCGAACTCGTCGCCCAGCTCGCGCGCGCGCTGCTGGGCCGCGTGCAGGGCGCGCACGAACTGCTGCTGCACGCCGTCGTGCTTCATCGACTCGATGGCCGCATAGGTCGTGCCGCCCTTGGAGGTGACGCGCTGGCGCAGCAGCTCGGGCGGCTCGTCGGAGCGCCGCGCGAGTTCCGAGGCGCCGACGAAAGTGCCCACGGCCAGCTTGTGCGCCTGCTCGCGCGTCAGCCCCATCTCGGCGCCGGCCTGCGCCATGGCTTCGAGAAAGAAGAACACATAGGCCGGGCCCGAGCCCGACAGCGCGGTCACCGCGTCGAGCTGCGGCTCCTGCTCCACCCACAGCAGCTCGCCCGTGGTGGCGATGACCTGCTCGACCGTCTGGCGCTCGGCGGCACTCACGGCAGGGCGCGCGTACAGCGCGGTCATGCCCTTGCCGATCAGCGCCGGCGTGTTGGGCATGGCGCGCACGATGCGCTCGCTGCCGAGCCAGCGCGCGATGCTGTCGCTGCGGATGCCGGCGGCCACGCTCAGGTGCACGGCCGCGCGCGTGTGAAAGCGCGCCTGCAGGGCCGCTTCCTTGAAGGTCTGCGGCTTGACGGCCCAGACGACGAGGCTGGCGCGCTCCAGCTGCGGGCCGGGCAGCGCCTGGGCCGTGATGCCGTAATGCCTGTGCAGCGCGGCGCGCGCGTCTTCCCAGGGCTCGACCACTTCGATCTGGCCGGGCGGCACGCCCTGGCGGACCAGGCCGCCGATGATGGCGCTGGCCATGTTGCCGCCGCCAATGAAGGCGATGGCCGGGTCGGAGGAGGGGGGAGCGGCAGGGGTCGGGTTCATGGCGGAAGGTCGGCAAAGGAGGCGCCCATGGTAGCGGCTCGCGCGCTTCGGGACGGCGGCCGCCGCCGTCCTATGCGAGCGTGGCCTGGCGCACCGCGTGTTCCCAGTGCGCCATCGCGCTCTTCGCGCCTGCGCCGCGTCCATGGTCGGGCAGGAAGCGCCGCTCGACGCGCCACAGCTGCGCCAGCTCGTCGGTGCTCGCGTAGACGCCGCTCGACAGCCCCGCCAGGTAGGCCGCGCCCAGCGCCGTGGTCTCGGTGACGCTCGGGCCGCACCACCGGAATGCCCAGCAGGTCGGCCTGGAACTGCATCAGCAGGTCGTTGACGCAGGCGCCGCCGTCCACGCGCAGCTCGGCCACCGGCGCGCCGCCCGCGGCCACGGCGTCGCGGCTCATGGCCTGCAGCAGCGCGGCGCTCTGGTAGGCGATGCTCTCGAGCGCGGCGCGCGCGATGTGCGCGAGCGTGGTGCCGCGCGTCAGGCCGGTGATGGTGCCGCGCGCCTCGGGCTTCCAGTACGGCGCGCCCAGGCCGGTGAAGGCCGGCACCATCATCACGCCGCCCGCGTCGGGCACGCTCTCGGCCAGCGCCTGCACCTCGCTGCTGCGCCTCGATGGCGCGCAGGCCGTCGCGCAGCCACTGCACCACGGCGCCGCCGACGAACACGCTGCCTTCCATCGCGAACTCGCGGCCGCGGCGCCGGTCTGCGCGGCGCTGGTGGTCGAGCAGGCCGTTGTGTCGAGGTCTGGAATGCGCTCGCCGGTGTGCATCAGCATGAAGCAGCCGGTGCCATAGGTGTTCTTGGCCATGCCGGCCGCGAAGCAGGCCTGGCCGAACAGCGCGCTCTGCTGGTCGCCGGCCACGCCGCCGATGGCGATCGCGCTGCCCAGCAGGTCGGCATCGCGTGTCGGCCGAAGTCGGCGCGCTCGACGGCATGCACCTCGGGCATCAGCGCGCGCGGAATGTCGCAGCAGCGCCAGCAGCTCGTCGTCCCACTGGTTGGTGTGCACGTTGAACAGCATGGTGCGCGAGGCGTTGCTGACGTCGGTGACGTGGACGCGCGCCGCCGGTCAGCTGCCAGATCAGCCAGCTGTCGACCGTGCCGAAGGCCAGCTCGCCGCGCTCGGCCTGCGCGCGCGCGCCGGGCACGTGGTCGAGCAGCCACTGCAGCTTGGTGCCCGAGAAATAGGCATCGATCAGCAGCCCGGTCTTCTCGCTGGATGGTGGCGGCCAGGCCGTCGCGCGCGCAGCGTCGGCGCAGGCCGGCTCGGCGCGGCGGTCCTGCCAGACGATGGCGTGGTGCAGCGGCTGGCCGGTCGCGCGGTTCCACAGCACCGTGGTCTCGCGCTGGTTGGTGATGCCGATCGCGCGCATGTCGCTGGCGCGCAAGGCCGGCCTTGGCCAGCGCCTCGCGCGCGGTGGCGCAGCTGGGTGCGCCAGATCTCCATCGGGTCGTGTTCGACCCAGCCGGGCTGCGGGTAGATCTGCGGCAGCTCGCGCTGCGCCATGGCGACGATGTGGCCGTGCGCGTCGAACACGATGCTGCGCGAGCTGGAGGTGCCCTGGTCGAGGGCGAGCAGGTAGGTCATGGTCGAGGTCGTTCAGGGTGTCGTCGTGCGCGATCATCGCATGCACGACCTGCGCCTCGTGCAGCAGCGCCGGGAAGGGCTCGGGCGGCGGCGCGTCGGTGAACAGGCGGTCGATCTGCGACAGCGTCGCCAGCTCGCACCATGGCCGGGCGGTTGAACTTGCTGTGGTCGGCGGCCAGCCAGACCTCGCGCGCGTGGCGCGATGATGGTCTGCGCCACCTTGACCTCGCGGTAGTCGAAGTCGCGCAGCGAGCCGTCGGCCTCGATGCCCGAGATGCCGATGAGCGCGATGTCGACCTTGAACTGGCGGATGAAGTCGACCGTCGCCTCGCCGACGATGCCGCGGTCGCGTCGCGCGCACCACGCCGCCGGCGACGATCACTTCGCAGTCGGGGTTGCCGCTCAGGATGGCGGCCACGTTGAGGTTGTTCGTGATCACGCGCAGGCCCCGTGTGGCTGCAGCAGCGCCCGGGCGATGGCCTCGGTGGTGGTGCCGATGTTCAGGATCAGCGAGCAGCCGTGCGGCACCTGCTGCGGCCACGGCGCTGCGCGATGCGCGCCTTGCCCTCGGCGTGCAGCGTCTCGCGCTGCGTGGTAGCGCGATGTTCTCGGTCGTCGAGCTGGGCACGCGCACGCCGCCGTGAAAGCGCGTGAGCAGCCCGGCCTCGGCCAGCCGCTGCACGTCGCGGCGCACGGTCTGCAGGGTCACGCCCAGCGTGTCGGCCAGCTGCTCGACGGTGGCGGACTGCCGGGCGCGCACTTCCTCGAGCAGCCGCAGGTGGCGGGGAGGGGCGTTCACGCGGGCATCGGTGGGGGCTGAACGGGGGTCCATGGCTTTCAATCGAACGAAAAAGAAAATTCCAGGCGGTAGTATTGGTTTAATACGAACCGAAAAGAACAAAAAATGAAAAATATCGAAAATAGGGCTGCGCCAGGCGCCGCCCAACGCCTGAAAGCGGCGTGTGCGCCGACGGCGTGCGCCCGGCGGGCCTGGCCCATGCCGGGCCCACGGCTGGCTTACTCCTGAATTGATAGCTGATAGCGTATGCCTTTATTCGGTTTCCGATAGAAATCACCACGGAACCAGGTCAACACAAGCGCTGGCAGCTCACTTTTTTGATGAATCCTCTGGGCGGTCGCCTCCCGGCAGCGCTGGCGCTGATCGGGGCACAATCGTGACAGAGGGTAACCCTCCAATTTTTCTCCTCATGCGTTCGCGCAGGGATGTTTGCTCCATGACCACTGTTCCACTGCCCCTCCCCACCCGCCGCGCCGACCTGTTGGCGCAACTGGCGCAGCCGCGTGTCTACGACCTGGTCGTCATCGGCGGCGGGGCCACGGGCCTGGGCGTGGCGCTGGACGCGGCGGCGCGCGGCTTCAGCGTCGCGCTGATCGAGTCGCACGACTTCGCCAAGGGCACGTCTTCGCGCGCCACAAAATTAGTGCACGGTGGCGTGCGCTACCTGGCGCAGGGCAACATCGCGCTGGTGCGCGAGGCGCTGCACGAGCGCACCACCTTGCTGCACAACGCACCGCACCTGGCGCAGCCGCTGGCGTTCGTCATGCCGTCCTACCACTGCTGGGAGTCGCCGTTCTACGGCGTCGGCCTGAAGATGTACGACGCGCTGGCGGGCAAGGCCGGGCTGGGCGCGACCGAATTCCTCGGGCGCGAGCGCACCCTCCAGTGCCTGCCCACGGCGCGCGCTGACGGGCTCAAGGGCGGCGTCAAGTACTGGGACGGCCAGTTCGACGACGCACGCCTGGCGCTGGCGCTGGCGCGCACGGCCGCCAGCCGCGGCGCGCTGCTGGTCAACTACTGCGCCGCCAAGGAACTGGTGCACGAGGACGGGCGCGTCGCCGGCGTGGTCTGCGAGGACACGGAAACCGGCCAGCGCTACACGCTGCGTGCGCGCTGCGTGGTCAATGCCACGGGCGTCTGGGTCGATGCGCTGCGCCAGCAGGACGGCGAGGCCACGGGCCGGGCGGTCAAGCCGATCGTGGCGCCCAGCCAGGGCGTGCACATCGTCGTCGACCGCGAGTTCCTGCCGTCCAGCCACGCGCTCATGGTGCCCAAGACGGCCGACGGGCGCGTGCTGTTTGCCGTGCCGTGGCTGGGCAAGCTGATCCTCGGCACCACCGACAGCCCGCGCCACAACATCGAATACGAACCGCTGCCGTTCCACGAGGAAGTGGCCTTCATCCTGCGCGAATCGGCGCGCTACCTCAGCCGCGCGCCCACGGCGCAGGACATCCGCAGCCTCTGGGTGGGCCTGCGCCCGCTGGTCAAGCCCCAGGACGACGACGGCAACCACACCAAGAGCCTGAGTCGCGAGCACACCGTGCTGGCCAGCAAAAGCGGCCTGGTCACCGTGACGGGCGGCAAATGGACCACCTACCGCGCCATGGCCGAGGATGTGTTGCAAAAATGCTTCAGCTCGGGCCTGCTCGACGTGCGCCCGGGCGGCGTCACGGTCCACCTGCCCCTGGTGGGCGCGCCCACCGGGCCGGTGCAGCACCGCATGTGCGATGCCCAGGGCTGGCACTCCTATGGCTCGGAAGCCGACGTCGCGCGCCAGCTGCCCGGCGCCGATACGCTGCTGGGCGCCGGCATCACCGAAGCCATGGTCCGCTTTGCGGCGCGCCACGAATACGCGCGCACCGTCGAAGACGTGCTGGCGCGGCGCTGGCGCCTGCTGTTCCTCGATGCGCGCCAGGCCGCGGCGCTCGCGCCGGCCGTGGCCGCGCTGCTGCAGCAGGAAACCGGCGCCGACCCGCAGCTGGACGCGTTTGTGGCCCTGACCGCACAGTATTTGCACGTCCCGGCCTGAGTCGGCGCGCAAAGTGCTTGACGGCGCTTGTGTTTTTTGCAAAAATAGCGGGCTTCGCCATTAAAAAGCGAAGTTTCTGCCCAGCAGGAAGCGCTGCAAATGGTTTGCGGCGTGGACGACGGGCCCAAGACTGACTGGCTGATCCGCGGCCCTTGAGAAGTTCTCTGGGGCTGTTTGTCTTCTGGTGCAAGTTGGGAATATTGAAATGATCCAGACAGAAACTCGGTTAGACGTTGCCGACAACACCGGCGCGAAGTCCGTCCTGTGCATCAAGGTGCTCGGCGGTTCGCGTCGTCGTTACGCCAGCGTGGGTGACATCATCAAGGTGAGCGTCAAGGAAGCCGCACCGCGTGGCCGCGTCAAAAAAGGCGAGGTTTACAGCGCTGTGGTGGTGCGTACCGCCAAGGGCATTCGCCGTGGCGATGGCTCGCTCGTGAAATTCGATGGCAACGCTGCGGTGTTGCTCAATGCAAAGCTGGAGCCCATTGGCACCCGTATCTTTGGACCGGTGACGCGCGAGCTGCGCACCGAAAAGTTCATGAAGATCGTGTCCCTGGCTCCTGAAGTTCTCTAAGGACGGTGCGATGAACAAGATTCGCAAGGGCGACGAAGTCGTCGTGCTCACCGGGCGCGACAAGGGCAAGCGTGGCGTGGTTTCGCTGCGCAAGGATGACTCCCACCTCGTGGTGGATGGCATCAACTTGGTCAAGAAGCACGTCAAGCCAAACCCCATGAAGGGTACGACCGGCGGCATCGTGGAAAAGGCCATGCCGATCCACCAGTCCAACGTGGCGATTTTCAACGCTGCCACGGGCAAGGGCGACCGCGTCGGTATCAAGCTGCAGGCGGATGGCAAGCACGTGCGCGTGTTCAAGTCCAGCGGCGCTGAAATCAAGACGGCCTAAGGGGTAAAAAATGGCACGACTCCAACAACACTACCGCGAAAAAGTGGCCCCTGCCCTGATGGAGCAGTTCGGCTACACCTCGCCCATGCAGGTTCCGCGCCTGACCAAGATCACGCTCAATATGGGTGTGAGCGAAGCAGTCGCCGACAAGAAGGTCATGGACAACGCAGTTGCCGACCTGACCAAGATCGCCGGCCAGAAGCCTGTGGTCACCAAGGCCAAGAAGGCCATCGCCGGTTTCAAGATCCGCGAAGGCCAGGCCATCGGCTGCATGGTCACCCTGCGCGGCGTCCAGATGTACGAATTCCTCGACCGTTTCGTCACCGTGGCCCTGCCCCGCGTGCGTGACTTCCGGGGTATCTCGGGACGCGCTTTCGACGGCCGCGGCAACTACAACGTCGGCGTGAAAGAGCAGATCATCTTCCCTGAAATTGAGTACGACAAGGTCGACGCCCTGCGCGGTCTCAATATCAGCATCACCACGACGGCTACGTCTGACGAAGAGTGCAAGGCACTGCTCGCTGGCTTCCGTTTTCCGTTCAAGAACTGAGGCAGCGTATGGCTAAAGTAGCTCTGATCCAGCGCGAACTCAAGCGCGAAAAACTGGTGGCCAAGTATGCAGCGAAGCACGCTGAATTGAAGGCTATCGCCACCGATGTCAAGCGCAGCGAAGAAGAGCGTGAAGCAGCCCGTCTGGGCCTGCAGAAGCTCCCACGCAATGCCAACCCGACGCGCCAGCGCAACCGTTGCGAAATCACCGGTCGCCCCCGCGGTACTTTCCGTCAATTCGGCTTGGCCCGCGCCAAGATCCGCGAACTGGCTTTCGCAGGCGACATCCCCGGTGTCACCAAGGCCAGCTGGTAAGCAGGCAGGAGAGATACAACATGAGCATGAGTGATCCCATCGCTGACTTGCTGACCCGCATCCGCAATGCCCAAATGGTTTCCAAGGCCACCGTGGTGGTGCCATCTTCCAAAGTGAAGATCGCCATCGCCCAGGTGCTGAAGGACGAGGGCTACATTGACGGATTCCAGGTCAAGACCGAAGCCGGCAAATCTGAAATTGAAATCGCCCTGAAGTACTACGCGGGTCGCCCCGTGATCGAGCGCATCGAGCGCGTGAGCCGTCCTGGCCTGCGCGTGTACAAGGGTCGCGATGCCATCCCCCAGGTCATGAATGGCCTCGGCGTGGCAATTGTCACCACCCCCAAGGGTGTGATGACCGACCGCAAAGCGCGCGCAACCGGTGTCGGTGGCGAAGTTCTTTGCTACGTGGCTTAACCCGAGACATTGAGGAGAAACTGAAATGTCCCGTGTAGGAAAAATGCCGGTCACCATCCCCGCAGGCGTGGATGTGTCGATCAAGGACGACCAGATCAGCGTCAAGGGCGCTGGCGGTCTCCTGTCCATGGCGCAAAACGCGCTGGTCAAAGTGAGCAGCACCGACGGCAAGCTCTCTTTCGAGCCGGCCGATGCGTCCCGCCAAGCCAATGCCATGAGCGGCACCATTCGCCAGTTGGTCAACAACATGGTGCAGGGTGTCAGCGCAGGCTTTGAAAAGAAGCTCACGCTCATCGGCGTGGGTTTCAAGGCGCAAGCCAGCGGTGCCAACCTGAACCTGTCCGTGGGCTTCTCGCACCCGGTCAACAAGGTGATGCCCGCGGGCATCACCGTGGCCACGCCGACCCCCACTGAAGTGGTGATCAAGGGCGCCAACCGCCAGGTGGTCGGCCAGATCGCTGCCGAGATCCGTGCTATTCGTCCGCCCGAGCCTTACAAGGGCAAGGGCATCCGTTATACGGGCGAAAAGATCACGATCAAAGAGACCAAGAAGAAATAAGGAGCTGCATTATGTTGACCAAGAAAGAGCAGCGTCTTCGTCGGGCACGCCAGACCCGCATCCGCATTGCACAGCAAGGCGTGGCGCGACTGACCGTGAACCGCACGAACCTCCATATTTACGCTACGGTGATTTCGGGCGACGGCAGCAAGGTGCTCGCCGCTGCCTCCACCGCCGAAGCCGACGTGCGCAAGTCGCTCGGTGGCGCAGGCAAGGGTGGCAATGCCGCCGCAGCGCAAATCATCGGTAAGCGCATCGCCGAGAAGGCCAAGGCCGCAGGCGTTGAGAAGGTTGCATTTGATCGTGCAGGTTTTGCCTACCACGGCCGCGTCAAGGCTTTGGCCGACGCCGCCCGTGAGGCTGGCCTGCAGTTCTAAGCGGAACGGATAAAAAAATGGCTAAATTTCAACCCCGAGTCCAAGACGCAGGTGCCGACGACGGAATGCGCGAGAAGATGATCGCGGTCAACCGCGTCACCAAAGTCGTGAAGGGCGGTCGTATCCTCGGTTTCGCTGCCTTGACTGTTGTCGGTGATGGCGATGGCCGCGTCGGCATGGGCAAGGGCAAGTCCAAGGAAGTGCCGGCTGCAGTGCAGAAGGCCATGGAAGAGGCCCGTCGCAACATGGTCAAGGTGTCGCTCAAGAACGGTACCATCCACCACCAGGTCACGGGCCACCATGGCGCAGCATTTGTGATGATGGCACCGGCCCCCAAGGGTACCGGCATCATCGCTGGCGGCCCCATGCGCGCCGTGTTCGAAGTGATGGGCATGACGGATATCGTGGCCAAGAGCCACGGGTCCTCCAACCCTTACAACATGGTCCGTGCCACGTTTGACGCGCTCACCAACTCCACCACCCCCGGTGACGTGGCAGCCAAGCGCGGCAAATCGGTCGAAGACCTCTTCGTCTGACAGGAGCTGTGACAATGTCTACACAACAAACCGTGAAGATCCAGCTGGTTCGCAGCCCGATCGGCACGAAAGAATCCCACCGCGCCACCGTGCGTGGTCTGGGCCTGCGCAAGCTCAACAGTGTCAGCGAACTCCAGGACAGCCCTGAAGTGCGCGGCATGATTAACAAGATCAGTTATCTGGTCAAAATCCTCTGAGAGGTCGATGATGGAACTCAATAACATCAAGCCCGCAGACGGAGCCAAGCACGCCAAGCGCCGCGTGGGCCGGGGCATTGGCTCGGGTCTGGGCAAGACCGCTGGCCGTGGCCACAAGGGTCAGAAGTCGCGTTCGGGTGGCTACCACAAGGTGGGCTTCGAAGGCGGTCAAATGCCTCTGCAGCGCCGTCTGCCCAAGCGTGGCTTCAAGTCGCAAACGCTCAAGTTCAATGCAGAAGTCACGCTGACGGCCCTGGGCCAGCTTGGCCTGGCTGAAGTGGACATGCTCGCGCTCAAGCAAGCCGGTCTCGTCGGTGAACTGATCCGTGTGGTCAAGGTCATCAAGAGCGGTGACATCGGCACGGCAGTCAAGCTCAATGGCATCGGCGCAACCGCTGGTGCCAAGGCAGCGATTGAAGCCGCTGGTGGCAGCGTAGCCTGAGTCTGAAGGAACGCACCAGTGGCTACTAACGCAGCTCAAATTGCAAAGACCGGCAAGTTCGGCGACCTGCGTCGCCGACTGGTTTTTCTCTTGCTGGCGTTGGTTGTTTACCGTGTCGGGGCGCATATCCCCGTTCCGGGAATCGATCCAACGCAGCTCCAGCAGCTGTTCAGTGGCCAGCAGGGCGGCATTCTGAACCTGTTCAACATGTTCTCGGGTGGCGCCTTGTCGCGCTTCACGGTGTTCGCACTGGGGATCATGCCGTACATCTCGGCGTCGATCATCATGCAGCTCATGACCTATGCCGTTCCAACCTTCGAGCAATTGAAGAAGGAAGGCGAGGCAGGGCGCCGCAAGATCACCCAGTACACCCGCTATGGCACCTTGGGCTTGGCGCTGTTCCAGTCGCTGGGCATTGCCGTGGCGCTGGAGAGTTCTGCAGGTTTGGTTCTGGCACCGGGATTTGGCTTTCGCATGACAGCGGTGGTCAGCCTGACGGCAGGCACCATGTTCCTGATGTGGCTGGGCGAGCAGATCACCGAGCGCGGCTTGGGCAACGGTATTTCGATCCTGATCTTCGCAGGCATCGCCGCCGGACTGCCGGGCTCGATTGGCGGTCTGCTGGAACTGGTTCGCACCGGGGCCATGAGCATCGTTGCTGCGATCTTCATCGTCATCGTCGTCGCATTGGTGACCTACTTCGTGGTCTTTGTCGAGCGCGGACAGCGGAAGATTCTGGTGAACTATGCGCGGCGCCAGGTAGGCAACAAGGTGTATGGCGGTCAGTCATCCCATTTGCCCCTGAAGCTGAACATGGCTGGAGTGATCCCGCCGATCTTCGCCTCGTCGATCATCCTGTTGCCGGCCACCGTGGTGAACTGGTTCAGTGCGGGCGAGTCCATGCGCTGGTTGAAGGACATCTCGGGTGCTCTGACCCCTGGTCAGCCCATCTATGTGATGTTCTATGCGGCTGCCATCGTGTTTTTCTGCTTTTTCTACACCGCTTTGGTGTTCAACAGCAGGGAAACGGCAGACAACCTCAAGAAGAGTGGTGCGTTCATTCCTGGCATCCGACCGGGTGAGCAGACGGCCCGCTACATTGACAAGATCTTGGTGCGGTTGACGTTGGCAGGCGCGGTGTACATCACCTTCGTGTGCCTGTTGCCCGAATTCCTGATCCTCAAGTACAACGTTCCGTTCTACTTTGGCGGCACTTCGTTGCTGATCATCGTAGTGGTCACCATGGATTTCATGGCCCAGGTGCAGAACTACTTGATGTCGCAGCAATATGAATCGTTGCTGAAAAAGGCCAACTTCAAGGCAGGTGCCGCGGGTTGAGTTGGGGTGTTTTCTGCGTGTCGGTCGACGCCATGACGGCGTCGGCGGACTTCATGGGACAATACCGGGTTAGTCAATTAAATGACCCACGAGCTTTCGCGGGCAACGACCGTGTTCTTGGCCTTGGTGGCGGGAATGCATGAACAGTTTTAGGAGAATGAAATGAGAGTCTCGGCTTCGGTCAAGAAAATCTGCCGTAACTGCAAGATCATCCGCCGCAAGGGCGTTGTGCGTGTGATCTGCACCGACCAGCGCCACAAGCAGCGCCAGGGTTGATCACGAAAGTATTAGAGGACGCACATGGCACGTATCGCTGGTATCAATATTCCGCCGCACAAGCATGCTGAGATTGGCTTGACCGCCATCTTTGGCATTGGGCGCACGCGCGCACGCAAGATCTGTGAAGCTTGTGGCATCGACTATTCCAAGAAGATCAAGGATCTGACGGACGCTGACCTCGAGAAAATTCGCGACCAGATCGCCGAATTCACCATCGAAGGCGACTTGCGCCGTGAAACAACGATGAACATCAAGCGTTTGATGGACATCGGTTGCTATCGGGGGTTCCGCCATCGCCGCGGTCTGCCGATGCGTGGTCAGCGCACGCGCACCAATGCCCGCACCCGCAAGGGACCGCGCAAGGGTGCTGCAGCGCTGAAGAAATAAAGAGATTGAAAGATCAATATGGCCAAGTCTCCCGCCAATAACGCAGCGCAGCGCGTGCGCAAGAAGGTCCGCAAGAACGTTTCGGACGGCATTGCACACGTGCACGCATCGTTTAACAACACCATCATCACGATCACCGACCGCCAGGGCAACGCCTTGTCGTGGGCATCTTCGGGTGGCCAAGGTTTCAAGGGCTCGCGCAAGTCCACTCCGTTCGCTGCCCAGGTGGCCTCGGAAGTGGCCGGTCGCGCCGCCATGGAACAAGGCATCAAGAACATCGATGTCGAGATCAAGGGCCCTGGCCCAGGTCGCGAATCTTCGGTCCGTGCCCTCGGTGCCCTGGGCATCCGCATCACCTCGATCTCCGATGTGACGCCGGTCCCGCACAACGGTTGCCGCCCCCAGAAGCGCCGTCGCATCTGATCGATCTCAAGCCCACCGCCGCCTGCGCCCGTCACAACGCCGCAGGCGGCTCCCGCAATGGTTTGCGGAAGATGACATAGAAGGATATTCAAGTGGCACGTTACCTCGGCCCCAAGGCCAAACTCTCCCGCCGTGAAGGCACCGACCTGTTCCTCAAGAGCGCCCGCCGCTCGATTGCCGACAAGTCGAAGTTCGATTCCAAGCCCGGTCAGCATGGCCGCACCTCGGGTCAGCGCACCTCCGACTACGGGCTGCAGCTGCGCGAAAAGCAGAAGGTCAAGCGCATGTACGGCGTGCTGGAAAAGCAATTCCGCCGCTACTTCGAAGCTGCCGAACGCCGCAAGGGCAACACCGGTGCCAACCTGCTGTCGCTGCTGGAGTGCCGCCTGGACAACGTGGTGTACCGCATGGGCTTTGGCTCCACGCGCGCAGAAGCCCGCCAGCTCGTGTCGCACAAGGCGATCACCGTGAACGGCCAATCGGTCAACATTCCGTCGTACCTGGTCAAGACCGGCGACGTGGTGGCCGTGCGCGAAAAGTCCAAGAAGCAAAACCGCATTGCCGAAGCGCTGCAACTGGCGCAGCAAGTGGGCTTGCCGGCCTGGGTGGATGTGAATGCCGACAAGGCTGAAGGCGTGTTCAAGAAGGTGCCTGACCGCGACGAGTTCGGCGCCGACATCAACGAATCTCTGATCGTTGAGTTGTACTCGCGTTAAGTACACAGCCTCAATTTTCGAGAAAACCGTTCCCGCACCGCGAGGCATCGCGGTGCGGGTGCTTCACCAGCCTTACCGGTGTAACGAGCTGGGGGTATTGAGAGGAAGTCTGAATGCAAACTAATTTGCTGAAACCCAAGGCGATCAACGTAGAGCAACTGGGCCACAACCGTGCCAAGGTCGCTCTGGAACCGTTTGAGCGCGGCTATGGACACACGCTGGGCAACGCCATTCGACGGGTCCTGCTCTCGTCCATGGTGGGTTACGCAGCGACGGAAGTGACGATTGCAGGCGTTCTGCACGAATACTCTTCCATTGATGGCGTCCAAGAAGATGTGGTGAACATCTTGTTGAACCTGAAGGGTGTTGTGTTCAAGTTGCACAACCGCGATGAAGTCACCCTGAGCCTGCGCAAGGACGGCGATGGCGTCGTGACCGCGCGCGACATCCAGACGCCGCACGACGTCGAGATCGTCAACCCCGACCATGTGATCGCCCACCTGTCGCAAGGCGGCAAGCTGGACATGCAGATCAAGGTGGAAAAGGGCCGTGGTTACGTGCCTGGCAACCTGCGCCGCCATGCCGACGACTCCACCAAGTCGATTGGCCGCATCGTTCTGGATGCCTCGTTCTCGCCCGTGCGCCGTGTGAGCTACACGGTCGAAAGCGCGCGTGTGGAACAGCGTACCGACCTGGACAAGCTGGTGGTCGAGATCGAGACCAATGGTGCCATCGCGGCAGAAGACGCTGTGCGGGCATCGGCCAAGATCCTCGTCGAACAGCTGGCAGTGTTTGCGCAGCTGGAAGGGGGCGATATCCCCACGTTCGGTCCGCAAGAGGGCACGCGCGCCAGCGCCACGTTCGATCCGATCCTGCTGCGTCCAGTCGACGAGTTGGAGCTGACCGTGCGTTCCGCCAACTGCCTGAAGGCCGAGAACATCTACTACATCGGTGATCTGATCCAGCGCACCGAAAACGAGCTGCTCAAGACGCCTAACCTCGGTCGCAAGTCGCTCAACGAGATCAAGGAAGTGCTCGCCTCGCGCGGCCTGACCCTTGGCATGAAGCTTGAAAACTGGCCGCCAGCCGGCTTGGACAAGCGTTAAGTTATAATTTTGATCCCCTTTGGGGAAGTGCCTTGGGCAGTACCTGATACGGCTGCCCGATTGAACGATATATAAGGAAAGCACCATGCGCCACGGACACGGACTCCGCAAACTCAACCGCACCAGCTCGCACCGCCTTGCGATGCTGCAGAACATGATGAATTCGCTGCTGCAGCACGAAGTCATCAAGACCACCCTGCCCAAGGCCAAGGAATTGCGCCGCGTGGTCGAGCCCATGATCACCCTGGCCAAGGTCGACACCGTCGCCAACCGCCGTCTGGCTTTTGACCGCCTGCGCGACCGCGACATGGTGACCAAGCTGTTCAATGACCTGGGCCCCCGCTTCAACGCGCGTCCCGGCGGCTACACCCGCATCCTGAAGATGGGCTTCCGCGTGGGCGACAACGCTCCCATGGCCCTCGTCGAGCTGGTGGACCGCCCCGATGTGGCAGATGCAAATAATTCTGGCGCAGCTGCTTAAAAGTAGGCTATAATAAACACTTGCCGCGCGATGGAGCAGTCTGGTAGCTCGTTGGGCTCATAACCCAAAGGTCGGAGGTTCAAATCCTCCTCGCGCAACCAATCAAATCAAGCACTTAGCTTGTCTTCAAGGCCCACTTCGGTGGGCCTTTTTGTTTTTGGCCCACATTTGGCCCATTCCTGGCCCACCCTTGGCCCAAGACATTTCGCGTTTGTCGCATCTGACCATTGGGTGTTGGCCTCGTCGAGGGCGATCTCAAGCGACACGGCATGACTTCCTGTGGCTGGTGCTCTCATCGCAGGCAATCGAGCTTTATGCGATTCATCCGATCCTTAACAGATGCAGGAGAGAGGGTATTCCTGCCAACTAAGTCGGTAAATTCATCGTTGCCAGGTTGCATGCTTCCCCTGCATGGGCTCGGCGCGACCCCCTTGATATTGTTTGTGCTAGTAGGTGCTGAGATCACGGCGGTTGCTTGGAAAAGTGTGCCGGCATGCGGCTGATTTCGGCTTGGAGCAGCCCGGCAGGGATCCATACCGGTCGACCGGTTCAGGCTGGGAGCGGTAGTTCGCCAAAGGCAGCTTTGCGGGACCTCCGTGTCTGACCACAAGATCACCTAAGGGCACTTTGCTAGCGGACTCAATGTCTACGAGAAAATTTAGAAGCCCGTGCTACTCACATTGAATCTGATGCCGTCTGTAGCTTCGCCACCTTGATCAGCACAGACCAGCTATGAAGCGCGCTACCCACCCTTGCCCAAACTATCCGTAGTCTCCTGCTTCGGGTATCGTTACAAAAAGTACGTACAAAAGGGAGGGTGCCAGATGCACATCGAATTCGTCGAGATTGCGAATTTCAGGAAGCTCTTATCGGCACGCGTGGATTTGGCGCCGAAGACGACGCTGTTCGTAGGCGCGAACAACAGCGGCAAGACCTCAGCAATGCTGGCGCTGCGGCGCTTCCTAACGCCGCGCCGGTGCGCATTTGAGATCCATGATTTCACGTTGTGTCACTTGCGGGCGCTCGTAGACATCGGCGAAGCATGGGTTCAGGCGCATCAGGCGGGTGGTGTGGCAGACCTCTCCCTGGATCCCTGGGTGCAAGCACTTCCGACACTGGATCTATGGCTGCAGGTCAAGGAAGACGAAGTTCACCGGGTCCGGGATTTGGTCCCGCTCATGGAATGGACTGGCGGAAGGCTGGGGGCCCGGCTGCGCTACGAGCCCAAAGACCTCAATGCACTCTTTAAGGAGTTCATCACCGCAGTCACCGAGGCCAATGGGATGCGCGTAGCAGCTGCGGCGGCCGCAGCTGCAAAGGGTGCTGGCGCTAAGCTGACCGTATGGCCTGAAACCCTGGTCGACTTCCTCACCAGGCGGCTGAACGTGATGTTCACGATTCGGGTGTATCCGTTGGATCCAGCGCTGCTGACGCCTCCCCAGAAGCTTCGGGCCTTGCTACAAGTGCTTCCTGCGTCAGCGTTGCCGATCGACGGCGATCCGCTCAGCGGCCTCATCAAGGTGCATGACATTCCCGCCCAGCGCGGATTTGGTGAGATTCCGAGTGGCGTCGAAGACGATGAATTGCAGACCTCCTCTGGGGGAACGCGGCTGTCGGAACAACTCAGAAGCTACTACGCCAAGCATCTGGATCCCGCCAAGGGGCCGGATCCCATGGACCTGGAGGCTCTCCAGGCCATGGAGGCGGCTGAAGATGCATTCGACTTAAAGCTGACAGAGAGTTTCAGCGAATGCTTCACCGAGGTGGCGGGCCTGGGCTATCCGGGCGTCAGCGACCCGCGGCCGCGCGTTTCGACACGTTTGCGTGCGATCGATGGGTTGAACCACAGCGCGGCGGTCAATTTCGAGGTCGATGTGGTTTCGGATGCAGGCGCGGTCACGCCCATCTTGCTGTTGCCCGAGGGCAGCAACGGACTTGGCTACCAAAACCTCATCTCGATGATCTTCCGGCTGATGAGCTTCCGCGATGCCTGGATGCGTGTCGGCAAAGCATCGAAGGGCGCCGAGGCTGCTAGCGTTGAACCGCTTCACCTGGTACTCGTGGAAGAGCCTGAAGCCCATCTGCATGCGCAGGTGCAGCAAGTCTTCATCAAGAAGGCGTACGAAGTGCTGCGCAGGCGCCCAGAGCTGGGAGAAAGTGACGCACTGCGCACGCAGTTGATCGTCAGCACGCATTCGAGCCACGTTGCGCACGAGACCCCGTTCGCGAGCCTGCGGTATTTCCGAAGGTTGCCGGCCGGCATGGTGGCAAAGGTTCCAGTGTCGACGGTGGTCAACCTGTCGCAGGTATTCGGGGAGGAAACGGAGACTGAGCGCTTCGTCACCCGGTACTTGCGTGCACAGCATGCCGACTTGTTTTTCGCCGACGCAGCGATCCTCGTCGAGGGGCCGGCCGAGCGCATGCTCATCCCCAACTTCATTCGGGCTCACTACAAGGTGCTGCATCAGAGCTACATCACCTTGCTCGAAATAGGCGGTAGCCACGCCCATCGTCTGCGTCCGCTGATCGATCATCTCGGCCTGTTGACGCTTATCGTCACCGACCTGGACAGCCTCACGGGAACGGGCGGCTCATCAGTCCAACCGGAACTGGGCGCTGGCCAGAAAAGCAACAACGCCACCCTCAAAACCTGGGTGCCAGCCCTTGACGACGTCGACGCCCTCCTCGGCGCGACGCCCGCCGCAAAGTCGATCACAGACGCCGACGACACGCTGTTCGCCGTCCGCGCTGCATACCAGACACCTGTTGAAGTAACGATGCCGGGTGCCGGTGCCAAGGAGACCGCCTACCCTTACACGTTTGAGGACGCGCTCGTGTTCGAGAACGTGGACTTCTTTGCTGCGTTTGCCGGGCCGGGATTGAATGCCAAGTTCCGGAATGCCATCGCCGATGGTGGCGGTGCGGCTGCGGTTGGTGCCAGCATGTGCACCGCGCTCAAGGACGGCAAAAAGGCGGAGTTCGCCCTTGACGTCTTGATGGCGGACAACTTCAACCATCTGAAAGTGCCGCAGTACATCGCCGAGGGTCTGGAGTGGCTGCTGGAACAGATGAAGAAAAAGCAGGTGGAAATCTTGAAGACAGAGCCTGGCACGGCCGTTTCAGTTGCCAGCGTTGCGGGCCTCGGACCCGGGGGGCGCCATGACAGCCGCTGACGATCAATTCGATGCCGAGGCCGACGCAACGATCATCGAGTGCCTTGACCTGGGCAAGCCCAGAAGCTTCTTCCTGTACGCAGGTGCCGGATCAGGGAAGACACGGTCGTTGGTCAGCGCCGTCAGAAAGACTATCGATGGCGAGCATGGCAGGCAGTTGACGCTGACAGGCAAGAAGATTGGCGTCATCACCTACACCAACGCCGCCTGTGACGAAATCAAGCAACGTCTTGAGTTCGATCCCCGGGTTGAGGTCATGACGATCCACGCGTTCTCGTGGTCGCTGATAGAGGGCTTCAACGCCGATATCCGTCAGTGGGTCGCCAAGAACCTCGAACAGGAGATTGCTGAGCTCGAGGAGCTGCATAAGAAGGGCCGTCCCAACACGAAGGCGGGCGTCGAAAGGCTCCGATCCATTGAGAGCAAACGTCGCCGCCTGGCGCGTTTGGATTCCATCGTCAAGTTCATCTACAGCCCGGCCAGCGACAACCGCACGCGCGACTCTCTGAACCACTCGGAGGTCATCGCCATGACGGCGGCTTTCCTGACCAGTAAACCTGGGCTGCGCCGCATGTTGGTCAGTAGGTGTCCGGTCTTGCTCATTGATGAGAGCCAGGACACGAACAAGGCGCTCATGGACGCGTTCCTGCACCTGGAGGAAGAGTTCCACGGTCGGTTCAGCCTGGGACTATTCGGCGACATGATGCAGCGCATCTACTCAGACGGGAAAGACCGCCTGGACAAGGCCATCCCAACCAGGTGGGCCATGCCTCGCAAGCGGATGAACCACCGGTGCCCGTCGCGCGTCATTGAGGTCATCAACAGCATCCGCCACGATGTCGATGGCGAGGAACAGGTTCCTCGTAGCGGCGCTGAAAATGGCGTAGTTCGGGTCTTCATAGCGCCACAAGCGGGCGTCGATGCCTTCGTCATCGAAGCGACCGTGCGCCAGCGCATGTCGAAGATCACCGGCGATTCAGCCTGGCAGAACTCTGACACGGTAAAGACGCTCGCCCTTGAGCATCTGATGTCTGCTAGGCGATTCGGTTTCGTGGAATTCTTCGAGCCGCTTTGGGCGATTGACAACCTCAAGACGAGCCTGCTCCAAGGCACAGGCGCAGGTCTTGGATTCTTCATCCGGGACGTGTTGCCGCTGGTCAAGGCGCTTCGCGTCAACGACCGGTTTGGAGCTACAGCGATCATCAAGGCGTCATCGCCTCTTCTGGACCGCGCAACGCTTCAAGAGGCTGGCTCGAATCAGGTCGCGCAGCTTGCTAAGGCCAAAGCGGCGTGCGACGAGCTTCTGACGCTGATCACGGAACAACCCGATGTAACGGCTCAGGTGGTGCTCGAGTTTGTTGCGCAGACGGGTCTGTTTGTCATCCCTGACACGCTGGCTCCCTTCGTTTCCGGTGACGCCAAGAATGCGGCAGCCGAGGACGGCGCAGGGCTGGGCGACCACGTGGAGGGCAACGAGGACGAAGAAACCGAAGACGCAAGCCCTGAGCTGAGCGCATGGAGCAAGTCGCTTGAAGCCCCGCTGAGCCAGATCGAACGCTATGACCTGTACGTGCGGGGACAGTCGCAGTTCGGGACGCACCAGGGCGTTAAGGGGCTTGAGTTCCCAAGAGTGTTGGTCGTGATCAACGACGACGAGGCGCGAGGCTTCCTTTTTGCCTACGACAAGTTCTTCGGCACCAAGGAGAAGTCAAAGACCGACCTTGAAAACGAAGCCGCCGGCCGGGAGACCGGTGCGGATCGCACCCGCCGCTTGTTCTACGTGACCTGTAGCCGAGCGGAGGAAAGCTTGGCCGTCGTCTACTACTCACCGGAGCCAGCACTGGCTCGCAGCGCCATCCTCCAGTACGGATGGTTCAAACCAGGCGAGGTTGAACTAATCAACTGAATCGACGCGGTTAGCATAAAGACCATACACCCACAGAGTCTCCTCGCAGAAATTAATTCGTGCGAACTCACTTGCGAATGCGCCTCTCCTATGCACGGGCGACAAGAAGTACAAGTCGCTGTGGAAACAAATCGATGACCTGCAGAAGAAATCCACAACAGCAATAGTCGGCGTGAGCGCAGCTTTTCTGGGCTCATCGCTTGGCTCCCCTGCCACCATCTTGGCTGGGTTTGTTGCGGTAAGCCTCTACGCAGCACTAAAGGTTGCAAGGAAGCCCATTGCGGTTTTACCGCTCTGGCATAAGTACGGATATGTCGGTCAACCGGTCGCAGTGCGGTAAGGCGTTCTGGCCGCGAGGCTCGCGCTGTCAGTCGTCCATTTCGCAGCCAAGATGCTCGCCTACTTGCGCCGGTTACCTCTAAGCTGAGCGTCTGCTTTTGGGCGACTAACTCAAAAATCTGTAGGGCGGCATCCGCTGCAAAGCCGACGTCGTCGATTGGGGTCGGCTTCAGGCTGGCTGCCTCATCCAGTTTTGGCGGACCGATGGCTGCCGCCATTACCGGTCATTGGGCTTTTCATGGGCCGAGTGACCGCTGCACTGCCAGGACCCACCATTTAGCAGAGCTATCGCATAGGGCGACCATGATCCGCGGCTCCACGCAGGTCAAGGCAGCTTTCACGGCCTGTGAACTAGCGGTACCGGCCAGAAGCAGACATCCTGAAGCTTCAAGACGCCTTCGGCTATTCTTATCGACTTGAGTCCATTGGTCTTTAAGTTAGAAGGTGGATACGGTGCGCCTATCACAGAGGACTTGGCAAAGGTGCCGACGAGGTCGCCGAAGCGTCGAGCGCACTCCGTTGACTAACGCGCTATCGGCCAGGCCGATAGCGCACTCTGCACCCGAAGCTGCTAGGTTTTCCCGGCCACACCTGAGCGCTCTTGTTGCGGCACTCACAACATGGTTTCGCCACCGTTGACGTCCAGCACAGTGCCGGTCACGAAGGCCGCGAGGTCGCTGGTGAAGTAGGCCGCGGCGGCGGCCACTTCTTCCACTGTGCCGATCCGCCCTACCGGAATGCGGCGCACCGCCGCCTCCAGCACTTCCGGGGTGGACCGTCGGGCCAGGGGTGTCATGATCTGGCCAGGGGCGATGCAGTTGGCGGTGATGCCGTATGCGGCGTAGTCGCCGGCGAACTTGCGGGTCATGGCGATTACCGCGGCCTTGGAGGCCGAGTAGTGCGTGCCGGCGCGGTCCGAGTACGCGCGCGCCGCACGCGACGCGATATTGACGACGCGGCCCCACTTCTTCTCCTTCATCCCTCCAAGGAACCGCTGGCACAGCAAGAAGGGCGCGGTGGTGTTGATGCGAAACACCATTTCCCAGTCTTGCGCCGTAATGTCCTCGAAACCGGGAATGCGCCCATTGATCTTGGGATGGACGCCAGCGTTGTTGACCAGGATGTCGATGCCGCCGGTGAAAGTCAGGATGCGGTTGGCCACGTCGTCGATCTGCGCCAAGTCCGTTAAGTCGGCGACGAAGGCTTCGGCCTGCAGGTCCTCAGCGCGCATGGCCGCAGCAACCTCCTGCACCTGGTCGCTGCGATCTAGCAGGATCACGCGGTCGCCGCGGCGTGCAAGGGTTTCGGCGGTTTCGAGGCCGATGCCGCCGGCGGCGCCGGTAACGAGGGAAGTTCTGAAAGTGCTCATGGGTGTAGTACTAAAAAATGTGACAGGCTCATGCCAGCCTTGAAAATGTGGTCCGACCATAATATCATTGCGGAATGCGGTGATAAGCTTACCGCAGTGGATCCTTGTGAGAACGTTGGGTCCCTAGATAGGTCTGACCAAATTTAAAGGTAATTTCCATGACGATTTTCTCAAGGCGCCAACTGCTGGTCGGCGGCGCGCTCACGATGGCCGGACTGCCCCTCCAGGCGCAGAGCTATCCGCAACGCCCCGTGCGTATCCTGGTCGGTTATTCGCCCGGCGGTCCCACCGACATCGTGGCGCGCATGTTTGCCGAGAGGCTGGCCCGCACCCTGGGCCAGCCGGTCATTGTGGAGAATGTGCCCGGCGCCAACGGCGACATTGCGGCGCGCCAGATGCTGGCGCAACCGGCCGATGGCCACACACTGATGTGGGCCCCGACCGCGCAACTCGTGTTCAATCCGGCGACGCAGGAGAACCCTCGCTTCGATCCCGCGCGCGACTTCACGATGATCGGCGTGGCTTGCGGCTACGCTTACGTGGCGGTGGCGCCAAACTCGCTGCCCGTGCAGGACCTGCGCCAGTTCGCTGCCTATGCCAAGGCCAACCCCGGCAAGCTGGCCTACGCCTCGGCCGGGGGCGGAACGGGCAACCATCTTGCCGGCGAGTGGATCAACCGTACAGCCAAGCTGGACATGACACACGTGCCGTATAAGGGCGATGCCGCCTCCGTGGCCGACGTGGTCTCCGGCAACATTGCGCTGACCTTCAGCGCACCCAATGTCGCGTTGCCGCTGGTGAAGGCTGGAAGGCTCAAAGCGCTGGCCGTATCCACCCCGAAGCGGCAGGATGGACTGCCGGATGTCCCGACCATGCGCGAGTGCGGCTTCGACTTTACGATGGAACTGTTCAGTGGACTGGTGGGCCGCGCCGGTCTGCCGGAGGACCTCGTGCGACGCCTCAACGCCGTGATCAACGAGACGGCTAGGGATCCCGAGATCATCGAGCGCCTTGCCAAGATGGCGCACTACCCGATGACCGGAACCCCCGGGAATTTCCACAACATGGTGAGCGCCCAAGGGCAGCGCTGGCGCGAGTTCGTCAAGACCGCGCAGATGCCTCTCGTAGAGTAACCGGACGCCAGGGCCATTGCGCCGCAGGCCGGCCGATGGCCCCTTTAACCACACATCTCAAGAGACAGGACAGAACATGACGCAGACCACTTCCTTGCCACCCGTGCAGGCGGCAGAAGACTATCAATCCCTCCGCTTCGCGCTGCGCCATGACAAGGTGATGCGGGTGGGTGCAGGTGTGGCGGTGGCCGCCATCATCGGCTGGATCGGCACCCGGACTGGGCTACCGGAGCTGTGGCCAGTCGGCGTTTCGGCCGGCGTGGCGCTCAACTTCGTGCTGAAGGTGGCTCTGGACGTCCTGGCGCTCGTGGCCGACACTCTCCTGCCCCAATGACACAAGTACTGGATGTAGACATCTGCGTGGTCGGGGGCGGTCTGGCCGGCTTGACGGCGGCGGCGCGCGCGGCGCAGCTGGGCTTGCGTGCTGTCCTGCTTGAACAGTCGGCTGAGGCGCGTTACCTGTGCAACTCCCGGATGACCAACGGCATCTTCCACATGGCGATGAAGTCCCCTGCCATCGGGGCCGATGCGTTGGAAAAGGCCATCGCCGTAGCCAGCCGCGGCACTGCCCATCCGGGCTTGCAGCGTGCGCTGGCTGAAGATTCACTGCGCGCCGTGCGCTGGCTGCAGTCCTGCGGCGTGCGTTTCATGAAGGCCAGCGCCGAGCCGCACCATGCGTTCTCGCTGGCACCGCCGTCGCTGCATCGCAACGGCCCATTCGACATCCTCGGCCGCGCGGGCGACGTCATGCTGCGCCGGCTGGAGGCCGCGCTAGTCGCGGGCGGCGGCAGCGTGCTGCGCGGACGGCGCGCGCGTGAGCTCGTCCTACGCGACGGCGCTTGCCACGGTGTGCGTGGCGACGACTTCGAAGTGCGTTGCCAGGCGGTTGTGATTGCCGACGGCGGCTTCCAGGCAAATCCAGAACTGGTAAAACAGTTCGGACTGTCGCCGCAACCGGACCAGGTGCTTCAGCGCAATGCGCGCACTGCACGCGGCGACGGGCTGCAGATGGCTGTGGCGGCAGGCGCGCAGCTATCGCAGATGCGCGGCTTCTATGGCCACCTGCAATGCCGCGACGCGCTTCAAAACGACGCTTTGTGGCCCTATCCCTGGCTGGACTTGGTGGCCGTTGCTGCCATCGTGGTCGGGCCTGATGGTCGCCGCTTCGCCGACGAAGGCCGCGGCGGCATCTTCCTGGCCAACCGCCTCGCGGAGTTGGCACAGCCGGCCGGTGCCTTTGTCGTGTTCGACGACGTAGTCTGGAACGGTCCCGGTCGCACCTACATCAAGCCACCAAATCCGCGGCTGGTGCAGCGTGGCGGCACGTTACATGTGGCGCCCACTCTCGGGGCGCTGGCAGCCGAGGCGGGGCTGCCACCCGAGACGCTTGTCCGTGAGGTAGCTGCCTATAACGCGGCGCATACGGCGAGCCAGCTGGGTGCGCTCGAGCCGGCACGCAGCGTCGGCACCAAGCCCGCGTTCCCCATCGTGCAGGCGCCCTTCTACGCCGTTCCGCTGGTGGCCGGGATGACGCACACCATGGGCGGCATCGCCGTCGACGGCTGGAGCCGCGCGAGCCGTGCTGACGGCAGCGTGTTCCCAGGCTTATATGCCGCCGGCAGCTGCATCGGCGGGGTCGAAGGCGGCGAACACGCAGGCTATGTCGGCGGCCTCACGCGTGCGGCAGTCACCGGCCTACGCGCCGCGGAGCACGCAGCGTCGCTGCGTCTATCTCCAGCATCCCTCGCGGATTGAGCGGACTCCTGGTCCTTCGGTTAAAAGACCAGCCCTTCGGGAAAGGATCAGGCCACCCGCTTGCGCGGTGCGGCCAGCTTCTTCGCGGGTGTCTTCGCTGCAGGCGCGGTGGTGCTTCGGGCCTCGCCTTCGTTCACTTCCAGGATCGACTTGGCGACCAGCGACGGCGCAGCCGGCACCGCCAACTGGTAGATGCCCTGGGCCCGCGCGAACTGCATGTACACCTTCTGGATGGAACGCAGGTGCTCGTGCATTTCCTTCACGGCGGCGTCCGCATTGCGTGCGCGCAGCAGCTCGATGAAGCGGGTACGCGAGCGAACGACGCTGCGCGTGGTCTCCGCGCCGAGCCGCCTAGCGAAGCTGCGCATCACGTTGCCCAGCGTCTGCGTCATCATGACCAAGACCGGGTTCTTGCTGGCCGCAGCCAGAACGTTGTGGAACTCGATGTTGATATGGAGCTTTTCCATCATCTGGCCTTCTGCAAACAGTTTCTCGGCCAGTCTGACGTTCTCCTCCAGCGCCGCGAAATCCGCTTCTTCGGCGCGTTCGCACGCGACGCGGACGACGACTTCCTCGATCCAGGCGCGGGCTTCGGTGAGGTGTGCCAGCGAGATGCCGCCCTGCCGCAGCAGGTCGCTCATGTTCTCGGAGATCGCCAGGGGGCGCGCATCGGCGACAAACGCGCCGCCCAGTTTGCCGGGCCGCAGTTCGAGCAGGCCCCCGTTCTCCAGGGTGCGCAGTGCCTCGCGCAAGGCGGCGCGACTCACGCCCAGCTGCTTGGAGAGTTCGCGCTCCGGTGGCAGGCGGTCGCCGACCTGCAGCTCGCCGTTCTCAAGCATTTCTCGTACGCGGTCGGCTACCTCCTCGAATGCACGTTTCTCGCGCACCGGCTTGAAGACCGCAGCCGGACGTCGTTGAAGTTCTACAGGATTGTGAAGAGAGGCCATGGGGGGATGATAACGGTCATCTGGTCAGACCGAGAACGTTGCGCCGCGTCAGGGGAGACGATGCGATGCCCGCGCGTCGTTGGCCGACCCATGGCCTTACCATCGCGTACAGGGCTCTGCCCCGTCGTCACTCGGTCACTGAGAGGGTCACGGGTTTCATGGGCCAGAAGCCGGCCGGCACCAGCTTCCTGATGGACGCCGGGTCTGTCGTGATTGCGAATGGCGACTTCCAATCCGGAGCTAACCAAGGGGCCGGTGACCATGGATCCCTCGCGCATCCTGCAACGCATTGCGGCGACCGGCATGGGTGACGGCCTCAAGATGGCGCAGGCTGTGGGCGCGGCCATCAGCGACGTGCGCGGGTTCTACGGCCACGTTCAGTCCCAGGCCGCGCTGCAAAACGAGAAGCTGTGGCCCTGCTTCTGGCTGGACTACGTCATCGGGGCCGGTGCACTGGTCGGGGCGGACGGCAAGCGCTTTACGGTTGAAGGCCAGGGCGGCACGACCGTCGCCAACGAAATGGCTCAGCGACCCGATCCAATGGATGCCATCGCGGATGACCGGATCTGGGCGGAACGAAGCACGTTCCAGATGCCGCCGCCGAATTCCCGGCTGGAGCAGAACAGAGGCACCGTCCACCGCGCTTCCTCGTTGGAAGAGCTCGCTGGGATGGCCGGCATTTACCCGGCCGGCCTCGTCGCACAGGTGAATGCATACAACAACGCCGAGCGAGCCGGCACGCTCGCCAGTCTGGTGCCGGCACGCAGCATGGTGAAGTTGGATGCCTACCCGATCGAGAAGGCGCCGTTATACGCGTTCCCGCCATTGCCGGCATCACCTACACGATGAGCGGTATCTCCATTGATGGGGACGGCCGCATCCTGACCCGCGAAGGGCAGCCGATTCCCGGCTTGTACGCGGCGGGCTGCGCCTCCGGCGGCCTCGAGGGCGGTGAGAAGACGGGCTACGTGGGCGGTCTGGTCAAGTGAGCGTTACTGGCCTGCGCGTGGGCGAAGCCATCCTGGCGCGCGCCTGAGTGGCGCGCCTGCGTGGCGCGTCATTGTGATGTTCCGTCGGGGTGGACGGCGTCACACGCATCGGTGTCGCGTACGCATCATCAGCTGAAGTCAATCAAGGAGAGTTTCTATGGTGAAGACATACCCCGCCGTCTTGCTGATGACTGGCCACGTAGGGCGCATCGCGTTGTCGGCCGCACTGATCGCGCTGGCGCAGTTTCCCGGTTCCGCCGTGGTCACGGGCGTAGGCCTGGTCGCGTCCAGTGTCTGCTGGGTCGCCCAGCGACTGGCGGCCGAGTTGGGGGAAATAGTTGCTGAAGCGCTGCTGCCACGCTGACGATCAGGACGCCGCGGAAGCTTTCGCTCGACAAAAAAGGCGGCGTGCTCCCGCGGTGCCGCCTGCTACGCCGAAACATTGGCAGCCACGTTCCGACGCACGGTCCCGCCCGGCAGGCGCCTGGCGCCGGGACGCAGCTCAGGTCGCGGTCGCTGTGAGCTTGCGCGCGACCACGCCAGCACGCTCTCGCGCCTGTGCCAGCCAGCGTTTGCGCTGCTCGTCGCTGGAGGACCGCAGAGGGCCGAAGGACATGATGCGGACCGGCTTGATGCCGGACGGTCCCAGGATGGCGTGACGCACCTGCTTGTGGCCCGGCGCACCCAGCAGCCAGCGGTAGGCCCACGGCGGCGTATCCATCGTCACCAGCACGTCCGCTGACCGGCCGCCGAGATAAGACTCCGGTAGCAGCGACCCTGGCTTGAACTTGAAGGCGAAGTCGTTGCCGAAGGCGCGCTCGAAGAAACCCTTCAGGCGCGCCGGCATGCCGCCGAACCAAGTGGGATAGACCAGCACGAGATGCCGGGCGCGCAGGATCGCGTCGCGGGCCTGGACCAGATCGTGCTCCAACTCGGGCGGTCGTCCGGCCGGCGTGGCTTCAAACTCCAGCGCGGGAAGGTGCAGCATCTGGACCTCGAAGCCATGCGCCTGCAACCCGGCCGTGTAGGCGTCGGCAAGCGCACCGCCGAAGCCGCGATTGTCCGGATGCGCCAGGATCAGCAGTACCATTGGCTTCATGCTGTCTCCAGCGCTGTGCGAGCGGCGGCGCGCCCGAAGATCACCGACTTGCTCAGCGACGATCCGCTCATGTAGCCGGAGCCGTGGAATCCGCCGACAATTTCGCCCGCGGCATAGAGGTGCGGAATAGCGGTGCCGCGTACGTCGATGACGCGCATGTCGGCATCCACTTTCAGACCACAGTAAGTCGCGACGACGCCCGTGGAGCACGGATAGATGTAGAAGGGCGCGGTGTCGATTGCAACGAGTTTGCCCCAGCCGCGGCCCAGGCCCGTGCGGCCGAAGGCGGTGTCTGGACCCTCGGCCACATCGTTGTTGTAGCGCGCCACGGTCTGCTGCAGGCGCTCGGGATCCAGCCCCACCAGCTTCGCCAGCGACGCGATGTCGTCCGCCTTGTGCACCAGGCCCTTGCGGTACGCCTCTTCCAGGTCGTTGGAGGTCGGCTGCGGTGCCGACTGGTCCATGATTTTCTGGTCCCAGATCTGAAAGCCGACGCCGTCGGGTTGCGTCAGGCAGATCTCTCCCAGCACCTTGTAGGAGATCGATTCGTCGGCGAAGCGCTCGGCGTACTTGTTGACGGCGATGCCTCCCTTATAGATCGACAAGGTGAGCCGCGCTTCCTGACCGGGGTCGATCTCGGTGCGCGGGTAGTTGTTCAGCGATACACCAAAAGTGCCGGTAATGAAGGGCATGTCCAGAAGGTCAGCGCCCAGCTTCCAGGCCATCTTCAGGCCGTCGCCGGTGTTGCCTTCACCGCCCAGCACCAGCGCGTTGGCCAGACGCGGGCAAAACTTGTCGATCAGCTCGCGGTCGCGCGAAAAGCCGCCGGTGGCAAGCACGACGCCCAGGCGGGCTGCGACCTGATGGCCATCGCCCGCAACCACGCCGGTGATGGAGCCGCTGGCGTCGATCACCAACTCGCTCGCTGACAGGTTGTCCACGTACTGGATGTTCCGGCTCGCCCGCACGCGAGCATGAAGGGCACGCATCAGCTGCCACGGGTCGGTCGGGTGCGTGCGCGGCACCCCCTGGTTGGAACTCAGGGCGATCGGGTGAAACTCGACGCCGTGCTGCCGCAACCATTCATATGCGTCCCGCTGTTCCTGCACGTAAAGGTCGGCGAGCGCTGGAACGACACGGCCGCCGGACGCCTTCAGGATGTCTGCGCGCAGCAGTTCGTCTGTGTCCTGGATCCCCTTCTCGCGCTGGGCGGCCGTGTCGGCAAAGGCGAACGAGCCGCTGCTCAGCACTGTGCTGCCGCCGTACTGGCCGGTCTTTTCGAGCAGCAGCACGGACTTGTCGGCCGCGGCCGCCTCCAGCGCGGCGCTGTGGCCCGCGAGGCCGCCACCCAGGACGATCAGGTCGACCACCGCAGGGAGGGTGGCATTGGTGTCGTTGTTCATGCGTTTTCCTTTTCAGCGGGCGTCTGTTCGCGCACCCAGTCGAGCATCTTTAGCAGCGGTTCGTCCGAGACTTCGAGCAGCACGGCCTCCTGACCACACACCAGCTGGTGCTCGTACCAGCTCGGCACGGCGATCATGTCGCCGCCCGACCAGTCGAACTGTATGCCAGCGAATTCGCTGCGACCTTGGCCCCGAATCACAGAGTAGATGCGGTTGATGGTGGACCTCGGCCGCGCCCAGCGCGTACCGGGCTGCAGGTGCAGTACCGTGCGATCGAAGGTACGCAACTCAGGCGGCCCCAGCTTCAGGGCGCGGACGCCCGCGCGGACCTCAGCCGCGGCCAGCAGCCGAGGGTAATAGTCAGTGAAGGCGAAGCGCATTGGTGATGCCAGATCGACGCGATCGGCGCGCTCCAGCGTGTCTGGATGCTGCTCGAAGAACATCGGTCCCAGCAACTGCACGAGAGGCGCATCCAGAAAGTCGATCCAGTAAGACTCGGTGCTGCTCTCGTTGCTGTGTCCGTGCCAGCAACCGTTGGGCGTGAGCAGCACGTCGCCCGGCGCCATGGGCACCTTTACCCCATCCACGATGGTGTAGGTGCCTGGCGCGGCCTCGAGCACGACGCGCATTGCGTTGGGTGAATGGCGGTGGCTGCGGGCCGTCTCCCCGGCTTTGACCATCTGGTATGCGCCCACCAGGGTGGACACCGTCGGATAGTCGTTGCCCGGGATCGGGTTGGCCATGATCAGGTTGCGGCGCTCCGCCCACTTGGGGTCGACCAGGTCACCGGCCTTGTGCAGGGCGGCGCGGGCGTGTTCGTAGCGCCAGCGCGCGGGAACGAAGCACTGCTTGGGCTCGGGGTACAGCGAAGGCGTGGGCTTGTTCCAGCCGTTCTTCATCTGCACTTCGTCGAGCATCTGGTACAGCTCAGGGAGCGAGCCGGCTGCGGCGAACGGTGGGGTGTCTTGCGAGGGGGCCATGGGAGTGTCTGTCTCAGGGGTTGTCGGGTTCATTTCTTGCCGCAGACCGTGGCGATCAGCCCTGCCACGTCGGCAGGGGGCGCGTCGCCGCGCCAAGCCACGTGGCCGTCCGGCCGGACCAGGACCAGCGCACGTTCGTACAGCGCGGCGATCTCCGGCTCGGCGATGGAAACGACCTCCAGAGCCATGCCAGCGTCCTTTGCGGCGCGCTGCAGGCCGGAGAAATCGTCGGCACCGCCGAAGTCCAGCAGAACGAAGCTACGACCGAATAAGTCCAGGGTGGAGCGGCCGTCCTTCATCCATGCATGCGGAGCACGTGCACCGGGGCGCGAGCTGGGCCGGTAGTGGATCGCGTCCTCCAGTTCCGCCTTCGCGGCCTCGCGGTCCTCGCTAGCGTCATAGGCGATCACGGGCGATTCCAGATAACGGTTGCCCAGATGCATGTTCATCGAGAGCCACTCGCGCTTGAGCCCGTCGTTCAGCGCTTGGCCGACGCGCTCCCGCGCCGCGCGACCGGCTTCGCTTTCCTCGTGGATCTCGGGGCCGCTGCGCGCGCCCTTCATGATCTGCAGGTTGCCGGTGGAGAAGGTGGTGATGCGATGCGCCACTGGCTTGCGCTCGCTGGTGTACGACTCGACCAGTCGAGGGCCACCCCAATCGCCCAGCAATGCATCGAGCTTCCAGCTCAGGTCCACGGCGTCGCCGATGCCGGTGTTCATCCCCAGGCCGCCGGTGGGCGAGGTCCGGTGGCAGGCGTCGCCACAGATCAGCACGCGGCCGGCGCCGTAGCTGTCGGCGACAAGCTCGGCGCGCGCCCAGGGCAGGATGCTGATCATCTCCAGCAAAAAGGGCTTGCCCATCAGCTGGTAGGCGATCTGCGTGAGCTCCTCTTCCTCGAGCGCACGTTTTTCGAGGCCGCCGATGATGGACATGCGCCACATGTCCCTGCCGTTGATGGCCACGATGGTGGCCCACACGCCGTCCGGCCCGACGAACATGTAGCGGTATCCAGGCTGCTTGTCATGCAGCTGGTTGAAGTCCGGGCAACGGAAGATCGCGTTGGTGGTGTAGGTAAGGACACCCCGGCCACGCATCTCGATGCCGAGCGCTTCGCGTACCGCGCTGTGGGCGCCGTCGCAGCCCACGATATAGCGCGAGCGGACTTGATAAGTGCGGTCGGCCGCGATGTCGCGGATGGTGGTCGTCACGCCGTCGGCGTCCTCGATGAACGACACCATCTCGTGCCGGTAGCGCACGTCCACCGTCGGCTGCGCCTGCGCGAAGCGGCGCAGCACCGGATCGAACATGTTCTGCGGACAGCGCTCACGCTTCTGCGGACTCTCCGGCGGCGGACGATCTGCGCGCATGGAGGGCATCTTCTGCCGACCCAGCTCGTAGGCGTTGAGCCCCGTCAGATACACGTTGTCCTGCGGGTAATCACGGTCGTAGGGCGCTTCTTCCACGCCCGACACGATGTTCCAGCGCCGGCAGTACTCCATTGTGCGGATGCCCACAAGGTCCATCTTCGGCTGGAAGATGGAGCCGTCACCCTGTTCTACCAGCAGGGCCTGGCGGCCCCGCCACCCCAAGTCACCGGCGAGCGCCAGCCCCACTGGACCTCCGCCCACGACCAGCACTTCGGTCTTCACGCTAATTTTGTTCTGCACTTTACCCATTCAGTGATTTATGGTCCGACCAATTATGCCGAAGCGCAAGGTGTGACGTCAATACCAGATGTCCACACCAGTCGACAATGACATGCCACAAGATTAAACTATGGTCGGACCATATTTCCTGGTTTTTTTACGAACGTCCGCCGGGCGCTTGCCTCCACCTTCACCGAAACCTCACTACCATGAAACTTGCATCTTTCAACGACCATCGGATTGGCGTCGTGATGGGCGACCGCGTCCATGACGTCACCGCCTGCGTGCCCGCTGCCCTCGACACCCTTCCTGCCCAGCGGATGCGCTGGCTAATCGAGCACTGGAGCGAGACTCGTTTTCAGGTCGAGAGTATTGTTGCCGCCGGCAGGGGGAGCATCACTCTTGATAGCGTCGCTCTCCTGGCACCCGTGCCGGCCCCCGCCCATGTGTTCGCGGCGCCCGTGAACTACCAAAAGCACATCGGCGAGCTCGGTAATCGCGCCGTATCCAAGAAGGGCCGTAGCGCGCGCGAGCAGGGCTTTTTTCTGAAGGCGCCTGCTTCGGTCGTGGGTCCCTCCGAGGGCATCACGCTGCCGCGCGGATCTCAGCGGCGGTTCGACCATGAATCCGAGCTCGCCGTCGTCATTGGCCGCGGCGGGCGCAACATCCCGCGCGCGCAAGCGCTCGACCATGTGTTTGGCTACACCTGCCTCATGGACCTGACCATGCGCATCGAGCCTGGCACGGGAGAGGAGGAGCGCTCAATGCGCAAGTCCTTCGCGTCCTTCACGCCGATGGGACCCTGGCTCGTGACGCAGGATGAGGTGGGCGATGCCGGTGCGCTGCGCAACAGCCTGAGCGTCAACGGCGAGGTGAGGCAGGACGCCAACACGCGCGACCTGATCGTGGGGATTGCCGAGCTGATCGAACTGGTTTCGTCGGTGTTGCCCCTGCAACCGGGCGACGTGATCGCCACGGGAACCCCCGATGGTGTCGGTCCGATCGTCGCCGGCGATGAGGTGACGATCGAGATCGAACGCGTCGGCCGCATGACGTTGACGGTCCGCGAAGCCGAGCAGATGGCTCCGCGGCCGTATTGAACTTTTACATGCCGAGGTCCGACATGAAAAAAGCAATCTCTTTCCAGGCCGTTCTCTGCGCCCTAGCGCTGGCGGCTTCCGGTGTGGCGGACGCGCGGACGGCCCCCTATCCCAACAAGCCGATCCGGATCATCGTTCCCTTTCCGCCGGGTGGTGGCATCGACGTGTTAGTGCGCGCACTGGGCAGCGAGTTGTCGAAAAAGTGGGGGCAGCCCTTTGTCGTCGAGAACAAGGCGGGCGCCGCGACCTTCATAGGCTCGGAGTTTGTCGCCCGCGCGCCGGCTGATGGCTACACGCTTCTGGCGACGACAGATCCCACCTTCACGTCCAACCGGCACCTATTCAAGTCTTTGCCCTACGACCCCGACAAGGGCTTCGAGCCGGTGATCCAGATGGTCAAGGGCGACAACCTGATCTTCGCGCATCCGACTGTTCCGTTCGCGGACCTCAAGGAACTGGTAGACGCGGCCAAGGCAGGCCAGAAGCTCTCCTTCGGTTCGTATGGCAATGGCACGCAGCCGCAGCTGGTGTTCGGGTACCTCAACAAGCGCGAAGGCATCGACCTTCTGCACGTTCCCTATAAGGGCATCGCTCCCGTCATGATGGCCGTGGCCTCGAAGGAGGTGGACCTGAGCGTCGCCAGCGCCGGCGTTTCGGGCGAGATGATCAAGGGGGCCCGCGTGCGTCCTCTGGCGGTGGCGGGCAACAAGCGGCTGCCCCAGTTCCCGGAAGTGGAGACAACGGCGGAGCAGGGCTTCCCCTACCTGAAGTCGTTCATCTGGTACGGCCTGTTCGCGCCCAAGGGGACGCCTCCCGAAATCGTCGGCAAGCTGAACGCCGACATTGCCGCAATCTTGCGCGACGAGACCTTTGCCAGGCAGCAGGTGACGTCCAAGGGCATGACCGTGATGGCCGGCTCGCCCAAGGAGTTTGCCGAGGCGATCAAGCAGGATACGGCGCTCGTCGACGAAATGGTGAAGGCTGCCAACGTCAAGCCTGAGTAAGTGCCGCCGTGAGCGGCTCTGGGCAACACCTCGTAATTCTCGGCAGGGTCCATCTGGATTGGATCAATGGAAGATTGGTAGTACCATTGAAATGTTAGTATTTGGCGCATTTCAAAAAAGGAGACACACAATGCAATGGAAGAACAAGGTGCTCGCGGCCGCCGTCGGTGCCGTCGCGTTACTCGCGGCGCCGGCCGTGCTTGCCCAGGCATACCCATCCAAGCCTGTCCGGCTGATCATCAACTTCGCCGCCGGCGGAACGACGGACGTGGTGGGACGGGCCATTGCCAAACCTCTTGCCGCAGAACTGGGGCACCCGGTGCTCGTGGACAACAAGACGGGTGCGCTGGGCGCCATCGGTGCGGCAGAGGTGGCACGCGCCGCGCCGGACGGATACACGATCCTGCTGACCACGCAAGGTTCGCTGACGGAAATTCCGATCCTGAACCCGAACACTCCGTACAACCCGACCACGGCGTTCTCCCCCATCACGAAAGTCGGAACTTCCCCATTCGTGCTCTTCGCGCATCCCAGCTTTCCCGCGAACAACCTGAAGGAGCTGGTCGCCTATTCGCGTACTCGCCCTGACGGCATCGACATCTCCCTCAGCGGTTCCAGCGTGACGATGGGTGCGTTTGCGCTGGCGGATGCCGGCAACATCAAGTTCGTGCGGGTGCCCTACGCCGGGGCTGCGCCGGCCCTGACCGCGGCCCTCGGCGGCCACACCAAGCTGGGACTGAACGCCGTCACGACGACGATGATGCAGCAGGTGCAGGCCGGCAACCTCAAGCTGCTGGCCGTAGGAAGCGACGGCCCCTACAAGCTGCTGCCCGGCGTTCCCTCCTTTACCGAAACCTTTCCGGGCGTTACGTCGGACTGCTGGTGGGGCTTATTCGCGCCCGCCGGGACGCCGGAACCCGTGGTGCAGCGCCTGAACCAGGCGATCAAAAAGGTGCTGGCAGATCCGGACGTCATCAAGGTGATGAGTGCCAACGCCATGATCCCGGAGCACACCTCGCCCGAGGAACTGAAGAAGGTGGTGGAAAAGGGCCTCGCGAACACGAAGGCCCTTTCGGCCAAGCACACCATCACGCTCAACTGACCTCGCATCGTCCCGCGAGGTATCCCTAGTCAGCGCAGTTCCCGTCGCGACCGTCGCGGGCGCGGCGAGGGCGCGCGCGCCTGAAAGGAACCCATCATGGAAACAACGCTCGAGGCCGACCGTGGCCTCATCTCCTTCCTCGGAAATTTTGCGGCCAACGTTCGCCTAGAGGACGCCCCCGCTGCGGTGCGGCGCCAAGCCATCCTGAGCATCCTCGACACCGTCGGCTGCATGGTGGCTGGCGCGCAGGCGCCGGAATCGCGCGACTTCCTCATGGTCGAAACACAGCGAACCCAGGCGCCGGAAGCATCCGTCATCGGGCACGGCCCCCGGGTTGACGTGGCAACGGCCATTCGCGTGAACGCCTACCTTGGCGACGTGTTTGAGCTGAACGATTTGACCGGGGGGCATGCGAGCATCGCGGTGGTGCCGACTGCACTGGCCCACGCAGAAGCGCTCCGTTGCGACGGTCGTGCGCTGGTCGAGGCGGTCATCGCGGGCATTGAAGTCACGTCCCGCGTCTACGCCGCCTATTACCCGACGATGAAGTCGTACGAGGAGACGGGCATCGCGCCTCCGGGCATTCCCTCGACGATTGGGGCGACCGCCGCCGCGGCGCGCCTGCATGGCATGTCGGCGGAGGCAACTGGGCGTGCGCTGGCGATCGCGGCCGCGCTCGCGGGGTGGTGCCCGGCTGAAGTGATCTTCGGCCAGGGCGGCACGATCAAGCCCATGCTGTTTGGGTCGTGGCCGGGCAGCGTCGCGACCATGGCCGTTGCTTACGCGCAGGCAGGGTTCAGCGGGCCGGCACGCGTTCTCGAAAGCCCTATCGGGCTATACCCTACGCTCGCAAGGAGCTTCGATGCTTCCCAGGTGCTTTCCCCCTCGGCCTGGCACCTCGAGCATCCGCGTCGCAAGCGGCACGCGTGTTGCGGCTACATCCACTCCGCGCTTGATGGGGTGGTGGCGATGCGGTTGGACGGGGTGGACTTCGCGGCGGCGGAAGCCATCGTCGTTCACATGCCGGCCTACATCATTCCGGGGGTTTCCAAGTCGGGACCGCCGACGGCGCCGAACGAAGCACGCTTCCACGCCGAATACTGCATCGCCCTCGCTGCCGCGGGGGCGGACTCCATCACGCCGGATCACAGCATCGATTACGTCACCCACATGGAGTTGGTGGCGCCGCTAATGCGCCGCGTCCGCGTCGTCGAAGACGTCTCGCTTGCGCACTACCACCAGTCCGTAGTGAGCGTGCGTGATGCCGGCGGCCGAGAAGTCGCATCCCGCGTAACCTGCGCCCCCAAGGGGGCTCCGTTGGATCCGATGACCAACAACGAAGTGCGGGCCAAGTTCGTAGCGCTCTGCGGGTCCCGGCTTGCGCCCGGGGCCATGTCTTCCTACTTGGCCAGGATGGACGGATTGGAAGCCACTGCAAGCTGCGAATGGATCGTGCGCTCCTTTGCTTAAACGACGAGGTATTGCGATGAAATTGAATCTGGAAAACAAGGTGGCCGTGGTCACCGGGGCAGGACGCGGCATCGGCCGCGCGATCGCCGAGGCTCTGGCCGCCGAGGGCTGCGCGGTGGCCGTGTGCGACCGCGACCGCGATGTCGCTCAAGAAGTGGTCGAATTCATCGCCCGTGCCGGCGGAAAGGCCGACGCGTTTCAGGGCGACGTCGGGCAGCGCGCGTCGGTGCAGGCGCTGGCCGTGGCCGTCAAGGCGTCCCTGGGCGACGCGGACATCCTGGTGAACAACGCGGGCTTCTCGATGGATGCGTCCCTGCTGGAAATGTCAGAGGAACAATGGGACCAAGTCATCGACGTCTGCCTCAAGGGTTCCTGGCTCTGCGCGCAGGCATTCGTGGGTGGCATGCGCGCCAAGGGCGGCGGCCGCATCGTCAACATCTCCTCGCGCGCGCACCTGGGCGAGAACAACAAGTCCAACTACTGCGCGGCCAAGGCCGGCGTCCTGGGGCTGACTGCGGCCCTGTCGATCGAGCTCGGGCGCGACAACATTACGGTCAACACTGTGGCGCCCGGCCTCATCCGCACCGATCGCGTCAAGTCGATCCGCTACTTCGAGGACATCGACCGTCGCGCGAAGCAGAGCACTCCCATCCCGCGCCCGGGCATGCCCGAGGACATCGCAATGGCAGTCTTGTACTTGGCGTCGGAGATGGGCGCCTTCGTCAGCGGCGAAACCCTGCACGTCACCGGCGGCCGCTACTCCTCCACCTGAGCAGGCGGGCGCGAGCCCGCTGACGGGTGTTGTACGGCGCACGTCAGGAACTCGACTACATGGCGCCGGCCTTGGCGGCGGCGTAAGCCGCAGGCGCCCGCTTGGAGGAGCGCGCATTCCGCTGGTACGCCAGGTACCGGTCCTTAACGCGTTCCAGGTGCTCGGCCATCGCCCGGCCGGCCTTTACCTTATCGCGCCGATAAAGCTGCGCGTTCACCTCCCGCAGGGCGATGATCGACAGGTCGTTCTTGTCGTGTCCGATGCTGATAGCGTAGTCATGCATCATCTCCATCAAGGCGTCCATCACGAACACGAGCACCGGATTGCGGGTGGCGCGTGCGATGACGCGGTGGTATTCAATCAGCGCGTCGAGCTTGGCATCGAAATCGCGTCGTCCCAAGGCTTGGCTCGCCAACTGAAGTTGTGCGTCGAGGGCAGCAAGGTCTTCTTCGGTTGCGGCATCGCAGGCGGCATCGACCACGGCCTGTTCGATCAGAACGCGCGCCTGGGTGAGTTGCTCGATGCTCACCCCGCGCAGGGACAGCAGGTCACGTAAGCCCGTTGATAGAAAGGTCGTGTTGCCCGCGCAAACAAAGGCGCCGCCTTTAGTCCCTTTGCGCAGTTCTACGATCCCGCCCATCTCGAGCAGGCGCAACGCCTCGCGAACGGCATTGCGGCCCACACCGAGGTGGACAGCGAGTTCGCGCTCAGCCGGGAGCTTGTCACCAGGTTCCAGTTCACCGCTCGCCAAGTGACGCCGGATCTGTTCGGCGATCTCGTCGCTCACGCGCTTCGTTTTCACGGACTCAAATTTGAGCATAGGGGAATGGTACTGCCAATGGCTCATCGGAACATTTGTTTCGGCTGGCGTCCACTATGGTGCCGGTGTTGACCTTGATGCCGCGAACCTGCAATTCCTTGCCGACGCGCGCGAACAGTACCAATGCCCGGCCGGGCAACGAGCGCTTCACCGCTTCAGCCGCGAAGAGGCGGGCCTACAGATCCACATCTATTGGCCAAGCGCCTGCCTCGCCTGTGCGATGAAGGCAGTGCACGACGAGCGTCTACCGACGCATCAGACGCTGGGAGCACGAGGCAATCATGGACAAGGTGCAGCAACGGCTGGACCGAATGCCTGATGCGATGACCGTGCGCAAGAGCACCATCGAGCACGTCTTCGGTACCCTCAAACACCGGATGGGTTGGACGCACTTTCTGACGAGAGGAATCGAGAACGTGGCAACGGAAATGGGCCTGAACGTGCTGGCGTACAACTTCAAACGCGTCCTGAGCATCCTCGGCTTTGAGCGGACCAAGAAGGCAATGCTTCTGCTGAGGGCGTAAGGTGCCGTTTTGCCGGTCGATATTCTGACGAGCAGAGCCTGCGAGGACCTTCAGGGCCCCCGCAGCGGCTCGTCGTCCCAAAAACTTCAAATTACCGGCTGAACCATTGGAAACTGAAAGCCACGCGTTCATCCCAAGGCTTTCTGACGCGTTATCACACAGCCTCGCTGCTGAGCGGACATCGGCATTGGCGCAAGGAACGGCCGGAACGGGTCGCAGGCATCAATTCGTTCGACTGGCCATCGGCAAAACCACCGTGAATGGTCTTGCCGATATGACCAGCGATTTCACTGGTAGTCGCGGCGGTGCCCTTCAGTCAGCAGACTTTTTTCTTCCCGAGATGGCCTTGCCTACTGTTGTTCGGCGGTCAGCATCAGTTTGTTTCACTGATACCCCAAGGTAGCTCTCAAGGGCAAAGCGGACCACGTCAGACCGTGTAGGGATGACTTTCAGCGTCGAGGCAAGCTCGATACGCTTTTTGTCAATGAGCTCTTCCAGCTCATCGCTCACCCGTATGTTTAGTTGATTTCGGCTCATGTGGTTCTTGGCTGAGTCTCCATTCTAAAGGGTCATCCATCTTTATTGCTAGACGAGTTGACAATAGGCCTATGTGACATACAATGAATATGTCTAGCAATAAAGCAAAATGACGAAAGGAAAACATGGAAACTGAACTGCTCACCACAGAGGAGCTTTCTGCCCGGATCAAGTACGACGTGCGGACCATTCGGGAGCGATTGAAAGACAGCGTCCTGCTGGAGGGAATTCATTACTTTCGTCCCTTTGGGGGGCGAAAGATCCTCTACCGTTGGGAGGCCATTCAACGAGACATGACGCGGGTCTCAGTTGCGAGACCGACAGGGATGAGCGCCATTCCTATGGCCAACGGAGGCGTACTTCATGGGTAGCATCCGCAACTCAGACACCATGGGCACCTTGTTCATGGACTTCAGATTTCAGGGGCAGCGGTGCCGGGAGTACACGGCACTGACCGACACCCCAGTTCATCGCAAGAAATTGGAAAAAGTCCTCGCTAAGATCGAGTCCGAGATCACCGCAGGCACCTTCGTCTACGCCAACTACTTCCCCAACAGCAAAGCCCTCAAACGCTTGGCGCAGGCAGATGCTGGGACGGCGGCCGCAAACGCAGTGGCTCTAGAGGGCAACGAGGTGGTGGCGCCACTGACGGCGGCGCTGGTTGCTGAGCCGAAGGCAACAGGCCCCTTGTTCTGCGACTTCGCAACCCAGTGGTTCGAGGAGCACCAGATCGAATGGCGCCGCAGCCATATCCGATCCTTGCTCTCCACGCTCAACGGCAGGCTGATCCCGCAGTTCGGGGCCAAGGTGGTCAGCAGCATCACCAAATCCGACATCCTGGCATTCCGCGCCACACTCGCCAAAGTAAAAGGTCGCGGAGACAGGGAAGGGCTCTCACCCAAACGCATCAACGAGATCATTGGCACGCTGTGTCAGATCTTGGACGAAGCCGCCGACCGATTCGAGTTTACGACGCCGACCACCAACATCAAGCGACTGCGCGTACGCAAGGTTGATGTGGACCCGTTCAGCCTGCAGGATGTGCAAAGCATCCTGGCCACCGTGCGGTCCGACTACCGCCATTACTTCACCGTGCGCTTCTTCACCGGCATGCGCACCGGCGAAATCCACGGCCTCAAGTGGCGGTACATCGATTTCGAGCGCCGGCTGATCCTGGTGCGCGAGACCTTTGTCCTGGGCGAGGACGAGTACACCAAGACCGACGGCAGCCAGCGCGACATCCAGATGAGCCAGCCCGTGTTCGAGGCGCTGGCCAAACAGTATGAAGTCACGGGCAAGCTGTCCGACTACGTGTTCTGCAACCTCATGGGCGCGCCACTGGACAACAAGAACTTCACCGACCGCATCTGGTATCCCTTGCTGCGCCATCTGGGGCTGGAGGAGCGGCGCCCCTATCAAATGCGCCACACCGCAGCCACCCTGTGGCTTGCGGCCGGTGAAGCGCCTGAGTGGATCGCGCGCCAGCTTGGCCACACCAGCACCGAGATGCTGTTCAAGGTCTACAGCCGCTACGTGCCCAACCTCACGCGCCAGGACGGCTCGGCCATGGAGCGGCTGCTCGCCAGCCGCCTGGCCACGGGCAAGGTGATCCGCATGGAAGAGGGTGGTGGAGATGCATGGCTGCGCCCGGTGCACACCGACCTCTATGCCCCGGCGCTGCCCTCACCGCAAGCCGTACCGAAGCCACGCGGCATGCACAAGCCAGCGCCAGGAAGTGGTGGGGTAAGTGGTGCCATAAGTGGCGCCATGTCGCGCAGGCCCATGGACATCGTGCTGCCGGCCGTCCATACCAAGGGTGAGCCGCAGGCCCCGCCGGGCCCCTGGATGCGCACAGGACTCAGGCACGCGCCCAACGCCAGCGCCTAGATCCGCTCATTCCTTCCCTTGCTGAACTGCTGCAAAACCAGCGGTCTGGGCGCAGCCTTGCCCGCGCCCACCCTGCAAACCCGATTTCCCGAATCTGCACCTCAAGTGCCAAGGAGTTCCCTATGAACGCGTCATTCCAACTGCATCAGAACCGTACCTCCCTCTACCGCCACACGCTCAGGTCGGAGCGCGGGCAGCCGCATGCCGTTGACGTGATCACGCAATGTCGCAACGAGATCTACGAGCGCATGCCCCGTGCCGCACAGGGCGCGTTGAACGCATTTATTCGCCGTCTTTTTGCTGATGATGACCTGGTGCGTGCCTATCTTCATCCCGTGGCAACGTCTGCGGGACAGCCTGCGACCATGCCTCTGGACCTGTGCGAGCGTGCCGCAAACCAGGCCAGCCGTTACCCGAGACCGTTGCATCGCCACGAACGAGAGCTGGCCGCAGTCGCCGCCTTTGTGCAATCGTGTGGCTACTATTGGTGTGCCTACCAACAAGCCCTGGGGCGGCCTGTTGCCCAGAATGCCGAAACCATGCGCGCCTATCGCAGCCGCATCGCCTCGGCACACAAAGCATTCCTAGAGGAGCCCCTCAGGCAATTGCGACGCTGCCACTCCGATCTGGGCAGCACCCTTGCTCAAGTGCTGGGGATGGATCATGACGACGCGGCGGATCCGCAGCAGGTAGCGCGTATTCAGGCTGCGCTCGGCAGTGTGATGATGCAATTGCCATAGCAGTCAGTGAAGGGGCGGAAATGAGAGTTCAAGAATTGATGTCGACACCGTTCGTCGCGAAACTCATCTGCGACCGCTGTGGAACGCAGGCGCAACACGATGAGGGCGATGGCCTGAACAACTTCTTGCAGCTGGGATCTGATGCAGGCTGGGGATCGCCCCTGGGGGATGGAACACAGGTGGGATATCGACCTTGCCACAGCTGTTTGAAGGAAACGCTGGGTCCCTGGCTGCGCCTGTCGACGTCTGCCTGGGCCTCCGCCCCGAGGCTTGACAACGGCAGCAAATGACAACAATAGAGTGTCCATCCACGGGGTGTGCAGCGCTTGCGCTCTCATCCAAACCGGACAGCATGGGGTGATCGGTTTTACAGGAGATCCGCTTGACAGTTCTCTACGAGATGACAGGAAATGCACTATGGGAGGCTTAATCACCTTGTTCCTGATCGGTAGCGTGATTACCTGCCCACTACACGTTGGAGTGCACACGGGACGATGACGGAGGGTATCTGGCCGAGATGGTTCCCGAGTTACCGGGCTCACGGGTCTGGGAGGCCACGGCCGAGGAGGGCATGGCGAAAGCACAGGCCGTAGCCCTCAAAATTCTGGCGCAGCGGCTGGAGCTGGGTGAGGTCAAGGCGCATCGAACTGCGAGCGCCTGCAAAAAAGGTTAATGCCCCAGCCGAAGGAGACCGTCGCTAGTGACCAGTAGTTTGGCGGATATCGCTATGAAATTCTGTGCGGAGGTCGCGCTATGGGTATGAGCTTGCTGGATGGGCTGTCTGTTGCGGTGCTGATCGGATTCGTTGTTTTTGGCTTTCTTCACTATCGACTTGATAGCAATAAAACCAATGTATATAATTGCCTATAGAGTTCAAACCATTATCTAAGATGGCATAACTTGTGATCAGCCCTGCTTCAGAAATGGCGTATTTTGTGATCGGCTGGCTTCGTCTCCGCTTCGGTTGGGCTCAAGAGCGTCTAGATAAACCGGGGCGATTCAAGGCGACGCCGTGGCTGATGAGCTCAATGGGCGGCCCAAGATGACCCTGGGCTACTGCACCCCTGCTGAGATCTATGCGCAGCACCTGCAGCAGTTGATGCATCAGCTTGGCTTAGTGCATTGAACAGATGTTGCACTTGGACTCGAATCCGCCCTACCCAATTCGGTACGATTAGTCGTCCAAACAATATAGGTCGCTTCGATGACGCAGGTGAGCTTTTCCGCTGCCGAGTACACCGGCAAGCGCAAGCAGACTCGACGGGATATCTCCCCGGCAGAGATAAAACAAGTGGCGCTGTGGGAGGCTCTGCGGATGTTAATCGAACCGGTGTATCCCGAGGCCGGCAAGGGTCAGTGCCCTCACATGCTCAAGACGATGGAGCGCATCCATCTACGGCAGAACTGGTTTGGCTACGGCGATCCTGCGATGGAAGTAGCGCTGTACGAAGTGGCACCACTGCGCCGCTTTGCCCGTTTGTTGCTGCCGTCATGACTACGGCCGACGACCAAGAAAACATTCCCACACACCGAGTTCGCACCCCTGATCACCCACACACGAGCCCGCCATGACCATGCTTGCTGCCGGCACCACCGCACCGGAATTCACGTTGCATTCCACCCCCGACCAGGCCGTGGCGCTCAAGGAGTTCCGCGGGCGCAACGTGGTCCTGGCGTTCTATCCCGCCGACTGGAGTCCAGTGTGCAGCGACCAGCTGGCGCTGTACAACGAACTGCTGGACGAATTCGCCCGCCTCAACGCGCAACTGCTGGCGATTTCGGTCGATGGTGTGTGGAGTCACGCCGCGCTGGCGCGCGAGCGCAAGTTCCACTTCCCGCTGCTGTCCGACTTCGAGCCGAAGGGTGAAGTGGCGCGCGCGTATGGCATCTATGACGCGCAGGCCGGGGTGGCCGGGCGCGCGCTGTTCGTGATCGATGGCGGCGGCGTGATCCGATGGAGCTATCTGTCGCCGATGGGCGTGAATCCCGGCGCCGCCGGCATCATCAACGCTCTCGAAGCCCTGCCCACTAACAACATCCCAAAAACGATTGACCCGCCGGCAACCGGCGCACGGGAGGCATCATGATGCGCGACGATGCCGCGCTGACCGTGCCGGTATCCGCGCACGATCATATCCAGGGCAATGCGCATGCCTTGGTGACTCTGGTGGAATACGGCGACTTCCAGTGCCCCGCCTGCGGCATGGCCTACCCACTGGTGAAGCAGCTGCAACATCGGTATTCCGGCAACCTGCGCTTTGTGTTCCGCCATTTTCCGCTGAGCCAGGCTCATCCCTACGCACAAATGGCGGCCGAGCTGGTCGAGGCCGCTGCAGTCCAGGGCCAGTTCTGGCCGATGCACGACTGGCTCTACGAGAATCAGGACGGCTGGGTACCCTACGGCGGCGCCGGGTTGGAAGCCGGCGTGCGCGCGTTGGGCCTGGACGAGCAGGCGCTCGCTACCACGCTGCGCAACCCCGATATTGCCGCCCACGTCCGCCGCGACTTCATGGGCGGTGTGCGCAGCGGCGTCAACGGTACGCCCAGCTTCTACGTGAACGGCTACCTGTACCAGGGCGATTTCGAGGCACTTGCGCACGCCATCGGCCGTGAGATCGCACGGCAACCCTGACTCGATGCCATGAAATGGCTTGCACCACTCGCTCAACACGGGGGGCTCGACAAAGCCATAACCGACAGACCGACGTCCACCTCGGCACCGTTGCCGGGCTCGGGCTTGGCGGCGGAATGCCTGCGCAAGGCCGGCTATGTGGTGGCCACCGGGATCGGCAAGACCGGCGCAATCGGCCTGTTGCGCAATGGCGAAGTGCCCACCGTGATGTTGCGCGCCGACATGGCGCCGCCAGTCGGGGAAACAACCGATGTGGCTTACGCGAGCAAGGTCACGGTGGTCGGTCACGCGGGCAAGTCCGTGCCCGTCATGCAAGCATGCAGGCACGACATGCACGACACCTGGGGCACAGCAGTTGGGCATGGAACTGGTACTCGTTCCAACGCTAGTGACAGATGGCCTTGAGCGGCCACCAGGAAAGCGCGGCGTTCTGTAGTTACCGACATTGAGATGATGCTGGGTGTCCGGCCCGATGGAGTCGACGAACAAGGCGAAGGCCATGAGTGATTCGGTACTGCGTTCGCGTCCTGAAGCGACTGCAAGCAAGAATGCTCGCCCTACGCGGGCGTGTCCGCAAAAGACCGCACTCGTCGTTGCCACCTTGCTCAGGCCGCCAGCATGGACTGCGGCGGGCGACTCGATTGCGGTTTTTTGCTGCCATGCGTACCCCATGAAAGATCATGAACACGCTGCTACTCAGGAGATCGTAAACAGGTTATGCGGCAGCCGGGTTCATCGTTCTAGCGAGGGGGCAGCGAGACTGCGAGCAAGCTCGCACTTCTCACAGCGTGAGCGAAGCGCTCCCCACCCCCTCGAACTCCGCTACCACCACTTCCCCACGCTGGGCGGGTAGCAGGCCCACCCAGGAGCCCGTGGTCACCACCGTTCCGGCTGGCACTGTCTGGCCTGACCGTGTCAGGTGGCGCAGCCAGGTGGGCAGCAGCCAGGCCGGGTCACCCAGCGGATGCGTGCCAGTGCGCAGCACGGGCTCCCGCGTGCCGATGCGGACGACACAGCGCTGAGCGGCCCAGTCGCGCATGGCATAGGGCATCCACTCGCCGAGAACCAGGGCGCCGTGCGACTGCAGGTCGGCCAGGCGCAGCAAGGCCGGCGCATCGCCCCCTTCGGCCCAGCGAGAGTCCACAATCTCGATGGACACGGACATTGCGTCTACCAGGCTCCCGGCTGCGTCAGGCATGAGCGTCACTGCCTGCGCGGGTGACACAGCCTGCCCCAGGCGCAGGGCGATCTCGGCCTCGATACCGATGGTGTGAAACTGCATGTCGGAATACACAGCCGGACTGGTGCGCACCCCAGCGGGCGGCAGCGGCGCGTGCGTGAGCACGGCCTGGCGGTTGGGTCCGCCGGATTTCCAGTGCCGCACGGGCCCGGCGGTAAACCAGCCCAGGGCCTGGTCCAGCGCGTCCTGCACCGCATAGGCGCCTGCCGCATCGGCCAGCGCACCGCCCCAGGGCCCAGCACTGGTGGTGCGCCCTGCCTGCCACGCAGCTGCGAGTGCCTGGGTCAGTTCCGTCGTCGCGTCTTTTTCTGCCAGCATCTAATACCTCAATGTTTGCTGCCCTGGAAAGCCGGCAAGGCGCACAGCACCAGCCCATGTCGCCAATGCCAAGGCCGCCGCGCACATGGGTGGCCCCATGCGCCAAGTCGCCCAGGCAAACGCCTAACTCTCCACCTTCACTTTACCGTCCCTCACCACCTTGCCCCACTTGGCGATCTCGGTGGCGATAAACTCCTTCATCTTGTCGCGGGAGCCACCGCCGTCTTCTGCACCGTAATTGTCCATGCGCTCCTGCACATCGGGCATGGCCAGCACGGTGTTGACGTCGTGGTTGATTTTGTCCGCGATACCGGGCGCCAGTTTGCCAGGGCCCACCAGCCCATACCAGGTCGTGGCCTCAAAGCCGTCAAACCCCTGCTCCTGCATGGTGAGCACGCCGGGGTGCCCCTTGGCCCGCTTGGTGCGCGTCTGCGCCACCGCCGCCACTTTTCCGCTCTTCACGTGCGGCGTGGCGGAAGTCATGGTCTCGAAGCAGTACTGGATCTGGTTGCCCATCAGGTCCGCCAGTGCAGGGCCGCTGCCCTTGTACGGCACATGCAGCGCATCCACACCGGCCTGCAGCTTGAACATCTCCAGCGCCAGGTGCTGGGCCGAACCCTGGCCGGCCGAGCCGAAGGTCACCGTGCCCGGGTTGGCCTTGCACAGGGCCACGAGGTCTTTCACCGTGAGGGCCTTCTGCGCTGGCCCCGCGATCAGCAGGTTGGGCGTGACACCCACCATCACGATGGGCACGAAGTCACGCTGCGGGTCGTAGCGCAGCTTGGGCTGCAGGCTCGGCGCGAGCGCATGGCTGTTGATGTGGGCCATGAGGAGCGTGCTGCCATCGCTGGGTTGCTGGGCCACATACTCGGCGGCGAGCACGCCGGCCACGCCCGCCTTGTTCTCCACGATGACGGACTGCTTCCACATCGCCGAGAGCTTCACCGCCACTACGCGTGCCAGTGCGTCAGTGCCACCGCCGGGCGGAAAACCGACCACGATGCGCACGGGCCCAGTGGGCCACTCCTGTGCAAAAAGGCGCGGGGCGCCTAGCGCGGCCACCGCCGCGCCTGCGGACTGGATCAGGGAACGTCTTTTCATCATCGCTTGTCTCCTTCGTGGGCCCTTGTCGGTGCGGCCCGGGTTGAATGAACTCAGCACATCCAGCCTTGGCCGCGCGCATGCACCAGCGCGCAGCCATCGGTTTCGGAAAACACGGGGTCGGTCGATCCTTGCACCACCAGCGGGCCGCAAGCAGGAGAGGGGGAAACGTAAGCAGCCAGCCAGCGCCTCGCGCAGGCGCCGGACGGTCAGTCACAACAAAAAGCCACGGGGTTACAGACTCACGCGGCCTTTTTCAAAGCAGCGGGCGCCGCATGGCTGGCGAAGTAATTCATGCTGGCCTGTACCCCGCTACCGGCCAGGGCGATGCCCGAGAGCTTGAGCCCCATCTCCACGCCAGCCACCATGGCAATGAGCGTGAGGTCGTTGCTGTCGCCCAAGTGGCCCATGCGGAACATGCGCCCTTTGAGCTTGCCCAAGCCTGTGCCCAGTGAAAGGTCGAAGCGTTGGTGGATGAGCCTGCGCACGGCATCTGCATCCACGCCCTCGGGCGTGATCACGCCGGTGAGCACGGGTGAATACACAGCAGGGTCTGCGCACTGGATGGGCAGGCCCCAGGCGTTGACGGCAGCGCGCACGCCTGCACCCCAGCGCTGGTGGCGCGCGAAGACGTTGGGCAGCCCCTCGGCCAGCAGCATGTCGAGGGCTTCGGTCAAGCCCGTAGAGCAGGTTGGTGTTGGGCGTATAGGGCCAGTAGCCGTCCTTGTTCATCTCGACGATCTCGTCCCAGGCCCAGAACGACCGGGGCAGCGTGGCTTTCTTCGACGCGTCCAGCGCGCGCGGCGACAGCGCGTTGAAGCTGATGCCCGGCGGCAGCATCAAGCCCTTTTGCGATCCGCTGATGGTCACGTCCACGCCCCATTCGTCGTGACGGAAGTCGGCACACGCCAGGCCCGAGATGCTGTCCACCATCAACAGCGCCGGGTGGCCCGCTGCGTCGATGGCCTTGCGCACGGCCGCGATGTCCGAGGTGACGCCCGTGGACGTCTCGTTGTGCACCACGCACACGGCCTTGATCTTGCGCTCCGTGTCCTTGCGCAGGCGCGCCTCGATCAGGTCCGCCTGTACACGCCCGGCGCCAGCCGCCGGCCAGAGGCAGGTGCGCGTCGCGCCCCTCCCAGGCCAGAAACTCGGTGGAGATGCCCAGGCGCGTGGCCATCTTCTGCCACAGCGAGGCGAAGTGGCCGGTCTCGAACATCAGCACGTGGTCGCCTGGGCTCAGCGTGTTGGACAGGGCTGCTTCCCACGCGCCGGTGCCCGATGCGGGGTAGATCGCAACGGGATGGCGGGTCTGGAAGATCTTCTGGATGCCCGACGAGTACCTTGAGCCCCAGAGCGCCGAATTCGGGGCCCCGGTGGTCGATGGTGGGCAGGCTCATCGCCCGCAGAATGCGGTCTGGCACCGGGCTTGGGCCCGGGATCTGCAGGAAGTGGCGGCCGGTGGGGTGAAAGTCGAGTTGAAGCATGGAGCGTCCTTTCTTTGCTCAGTTTTGCATGCAAAAAACAGCTTTGCATGCGGGGATACCCTTGAATATAGCGATTGATCCGCCAATTTTTTGCATGCAAAATACAGAATAGAAAGTACTTCATGGCTGAAATCATCGAAATCTCCCGCCTTGCGCTGCACGACCAGGTGGCCGCACGCCTGCGCACCATGCTGGTGGAAGGCCAGATCGCGCCGGGAGCCAAGCTCAACGAACGGGAGCTGAGCGAGCAACTGCGCGTATCGCGCACGCCGCTGCGCGAGGCCATCAAGCTGCTGGGCGGCCGAAGGGCCTGGTGGACCTGCTGCCCAACCGCGGCGCCGTGGCCGTGAAGCTGACCGAGGCCGACGTGGTGAACACCTTCGAGGTGCTGGCCACGCTCGAAGGCATGTCGGGCGAGCTGGCCGCCCAGCGCCTCACCGATGCCGAGCTGGCAGAGTTGCGCGCCCTGCACTACGAAATGATGGCCTGCTTCGCGCGGCGCGACCTGTCGGGCTACTACCGTATCAACGCGCAGCATCCACACCGCCATCAACGAGGCGGCGCGCAACCCGGTGCTCACGGCCACCTACCGCTCCATCAACGCCCGCGTGCAGTCGCTGCGCTTTCGCACCAACCAGAACGAAGCCAAGTGGAAGCAGGCCGTGGCCGAGCACGAACAGATGATCGACGCCCTGGCCGCGCGCGACGCCGCGGCCATGCGCCGCGTGCTCGTGGCCCACGTGCAGCGCAAGCGCGACACCGTACTGGAGCTGCTGCGCGCGGGCGAGATCTACCCCACAAGACAGGCTTCAAAAGCCACCTAGGAGACCCATGCGCATCGAACCCGCCAGCACTCTGCAGCCAGCCGGTACCGTCCTGCCCCCCAACGAGACCTGCGAGGCCCTCGCGCGGCGCCTGGCGGCGGAAACCGAGGGTGAGGTGCTGTTCGATGCCGGCATCGCGCGGGCGCTACGCGACCGATGCCTCCATCTACCAGATCATGCCGGTCGGGCGTGCTGGTGCCGCGCACCGAGCGCGACATCGCCACCGCCATCGACATCGCGCGCGACCTGAAGGTGCCCGTGCTGCCGCGCGGCGGCGGCACCAGCCAGTGCGGCCAGACGACGGGCGCGGCGCTGGTGATCGACAACAGCAAGCACTTTCGCAGCGTGCTGGACGCTGGATGCCGAGGCCCGCACGGTCACGGTGGAGCCGGGCATCGTGCTCGACCACCTCAACGCCGCAGCTCAAGCCGCACGGCCTGTGGTACCCGGTGGACGTCTCCACCAGCGCCCAGGCCACGCTGGGCGGCATGGCGGGCAACAACTCCTGCGGCTCGCGCTCCATCGCCTACGGCAACATGGTGCACAACGTGCTGGGCGCGAGCGCCTGGCTGTCGCGACGGCGAGCTGGTCGACTTCGGCCCGCTGGCCACCCTGGGCCCGCGCGCCAGCGCCATCGCGCAGCATGTGCGCGCCCTGGCCCAGCAGCACCGCAGCGAGATCGCCGAGCGCTGGCCCAAGGTGATGCGCCGCGTGGCCGGCTACAACCTCGACATCTTCGACAACCAGAGCGAGAAGCCCTACACCGCCGACGGCAGCGTCAACCTGGCGCACCTGCTGATCGGCGCCGAAGGCACGCTGGCCTACACCCGCAGCCTGACGCTCAAGCTCAGCGCAGCTGCCGCGCGCCAAGGTGCTGGGCATCGTCAACTTCCCGAGCTTCCACGCGGCCATGGACTCGGCGCAGCACATCGTCAAGCTCGGCCCCACGGCGGTGGAGCTGGTGGACCGCACCATGATCGAGCTGGCCCTGGCCAACCCGGCCTTCCGCCCCACCGTGGAAACCGCGCTCATCGGCAAGCCCGCGGCCATCCTGCTGGTGGAGTTCTCCGGCGACGACAAGGCCGCGCTGCTGCCGCAGCTGCAGCCAGCTGGTCGAGCTGATGGGCGACCTGGGCCTGCCCGGCAGCGTGGTGGAGATGCCCGACGAAGCGCCGCAGAAGAACCTGTGGGAGGTGCGCAAGGCCGGCCTCAACATCATGATGAGCCTCAAGGGCGACGGCAAGCCGGTGAGCTTCATCGAGGACTGCGCCGTGCCGCTGGAGCACCTGGCCGAATACACCGACGCGCCTGACCGAGGTGTTCGCGCAGCCACGGCAGCCGCGGCACCTGGTATGCGCATGCCTCGGTCGGCACGCTGCACGTGCGGCCCATCCTCGACATGCGCACCGACGGCGCGGCCAAGATGCGCGCCATCGCCGAAGAGGCCAGCGCGCTGGTGCGCAAGTACAAGGGCGCCTTCAGCGGCGAGCATGGCGACGGCCTGTGCCGCGGCGAATGGATCGAATGGCAGTTCGGCCCGGCGATCAACGAGGCCTTCCGCGCCATCAAGCACCAGCTGGACCCCATCGGCCTGTTCAACCCCGGCAAGATCATCGACCCGCCGCAAGATGGACGATGGCGCGCTGTTCCGCTTCGCGCCCGCCACGGCGCCCAGGCCCTACAAGCGCATCGCCCTCACGCCCGTGCTCGACTGGTCGGCCTGGAACGTGCAGGCCGACCCCGTGACCGAGGTGACCACCGCGCCCGGCACCGGCGGCGACGTGACGGGCGGCTTCGCCAAGGCCGTGGAGATGTGCAACAACAACGGCCACTGCCGCAAGTTCGACGCCGGCACCATGTGCCCCAGCTACCGCGTGACGCGCGACGAACAGCACCTGACCCGCGGCCGCGCCAACACGCTGCGCCTGGCCGCTGTCGGGCCAGCTCGGGCCCGACGCCTTCACCAGCGAGGCCATGCACGACACCATGGACCTGTGCGTCGGCTGCAAGGGCTGCAAGCGCGACTGCCCCACGGGCGTGGACATGGCGAAGATGAAGGTCGAGTTCCTGGCCCACTACAAGGCGCAAGCACGGCCACACGCTCAAGGACAGGCTGGTCGCCCACCTGCCCGACTACGCGCGCACCGCCAGCCGCTTTGCCGTGGCTGCTCAACCTGCGCGACACGCTTGCCCGGCGCGCGCCTGGCTGGGCGAGAAGCTGCTGGGCTTATCGGCCCGGCGCTCGTTGCCGCAATGGCGCAGCGACACCTTCTGGCGCAGCCGCGATGCATCGCTGTTCGCCAGCAAGGCGGACACCATCTGCCGCCGCCCAGGCCGGCCACAAGGCCGCCGTGCTGTTCGTCGACACCTTCAACGGCACCTTCGAGAGCGAGAACGCCCTGGCCGCGGCCCGCGTGCTGCATGCGGCCGGCTATGCGCTGCACACGGTCGAAAAAGCGACGGCGGCCACCACTGCTGCGGCCGCACCTACCTGGCCACCGGCATGGTCGACGAAGCCAAGGCCAAGGCCGAGCGCGCTCATCGACGCCCTGCTGCCCCTGGCCCAGGCCGGCGTGGCCATCGTCGGGCCTGGAGCCGTCGTGCCTGCTCACCCTGCGCGACGAGGCCCTGGTGATGGGCCTGGGCGACAAGGCCGTGGTGGTGTCGAAGCAGGCCCTGCTGTTCGAGGAATTCCTGGCCCGCGAGGCCAAGGCCGGGCGCTTCGCCCTGTCGCTCAAGCCCGCAGGCAAGCCCATCCTGCTGCACGGCCACTGCCACCAGAAGGCCTTCGGCGCCGTGCCGCCCGATCCTGGAGGTGCTGCGGCTGATCCCCGGGCCAAGCCCGAGCTGATCGAAAGCTCCTGCTGCGGCATGGCCGGCAGCTTCGGCTACGAGGCATCGCACTACGACGTGTCCATGCAGATGGCCGAGGCGGCCTGCTGCCAGCGGTGCGCAAGAACCCGGATGCCATCGTGGTGGCCGACGGCACCAGCTGCCGGCACCAGATTGCCGATGGCGCGCAGCGCGAGGCGGTGCATGTGGCGAAGCTGCTGGACAGCTTGCGGGCCTGACTCCGCACCATGGGCGTTTAAAACCGCAGCCTGAATCCTGAAGCATTGCGCTGATTTTTAGAGCGACGTCGTCTTGCTCAAGAGGGCGCTCCTGTCAGTGGCGCGGTATATGGTCGCCTCGCGTGCGGCGGTGGGTCGAGTCGAACATTAGGCCGGCTCCCAGTCTTTGGACTTAGAGCCATTGACTGTCGGTTAACGCTCATCGACGGCCCTGCTGTCAGACTCACCACTTCCTCTTGTGCGCTGCTCCAGCCTGTAATGCAAATATCCCATGACCACAAGACCAACGAGCACCAGGGCAGTGGCCGCATTGAGCAATTCATCCGGGGTGAATTTCATCTCGCTCATATCGCTGTCTCCTTAGATCATTTGGCTGGAATCAGATGGCAACTGTTTGATCTCGGCGCGGGCGTGATCAGGCCGTTTGCCGTTGCTGTGATTGATTGTATGGACGCTGAGGTCAAGGCAGGGACGCAAACCAAATTCTGTGGGCGGTAGGTTATTGGACAGCTACGATTGATGATCAGGCCGAGAACAAATGCGCGCTGGGTCCAGTGTCTCGACCCGCCCGATTGAGTGTCCATAGCGATGGCAGCGTCATATGTGCAGCGCACATTGGTCGATTGGAGCCATGTCGGACGCTGGCCCAAGTCAGCACCGGCGCCGACGACCTTCACGCTCAATCCGGTATAGCCAGCAATTCGAGGTCAGCAACGCGCCCATCTATTCCATGAAACCGTATCCCAACCTCCAGTTGCACCAGCCTGCCCAGATCCATCGCCTCCTGCAGGATGCGGCCCAGCCGGAGGTGATCAGCCCCACCTACTCGGCGCAACGCCAACTTCTGAGGAATCGATCGACCAGTTGGCCTGCTGGTTGCACTGCTGCCGTCCTCCTCTACGTTGAACAGCAGCGCCGTCTTCGCCGTCAGGCTGCGTATTCGGGCACGGATCTTCGCGTGCTCGCTCAGGGCCAGGCGAGGTGGAATGTCGATTTCAATCTGGTCATTATTGAGCCCGTTAAGCACGGTGCCGTGTGGATACCGGTGTTTCCGGCGCGCTTCGCGTCTGAGTTCGACAGACCGCTCGTCTATCTGGAACCCGCCTGCGATCTGGACCATCAGCTCCGATGAGTCTGATGCGATGGCAGCCTCGAGCACCAACTGCCTGCGGTCGAAATCGAGTTGCTGTACCAGTTGTAGGAAGGGGTCGTTGAGCAATTGCCGGCTGTGCCGTTGTTTGTCAGTCGCCAAGGGCAATGACAGCTGCGGCGACTCGCGCAGATACGCCTCGATTGTCAGTCCTGCGTCGGTGCTCTGCGTGAGCAACTCTACCCAGCCAGCGCGCTCTCTTTTTAGGGATGGCAGGCGAACCTGGAGCTCACGCAGATAGTCTGCCCTGCATTGGGTGATCACTTTGTCGCTCAGGCCAATGCCCTTGTTCGCAATGACCCGAGATTCCAACTTAACACTGCGCATCGAACTCCTCCTTGGCCTTGTAGTCTGCCCAAACAGCAACGCCAAACATCCATGCCGAAAGTCCTGCTGTCTCCCCTGCTGCCGCGGGCGTGACAGCACAGCCTGGCTTGCTGGTCCAGATGAGGTAGGCACCTGGGCGGCCCGTTCTCGGATGGCAGGTCTCCACGACTGGCTCTTCGCCAAATACCGACTTCCAGAGCGGCAAATGCTTTGCAGCCATGGCGTGACCCAATGAGGGTTGATCAGGCGGCACCGCAATGCGCAGGCGCAATGCCGAGCAAGCTACGCCACAAGAGCGGAGGAAGCGCAGTATCCGCACAGCCTGGGGCCGGTCTTCTAGGGAAAAGTGCTCCCCCTGCTGCAATGCCTTCCAGGCCTCGACCGCATCCTCGACCTGGTTGACGGCGGTGATCGCGGCCAAGCAGGTATTTACGGGGGTGTACTTTGCTTGCAAACGGCGGGCGAGATCCATGTTGGAAAAAGCCAGCGCTGTTTTCAAGCTCGTGGCCGCAGCGGCCAGCGTGATGCCGCCGCGCATCCGACTTCCCCGCCTTCGGCTGAGTTCAACCACCAGCGTCAGCGCAGCCTCTTCCAATACCTTGACCACGGCGGGCATGACTTGGTGGCGCGATGCTGCTGCCTCTACTGTGAGACCCGCGACACGATCTTCCAGAATGCGCAGTGTCGCTTGTATGTCCAGCATTGGTGCTTTTGTCACTATGGCCGAATGGGCGTAATCCGATAGCTCTAGACCCTCATCGATAGGCAGAAAACTTGCGCTTCGGGTTTGTGCCTGTAGAGCGTTCAGGACCACGTCCTGCAATGAGCATCGGCGCCTGTGCGCCTGCTGTCGCAACGTCGTTTCAGCGATCCCAACAACTTCGGCAGCATCGCGGCTGGTCCACTGCACGGTCTCCCGCAAACCGCAATCGAGATGGAGGCGCAGACCTGCCTCGTAGCGGTGGCAGTAATGGGTCACAGTCATCACGGGTGACGCATGGCCTGTTTCGTTGCCGAGCAGCGCAAACCGATCGATGCTGGTGATAGGCACGGACCTCAGCAACCCATCAGCCGCCTCGCTCACAAAGCTGTGGCGCAGTCCATGCAGCGATGAGCCACGGTCCCCCGTGGCTTGCTTCAATGCGTTGTTGACCAGCTGGATCATTGCGTGGCGGCGATAGACATCCCGATGGACAGGGTTGCCGAACAGAAGATCGGAGCTGCTCGCATTTTCCAGGATTCTGCGGCGCTTCCATGCGCTGATGCTCTGGCAGGCCTGAGGATTGGCGATGCGCACCACCCGTTGCCCAGAAGGCGACTTCAGGCCGCCGTGCAATTGGGAGGAGGTGATTTCGATGTCAACCGCGCCGGCATGAACGATCACATTGGCCAAACGCAGTCGCGCGAGTTCATCCTCTCTGAAGGGACCATTGCATGCCACATGAAAGAGTACTTGCGCACCGTTGATGAGACGCTCGTCGCCCTCGTGAGATTCAAAAATCATGGCGGCGCGATCCAGTTCGTGCGGCCAGATCACTTGGGCGTCCACTGAGGTTTCCTGAAGGTCGCGTACAAGTGTGCTTCGTATTGCAGGTGCCTCCTGGAAGTTCACCAAGAACTTGTGCCAACTGCCCAGCGCCTTGGCGGCGGTGGCTCGCGCATCTCTTTTCATGGGCGCGAGGATGGTCTCGTAGATCGACAAAAATTCTGGAACCGTCATGTCGCATGGAGCGGTCTTGTGCGCAGTAAAGGCCTTCCACAACTGCCACATGATCGAGCGCGCATACTGTTGAATCGTCGTGGCTGCGGCGTTGGTTTTGAACGGTGTGCCACTCTCTGCCATGTCCAGTACCCAGGCCATCACCGTGCATGAAACGGGGCCACAACGATGTGCGGTTTCGATCTTTGATGCAAGAGTTTGAACCCAAGTCCGGCGCTGTGCGGAATCGCTCAGAGATGCTGTGATCTTCATAGTCGCATCAAGCGCATTCATCGCAGAGGCATCTGTGTCTGCTCCCCTCGATGTGTTCGTCGCATCCAGGGCTTCTGGCAGCGCTTGAGAAGCAACAGATTCCATGGGCCGCTCATGTGTGACCCTGCCCGTGGCCAGCCGAGCCCATGCTACGCGCTGTAGCGCCGAAATCGGTTGCAGACCGCTGAGATGACCCCAAAGTGGCATAGGCAGATGGAGCAGGTGCCAGCACAATGAATCTGCCCACATCTCCCCCACGGCCGTGGATGGCTGGGAGTAAAGACCCCACTGAACCAACTGCTCGCCGGACGATGCGTGCCACCGCTCCGGCCTGCGCATGTCGTACGGCCCGAATTCTGGTAGGCGGCACAAGCAGGCAATGGTGAGGGTTGACAGTAAACGGCGCTCGGTGCGCGGTGGGCGCAGGGCTTGCCACTCGATGGCCATACCCTCGGGGTGCACATGTGGAGCAGCGCAAGCTTCTAGAGCATGACTCAATGCGTCGTTGCCGATGACCCCGTCGAAGGCGATAAGGTGCCATGGCAAGGCCCCGGACCGGCCTCCGACTTTGGTTGCCACCACCTGCTGCAAGGCGGCAAAGCGCTTGGCACGCCCTGTAATACCGGGGGCCACGCGAATCAGGCGATTGCCGATGGCGTCCTCGCCAACATCTATGCCGGCTTGGTCGAGAGCGGTTGTCAATTCGGTCATGGCGGTCTTCTCACGCAGTCGCGCCACGCAGCCCAGCAATGGGCCAGTGAAAAATGCGGTAAAGCTCTTCGTCCAGGATGGATGCGACGTGCAAATATGTCGGGTACAACAGGAAATCAGACGAGCAGCTGAATCGTTCCTGGCCCAGGACTTCATGCCGCAACATGCCATCGATGCTGGACGTCGTGACGCCCAGATGCCGCAGTCGTGTCTCCCAGAATTTGCGACCACTGTCGGGGACGACCTGACAGTCGGCGGGGAGTTCTGCCAGGACTGTGGATGTACCGACAGAACGGGTACAGTGGCAGTCGCTTATCGTTTTGAAGAGAGGTACTTCGTTACCACTCAGGACGGCCTCGAGCCAGAGCAGTGCATCGCCGGAGCGTGCATGCGCATGGCGTGTCAGCCGCTGATGCAAGGCATCCAGGTGTTGCACGTACAGGTCGACCTGTTTGCGAAGAAAACGCCCGATTGGCACTGGCAAGCCGCCTTCCAGATCAGTGACTCGCTTGTCGTCCATCACCAGCAGCCCAACGCGGTTTGTCAGCATGCTTTTGCTCCATTCCAGCTGTGAGACGCGGCGGGAGGCGCAGGCAAAGCTCACTAACCACGCAACGCTGCTGCAGTAGCGGTTGTGAAACTCGAAGAGCGCCTCAAGCGTGCAGCGTTTCGCTGGTCGAGCCTCCTCAATCCATTGGTTTATCGCAGCGAAGACCCTCTTCATTTGCGTTTCTGTAGGCACGACAGGTGAGCCGACGGCCAACAAGTTTGGTGGCATATCTGTTGGCGGCCCCCAACCCATCAGGGTGAAGAGTTGAGCACTTGCATCCCATATTTCTTGCGCGGAGACGGCGGTGTAGTAAAGCTTGGCCTTCGGGGCCATGGCAAAGTCGTTGCTCAGGAGGGCTGCCACGAGGCCATCGATGCCGAGTTGTCGCATCAGTACGCCCGAGGAGTTCGTCCACCTGGCCATGGACGGCACGATTTCGCGGGTCGTGGCAATGATTGGCTCATGGGGTTTGATTTCCGTCAGTTCGGGCAGGAGATGTCCGAGGCAACGGGCCTCGGGTGTGGTGATAAAGCGGTCCAGCAAAAATTGTTGGAGTCACTTTGGGCATGGGCTTATTGACTTGAGTGGACGCTGCAACATGGCCGTCGCCTGCGATGGGCGTAGCCAGGTCGGTGGAGATGCACTGGATGTCAGTGCAAAACAGTCCTTGCTCAACGTCGATGCACATCAGTCCAGTCATCCAACCGGTGGGTAGCCAGAGGGATGTCTTTGATTGCGTCCACTGTCATGGCACTCAGCCATGTCAGCATGGCCGCAACAGCGTGCCCTTCGTTGTCGGACACTCCTTGTCCGATCTGTTTGCCAATTTCGAAGAGCTGCGGTCAGGTCGATGTGGCGGTGATCCAGGATTGCGCCGCGGTGCTTTGGTGAGGAATACACGCACTTGGCAACCAGGGCTCTGCGAAGCCTCTCTGAGCCAGATTCCGCTGGCGTGATCGTTGTGCGCAGCGCTGCGTCCAACCATTCGCGCAGTGCTGGCCAAAGGCGATTCATTCGCCGAATCCAACTGGGCGCATCAACCAGATCGGTTCTGGGTGCCATCAGGAACTCCTGTATTTGAGACACCAGCAACGTACCCGACTCCACGCGCAAAAGTGCGCGGGTCGACTCGGCTGCCATCACACTGTCCCGATGCAGGCAGTAGAGCAGTTCAATGCCCAATGCGGCCAGTTGCCCGGCGTCTGAGTCGCGAGAGGCCTCGGTCAGGGCTGCCCCACTGCGGGAAACCGTGCAAAGCGCCGCCACATGGGCAGAGACGATTCGGCCAGATGCGATTCGAACGATGCTGTCTAGGTGGCGCACCAGATCCGAGAAACTCGGTCAACACTTTCTCCGCCGGCGGAGAGAGCGTTCTTGCCAGAGATGAGGCAGCGCGGAGACACGCGAGCGCCCCGCGGCAGGCTGCCATCCAGCCTGCACGGTCGCTTGGGAGGTGGTGCGCACCGGATCAGGTTTGCAAACGTGGCGGCGTGGCTGGTCCCGACCAAACACGACGGGCCGTGGACAAAAGAGCGCTCTGCGGGAGCGAGCGTCGACAAACGAGCAGGCATGACCTGTCCTTTCCAAAAGAATGTGACCTCATGGGTTTGTGGTACCCGTTAGAACCATTGGTTAAGCAAAAGAGCGAGCCGCAATCGACAGAAGAGCGCCGGATTGGCTAATGGAAGGGCAGGATGGTTTTTTTGAAAGACGCAAGCACGCGACGTGCTGAGCACGGGAAGCAGTGATGCAAATATGAAAAGCTCAACCAGCCTTGGTGTAGCCGGGCAGGCGTGCCGTAAACGCAGCGGATTGAACTTGTCTCAGGCGGCTTCCGTCGCTAGACCGAGACGGTCTGCAACAATGAGGCTTTGCTGAGTGTTGAAGCGATCAAATGTCCTGCTATGGACGTCGATCTGTAAAATTAAAGGGTCGCCACGCAAGATGGAGCGACAAAGCCGGCCACAAGGCAGCCGGCTGACGGAATATATTTAATGTGATGTATGTCTGTCAACCCTTCTGTGGACCCAATGGTCCTTTTGGGCTTCCATCTGCGAACTGGCATCGCAGTGTCTTGTGGGGCAGCTGTGACAGGGTGAGGGATCGTCCGGGGTTGTTCGGCTTCGATTGTCACAGCGCAGGTTTCGTCTATCATAGGAAGACGTGGTGTAAAGTCGTTTAGGCTCACGTTGCGCCGAGAGAAATCGCTGCATATACACAGCAATTTCTGTAGCCTCATAACCCAGGTCGGAGGTTCAAATCCTCCTCGCGCAACCAAATACAGCGGCAACGCTTAAAAAAGCCCACTTTCAGTGGGCTTTTTTTTGCCCGAAATCTGAAGCGCCATACCGCGCACTGGAACTGCCGGCTTTCACCCGACTCCATCGCCGAGAGAATGGGTCATGATGGGCAGCCCCCCTTAACGATGCGCTGCTCCGGCTGGGGCTGACCTTGTCTTGCGGTGGTCTGGGGTGTCCCGTTTTTCACTCGCCTGAACATGGAAGCTGCCTGCGTGAACGTCCCCCTCCAGCACGGTTTGCTTGCCCTGCACAGCAACCGCACCGAAACACTTGCCGACACCATATTTGCCTGGCTGCGCCAGCGCCCTCTGGCTCCGCTGGAAGAAGAGATCGTGCTGGTGCAAAGCAATGGCATGGCCGAGTGGTTCAAGATGGCGCTGGCCCGCAGTGGCGGCGTGTGCGCGGCCACGCGGGTCGAGTTGCCCTCGCGGTTTCTGTGGCGCACGTACCGCCAGGTGCTGGGACGCGAGCAGGTTCCTGCCCAGTCGCCCGTGGACAAGACCGCGCTCACCTGGCGCCTGATGCGCCATTTGCCCGGCTTGCTGGCGCAGCCGGGGTTTGAACCTGTGGCCGGCTTCCTGCGTTCAGGCGATCCCGAGCGCCTGCTGCAGCTGGCCGACCGCCTGGCCGACCTGTTTGACCAGTACCAGGTGTATCGCCCCGATTGGCTTACAGCGTGGGCTGCGGGCCGCGACGTGCTGACCGCGCCGGGGCATGCCGACCTGGCCCTGCCGCCCGACCAGCGCTGGCAGCCCATGCTCTGGCGCGCGGTGCTCGGTACCCTGCAGGAGATCGAGCGCAGCGCCATCCGGCCCCATATCCACCAGCGTGCGCTGGGCGTGCTGGAGCGCGGTGAACCGCTGGCGCTGCCCGTGGCTCGGCGCGTGGTGCTGTTTGGCATGGCGCATGTGCCCTTGCCGGTGCTCCAGACCCTCGCCGCGCTGGCCGGTCACAGCCAGGTCTTGCTGGCCATCCCCAACCCGTGCCGTTTCCACTGGGCCGACACCATGGACGGGCGTGACCTGCTGCGCCTGGAGCGGCGCCGCCAGCCCCTGCGCGGTGGGCGTGATCTGGCGGCCGTGCCGCTCGAGCAGATGCATGCCCATGCCCACCCACTGCTGGCCGCCTGGGGCCGCCAGGGCCGTGACTTCGTGCGCCAGCTCGACACGTTCGACGACGCCCAGCAGGCGCAGGAGCGCTTTGCCCTGCCGCGCATCGACCTGTTTGACGAGGGCGAAGAGGGCCCGGAGGCCCCTTTGCTCGCCCAGGTCCAGAACCGCATCCGCGACCTGGTGCCTCTGGCCGAGCACCCGGCGCGCGGCGCCGATCCGGCCGACCGCTCCATCGTCTTTCACGTCGCCCACAGCGCGCTGCGCGAGGTCGAGGTATTGCACGATCAGTTGCTGCAATGGCTGGCCGCGCCGCCGGGCGGGGCGCCCCTGCAGCCGCGCGACGTGGTCGTGATGGTGCCCGACATCGAGACCATGGCGCCTGCGATTCGCGCGGTTTTTGGCCAGTATGGGCGCCACGATGCGCGCTACATTCCGTTTGACATCACCGATCTCGGCGCGCGTGCCAGCAGCCCGTTGGTGGGCGCGCTGGACTGGCTGCTGCGCCTGCCCGGGCAACGCTGCCGGCTCAGCGAACTGCGCGACCTGCTCGAAGTGCCTGCCGTGGCCGCGCGCCTGGGCGTGTCGGCCGAGGCGCAGGTGCGCCTGGCGCAATGGATGGTCGGCGCAGGCATTCGCTGGGGCCTGAACGAAGACCAACGCACCGATCTGGACCTCGCCGCGTGCGGTGCACAGAACACCGGCGAATTTGGCCTGCAGCGCATGCTGCTCGGCTACACCAGTGGCAGCGTGGGCTTTGCGGGCATCGAGCCCTATGGCGAAGTGGGCGGGCTCGAGGCCGAACTGGCCGGAGCGCTGGCCAGCCTGCTCTGGCGTCTCGAGCAGTGGCGCGCCCAGGCGCGCACACTGGCGGCACCTGCGGAGTGGGCGCAGCGCTGCCGCGCCCTGGTGGCCAGTCTGGCGCAAGCGACCGATGAGCTGGACCGGCAGACCCTCGCTGCACTCGATGCCGCGATGACGCGTTGGCAAGAAGCCTGTACACAGGCCGGCTTCACCGAGCCGGTGCCCCTGTCGGTGGTGCGCCAGGCCTGGATGGAGACGCTCGAAGAGCCGCTGCTGCAGCAGCGCTTTCGCGCCGGTGGCGTGACGTTCTGCACCCTGATGCCCATGCGCGCCATCCCGTTCGAGGTGGTCTGCCTGCTGGGCATGAACGATGGCGACTACCCCCGCCGCGCGCCGCGCAGCGACTTCGACCTGATGGGGCTGCCGGGCCAGGGGCGCGCGGGCGACCGCTCGCGCCAGAGCGACGACCGGCAGCTGATGCTCGAGGCGCTGCTGTCGGCGCGGCGCGTGCTGTACCTCAGCTGGACCGGGCGCAGCGTGCGCGACAACAGCGTGCAGCCGCCATCGGTGCTGGTGTCGCAGCTGCGCGACTACCTGGCCGCCGGCTGGAGCGGCGATGTGCTCGCGCAGCGCACCACCGAGCACCCGCTGCAGCCCTTCAGCCGGCGCTACTTCGAGGGCCACGACGGCCTGTGGACCCATGCGCGCGAGTGGCGCTCTGCCCATGCGATGCCTGCGCTGGCCGAAAAAGCGGACAGCGTTTCAGAAGAGGACGCTGAGGGCGCGCTGGCGCCGGTCCCTGCGGCCCCGCAGGACGGCCAGGTGCTGCTTTCGGTCGAGCAGCTGGCGCGTTTTCTGCGCCACCCGGTCAAGACTTTTTTCGCGGAACGCCTGGGTGTGGTTTTCGATGCCACCGAAGAGGACCGCGCGGACGACGAGTCCTTCGGCATCTCCGGCCTCGAAGAATACGGTGTCGTGCGCGCGGTGGTCGATGGCGTGCTGGCCGACCTGGCGCAGCACACGCCGGAGGGCGGGGGCGGCGACGTGCCCGCCTTGGTCCAAGTGCGCCTGGAGCGCCTGCGCCGCGCCGGGCGCCTGCCCCTGGGCGGCTTTGCCGAGCGCACCCAGCGCCAGATGACCGACGTGCTGCTGCCGCTGCTGCAGGCATGGCAGGCCGCGCAGGCACTGCACCCCGAGCGCGTGGCGCGCCAGCTGCTGCGCTGGGTGCCGCCGCAGGGCGGCGTTGGCGCCGTGGTCGAGGACTGGCTGGATCCGCTGCGCGCGGGTGCGGACGGCCTGCCCGTGTGGCTCGAACTGACCCCCTCGCGCCTGCTGCAGGACGCCCACAGAGGCACGGCGCGCGCCGATGCACTGCTCGTGCCCTGGGTGCGCAGCCTTGCCGCTGCCGCCAGCGGTGTCGCCGTGCACGGCCTGCTCGTGGGGCGCGATGCCACGCTGCACTTGCCACCCCTGGATGCCGAGGAGGCCCGTGCCACGCTCGGCGCTTTGCTGGAGATCTGGCGCGATGGCATGCGGGAGCCGCTGCCGCTGTGCCTGCGCACCGGTCTTGCGCTGGCGACGGGGGGCGATCCCGCCCTGGTGTATGGCGGTGCATTCCAGCGCGAAGGCGAGGGCGCCGAGCCCTGCCTGGCGCGCGTCTACCCCGACTTCGAGGCGCTCACCGACGATGGCCGTTTCGAGTGGCTCGCGCACACCGTGTATGGCCCGCTGGCGCACTGGGCCGCCACCGACGTGCGGGCCGTGCCCCACGCGCCCGCCGTCGACGCCGCCGAAGGAGCCACCGCATGAGCGCCGCACCGACCGCGCCGCAGGCGGGCAACAGCACCGCCCTGCAGGCCATCGATTTTCCGTTGTGGGGCAGCCGCCTGATCGAGGCCAGCGCCGGCACCGGCAAGACCTGGACCATTGCCGCGCTCTACCTGCGCCTGGTGCTGGGCCATGGCGAGGGCAGCGCCTTTGCCCGGCCGCTGCGCCCGGCAGAGATCCTGGTCATGACGTTCACGCGCGCGGCCACACGCGAGCTGTCCGACCGCATCCGCGCGCGCCTGCTCGAAGCCGCGCAGTGCTTTCGCGGCGAAGCCGAGGTGCCCGCCGGCGACGATTTCCTGGCCGCGCTGCGGGCGTCCTACCCCGACGGGCCGCTGCGCGCCAGCGCCGCCTGGCGCCTGGCCATGGCCGCCGAAGGCATGGACGACGCGGCCGTCCACACCATCGACGCCTGGTGCCAGCGCATGCTGCGCGAACACGCGTTCAACAGCGGCAGCCTGTTCGACGAAGAGCTGGCTGCCGACGAGCGTGCCGTGCAGACCGAGGCCGCGCAGGACTACTGGCGCCAGCAGTGCTATCCGCTGCGCGGCGACACACTCGACGCCGTGCTCGCCGTCTGGGGCGGCGTGGAGGCGCTGGTCGCCGACATGCGCAGCCTGGCCGAGCAGGCGCTGCCCGCCGGCGCGGGCGAGGGCACGCTGGCCGATGCCGTGCAGCGCAGCCAGCGCGAGCGCGGCAGCGCCCTCGCGGTCCTCAGGCAGGGCTGGGCCGAGCGGGCGCAGGCCATGCAGCAGTGGCTGGACGCGCAGACGGCGCCCAAGCAGTGCGACTGGGACAAGCGCAAGCTGGCGCCGCGCCACTACACCGGCTGGCTGGCCACGCTGGCCGCATGGGCGCACAGCGCGGACGGCGATGCGCTCGCTCTCAGCGACTCGGCGCAGCACCGCCTGAGCCCCGACGGCCTGTGGGAGGCACGCAAGGAAGGCGCGCCCGCCATCGCCCTGCCCGACCATTTCCAGGCCTTTGCCGACCTGGTCGCCGCGCTGCAGGCGCTGCCCGATCCCGCAGTGGCGCTGCGCCTGCACGCGGCGGCCTGCGTGCAGGAACGCATGGCGCTGCTCAAGAAGCAAAGTCGGCAGCTTTGGTTTCGCCGACATGCTGCAGCGCCTCGACCAGGCCCTGGCCGGGCCGAACGGCGAGCGCCTGCGCGCGCGCATGACCGCGCAGTACCCGGTGGCGCTGATCGACGAGTTCCAGGACACTTCGCCGCTGCAGTACCGCATCTTCGACCGGCTCTACCGCACGTCCGCCAACGACCCCGAAACGGCGCTGCTCTTGATTGGCGATCCCAAGCAGTCGATCTACGGCTTTCGCGGCGCCGACATCTACAGCTACCTGGCCGCGCGCCGCGCGACCGCCGGGCGCCACTATGTGCTGGGCACCAACCACCGCTCCACCGAGGCCCTGGTGCGCGCCGTCAACCACACTTTTGCGTGCGCCGAGGCGCGGGCGGGCGGCGGCGCCTTCCTGTTCCGCGGCGGCGCGCCGGCCGCCAACCCCTTGCCGTTCTTGCCCGTGCAGGCGCGCGGCCGTGCCGAGCAGTTCCAGAGCGCCGACGGGCCCGTGCCCGCGCTGTGCGTGCAGCACGACCTCGAACTGCGCAGCGGCGCGCAACACCTGCGCCTGTTTGCCGCGCTGTGCGCCGAGCGCATTGCCACCTGGCTCAACGACGCGCAGGCCGGTTTTGCGCAGCCGGGCCAGCCGTTGCAGCGCCTGCGCCCGGCCGACATTGCCGTGCTGGTGCGCAGCGGCAGCGAGGCCGAGGCCGTGCGGCGCGAGCTGCGCCGGCGCGGCGTGGCCTCGGTCTACCTGTCGGACAAGGACTCGGTGTTCGCCAGCGACGAGGCGCGCGACCTGCTGCACTGGCTGCACGCCGTGGCCGCGCCGCTCAATGTGCGCCGCGTGCGCGCCGGGCTGGCCACGCGCACCGTGGGCCTGTCGCTGCCCGAGCTGGCGCGGCTGGCCGACGACGACGAGGCCTTCGACGCGCGCAGCGAGCAGCTGCGCGCGCTGCACACGGTATGGCAGACGCAGGGCGTGCTGACCATGCTGCGCCAGAGCCTGCACCAGCTCGGCCTGCCCGCGCGCTGGCTGGCCGAGCCCGGCGGCGAGCGGCGCCTGACCAACTTCCTGCACCTGGCCGAGCTGCTGGCCGCGGCCAGCGCCCAGCTCGAGGGCGAGCAGGCGCTGATCCGCTGGCTGGGCCAGCAGATGCAGGACGGCGCCAGCAGCGGCGACGAGCAGATCGTGCGCCTGGAAAGCGATGCCGACCTGGTCAAGGTGGTGACCGTGCACAAGAGCAAGGGGCTCGAATACCCGGTGGTCTGCCTGCCGTTCGCCTGCCGTTACCGCGCGGTCTCGCGCCAGCGCACGGCGTTTGTCAACCTGGCCGATGCGCAGGGCGAGCGGGCGCTGCACCTGCAGCTGAGCGAGCAGCTGCTGGCGCAGGCCGACCACGAACGCCAGCGCGAAGACCTGCGCCTGTTCTACGTGGCACTGACGCGCGCGCGCCATGCGCTGTGGCTGGGCTTTGCCGCGCTCAAGGTGGGCCAGGGCGCGCAGTGCAGCACGCACCGCAGCGCCGCTGGCTACCTCGTCGGCGGCCCCGGGGCGCGGGACGCGGCCGACTGGCTGGCACCGCTGCAGGCCCTGGCGCAGGGCCAGCCCGACATCGCCTTGCAGGCCGCCGCGCACGCCAGCCCCCACGAGGTGCCGCGCACGCGGCTGGCGCCGCGGGGCGCGCCCGCGCCGCTGCACGAACAGCCGCTCTATGCCGCCGAGTTCGACCGGCGCTGGGGCATTGGCAGCTTCTCGCAGCTGGTGCGCGGCGTGGGCCCGGCGGCGGCCCCGGCCTTTGCGCTGCACACGCTGCGCCCGGCCGACGATGAACGCGTCCTCGGCGGCGCCGAGACCGTGCCGGACCCGCCCCGGTCCGCCGTCGCCGCGGCCCCGGCCGGCGCGGCGCCGGTCTGGCACCGTTTCCCCCGCGGCGCCTTGGTCGGCAACTTCCTGCACGACCAGCTCGAATGGCTGGCCGGCGAGGGCTTTGCGCTGGATGGCCAGCCCGCGCTGGCCGAGCGCCTGCGCTGGCGCTGCGAGCGCGCCGGCCGCGCCGAAGACGCCGATGCCGTGGTGCAGTGGCTGGCCGCCGTGGTGCGCCTGCCGCTGGCGGGGGTGGGCGTGCCGCTGCAGGCGCTCGCGCAGGCACTGCCCGAGATGGAGTTCTGGCTGCCCGTGGACCGCCTGCACGCCGCCGAGGTCGATGCGCTGTGCCAGCAGCACCTGCTGCCCGGGGTGGCCCGCGCACCGCTGCCCGAGCGCGCGCTGCACGGCATGCTCATGGGTTTTGCCGACCTGGTGTTCGAGCACGGCGGGCGCTACTGGGTGCTGGACTACAAGTCCAACTCCCTGGGCGACGCCGCCAGTGCCTACCACGACGGCGCCCTGGCCAGCGCCATGGCCGCGCACCGCTACGACGTGCAGGCCGCGCTCTACCAGCTCGCGCTGCACCGCCTGCTGCGCGAGCGGCTGGGCGCGCAGTACGACCCCGCGCGCCAGCTCGGCGGCGCGCTCTTTTTGTTCCTGCGCGGCATTGACGGCCCCGCGCAGGGCGTCTACACGGTGGCGCCGTCGCTGGCGCTGCTCGATGCGTTGGATGCGCTGCTGCAGCGCGAGGAGTACCGCGCATGAGCGCCCGCAAGGACCTTTTCTCACTGCCGTTGTTTGCCGAGTGCGAGGCCCCGGCCGCTGCGCCCGCGCCGGCCGCCACGGCGCCCGATACCCTCGACACGCTGCGCCAGTGGAGCGATGTGGGCTGGCTGCGCCAGCTCGACAGCGCCTTGGCCGCGTTCATCGCCGGCCTCGACCCGCAGGCCACGCCCGCGCTGCTGGTGGCCACGGCCCTGCTTGCGCACATGGAGGGGCGCGGCCACAGCTGCCTGCCGCTGGCGCCACTGGTCGCGCGTCCGGGCGCGGTGCTGGGTTGGCCCGCCGAGGCCCAGGGCGCGCTGGCGGCCCTGTGGGCGGGCCTGCCCGAGAGCGTGGCGGACTGGCGTGCGGCCCTGCGCGGCAGCCCCGTGGTGTGGGCCGGCGGCCCGGCCGCCGACACCGGCCAGCCGCTGGTGCTCAGCGGCAGCGCCGACGCCCCGCGGCTGTACCTGCGCCGCTACTGGGCCTACGAGCGCGCCGTGGCGCAGCAGATCCTCGATCGCACGGCCACGCCCTTGGCCGTCGATGCGGCGGGGGTGCGCCGCTGGCTCGACCGCCTGTTTGCCCCGGCCGCTGCCGAGGGCGCCGTGGACTGGCAGAAGCTGGCCTGCGCCATGGCACTGCGCGGGCGCCTGTCGGTCATCACCGGCGGCCCGGGCACCGGCAAGACCTACACCGCCGCGCGCCTGCTGGCGCTGCTGTTCGCCGTCGATCCCCAGCCCGAGCAGCTGCGCGTGGCGCTGGCCGCGCCCACCGGCAAGGCCGCGGCGCGCCTCAAGCAGTCGATCGACGCCGCGCTGGCCGAATTGCACGCGCGCGTGGGCGCCGAGCTCGACCTGCCGGCGCTGACGCAGCGCATGGGGGCCGCGCGCACGCTGCATGCGCTGCTGGGCGCGCGCCCCGACACGCGCCAGTTCCGCTACCACGCGGGCCATCCGCTCGACGTGGACGTGCTCATCGTCGACGAGGCGTCGATGGTGCACCTGGAAATGATGGCCGCGCTGCTGGCCGCGCTGCCGCCGTCGGCGCGCGTGGTGTTCCTCGGCGACAAGGACCAGCTCGCCTCGGTCGAGGCCGGCGCGGTGCTGGGCGACCTGTGCCGTGACGCGCAGGCCGGGCGCTACAGCGAGGACAGCGCACGCTACGCACTGGCCGCTGCGGGCCAGGCGCTGCCCGCCGCCTACCGCGATGCCACCGGCACGCCGCCGCCGCTGGCCCAGCACACCGTGATGCTGCGCGAGAGCCGGCGCTTTGGCGGCCCGATCGGCCAACTGGCGCTGGCCGTGAACGCGGGCGACGCCGGGGCCGCGCAGCAGTGCCTGGCGCACGACGCAAGCGGCGCCTTGCGCCACCTCGAAGGCGTTGCGCCTGCCGCGGTGTGGCAGCTGGCCGCGCAGGGCCGCAGTGGCGCCGCGAGCTACCGCGCCTACCTCGAGCAGCTGGCGCAGCGCCCTGCGGGCGCCGATGCCGCGGCGCATGCGGCCTGGGTCAAAACCGTGCTGGCCGCATTCGAGCGTTTTCGCCTGCTGTGCGCCGTGCGCGAGGGCGAGTGGGGCGCCGCCGGACTCAACCGCGCGGTTGAAGCCGCATTGCAGGCCACCGGCCTGCTGGCCCCGCGCGGCGAGTGGTACGCGGGCCGCCCGGTCATGGTCACGCGCAACGACCCGGCGCTGGGCGTGTTCAACGGCGACATCGGCATCGCGCTGCCCGCCGCCGCGCGCCCAGAGCACGGAAGCGGAGCGACGCCGGGCCTGCGCGTGTACTTTGCCGACGGGCCGCAGCTGCGCTCGGTCGGCGTGGGGCGGCTCGCGCATGTGGAGACGGCCTTCGCCATGACGGTGCACAAGAGCCAGGGTTCGGAGTTCGAGCACACCGTGCTGGTGCTGCCGCCGCACGCCGGCGCGGTGCTCAGCCGCGAGCTGGTCTACACCGGCATCACGCGCGCGCGCCAGGCGTTCACGCTGGTGTCGGCACAGCCGGGCCTGCTGGCCACGGCGGTGCAGCAGCGCACGCAGCGCGCCAGCGGCCTGCAGGACTGGCTCGCGCACGGCCTGGACGCTTGAATCGGCGCATGGCCGAAGCCCGCGAAGGCATTCGGCCCGCCGCTGCCCGCCGGCTCCTACAATCGGCCCCCATGCACACCCTGCGCCGCCTCCGCGCTCTCGCCTGCTTCATGCTGGCGTGGTTTGCCCTGTCGCTCGGGGTGGCTGCGGCGTCGCCCTTCGTGAACCCGCAGGCGATGGAGCTGGTCTGCTCGGGCGCCGGTGAGGTCAAGCTCATCGTGCACACCGACGATGGCGCGCAAGAGCAGCGCGGCCACACGCTCGACTGCCCGCTGTGCGCCCACCTGGGCGGCGCGGCGCCGCCGCCCGCGCAGGCGCGCCTGCCGGCGCCGCAGCCGCTGGCGCATGCGCTGCGGCCGATTCCCTCTGCGCACATCGCTGCGCGCACTGCCGCGCCGCTGCCGCCGCGCGGGCCCCCGCTGTTCTCCTGAGTTGGTATCAAAACCATAGCTGCATGCCTAATAGAGGTAAGCGCTAGCGGTCTTTTTGGTTGGATTTAAGGAGTTTTCGAATGCGCAAAACCTGCGTTGCCTTGGGCGTGGCCATCGCCTTCCCCATCGGCCTGTCCGCACAGGCCCAGACCCCCGAGGGCCCCACCAAGGAACTCGGCGTCGTCACCATCACGGGCGGCCAGCCCACCTCACTGCCGACGCAGATCCCCACCACCATGGAGGGCATCACGCGCGAGCAGATCGAACAAACCATCAACGCCACCGACAGCGAAGACGCGCTCAAATACTTCCCGAGCCTGCTGGTGCGCAAGCGCTACATCGGCGACTACAACCACGCCATCCTGTCGAGCCGCGCCTCGGGCACCGGCAACAGCGCGCGCTCGGCCGTGTATGCCGACGGCATCCTGCTGTCCAACTACCTGGGCAACGGCGTGGGCGGGCTGTCGTTTCCGCCGCGCTGGGGCCTGGTCACGCCCGAGGAGATCGAGCGCGTCGACGTGATGTACGGCCCGTTCTCGGCCGCGTACCCCGGCAACTCGGTGGGCGCGGTGGTCGACTACGTCACGCGCATGCCGACCCGGTTCGAGGCCCATGGCAAGGTGGGCACCGTGTCGCAGCCGTTCTCTCTGTATGGCGCCGACACCACCTTGCGCGCCTGGCAGGCCAGCACCTCGGTGGGCAACAAGCATGGCGACTGGGCCTGGTTTCTGAACTTCCAGCACACCGACAGCGAGGGCCAGCCGCTGACCTTCGCCACGCGCCTGGTGGCCAGCGGCACGCCCGGCGCAACGGGCCAGCCGGTCACGGGCGCGGTGCCCGGCAGCAACAACGCCGGTGCGCCCTGGCTCATCCTGGGCAGCGGCACTGCCTACCGCACCCAGCAGGACCACCTCAAGGCCAAGGTGGCCTACGACGTCTCGCCGACGCTGCGCGCGGCCTACACCTTTGGCCTGTGGCAGAACCGCTCCGAAGGGCGCCCGGTGTCGTACCTGCGCAATGCGGCCAGCCAGCCGGTCGCCAGCGGCGCGATCAACATCGACGGCCGCAGCTATGCGCCGCTGACCGGCGGCGACTTCGCGCTCACGAATGAGACCCTCACGCACACCATCCATGGCCTGTCGCTCAAGAGCCGCACGCAGGGTGTGTTCGACTGGGAGGTGGCCGCGAGCCTCTACGACTATGGCAAGGATGTGAAGCGCCAGAACAGTGCGGCCAACCCGCTGCCGGCGGCGGCGCTCGGCGGCCCCGGCACCGTGGCCGACGGCCGCGGCACGGGCTGGAACAACCTGGCGCTCAAGGGCATCTGGCGGCCGGACGGCATCAAGGGCGCGCACACCGTGGACTTCGGCGTCCAGCAGGACAGCTACCGGCTCGCCTACGCCACCTCCGACATCGCCGGGAACTGGATGCAGGACGCCGCGGGCGCGCTGGCCAGCGCGGTGGGCGGCAGGACCCGCCTGCAAAGTGTGTATGCGCAAGACGCCTGGGCCTTTGCGCCGCGCTGGAAGGCGGTGCTGGGCGCGCGCGCCGAGCGCTGGAGCGCGCAGGCGGGCAGCACACGCATCCCGGGCGCGCTGCCCGCCGTCGACACCCGGTGGCCGGAGCGCGCCGAGACGCATCTCTCGCCCAAGGCCGCGCTGTCGTGGCAGTGGCTGCCGGACACGGTGCTCAAGGCGTCCACGGGCCGGGCCGTGCGCTTTCCCACGGTGAGCGAGCTGTATGGCGCCACGTCCACCGCCAATGCGCAGTACCTCAACGACCCGAATCTGCGGCCCGAGAAGTCGTGGACCAGCGAGCTCAGCGCCGAAAAGGACCTGGGCAATGGCCTGCTGCGCCTGACCTTCTTCACCGAGAACACGCGCGACGCGCTCTATACGCAGACCGCGCTCGACCCCGTGGCCAACCGCAACGTCAGCCGCGTGCAGAACATCGCCCGCATCCAGACGAACGGGCTGGAGCTGGCCTACAACGGTGCCGACGTGTTCAAGCGAGGGCTGGACCTGAGCGGCAGCGTGACCTATGCCGACTCGGTCATCAAGGAGAACGCCGGCTTTGTCGTGCGCCCCGGCGACACCCTTGGCAAGCAGCAGCCCAACATCGCCAAGTGGCGCGCCACGGCGCTGGCCAGCTACCGCTGGAATGCCGAGTGGAGCACCTCGATCGGCGCGCGCTACAGCGGCCCGCAGTTCCGCACGCTGGACAACAGCGACGTGAACGGCTTTGCCTACATGGGCGTGAGCAAATTCTTCACCGTCGACCTGCGCGCCCGCTACCAGGTCAGCAAGAGCGTGTCGGCCGCCTTCGGCATCGACAACGCCAACAACTACCAGTTCTGGAACTTCCACCCCTATCCGCAGCGCAGCTACGTCGCGGAACTCAAAATCGACCTCTGAAAGAATTCCCATGAAAACTATCAAAACCATAGCTGCCAGCGCTTTGCTGGTCAGCGCTACAGGCCTTTTTCATGCTGCAAATGCGCATGTCACGCTGGAGTACCAGGTGGCCAACGCGGGCAGCACCTACAAGGCCACGTTCCGCGTCGGCCACGGCTGCGGCGAGTCGCCGACGCGCGAAATCACCGTCACCGTGCCGCCCGGTGTGCAAGACGCCAAGCCGATGCCCAAGCCCGGCTGGACCATCGCCATCGAGCGCGAAAAGCTCGCCCAGCCGCGCTCCGACCATGGCAAGAGCGTCGCCGACGAAGTGCGCCGCATCCGCTGGAGCGCCAACACGGCGGCCGATGCGCTGCCGGGCCACTTCTACGACGAGTTCGCGCTGCAGGCGCGCCTGCCCGGCCAGGCCGGCATGCTGTACTGGCCCGTGGCCCAGGTGTGCGAAAAAGGCCGCATGGACTGGACCGAAGTGCCCGCCGCGGGCCAGAACCCGCACGACTTGAAATCTCCCGCCGCCGCGCTCGAACTGCTGCCGGCCAGCGGTGGCCACGCGCACTGAGTCTTTTGTTTTTCCCCTAGGAGTTCACCATGGCATTTCCCCGTTTCACCACCCCCCTGCTGCTGGCCATCGCCCTGGCGGCCGGTGCCGCCCAGGCCCAGAGCGCCGCCCCGGTCGCCGTCGAAGGCGCCTGGGCACGCGCCAGCGTGCAGGGCCAGAAGGCCACGGGCGCGTTCATGCGCCTCACGGCGCGCGACGCCACGCGCCTGGTGCGCGTCGAAACGCCCGTGGCCGGCGTGGCCGAAGTGCACGAAATGAAGATGGAAGGCGACGTGATGAAAATGCGCGCCCTGCCGGGGCTGGACCTGCCCGCGGGCCAGGCCGTCGAGCTCAAGCCCGGCGGCTACCACGTCATGCTGATGGACTTGAAGGCGCCGCTGCCCAAGGGCGCCAGCGTGCCGCTGACCCTGGTGTTCCAGGATGCCAAGGGCGTGCAGAGCCAGCAGCAGGTGCAGATTCCGGTGGCCACGCAGGCGCCCGGCGCGCCGCAGGCGGCGCACGGCGCGCCCGCCGCGCCGGCGCACCAACACTGAACCGGTGGCGCCGCACCTGTGCAAACGCCCCACGGCAGCGGCGCATTCGGGTAAGCTGTCCGAACCTTGACACTACCCAGTGGAGCGGCCATGAGCGATACGACCCCCTTCGGTTTCGGCAAATTCGTGCCGGGCTTTGACTTCCTGCAAAACCTCGCCAAGGGCGCCTCGGGCCACATCCCGAAGCTGCCCAGCCTGTCGAACTGGGTGGCCCCGACGATCAGCGTCGAAGAGCTGGAAAAGCGCGTCGACGAGCTCAAGGCCGTGCAGTTCTGGCTCGAGCAGAACTCGCGTGCGCTGACGGCCACGATCCAGGCGCTGGAAGTGCAGAAGATGACCCTGGCCACGCTGCAGGGCATGAACTTCAGCATGGGCGACCTGGCCAACGCCTTCACGCCCAAGGCCACCAAGACAGCAGACACCGCCGCAGGCGGCGCGCAGAAAGCTGGCGAGGCCGCGGCGACCGGCAAGGACGACAAAGCCGACAAAGCCGACAGCGGCGCGCCCAAGGCGGGCGCCAGCCCCGGTGTGGTCGACCCGCTGCAATGGTGGGGCGCGCTCACCCAGCAGTTCCAGCAGATCGCCGCCAGCGCCATGAAGGAGACCGCGGTGCCGGCCATCGGCGCCACCCAGAACATGGCCAAGGACGCGATCAAGACCGCGACCGACATGGCCAGCCAGATGGCGGCCCAGGGCGTGCAGACCCTGCAGGACGCCACGCGGCGCGCCACCGCCGCCACGGCCAGCGCCGGCAAGCCGGTTGCGGCCAAGAAGGCCGCCGCCAAAAAGGCTGCGCCCGCCAAAGCCGCAGCGCGCCAGGCGCCTGCCAAATCCACCGCCGCCGCCAAGAAGGCTCCGGCGCGGCGCGCCGCATCGAAATCGGCGCGCTGACACGCCAGCGAGGCTTGCCGCTGCTGCGGCAAGGCACCCCATGAAACTGTTTCCCACCGGCCACGCCACGCACCCGCAGTGGCGCACGGCCGCCGATCTCGTGCTGGCCCAGTTGCGCGCGCAGATGGCGCGGCCGGACTGCGCGCGGGCGCCCACGCTGGGCATCCTCTACATCAACGACCACTGCGCCGACGACGCCCAGGCGCTGCTGGACCACCTGAGCGCCGAGCTGCCCGGCGTGACCGACTGGAGCGGCACCGTCGGCGTGGGCGTGTGCGCCAACAACGCCGAATACTTCGACGCGCCGGCGCTGGCCGTGATGCTGCTCGACATTCCCTGCGACCAGTACCGCGTCTTCTCGGGCGTGGCGCCGCTGCCGCGCGCACCGGCCAGCGGTTTCGTCGCGCACACCGCGCTGGTGCATGCCGACGGCCGCACGCCCGACGTGGCCGAGCTGATCGCCGAGATGGCCGAGCGCACCACCAGCGGCGGCGTGTTTGGCGGCCTGGCCGCGAGCCGCCGCGCCAGCGTGCAGTTCGCTGTCGGCGGCAGCGGTAACCTGGCCGGCCATGGCGCCGCCGGCGGCGTGTTCGATGGCGGTCTCTCGGGCGTGGCGTTCGACGCGCGCGTGCCGCTGCTCACGCGCATCACCCAGGGCTGCCAGCCCTTGGGGCCGGTGCGGCGCATCACCGCTGCGCAGGACAACGTGGTGCTGGCGCTCGACGGCGAGCCCGCGCTCGACGTGCTGCTGCGCACGCTCGAAGTGACGCTGGGCGGCGACCTGCAGCCCGCCGTGCAGCGCGTGCGGGCCACGCTCGCCGGACTGATGGACGAACAGCCGCAGGCCGAGGCCTCGGTCGCCGGGCACACCGGGCACACCGGGCACTTTGGCACCGACACGCGCGTGCGCCACATCATCGGCCTCGACGGCGCGCGCCATGGCGTGGCGCTGGCCACGCAGGTCGAGCCCGGCATGCGGCTGGCGTTCTGCCAGCGCCACCAGGAGGCGGCGCGCGCCGACCTCGTGCGCATCTGCACCGAACTGCGCGAGGAGCTGGCGCCCGAGGACGCCGATCCCACCGCTTCTCCTGCCATGGCCGGGCAGGGTGCGGGCGCAGCGCGCGCGGGCCGGCGCATCGCAGGGGCCATCTATGTGAGCTGCTCGGGGCGGGGCGGGGCGTATTTCGGCGCGCCGGGCGCCGAGCTGCAGACCGTGCGCCACGCGCTGGGCGACGTACCGCTGGTCGGCTTCTTTGCCGGCGGCGAGATCGCGCACCACCATCTGTACGGCTACACCGGCGTGCTGACGGTGTTCACCGAGGCCGCGTAAAAGCGCCGCGCCGCGCGCCCGCTGCGGCGCCGGTCTTTCAGCCGCCGTCGGTGGGCAGGCCGTCGGCCTCCCACTCGGGCAGGCCGCCGCGCAGCCAGTAGACGGTCTTGAAGCCCTTGCTGGCCGCCACCTTGGCCGCCTTGTACGACTTCCAGCATTCCGCGCCATTGCAGGCGAAGACCACGGGCGTCTCGGGCGTCAGCCGGGCCACGCGCGCGAGCGCTGCGAAGTCGTCTTGCGCGGCATCGAAAGCCACGTCCTTGAGGCTTTTCTCGACATACGCCGCGTGCACCGCGCCGCGGATACGGCGGTCCTTGAATTCCTTGTCGGTGCGCGTGTCCACCACCAGCGCACCGCGGGCCTGCAGTTGCAGCGCCTCCTTGGCGGTGACGCGCTGCACGCCTGGCAGCGTGGCGGGCGTGAACAGGCCCAGCTCGGCCAGGCGCTGGTATTCCGACGCCTGCGGCAGCACGGCCACCGGCGCCAGGCCCGACTTGGCGGGCGGCGCGCCGAACCACTGCGCGAGCCGGGCCCGCACCTCGGGCGGCAGGCTCTTGCGCACCGCGATCGAGAGCCCGCCCGGCACCGGCTGCGAAGTGCCCAGGACGCGCGCCACACCGGGGTGGGCCTGCGACCAGGCCGTCCAGTCGTCGGCGCGCACCACCGTGGCATCGGCCGTGCCGAGCACCAGGGCCGTGAGGCCGGCCTGGGGGTACTTCTCGTGCTGCACGGCCTTGAGGTCCTTGAACGACAGGCCCGCCTCGTTGAGCATGCCGCGCGCGAGGTAGGTGTAGACCGAGTCCTGCTGCGGCAGGTACAGCCGGCGGCCCTTGAGGGCGGCGGTCGTGGCCACCTGCGCGGCGCCGACCAGCAGGTACTGGTCCGATTTCTGCGTCGCGCCGACCAGCTCGAAGCCGCGCTGCAGCGCCGAGGCCGCCACCTGCGGCGGCGCGATGAAGATGTCGTAGCCCGCACTGCGCGTGGCGCGCATGACGTTGGCCAGGTCTTCGCTGGTGCTGACCGCCACCGGCTGCGCCGCCGCCTGCGACAGGCCGGACTCCAGCGCGCTGCGCAAGATGGTGTGCGCGCTCTTCTGGGCCGTGGGCTCGACCGCCACGATGGCGGCCAGTTCGGCATGGGCGAGCGTGCTGGCCAGCCACAAGGCCAGACCGGTCAAGAGCCACTGCGGGGCTTTGTGCATGGGTTTCCCTCCTGGTGTGCAGCGCGCATCTTAGAGTGCAAACACGCCCTGGGCAGGTCCGGGCGTGCCCCCACCGCGCGGGGCTGCGGGCGGCGGTGCGGCGGCGGCAACAAAAATGCCGCGGCACCTGGCGCGGCATTTTCGGGGCGCGGCGCGCCGCGGCGTCAGTGGCGGCGCGGGTTGTCGGGGCGGCTGTCGTAGCGGTTGGGCACACCGTCGCCGTCGCGGTCCCAGCCGCCGCCGCGCATCTGCCATTTGCCGTTGTGCTGCGCCCACTGCGGTTGGCGGTAGTGGTAGCCGGGGCGCGCCTTGACCCAGTAGCCCGGGGCCCACACATGGCGGTTGCCGCGCCACTCCCAGTGGCCCGCCACCCAGACCTGGCCGCGGCGCGGGCGCGGCATGGCTTCGCGGCGCGGCGGTGGCGGCGCGGGCAGGTAGACCGGTTGGCCCTGCGCATAGACCGGTTGGCCCGACTGGATCACGACGGTGGCGTGCGGGGCGGCCTGCGCGGGCGCCAGCGCAAACAGCGACAGCAGGGTGATGGAAGTGGCAGCGAGGGTATTGCGGACCATGTTGTTCTCCTGGAAGGGCTTCCTTGCGGAAGCGGGAACTTGATGGTGGCGGCGCTGCGTCAACTGCCGGTTCGCGCTGTGCAAAGTCATGTGAAGCTGTGTTTCGGCGCCGCAGCGCCGTGAAGGCCGCGAAACCCCCGCCGCGCAGGCCGTGCAGGGCACAATCCGGCGGCGCCTGCGCGCGCACGACACACAGGAGCATTCCATGGGCCACGACCCTGCCGGCGCTGGGCACGCGCACCCGAACCAGTTCGCGCTGCTGCGCCAGCGCCGCTTTGCGCCGTTCTTCTGGACGCAGTTCGCGGGCGCGGCCAACGACAACCTGTTCAAGTTCGCCTTCACCGTGATGGTGACCTACCAGCTGCAGCGTGACGCTGGCTGCCGCCGGCGCATGGCGGGCCTGGTGATCGGCGCGCTGTTCATCCTGCCGTTCCTGCTGTTCTCGGCCACCGCCGGGCAGCTCACCGACAAGTTCGACAAGACGCAGCATGATCCGCTTCGTCAAGAACCTCGAGATCGCGATCATGCTGATGGCGGCCTGGGGCTTCATCGCGGGCCAGCGTGCCGGTGCTGCTGGGCTGCATCTTCCTGATGGGCCTGCATTCCACGCTGTTCGGCCCGGTCAAGTTCGCCTACCTGCCGCAGGTGCTCGACGAGCGCGAGCTCACCGGCGGCAACGGCATGGTCGAGATGGGCACCTTCGTCGCCATCCTGCTCGGCAAGGTGGCCGGCGGCCTGCTGGTGGCGCTGCCGCGGCGTCGGCCACCGCACCGTGGCCGTGGCCTGCGTGCTCGCTGGCGCTGGTCGGCCGCGCGCGTGGCGCAGGCCATCCCGCCAGCGCCGGCCACCGACCCGGGCCTGACGATCAACTGGAACCCGGTCACCGAGACCTGGCGCAACCTGAAGCTGGCGCACGGCAACGTCGGTGGTGTTCCGCTCGCTGCTGGGCATCAGCTGGATGTGGTTCTTCGGCGCCGTGTTCCTGAGCCAGTTCCCGAGCTTCGCCAAGGAGGTGCTGCACGGCGACGAGCAGGTGGCCTCGCTGCTGCTGGTGGTGTTCTCGGTCGGCATCGGCACCGGCTCGCTGCTGTGCGAGATGCTGAGCCGCCGCCAGGTGGAGATCGGCCTGGTGCCGCTGGGCGCGATCGGCATGAGCGTGTTCGCGATCGACCTGTACTTCGCCTCGCGCGGCCTGCCGGCCGGCCGGCCGCGATGGGCCTGGGCGCGTTCGTGGCGCAGCCGCGCGCACTGGCGCGTGATGGCCGACCTGGCGCTGCTGTCGCTGTTCGCCGGCCTCTACAGCGTGCCGATGTATGCGCTGATCCAGCTGCGCAGCCAGCCCACGCACCGCGCGCGCATCATCGCCGCCAACAACATCCTCAACGCGCTGTTCATGATCGCCAGCGCGCTCATCGCCGGCGCGCTGCTGGGCGCGGGCTTCACGCATTCCGCAGATCTTCCTGTTCACGGGCATCGCCAACGCGGTGGTGGCGGTCTACATCTTCCTGCTGGTGCCCGAGTACCTGCTGCGCTTCGTCGCCTGGGTGCTGTCGCACTTCGTCTACCGCTTCCGGGTGCGCGGCGACGAGCACATTCCCGACGCAGGGCGCCGGCCATCCTGGTCTGCAACCACGTGAGCTTTGTCGACGCGGTGCTGCTGATGGCGGCCAGCCCGCGGCCGATCCGCTTCGTCATGGACCACCGCATCTTCCGCGTGCCGGTGCTGGGCTGGCTGTTCCGCCTGGCCAAGGCGATCCCGATCGCGCCGCAGCAAGGAAGATCCGGCCGCCTACGACGCCGCCTTCGAGCGCGCCGCCCAGGTGCTGCGCGAGGGCGACCTGCTGGCGATCTTTCCCGAAGGCGCGCATCACGCGCGACGGCAGCCTGCAGCCCTTCAAGGGCGGCATCATGAAGATCCTGGAGCGTGCGCGCGCCGACGGCATCGAGCGTGCCGGTGATTCCGATGGCGCTGACCAACCTGTGGGGCTCGTACTTCAGCCGCATCGAGCAGGGCGGCGCCATGGTGCGGCCGTTCCGGCGCGGGCTGTTCAGCCGCGTGGGGCTCGAACGTGGGCGCTGCCGTGCCCGCCGCCGAGGTCACGCCCGAGGCGCTGCGCGAGAAGGTCGCCGCGCTGCTGGCGCAGCGCATTGCAAAATAGCAATAAAAACAGCCTGTAACGCTTGGTGCACAAGCGCAGGCAGCTATCAATTCAAGAGCTTCATCGAAGGAAAACCATGAGCAAATCGCTGCGCCTGTCCGAGAAATGGTTCCGCCGCGGCCTGTGGCTGGTGGCGCTGGTGTTCGCCGGCTTCCTGATCGGCCTGGGCGGCACGCGTGGTGGGCGACCTGCCGCAGGTCGAAGCGCCGCTGCAGCTCGACGACTTCCTCGACCGCCCGGCCGCCGAGGCGCTGCGCGCCCAGGTCCGCGCTGCTGGCCAGGCCGAGCAAGACGCCCAGACGCGCGCTCGAGCAGGCGCAGCTGCAGCGCGGCAAGGCGCGCAGCGAAAGCCAGGCCGCGCGCGAGACCTTCAACAACTGGCTGGCCACGCGCAGCGTGACGCAGCGCGCCGAGCAGGACCCCGAGGTGCTCGCGCGCACGCAGGCGCTCGACGTGCTCAAGCAGGCCGAGCGCAAGACCCAGCAGGCCGTCGAGGCGCAGCAGCAGGCCGCGCTCGATGCGCGCCAGGCCGCCAGCGGCAGCGCAGCACCGCCTCGAGCGCCTCGAAGCGGAGGCGCGCGGAAAAGCTCGCCGCCGAGCGCCGCCGGGTCGAGCTGCGCGTGTTCCTCTACCGCCTGGCGCTCACGCTGCCGCTGCTGGTGCTGGCCGGCTGGCTGTTCGTGAAGCAGCGCAAGAGCACCTGGTGGCCCTTCGTCTGGGGCTTCATCTTCTTTGCGCTGTTTGCCTTCTTCGTCGAGCTCGTGCCCTACCTGCCGAGCTACGGCGGCTATGTGCGCTACGTGGTCGGCATCGTGCTCACGGCGCTGGTCGGGCGCTATGCGATCCTGGCGCTGAACCGCTACCTGGAGCGCCAGAAGCTGGCCGAAGCCATGCCCGACCAGCAGCGGCGCAAGGAACTCGGCTACGACGTCGCGCTGGCGCGCCTGGCCAAGGGCGTGTGCCCGGGCTGCGAGCGCCCGGTGGACCTCAAGAACGCCGACGATCGACTTCTGCCCGCACTGCGGCATCGGCCTGTTCGACCGCTGCGGCGAGTGCCGCACGCGCAAGAGCGCGTTCTGCCAGGTTCTGCCATGCCTGCGGCGCGGTCGCTGCGCAAGCGCCGCAGCCACCGGACTCGGCGGCTGCGGCACCGGCCGGCCTGCAGGGCGCTGCGCGGCCCTCAGCGTAGGCGTTCGCGCACGCCGCGCCAATAGCGCTGCGCGCGGCGCTTGAACACGCGCGCGAGCCGCCATGGCCACGACGCGTGCACGCGCTCCAGCAGCCGCTGCTTGAGCTGCACCCAGTGCGCGTAGGCCCAGGCGAACCAGGCCAGCTGCATCAGCGCGGGCCGGGTCAGCGCGAACAGCCGCGCCACCACGGCCGTGCCGACCACTTTGGCCAGCACGATGACCGACAGCCCCAGCGCGACATGGCCGCGTTCCACGGCCCACAGCGCGAGCAGCTTCACCGGCACCAGCATGGCCGTGGGCACCGCAAACACGACCACGGCCGGCCACGGCGGCAGCGCGCGCACGCGCGCCTCGAGCCAACGCAGCCCCGGCCAGCGCCCGAGCCGCGCCATCAGCGCCTGCAGCGGCTCCCAGCCCCATTCCTCGAACGCGATGGCAAGCGCCAGCAGCCAGCTGCCCAGGGCAGTGAGCAGGCGCAGGGGCAGCAGCAGGAGGCGGCGCAGCATGTGGCGCATGGTACTGCGGCCGTGGCCGCGAAACGGCACGGCGCCGCCGCGGGCGCGCCGCGCAGGAATCCGGATGAAAAGTGGCTCCAGCGCTTATGGGATAAGCGCTTTCAGCTATGAAAGAAGGAGTTTGATCGGGCGCGCCGCGCCCGGCGCGGGCGCGGCTCAGACGCCGCGCGCGCGGTCGGCCTTGAACTGTGCGCGGAACTGCGCGAACTGCCCGGCGTCGAGCGCTTCGCGCACTTCGCGCATCAGGTTCAGGTAGTAGTGCAGGTTGTGGATGGTGGTGAGCATCGGGCCGAGCATTTCGCCGCAGCGGTCGAGGTGGTGCAGGTAGGCGCGCGAGAAGCCGCCGCGCCCGCCCGCGTCCCAGGGCACGCCCGCCGCGCCGGCGCAGGCGTGGCAGGTGCAGGTGGTGTCGAGCGGCCGGTGGTCGGTCTTGTGGCGCGCGTTGCGGATCTTCAGGTCGCCGTAGCGCGTGAACAGCGTGCCGTTGCGCGCGTTGCGTGTCGGCATCACGCAGTCGAACATGTCGACGCCGTCGGCCACGCCCTGCACCAGGTCTTCGGGCGTGCCCACGCCCATCAGGTAGCGCGGCTTGTGCGCGGGCAACAGGTGCGGGGTGTGCGCCATGATGGCCAGCATCTCGTCCTTGGGCTCGCCGACGCTCACGCCGCCGATCGCGTAGCCGGGGAAGTCCATCTCGACCAGCCGCGCCAGCGACTCTTCGCGCAGGTGGGTGTACATGCCGCCCTGCACGATGCCGAACAGCGCGTTGGGGTTTTCGAGCCGCGCGAATTCGTCCTGGCTGCGCTTCGCCCAGCGCAGGCTCATCTCCATCGACTGGCGCGCTTCGCGCTCGGTGGTCAGGTGGCCCTTGGTCTCGTAGGGCGTGCACTCGTCGAGCTGCATCACGATGTCGGAGTTCAGCGTGGTCTGGATCTGCATGCTGACCTCGGGCGACATGAACAGCTTGTCGCCGTTGACCGGGCTGCGCAAAGGTCACGCCTTCCTCGGTGATCTTGCGCATCGCGCCCAGGCTCCAGACCTGGAAACCGCCCGAATCGGTGAGGATGGGCTTGCTCCACTGCTCGAACGCGTGCAGGCCGCCGAAGCTCTGCATCACGTCCTGGCCGGGGCGCATCCACAGGTGGAAGGTGTTGCCCAGGATGATCTGCGCGCCCATGTCGTGCAGGCTTTGCGGCATCACGCCCTTGACGGTGCCGTAGGTGCCCACGGGCATGAAGATCGGGGTCTGAACCACGCCGTGGTTGAGCGTGAGCGTGCCGCGGCGGGCGTGGCTGGTGGGGTCGGTGGTGAGGAGGTCAAACTGCAGCATGGGCGCGATTGTCCCAGATGGGCTGCGCGCCAGGCGCGCCGCTACACTGGACCGAACCATCCAGAAAGGGAATTGCCATGCTCAAGATTCTGATTGCCGTCGATGGCTCGGAGCTGTCGCTGGACGCGGTGCGCCACGCGCTGCAACTGCTGCAGCAGGGCCTGCGCGCCAGCGTCGTGCTGGCCAATGTGCAAGAGCCCGCCTCGCTGTATGAGTTGGTCATGTCGCGCGACCCCGACCTGATTGCCAGCGCCAGCCTGCAGGCGGGCGCCGACCTGATGGCCTCGGCGCGTGCGCTGCTCGATGCGGCGGGCGTGCCCTGCGACACCGAGATCGGCATCGGCGACCCGGGCCACACGCTGGTGGACCTGATCGAGACCTCGGGCTGCGACATGGTGCTTGTCGGTGCGCGCGGCCAGGGCGCCGTCAGCAGCGCGCTGCTGGGCTCGGTGTCGCAGGCCGTGGCGCATGCGAGCCCGGTGCCGGTGACCATCGTGCGCCATGCGGCGCCGCAGGTGGAGCCCGAAGACCTGCAGGAAGACGACGGCGCGGCGGACACCCTCGAAGGGTTCCGCGGCGGCGCTTGAGGCCGGGCGCGGTGGCTCAGGCCGCGCGCCGCCAGGGCTCGGCGCTGCGCTGCAGCTTGCCGTGCGGCAGCGTGGCCAGGCGCTTGAGCATGCGCCGGCAGTAGCCGCTGATCCACAGGCACTTGTTGATTTCTTCGACCGGCAGCGGGCCCGACACCACGACGATGTCGTTGGCCATCTGCTGCGCCCCGGCCGCGCGCAGGCGCCGCCGTGTCATGAGCGCCCAGGACTGGATGCGCGTCGGACTGCCGTGCTGGTGGACCTCGCCGGTGTGGGCGTCAAAGGCAATGGCCACGGTGTCGGTCTTGAGCTTGAAGCGGCGCTCGCCCGTGACGGCGCTGGGCGTCTCGCGCATGTCGTACAGGTAGTAGCTGCCGGCCTTGAGCTGGTATTGCATGTCCATGGAGTGTCCTCTGTAGCGGCATTGTCCGGGCGCGGGCGCACGGCGATGGCAGGGAATGCGCCAGGAAACGGGCTCTTATCGCGAGCGTGGCCTGCGTGGCGCTGCGCACGCCATTGTGTCGGCAGCGCCGCGGCGGTTCAAGCCGCGCTTGCGCGCACGGGCCGCGGGCTGCCGCCCGCCGCCAGGCAGTGCGCTCAGAAGTCGACCAGGCTCAGCCCCACGCTCAGCACCGTGCGCCGGCGGTTGTAGTCGATCAGGCTGTCGCCATAGCCGCTGAACAGCTGCGTGTGCAGGCGCAGGTTGCTCTTGCCGCCGCCCAAGCCCTTGCCCAGCGTCTGCAGCCATTCCAGGCGCGCCGAGCCGCGCCCCTCGCGCTTGAGCGCGTGGCGCAGCGTGACGCCCACGGTGTTCTCGCGGTTGACGTTCCAGAACGCCTGCAGCTCGCCACGGCCGATGTAATCCGAAATGTCGGGGTTGTCGTCGTTGGCGGCGCTCTCGGCCAGGCGGTGCCAGATACGCCCCTGCACGCGCCAGCGCTGGCCCTGTTCCATGCCGGCCATCAGGTAGACGCGGTTCCAGCTGCGCGACAGCGGCAGGCTCTGGCCGTTGGACTGGTGCACGAGCCCGAGGCCGCTGTAGCGCAGGCGCCAGCCGCCGGGCAGGCGCACGTCGCTGGGGTAGGCGTAGACGATTTCGGGCTCGTGGTCGGTGGTGCGGAACGGCCGCGAAATGCCAGGGCTGAACAGCTGCCAGTACGACTGCTGGGTGTAGCCGAACCACAGCGAGTCCTTGCGCTCGGTGTCGCCCTGCGTGAGCAGGCCCTGGGCGATCTTGGTGCGCACCGACAGCTGGATGCGGTTTTCCGTGCGCCGGTAGTCGATGGGTGTGTCAGCCGTGTGGGCCTCGGCGCTTGAGCCGGGCAGGCGGTTGACGTTGCTCGCCGCCGCCACCGACGCGCTGATGGGCCGGTAGCCGCGGAAGCTGAAGGTGCCGCAGTCGGTGCCCGGCTCGAGCTCCCAGAAGCGCGAGAGCTCGCTGTACTGCGCGTCGCGGCAGCCCGTGGTGCGCGGCACTTGGACGACCAGCAGCTCCACCGGCGGCGCAGGCGCCGGGGCGGCTTCGGGCGCGGTGGGCGTGGTGGGCGCGCCCGCGCTGCCCTGCGCCCAGGCGCTGGCCGATGCGGCTGTGGCGCTGCCGGCCGCCGGCGGTGTGGCCGCGGCAGGCGCGGCCTGCTGGCCGGCCCACTGGTCGAAGCAGGCCAGGCGCGCATTCTGGTCGTGCTGCAGCGCTGCGCACTGCTGCCAGGCGGTGTCGCCGCGTGCGGGCACGGCCTGGGCCAGCGCCGGCGTGGCCGGTAGCGCGGCCCACAGCAGGGCCGCCGCGAGCGGGGCGCGCATCAGGTCCCTGCGGCCTGCTTGCGCAGCACGAAGGGCAGGGTGGTTTCGGGGGTGACGTTGTTCCATGTTCCGCGTATTTCCTTTCCACAGCTGCCGTCCACCACATCGCCGCTCCAGGTGGCCGCGATGTGGATGCCGTCGGTGGATTCTTCGAGCGCCAGTGCGCCCTCGTGCACATCGCCGGTGACCAGCGCCGTCGCGTCGCCGCGCGCCACCGTGCCGCGCACGCTGCCCGCCAGTTCGGGGTGCGGGCCCAGGCGCAGCAGCGCGCCGCCGCCGGCGAGCTCGGTGTGCCACAGGCCCTGCAGGTGCTGCTGGTCCATGTCTTCGGCCGCGGGACAGGCGCTCGCGGCTGGCGCGGCGGCGGTATGGGTTTCGGGGTCGTTTTGGGCTCTGGCGCTTGCTGAGCAAGCGCAGGCAGCTATCAATATCAGAGTATTTGCAATTTTCATAGGACAGCGGAGGCGGCCTGGGCCGCGCTCGTCGCCTGGGCCTTGGCAGCGAACTCGGCGCGCAGCGCGCGCAGTTTTTCGCGCGGGTCTTCGCGCGCGGTGGTCTTGTCCAGCGCCATCTCGGCGATGAAGCGGCTCGGCTGCGCGGCGACCATCTCGCGGCCCTTCTTGCGCTTTTTCGTCCAGCTCACGGCCAGCGTGCGCTGGGCGCGCGTGATGCCCACGTACATCAGGCGGCGCTCTTCCTGCAGGCGCTGCGCGATGTCGTCGGTCACCTTCTGCTGGCGGCCCTCGTCGTCGCCGAGCTTGAACGGCAGCATGCCCTCGGTCACGCCGGCCAGGATGACGTGCGGCCACTCGAGCCCCTTGGAGGCGTGCAGCGTCGAGAGCGTGACCATGTCCTGGTCCTTCTCGCGCTCGCTGATGGTCGACAGCAGCGCAATCGTCTGCGCCACCTCGAGCAGGCTCTTGGATTCGCTCGTGACCACGCTGCCGGCCGTGTCGTCGATCTGCCCGCCGGCGCGCTGCGCCATCCAGTCGCAGAACTCGAGCACATTGGTCCAGCGCGCGGCCGCGACCTTCTCGCTGTCTTCGCCGTCGTACAGGTACTTCTCGTATTCGATTTCCTTGAGCCACTCAGCCAGGAAGCTGCGCGCGTTCTCGGCGCCCAGCGTCTGGCGCGCACGGTATTCGAGGTCGTTCACATAGCGGCCGAATTCGAGCAGGCTGTCGAGCGCGCGGCGCGGCAGCGCGGCCGGCAGCATCGGCGAGAACAGCGCGGCGAACAGGCTCAGCTTGTGCTGCGTGGCAAAGGTGCCCAGCTGCGCCAGGCTCTGGTGGCCGATGCCGCGCTTGGGCGTGCCGACCGAGCGCAGAAACGCCGGGTCGTCGTCGGAGTTGATCCACAGCCGGAACCAGGCGCACAGGTCCTTGATTTCGGCGCGGTCGAAAAAGCTCTGCCCGCCCGAGACCTTGTAGGGAATGTTGGCGCGGCGCAGCGCCTTCTCGAACGGCTTGGCCTGGTGGTTGGCGCGGTACAGCACGGCAAAACCGCGCCACTCGGGCGGCGGGTTGGCCGCGGCGCGCAGGCCCAGGATGCGCGCGACGGCGCGGTCGGCCTCGTGCTCTTCGCTGTCGGCATCGACCACGCGCACCGGCTCGCCCTCGCCGAGTTCGCTGAACAGCGTCTTCGGGAACAGCTTGGGGTTCGGGCCGATCACGTTGTTGGCCGCGCGCAGGATGGCCGATGTGGAGCGGTAGTTCTGCTCGAGCTTGATGACCTGGAGCTTCGGAAAGTCGACCGGCAATTTCTTCAGGTTGTCGAGCGTCGCGCCGCGCCAGCCGTAGATGCGCTGGTCGTCGTCGCCCACGGCAGTGAAATGGCCACGCTCGCCCACCAAAAGTTTCAGCAGGTCGTACTGCGTGGCGTTGGTGTCCTGGTATTCGTCGACCAGCACATGGCCCAGCAGCGCCTGCCACTTGGCGCGCACCTCGGGGAAGTCGCGCAGCAGCTTGAGCGGCAGGCTGATCAGGTCGTCGAAGTCGACGCTCTGGTAGGCCGTCAGCCGCTCTTCGTAGCGCGCCATGATGGTGGCGATGCTGCGCTCGCTGTCGTCCTTGGCCTGGGCCAGCGCTTCCTGCGCGTTCATGCCCATGTTCTTCCACAGGCTGATGGTCCACTGCCACTGGCGCGCGGTGGCCGAGTCGGTGGTGCCGCCGGCCGCGTCTTTCAGGATGCTGGTCACGTCGTCCTGGTCGAGGATGCTGAACTGGGGCTTGAGGCCCAGCACCTTGCCGTCCTCGCGCACCATGCGCACGCCCAGCGAGTGGAAGGTGCAGATCAGCACGTCCTTGGCCTGGCGGCCGATCAGCCCCTTGGCGCGCTCGCGCATTTCGGCGGCGGCCTTGTTGGTGAAGGTGATGGCAGCGATGCGCTTGGGCTCCATGCCGCGCTCGATCATGTGCGCGATCTTGTGCGTGATCACGCGCGTCTTGCCCGAGCCCGCGCCGGCGAGCACGAGGCAGGGGCCGTCCGTGTAATGGACAGCCTGGAGCTGGGCGAGGTTGAGACCTGCAGACATGGGCGGTGGGAATGGAGAGAGAACGGGAGCCGGAGGGTGAGCGCGCAATGATACAGAGCGGGCTGCGCGTGCCCGGCCGTGGCGTGTCGGTATGTATCGGCAGAGATTTCACAGTGTGGAGCGCGGCACTGGCAGGGCGCCTGACAGAATGTGCGCCGTGCTGTCCGTCCTGCTTGTTACCTTTCCTTTCTTCGCTTTGGTGCTCTGCGGCTACCTCGCCGCGCGCGGCCGGCTGCTGCCGCAGGCGGCCATTCCGGGGCTCAACGCCTTCGTGCTGTACTTCGCGCTGCCCTGCCTGCTGTACCGCTTCGGCGCCAGCACGCCGATCGCGCAGCTGCTCGACCCGGCCGTGGCCGGCGTCTATGTGCTGTGCGCACTGCTGATGGTGGCGGGCACCGTGCTGGCCACGCGCGGGCCGCGCATGGGCTGGAACGACGCCGCCTTCGGCGCGCTGGTCGCCGCCTTTCCGAACACCGGCTTCATGGGCGTGCCGCTGCTCGTCGCGCTGCTGGGCGCGCAGGTGGCGGGCCCGGCGATCCTGACGATTGCGGTGGACATGCTCATCACCAGTTCGCTGTGCGTGGCGCTGTCGCGGCTCGACGCGGCCGGCACGCACGGCATGGCGGTGGCGCTGCGCCATGCGCTTGCGCGGCATGGCCACCAACCCGATGCCGTGGTCGATCGCGCTCGGCGCGCTGGCGTCGGCGCTGCGCTTCACGCTGCCCGGCCCGCTCGACAAGACCGTCGCCATGCTGGCCGACGCCGCCTCGCCCGTGGCGCTGTTCACCATCGGCGCGGTGCTGGCGCGCTCGCAGATGAACCAGCACGAGAATGTGCCGGTGCGCGACTACGTGCCCATCGCGCTGGCCAAGCTGCTGCTGCACCCGCTGCTGGTGTGGCTGCGTCGGCCAGGCCGCGATCGCCGTGGGCGTGCCGCTGTCGCCGTTCGCGCTCACCGCGCTGGTGCTGCTGGCCGCGCTGCCCAGCGCCAGCAACGTCTCGCTGCTGGCCGAGCGCTTCGGCGCCCACAACGGGCGCATCGCGCGCATCATCCTGGTGTCGACGGCGCTGGCGTTCCTGAGCTTTTCGGGCGCCGTCGCGCTGCTGACCTGAAGACTTCGCTTTTGATAGCTGGTTGCGCTTGCCCCATCAGCGTTTGAGGCCAAAAACACCCAAATTCTTCGGCGCGCGCACGGCGCCGCCCCGGCCTGCGCCGAAGGCCGCGCCAAATCCGGGAAAATCGGGGCTTTTCCACGTTCAGCGAAACAGCAAGCCATGACCGAAGCGCAAACCCGTCCCGCCCTCCCAGACCACCTGGCCGCCGACCCGAGCAGCCCGCACCACGTCGCCGCCGTGTTCGAGCACGACATCGGCATCCGTTTCAACGACAAGGAACGCTTCGACGTCGAGGAATACTGCGTCAGCGAAGGCTGGGTCAAGGTCCCCGCCGGCAAGACGCGCGACCGCAAGGGCCGCCCGCTGCTGATCACGCTCAAGGGGAAGGTCGAGGCGTTCTACAAGTAAGCATGCGGCATGCGCCCAGCGGCCAGCGCCGCGCGTGTGTCAGGGTGCCGACGGGCGCCCATTCAAATAGTGCTCGGCAAGGCGGCTGAAGAAAGCCGCGCCGACGACAAGATTGCTGTCGTTGAAGTCATAGGTCGGCGTGTGCAGCCCCGCGCTGCCTGTGCCGTTGCCCAACCGGATCAGCGCACCCGGGCAGGCTTGCAGCATGTAGGCGAAGTCTTCGCTGCCCATGATGGGCGCAAAGTCAGCAACCGCGTTTTCAGCGCCGACAACGGCGTGCGCGGCCTCGCTAGCCAACTCGCAGGCGGCCTGCGCGTTGCACAGCACGGGGTAGCCCTCGACATAGTTGATCTCCACCTGTGCGCCGAAGGCCTCCGCCGTGGCGTGGACCATTTTGACAATGCGCTCTTTGAGGCGTGCCCGCACGGCAGTGGAAAAGCTGCGGACGCTGATGCCGATATCGGCGTGCTGCGGAATCACGTTGACCGCGTCGCCGGCGCGCAGCCGGCCCACCGTCACGACCGCCGAATCGCCCGGATCGATGTTGCGCGCAACGACAGTTTGCAGGCCCATGACGATGGCCGCGGCCGCGACCACGGGGTCGACCGTGAGATGCGGCCGGGCGGCATGGCCGCCCACACCCTGAACCTTGACAAACACCCGGTCTCCAGCCGCCATGAAGGCGCCGGTGCGCCACAGGAGAGTTCCTTGCGCGGCGCCGGGATGGTTGTGCAGCGCGAACACGTAGTCGCACGGAAAGCGCTCGAATAAACCGTCCGATACCATGGCCTTCGCGCCGCTGTCGAAGCCTTTTTCTTCCGCGGGCTGAAAGATGAGGTGCAGCGTGCCCGAGAAGTTGCGCGTCTGCGAGAGGTGCCGCGCAGCGCCCAGCAGCATTGCCGTATGGCCATCGTGGCCGCAGGCGTGCATCACGCCGGCATGGCAGCTGGCGTACGCCAGGTCGGTCTTTTCTTCGATCGGGAGGGCATCCATGTCGGCCCTCAGCCCGATGGAGCGGGACCCGTCTCCCACCTTGAGGGTGCCGACCAGGCCGGTGCCGCCCACACCCCTTGTGACCAGATAGCCCCATTCCTCCAGCTTTTTCGCAACGAAGCCAGAGGTCCGGTGTTCTTCGAAGGCCAGTTCCGGATACCTGTGGAGTTCATGGCGGATGGCCATCAGCTCTTGCGCCATCGGCCGCAGAGCGCCCAGGTCAGACAGGGCGGAGGGGCAATCAGGGAAAGTCATGGCGCATTTCTTCGAGTGAACAAAAGAGGCCAGGCAAACAGCCTGGCTGGGGGCAGGGCTTGTGGGGACGCTCAGCGGTTGGCGTCGTCGATCAGGCCGTCAATGCTCCTGATGAGCGTGCGCCACTTCACCTGCTCTTCCCACGCGAAGGACTTGAAGGCGCTAGGCGTTCCTCCTTCGATGACGCCGCCACGTTCGACGATCTGGCTTCTCACTGCAGGCACCTGCAGTGCAGCGCTCATGGCGGCGTTGAGTCTGTCAATGACGGGTTTGGGGGTGCCGGCGGGGGCGATCACGCCAGACCACGCGTTTATTTCGTAACCGGAGATGCCCAGCTCTTGCATGGTGGGCACGTCTGGAAAGCGGGCGTTGCGCTTCTGCGATGTGACGGCCAAGGCGCGGACCTTGCCGGTAGCGACATGGTTTTCGACCGTGGCGAGATTTTCGAACAGGAAGTCCAGGCTGCCACCGATCAGATCCTGCACCGCCTGCACGCCGCCGCGGTAGGGCACATGGACGAATTCGACGCTGGCGAGCTTCTTGTACAGCTCACCGCTCAGGTGGCCGCTGCTGCCGTTGCCCTGAGAGCCCATCGACAATTTTCCAGGGTTGGCCTTGGCGTACTTGGTCAGCTCGGCCACTGTCTTGTACGGCTGATCGGCGCGAACCACGAGGAGGTTGGGCTGGCTTGTGAAACGTCCGACGAACTCGAAATCCTTCATCGGGTCGTAACCTGCTTTTCGGATCAGCGTCGGTGTGATGGCCAGGGACGCGGTGTTTCCAAGGCTCAGGGTATAGCCGTCGGGTTTGGCGCGCGCCAGTGCCTGCATCGCCAACGCCCCGCCGGCGCCGGCGCGATTTTCAACAACAAACGGCTGGCCGAGGATCTTTCCCGCTTCCTCCAACATGCGGCGCACGTTGGTGTCGAGCGATCCGCCGGCACTCGACGGAACAATGATCGTGATGGGTTTTTCGGGCCATTGGGCAGCGCCCGCGACGTGCGTGAAGGCAAGCAACAGTGCCGATGTGATGGCGACTACGCCGAATTTTCGTCGGCTGGCGATAGCGTTCATGGTGGTGTCTCCTCTAATGGGTCTGAAGAATCTGCGTGTGCAGCGGGTGGTGGAAATTCAGGGCTTGCACCCGGCGGTGCGGCGAAAACGCTCTCCGTCATCGACGTGGGCCTCGAACTGCAGCAGCCCGAGCAAGCGGCGAACCGGGATGCCCTGCGGAGCGGCCAGGATCTGGCGCACTTGACCGAGGCTCTCTGCGGGCGCAATGCCGGCCGTGCACTGGTCAAACTTTGCTTGCCGCTCCAGCGCAGAGAAAGGATTCGCCAACGACCCTTTGGCGTGCTGCAGCGCGCGCTCCAGGCGCCGGCCGTCCTTCAAGGTCACGACCGTGGTGTGTGGCAACAGATTGGTCGCGGTTTCCGTGCCGCTTTCAGCCTTGGGGTCCAGCCGCATCTCGACGATGGGCATATACCGCCGGGTTTCGGCATCGTGCACAGCCTGCGGCGTGAAGTCGGCGAGTTCCACAGTGCCGTACCGAAGCAGGGTCGCAACGGCGTACTGCATCGAGAACATCGCCTCCCGCGCATCCCGGGGCTCTGCGTGCCTGAGGTTCACCATGTTGACCCGGCCTACCAGTGTCTCGATGCGGGCGACCTCATCGGCAGCGAATCCGTGCTCTGCCACAAGAGATTGCAGGGCGTCCAGGCACCGGTGTGTTGATGCGCAGTTCGGGTAAAGCTTGAATGCGAACCCGTGGCTTTCGATGGCGAGCGCTTCGTTCTGAACGCTGGTTGCAGCGGACCAGTCGGGCGTTGTGTGGCCCGCGTACAGCGCGCCAAAGCCGTGCGGGCCTTCCAGGGCCACGGTGCTGCCGGTCACGCCCGCTGCGGCCAATGAGGCGGCCAGGACCCCGCCCTGTGCGGCAAGTCCGGCATGCATCGGCTTGGCGTCGGTGCCGAACTGAACCTTGGGTCCCGCGGCCATGGAAACCGCCAAGCTGAGCGCATGCGCCGTCTGGTCGCTGTCCAGCCCCCGCAGTCTTGCGCATGCCGCTGCTGCGGCCAGCACGCCGATGGTTTGTGTGCCGTGCCAGCCTTTTTCGAAATGCGCCCTGTTCATGGCGATGCCGATCCGGGCCATCACTTCGCTGCCGACGACGATCGCATCCAACACCTGGTCTAACGAAGCATCGATCTCCCAGGCCTGCGCGAGGATTGCGGGGATGACGGCGCAGCCAAAATGGCTTCCGGCAACGAAAAACATCTCGTCGAGCTCTCTTGCATGCGCCGCGGTTCCGTTGGCCAGCGCGCTCAAGGGCGCGCACAGCCCCTGCGTACTGCCAATGACGGGAACGGACCCTGCCCCGGAACCCAGCCCCCGCCTGACGGACGCTGCAACGCGGTCGCCAGCGCCCGCGACCATTGCTGCAATGGTGTCCTCCAGAGAGTGCTCGGCGATGCGCAGTGTCGATGGCGCCCACTGCGCGGGTACCGTCGCCGCCCAGTGCGAGAGAATTTTTGTGGCTTGTGGGTTCACGCTCATTTTTTTCCTTGAATCGTCTCTGCCGGCATATCCGGGCACTGCGCCTGTGGTCGCAGAAGCAGCCGGGAACTGAACTGGCGTGAATGTGCAGTGCAGGGGGACGGGTGTCCATCGACAGTTGGGCACTTGCCTATGACAGAATGTAATGACTATGCGTTTTCGATCCCCGTCCCTGCCCGAGCTGCACGCCTTTGTTGCCGTGGTGGAGACCGGTGGTTTCTCCAAGGCCGCGTTGCGGCTCTGCGTGACGCAAGGGGCCGTGAGCCGGTCCGTTCTGCGCCTGGAAGCGCGCCTGGGGATGGCGCTGCTCGAGCGTGCTGCCTCTGGCGTGACCGCCACGGAGGCCGGGAAAAACTACTACACCCAAGTGCAGCCGGCTCTCTCCGCGCTGGAGTCGGCTGTGCCGGCTGCTGCGCCCGCAAATGGGTCGGTGCTGCGCGTCAGTGCAATCCCTACGCTGAGCATGCGCTGGCTCGTGCCGAGGCTGCCGTCTCTGTATGAAGAGCATCCCGGCGTTCAACTTCTTTTCCAGCCCTACTGGAAGAGCGACGACATGCTCCGGGATGACGTGGATTGCTGGCTGATCGCGCGGACCAGCGCAAAAAACCGGTGGCCTCGCCACATACGCGCCACCTACATCATCGGACGCGAGATCGTTCCCATTTGCCATCCCAGCGTGGCCAGCCGCATCCGCACGTGCGAGGATGTCCTGCGCTTTCCTCTGCTGTACCACTCAGGTTATCCGGGTAACTGGGCGCTGTGGTGTGCGTCGCAGGGGGTGGACGCGCGCCGCATCAAGCTGGTCGCAGGTTTCGATCTCGCGGCCGGCCTGGTGGAGGGGGTCGTGGCCAATATGGGCATCGCTGTCGTTCAGCGATGCCTGGTTGAGCGCGAACTCCAGGAGGGCAAGATCGTGATGCCCCTTGCAGCGGGCATATCGACCGGACGGGGCTACTACCTGTGCGTTCCTCGAGCCCAGGAAGACTCGCCGATGACGGGTCTGTTTCGGTCTTGGTTGCTCAGCCAAGTCGCCGTAGCCGGCGGTGCGCGGCGCGGGCGCACTGCTCAGTGAAGCGCTCGCCGGCTGTCCGGGACGCTGCGTCTTTTGCGTCAAGCTTGCGGGTGCCTTTATCGCTGCGCTCCGGCACAGCGGTCATTGCTGTGGTCGCGCGGCGTCTCTGCCACGCCGATTGATCTGCTGGTGGCAGCAGCGCATGAGGAGAAGCGGTGCGTGATGTGTGTCCAAGATCCAGCCGGGTCTGGTGCCCGGTCGCGAATGCGGTTCCGCCGCTGGTTTTACGGTTCGGGCCGGGGGATGGTGCGCCACTCAGACGTTCCAGCAGCGCCGCGGCTCTGCAGCCGTTCTCAAATTGATAGCTGCTGGCGCTGGCACAGCAATGGCCAGAGCCCTAAAACACTATGAATCTCCAACGGATCCACATCTGCCAGCCAAGGCACCGGGTCTGCCACGCGTTGGACGTGAGCGAACGCCGCACCACCCGCGGCGCACAGGAGTGGGAAAGGTCGTACAACCTCACCAGCGCAGCCCGGTTGACGCCAGCGCCCGCAACCAGGACGATGGGAACCCTCTCATCGCCAGGAGACCGGCATGCAGACCCCCAGCGCGACCCTGATCGACCTCGAGACAAAGTTCTGGCAGTCGATGGTGGACCAGAAGACCGATGTGGCGTTGAACCTGCTCTGCGAGCCGGCGCTCATGGTCAGCGCGCACGGCGCGATGAAGTTCGACCATGCGGGCTACCGGAAGATGGCGGAGCACGGCTCGATGGTGGTCAAGTCGTTCGAATTCAGCGACATGGAGGTCGTGTTTCCGAACGACGCCACGGCGATCCTGTCCTACCGCGTCAAGCAGGGCATCGCGCCGCGCGGCCAGGACGGCGGCACCACGCAGCAGGAAATGCACGACACCTCGACCTGGGTCTGGACCGACCGCGGCTGGCGCTGTGCCATGCACACCGAGACGCCGGTGGTGGCCCGCTGAACCGGTGGCGGCGGCTCGGCGTGGCCGGTGCCGAGGCTTGCCAAGCCCAGCCGGTCTGCCGCCGAGGTCGGCGCCAGACCAACGGGCATGCAGCGCTACCGGAATCTTCACGTCTTCAGGAGAAACGAAATGGCCCACAAGAACACGATCTGCCTGTGGTTCGACGGCACTGCCGTGGACGCCGCAAACTTCTATGCCGAGACCTTCCCCGACAGCGCGGTCGGTACCATCCACCGCGCGCCGGGCGACTACCCCGCCGGCAAGCAAGGGGAGGTCCTCACGGTCGAGTTCACCGTGGCCGGCATCCCGTGCATTGGGCTCAATGGCGGCCCGCAGTTCAAGCACAGCGAGGCGTTCTCGTTCCAGATCGCGACCGACGACCAGGCCGAAACCGACCGCTTGTGGAACGCGGTCGTCGGCAACGGCGGCCAGGAAAGCGAGTGCGGCTGGTGCAAGGACCGGTGGGGGCTGTCGTGGCAGATCACCCCGCGCGCCCTGCTTGCGGCGATATCGGACCCCGACCGGGCGGCGGCCCAGCGCGCGTTCGACGCCATGATGACCATGCGAAAGATCGACATTGCCGCGATCGAGGCCGCGCGGCGGGGTGGCGCTTCGGGCTGAGCCAACCGCCAGGGCGCGTGGCAGCCACGCCTTGATGTCCGGGTTTGCTTTTAAATTGATAGCTTCAAGCGCTTGTGCAGAAAGCGTTTGCGCCAAAAACACCTCAAATCGCCAGCGGGTCCACATCGACCAGCCAGCGCACCAGCCCCTTGTGCTCGGGCTGGCTGCGCGTGGCGTGCAGCACGGGCTGCCAGGCGGCCAGGAAGCGCTGCAGGGCGGTGCGCGACGGCGATTCGAGCAGCATTTGCGCGCGCTCGACATTGGCCACGCGCTGGATGGTGAGCGGCACGGGCGGGTACAGCGTGACGTGCTCCAGGCCCGGCAGCGCGTGGTGGCTGGCCGCTTGGCTGGCGGCCTGCAGAAAGCCCTGCGCCACTTCCTGCGTGCGCGCGTCGGCGCGCACCAGTGCCTGGAAGGCGAACGGCGGCATGGCGGCGTCGCGGCGCTCTTGCAACTGCTGCGCGGCAAAGGCCGGGTAGTCGTGCTGGCGCAGCGCGGCGACGATGGCGTGCTCCGGGTGGAAGGTCTGCAGCCACATCTCGCTGCGGCTGCCCTGGCTTGCGACGTACTGCGCGTCGCGCCCGGCGCGGCCGCTGGCCTGCATCAGGAGCGCAAACAGGCGCTCGGGCGCGCGAAAGTCGCTCGAGAACAGCGCGCCGTCGGGCTGCACGGCGGCCACCAGCGTGATGCGGCGAAAGTCGTGGCCCTTGGCGACCATCTGCGTGCCGACCAGCACATCGATCTGGCCCGAGTGCACCTGCGCCAGCTGCGCCTCGAGCGCGCCCTTGAGCCGCGTGGTGTCGGCGTCGATGCGCGCCACGCGTGCGGGCGTGCCGTCGGGGCGCCGCACGCCGGCGAGCAGCGCCGAGAGCTGCTCTTCGAGCTGCTCGGTGCCGTGGCCGATGGCGGCGATGTCGGGGCTGCCGCAGCCGGGGCAGCCGCGCGGCACGCGCACGGTGTGGCCGCAGTGGTGGCAGCGCAGCGTGCGGTCGATCTTGTGGAACACCTGGTGCGCGCTGCAGTGTGGGCAGTCGCTCTTCCAGTCGCAGTCGGCGCAGTGCAGCACCGGGGCGTAGCCGCGCCGGTTGAGCAGCACCATGCACTGCTCGCCGCGCTCGACGCGTTCCTGCAGCGCGGCCAGCAGCGGCGCCGAGAACACCGTGCGCCGCGGCTGCTGCTTCATGTTGACCACGCGCAGCACCGGCAGCGCGCCGGCGCCGGTGCCGGCACCGATGCGGCTGGGCATGTGCAGGCGCAGGTAGCGCCCGCCGGCGTCCCCGTCGGTGGCCGGGCGGCTGGCGTGCCAGCTCTCGAACGACGGCGTGGCCGAGCCGAGGATGACCTTGGCGCGCTGCTCGCGCGCGCGCCAGATGGCCAGGTCGCGCGCGGAATAGCGCGCGCCTTCCTGCTGCTTGTAGCTCGCGTCGTGCTCTTCGTCGACGACGATCAGCTGCAGGCCCGGCATCGACGCAAACACCGCCATGCGCGTGCCCAGCACGATCCGCGCCTGCCCGCTGTGCGCGGCCAGCCAGCTTTTGAGGCGCTGCGGGTTCGTCATGCCGCTGTGCAGCGAGACCACGCTGGCGGCGCCAAAGCGCGCGGTGAAGCGCTCCTCGAGCTGGGGCGTGAGGTTGATCTCGGGCACCATGACCAGCGCCTGGGGCGGGATGCCGTTCAGGGGCTCGGCGGCCAGGGCCTCCTGCACGCAGCGCAGGTAGACCTCGGTCTTGCCGCTGCCGGTGCTGCCGAACAGCAGGAACGGGCCGGGTTGCGCGGCGATCTGGGCCCGGGCGCTTTCCTGCTCTGCGCTCAGTGCGACCAACGCCGTGGCATCGGCGCCCGCCTGGGGCGCGGTGGGCCGGCGCAGGCGCCGCGCCAGCTGCGCGGCATCGAGGTCGCGCAGCTGCGGCGGCAGCGCCGACAGCGCAATCTCGCCCAGGCTGCGCTGGTAGTAGCGCGCGGCAAAGGCCACCAGGCGGCGCCAGTGCGCGTCGAGCGGCGCAATGCCGCCGAGCACGCCGGCAACGGGGCGCGCCACCATGCCGGGAGGCAGGTCGGCCGTGCCATCCCACACCACGCCCAGCACTTCGCGCTGGCCCAGCGGCACGCGCACGAGCGTGCCCGGCGCCAGCGGCTGGGCACTGGCGTAGCTGAGCAGATCGCCCAGCGCGCTGTGCGCCGGCGTGTGCACGGCAACCAGCACGGTGGCCGAAGGGGCGGGGCAGGAAGAGGTCAAGGTGGCAGGGCGCGGGGCCGATGGCATGCGAGAGGGGAATCTAAGTCCTTGATTTCGCGTGTTTTGGCACAGCGCTCACATTTTCTGTGGATAACTTTGTTGACATCGTGGCAGCTATTGGCTGCGTGTGCGTGCTGGGAAGGCCCGGTAGGGCATCCATGGCGAAAGAGAAACTGGGAAAAACCATTAAAAATCAATGACTTTCAGTTGTTTATTGCATTTGCCAATCGCCGATACAGATGCTGCGCCGCACCAACGCGGGGTGTGCATAAGTCGCACGGGCTGTTCCGGGGCACCGACCGAACCTGCGGGATTTTTTCAAAGTTCCGCGCAAGTGCTTGGCCTGCTTGGGATTTCAAAGGTTGTCCAGATTTTCTGTGGATAACTTTGTTGATATCCGGGTGTCGCAGGCCCGCGAAGCTGTGCCGGCGCGGGTTGCGCCCACTTTGCCTGTGCAACAGGCAGTTGCAGTGGTCTATATAAATCAATCACTTACGCGTGTTGTGGTGCCGCGGATGCCAGGACTCTGGGCGCCGTGCCCCGTCCTGGGAGTGCAGGAGGGCATGGCGATTTTGTGCATAACCCCGCGCCACGGCGCCCGCCGTCAGGCCCGGCGCATCGCGCGCGACTGGCTGTGCACGGCTTCGACCAGGGCGCTGACGTGCTCGGGCGGGGTGAACTGGCTGATGCCGTGGCCGAGGTTGAAGATGTGCGTCGGACCGGTGGTGGTGCGGTCGGTGTGCGGCGCGCCGAAGCTTTGCAGCACCTTGCGCACCTGCCCGGCGATCTGCGCGGGCGGCGCAAACAGCACGTTGGGGTCGATGTTGCCCTGCAGCGCCTTGCCCGGGCCGCCCACCTGGCCGCCAACGAGCGCGCGCGCCTTGGCCAGGTTCGCGGTCCAGTCCAGACCCAGCACTTCGCAGTCCAGCGCGTTCATCTCTTCAAGCCACAGCGCGCCGCCCTTGGTGAAGACGATGCGCGGCACGTCCTGGCCGTCGGGGCCGGTGCGCTTCAACTGCTCCACCACGCGCCGCGTGTACTCCAGGCTGAACTCCTGGAAGGCGCCGTCGGCCAGCACGCCGCCCCAGCTGTCGAACACCATCACGGCCTGCGCGCCGGCGTCGATCTGCGCGTTGAGGTACTGCGCCACGGCGTCGGCGTTGACCGCCAGGATGCGGTGCATCAGGTCGGGGCGGCTGTACATCAGGCTCTTGACCGTGCGGTAGTCGTCGCTGCCCTTGCCTTCGACCATGTAGCAGGCCAGCGTCCAGGGGCTGCCCGAGAAACCGATCAGCGGCACGCGCCCGTGCAGCGCCTTGCGGATCGAGGTGACGGCGCTGAACACATAGCGCAGCTTGTCCATGTCGGGCACGGCCAGCTGGGCCACGTCGGCCTCGGTGCGCACGGTGCGCGCAAAGCGCGGGCCCTCGCCCTCGGCAAAGGTCAGGCCCAGGCCCATGGCGTCGGGCACCGTGAGGATGTCGCTGAACAGGATGGCGGCGTCGAGCGGAAAGCGCTCGAGCGGCTGCAGCGTCACCTCGGTCGCGTAGTCGACGTTCGTCGCCAGCCCCATGAAGCTGCCGGCGCGCGCGCGCGTGGCCTTGTATTCGGGCAGGTAGCGGCCGGCCTGGCGCATCAGCCACAGCGGGGTGTAGTCGGTGGCCTGGCGCCGGCAGGCACGCAGGAAGGTGTCGTTGGTCAAGGGTGCGAAGCTCATGGGCCCGATTGTCGCCCACGCGCGCGCTCAGCCCGGCTGTGCGGCGCCGGGCAGCGTTCCCTGCGCCACCAGGCGCTGGTGCTCGACCAGCGTGCAGTGGTCTTGCACCACCTGCAGGCCGGCGGCGCGAGCGCGTGCGGCCGCGCCGTCGTGGCGCACGCCCAGCTGCAGCCACAGCGCGCGGGCGCCCACGGCAATGGCTTCGTCGGCAATCGGTGGCACCTCGGCGCTGTTGCGGAACACGTCCACCAGGTCGATGCGGTGGTGGCGCGCGGCCTCGGTCAGGCTCGGCCAGCAGGGCTCGCCGAGGATGCTCTGCCCCGCGGCCATCGGGTTCACCGGCACGATGCGGTAGCCCTGCTGCTGCAGGTATTGGGCCACGTGGTGGCTGTCGCGCTCGGGCCGGGGCGAGAGGCCGACCACGGCGATGGTGCGGGTGCTCTGCAGGATGGCGGCGATGGTGCGGGCTTCGTCGGTCATGGCGGGTGTTCTGGAGGGGATCAGGGTTACAGCGCGGCCAGGGCGCCACGCACTTCGGACGTGCTGAGGATTTCCGTCATCACCACGGGCGCGCGGCCGGGCGCGTGCAGCACATAGACCGGCACGCCGCTGCGCCCCAGTTGCGCCAGCGCGGCGGTGATGGCCGGGTCGCGGCGCGTCCAGTCGGCGCGCAGCAGCGCCACGTTGCGCGCCGCAAAGTCGGCCTGCACCTCGGCGTTGGCCAGCGTGGTGCGCTTGTTGTACTGGCAGGTCACGCACCAGGCCGCGGTGAAGTCGACGAACACCGGCCGGCCCGCGGCCTGCAGCTCGGCCACGCGCTCGGCCGACCAGGGCTGCCAGCTTGGGTCGGCCGCTGCCGGCGCGGCGGCGAGCGCGCCCAGGTTCGCGGGTTGGGTGATGTTGGGGCCGATGGCGCTGGCCAGCCATGCGCCGGCAGCTATCAAAACAGAAGCAACCGCCCAGCGCGTGCGCCCGCGCAGCGTGAGCGCCCAGACCACGGCGCTGCCCGCCACCAGCAGCGCCAGCAGCGCGCCGGCGCCGTCGATGCCGCTTTGCTGGCCCAGCACCCAGACCAGCCAGGCCACGGTGGCAAACATCGGAAAGGCCATGCCGCGGCGGAAAGTGTCCATCCACGCGCCCGGGGCGCGGCAGCCAGCCCGCGACGGCCGGCACCCAGCTGGCGGCCAGATACGGCAGCGCCATGCCCACGCCCAGGGCGGCAAACACCAGCAGCGCCTGCGCCACCGGCATGTCGATCGCGAAGCCGAGCGAGGCGCCCATGAACGGCGCGGTGCACGGCGAGGCGATGGCCACGGCCAGCATGCCCGACAGGAAGGCGTCGGCCGCCGGGTGGCGCGCCTGCAGCGCCGCCAGGCGCCCGGGCGCGAACTGGCCGAACTCGAACACGCCGGCCAGGTTCAGGCCGATCACGGTGAACAGCGCCGCCAGCGCCGCCACCACGGCGGGCGACTGCAGCTGAAAGCCCCAGCCCAGCTGCTCGCCGGCCGCGCGCAGGCCCAACAGCAGGCCGCCGAGCGCCAGGAACGACAGCACCACGCCCGCGGTGTAGGCCAGCCCCGCCTGCCGGTGCACGCGCCGGTTGCCGCCGTGCCGGGCGAAACCGATCACCTTGATCGCCAGCACCGGGAACACGCAGGGCATGAGGTTGAGGATCAGCCCGCCGAGCAGGCCGCCCAGCAGCGCCGTCCACAGCGCGCCGGCGCTGGCCGGGCGCGGCGCAGGCCCGGGTGCGCTGCCGGCCGCGGCGCTGCGGTTGGCCTCCAGCGCCGCGGCCAGCGCGGGCGACACGCCGGCGCCGGGTGCGGCGGCAGTCCAGGCGCCGTCCACCGCCGCCACCGTGCGCCAGGCGCGCGCGCCGCCTGCGGACGCCGCCTGCTGCGGCAGCGCCAGCACCAGCGGCAGCTGCGCCAGGCTCGGCCCGCGCTCGGCCGACAGCGGCACGCTGGCGGTCCAGACGCCGCCCTGCCACTGCTGCGTCCAGCCGCTGCCCGATTCGGCCGCGTGTTCGAGCACCGCAGGCGCTTCGGGGAACAGCTGCAGCGTCTGCCCCTGCACGGCCTGCGGGCAGGCCGGGCACGCGGATCTGCAGGCGTTCGCCGTCCACGCGCGCCGTGCTGCCGTTGGCCAGCGCCTGCGGCTGGGCCGCCAGGGCCGCGCCAAAGGCCGCTGCGTGCAGCGCCGTGGAGCCGCGCACCGGCAGCTGCAGGCTGAAGTCGCCTTCTTCGGGAATGCATTCGCGCTTGCACACCAGCCAGCTGGCGTGCAGGCGCACGGCCACGCTGCCTGCGCCCGCGGCCGGCGCCTGGAAGCCCGAGGCCACCTGCAGCGGCACCGGCAGCAGCACCGTGTCCTCGTAGCCGTAGTTGGCCAGGTGCTCGATGCGGATCTTTTGCGGCACCGGCCAGGCGATCTCGCCCGCGTCCAGGCCGGCGGGCAGCTGCCAGGCCAGGTCCGTCGGCAGGCCCGAGTCGCCCGGGTTCTTCCAGTAGGTGTGCCAGCCCGGCGCGTGCGTGATCAACAGGCCCAGCCACAGCGGCTCGCCCGGCGCCACGCCCTCGGGCGCGTGCGCCACCAGCTCGGCGCGCACGCGCGGCGTGGTCACCACGGCGCCGGCATCGGATTTGGAGAGAAATTGGGCGCTGGCGCCCGTCCATAAAGCGCTTGCAGCTATTAAAAAAAGAGCGATGAGGAAGCGGGGAAGAACGCGGAGCAGAAAGAGGTGCGGCATGGTCGCCTGGTGGGAGCGCGGCCCCGCGCTTTGGTTCCGGGCGGCAAGGGCTGCGCTCACGGCGCGAACCCCAACACCACCCTGCGGGTGGTAGCGCTTTTTTTGGTGCGGCCATCACTTGCGCTGCGCGCAACTGAGTCCACCCCGAAAAAAACGCGCTGCGCTGCGCTCATGGGGCGAACCCCAACACCACCCTGCGGGTGGTAGCGCTTTTTTTCTCGATCTTGGTGACCACGACGGCGCCGATCTCGGCCGTGTTCGCCACATGCGTGCCGCCGCAGGGCTGCAGGTCGATCAGCGCGCCGCTGGCGGCGTCGCCAATGCGGATGGTGCGGATGCGCCCGGTCCCGCGCGGCGGCTGCACGCTCATGCTCTTGACCAGCTGCGGGTTGGCGTCGAGTTCCTCGTCGCTGATCGACGCCACCGTGAGCGGGTGCGCGGCCGCCACCAGGCGCGCGATGTCGGCGCTCAGCTGTTCCTTGTCGAGCGGGTCGGTCATGGCGAAGTCGAGCCGCGCATAGTCGGGCGTGATCGAGCAGCCGTTGACCAACTGCGGCACCAAATGGCACAGCAGGTGCGTGGTGGTGTGCAGGCGCATCAGGCGGTGGCGGCGCTCCCAGTCGATGCGCGCGGTGACGGCCATGCCGGCCTGCAGCGCGGCCACGGCGGCCTCCTGGCCCGGCGCGGGCACATGCCAGATGGCGCGGGTGGGCTGGCCGGCGCCGTCCTTGCCCTTGCGCGTGTCGGCGATGGCGATCTGGCTGCCGTCGGCCAGCAGCAGCGCGCCGCTGTCGCCGGCCTGGCCGCCGCCGAGCGGGTAGAAGACCGTCTGGTCGAGCACGATGGCGCCGTCGGCCTGCACGGCCGTGATGTGGGCGCTGCACTCGCGCAGGTAGGCGTCGTCGCGGAACAGGTCGTGGGTCATGGCGGCATGGCAGCGGGGGTGGTGGCACCGATGGTAGCGACTACCATGGCGGGCATGCCGCAGACCACCGCTCCAACCCCGCCTTCGTCCCTGCCTTCGCGCTTCTGGGCGGACCTCAGCACGCGCGACTTCGCCGACGCCCAGGCCAGCGGCCTGGCCGCGCAGACCGTGGCCGTGCTGCCCGTGGCCGCCACCGAGCAGCACGGGCCGCACCTGCCGCTGTCGGTTGATGCAGCGCTGCTGCAGGGCGTGGTCGATGCCGCGCTGCCGCTGCTGCCGGCTGCGCTGCCGGCGCTGTTCCTGCCGCCGCAGAACGTCGGCCTGAGCACCGAGCACACGGCGTTTGCCGGCACGCTCACGCTCACGCCGGCCACGCTGATCGCGCTGTGGACCGAGCTCGGCGCCTGCGTGGCGCGTGCCGGCGTGAAGAAGCTGCTGCTGCTCAACGGCCATGGCGGCCAGGTCAGCGCGATGGACATCGTGGCGCGCGAGCTGCGCCAGCGCTGCGGCCTGCTGGTCTACAGCGCCAGCTGGTTCAGCCTGCCGCTGCCCGCGGCGGTGAGCGCGCAGTTCAGCGCCGAGGAGCACCGCTTTGGCATCCACGCGGGCGAGATCGAGACCTCGATGATGCTGCATCTGGCGCCGCAGACCGTGCGCATGGAGCACGCGCGCCACTTCCGTTCCACGTCGCAGGACCGGTCTGACAAATACGCCCTGCTGGGCAACGGCAAGAGCGCCAAGCTGGGCTGGGCGATGCAGGACTACCACCGGGCCGGCGCCGCCGGCAACGCCGCCGCCGCGACCGCGGACAAGGGCGCCGCGGTGGTGCACGCGGCGGCGCAGCAGCTGTGCGAGCTGCTGCAGGAACTGCACCGGCTGCCGCTCGAGCACGCTGGTGGATACGCCCGACCTTTCGGCGCCCTGACGGAATACAAGCCAAAAGTGGCTGTAACGCTGAGGGGGTAAGCGCTTTTAGCTCCTGAAAAGAGAGCGTGAGGGCGGGGCGTCAGCCGTGCAGCAGCTCCAGAAAGCGCCGCGCCGCGCCGCTGGGCGGGCGGTCGCGGCGCACGATGCTGCCGTAGGCCGCCAGTGTTTGCCGCAGCGGGTAGTCGACGATGCTCAGTACCTGGTGCTGCGCGTCGCGCCGCGCCACCGCCTCGGGGATCACGGCGACCATCTCGGAGCGGCGGATCAGGTTGATGGTGGTGAGGATCGAGCCGGTCTCGACCAGGCCGCGCGGCAACTGGGCCTGGTGGTCGCGGCATTCGCGCTCCACGACGTCGCGCATCGGGCTGCCCGCGGGCTGCAGGATCCACGGGTAGGCCAGCAGCGCGGCAAATTCCACGCGGCGCTGACCGGCCAGCGGGTGGTGGTTGCCGACCACCACGGCCAGGCCCTCGTCGTCGATGGCGCGGAACTCGCAGCCCTGCGCCGCGTCGCCCACCAGGCGCCCGATCACCACCTCCAGCACGCCCTCGTGCAGCTGCGCGAGCAGCCGGTCGCTGGTGTCGACCGCGATCTCGATGGCCAGCAGCGGAAACTGCGCCTTCAGGCCGACCAGCGCCTCGGTCAGCCGGCCGGGGGACGCCGCCATGATGCTGCCGACCGCAAAGCGCCCGGCGCTGCCCAGGCGCAGCTCGCCCAGGTCGCGGTTGAGCGCTTCCATGCTGCCGCGGATGCCGCGGAAGTAGCCCATCACGCGCTCGCCCGCCGCGTTGAGCTGCAGGCCCCGGCCCACGCGGTCGAACAGCGGCTGGCCGAGTGCGCTTTCCAGCTCGTGCAGCATTTTGGTCGCCGCCGGCTGGCTCAGCCCGAGCTGGCCGGCCGCGCCGCGCAGCGTCTTGCGCTCCTCGACCGCGAGCATCAGCGCGATCTGCCGCATGCGCAGCCGGTTGAGCAGCTGGGGCGTGGAATCCTGCCGGTCGATGGAGCCCATATTGATTTCTTCAGGTTATCGGTTGATCGTTTATTTTCAGTTTACCGAAATCAATGGCCTGCCTACCATGCGCTGCGCTGGTCCTTATTTCAATAACACCGGAGACACACCATGAAGACAACTCGTTGCCGCCCTGGCGGGCGGCCTGCTGGCCCTCGGAAGCACCGTGGCCGCGGCCCAGGAATGGCCCAACAAGCCGCTGCGCCTGCTCGTGGGCTCGGCGCCGGGCGGCGGCACCGACGCCATGGCGCGCGCCGTGGCCGACCGGCTCGGGCCCGCTGCTCAAGCAGGCAGTTGTCGTGGAGAACAAGCCCGGCGTGTCGAACACGCTGGCGGCCGACGCCACCGCCAAGTCCACCGACGGCCACACGCTGGTGATGGGCGTGGTCACGGCCCACGCCATTGCGCCGCACCTGCTCAAGCTCGGCTACGACAACAACCGCGACCTGGTGCCGGTGGCCTTCGTTGGCACAGTGCCCAATGTGCTGATCGTCAGCAACGGCCTGGCCGCCAAGTCGGTGCCGGAACTCGTGGCGCTGGCCAAGAAGGAGCCGGGCCGCATCAACTACGCCAGCAGCGGCACCGGCAGCACCCAGCACATCGCGGCCGAAATGTTCAAGGACGCGGCCGGCATCGACATCGTGCACGTGCCCTACAAGGGCAGCTCGGCGGCGCTGGTCGACCTGGTCAGCGGCCAGGTGCAGATGAGCTTCGACACCATGCCGTCGGTGATCGGCCAGATCAAGAACGGCAAGCTGCGCGCGCTGGCCGTCACCACGCCCAAGCGCAACGCCCAGCTGCCCAACGTGCCGACCATGGCCGAATCCGGCCTGCCCGGCGGTCGAGATCGGCGCCTGGTATGGCGTCTACATGCCGGCCTCCACCCCCAAGCCTGTGCAGCAGCGCGTGCACGACGAGGTCAACAAGGTGCTCGCGATGCCCGAAACCAAGGCCCGCCTCGAAGCCGTGGGCGCCGAGCTCACGCCCATGACGCAGGCCGATTTCGCGGCCTTCCACGCCGCGGAATACAAGCGCTACGGCGACATCATCCGCAAGAACAACATCAAGATCGACTGACCCATGCCCCATTCCGACAAGCCCGTCGTCGCCCTGACCCTGGGCGACCCCGCCGGCATCGGCGCCGAACTGATCGCGCGCCTGCTGGCCAAGCCCGAAGCCACCGCGCACGCCAACATCGTGCTGGTCGGCGACCGCTGGCTCTGGGAAGAAGGCCAGCGCATCGCGGGCGTGCAGGTGGCCACCGCGGCCATCGACACGCTGGCCGCGGTGCGCCAGCGCGGCGACCAGGCACTGCCGGCGTTTCTGGCGCTCGACACCGTGGCCGCCGGCCGACGTGCACCGCAGCCGCGCCGAGGCGGCGGGCGGGCGCTCGGTGCTGCAGGTGCTCGACCGCTGCATGGACGCGGCCCTGGCCGGCGAGGTCGATGCGATCTGCTTTGCGCCGCTGAACAAGCAGGCGATGAAGATCGGCGGGATGCGCCACGAGGACGAACTGCACCACTTCGCCGAATACCTGGGCGTGCAGGGCTATTTCTGCGAGTTCAACACGCTGGGCGACCTGTGGACCTCGCGCATTTCCTCGCACGTGCCGCTCAAGGACGTGGCCAGCTACCTGAGCCAGGAGCGCATCGCGCAGGCGGCCGAGCTGATCTACCGTTCGCTGCTGGCCAGCGGTGTCGCGGCGCCCAAGGTGGCGGTGGCCGCCTTCAACCCGCACGGCGGCGACGGCGGTGTCTGCGGGCGCGAAGAGATCGACATCATCGCGCCGGCCGTGCGCGCGCTGCAGGCGCGCGACTGGCCGACCGAGGCGCCGTTCCACGGCCCGTTCCCGGCCGACACCATCTTTTTGAAAGCCCAGGCCGGCGAGTACCAGGCCATCGTCACCATGTACCACGACCAGGGCCAGATCGCGATCAAGCTGCTGGGCTTTTCGCGCGGCGTCACGGTGCAGGGCGGGCTGCCGATTCCGATCACCACGCCGGCCCACGGCACGGCCTACGACATCGCGGGCCAGGGCAAGGCCAGCGTCGAGGCCACCTGGCAGGCGTTCCTGATCGCCTGCCGCATGGGCAGCGTGCACCGCGCCGGGGCTGCGGTCGCGGCCTGACATTTCCGGCGGCGGTTGCCGCCTCTTTTCCACCGTTGCTTGAGGAGGTCTTTGTGAAGATCCAATCCGTTCGCGCCCGTGTCTTCCAGTGGAAGGGCAAAACCGTCCCGCCGCAGGGCAATTTCTGCTCCAACGCGATGGACCTGGTGTATTCGAACACCGAGTCCATGAGCACCTTCCGCTTCCATTCGTGGACCGTGGTCGAGATCGAGACCGACGACGGCATTGTCGGCATCGGCAACGTGGCGCTGGCGCCGAGTATCGCCAAGGCCATCATCGACCAGTACCTGGCGCCGCTCGTGATCGGCCAGGACCCCTGGGACTACGAATACCTGTGGCAGCGCATGTACCGCGCCACCCACGCCTGGGGCCGCAAGGGCGTGACCATGGCGGCGATCTCGGCCGTGGACCTGGCGATCTGGGACATCCTGGGCAAGAGCGTGAACAAGCCCGTGTTCAAGCTGCTCGGTGGCCGCACCAAGGAAAAGATCCCCTGCTACTACTCCAAGCTCTACCGCACCGACCTCCAGGAAATGCAGGACGAGGCGCAGAAGTTCCTGGACCAGGGGTTCAAGGCCTTCAAGATGCGCTTCGGCTACGGCCCGGCCCACCTGCAAAAAGGCGTGGCGGAGAACCTCAAGTCGGTCGAAGCCATCCGCGAAGTGATCGGCTACGACACCGACCTGATGCTCGAGTGCTACATGGGCTGGAACCTCGAATACGCCAAGCGCATGCTGCCCAAGCTCGAGAAGTTCGAGCCGCGCTGGCTCGAGGAGCCCGTGATCGCCGACGACATCGACGGCTACGCCGAGCTCAACGCCATGGGCCCGATTCCGATCTCGGGCGGTGAGCATGAATTCAGTCTCTACGGCTTCAAGCAGCTGCTCGACAAGAAGGCCGTGAGCGTGGTGCAGTACGACACCAACCGCGTCGGCGGCATCACCGCCGCGCACAAGATCAATGCGCTGTGCGAGGCCTATTCGGTGCCGGTGATTCCGCATGCCGGCCAGATGCACAACTACCACCTGACCATGAGCACGCTGGCGTCGCCCATGGCCGAGTACTTTCCGATCTTCGACGTGGAAGTCGGCAACGAGCTGTTCTGGTACATCTTCGATGGCGAGCCCGTCGCCGAGAACGGCTTCATCCAGCTCCAGGACGATGTCCCCGGTCTGGGCCTGTCGCTCAAGACCGAATACCTCGACCAGTTCGACATCATCGAGTAAGGAGCCGCACCATGCCTGGACTCTCCAACCCGCGCTTTCGCGGCATCTACCCCGTCGTGCCGACCACCTTCCACGAAGACGGCACGCTGGACCTCGCGAGCCAGAAGCGCTGCGTCGACTTCATGATCGACTCGGGCGTCGATGGCCTGTGCATCCTCGCCAACTACTCCGAGCAGTTCCTGCTCGGCGACGACGAGCGCGAAGTCCTGACGCGCTTGGTGCTCGAACATGTCGCGGGCCGCGTGCCCGTGATCGTGACGACCACGCACACCAGCACCGCCATCTGCGCCGCGCGCAGCCGCCGCGCGCAGGACATGGGCGCGGCCATGGTCATGGTCATGCCGCCGTACCACGGCGCCACTTTCCGCTTCAGCGAGACGCAGGTCTACGGCTTCTTCGCGGGCCTGTCGGATGCGATCGGCATTCCCATCATGGTCCAGGACGCGCCGGCCGCGGGCACGCCGCTGTCGCCGGCGTTCCTTGCGCGCATGGCCCTGGAGATCGAGCAGGTGTCGTACTTCAAGATGGAAACCGCCGGCGCCGCCAGCAAGCTGCGCGAGCTGATCGCGCTGGGCGGCGAGGCCATCGAAGGCCCGTGGGACGGCGAGGAAGCCATCACGCTGCTGGCCGACCTGGAGGCCGGCGCCACGGGCGCGATGACCGGCGGCGGTTTTGCCGACGGCATCCGCCCGATCATCGAAGCGCACCGCGCGGGCGACAAGGACACGGCGTTCGCCCAGTACCAGCGCTGGCTGCCGCTGATCAACCACGAGAACCGCCAGGCGGGCTTTTTGGCCGCCAAGGCGCTGATGAAGGAAGGCGGCGTGATCGCCTGCGAGGCGCCGCGCGCGCCCTGGCCGCCGCTGCACCCCGAAGTGCGCCGCCAGCTCATCGACATCGCACGGCGCCTCGACCCGCTGGTCCTGCGCTGGGCCCGTTGAAAGAAGCCATGTCCCAATTCAACAACCTGATCCATGGCGAGTGGGTCGCTGGCAACAGCTACAGCCTCAACGTCAACCCCAGCAACCTGACCGACGTGATCGGCGAGTACGCGCAGGGCGATGCCAGCGAGGTGGACGCCGCCGTCGCCGCTGCCACGGCGGCCTTCCCGGCCTGGAGCACCTCGGGCATCCAGGCCCGCCACGACGCGCTCGACAAGATCGGCAGCGAGATCCTCGCGCGCAAGGAAGAGCTCGGCACGCTGCTGGCGCGCGAAGAAGGCAAGACCCGCGCCGAAGGCATCGGTGAAGTCGCGCGCGCCGGCCAGATCTTCAAGTTCTTCGCCGGCGAGTGCCTGCGCCTGGCCGGCGAGACCCTGCCTTCGGTGCGCCCGGGCATCGGCGTCGAGATCACGCGCGAGCCCGTCGGCGTGGTCGGCCTGATCACGCCCTGGAACTTCCCGATCGCGATTCCGGCCTGGAAGATCGCCCCGGCGCTGGCCTTCGGCAACTGCGTGGTGCTGAAGCCCGCCGACCTGGTGCCCGGCAGCGCCTGGGCGCTGGCCGAGATCATCAGCCGCTCGCGGCATTCCGGCCGGCGTGTTCAACCTGGTCATGGGCCGCGGCAGCGTCATCGGCAACGCGCTGGTGCAGCACGCCGGCATCGCGGCCATCAGCTTCACCGGCTCGGTCGGCGTGGGCCGCGACATCGCCGAAGCCTGCGTGACGAGCGGCAAGAAGGTGCAGCTCGAGATGGGCGGCAAGAACCCGCAGGTGGTGCTCGACGATGCCGACCTGGCACAGGCCGTGGAGCTGAGCGTGCAGAGCGCTTTCTACTCCACCGGCCAGCGCTGCACGGCGTCGAGCCGGCTGATCGTGACCGAGGGCATCTACCCGCAGTTCATCGAAGCGCTGCAGGCGCGCATGGCACAGATCAAGGTCGGCGACGCGCTGGCGGCGGGCACCGACATCGGCCCGGTGGTCAGCCAGGCACAGCTCGAGCAGGACCTCGAGTACGTCGCAGATCGGCCAGGCCGAGGGCGCCACGCTGCTGCGCGGTGGCGCGCGCGTGGCCTGCCACACGGGCGCCGGCAAGCAAGGCTACTTCATGTCGCCGGCGCTGTTCAGCGACACCGATGCCGCCATGCGCATCAACCGCGAGGAAGATCTTCGGCCCGGTGGCCAGCGTGATCCGGGTGAAGGACTACGAAGAAGCGCTGGCCGTGGCCAACGACACGCCGTTCGGCCTGTCCGCGGGCATTGCCACCACCAGCCTCAAGTACGCGACGCACTTCAAGCGCCACAGCCAGGCCGGCATGGTGATGGTCAACCTGCCGACGGCAGGCGTCGACTACCACGTGCCGTTTGGCGGTCGCAAGGGGTCGAGCTACGGGCCGCGCGAGCAGGGCCGCTACGCGCAGGAGTTCTACACCACCGTGAAGACCGCCTACACGCTGGCGTGAGGCGCTTCGGCCCGCACCGGCTCAGGCCGGTGCGCCGCTGCGCGCTGCCAACGCGCGCTCTGCGTGCTGTTCGGCGATGCGCGAGAACAGCGCCAGGCTCTGCGCCACCACCTGGTCCATGTTGTAGTAGCGGTAGGTGCCCAGCCGTCCGGTGAACGTGACGCCCTCGGTGCTTTCGGCCAGGGCTTCATAGCGGCGGTATAGCGCAGCGTTCTCGGGCGCCGGAATGGGGTAGTAGGGGTCGCCCGTGTCGGTCGGAAATTCGCGCGTGATGCTGGTTTTCGGGTGCTGCTGGCCCGTGAGGTGCTTGTACTCGGTGATGCGCGTGAACGGCACCTCGGGCGCGGGGTAGTTCACCACCGCCACGCTCTGGAATTGCGCCTGGTCCAGCGTCTCGTGCTCGAAGCGCAGCGAACGGTAGGGCAGCTTGCCGTAGCAGTAGCCGAAGTACTCGTCGACCGGCCCGCAGTACACGAGGTGGCGGTAGCGCACCGCGTCCTTGACCGCGGCGAATTCGGTGCTGGGCCAGAAGGTGATGTTCGGGTGGTCGATCATGCGCTCGAACATCCGTGTGTAGCCGTGCAGCGGCATGCACTGGAACGTGTCCTGGAAGTAGCGGTCGTCGGCGTTGGTGCGCGTGGGCACGCGCGCGGTCACGGACTTGTCGAGCTGCGAGGCGTCGCGCCCCCACTGCTTGCGCGTGTAGCCCGCAAAAAACTTCTGGTAGAGCTCTTCGCCGACCTGGCTGACCACCACGTCGCGCGAACTCGTGATGGCGGGCAGGGGCGTTGCGCGCGCGGCCAGGAAGGCGGCCGCGCCCGCCTCGTCCAGCTCCAGGCCGTAGAGCCGGTTGAGCGTCGTGAGGTTGATCGGGATCGGCACCAGCTGGCCATCCACCTCGCCCAGCACGCGGTGCTCGTAGGGGCGCCACTGCGTGAACTGCGAGAGGTAGTCGACCACGCGCTGCGCGTTGGTGTGGAAGATGTGCGGGCCATAGCGGTGGACCAGCACGCCGGCCTCGTCCAGGCAGTCGTAGGCGTTGCCGCCGATGTGGCTGCGCCGGTCGATGATCAGCACGCGCTGGCCGAGCTGGCTCGCCAGGCGCTCGGCCAGCACGCTGCCGGCAAAGCCGCCGCCGACGATCAGGTAATCAAAGGAAGTGTCGAACAGGGACATGGCGGGGCTTTCTTCAGGACATCGTGGTGGTGGCGGTCCGGGTGGCGGCGCCTTCCAGAGCACCCGGTGCCTGCGCCCGCAGCGCCACTTCGGGCAGCGCCACTTCGGGCCGGCCGGCCGTGGCCGGTGTCCGTGAGACGGGCTGGGCCGCCGCTGGCTGTCGGCTGGGCTGCGCGGCCCTGGCCGCAACCTTGCGCGCGCTGTGCTGTTCGATCAGGTTGGCCATGGCGGTGGCGGTGCCGTCCCATGAGGTGCGCGCCAGCAGCGCGCGCACGGCCTGCGTCTGGCGGGTGCGCGCGGTGGGCGTCAGCTTCAGCGCGGCCGCACAGGCTGTGACGAAGGCGCTGCGCGAGGCGGCGATGGCGACGATGCCAGCATAGGGCCCTGCTACGTCGCAGATGGGCGTGCTGACCACCGGGCGACCAGCGGCCAGGTATTCGAGCGTCTTGGTGGGGCTGATGAAGCGGGTGGATTCGTTCAGGGCGAACGGCATCAGGCACACATCCCAGCCGCCGATCAGCTCGGGCAGCTCGGCATAGTCGCGCTGCCCGAGCCAGTGGATGTTGGCGCGCTGGGGCAGATCGGCCGGGTCGATCTTCGCCACCGGCCCGACCATGACGATCTGCCAGCAGGGGTCTGCGTCGGCCAGCGCCGCCACGAGTTCCAGGTCGATGCGCTCGTCGATCACGCCGCAGTAGCCCAGGCGCGGGTGCGGCAGGTGGGCCTGCGCGCTGTGGTCGGCGTGGCCGGGGTGTGGGGCGCGGGCAAAGTGCGCCGCATCCACGCTGCTGGGAAAGCAGTGCACGTTCGGGTGGCGGGTGCGCTTGGCCTCGTACAGGCTGTGGCCGCCGGTGAAGACCAGGTCGGCGCAGGCAAACAGGGCTTTTTCGCGCTGCAGCAGTTCGGGCGGAGCGAAGCGGAAGGCCGAGAGTTCGTCCATGCAGTCGTACACCACGCCCTCGGGCTGGAGCCGCTCGGCCAGGGGCAGCGCCATGGGCGTGTAGAACCAGAGCCAGTAGCGCTGGACCGCGTGTGCCTGCAGGTAGGTGGCCAGCAGCGCCTGCACGGCCTCGGCGTGCGCGTCCTGGAACCCGGCGCCGTCGCTGGTGACATGTGGGCGCAGCACGCGCACGCCCACTTCGGGGTCCATGACTTCCAGGAACGCCGATGCCGCGCCCGGAACGGGTTCTTCGACGAACAGCACCGGCATGCGCCGCGCCAGGCGCGACATGAGCTGCTGCGGCCGCTGGTAGACAAAATCCCAGCGCAGGTGAGAAAAAACAATCAGCGTGGTGGCGTTCATGGCAGTGGCCTCGGGTGTGGGAAGGGAATCGGGAAAGGAGCCGGGCTCAGACCCGGGCCTGGGCTGGGCGCGGGGCAGGGCGTGCTGCCAGCGCCGCAGCTGCCGGGCGTACGGAAGATGCAGCACGCGCTCGCAGGCGCCGGGCGCCTGGGGCGCTGCATGCGGCCGCAGCACCTCCCACAGGCCGCTGCGGTGCCAGCGCGTGGGCTCTTCCCAGTCGGGGCGGTCGAGCAGCGGGTACAGGCAGATGCCCTGCAGCGGCACGCCCTGCGCCAGTGCGCTCTCGGCGGCGCGGGCCACATCGTCGAGCCAGCATGCGCGCCCGGCGCCGACGTGGCCGGTCTCGGCAATGAAGAGCGGGCGGCCATAGCGCTGCCACACATCGGCCAGCAGGGCGTCCAGGCCGCGCCGGCGCGCATCGCCCAGGTGCCAGAACAGGCGATCGCCGCTCGGGTACGCCCACTGGTTGCTGTGGTAGTAGTTGATGCCCAGCACGTCCAGGTAGCGCGGTGCGCCGCCCAGGCTGGGCTCGCGGCGCCCGCACAGCATGTCCCAGGCTTCGAACTGGGACTCGGCGATGGCTTGCGCCTCTGCCGCCCAGCGCGAGGCCACTTCGGGCTCGGTGCCGTCGCCTGCAGCCGGGCAGGCCGTGTCCGGCACCACATGGATCACCGGGTCGGTGTGCACCATGCGCGCCTGCGGCTCCGTGGCCCAGAGCGCATCGCACCCCTGCAGTGCGGCCGCCACGAGGCGGCACTTGAGTTCATAGCCGCGCTGCGTCGACTCGCCCAGGTACGGGTGCACCAGGTTCGTATCGCCCGCGGCCCAACTCAGGTACGAGATTTCATTGATGGGCTGGAACAGGGGCGGCCCATCGCTGCGCCCCTGGAGGGCGCGCGCCACATGGTCGCAAAAGTCGGCAAAGCGGGAGGCAAAGTCGGGTGCAAAGAAGTCCACGCCCGGCGGCAGCCCATAGTGGTGCAGCGTCCAGACCACCTGCAGCCCGTGGCGCTGCGCGGCGTCGGCCATGCGGTGCAGGCGCTCCACATCGAGCGTGCCGTCGCAGTGCGTGCCCGTGCGCCAGCCGATGCTCTCGCGCACCGTGCGCAGGCCCAGGCGCGCCATGGCTGCATAGTCGTGCGCGTAGCGCTGCGCGTGGCCGTTGCTGTGGTTGATGTGCAGCGGCACCCCGCGGCTGTTGACATGGTCGGCGCCCTCGTAGCCACCCATCCAGAACGAGCGAAACAGTGGTGCGTCAGCGTCCAGCGGCAAGGCGCTGGCACGCTCGGGGACGGGCACTGGCGGGCAGGACATGGGCGGGCTTTTCTTTTTGGGGAACGGACGCACACGGGAAACGCTAGGCTGCGGTCCTGAGGCACCTGTCCAGTCCCATGCACTTTCCGTGCCCGCTACGGAAGCGGCGGTGCAGCTTGGCGCGCTCTGCCGGGGCGCTGCTCAGCCGCTCCTTTTCCAAAGGTAATTTTTACTGCAGGAATGACCTGACTCGACTGGCGGCGCAGCGCTGCCGGGTGCTGCACCACACTGCAGTGCAGCGGTTTCAGGGCGTTTCAAGGCCAAAAAGGCCGCTGGCCCTTGCCCAGACTGCGCAGGGCGCTATCTATGTGGCTTTTCGCGGGCCCGAACGCGCGGCCGCCGTCACACCGCAAAGCGCCGCCGCGTGAGCGCCAGCGCGAGCCAGAACGCCAGCACCGTTGTGGCCAGCAGCACCAGGCCGTGGCGCAGCGGGCGGGCGGGCCACTGGTCCATGAACATCGGGCGCACGAGTTCGATGGCGTTGGTCAGCGGCAGCCAGTCGGAGACGGCGCGCACCACGGGCGGCAGCTGCTCGCGCGGAAAGAACACGCCCGACAGGAACATCATCGGCGTGAGCACCAGCGTGAAGTAGTAGGTGAAGAAGTCGTAGCTCTTGGCCAGCGCATTGAAGACCAGCGCGATGCTGGAGAACATCACGCCGGCGCACAGCAGCACCGGCCAGGCCGCGAGCAGCTTGGGGCTGTGGCTGATGCCCAGCGCCAGCATCACGCCGAGGATGGCGGTGGCGGTGAAAATCGCCTTGAACGCGGCCCAGAGCATCTCGGCCAGCACGATGTTGTCCAGGCCCACCGGGGCGTTCAGGATGCCGTCCCAGGTCTTTTGCACGTGCATGCGCGAGAACGCCGCATACAGCGCCTCGAAACTGGCCGCGTTCATCGCGCTCATGCAGATCGAGCCGCTGGCCAGGAACAGGATGTAGGGCACGGGCTGCCCGTTCACCTGCAAGGTCCCCACCAGCGCGCCCATGCCGTAGCCGAACGCCACCAGCCACATCAGCGGCTCGGCGATGTTGCCCAGCAGGCTGGGCAGGGCCAGCTTGCGCCACACCAGCAGGTTGCGCAGGAACACCGGCCACCAGCGGCCCGACAGGGCGGGCGCGCGCCAGATGCTGGGGCGTGTGACACGGGGGGTCATGCGTCGTCGCGGATCTGGCGGCCCGTGAGTTTGAGGAACAGGTCTTCGAGGTTGGCCGGCCGGTGCAGCGTGCGCAGGTGGCCCAGCGCGCCCAGCGCCTGCAAGAGCGGCGCGGCATCCTGGGTGTAGAAAAACACCGTCTCGCCGCTCACTTCGACGCGTGCCGCCAGCGCGCGCAGCGCGGCGTCGTGCTGCAGCGCCAGCGCTCCGGCGCCATAGACCTCGACCACGTCGCGCTCGAGGTGCTGGGCGATCAGCGCGCGCGGCGCGCCCTCGGCCAGGGTGCGGCCATGGTCGAGCACCAACAGGCGCGTGCACAGGCGCTCGGCCTCGTCCATGAAGTGCGTGGTCAGCAGGATCGACGTGCCCTGCTGCACCAGGCGCTGCAGGCGCTCCCACATCAGGTGGCGCGCCTGCGGGTCGAGCCCCGTGGTCGGCTCGTCGAGCAGCAGCAGGCGCGGGCTGTTGACCAGCGCGCGCGCCAGCGACAGGCGCCGCCGCATGCCGCCCGAGAGTTCGCCGGGGCGGGCCGCGGCCTTGTGCGCGAGCGCGGCGAATTCGAGCAGGTGCGGAATGCGCGCGTCGAGCGCAGCGCGGCCCATGCCGAAGTAGCGGCCATAGACGTGCAGGTTCTCGGCGCAGCTGAAATCGGGGTCGAGCGTGTCGAACTGCGTCACCACGCCGAGCTGCGCCTTGATGGCCAGCGCATCCTGCGGCATCTGCAGCGCGGGGGCGCCGCCGCTGGGCTGGTAGTGGATGCTGCCGCCGTCGGGCTGGGTCAGCCCGAGGCACATGCGGATGGTGGTGGTCTTGCCGGCGCCGTTGGGGCCGATCACGCCCAGGCATTCGCCCGGTGCAATGGCGAACGAGACGCCGTCCACGGCGGTGGCGCTGCCGTAGCGCTTGCGCAGGTCGCGCACGTCCAGCAGGGCGGGAGCGGCGGTCATGGTTTGCGTCAAATGTGGCTGTAACGCTGATGGGTTAAGCGCTGATAGCTATCAAAACGATAGTTTGCGCGGCGCGCCGGTGGTTTACTGGAACGCCACTTCCGCAAAGCTGCGCAGCTTGCGGCTGTGCAGGCGGTGCGTGCCGCTCCGCGCGCAGGATGTCGATGGCGCGCATGCCGATGCGCAGGTGCTGGTCGACGCGCTCGCGGTAGAAGTGGTTGGCCATGCCGGGCAGCTTGATCTCGCCGTGCAGCGGCTTGTCGCTCACGCACAGCAGGGTGCCGTAGGGCACGCGAAAGCGGAAACCGTTGGCGGCGATGGTCGCGCTCTCCATGTCCAGCGCCACCGCGCGGCTCTGGCTGAAGCGCCGTTGCGGCAGGTTGTCGGGCAGCAGTTCCCAGTTGCGGTTGTCGGTGCTGGCCACCGTGCCGGTGCGCATGATGCGTCTTGAGGTCGGGCCCGGCCATCCGCGTCACCTCGGCCACGGCCTGCTCCAGCGCGAGCTGGATCTCGGCCAGCGCCGGAATCGGCACCCACAGCGGCAGCTCTTCGTCGAGCACATGGTCCTCGCGCACATAGGCGTGGGCCAGCACGTAGTCGCCCAGCTGCTGCGTGTTGCGCAGGCCCGCGCAGTGGCCCAGCATCATCCAGGCGTGCGGGCGCAGCACGGCGATGTGGTCGGTGATGGTCTTGGCGTTGGCCGGGCCGACGCCGATGTTGACCATGGTGATGCCGCTGCGGTCGGCGCGCACCAGGTGGTAGGCCGGCATCTGCGGCAGGCGCGGCGGCGGCACGCCCAGTTCGTCGCCCTGCCTGCGGCGCCAGGCCGCGGCGGCGCGTGACCACGTTGCCGGGCTCGATGAAGGCGATGTACTCGCTGTCTCGGCTCGGCCATCGCGTCGTGGCCCAGGCGCACGAACTCGTCGATGTAGAACTGGTAGTTGGTGAACAGCACGAAGTTCTGGAACCACTCGGGCGCCGTGCCGGTGTAGTGGCGCAGCCGGTGCAGCGAATAGTCCACGCGCGGCGCGGTGAACAGCGACAGCGGCTGCGGCTCGCCGGCGCGCGCCTCGTAGGTGCCGTTGGCGATGCCGTCGTCCATGGCGGCCAGGTCGGGCAGGTCGAACACGTCGCGCATCAGCATGCGCCGCTCGGGGCTCATGCGTGCCCTCGATGTGGTCGTGCTCGGCAAACGAGAAGTGGATCGGGATCGGCTGCGTGCTGGTGCCCACCTCCAGCTCCACCCGTGGTTTTGCAGCAGCAGCCGGAACTGCTCGGCGTAGTAGCGCCGAACAGGTCGGGGCGGGTCAGCGTGGTCTCGTAGCGGCCCGGCGCGGCCACGAAGCCAAAGCTCAGGCCAGCGTTCCGGTGGCGGCGGCGCGCCACGGTGTGGTGTGCACGCGCACGAACGGGTAGCAGGCGCGCACGGCCGCCCCGGGCTCTCGCCGGCCACGAAGCGCTGCATCGCAGTCGCGCAGGTGGTTGATTTGCTGGTCGTAGATGCGCCGCACCTGCGCCAGGGCCGCGTCGGGGTCGGTGTAGCGGGTGGGGGCGATGAAGGCGGCGATGTAGGGCATGGGCCCTATTGTGGAGGATGGTGCCGTCAGATTCTTGACAGCGCCGCGGCCGCCCCGGCAGGGCGCGTGGCCTTCAGCGCGCCTGCAGCCACGCGCTGGTGCGCGCGGCGTCCATGGGCCGCGCGATGGCATGGCCCTGCACCATGTCGCAGCCCAGCTCGCGCAGCAGCGCGAGCTGGGCCTCGCTCTCCACGCCCTCGGCCACGGTCTGCAGCTGCAGGCTGCGGCCCATCTGGACGATCGCGGTCACGATGGCCACGTCGTCGGCGCTGCCGGGCGTGTCCATCACGAACGAGCGGTCGATCTTGAGCTTGTCGATCGGGTAGCGCTTCAAGTAGGCGAGCGACGAGTAGCCGGTGCCGAAGTCGTCGATCGCCAGCCCCACGCCCAGCGCCTTGAGCGCCTTGAGCGTGTCCAGCCCTTGCTGCGAGTGGTGCATGAGCACGGACTCGGTCAGTTCGATGTCGAGAAAGCGCGGCTCCAGGCCCGTGGCCTGCAGCACGGCGGCGATTTCGGCGACCACGTCGCGCTGGCGGAATTCGAGCGCCGACAGGTTCACGGCCACCGGCACCATCGCCAGTCCCTGCGCCTGCCAAGCCTTGAGCTGGTGGCAGGCCGCGTGCAGCACCCAGCGGCCGATCGGCGTGATGAGCCCGCGCGACTCGGCCAGGCCGATGAACTCGTCAGGCCCGACCAGGCCGCGCTCAGGGTGCTGCCAGCGCACCAGCGCTTCGAGCCCGACCAGCGCGCCGTCGGCCAGCCGCACCTGGGGCTGGTAGTGCAATACGAAGGCCTGCTGGCCAATGGCTTGGCGCAGCAGGCGCTCGTGCTGCAGCACCTCGGTGGCGCGGCCGGCCATGGCGGGGGCATAGAACTGGCAGTTGCCGCGCCCGCTCGCCTTGGCGTGGTACATGGCCGCGTCGGCGTGGCGCAGCAATTCGGCGCTGTCGGTGCTGTCGTCCGGGTACAGGCTGATGCCGATCGAGGGCGAAAGGCTCAGCAGCGTGCCTTCCAGCGTGGTGGGCTCGCTCACCGCCTGGCGCAGCGTGTCGGCCACGGTGGCCGCCTGCTCCGCGCCATCGAGCCGGGCCAGCACCGCGACGAACTTGTCGCCGCCCAGGCGCGCGACCAGGTCGTGGGGCCGCACGGCGGCGCGCAGGCGCCGCGCCATCTCGCACAGCAGCTGGTCGCCGGCCTGGTGGCCCAGCGAGTCGTTGACGGTCTTGAAGTGGTCGAGGTCGATGAATAGCACCGCCACCTGGGTCTGGGCGTGCCGCGCCTGTTCGACGGTGGCCTGCAGCTGCTCCATGAGGTGGCGCCGGTTGGGCAGCTGCGTGAGGGTGTCGTGCAGCGCGACAAAGGCCTCGCGCTGTTGCGCCTTCTTGCGCACGCTGATGTCGCGCAGCACGGCGATGCGGTAGCTCGCGTCCTGCCGGGGCATGGTCTTGCCGACGATTTCCACGGGCACTTCGTGCCCGTCGCGGTGCACCAGAGCGGCCTCGTACAGGTACTCGTCGCCGCGCAGCAGATAGGCGGCCGACATGGCGCGGTAGCGCGGCGCGACGAACTCCTGCGTGCTGCGGCCCAGAATCTGCGCCAGCGGGTAGCCGCTGAGGCGCTGCAGCGCTTCGTTGCCGTCGATGATCGTGCCGCCCTGGTGGAACACGATGGCTTCTTCGGTGGCTGCGGCGAACTTGCGCATGCGCTCTTCGCTTTCGCGCACGAAGCGCTCGGCCAGCCAGTGGTGGGTGATGTCGTTGATCAGCACGAACGAGCCCAGCTGCGTGTGCGCTTCGCCAAAGTGCGGAATCAGGTTGACCTCGATCATGCGCCGCGCGCCGCTGGGCAGCGTTTGTTCGCGCACGTACTTGACGTGCTCGCCCTGCAGGCAGCGCTCGACGTGCGGGCGTATCGCCTCCCAGGCGGCGTCGCCGACCGCCTCCTGGACGGTCAGGCCCACGATCGACTGCGTGGTGTGGCCGTTGTAGCTGGCGTAGCCCTGGTTGGCAAAGCGGCAGACCAGCGTGTCGCTCTCGAAATACGCGATCAGTGCCGGGACGGCATCGGCAATCAGCCTGAACAGGGAAGCCTCTGGGGTCTTCGCGCTCAGAGGCTGGGGGGCGAGGGCATTCGCTGTGTCTGGCATATCCCGGCGGGGGTGAGGGGTTTGGGATAGCTTAATGCCAAACGTGCATCTGCTGCCCCGGGGTTTGCGCGCGGCCCGCGCCGCGGCGCGCGCAGGGTGCACGCCCGATAATCGCCGCATGACTTCCACCACCGCGCCCGGCGCACACGACTTCAGCAGCCCTGCCGCTCAGCCCCGCCGACCCTGGCCAACCTGCAGCAACTCGGCTACCTGCAGATGACGCCGATCCAGGCCGCGAGCCTGCCGCTCGCGCTGCTCGGCAAGGACCTGATCGCGCAGGCCAAGACCGGCAGCGGCAAGACGGCCGCCTTCGCGCTGGCGCTGCTGGCCAACCTGAACCCGCGCCGCTTCGCCGTGCAGGCGCTGGTGCTGTGCCCGACGCGCGAGCTGGCCGACCAGGTCACGCACGAGATCCGCCGCCTCGCGCGCGCCGAAGAAAACATCAAGGTCCTGACGCTGTGCGGCGGCGTCGCCGCTGCGCGGCCAGATCGCCAGCCTGGAGCACGGCGCGCACATCGTGGTCGGCACGCCGGGCCGCATCATGGACCACCTGGAGCGCGGCAACCTCGACGCTCGACGCGCTCAACACGCTGGTGCTCGACGAGGCCGACCGCATGCTCGACATGGGCTTCTTCGACGACATCGCGACGGTCGCGCGCCAGTGCCCGAAGGAGCGCCAGACGCTGCTGTTCTCGGCCACCTACCCCGAAGGCATCGCCAAGCTCAGCCAGCAGTTCATGCAGAACGCCGCAGCAGATCACGGTGCAGGCGCAGCACGACGCCGGCAAGATCCGCCAGCGCTGGTACGAGGTCGAAGGACAGCGAGCGGCTGCACGCGGTCGGCCTGCTGCTGCGACCACTTCCGCCCGGTCAGCACGCTCGCGTTCTGCAACACCAAGCAGCAGTGCCGCGACCTGGTCGACGTGCTGCAGGCGCAGGGCTTCAGCGCGCTGGCGCTGTACGGCGAGCTCGAGCAGCGCGAGCGCGACCAGGTGCTGGTGCAGTTCGCCAACCGCAGCTGCTCGGTGCTGGTGGCCACCGACGTGGCCGCGCGCGGCCTCGACATCGCGCAGCTCGAAGCCGTCATCAACGTCGACGTCACGCCCGACCCCGAGGTGCACATCCACCGCATCGGCCGCACCGGCCGCGGCGACGCGGAAGGCCTGGCGCTCAACCTGGCCAGCATGGACGAGATGGGCCGCGTCGGCAAGATCGAGGAGCTGCAGGGCCGCGAGTCGCGAGTGGCACCCGCTCGCCGAACTCACGCCCGCGCGGCGGCGGGCCCGCTGCAGCCGCCGATGGCGACGCTGCAGATCCTCGGCGGCCGCAAGGAAAAGATCCGCGCCGGCGACGTGCTGGGCGCGCTGACCGGCGAGGCTGGGCTTCACGCGCGCGCAGATCGGCAAGATCAACGTCAACGAGTTCTCGACCTACGTGGCGGTCGAGCGCGGCATTGCGCCGCAGGCGGTCGCGCAGGCTCAACGCCGGCCGCGTCAAGGGCAAGAGCGTCAAGGTGCGGCTGGTGGCGGACGGCGAATGATCGGCCTGCTGCAACGCGTGGCCCAGGCGCGCGTCGAGGTGGCCGGGCAGGTGGTCGGACGCATCGGCCCAGGCCTGCTGGTGCTGGTGTGTGCCGAACGCGGCGACACCGAAGCCGAGGCCGATAAATTGCTGGCCAAGCTGCTCAGGCTGCGCATCTTCAGCGACGATGCCGGCAAGATGAACCTGCAGCGTGCAGGACACCGGCGGCGGGCTGCTCATCGTCAGCCAGTTCACGCTGGCGGCCGACACCACGGGCGGCAACCGCCCGAGCTTCACCCAGGCTGCCGCGCCCGACGAAGGCCGGCGCCTCTACGACCATTTCGTGGCGCAGGCGCGCGCCGCCCACGCCGAGGTCGCCACGGGCGCGTTCGCCGCCGACATGCAGGTGCACTTGGTCAACGACGGGCCGGTGACGGTGCCGCTGCGCATGGCGCCAGCGGGTGCGGCATGACCACCTTTTTGCTGTACCTGGCCACGGCGTTGGCCGAAATCGTCGGCTGCTACCTGCCTTACCTCTGGCTGCGCCAGAACGGTTCGCCCTGGCTGCTGGTGCCTGCGCTGGCGAGCCTGGCACTGTTTGCCTGGCTGCTGACCTTGCACGACGCCGCTTCGGGCCGGGTCTATGCCGCCTATGGCGGCGTCTACATCGGTGCCGCCATCGTCTGGCTGTGGGTGGTGGACGGCGTGCGCCCCTCGGCCTGGGACATGGCCGGCGTGGCGGTGGCGCTGCTGGGCATGTCGCTCATTGCCTTTCAGCCACGCTGAGCGTGCCGGGCGCGCCGCGGGGCCGCGGCGTCAGTGGGCGTCGATGGTTTGTTCGTGCGCGCGCTCGGTGATGAAGAACGACGCGATCACGCCCAGCGCGACGCCGAACATCACATAGAACGCCGGCGCCATGGGCGAGCCGGTTTCGCGGATCAGCCAGGTGACGATGAACTGGGCAAAGCCGCCGAACACCATGACCGCGATGTTGTAGGCCATCGACATGCCGATCGAGCGCACGTTGGCCGGAAACAGCTCGGCCAGCACGGTGCTGAACACGCCGAAGAACACCGACACGAACAGGCACACAACCACCTGCACCGCCATCAGCCGCGCAATGCTGGGTTCGCGGGTCAGCCAGGCATAGAGCGGGTACAGCACGATCAGGTAGCCGATCAGCGAGCCGATGACCAGCGGGCGGCGGCCCGCGCGGTCCGACCAGGCGCCGGCAAACGGCATCAGCACCACCATCAGCGCTGCGCCCGCCATCTGCACCAGGAAGGTGTCGTGCAGCGGCAGCTTGAGCGTGACGGTGGAGTAGGTCACCAGGTAGGTGAAGGTGATGTAGATGCTGACCGTGGCCGTGACCACCAGGCCCATGCCGACCAGCGTTTCGCGCGTGTGGGTGCGCAGCATTTCCATGAGGCCGACGTTCTTCACCTCGCCTTTGGCCTTGGCCGCCTGCAGGCGCTGGAAGGCTTCGGGCTCTTCGACGTGGCGGCGGATGTAGATGGCCACGGGCACGATCAGCAGGCCCATGGCAAATGGGATGCGCCAGGCCCAGGCCATGAGCTGCTCCTGCGTGAAGATGTCGGTGATCAGCGTGCCGATGGCCGCGCCGATCAGCAGGGCCATCATCTGCCCGGTCATTTGCCAGGAGCCATAGAAGCCGCGCTGGCCGGGCGGCGCCAGTTCGATCAGCAGCGCGGTGGAGGTGCCGAATTCGCCGCCGGCGGCAAAGCCCTGCAGCAGGCGCGCCACCACGATGAACAGCGGCGCCAGCAGGCCCACGGCCGCGTAGGTGGGCGCGAGCGTGATCAGCGCAATGGCCACCGCCATCAGGCCGGTCACCATGACCATGGCGGCCTTGCGGCCCTTGCGGTCGCCGTACAGCCCGAGCACGATGCCGCCGACCGGGCGCATGAAAAAGCCCACGCCGAACACGGCGGTGGTCAGCAGGATCTGGTTGAGGTTGTTGCCCGGGTCCGACGGGTCGCTGGGAAAAAACAGCTTGGCGACGATGGGCGTCATGAACGCGAACACGAGAAAGTCGTACCACTCGAGTGCGTTGCCAATCACGGCGGCGAGGATGCTGCGCTTCGAAACGGCGGATGTTGGCATGGTGGGCACTCCTGGACAGTGGCAGGAAGTGCAGTCTACGCCGGCTGTTTACGCGGATTGACAGGCGTAAACTTCCTTCTTTGTTTTTGGGCAGAACATCATGAACACACGCGCCTGGCTCGAAACGCTGGTGGCCATGGACAGCACCAGCCGCAACTCCAACCTGGGCCTGATCGAATGCCTGCGCGACGCGCTGGCCGGCCACGGCGTGGCAGCGCAGATGATCCACTCGCCCGCTGGCGACAAGGCCAACCTGTTTGCCACCCTGCCGGCCCAGGACGGCCAGACGCAGGGCGGCATCGTGCTCTCGGGCCACACCGACGTGGTGCCGGTGGACGGCCAGGAGTGGGACAGCAACCCATTTGCCCTGACCGAGCGCGAAGGCCGCCTGTTTGGCCGCGGCACGGCCGACATGAAGGGCTTCATTGCCGCATCGATGGCCCTGGTGCCGGAGTTCCTGGCCATGCCGCGCAGCAGGCCGCTGCACCTGGCGTTCTCGTACGACGAAGAGGTGGGCTGCGCGGGCGCCCCGGTCATGCTGGCCGAGCTGCAGCGCCGGGGCCTGAAGGCCGACGGCTGCGTGGTCGGCGAGCCCACCGGCATGCAGGTGGTGGTGGCGCACAAGGGCATCAACCTGTACCGCTGCCGCGTGCACGGCCGCGCGGCGCATTCGTCGCTCACGCCGAGCGGCTGCAACGCCATCGAATACGCCGCGCGCCTGATCTGCCGCATCCGCGACATCGCCGACCACTACAAGGCGCACGGGCCGTACGACACCTTCTACGACGTGCCCTTCACCACGCTGACCACCAACCAGATCCAGGGCGGCATCGCGGTCAACACCATTCCCGAGCTGTGCGAGTTCAACTACGAATTCCGCAACCTGCCCGGCATGTCGGCGGACAGCATCCATGGCCAGGTCGAGCAGTACGTGCAGCAGGAACTGCTGCCGCGCATGCGCCAGGAGTTTGCCGAGGCGCGCATCGACATCGCCGTGGGTGCGTCTGCGCCGGCGCTGGAGGCGTCCGAGCAGGCCGCCATCACGCAGCTGGTGCGCGCGCTGACTGAAGACAGCACTACACGCAAGGTGGCCTATGGCACCGAGGCGGGGCTGTTCCAGAACATCGGCATCCCGACCATCGTCTGCGGACCCGGCGCGATCGAGCAGGCGCACAAGCCCAACGAGTTCGTCGAGCCGGCCCAGCTCGAGGCCTGCGAGCGCTTTCTGCGCAAGCTGGGGCAGTCCCTGGCCTGAGCCGCGAAGCGCCAGGCCGGGCTGTTATTGCCGCCAGAAGAACAGCGCCGTCATCACCAGCCCCGTCGCCACGATGCCGCCGCGCAGCCAGGCTGCTGGAATGCGCCGCGCCACGCGTGCGCCGCCATAGCCGCCGGCGGTGGCGGCGACCATCATCAGCAGCGCATAACGCCAGTCCACCACGCCGCCGGCTGCGTACACCGCCACGGCAATGGCCGTGAGCAGCGCCGAGACCAGGTTCTTCAGGCCGTTCATGGCGTTGAGCTGCGTCTGCCCGAGCAGGCCGAACAGCGCCAGCAGCAGGATGCCCAGGCCGCCGTTGAAGTAGCCGCCGTACACGGCCACGGCCAGCACGCTGATCGCGGCCTGGGTCGGCGACGTGGGCTTGGCGCCAGCCAGCATCTGGCGCAGGCGCGGGCCAAACGCAAACAGCACCGTGGCCAGCAGCAGCAGCCATGGCACGACAACGGAGAAGGTCGCGTCGGACGTCACCAGCAGCAGCCCCGCCCCCAGCGCGCCGCCGACCAGCGACAGCACCACCAGCCGCGCCATCGACAGGCCCGGCGGCGCCTGCGTGTCTTCGCGGAACCCCCAGGCGCCCGCGATGTAGCCCGGCAGCAGCGCCACCGTGCCGGTGGCATTGGCCACCACCGGCGGCACGCCGACGAACACGAGCGCGGGCAGGGTCAGAAAACTGCCGCCACCGGCGACGGCATTGAGGGCGCCAGCGACGAAGGCGGCAACCAGAAGCAGAGAGGCATCGAACATGGCATTAGGGCGGGGCCGCGAGGCCCATCAGGCTTTTGCGTGCATGTTAGGTGCAAATTGATCGAATAAATCGCTCAATTGGATGCCAATAAGGTTGCATTGCTTTTCGGCCGGCGCTGCAATCGCCGCACCAGGCCTGCCTGGCACACGAGTAGGTAGTTACGTGGCGTAGGGGTCGGCAAAGCCCAGCCCCAGCATGATTTCGCTCTCGTAGGCCTCCATCTCCTGCGCATCGGCTTCGCTGGTCTCGTGGTCCCAGCCCTGGGCGTGCAGCGCGCCGTGCACCAGCAGGTGTGCGTAATGCGCTGCGAGGGACTTGGCCTGTTCCTCGGCTTCGCGCGCCACCACGGGGGCGCACAGCACCAGGTCGGCCACGGCCACGGGCTGCTGCGCGTAGTCGAAGGTCAGCACGTTGGTGGCGTAGTCCTTGTGGCGGTACTCGCGGTTGAGCTGCTGGCCCTCCTCGGCACCGACGATGCGCACGGTGATTTCGGCGTCCAGCGCCAGCGCGTGGCGGATCCAGCGCGCCACCTTGTGGCGCGGCAGAGCGGCGCGGTGTTCGGCGGCGCCTTCGAAGCGCGCGAACTGCAGGGACAGCGTGAGGTCGGGCAAGGGCATGGTTTTCAGTGTTTTTGGCCTCAAACGCTTATGCATCAAGCGCTTTAAGCTATGAAATAAGGAGTCTCTTCAGTCGGTGCTGCGCTTGCGCGCCACACTCGATCGCCCGGCCGCGTCGTAGGCGTCGACGATGCGCGCGACGAGCGGGTGGCGCACCACGTCGGCGCTGGTGAAGCGCGTGACGGCGATGCCCTTGACGCGCTTGAGGACGCGCTCGGCCTCGATCAGGCCGCTCAGGGCGCCCTTCGGTAAATCGATCTGGCTCACGTCGCCCGTCACCACGGCGCGCGCACCAAAGCCGATGCGCGTGAGGAACATCTTCATCTGCTCGGGCGTGGTGTTCTGCGCCTCGTCGAGGATGACGAAGGCGTTGTTCAGCGTGCGCCCGCGCATGAAGGCCAGCGGCGCGATCTCGAGCGCGTTGCGCTCGAACGCCTTCATCACCTTGTCGTAGCCCATGAGTTCGTAGAGTGCGTCGTACAGCGGGCGCAGGTAGGGGTCGACCTTCTGCGCCAGGTCGCCGGGCAGGAAGCCCAGGCGCTCGCCGGCCTCGACCGCGGGGCGCGTGAGCACGATGCGCTGCACGGCGTTGCGCTCGAGCGCATCGACCGCGCAGGCCACGGCCAGGTAGGTCTTGCCGGTGCCGGCCGGGCCGATGCCGAACGTGATGTCGTGCGTGGCGATGTTCTCGAGGTACTGGGCCTGCGTGGGCGTGCGCGCGCGCAGGTCGGCGCGGCGCGTGACCAGCACGGCGGCCGTGGCATCGGCGTCGCCCATGCTGCTGTCGCCGGCCAGCATCAGCTGCAGGTGGTCCTCGCTGACCGGGCGATCGGCCATCTCATAGACCGCCTGCAGCACCTCCATCGCCTGCGTGGCGCGCGCCTTCGGGCCGTCCACCTTGAACTGCTCGTGCCGGTGCGCAATGCCCACCTGCAGCGCCGCCTCGATGGTGCGCAGGTGGCTGTCGGCGGGGCCGCACAGGTGCGCCAGGCGCGTGTTGTTGTGGGGGGTGAAGGTGTGGCGCAGGATCAAGCTGATAATTCCGGACGATGGCTGCCAACCGGCGGCAAAGGACTGCAATGATAGGCAAATTGACCGGCACCCTGCTGGAGAAGAACCCGCCCGAGGTGCTGGTGGACTGCGCCGGCGTGGGCTACGAAGTGCAGGTGCCCATGAGCACCTTCTACAACCTGCCGGCCGCCGGCGAGCGCGTCAGCCTGCTGACGCAATTCATCGTCCGCGAGGATGCGCAGCTGCTCTATGGCTTTGCCAGCGCGCCCGAGCGCGCCACGTTCCGCGAGCTGATCAAGGTCGCGGGGGTCGGCCCGCGCACCGCGCTGGGCATCCTGAGCGGCATGGGCGTGACCGACCTGGCCCAGGCCATCACGCGGCAGGAGGCCGGCCGCCTGGTCAAGGTGCCGGGCATCGGCAAGAAGACCGCCGAGCGCCTGCTGCTCGAGCTCAAGGGCAAGATCGGCGCCGACATGGGCAGCGCGCATGCCCATGCCAGCACCGAGGCGCAGGCCGATATCTTGCAGGCGCTGCTGGCGCTGGGGTACAACGACAAGGAAGCAGCGGCCGCGCTCAAGGCGCTGCCGCCCGACGTGGGCGTGAGCGAGGGCATCCGGCTGGCGCTGAAATCGCTGGGGAAATGAGCCCGAGTGCGTGAGAGGGTGACCTGGAAAGGGCAGCCATGACGACCGCAAAAATTCTGCATTGGATCGGTGCCGTGGGGGCCGCGCTCGGGCTGGCGGCGTGCGGCGGGGGCGGCGGTGGTCCGCCCGAGCCCGCCGTGGCGCCGGCGGCCGACCGCATCGAGCCGTTTGACCCGATACAGGGCCACGCCGCCAAGGCGCTTGCGGCCGCGCTGCCGGTGCGCTTGCCGGCGCCGCAGGCCGCGCCCGTGCGGCTCGGGCCGCTTGCGGCCAGCGCGCTGCCCTTGCCGAAGAAGGCGGCAGCAACTCTGGACAAGGGGGCGCGCCAGCAAATCGGCGTGCCGCGTGCCGTGACCGCCACCGCCACGGCGGCGGCGCTGCGCGCGCAGCTGCAGTGGCAGCCCAGCGGGCGCGGCACGCAGCGCGCCGCGCTGCGCTTCGAAGCCGAAGGCGCGCACGGCGTGCGCCTGGGCCTGCGCGTGCGCGATCTGCCGGCCGGCGCCGTGCTGCGCTTTTATGGGCAGGCCGGCACGCCGGTGTTCGAGGTGTCGGGCGACGAGGTGCTGCGCACCCTGGCGCGCAACCGGCAAGCCGGCGAAGACGGCGAGGCCGCGCGCACCTACTGGAGCCCCGATTTCGGCGGCGCCGAGACCACGCTCGAGCTGGAGCTGCCCGCTGGTGCCGACCTGAACCGGCTGGATCTGGCCGTGCCCACGCTCTCGCATTTCTTTGTCGCACCCGATCAGGTGGCCAGTCCCTCCCTGGCCAAGGTGGGCGAAGCGGGCAGCTGCAACGTCGACGTCACCTGCCGGCCCGAATACAGCGCCGAGAGCCGCTCGGTCGCCCGCATGCTGTTCGTCGAGGCCAATGGCGTCAGCTTTCTGTGCACGGGCACGCTGCTCAACGACGCGCGCTCCAGCGCCACGCCCTATTTCCTCTCGGCGCACCACTGCATTTCGACGCAGGCCGTCGCGTCGTCGCTGACCACCGACTGGTTCTACCGTGCCTCGGCATGCAACAGCGGCCAGCCCTACGCCGGCACGCAGCGCGTCAACGGCGGCGCAGCCCTGCTCTACGCCGAGGCCGCCACCGACACCGCCTTCATGCGCCTGAATGCGCCGCCACCGACGGGCATCGTGTTCGCGGGCTCGTACTTTGGCGCCGTGGACGCGGGCGCCAGCGTGGCGAGCATCCACCACCCCGAGGGCGACCTGCAAAAGCTCAACGAAGGCGTGGTGCGGCGCTTCGAGAACTGCACGCTCGTGTCCTGCACGGCCAGCACGCCGCAGGACGGGCGCTTCCTGACCGTGGGCTGGAGCACGGGCACCACCGAGGGCGGCAGCAGCGGCGCGGGCCTGTTCCTGCCCATCGGCAGCCGGCGCTACATCGCGGGCCAGCTGCTGGGCGGTGTCGCCAGCTGCCAGAATCCCGCCGGCGACGAGCGCTACGGCCGCTTTGACCTGGCGTTCCACGCCGCCCTCAAAACCTGGCTGAAGCCCGATGCGGCCAGCCCGACCTCCCCTTGACCCCCCACAGACCACGGCCCGCACGGGCCGCGCATGGCATGAGCATCCAGACCGACGATTTCGCCCCCGCGCCGCACAAGCGCATGATTTCCGCCGTCCCGGCGTCACCCCAGGAAGAAGCCATCGAGCGCGCACTGCGCCCCAAGCTGCTCGATGAATACGTCGGCCAGGCCAAGGCGCGCGAACAGCTCGAAATCTTCATCGGCGCGGCCAAGAAGCGCGGCGAGGCGCTCGACCATGTGCTGCTGTTCGGCCCGCCGGGCCTGGGCAAGACCACCCTGAGCCACATCATTGCGGCCGAACTGGGCGTGAACCTGCGCCAGACCAGCGGCCCGGTGCTCGAAAAGCCCAAGGACCTGGCGGCGCTCCTGACCAACCTCGAAGCCAACGATGTGCTGTTCATCGACGAGATCCACCGCCTGAGCCCGGTGGTCGAGGAAATCCTCTACCCCGCGCTCGAGGACTACCAGATCGACATCATGATCGGCGAGGGGCCGGCGGCGCGCTCCATCAAGCTCGACCTGCAGCCCTTCACGCTGGTCGGCGCCACGACGCGCGCCGGCATGCTCACCAACCCGCTGCGCGACCGCTTCGGCATCGTCGCGCGGCTCGAGTTCTACACGCCCGACGAGCTGGCGCGCATCGTCCGGCGCAGCGCCGGCCTGCTGGGCACGCCGATGGACGAAGAAGGCGGCTTCGAGCTCGCGCGCCGCTCGCGCGGCACGCCGCGCATTGCCAACCGGCTGCTGCGCCGCGTGCGCGACTACGCCGAGGTCAAGGGCTCGGGCCGCATCACGCTCGACATCGCCAACCGCGCGCTGGCCATGCTCGACGTCGATCCGCAGGGCTTCGACGTGATGGACCGCAAGCTGCTCGAAGCCCTGATCCACCGCTTCGACGGCGGACCCGTGGGCCTGGACAACATTGCCGCCAGCATTGGCGAAGAGGCCGGCACCATCGAGGACGTGATCGAGCCCTACCTGATCCAGCAGGGCTATCTGCAGCGCACGCCGCGCGGGCGCATCGCCACGCTGGCCGCCTACCGCCACCTCGGTGTGGCGCCGCCGCAGGCGGGCGGCGGCCTGTTCGACGCGGGCGCGTTGCCGTGACACGGCGCCGGTGGGCACTGTGGCTGCCGGCGGCGGCACTGGTGCTGACCGGGCTCGGGGTGGCGGCAGCGGCCTGGCTGCGCGGCCCGCCCGTGGACGTGGTGGAGGTGCGGCGCGCGCCGCTGGTGCGCACGCTGCAGTTTTCGGCGCGCGTGGCCACGCTCTCGCGCGTGGACGTGGGCAGCACCCTCACGGGCCGCGTGGCCGAGGTGCGGGTGACCGAAGGCGCCGCGGTGCGCGCCGGCGACACGCTGGTGCAACTCGAAGACAGCGAATGGCGCGCCGCGCTGGCGCAGGCCGAGGCGGCCGAGCAGCAGGCCCGTGCGCGCCTGGCCGGCCTGCGCGGCAGCGGGCGCGCGGGTTCCCAGGCGACCCTGGCGCAGGCCGAGGCCACCCGCCGCGCCGCCGACGCCGCGCTGGCGCGCGCGCGCGAGCTGGTGGCGCAGGGCTTCTACAGCGCCGCGCAGCTCGACGAGGCGCGCCGTGCCGCTGCCGTGGCGCAGGCGCAGGAGGCCGGCGCGCGCGCCCAGGTGCAGGCCAATGCCGAGGCGGGCACCGACGTGGTGCAGGCCCAGGCGCAGCTGGGCGAGGCGCGCGCCGCCACGGCGGCTGCGCGCGCACGGCTGGCGCAAACGCTGCTGCGTGCGCCGACCGATGCGCGCGTGCTGGTGCGCACGGTGGAGCCCGGGCAGATCGTGCAGCCGGGCAAGGCGCTGCTGAGCCTGGCGCTGGCCGGGCCGACGCAGCTGGTCGCGCAGGTGGACGAGCGCTTTCTCGACCAGCTGCGGCCTGGGCAGCCCGCCACGGTGGTGGCCGATGCCTTTCCGGGCCAGCGCTTTGCCGCGCGCGTGCTCAGCCTGGCGCCGGCCGTCGATGCGCAGCGCGGCGCCATCGAGGCCAAGTTCGCGCTGGCCGGGCCCGCGCCGGCCTTCCTGCGCGAGGACATGACGCTGTCGGTCGAGGTCGAGACCGGGCGGCGCGACAACGCCCTGGTGCTGCCGCAGTCTGCGCTGCGCGCGCCCGCCCCGGCGGCGGGCGCGGCAGCGGCCCCGCCCGGCGACCAGGGCGCGGTGCTGGTGGCGCAGGGCGGCCGCGCCGAGCTGCGCAGCGTGCGCCTGGGTCTGCGCACGCTCGATGCGGTCGAGGTGCTGGAGGGCCTCGCCGAGGGCGAGGCCGTGCTGCGCAGCGGCAGCGCAGTGGCGCCCGGGGCGCGCGTGCACCCGCGCGCCGTGGCCTGGGCGCCGGGCGCTGCCGCGCCCGCCACCGCCGCGCGTGCCGCGGGCGCGGGTGCGGGCGATGCCGGCGCCGCCATGTCCAACGCCATGGGGCGCTAGAACCCATTGCGAGGCGCTGCCCCATGACCGTCTGGCCCGGCTTTGAACTGCGCGTGGCGCTGCGCTTCCTGCGCGAGGGGCGCATGCAGACCGTGCTCATCATCGTCGGCGTGGCCGCGGGCGTGGCCGTGATCGCCTACATCTCGGCGCTGATCACCGGCCTGCAGTCCAGCACCCTGACCAAGACCCTGGGCGCGCAGGCGCACCTCACGCTCCAGGCGCCCGACGACCGGGTCACGCCGGCCGCCGCGCCCGTGCCCGGCGCCACCGTGCTGACCGAGACGCAGCCGCGCGCGCAGCGCCTGCGCTCGGTGGCCAACTGGCAGGCGCTGGTGCCGCTGCTCGAAAAGCTGCCGAACGTGGCCGGCGTCTCGCCCATGGTCTCGGGCGCGGGGCTGGCGCTGCGCGGCGAGGCGGTGCAGTCGATCGCGCTGATGGGCGTGGACCTGGACCGCTACGACCGCGTGGTCGGCCTGCGCTCGAAGGTGGTCGCTGGCACGGCGCGGCTCGCGCCGGGCGAGGCCATCATCGGGCGCGAGCTCGCGCAGGACCTGGGCGTGCGCGTGGGCGACCGCCTGACCGTGCAGACCAGCACCTCGAGCGACGCGCTGCGCGTGACGGCCCTGGTCGACCTGGGCGTGAAGGATTTGAACCGCCGCACCGTCATCGTGCCGCTGCGCGCGGCGCAGAACCTGCTCGCGCTGCCCGGCGGCGCCACGGCCCTGGACCTCACGCTGCACGACGTGTGGGCGGCGCAGGGCCTGGCCGAGGCGCTGCGCGCGCAGTTTCCGGTCAAGGCCGAGAGCTGGCAGGAGAACAACGCGCAGCTGGTCTCGGCGCTCAACGCGCAGTCGGTCAGCACCGCGATCATCCGCGGCGTGGTGCTGGCCGTGGTGGTGCTGGGCATTGCCAGCGTGCTGGTGGTGACGGTGGTGCAAAAGCGCCGCGAGATCGGCATCCTGCGCGCCATGGGCGCCACGCGCGGCCAGGTGCTGCGCCTGTTCCTGGTGCAGGGCGCGGTTGTCGGGGCCGTGGGCTCGGTGCTGGGCCTGCTGCTGGCGGTGGCGCTGATCTGGGTGTTCACCCGTTTCGTGCGCGGCTCCGACGGCCTGCCGCTGTTCCACATCACGCTGCCGCTGGCCACGGCCGTGCGCGTGGCGCTGCTGGCCACGGTGTGCGGCGTGCTCGCTGCCATCGCCCCGGCGCGGCGCGCCGCGCAGCTCGACCCGGCGCAGGCCATCCGGCTGTGAACGCTGCCGCTGCCACCGCCTCCGCTGCGGGCGCTCCCCAGGGCGCCGAGCTGATCGCGCTCGATGCGGTCAAGAAAAGCTACAACGTCGGCCAGCCCAGCGAGGCCGAGGTGCTGCACGGGCTCGACCTGCGCGTGCAGGCCGGCGAATTCATGGCGCTGATGGGGCCCTCGGGCTCGGGCAAGAGCACGCTGCTCAACATCCTGGGCCTGCTCGAACCGATGACCTCCGGCAGCTACCGGCTGCAGGGCGCGCCGGTGCAGGGCCTCGACGACGCCGCGCTCACGCTGCGCCGGCGCCACACGCTGGGCTTCGTGTTCCAGTTCCACCACCTGCTGCCGGCGTTTTCGGCGCTGGAGAACGTCACGCTGCCGGCGCTGATGGGCGAGGGCCGTGTGAGCACCGTGCAGCGCGAGCGCGCGCGCGGCCTGCTCGCTGCCGTCGGCCTGGCCCAGGCCATGGACAAGCGCCCCGGCCAGCTCTCGGGCGGCATGCAGCAGCGCGTGGCGATTGCGCGCGCGCTGGTCATGGAGCCACCGCTGGTGCTGGCCGACGAGCCCACGGGCAACCTCGACACCGCGTCGTCGGCCGAGGTGTTCACGCTCTTGCGCCGCATCCACGCCGAGCGCGGCACCGCGTTCATCGTCGTCACGCACGACCCGCGCCTGGCCGCGCGCTGCGACCGGCTGGTCGAGCTGGTGGACGGCCGCATCGCGCGCGACGCGCCCATCACGCCGGGCGTCGAGCCGGTGCCCAGCGCGCTGCCGGCGCTGCGGCCGTGACCGCGCGCAGCAGGGGTGTCAAAAAAGTGAGCTGGCAGCGCTTGCTGCATCAGCGTTTGCGGCCGATTTGATGCAAAACCGTGGCCTGGCCCGCGCGCCGCGGCTCACTGCCAGCCGAAGCGGCGGATGTACACGCGCTTGAGCACCGTGGTCAGCGTGGCGTAGCCCAGCAAGATCGCCACCAGCCAGCCAAAGTAGGGCAGCGGCAGCGCCTGCAGCTTGAAGTAGCCGGCCAGCGGCCCCATCGGCAGGAACACGCCCACGGCCATCACCGCCAGCGTCATGCCCAGCAGCGGCCAGGCGGCGCGGCTCTGGAGGAACGGCAGCTTGGGCGTGCGGATCATGTGCACGATCAGTGTCTGCGTGAGCAGCCCGACGACGAACCAGCCCGACTGGAACAGCGTTTGCGATGCCAGCGAATTGGCCTGGAACACCCACCACATCAGCGCGAAGGTGAGCAGGTCGAACACCGAGCTGATCGGGCCGAAGAACACCATGAAGCGCCCCAGGTCCTGCGGGTTCCAGCGCAGCGGCTGGCGCACCAGCTCGTCATCGACGTTGTCGAACGGGATCGCGATCTGCGAGATGTCGTAGAGCAGGTTCTGCACCAGCAGCTGGATCGGCAGCATCGGCAGGAACGGCAGAAAGGCGCTGGCGACCAGCACCGAGAACACGTTGCCGAAGTTCGAGCTGGCCGTCATGCGGATGTACTTGAGCATGTTGCTGAAGGTCTTGCGCCCTTCGAGCACGCCCTCTTCGAGCACCATCAGGCTCTTTTCGAGCAGGATGATGTCGGCCGCCTCCTTGGCGATGTCGACCGCGCTGTCCACGCTGATACCGATGTCGGCGGCGCGCAGCGCGGGCGCATCGTTGATGCCGTCGCCCATGAAGCCGACGATGTGCCCATTGGCGCGCAGCGCGCGCACGATGCGCTCCTTGTGCAGCGGCGTGAGCTTGGCGAACAGGTTGTGCCGCTCCACCAGCCGGCGCAGGCCGGCCTCGTCGAGGTCTTCGATCTGCGCGCCCAGCACCACGCCGTCGATGGGCAGGCCGACGTCGCGGCAGACCTTGGTGGCCACCAGGTCGTTGTCGCCGGTCAGCACCTTCACGGCCACGCCGTGCGCGGCCAGCGCCTGCAGCGCCGGGGCGCTCGATTCCTTGGGCGGGTCGAGAAACGCGATGTAGCCGATGAGGGTGAGGCCGGCCTCGTCGGCCACGCTGTACACCGTTTTGTCCGGCGGCACCTCCTTGGCGGCCACGGCCACCACGCGCAGGCCCTCGTGGTTGAGCGCGGCGGTCACGGCCTGCACGCGCGCGAGCAGCGCGGCGTCGAGCGGCAGCACCTGCGCGCCGTCCTGGATCTGGCTGCAGGCGGCCAGCACCTCTTCGACCGCACCCTTGCAGATCAGCTCGTGGTGGTCGTCGCGCTCGGACACCACCACCGACATGCGCCGGCGCTGGAAGTCGAACGGGATCTCGTCGACCTTGCGGTAGTCCTGCGCCAGGCGCAGCTCGGCGCGCAGCTCGAGGTGGTCGAGCACGGCGCGGTCGAGCAGGTTCTTCAGCCCGGTCTGGTAGTGGCTGTTGAGGAAGGCGAACTTGAGCACCTCGTCCGAGGTGGCGCCAAACACATTGGTGTGGCGCTCGAGCACGATCTTGTCCTGCGTCAGCGTGCCGGTCTTGTCGGTGCACAGCACGTCCATCGCGCCGAAGTTCTGGATCGCGTCGAGGCGCTTGACGACGACCTTCTTGCGCGACAGCACCACCGCGCCCTTGGCCAGCGTCGAGGTGACGATCATCGGCAGCATCTCGGGCGTCAGGCCCACGGCCACCGACAGCGCGAACAGGAAGGCCTCGGGCCAGTCGCCCTTGGTGTAGCCATTGATCAGGAACACGATCGGCACCATGACCAGCGCAAAGCGGATCAGCAGCCAGCTGACGCTGTTGACCCCTGCCTGGAAGGCCGTGGGCGCGCGCTCGACCGTTGTCACGCGCGTCGCGATGGTGCCGAAATAGGTGCGGTTGCCCGTGGCCAGCACCAGCGCCGTGGCCGCGCCCGAGACCACGTTGGTGCCCATGAACAGCAGGTTGGCGGCGTCGAGCACGCTGTCGCTGGCGCTTTGGCGCACGGCGTGCTTTTCGACCGGCAGCGATTCGCCCGTCATGGCCGCCTGGCTGACGAACAAATCCTTGGCCGAGAGCACGCGGCAATCGGCGGGAATCATGTCGCCGGCCGACAGCACGATCAGGTCGCCCGGCACGATCTGGGCGATGGGCACCTCCTGCTGCGTGCTGGTGCTGTCAGCGGTGCTGTCGTCGCTGCGCCGCAGCACCGTGGCCGTGTTGCTGACCAGCGCCTTGAGCCGCTCGGCCGCGCGGTGCGAGCGCCCCTCCTGCACAAAGCGCATCAGCGTGGACAGCACCACCATGCTGGCGATCACCACCGTGGCCTTGGCGTCTTCGGTGAGCCAGGAGATCACGGCCAGCGCCGTCAGCAGCAGGTTGAACGGGTTCTGGTAGGACTGCCACAGGTGCAGCCATGCGGGCAGCGGCTTTTCGTGCTCGACCTCATTGGGGCCGACCTGCGCGCGGATCGCGCCGGCCTCGGCCTCGGTCAGGCCACTGGCGTGGCCGCCGGCGCGCGCCAGCACCGCGGCGGTGTCGTCCTCGCTGGCCTGGCGCAGCGCCTGCGACAGGGTCGGGGGCACCGGCACGGCGTGGCCGTGCGTCTCGAGCGATTCGAGCATCAGGCGCCGGCGGAAGTGGCGCAGCGCGCGGCGGCTGCGCAAAAACACGGCGAAGCGGGCTTTGAAAAATGGCAGGGCCATCGTTTTTCCTTCCAGGGCTGGCGCGCAGCGCGGCAGGGCACAGGCAGACACGCCGAAGACTGCCCGCAGGGGCAGCACGGCGTCAGTGTCTCAAGCGTGGCGCCGCCCGCAAGCGGGCAGGTGCAGGAAGGTCAGAAACCCGGGGCAGCGGTCGGTGGCCGGACCGCGCCCCGTGTGCGGGACTCAGTCGGCCAGAAGCGCTGCCGTGGCGGCACGCTGGAAATCACTGGAAGAACTGGCACAGTCCACGCGGGGCTCCAAAAATTAAAGTGCGCGATTGTTGCACGGCAACAATCGGCCGGTCAACGCTTTTTTCGGGCGCCTGAAGCTATCGATTTAATAGCTTCAAGCGCTTTCACAACAAGGGCTTTCAGCCATTTCTGGTATTTTTCTGGGCGGACGGCACATTCATGCGTTGTGCAGCACCTCCCCTTGCCGCATGGCGGCGCCGCTGCGCACCAGGTCGTCGGTCAGCGCGTCTAGCCAGGCCTGGCGCGGCGCGTCGCCGAAGTGGCGCGCGTGCAGCAGGCCGAAGTAGGGCGTAGCGGCCGTCCAGGCCTGCAGGTCGGCGAGCGAAATCTGCTGCCATTCGAGCAGCTTGTACTTGAGCAGCACCTTGGCCGCATAGAGCGCGTGGCGGCGCGGATCGCGCACGAAGCCGTCGAGGCGCCGGCGCGCCACGGCCAGCGCGCGCGGCGCGTCGTGGAACACCGCGCCGTGGCCCGGGATGACGGTGCGCGGCGCCAGGCGCTCGATCAGGTCGAGCGTGGCGCCGACCGCGGCAAACGCGTCCTCGCCTTCAATCTCGGGGAAGACGACGCCAAAGCCGTTCTCCCACAGCGCGTCGGCCGAGATCAGGAGCGCGTCCTGCGGCTCGAACAGCACGACCGAATGCGGGTCGTGGCCCGGGGCCGCGTGCACCTGCCACGGCCGGTCGCCGAGCACGACGTCGGTGCCCGGCTGCAGCAGGCCGTCGAAGCGGAAGCGCGGGCATGCCTGGCCGGTCGGCGTGTAGCTGAGCGCATACGCGTCCCAGTGGCGCACATGCGCGGCCTGGCCCGGGGGAATGGACGTCTGCGCCCCGGGCCAGGCGGCCTGCAGCGCGGCGTTGCCGCCGCAGTGGTCGCTGTGCAGGTGGGTGTTGAGGATGCGCGCGAGCGGCCGCCCGCCCAGGGCCGCGTCGACCAGCGCCACGGTCTGCGCGGCGTGCGCGCAGTAGCCGGTGTCGACCACGGCCGTGCCCGAGCGGGCGCCGCAAAAGACGATGCTGTTGGCCGAGAGCCAACCGCGCTCCAATACCGTGATTTCGGCCGGAAGTGCCGGTGCAGTCTGCGTCATCAGCTACCAAATAAAGAGTAAAAAAACCGCCCTACGCGGCCGTGCGCAGCTGGCGCCGCAGCACCTTGCCGACGTTGCTCTTGGGCAGGTCGTCGCGGAATTCGATGTGCCGGGGGCGTTTGTAGCCGGTCAGGTGGTCGTGGCAGTGGCGCGCCACCGCGTCCTCGGTCAGCGCCGGGTCGCTGCGCACCACGAACAGCTTGATGGCCTCGCCCTGCGTGTCGTCGGCCACGCCGATCGCAGCGCATTCGAGCACGCCCGGGCACAGCGAGACCACGTTCTCGACCTCGCTTGGAAAGACGTTGAAGCCGCTGACCAGGATCATGTCCTTCTTGCGGTCGATGATGCGCGTATAGCCCTCGGCATCCATGGTGCCGATGTCGCCGGTGCGCAGGAACCCGTCGGCGGTGAAGGCCTGGGCGTTTTCCGCGGGCTGCCGGTAGTAGCCCGGCGTGACGTTGGGGCCGCGGATGCAGATCTCGCCGGCCTCGCCGAGCGGCAGGCTGTGGCCGGCCTCGTCCTTGATGGCGATGTCGATGCCCGGCAGCGGCAGGCCGATGGTGCCGCTGAACGCGGTGGCTGTTGACCGGGTTGTTGGTGCCGATGGCGCAGGTCTCGCTCATGCCCCAGCCCTCGATCATGGTGCTGCCCGTGGTCTTCTGCCACTGGCGCGCCGTGCCCTCGGACGCCGCCATGCCGCCGGCCTGCGCCAGGCACAGCGCCGAGAAGTCGAGCGCGCGGAACTGCGCGTTCTGCAGCAGCGCATTGAACAGCGTGTTGACGGCCGGCAGCGTGTGGAACGGGCGTTTTTGCAGCACGGCGACGAATTTCGGAATGTCGCGCGGGTTCGGGATCAGCGTCAGGTGCGATCCCTGGCGGATGGTCAGCAGGCACAGCGTGAGCGCAAAGATGTGGTAGAGCGGCAGCGCGGCGATGTTGTTGGCGCGGGTCGGGTCGCCGAGCCGGGCCAGCGCCGGCTGGAACCAGGCCTCGGCCTGCAGCACCGCGGCGATGATGTTGCGGTGCGTCAGCACCGCGCCCTTGGACCGCCCGGTGGTGCCGCCCGTGTACTGCAGAAACGCCACCGAGTCGAGCGTGGCCGGGCTCGGCGCAAGCGTGCGGCGTGCACCCAGCGCCAGCGCCTGCCGGAAGCCGACGACCTGGCGCCCGCCGGTCAGCGGCAGCGCGTAGGCCGGCACCATCCGGGCCAGGTGGCGCACCGCAAAGGTGATCCACCGACCGTACCCGAAGCCCAGCAGGTCGCCCATCGAGGCCACCACCACGTGCTGGATGTCCGTGCGGTCGATGGCTTCGGCCAGCGTGTGCGCGAAGTTCTCGAGGATCACGATGGCGGCGGCGCCCGAGTCCCGGAGCTGGTGCTCGAGTTCGCGCGCGGTGTAGAGCGGGTTCACGTTGACGCAGGTGTAGCCCGCGCGCAGCACGGCGGCCATGGCGACGCCGAACTGCGGAATGTTGGGCAGCATCAGGGCCACGCGCGCGCCGGGCTCGAGCCCCTGGCCCTGCAGCCAGGCGCCCAGCTGCGCCGAGTGGCGGTCGAGCTCGGCATACGACATCCACCGGTCCATGCAGACCGAGAACGGCTGCTGCGCGTTCTTGCGCAGCGACTCCTCCAGCAGGTGCGCCACCGAGCGGTATTGCTCGGGATGCACGTCGTGGGGCACGCCTTCGGGGTAGTTCTTCAGCCAGATCTTGTCCATGCGCGGTCCTCGGTTGCGGGGGTGGGGTGCCGGCCGGGCCGGGGCAACGGGTGCGATTGTTGGACCAGGGCGCGCCGGCTGGCTACGGGGCTTGTCCCGGGGTTGGGGCACGTTGCGTCGCGCAGGCGACAGGGCTGCCTATGCCAAGGCCGTCGGGGGGCCGCGCGCCGCAGAGGCCGCGGCCCGGGCAGCACAATGCGTGCATGACTTTTCCGCCGCCGCCATGATCGCGCGCATCCAACAGCTCGGGGTGCTGGGCACTGCGCTGGCCGTGGCCGCGTGGATGTTCTGGTGCCTGCCCGAGGCCCCCGGCTGGGCGCTGGCGGGGGCCGCGTTGCTGGGCCTGGGCTGGGTGCTGCCGCTGGGCCTGCAGTTCGCATGGATGGCGCACGCCAACCGCGGCGATCCGGCGCCGCACGCGAGCGCCGCGCAGGTGCTGCGCGCGACCGGGGCCGAGGTGGTGGCTGCCGCGCGCGTTTTTGGCTGGCGCCAGCCGTTTCGCAGCCGCAGCCAGCCCGACTGGCTGCCGGCCCGGGTGCCGGGCACTGCCGCGCCGCGCGGCGTGGTGCTGGTGCACGGGTTTCTCTGCAACCGCGGCATCTGGCTGCCGTGGCTGCCCGCTTTGCGCGCGCGCGGCCATGCGTTCGAAGCCGTGAACCTGGAGCCGGTGTTCGGCTCGATCGACGACTATGTGCCGCTGATCGACGCGGCCGTGCGGCGCGTGGCGCAGGCCACGGGCCGGGCACCGCTGCTGCTGTGCCACAGCATGGGCGGCCTGGCGGTGCGCGCCTGGCTGCAGGCAGCCGGCGCCGACGCGCGCGTGCACCGCGTCGTCACGCTGGGCACGCCGCACGGCGGCACGGCGCTGGCGCGCGGGGCCTATTCGCACAACGGCCGGCAGATGCAGCCGGGCAGCGAGTGGCTCGCGCTGCTGCAGCGCGGCGAGAGCGCCGAGCGCGCGGCGCTGTTCACCTGCTGGTATTCGAACTGCGACAACATCGTCTTTCCGGCCAGCACGGCGGCGCTGCCCGGCGCCGAGCAGCGCTTCATCGCCGGTGTCGCGCATGTGCAGATGGCCTGCCATCCGCAGGTCATGCAGGCCTGCCTGGACGCGCTGGACAGCGACGGCACGGGAGCACCGTTTTCAGATCAAAAAGGCCTGTAACGCTGGTGGGATAAGCGCCTGCAGCTATCAAAAAAGATGTTCAAGCCACCGCCGTGCGCCCGTCGGCCGCGAACTCGGGCAGACCGCGCAGGCGCGCGTAGAGCGGCGCGAAGTCGGCCGCCGTCAGATCGAACAGCTGCTCGAAGCTGTCGATGACGAAATAGGTCTGCTGGTAGCTGTCGATCTGGTAGCGCGTGCGCATGGTGCGCTCCAGGTCCAGCGGCAGGCGCTGCGGCTCGGGGCTTTGCACCGCATAGGCCAGCTCGCCCGACGAACTCAGGATGCCCGCGCCATAGGCGCGCAGGCCGCCCGCTTCGCGGATCAGGCCGAACTCGATCGTGTACCAGTACAGGCGCGAGAGCATCTCGCAGGCGCCCAGTTCGGCCGCCTTGAGGCCGCCCTCGCCGTAGCGCTGCACGTAGTCGGCGAACACCGGGTTGAACAGCAGCGGCACATGGCCGAACAGGTCGTGGAACACGTCGGGCTCGACGATGTAGTCGAACTCGGCGGGCGTGCGGATCCAGTCCGTGACCGGGAACTTGCGGTTGGCCAGCAGCGTGAAGAACGGCACCTCGGGGATCAGCCCCGGCACCGCGACGATCTGCCAGCGCGTGGCCTGGTACAGGCGCTCGTTGATCTCTTCGAAGCGCGGGATGTGGTCCTTGATGCCGAGCGAGGGCAGGGCGGCGATGAAGGCCTCGCTCGCCCGGCCCGGCAGCAGCGCCGACTGGCGCTCGTAGAGGCGCCGGTAGGTGGCGTGGTCGGCCGCGGTGTAGGCGGCGTGGTTCTGCGCGCAGGTGTAGTCGTCGGCCGCGCGCGCATAGTCGCCGCGCGGCGGGCGGGTGGACTGGCCGTAGACGACGGGGGGCTTTCCCATGGCGGACTCCTTGTCTTGCCGCGTCGTCCCCAGGCCCGTGCTGCGCGCTGGCCGTGGCGGGCGGCTATTCGATCTTGATCTTGGCGGCCTTGATCAGAAAGCCGTACTTGCTGTGCTCCGAGCGCACGAAGCGCGCGAAGTCGTCGAGCACCATGTCCTCGGGCGCGATGCCCATCTTCTTGAACTTCTCCCTGCCTGCGGGCGACTGCATGGCGGCCGAGAAGGCCGTGGCGTAGCGGCGCGCCTCCGCATCGGGCAGCGTGGCCGGGGCAAACAGGCCGAACCAGGTCACCACGTTGAAGCCCTGCACCGCATCGTTGATGCTGGGCACGTTCGGCAGGGCCTCGTCGCGCCCCAGCGACGTCACCCCCAGGGCCTTGAGCTTGCCGGCCTGGATCAGCGGCAGCGACGAGGCCAGGTTGTCGAACACCAGCGCCACGTCGCCCGCCTGCAGCGCCTTGAGCGCGGGGCTGGAGCCCTGGAAGGGCTGGTGCGCCATGCGCGTGTTCGTCAGGGACTTGAACATCTCGGCCGAGATGTGGCCGATGCTGCCGTTGCCGCCCGAGCCGTAGCGCAGCTGGTCCGGGTGCTTCTTGAGGTATTGCACCAGGTCCGAGGTGGTGGCGATGTTCAGCGCGCGGGCCTGCTCGGCATTCATGACCAGCACGTTGGGCGTGCGCGCCACCAGGTGGAGGGGCTTGAAGTCCTTGAGCGGGTCGTACGCAAACGCCTTGTAGAGCCACGGGTTCACCGCGTGCGTGGCCACGGCGCCCATGAGCACGCGGTTGGCCGCCGGTGGCGACTTGGCGACCAGGTCGGCGCCCGTGCCACCGCCCGCGCCGGGCTTGTTCTCAACCACGATGGGCCCGAGCTGGGCGCTGGCGCCCTCGGCCACGATGCGCGCCGAGGTGTCCAGCGGACCGCCCGCAGGGTAGGGCACGACGATCGTCAAAGGGGCGGCAGGGTTCTGGGCCTGCGCCACGGTGGCCAGGGACAGCAGCATGGCAGCGATCAGGGAGCAGCGACGCAACATCAACATCCTTTGGGTGGTGGAAGCGCCGCAGTATAGAGAGCCGGTTCTACTGGCTCAGCACGCCGCGGCGCATCTGGTCGAGCTCGATGCTCTCGAACAGCGCCTTGAAGTTGCCGTTGCCAAAGCCGTCGTCGCCCTTCCTCTGGATGAACTCGAAGAAGATCGGCCCGAGCTGGTTCTCGCTGAAGATCTGCAGCAGGATGGCGTCCTGCTTGCCGTCGATCAGGATCTTGCGCTCGCGCAGCGCGCCGAGCGGCTCGCCGTGGCCGGGGATGCGCTTTTCCACCAGCTCGTAGTAGGTGTCGGGCGTGTCGAGCAGGCGCACGCCGCTGGCGCGCAGCCGGTCCACGGTGGCGTACAGGTCGTCCGAGCCCATGGCGATGTGCTGGATGCCTTCGCCGCCGTACATGTCCAGGTACTCCTGGATCTGGCCGGCCTTTTCCTTGCCTTCCTCGTTGATCGGGATGCGGATCTTGCCGCACGGACTGGTCATGGCCTTGCTCTTGACGCCCGTGACCTGGCCTTCGATGTCGAAGTACTTGATCTCGCGGAAGTTGAACAGGCGCTCGTAGAAATTCGCCCACTCGACCATGCGGCCGCGGTGCACGTTGTGCGTGAGGTGGTCGATGTAGGTCAGGCCGTGGCCGCGGGGGTGCAGCATCTCGTCGGTGCTGACGCCCGGCAGCGGCACGAAGTCGACGTCGAAGAAACCGATGTTGCCGATGTCGCCGGGCTGGGCGCCGTTCTTGCCGCGCCAGCGGTCCACCAGGTAGATCAGGCTGTCGCCCACGCCCTTGATCGCGGGGATGTTGAGCTCGCCCGGGCCGGCCGAGCCAGCATAGCCCCAGGCACCCAGGTTCAGCGCGCGCCCGTACGCGGCCTTGGCGTCGTGCACGCGAAACGCGATCGCGCAGACGCTCGGGCCGTGCAGGCGCGCAAAACGCTGGGCAAAGCTGTCGGGCTCGGCGTTGATCAGGAAGTTGATCTCGCCCTGGCGGTACAGCGTGACGTTCTTGTGCCGGTGGCGCGCCACGGGCCTGAAGCCCATGGCCTCGAAGCTGCGGCCCATCGCGACCGGATCGGGGGCGGCGTATTCGATGAACTCGAAACCGTCGGTGCCCATGGGGTTGTCCCAGGCCGAGGCCTCGGGCAGGGCGGTGCGGGGCATGGCTGCATTCATGGTGTCTCCTGTCGCAGGGCGTATTGATCTGTGTCATGCCACTGTAGGAGCGCAGCGGCTCAGCTTTCCCGCGTATTGCGCGCGCGCGGGGCCGCGGTTTGCAGGAATGCTGCACAGGCGCACCCATTTTTGCCGTGTCCGGGCGGTGGATGGCGCGGTTTGCGCTGCCCGGGCGGCGGCGCGTGCGCCGTGCCCGCCGCCACGCTCCGTACACTCCTGCCCCATGGAACACCTCAACCCCCTGGACAAGCTCGACCGCGCGATCCTGCGCGCCCTGCAGCACAACGGCCGCGAAACCTACGACGTGATCGGCGCGCAGGTGGGGCTCTCACCCAGCGCGGTGCTGCGCCGCGTCAAGCGGCTCGAAGACAGCGGCGTGATCGACCGCTATGTCGCGCTGGTCAATCCCGAAGCCGTGGGCCTGGGGCTGACGGCTTACCTCAACGTGCGGCTCGAAAAGCACACCGAGAGCCACAAGCGCAACCCGATGGACCTGTTCCGCGCGAGCGTGCAGACCTGGCCCGAGGTGGTTGAATGCGCGTCGCTGACCGGTGAGATGGATTACCTGCTGCGCGTGGTGGTGCAGGACATGGCGCACTACAGCCGGTTCATCATGGACACGCTGCTCAAGCACCCCAGCGTGCAGGACTGCAAGACCAGCTTCGTGCTCGACCGCGTCAAGGCCACGACGGCGGTGCCCGTGTAGCGCGGGCGGGTGCGCGCCTGCGGCGCTGTTCTGTACAAAATTGTTGCAGCGCAACAAAAATGCTTGAACTAACTAGGGAAAACCCCTAAAGTCGCCGCATGATTCTCACCAAAGACTGGTTCAAGGCCTCGTTAGGCGCTGGCATCGATCTGCTGCGCCCCGCCAGCGACCGGAAAACCGGCGATGCCCGGGCCTCTGCACCCGCCAGGACCGCCCTGGTCGTGCCCATCCGCTCCCTCGGCCCCAGCTACCGCGAACGCATTGCCGCGCACCTGCTGGCGCTCGACGACGCCGACCGCTACCTGCGCTTCGGCTACACCGCCACCAACGAACAGGTCCGCCGCTATGTCGAGCAACTCGACTTCGAGCGCGACGAGATCTTCGGCATCTACAACCGCCGCCTCGAGCTGATCGCCATGGCGCACCTGGCATTCTCCGAGCACCCCGACCACAAGCACTGCGCCGAGTTTGGCGTGTCCGTGCTGCGCGCGGCGCGCGGGCGTGGCTTTGGCGCGCGCCTGTTCGAGCGCGCCGTGGTGCATGCGCGCAACGCGGGCGTGAGCATGGTGTTCATCCATGCGCTGTCCGAAAACACCGCCATGCTGAAGATTGCGCGCAATGCCGGTGCCGTGGTGCACCGCGACGGTCCCGAGTCCGAGGCCTTCCTGGAGCTGCTGCCGGCCAGCCTGGACACGCGCATGACCGAGATCGTCGAGCAGCACCTCGCCGAGGTCGACTACCGGATCAAGAAGCAGGCCAAGCAGTTCTGGGACTTCCTCGCCGGCGTGCAGGAAGTGCGTGCCGGCGTGCAGGCAGGGCGCCACCAGGCGGCCGAGTGAAGGTCCGCCGGGACGGCACCGGCCCGCGCTTTGCCACCCCGATCCAGTATCCTAGGGGCTTGTTCCACTACCGCACGTCCTGCACCCCAAGGCTGTGTCTGACCCGCACCCCGCGCGTTTTCCCGAGAAGGAAGACAAGCGCACTTTTCTGCAGAAGGTTGTCGAGTTCATCCATCCCGGACCGGATTCGAACGACGAACTGATTGAAATTCTGGCCGAGGCCGAAGAAAACCAGGTCATCAGCTCCGACTCCCGCGTGATGCTCGAACGCGTCATCCGCATGGCCGACATGACGGCCGGCGACGTCATGGTGGCCGCGCCGCGCATGGACCTCGTCAACATCGATGCGCCGTTCGACGAGTTGCTGCACCAGGTGATCAACACCGCGCATTCGCGCTTTCCGGTCTACCAGGGCGAGCGCGAGAACATCATTGGCATCCTCATGGCCAAGGACCTGCTCAAGCTGCAGCGTGCCCCCGAGCTCAACATCCGCGCGCTGCTGCGCCCGGCCGTGTTCGTGCCCGAGACCAAGGGCCTCAACGACCTGCTGCGCGAGTTCCGCGGCAACCGCAACCACCTGGCCGTGGTGATCGACGAGTTCGGCCGCATTGCCGGGCTCGTGACCATCGAGGACGTGCTCGAAGAGATCGTCGGCGAGATCGAGGACGAATTCGACATCCCCGAAGACGAGGGCGACATCTTCGCGCTGGCCGACCGCAGCTACCGCGTCAGCGGCGACACGCCGATCGAGCGCGTGGCCGAGGCCTTCGAGGTGCCCATCGCGGGCAGCGACCCCGACGAAGACTTCGACACCATCGGCGGCCTCATCGCGCACGAGATGGGCCATGTGCCCAAGCGCGGCGAGCACCTGCAGCTGTGCGGCCTGCATTTCGTCGTGCTGCACACCAAGGGCGGCGCCGTGCGCTGGTTCAAGGTGACGCCCGCCACCGCCGATTCCCCCGCCGCGCCCGACTGATGGCGGCGCCTGCACCGCGCTCTCTGGCGCACGCGGCGCCATGGCACTGGGCGCTGGCACTCGCGGCAGGTCTGGCGCAGGCCGCGTCGCTGGCTTGGCCCTGGGGCGGCGCGCCGCTGTGGTGGCTGCAGCTGGCCTCGCTTGCGGCGCTGGCCTGGCTGCTGCGCCCGGGCGCCGCGCGCTGGCGCCGCGCTGCCGCGCTGGGCGGCGTGTTCGCCACCGCCTGGCTGGCCGGCACGTTCTGGTGGCTGTTCATCTCGATGCACCATTACGGCGGCCTGGCTGCGCCGCTGGCCGTGGCCGCCGTGCTCGGCCTGGCCGCGTTCCTGGGCAGCTACTACGCCCTGGTTTCAGGGCTTTTCAGTGCTCTGGCGCCCAGCCATCGTGCGCTTGCAGCTATTGTTTTCGGAGCATGCTGGTTGCTGGCCGAACTCGCGCGCGGCCTCTGGTGGACCGGCTTCCCCTGGGGCGCGGGCGGCTATGCCCACGTGCAGGGGCCGCTGGCGGCGCTGGCGCGCAGCGTCGGCGTGTACGGCATCGGGTTTGTGGCGGCGGTGCTGGCCATGCTGCTGGCACAGGCGCGCCGCAGCGACTGGCGCAACCCGCGCGCCTGGGCGCTCGCCGCTGCCGTGCTGGCCCTGCTCGGCGCACTGGCCTGGCAGCGCCAGCGTGCCATCGAGCGGCCCGACGCACCGGCCACGCCGCCGCTGACGCTCGCGCTGCTGCAAGGCAACATCCCGCAGGACGAAAAATTCCTGCCCGGCAGCGGCGTGCCGCTGGCACTGCAGTGGTATGCCGACCAGCTGCACAGCGCCCGGGCAGCGCTGGTGGTGGCGCCCGAAACGGCCATCCCATTGCTGCCGCAGCAGCTGCAGCCGGGCTACCTGGAAGCCATCGCGCAGCGCTACACCGAGGGCGCGCAGGCCGCGCTGCTGGGCATTCCGCTGGGCGACATGGAGCGCGGCTACACCAACTCGGTGCTGGGCTGGCGGCCGGGGCAGGACGCGCCGTACCGCTACGACAAGCAGCACCTGGTGCCGTTTGGCGAGTTCATTCCGCCGTTCTTTCGCTGGTTCACCGAGCTGATGCAGATTCCGCTGGGCGACTTCAACCGCGGCGCGTTGGTGCAGCCGCCGCTGGCCTGGCGCAGCGAGCGCATCGCGCCCAACATCTGCTATGAGGACTTGTTCGGCGAGGAGCTCGGCGCGCGCTTTGCCGACCCGGTCAGCGCGCCCACGGTGTTCGTCAACCTCAGCAACATCGGCTGGTTTGGCGACTCGGTGGCGATCGACCAGCACCTGGCCATCAGCCGCATGCGCGCGCTCGAATTCGAGCGCCCCATGGTGCGCGCCACCAACACCGGCGCCACGGCCATCATCGACCACCGGGGCGTGGTCACGCAGCAGCTGCCGCGTGCCACGCGCGGCGTGCTCACGGGGCAGGTGCAGGGGCGCAGCGGCCCGGTCACGCCGTATGCCGCCTGGGTGTCGCGCTGGGGCCTGTGGCCGGGGTGGTTTTTGGGGGCGGCGGTGCTGCTGGCCGCAGCGCTGGCGCGCCGCCGGCGCCGCTGAAGGGCCTTCTTTAACGCACGGCGCGGGGGCGCGCCGCTTGATCCATGTCACGGCGCGGACGCATGCCCGCAGTGCAATGGGGGCTGCGCCCACCGGGCGGCATGCCCGCTGCCTTGATAATGGGCGGCTGTGATCGCCTGCGCCCGGCGCAGGCAATGGAAAAATTTTGAGGTGGCTCTGCCGCCGTTCTGGAGTAAGACTGAAAATGGCAGATTCCTTTTCGTATGACCAATTGATCGCCTCGGGCGAGGGCAAGTTGTTCCAGCCCGACAGTGGGCGCCTGCCGCTGCCGCCCATGCTGATGTTCGACCGCATCACGCACATCGACGCCGATGGCGGCGCCCACGGCCTGGGCAAGATCCGCGCCGAGCTCGACGTCAAACCCGATCTGTGGTTCTTTGCCTGCCACTTCCAGGGCGATCCGGTGATGCCGGGCTGCCTGGGGCTGGACGCGATGTGGCAGCTCATCGGTTTCTACCTGACCTGGCTGCAACTGCCGGGCCGCGGCCGCGCCCTGGGCGCCGGCGAGGTCAAGTTCACCGGCGAAGTCGGCCCCGACGCCAAGCTCGTCACCTACGAGATCGACATCAAGCGCGTCATCAAGCGCAAACTGGTGATGGCCATTGGCGACGCCCGCCTGCTCGTCGATGGCAAGGAAATTTACGTGGCCAACGACCTGCGCGTGGGTCTGTTCAAGAAAGAAGAGGCACCGGCCTCGGGAGTTGCAGCATGAAACGGGTAGTCATCACGGGCACGGGCATCGTCTCGTGCATTGGCAACGACAACGCCACCGTCACCCAGTCCCTGCGCGAGGGCCGCTCGGGCATCCGCGCGATGCCGCAGTTCACCGAGCTGGGCATGCGCAGCCAGGTGGCCGGTGTGCCGCAGATCAACCTCGAAGAGCACATCGACCGCAAGCAGCTGCGCTTCATGGGCGATGCCGCGGCCTATGCGCACATCGCGCTGGCCAACGCCATTGCCGAATCGGGCCTCACGCCCGAGCAGGTGTCGCACCCGCGCACCGGCCTCATCATGGGCTCGGGCGGCGGCTCGCCGGCCAATCAGATCGAGGCGGCCGACATCCTGCGCAGCAAGGGCATCCGCCGCGTCGGGCCCTACCAGGTCACGCGCTGCATGAGCTCCACCGTGTCGGCGTGCCTGTCGACCAACTTCGGTATCAAGGGCATCAACTATTCCATCACGTCGGCGTGCAGCACCTCGGCGCACTGCATCGGCGCAGCCGCCCAGCAGATCGCCTGGGGCATGCAGGACGTGGTGTTCGCCGGCGGCGGTGAAGAGGTCACCTGGGGCATGGGCCTGCTGTTCGACGCGATGGGCGCCATGTCGAGCGCCTACAACGCCACGCCCGAGAAGGCGTCCCGCGCCTACGACGCGAACCGCGACGGCTTCGTGCTCTCGGGCGGCGGCGGCGCCGTGGTGCTGGAAAGCCTGGAGCACGCGCTGGCGCGCGGCGCGACGATCCTCGGCGAAGTGGTCGGTTTTGGCGCCACGTCCGACGGTGCCGACATGGTCGCGCCTTCGGGCGACGGCGCGATCGCCTGCATGCGCCAGGCCATCGCCACGGTGAGCGAACCGATCGACTACATCAACACCCACGGCACCTCGACGCCCGTGGGCGACGTGCCCGAGCTGCGCGCGATCCGCGCCGTGTTCGGCGACGCCATTCCGCGCTTCTCGTCGACCAAGTCGCTCACCGGCCACTCGCTCGGTGCGACGGGCGTGCAAGAGGCGATCTACTGCCTGCTGATGCTGCAGCAGGGCTTCATCGCCGGCTCGGCCAACATCGAGACGCTCGAGCCCGCGGCCGAGGGCATGCCGCTGGTGCGCCAGACGGTCGACGCGCCGATCCGCACCGCGCTGTCCAACAGCTTCGGCTTTGGCGGCACCAACGCCAGCCTGGTGCTGCGCCGCTGGGACGGCGCCTGAGCCGGCACGCACCCGTGCGGCCCGTCCCTCCTGCGGGGTGGACGGGCCGTTTGCTTTGGGGCCGTAAAATCCCGCGCTTGTGCGCCCCCAGGGCACGCCCCGGACACGACCCTCTTTCGCGCGGTTTGCGCCGCGCAGCACCCACATGTTGACCTTCCAGCAAATCATCCTCAAGCTCCAGTCCTATTGGGACGCCCAGGGCTGCGCGCTTTTGCAGCCCTACGACATGGAAGTGGGCGCCGGCACCTCGCACACCGCAACTTTCTTGAGAGCACTGGGGCCGGAGCCCTGGAAGGCTGCCTATGTGCAGCCGAGCCGCCGCCCGAAAGACGGCCGCTACGGCGAGAACCCCAACCGTCTGCAGCACTACTACCAGTACCAGGTGGTGCTCAAGCCCGCGCCCGACAACATCCTCGAGCTCTACCTGGGCTCGCTCGAAGCGCTCGGTTTTGACCTCAAGAAGAACGACATCCGCTTCGTCGAGGACGACTGGGAGAACCCGACGCTCGGCGCCTGGGGCCTGGGCTGGGAGGTCTGGCTCAACGGCATGGAGGTCACGCAGTTCACCTACTTCCAGCAGGTCGGCGGCATCGACTGCAAGCCCGCCACGGGCGAAATCACCTATGGCCTCGAGCGCCTGGCGATGTACCTGCAGGGCGTCGACAACGTCTACAACCTGACCTGGACCGAGCGTGCCGACGGCAGCACGCTCACCTATGGCGACGTGTACAAGCAAAACGAGGTCGAACAGTCGACCTACAACTTCGAGCACGCCGATGCCGATTTCCTGTTCACCGCATTCAGCGCGCACGAAAAGCAGGCGCAGCACCTGATGGGCGAGCAGCTGGCGCTGCCGGCCTACGAGCAGGTGCTCAAGGCCGCGCACAGCTTCAACCTGCTCGATGCGCGCGGGGCGATCTCCGTGACCGAGCGCGCCGCCTACATCGGCCGCATCCGCAACCTGGCGCGCGCCGTGGCCAAGAGCTACCTCGACAGCCGCGCGCGCCTGGGCTTTCCGATGGCGCCCCGGCAGCACGCCGACGAGGTGCTGGCCGAACTGGCCAAGGCCGCAGAGCAACAGAGCAAGAAGGCCGCCTGAGCTGGCCGCAGCCCCGCAAGCCGAGCGAACCGAAAAGAATCACCATGACGTATCCGAACCTGCTGGTTGAACTGTTTGTCGAAGAACTGCCCCCGAAGGCGCTGCAAAAACTGGGCGACGCCTTTGCCGGCGTTCTGCTCGAGCAGCTGGCCGCCCAAGGCCTGGCCTCGGCCGCGTCGCAGCTGACGGCCTATGCCTCGCCGCGCCGCCTTGCGGCCCACATCACCGCCGTGGCGCCCCAGGCGGCCGACAAGGCCGTGTCGCAAAAGCTCATGCCCGTGGCCGTGGGCCTGGACGCCGCGGGCCAGGCCACGCCCGCGCTGCTCAAGAAGCTCGCCGCACTGGGCGCCGACGCCTCGGCCGTGGCGACGTTGAAGCGCGTGCACGACGGCAAGGCCGAGGTGCTCTACTTCGAGAGCACGGCCAAGGGTGCGCTGCTGGCCGACGGCCTGCAAAAGGCGCTCGACGAAGCGCTGGCCCGGCTGCCGATCCCCAAGGTCATGCGCTACCAGCTGCAGGACGGCTGGAGCAGCGTGCATTTCGTGCGCCCGGCCCATGGCCTCGTGGCGCTGCACGGCACCGAGGTGCTGGTCGGCGTGAAGGCCCTCGGCCTGACGGCCGGCAACACCACGCGCGGCCACCGCTTCGAAGCCGCCGTGGACCCGGTGGTGCTGCGCGATGCCGACAGCTATGCCCGGCAGCTGCAGGAGCAGGGCGCCGTGGTCGCCAGCTTCACCGAGCGCCGCGCCGAGATCGCACGCCAGCTGCAGGCCGCAGCGCAGCAGGTGGGCGGCGGTGTGCGCCCGATCGAGGACGCGGCCCTGCTCGACGAGGTGACGGCCCTGGTCGAGCGGCCCAACGTGCTGGTCTGCGCCTTCGAGAAGGAATTCCTGGCCGTGCCGCAGGAGTGCCTGATCCTGACCATGAAGGCCAACCAGAAGTACTTTCCGCTGCTCGATGCCGAAGGCAAGCTGACCCACCAGTTCCTCGTGGTCAGCAACATCAGCCCGCAGGACGCGAGCGCCGTCGATCGGCGGCAACGAGCGCGTGGTGCGCCCGCGCCTGGCCGACGCCAAGTTCTTCTTCGACCAGGACCGCAAGAAAACGCTGGCGTCGCGCGTCGACCAGCTCTCCAAGGTGGTCTACCACAACAAGCTCGGCACGCAGGGCGAGCGCGTCGAGCGCGTGCGCGCGATTGCCAAGGCGATTGCCCAGCAGCTGGGCGATGCCGCGCTGGTGGCGCAGGCCGACCAGGCCGCGCTGCTGGCCAAGACCGACCTCGTGACCGACATGGTCGGCGAATTCCCCGAGCTGCAGGGCACCATGGGCCGCTACTACGCGCTCAACGATGGCCTGGGCGCAGTGGTGGCCGACGCCATCGAGGACCACTACAAGCCGCGCTTTGCGGGTGACACGTTGCCACGCAACACGCCGGCGTGGTGGTGGCGCTGGCCGACAAGCTCGAGACCCTGGTCGGCATGTTCGGCATCGGCAACCTGCCCACGGGCGACCGCGACCCGTTCGCGCTGCGCCGCCACGCGCTGGGCGTGGTGCGCATGCTGGTCGAAAAAGACCTGCCGCTCGACCTGCAGACGCTGCTGGCCAGCGCCGTGCCGGCGTTCGGCGACAAGATCGAGGACGCGTCCGCGCAACTGGCCGACTTCATCTACGACCGCCTCGCCGGCAGCCTGCGCGAACAGGGCTACAGCGCGCAAGAGGTCGATGCCGTGCTGGCCCTGCGTCCGCAGCGGCTGGCGCAGGTGCCGCAGTTCCTCGCCGCCGTGCGCGCCTTTGCCGCGCTGCCCGAGAGCCCGGCCCTGGCCGCGGCCAACAAGCGCGTGGGCAACATCCTGAAGAAGGCCGGCGAGGTCGACGCCCACGTCAACCCCGGACTGCTGCAGGAGCCGGCCGAGCAGGACCTGTACGCGGCGCTGCAGCGCTTCGTGCCCGAGGCCAATGCGCAGTTCGACGCGAGCGACTACACGGCCAGCCTGCAGACCCTGGCCGTGCTGCGCGCGCCGGTCGATGCGTTCTTCGACGACGTGATGGTCAACGCCGAGGAGCTCGACCTGCGCTTGAACCGCCAGGGCCTGCTCAAGACGCTGCACGACGCCATGAACCGCGTGGCCGACCTCTCGCGCCTGGCCGCCTGAGCGCGCTGGCGATGCCCGAGGCCCCGACCGCCGCACCGGCCGCGCAGCGCACCGCCTGGCTGCTGTTTGCGCCGCCGGCCGCCGTGGTCGGGCTGCGCTGGCTGCTGGCCTGGCAGGCCGAGCGCGGGCCGCAGGCGCCGCTGCTGCCGCTGACCCCGTTTGCCGCCACGCAGGACGCGCTGGCCCTGCTGTGGCCGACGCTGTGGGGCCTGCTCGTGCTCGGTGCGGCCGGGGGCGCCATGCTCGGGGCGCGCCGGCGCTGGGGCACACGCCGCGTGCTGCACGCGCTCGCGCTGGCCTGGGTGGCGCTGTGCGTGGCGGGCGCCGCGGCGCTGCTGTGGCGCCACCTCAACGCGCGCGGCGCGCAGCCGCTGGCGCCGGTGCAGGCCCAGGTGCTGGGCAGCCGCGCCCAGGCGCCGAGCGCGCGCGGCCCCGGCGGCACGCTGCTGGTGCTGCGCGTGGAGCCGCTCGCGCAACCGCAGCAGGTGCTGGTCGACGACCCGCAGGCCGCGCAGTGGCGCGCCGGCCAGCGCGTGCTGCTGCAGTGGGCACGCGGGCGCTACCAGGGCCTGTTCGTGACCGGCTGGCAGGCGCTGCCGACGCCGGTGCCGGGCCAGGCCCGGGCAGCGCCGCGCGCTTTGCTTTGATAATCGCACCATGAAAATCGCCATTCTGGACCGCGACGGCACCATCAACGCGCTGGGGGACGAGCCCTTCATTGCCAGCCCCGCCGACTGGAAGGCGGTGCCCGGCGCGCTCGCAGCGATTGCCCGGCTCAACCATGGCGGCTGGCGCGTGGTCATCGCCACCAACCAGCCGGGCCTGGGGCGCGGCCTGTTCGACGTGGCTGCGCTCAACGCCATCCATGGCGGCATGCACCGGGAGCTGGCGGCCATGGGCGGCCGCATCGACGCCGTGTTCTATTGCCCGCATGCGCCCGACGAGGACTGCCACTGCCGCAAGCCCGCGCCGGGCCTTTTCGAGCAGATCTTCGAGCGCTATGGCGTGGACGCGCACGAGGTGTGCGTGGTCGGCAGCTCCATCGCCCACCTGCAGGCCGGCGCCGCGCTCGGCGCCCCGCTGCACCTGGTGTGCACGGGCGAGGCCGCCGCGCTCGACCCCGCGGCGCCGCTGCCGCCCGGGTGGCCCCCGGGCACGCGCGCGCACGCCAGCCTCGCGGCGTTTGCCGAACATTTGCTGGCGCAGGGCAGCGCCATGCCCGCGCCGCCGCCGGTCTGAGTGCGCTATTGAAACAAGAGCTGTCAGCGCCCGTCCGCATTGCGCTGGAAGCCGATACGACCTGAAATCCATGACCTTGATCCAACTGGTGCTGGATCTGTTCGACCCGCCGGGGCAGAGTTTCAAACCAAACCAGCCCGCAGCGCAGACAGGGAAAGCGTTGCCAGCTCCTGAAAGAGGAGCAAGCGAGCCCCCGCCAAAGTCCCCGCCAGCGCCAGCGCCACCGCCCGCGCTGCCGCTCGGCGAGCTGCTGGCCCCGGCAAGCTTTCGCCACCCACAGGCGCGCCGCGAACTGCTGCTGGGCGATGCCGTGGTGGCCTATGCGCTGCAGCGCGTGCGCCGGCGCAGCATCGGTTTCACGGTGAGCGCCGAGGGCCTGTCGGTGCGTGCACCCACCGGGGTCACGCTGACCGCGGTCGACGACGCGGTGCGCCGCAAATCGGGCTGGATCCTGCGCAAGCTCGCCGAGACGCGCGAGCGCCAGCAGCGCCAGGAGCAGGTGCGCATCGTCTGGCAAGACGGCGCCGTGCTGCCCTACCTGGGCGCGCCGCTCACGGTGGTGCTCGACCCGGCCCAGAGCGCGGCCGGCACGCTGCGCGCGGCCGCGGCGGGCGCACCGGCCGAGCTGCGCATCGGCCTGCCTGCGAGCGCCAATGCCGCGCAGATCCGCGACGCCGTGCAGGCCTGGCTGATGCGCCAGGCGCGCGCCCATTTCACCGAACGGCTCGACCACTTCGCGCCGCTGCTCGGTGTGCGCTGGAGCCGCCTGCGCCTGTCCAGCGCCCAGACGCGCTGGGGCACCGCCAAGACCGATGGCTCGATCCGCCTGAACTGGCGCCTGCTGCACTACCGCCCGGCCGTCATCGACTACGTCGTGGCGCACGAGCTGTCCCACCTGCGCGTGATGGACCACAGCCCGCGCTTCTGGAGCACCGTGGCCACCGTGGTGCCCGACCACGCCGCGCTGCGCCGCTGCCTGCGCGACGAGCCGGCGCCGCGCTGGGATTGATGTGCTATTGAAAAAATAGCTGCTTTCGCACGTTGGATAAGCGTTTGGGGCTGATTTGGCATCAAAACGCCGACCCGGTGCACGGCGCGTGCGCGCCCGCTTGACGCGGCGCCGGCGCGGTCCACAATGCATTTTGCTGCGCACGGTGCCAGCGTCTTTGCCCTTTTTCCGAACCGGTCCGCCCCATGATCCCGCTGCAACTCTTCGACCCGGCCTCGAGCACCTACACCTACCTGCTGCACGACAGCGCCACGCGCGAGGCGCTGATCATCGACCCGGTCGATGCGCAGCTCGAGCGCGACCTGGCGGCGCTGCAGGCACGCGGCCTCACGCTGCGCTGGGCCGTGGAAACCCACGCCCATGCCGACCACATCACCAGCGCCGGCCTGCTGGCCGAGCACACCGGCGCGCGCACGGCCGCGCCCGCGGGCTGCGGCATCGGCACCGCCGCCGTGCAGCTGCAGCACGGCGACACGCTCGACTTTGGCGGCGAGCAGCTGCGCGCACTGCACACGCCTGGGCACACGGCGGGCAGCATGTCCTATCTGTGGCGCGGCCATGTCTTCACGGGCGACACGCTGCTGATCAACGGCTGCGGCCGCACCGACTTCCAGTCCGGCGACGCCCACGCGCTCTACCGCAGCCTCACCGAGGTGCTGTTCGCGCTGCCCGGCGACACCACCGTCTGGCCCGGCCACGACTACCAGGGCCGCAGCCATTCGAGCATTGCTGCCGAGAAGGCCGGCAACGCGCGCGTGGCCGGCCGCAGCGAGGCCGAGTTTGTGGCGCTGATGCAGGGGCTGCAGCTGCCGCGCCCGGCGCGCATCGACGAAGCCGTGCCCGCCAACCTGCGCTCGGGCCTGCGCCACGATGCCGAGGGCGCCGCGCTGCAGGCGCCGCGCGCGGCCGACGGCTATGCGGGCGATGTCTCGCCGCTGCTGGCCTGGCAATGGGTGCAGCGCGGCGAGGCCGTGCTGGTGGACGTGCGCACCGACGCCGAGCGCGAATGGGTCGGCCAGGTGCCCGGCGCCGCCGCCGTGGCCTGGAAGCAGTGGCCGGGCATGGCGCTCAACCCCGACTTCGATGCGCAGCTGCGCGCTGCCGTGCCACCGGGCGGCAAGGCCGTGTTCCTGTGCCGCAGCGGCGTGCGCTCGATCGCGGCGGCGCGCCGCGCGACCGAGCTGGGCCTGCAGGCCTACAACATCCTCGAAGGGTTCGAAGGCAACCCCGACGCCCAGGCCCAGCGCGGCAAGAAGGGCGGCTGGCGCTGGCACGGCCTGCCGTGGCGCCAGGGATGAAGTCGCGCAAAAAACGGACCCGCGGGTCCGTTTTTGTGGGAGGCTGGATTTACAGCGGCGGAATGCGCAGCTTCTGGCCCGGGTAGATCTTGTCGGGGTGCGTCAGCATGGGCTGGTTGGCCTCGAAGATCTTCGGGTACTTGCTGGCGTCGCCATAGTACTTTTTGGCGATGGCCGAGAGCGTGTCGCCGCTGACCACGTCGTGGTACTGCGCCTCGGGCTCGGCCTGGGCCACGTCCATCTGGTTGTCGACGCTGGTCACGCTGGCCACGTTGCCGCAGCACAGCGTGACCTTTTCCTTGGCCGCCTGGGTGGGCGCCTCGCCGTGCACCGTCACCTTGCCCTGCAGGCCGTCAAAGGCCACCTGCACGTTCTGGGTGCCGAGGTTTTGCGCGGCGATGTAGGTCTCGATGGCGCGTGCGGCCGTGGCGTTGCGCTCGTCCTGCGACGCCGCGGGCGCGGCAGCGGCGGTGGCTGCAGGCGCGGCGTGCGCAGCCGTGCCGCCGAACAGTTTTTCGCCGGCATCCTTGATGAAGCTGAGAAGGCCCATGGTCAAACTCCTGGTGTGTCGAAGGCAATCAAGCCGCATGGTGCATCGGCGCTGCGGACCCTGGTGTCGGACAGCATGCCGTCAATGGCAGCCAGTGCCGCGGCGCGCACAGGCGCGGCAGCCGCCGCAAAACTCGGGATAATCCGCCGCATGACATTCTTGGCCATCGACGTCGGCAACACCCGCCTCAAGTGGGCGCTGTACGAGAGCCCCGAGCCCGGGCGCCGAGCTGCTGGCGCAGGGGGCCGAGTTCCTCGACCACATCGACCGCCTGGCCGAAGGCGCGTGGGCCCGGCTGCCCGTGCCCACGCACATGCTGGGCTGCGTCGTGGCCGGCGACGCGATCAAGCGCCGCGTCGAAGAGCAGATGGAGCTGTGGGACGTGTCCGCCGCACTGGGTGGTGCCGTCCGCGCACGAGGCGGGCCTGGTCAACGGCTACGACCACCCGGCGCGCCTGGGTGCCGATCGCTGGGTGGCGATGATCGGCGCGCGCCAGCGCATGCTCGCGCAGGGCCCGGCGCAACCGCTGATCGTGGTGATGGTGGGCACGGCGGTCACCGTCGAGGCCATCGACAACGAAGGCATGTTTCTGGGCGGGCTGATCCTGCCGGGCCACGGCATCATGCTGCGCGCGCTCGAGTCGGGCACCGCCGGCCTGCACGTGCCCACGGGCGAGGTGCGCCTGTTTCCGACCAACACCAGCGATGCGCTCACCAGCGGCGGCACCTATGCGATTGCCGGCGCGGTCGAGCGCATGGTGCAGCACCTCAAAGCCCACTGCGGCGCCGAGCCGGTCTGCATGCATGACCGGTGGCGCGGGCTGGAAGATGGCGCCGAGCATGACGCGGCCGTTCGAGCTGGTCGACAACCTGATCATCGACGGCCTGCTGGAGATTGCCGCGCGGCGTTTTGCCGCTGCCTAGGCCGATTCGGCCTGCGCGCGGTGGTCAGTCTTGCAACTCCGCCCGCGCCAGCTCCACATCCAGGTGTTCGACGGCGTCGCGCGGCTCCATCGCGGCGGCCTCTTCGTACAGCGCCGTGGCTTCTTCCATCCGCTTGTCGCCCTCGAGCATCACCAGCGCATTGGCGTATTCGACGCGCGCAATGGCCGAGCCCGGGTTGAGTTTCAGCGCCTCCTCGAACAGCTGCAGGCCCTTGTCCTTCTTGGCGCCATAGGTCATGCCGCCGATCAGCGCGCCGACCTTGTCGATCACCTCGGCGTGGAAGGCGCCCAGCGCAATGCGCGCGTCTGCGTGCCCTGGCGCGAGCGCAATGGCTTTTTCGAGTGAGCCTTTGACCTTGCTGCCCAGGCCCTGGGCCAGCGCCTTGGCGACGCTGATGCCCTGGCTGTAGCGTCCGAGCGCGTAGGCCTGCAGGTACCACGCATTGGCGTTGCCGGGCTCGGCGGCGGTCTGCGCCTGCGCGCGCTCGGCCACCTGCAGAAACAGGTCGAGCCGGGTCTTTTCCTTCTGTTCGAGGTAGTTGGCGTAGATGGCCGTGGCCCTGTTGGCCACCGTGAGGCCTGCACTGCCGGCGCTCAGACCGGCCTGGGCCGCTTCCTGAAAGTCGCCGTTGTGGAACAGCACCCAGGCCTGCAGCACGGCCACGTCCTCAGGCAGCGGCTCGGCATCGCCGCAGTGCAGGTGGGGCCACTGCAGCTTCAGTGTGGCGCCATCGAAGCGGTAGGCGCCGGGGTGGGGAAAAGGGGTCCATTGGGCCATGGCTGTCTCCTGTAGTGCAGGGTGTGGGGCGTGGCCGTCAGCCGGCAGCCTCCGGAGTGCGTGGCCCGTCCAGCAGGAGCGCACCTTGGGATGTGGCGTCGGGCAGCGCAGCGCGTGCCTGGGGTGGCGCGCCTGCCCAGCGCCGGGATGGAGTCGTCTTTGGGGAGGCAGGGGCGGCAGAAGAGTCGGCACCAGCGCGCGGCTTGGCCGGTAGCGGCGCGGTGAAGGCATGGAGCGCGCGTCCAACCGGTGCCACAGCGCCTGGGTGATCTCAACGAGGCGTTGGGCCGTGCGAAGCGGCGCTATTTTCACCATGTGTGCGGCTCCCGTCACAGCGCTGGGTTGGGCGTTTGCAGCTACTCTAACCGAGGCTGCGGCGCATTCAAATACTGCGCTGCAGCATGGGCCCGGGCTGTGGCGCCAAGCCGTATGCCGGCCACCCGACCGGCTGGCACCCGGCTGCTTGTTGGCGCGGCAGCTGGAGGCTGCATCATCGATCTCTATGCACGCTTTGCACGCCGAAAACAAAGGACTGTTGGAATTGTGAAGATGCATAGACGCTTTCTCTTTCTGTAACCGCTCAATAAAGTACATGCCCACTACAATGAATTTCCCTTACTCAGCAGAACGCCGCTCTCCATGGAACAGCCTTACCTTGTCAGTGAAATCCAGCATCCTGTGCAGCAAGAAGATATGGGGCTGCTCGACATCTTGGTAACGCTGGCAGAGAACATCAAACTGCTGATTTTTGTTCCCCTGCTGGTGGGTTTGTGTACGTTAGGTATCGCCTTCATCATGCCGAAAACTTTTGACAGCATCGCCGTACTGAAAGCGGAGCAGGCCACAGCCACCCTGATGACCACCGCTGCGGTGCTGGACCCGATAGCCGCCGAGCTGGGGTTGACGCAAGACGAGTCACCTGAAGAAGCTCGTCGGTTGTTGCGCGAGCAAATCAAGGTCGCGGTGGGGCGCAATGACAAACTGCTCACGCTCACCGTATCGGCCCCTAGCCCGCACCAGGCACAGGTCGTTGCCGAAGCCGTGCTTCAGCAAACTTATGTACAAAGCCGCCCTAAGGCGAGTGAATTGGCGCGGTTGGAGGCACAGCTGAAAGATGCACAGGCGCGTCGTAAGAGTTCCCAGGACGCTGGAGACAGCTTGCTCAAGCGCCTGGAATCCACCAACGCTGGTGCTGGCGGAGGCGGAGCCGAGTTGGCGCGTGGCTATGCCGAACTGCTAAGCGTCGGAGCAGCCGCACAGACCCAAATCGCTGCGCTTCAGGGCCAACTGGAAGGCATAACCGACGCACAGCTCGTCCAAGCCCCGACCCTGCCGAAAAAACCCAGCAAGCCCAAGAAAGCCCTGCTGGCTATTGGCGCCACCCTGGCCACTGGACTGGCGCTGCTGCTGTTTGTCTTTGTGCGGCAGGCTGCGCGCAGCACGGTAAAAGATGCGGACGCTGCTGGCAAGGTGGCGCGCATTCGGCGGGCATTGGCGCTGCGGTAGGCAAGCAAGCCATCAGTTGGTGGGCTATCTGCACCGATGGCCTTCATTCTTTTTGATCAGTGGATTTATGACCATCCTCGTCACCGGCGGCGCCGGCTTCATCGGCGCCAACTTCGTCCTCGACTGGCTCGCGCAACAGCGACGAGCCCGTCGTCAATCTCGACAAGCTCACCTACGCGGGCAACCTCGAGACCCTCGCTCGCTCGAGGGCGATGCGCGCCACGTCTTCGTGCAGGGCGACATCGGCGACAGCGCGCTGGTCGACCGCCTGCTGGCCGAGCACCAGCCGCGCGCGGTCGTCAACTTCGCCGCCGAGTGCCATGTCGACCGCTCGATCCACGGCCCCGACGACTTCGTCCAGACCAACGTCGTCGGCACCTTCCGCCTGCTCGAAGCCGTGCGCGCGCTACTGGAGCGCGCTGCCGGCCGAGCGAAAGCCGGCTTCCGCTTCCTGCACGTCTCGACCGACGAGGTCTACGGCTCGCTGGCGCGCGACCGACCCGGCCTTCACCGAAGCAGCACACGCTACGAGCCCAACAGCCCGTACTCGGCCAGCAAGGCCGCCAGCGACCACCTGGTGCGCGCCTGGCACCACACCTACGGCCTGCCGGTGCTGACCACCAACTGCTCGAACAACTACGGCCCCTACCACTTCCCCGAGAAGCTGATCCCGCTGATGATCGTCAACGCGCTGGCCGGCAAGCCGCTGCCGGTCTACGGCGACGGCATGCAGGTGCGCGACTGGCTCTACGTCGAGGACCACTGCAGCGCGATCCGCCGCGTGCTCGAAGCCGGCCGCCTGGGCGAGACCTACAACGTCGGCGGCTGGAACGAGAAGCCCAACATCGAGATCGTCCACACCGTCTGCGCGCTGCTCGACGAGCTGCGCCCGCGCGCCGACGGCAAGCAGCTACAGCGACGCAGATCACGCTACGTCAAGGACCGCCCCGGCCACGACCGCCGCTACGCCATCGACGCGCGCAAGATCGAGCGCGAACTCGGCTGGAAGCCCGCCGAGACCTTCGAGACCGGCATCCGCAAGACCGTGCAGTGGTACCTGGACAACGCCGAGTGGGTGCGCAACGTGCAGAGCGGCGCCTACCGCGACTGGGTCGCAGACGCAGTACGACGCCGAAGGCGCGCGCGCATGAAGATCCTGCTGCTCGGCAAGAGCGGCCAGGTCGGCTGGGAGCTGCAGCGCAGCCTGGCGCCGCTGGGCGAGGTGGTCGCGCTCGACTTCGACAGCACCGACTTCTGCGGCGACTTCAGCCAGCCCGGAGCAGCTGCGCCGAGACGGTGCGCAGCGTGCGGCCCGACGTCATCGTCAATGCCGCCGCGCACACCGCCGTCGACAAGGCCGAGAGCGAGCCCGAGCTCGCGCGCACGCTCAACGCCACCGCGCCCGGCGTGCTGGCCGCAAGCAGCCGCAGCAGCTCGGCGCCTGGCTGGTGCACTACTCGCACCGACTACGTCTTCGACGGCAGCGGCAGCCAGCCCTGGCGCGAAGACGACGCGACCGGCGCCGCTCAGCGTCTACGGCCGCACCAAGCTCGAAGGCGAGCAGCTGATCGCGCGGCACTGCGCCGAAGCACCTGATCTTGCGCACCAGCTGGGTCTACGCCGCGCGCGGCGGCAACTTCGCCAAGACCATGCTGCGCCTGGCGCAGGAGCGCGAGCGCCTGACCGTGATCGACGACCAGTTCGGCGCGCCGACCGGCGCCGACCTGCTGGCCGACGTCACCGCGCACGCGATTCGCGCACGCTGCAGCGACGCCCGCAAGATGCCGGGCATGTACCACCTGGTCGGCCGGCGGCGAGACCAGCTGGCATGGCTACGCGCGCTTCGTGATCGAGCAGGCGCGCGCGCGCGGCGTCGAGCTCAAGGCTGGCCGCGACGCGGTCGATGCCGGTGCCGACCAGCGCCTTCCCGACGCCGGCCGACGCGCCCGCACAACTCGCGCCTGGACACCGCGCAAGCTGCAGCCGACCTTCGGCCTGCACCTGCCGCACTGGCAGCAGGGCGTGGCGCGCATGCTGCGCCGAGATCCTTTGAACGAACCACATGAAGCAACCACACATGACACAACGCAAAGGCATCATCCTCGCCGGTGGCTCCGGCACCCGCCTGCATCCGGCCACGCTGGCCATCAGCAAGCAGCTGCTGCCGGTGTACGACAAGCCGATGATCTACTACCCGCTCAGCACGCTGATGCTGGCGGGCATCCGCGACATCCTGATCATCAGCACGCCGCAGGACACGCCGCGCTTCGAGCAGCTGCTGGGCGACGGCAGCCAGTGGGGCATGAACCTGCAGTACGCGGTGCAGCCGAGCCCCGACGGCCTGGCGCAGGCCTTCATCATCGGCGAGAAGTTCGTGGGCGGCGCGCCCAGCGCGCTGGTGCTGGGCGACAACATCTTCTACGGCCACGACTTCGGCCACCTGCTGGCCGACGCCGATGCCCAGGCGCAGCGGCGCGACCGTCTTCGCCTACCACGTGCACGACCCCGAGCGCTACGGCGTGGTCGAGTTCGACGCCAACGGCAAGGCCAGCAGCATCGAGGAAAAGCCGCTCAAGCCCAAGAGCAACTACGCCGTGACCGGCCTGTACTTCTACGACAACCAGGTCGTGCGACATCGCCAAGGCCGTCAAGCCCAGCGCGCGCGGCGAACTCGAGATCACCGACGTCAACCAGGCCTACCTGGACCGGGCCAGCTCAACGTGCAGATCATGGAGCGCGGCTACGCGTGGCTCGACACCGGCACGCACGAGAGCCTGCTGGAAGCCGGCCAGTTCATCGCCACGCTGGAGAAGCGCCAGGGCCTGAAGATCGCCTGCCCGGAAGAGATCGCCTGGCGCAATGGCTTCATCGACCAGCGAAGCAGCTTGCAAGCGCTGGCCGCAGCCGCTGGCCAAGAACGGCTACGGCCAGTACCTGCAGCGCCTGCTGGCAGAAGGAGGTGCAGTCGATGAAGGTCACGCCCACGGCCATTGCCGACGTGCTGGTCATCGAGCCCAAGGTGTTCGGCGACGCGCGCGGCTTCTTCTTCGAGAGCTTCAATCAGAAGGCCTTCGACGAAGCCACTGGGCACGCCATGTCGACTTCGTGCAGGACAACCATTCGCGCTCAGCGCAAGGGCGTGCTGCGCGGCCTGCACTACCAGATCCAGCAGCCGCAGGGCAAGCTGGTGCGCGTGGTGCGCGGGGCGGTGTTCGACGTGGCGGTGGACATCCGCAAGCTCGCCGACCTTCGGCCAGTGGGTCGGCGTGGAGCTGAGCGAAGAGAACCACCGGCAGCTGTGGGTGCCGCCGGGGTTTGCGCACGGCTTTCTGGTGCTCAGCGAGTCGGCGGAGTTCCTCTACAAGACCACCGACTACTACGCGCCGCAGCATGAGCGCTGCATTGCCTGGAACGATCCGGCGATTGGTATTGACTGGCCTTGGACGGGGCAGCCGAGCCTGTCCTCTAAAGATCAGATGGGGCATGGGCTGCGCCATGCTGATACGTTTTAACGCCAAGGCTTCATAGAATCTAAGGAAGTCTTTTTCGAAACATATCTATTCCGGCTTTTTCTGCTTAACTCCTATTGAAATATTGTGACTGATCCATTTGTCCATACTTTGGCTGACGTTCAGTCAAAAAATATCGGAGCAGGTACGCGCATTTGGCAGTTTGTGGTTGTTTTGGCCAACGCCCAAATCGGTCAAGACAGCAATATTTGTTCGCACTGCCTTATCGAGAATGACGTCGTCATTGGTGACCGCGTCACCGTCAAGAGCAGCGTGCAACTGTGGGATGGTTTGCGGGTTGGCAACGATGTATTCATCGGTCCCAACGCCTCGTTTACCAATGACCGGTTTCCCCGCAGCCGTCAAAAGCCTGAAAGATTCCTTATCACCACCGTTCACGATGGTGCTTCGATTGGCGCGGGCGCAGTGATCCTGCCCGGACTGGAGATCGGCCGCAACGCCATGGTCGCTGCTGGGGCAGTCGTTACCCGTTCGGTGCCGCCCAATGCGGTGGTCGTAGGCAACCCGGCCAAGATCGTCGGTTATGTGGACGCGGCGCGGGGTGATGACAGTGGCGCGGTACCAGTGCAATCTGAGTTGGGCACGTCCGCGACCCATGTGAAGGGTGTCACGCTGCACCGCTTGCCCCGTGTGGCAGATATACGCGGCAGCCTGACAGTGGGCGAGTTTGATCGCAGCATCCCGTTTGCCGCCAAGCGCTATTTCATGGTGTTTGATGTGCCCAGCGTGGAAACGCGCGGAGAGCACGCGCACCGTGAATGCCATCAATTTCTTATTTGCGTGCGCGGCAGTTGCGCCGTAGTGGCCGATGACGGCACCAACCGGCAGGAATTTCTGCTCGATTGTCCAGATCTGGGAATTCACCTGCCGCCCATGGTCTGGGGCATTCAGTACAAATACTCGGCAGATGCCGTGCTGCTGGTGTTCGCCTCGCACTACTACGACAGCGCCGATTACATCCGTGACTATTCTGAATTTCGCCAGTTGGCAGGAGCCATCGCATGATCCCGTTTCTTGACCTGAAAGCCCCTTACCTGGAACTGAAACAGGAGCTGGACGAAGCCATTGCCCGCGTTGTCGGCTCCGGCTGGTTCATTGGCGGCACCGAAGTCGATCAGTTTGAAGAGGACTACGCCCAGTACTGCGGCGCAGCCCACGCAGTAGGTGTCGCCAACGGCCTGGACGCTCTGCACCTGGCCCTGCGTGCCATGGACGTGGGTCAGGGAGACGAAGTCATCGTACCCAGCAACACCTACATCGCCACCTGGCTGGCCGTGAGCCAGTGCGGCGCGACGCCCGTGCCGGTGGAGCCCGATGCGCGCACCTACAACATCGACCCGACATTCATTGAGGCAGCCATCACACCTGCGACCCGCGTGATCCTGCCCGTGCACCTGTATGGCCAGCCGGCCGACATGGACCCCATCCTGGCCATTGCCCGCAAGCACGGCCTGCGCGTGCTCGAAGACGGCGCGCAGGCGCACGGCGCGCGCTACAAAGGCCAGCGCCTGGGCGCGCATGGCGACGCCGTGGCTTGGAGCTTTTACCCCGGCAAGAACCTGGGCGCCATGGGCGACGGCGGTGCGGTAACGACCAACGACGCGCAACTGGCCGACCGCCTCCGCGTACTGCGCAACTACGGCTCGCGGGTGAAGTATGTCAACGAAGTGCAGGGCTACAACAGCCGTCTGGACCCACTCCAGGCCGCCATCCTGCGGGTGAAACTGGCGTACTTGGATGAGTGGAATGCCCGGCGCAGCACCATCGCGGCGCGCTATCAGCAGGGTTTGGCCGGCTGCGGGCTAACCCTGCCCCACGTGCCCGACTGGGCCGACCCCGTGTGGCATCTGTATGTGGTGCAGCATCCGCAGCGCGATGCATTGCAAACGGCGCTGACCGATGCCGGCGTGGGCTCGCTGATTCATTACCCCATTCCCCCGCACCGCCAAAAAGCATATATACAGGCCAGATGGGAGAAGGGCACCTTTCCTCTCGCTGAGCGTATGGCGGATCAGGTGTTGAGCTTGCCGATAGGGCCGCACCTACCAGCAAACCAAGCGCATCAGGTGGCAGTAGCGCTACTGTCCAGTATGGGGGCAGATGACTGACGCCAAGTCTTATCGCCAGATACTGCGTTCTTCTTTCATTATTGGTGGGGCGTCCGTACTGAGCATTTTTGTGGGCTTGGTACGCACCAAGGTAGCGGCCGTGCTACTTGGGCCATCGGGGGTAGGACTGATTGGCCTCTTTCAGAGTCTGATGGCAACCGCATCAACCGTTGCAGGATTGGGTTTCGGCAATGTCGGCACTCGCCAAATAGCTGAAGCCATGGGCCGCGAGGATGCGCAGGCCGTTGCAGCCGCGCGTCGAGCTTTGTTCTGGGGAACCTTGGGTTTATCGTTGGCGGGGGGTACCGTTGTCTGGGCGCTACGGGATGTCTTGGCCATGCGGGTGCTGGGCGATGCCGCTTTGGCAACCAACGTCGGCTGGCTGGCTTTGGGTGTGGCACTCATGGTTGCCGCAGGTTCACAAGGCGCTTTACTAAATGGCTTGCGCCGCATTGGTGACATCGCTCGCGTGAGCGTGCTGTCGGCATTGTTGTCCGCGGCTCTGGGCGTGGCGATGTTGTGGTGGTGGGATGCCGATGGTTTGTTGGCTTTTGTATTGGCAGGCCCGTTGTGCAGCTTCTTGTTTGGACACTGGTATGTGTCACGTTTGCCCAAGGTGGGCTCGCCGGCCACACCTTGGAACGTGCTAGTCGCGCAGTGGCGCATGCTCGCAAAATTGGGCGCTGCATTTATGTTAGCGGGGCTGGTGGCTACTTTGACGCAATTCATGGTACGCACGCTGGTGCAGCGGCAACTGGGGGTAGAAGCGTTGGGTAATTTCCAGGCGGCGTGGCAGATATCCATGACTTACCTCGGCTTTGTTCTAACTGCCATGGGTACAGACTACTACCCCCGCCTTACGGCCACCATCCATGACCATACCGCCACCAATCGCATGGTGAACGAACAAACCGAAGTGGCCTTGTTACTGGCAGGGCCGGTGCTGCTTGCGATGTTAGGTCTGACGCCGTGGGTGATTGAGTTGTTGTACTCCAGCCATTTTCATGACGCCGCCGGCGTGCTGCGTTGGCAAGTCTTGGGCGACGTGCTCAAGGTGGTCAGTTGGCCGCTAGGGTTCATTCTGTTGGCGGCTGGCGATGGGCGTACTTTTTTAATTACTGAATCTATCGGCTTTGGTGTATTTGCGGTATTGACATGGATAGGCCTGCCGTGGCTTGGCGTCGAAGCTACCGGTATCGCCTTTCTCGGGATGTACTTGGTTTATTTACCGTTGGTTTATTGGTTTGCCAAGCGCAGGACAGGGTTTCGTTGGTTTTCAGGAATCAGGTGGCAAGTAATTTTGCTTTTTGGCGTGTGTGTCATGCTCAAGGGTATGGCTATGTGGTCGTTAACTGCTAGTGCAATTTTGGGTGTGCTGGCCGCTTTCTGTTGGGCTATCTATGCAATGTTCCGACTTTCAAGTATGGGCGTTGTGGGTGGTCCGATTGGTCGTCTTTGTAATCTAATTCTCGCAAAAAAATAAGATAAGAGTTTTTTAATCCGCGTCAAGTATAGCGAGAGATATTATAAATTCATGAAAATACTTATTCCTGTGATCGGTTTTGGAGCGGCGGGCGGCTACAGAGTATTGTCCGAGTTGGCGAACCAATGGCAGTCTGATGGACACTTGGTGGATTTTCTTGTTGACGAAAGATCTGCAGAGCCGTATTTTCCAACTCAGGCTGGAATACGTCGTTTTGCTAAAAATGGCCGAGTTTCGGATGAGATTACACCGGGCAAAGGCGGTGGTTTTTCTTCGTCTGGCAATGCATTTTCTATTTATAGAGGAATGTGGAGCGCCTTGAAAAATATCGGTGCCGGTTATGACGTTATTTTGGCGAATCATTCACTTACAGCAATTCCTGTTGCGTTGGCGCGAGTGGGGGCGGCTAAAAAGTTTTATTATGTTCAAGCCTATGAGCCGGAATATTATGCCCTTGAAAAAGGCAAAAAACCTCTAGTTTTAAAGTGGCTTTCGATTTTAAGCTATAAGCTTCCCCTGCGGCAAATTGCAAATGCCCCTATCTACATAGGGTATCACGGCGTGCGTGCGAAGCATTGGATTCCTCCAGGGGTGGATGAGAAGATTTTCTATCGGCGTGCATTCCCACCTTTATTTGGGCCAATGCAGCCATGGACGCTAGGTGTTATTGGTAGACGCGAACCATCAAAAGGAACCCGGTATGTCCTGAATGCCTTCGAGGAACTGGCTCGTATTGATCCATATGTGCGACTAAAGGTTGCTTTTGGAAACTTGCCTGAAGGCTGGCACCACGATCGGGTTGAAGTGGTAATCCCGCGTAATGATGGCGAGTTGGCTGAATACTATCGTTCTGTGGATATCCTGATTGCGCCGGGTACTGTACAGTTGGGGGCTTGCCATTACCCAGTGCTTGAGGCCATGGCCTGTGGAACTCCGGTTGTTACAACGGGGTATTTGCCGGCAGACAATGATAATTCTTGGATCGTTCCTGTCGCCGATAGCACAGCAATCACCGTCGCTGCCCTGTCCATCAAAGCCATGAGGCCCGATGCCCTACAGCGAAAACTGGATGCGGCAAATAATTCAATTTCAGTTTTCGCGTGGCGACGCATTTCTAAGCAATTCATTGAGCTATTTAAGTCATGAACAACTTACCGGGCGGTACCGTGTTTGGCAGAAATTTGGTGATTATTTTTATCATCTCTTCTGTTGCATTCTTAGTCGCAACGTTACAGCCTTTTGGGGTGAGTCCTGATTATGAAAACTATGAAATTTTTTTTCAGGATGCTCGGGATGATTTTTGGGGTTTAGCTGATGAGACTAGATTTGAGCCGGCATTCGTATATTTGACGGGTGTGCTGGTGAAGGTGTTGGGTGTTGATGTTCTTGTGTACGGGGTGCTGGTATTTATTTCAGTTGCATTGAAGTCATATTTCATTCATCGAATGTCTGTTGGGTATTTTGCGCTCGTTGCTTTGGCGTTTTATCTGTTTAAAATATTTCCCCTTCATGAGTTGACTCAGTTGCGTGCTGCTTTGGCTGCGGCATTTATTATGGGGGCATGTTTCTTTGTTTGGAATGGTAGGCCTTGGTATGGTCTTTTGATGTGTGTGCCAGCGTTTCTTTTCCATTATTCTTCGTTAATGGTCCTCCCTTTTGTTTTTATGCCAAAGGTTGAGAGAGAGAATGCTGTCATTGCTCCATTTTGCATTTTTCTTCTCTTGTTTGTGATCGTGCAGTATGTGGTCGTGATGTTAGAGGGGTTTGTGCCAGTTTTTCAGAGTTATGAGAGTTTGAACTATGGGGGCGAAGTAGTTAATCCTTGGTCTATTGTCTTATGGCCTGAGTTTTTCATGATTATCGCTGCAATGTTTTTTTGGCGTGATCTGACAGATATGATGCGTCGGATCGTGGTGTTACAGTTGATTGGATTTGCGATTTTTTATGGGACAATTCAATTTCCTGTGGTTGCGGCGCGTGGGAGGGAGATGTTTTCTGTGCTTTGGGTGCTCTTTGTTGGTCAGGGGTTTATGAGTACCCTTCGGGTCAAAATCTCTATCATTGCGTTTGTTATTTTTTCAATTATTGTTTCCATTAATTTGTATTTAATTCTTGACTTCTTTCATTAATAGTTTGCCTCGTTGAGTGACGCAGTGTTATTGTCTGGTTGAAGGAGTTGGGATTGATTACGATTGTTATTGTAAATTGGAATTCTGGCAATCAATTAATTGATGTCCTGTCGAGTGTGGATCATTATCATTCTGGATGGGTGGAGTCCGTAATTGTGGTGGACAACGCCTCCACAGATGATTCTGTCAGCTTGGCTGAGTCGAAGGCATCCGGATGGCACTTTCCCTTGCGGGTAATCCGCAATATTGAAAATCGAGGTTTTGGCGCTGCTTGTAATCAAGGTGCTGCGCTTGCGAAGACTGAGTTCCTTCTATTTTTGAATCCTGATGCGCGGCTGTTTTCGAATTCGCTGAAAGCGGTTATTGAGTTCATGCGACGACGGGAAAATTCTGAAGTGGGCGTCGTTGGTCTCCAGTTGGTGGATGCGCAAGGTCATATTTCACGAAGTTGCAGTCAGTTTCCGGATGCGGTAGCTTTGATTGCGCATGCAATTGGGATTAACCGCATGCCAGGATTTTCCAAGATGGATTTACACATGTCGGATTGGTCGCACGATAAAACCCGTGTTGTTGATCATGTGATAGGCGCTTTTTATTTTATACGTCGTACGTTATTTGATTTGTTGGATGGTTTTGATGAACATTTTTTTGTTTATCTTGAAGATTTGGATTTATCTCTGCGTGTACATCAGGCAGGCTATAGAAGCGTATTTTTGGCTGAAGTTCAAGCTTTTCATGCTGGAGGTGGCACCTCCCATCAGGTGAAGGCCCGTCGCTTGTTCTATTTCCTGCGAAGCCGTTTGGTATATGCGTTCAAGCACTTCTCATGGTTAGGTGCCTTGGGGGTGCTGCTGGCGACGCTTTTGGTGGAGCCCTTGTCCCGATCCGCGTTGGCACTTTTTCGCTGTTCCTGGCCTAATTTCAAAGAAACATGGGCAGCTTACGGTTTGCTGTGGCGTTGGTTGCCGCAGTGGATTTTTAAAGGAACAACACGGTGAAAATCTACAAGGTGTTGGCATTGACCAAGTACGGACGCCTGGGCGCATCGTCGCGTATGCGTTTTTTGCAATACCTGAGCTGGCTTCATCGGGACGGCATAGAGGTCACGGTGAAGCCGCTGTTGTCAGATGAACTTTTGCAAGCGCGTTACCAGAGCGGAGCTTATGGCTGGGAACCGCTGGCGAGGGCGTATGCAGAGCGCTGTCGACTTCTGCGGCGACGTTCTGATTTTGATGTCGTGTGGATTGAAAAAGAAGCGTTGCCTTGGGTTCCTCTGGCGATAGAGCGTGCCCTGTTGCAAGGCGTACCCTATGTACTGGATTATGACGATGCCGTTTTCCATCAATATGACCAGCATTCCCATGCCTGGGTCAGACGGTTTTATGGGCGGCGGCTGGACGGGCTTATGGCTGGCGCAGCATTGGTTGTGGGCGGTAACAATTACCTGGCGCAGCGCGCTCGTGATGCTGGCGCACCGTGGGTAAAGGTGGTGCCTACGGTCATTGACCTGGACCGTTATCACGTTAGAACAGACCTGCCCGTCATGGGCGAACTGCCGCGTATTGTGTGGATTGGATCTCCATCGACGGCGCGCTACTTAAATTTACTCATAGAACCTTTACGAAATCTTGCTAAAGAACAGCCTTTCATATTGAGAGTGATTGGCGGTGGTATGGTCTATATGGCGGGTGTACAGGTGGAAGCAGTTCCCTGGTCAGAAGACACCGAGGTTGAAAACATCAGAGCTTGCGATGTGGGCGTGATGCCCTTGGTTAATTCTTCCTGGGAGCGGGGAAAATGCGGCTACAAGTTGATTCAGTATATGGCGTGCGGATTGCCTGTGGTGGCGTCCAATGTTGGCGTTAATTCAGAAATTGTGCAAGATGGTGAAAATGGCTTTCTGGTCAATACTTCCAGCGAATGGGTAGCTGCTTTGGGGAAGCTGCTGTCAGATAGGCTATTGCGTTCTCAGATGGGTTTGAGTGGTCGCCAGCTGGTTGAGCAGAACTATTGCATACAGAAAACGGGACCTAAAGTCGCGACCTTGTTGCAGGCGGTTGGCGATAAATCTGAGGTATGTGCCTAGTGGCGTCTGGCATGACATGATTGAAAAATTTGTTGGTGTTTTTTAATTAATCCTGCTTGCCTGATGAGAGTTCAGGTATTTTTCTATATTATTGCTTTAGTTCGAAAAAGTGAAAAAAAATTTCTCTTGCGCGATTATTTCAACTCAGGCATTTTCAATGTTGAATTTTCGCGGCCCCCTCATCCGTGACTTGGTGGAAGCAGGTGTACAAGTGCATGCTTTGGCGCCAGATTACGATGATGACCTGCGGCAGAAAATATTGGCATTGGGAGCATTCCCGGTCGATTTTCATCTTATTCGGACGGGCGTGAATCCGATTTGCGATGGGTTGGATACGCTACGACTGACGGCACTATTGCGCCGATTGCGGCCTGATGTAACGTTGGGCTATTTCATCAAGCCCGTTATTTTTGGCACGCTGGCTGCTTGGCTGGCCGGGGTGCCACGGCGGGTGGCAATGATTGAGGGTTTGGGTTATGTTTTTACCGATTCAGGAAGCCGCCAGCCTCTGCGGCGTAAATTGCTGCGTACGCTGGTCAGTAAACTTTATCGGTTTTCATTGGCTCGAGCGCATAAGGTCATTTTTTTGAATAGGGATGATCTTGCGGAGTTTGTTGACGTGGGTCTTGTGGACAAAGCGAAAGTCGTCAACCTGGGCGGGATAGGCGTTGACTTGGCAGACTGGCCTTTGAATCCTCCCTTGATCCAACCTGTCACATTTCTGCTTGTCGCCCGCTTGCTCAAGGAGAAAGGAATCTCCGAATATGTACAGGCAGCCCGACAAGTGAAGGCGCTACATCCAAACGTGCGCTTCGTCTTGCTGGGTGGGCTTGATCCGAACCCTGGTAGTTTGAACCAGGCGGAAGTGGATGGCTGGGTTGAGGAGGGTGTATTGGAATGGCCCGGGCATGTTGCGGTAAGGCCATGGTTGAAGCAGGCCAGCGTTTTTGTTTTGCCGTCTTATCGTGAAGGGGTCCCGCGCAGCACGCAAGAAGCTATGGCCATGGGGCGTGCGGTAATCACTACAGATGCGCCCGGTTGTCGTGAAACGGTGGATGAGGGAGTGAATGGTTTTCTGGTGCCGGTGCGGAATGTACCGGCCTTGACTCAGGCCATGTTGCGGTTTGTGGAAAACCCGGCCCTTATCGCAGCCATGGGGCACGAAAGCCGAAGATTGGCTGAAAAGCGATTTGATGTTCATGCCATTAACGCCCGGCTTCTGAAAATTCTGGGGATCTAATAAATGGTGAGACCCAAGATTTCCATTACTGGCGCGACCGGGTTTGTCGGCAGCGCACTTGTGACCGAATTGATGTCGGCGCGCGGTTTTGAAGTGTGTGCATTGACGAGAAATTCGCCTCTGCATCCGTTGGCTGGCGTTCAATACATGCCCCTGGGAGAATTGTCGCCCAATACAGATTGGCGACCGGGTCTGTCTAGGGTGGATGCGGTGGTGCATGCAGCCGCCCGGGTCCATGTGATGAATGACACTGCCGCTGACCCGTTGATCGAATTCCGCCGCGTCAATGTACAGGGTACGCTCAACCTTGCCCGTCAAGCTGCGGCCGCTAGTGTTAGACGCTTTGTATTCATCAGTTCCATTAAGGTCAACGGGGAATCCACGCAGCCAGGAATTCCTTTTTCTGCGAACGATATTCCCGCGCCGCTTGATCCCTATGGAGTTTCAAAAATGGAGGCGGAGCAAGGACTGCGCGGTATTGCTTTAGAAACAGGCATGGAGGTAGTCATTATCCGGCCCCCATTAGTGTATGGGCCTGGTGTCAAGGCCAATTTTCAAACCATGATGCAATGGTTGGCGCGTGGCGTCCCGTTGCCTTTGGGGGCCATTGATAACCGCCGCAGTTTGGTGGCACTCGACAACTTGGTGGATTTGATCGTCACTTGCATTGATCACCCTGCGGCCGCAAACCAGACGTTTCTTGTTTCTGATGGAGAGGACCTTTCCACAACGCAATTGCTGCAGCGCATGGGGCGAGCCTTAGGCAAGCCGGCGCGCTTGGTTCCAGTTCCGCCCGCGCTGCTCAATTTGAGTGCTTTCCTTATAGGGAGGACTGCCGTTGCACAGCGCTTGTGCGAGTCGTTGCAGGCTGATATATCAAAAACGAGACGGTTGCTGAACTGGGTGCCACCCTTGTCCGTAGATGAAGGATTGAAAAAGGCAGGAAAAGGTATTTGAATGAAGCGTCTGTTTGATTTATTGCTCGCCTGTTGTGCGGCTGTGATTTTGGCGCTTCCTGTCGCGGTAGTTGCTTTGGCTGTGCGATTTACCTCTTCTGGGCCAGCCTTGTATTGGTCTGATCGGGTAGGTCGAGGCAACAAGATTTTTAGAATGCCAAAATTCCGCAGCATGCGCTTGGGTACGCCTGCCGTGGCTACCCATTTGCTAGCCGACCCCAAGGTCCATCTGACGCCAATTGGAAATTTCTTGCGCAAGAGCAGCCTTGACGAATTGCCGCAGCTTTGGAGTATTTTGGTGGGCGATATGAGCTTTGTCGGGCCACGCCCGGCCCTGTTCAACCAAGATGACTTGATTGCTTTGCGTACGCAGTACGGTGTGCATGAGTTGGTTCCAGGGCTTACTGGTTGGGCGCAGGTGAACGGGCGCGACGAGTTGCCAATTCCTGATAAGGTGAAGCTGGATGTGGAATACCTGCAGCATCAATCGCTGTGGTTTGATATTCGTATCCTCTGGATGACCTTGGTGAAGGTCATCCAGCGCGACGGAGTCAGCCATTGATAAACGGCGCATGGAACGCTTGTTAGCGTAAGGACTAAGAGGCATGGCTGTTCATTGGCTAAGGTCGTACTGGCCGCTGTATTTTTTAAGTGGCTGTTTTTTGGACGATGCGGTTTTGAGTTGGGTTCGAATTGGCTTTAAATTATTTGGTATGTAGCTCAACAGTTGCTCTTGCAAATGTGAGGAACGAATGCCAAATCGGCCATGGCAGGGGCCTTGTTAGATCGCAGCGGCTGGATGTAGCGAGGCCTGTTTTGGCTCCGACGCAATGGTGGAGGTAGTGGTTGAGCTTGGCGAAGCAGTCAATAAAGCAGAAAATTGAAATGGCATTTAATAAATCTATCGTGTCGCCCCTGCTGGCACTCCCGCGACCTGCTAAGCGGCTCGTGGTGATTTTTCTCGATTTGGTTTTGGCGCTTGTATCTGTTTGGGCGGCCTTCTACTTGCGTATTGACCAAACGGGCTTGCCGCAACTGCAGCAAAAGTATGTATATCTGCTAGCGCCCGTGCTGGCTTTCCCTCTTTTTGTGCGCTTTGGCTTGTACCGCGCGATCTTTCGCTATACGGGACTGGCAGCCCTGGCGACGACAGCCAAGGCAGTAGGGGTTTATGCGGTGCTGTTCTTCATGGCGCTGTTATGGTTCAAATGGGACGGCGTGCCGCGCAGTGTCGGGCTGATCCAGCCGATTCTATTTTTGTTGCTGGTCGGTACCAGCCGTGCGTTGGCTAGGTTTTGGCTTGCGGGCTGGTCGGGCAAGGCAGCGCATGCGGCGGGCCGACTGCTGATTTATGGGGCTGGTGAGGCCGGCGTGCAAACGGCTTCAGCCTTGGCGCTGGTACGCCAGTTTGTATTGCTGGGCTTTATTGACGACGACCCGAAAAAGGCCGGAAGAAGCATCAATGGCGTAAGCATTATGCAGCCGGGTGAAGTGGCTGATGCCGTCGAGCGCATGGGTGTTACCGACATTTTGTTGGCTATTCCGACACTGGATCGCGCACGGCGCAATGAAATCATCGCCAGCTTGCGGGGGTTGCCGGTGCACGTCCGCACCTTGCCCGGCATGGGCGATCTGGCATCGGGACGGGTGACGGTCCGGGACTTTCAGGAGCTGGATGTCGAAGACCTATTGGGGCGCCCGCCCGTGCCACCCGATTCGACCTTGCTGGCGCGCAAGCTGGCCGATAAGGTTGTGCTGGTCACGGGCGCAGGCGGCAGTATCGGCAGTGAGTTGTGCCGCCAGATTCTTATGGAACGGCCTCGGCAGTTGGTGCTGCTCGATCACAACGAATTTGGCCTCTACACCATCCACCGAGAGCTGGAAGGCTTGTGCGCCGAGCAGCAACACCCGGTTGAGCTGGTTCCCCTGATCGGCAGCGTGGGCAACTTCGGGCGCCTGCGAGAGGTTTGCAAGCTGTATCGTCCGGCCACGGTGTACCACGCCGCAGCCTACAAGCATGTGCCCCTGGTCGAGAGCAATCCTTCCGAGGGCGTGCTGAACAATGTCTTTGGCACCTTGAACATGGCCCGCGCCGCCATGGAAAGCGGCGCCGGGCACTTTGTGCTGGTGTCCACCGACAAGGCGGTTCGCCCTACCAACGTGATGGGTGCCACTAAGCGCATGGCCGAACTGGTGCTGCAGGCGCTGGCCGCCAGTGCTTCTTTGCGCTTTCATTTACCAGATGGCACGCAGAGTCCTGAAGTCGACAACCGCACGCTGTTTGCCATGGTGCGCTTTGGCAATGTGCTGGGCAGCAGCGGCAGCGTGGTGCCGTTGTTTCGCAAGCAACTGCGTGATGGCGGACCGCTGACTGTCACGCACGAGGAAGTCACCCGCTATTTCATGACCATCCCCGAGGCTGCCCAGTTGGTGCTGCAAGCGGGAGCGATGGCCCAGGGGGGGGACGTGTTTGTGCTGGACATGGGCCAGCCCGTCAAGATCATGGATCTTGCCCGGCGCATGGCGCAGCTGTCTGGCCTGTCCGTGCGCGATGAGCGCAACCCGGATGGCGATATTGAAATCAAGGTTGTCGGCCTGCGCCCCGGCGAGAAGCTCTATGAAGAGTTGCTGATTGGCGACAATCCTGAAGCCACCGCGCATCCGCGCATCATGAAGGCCCATGAAGATTTCATTGCGTGGACGCAGCTTGCACCAGTGCTGGTGGAAATGCGATTGGCCGCCACACAGAACGATGAGGCAGTGATGAAAAAAATCCTCACGCAACTGGTGCAGGGCTACGCTCCTCAATAAAGGACGCTTCCGTGGGATGCACATAACGCTGCGCTTTGGCTGGGCTGGGTCTGGTAACAGTGGCAGACCTGCGCATGCTTTCAACGCCGTGCTGCCGCGCCCCGAATTGCTGCCCACGGTGCTGCAGGACTGGCTGCGCCGACTGGTAGCGCACTGATACAAGCCGCTGCCCGGTCTTTCCTGAATGGGGCACAATTTGCCCTCTTTTGTTTTCCCCCCAACGGCCTGTCTCCATGAACGACCCTTCCCCTGACCCCGACCTGTCCCACATCGGCCCGCGCGAAAAAGCGGAAATCCTGGCGCAGGCATTGCCCTATATCCGCAAATTCCATGGCAAGACCATGGTCATCAAGTATGGTGGCAACGCCATGACCGATCCGGCCCTGCAGGCCGACTTTGCCGAAGACGTGGTGCTGCTCAAGCTGGTGGGCATGAACCCGGTGGTGGTGCACGGCGGCGGGCCGCAGATCGAGACGGCGCTGAACCGCCTGGGCAAGAAGGGCGAGTTCATCCAGGGCATGCGCGTGACCGATGCCGAGACCATGGAGGTGGTCGAGTGGGTGCTGGCCGGCGAGGTGCAGCAGGACATCGTGGGCCTGATCAACCAGGCCGGCGGCAAGGCCGTGGGCCTGACGGGGCGCGATGGTGGCCTGATCCGTGCGCAGAAACTCAAGATGCTCGACAACAAGGACCCGTCCATCGAGCACGACGTGGGCCAGGTCGGCGATATCGTCTCGATCGACCCGAGCGTGGTCAAGGCGCTGCAGGACGACGCCTTCATCCCCGTCATCAGCCCGATCGGCTTTGGCGAGGAAAACGAGAGCTACAACATCAACGCCGACGTGGTGGCAAGCAAGCTCGCCACCGTGCTGCGGGCCGAAAAGCTGGTGCTGCTGACCAACACGCCGGGCGTGCTCGACAAGGCCGGCCAGCTGCTGACCGACCTGACCGCGCGCGAGATCGACGCACTGTTTGCCGACGGCACCATCTCGGGCGGCATGCTGCCCAAGATCGCCGGCGCGCTGGACGCGGCGCGCGCAGGCGTGAACGCGGTGCACATCATCGATGGCCGCGTGCCGCACGCCATGCTGCTCGAGATCCTGACGGACCAGGCCTACGGCACGATGATCCGTAGCCATTGAAATGCACCCCCTGAGTTGCCTGCGGCGCCATCCCCCTCTCCTGCGGGAGGGGGACGCCACCCGTGGCCTGGCAAAGCCAGTTCCACGGTGGCACTGGCCTTTGCCGTGCCAGGTTCATGGGCTGTGGGCTGTGCGCAGCGCTGTAGGGCGTTGAGATGCGGCTTTTGCTGGTCGAGGACGACGTGATGGTGGCCAGCGGCATCAAGCTGGGCCTGTCCGACGCCGGCTACGCGGTCGACTGGGTGGGCAGCGGCGAGCGCGCCGAAGAGGTGCTGCAAAGCGAAGCGTTCGACATTGCCGTGGTCGACATCGGCCTGCCCGGCATGGACGGGCTGGAGCTCATGCGCCGCCTGCGCCGCCCCGAGATGGCCAGCCACGCCATGCCGGTGCTCATCCTGACCGCGCGCGACGCCTTGCACGACCGCGTGCAGGGACTCGACCTGGGCGCGGACGACTACATGCTCAAGCCCTTCGAGCTGCCCGAGCTGCTGGCGCGCCTGCGGGCGCTGCTGCGGCGCTCGCAGGCCGCTACCACGGCGGTGCTCAGCTTCGGCCCGGTCGAGCTGGACACCGCGCACCGCTGTGCCTGGGTGCGCGCCGGGGACGGCGACGGCGCCGTGCGCCAGCCCCTGGAGCTGGGCCCGCGCGAGTGGACCGTGCTCGAATACCTGCTGATCCATGCCCCCAAGCCTGCCAGCAAGGACAAGCTGCTGCAGGCACTCACCGGCTGGGACAAGGAGATCACGCCCAACGCGGTCGAGGTCTATGTCTCGCGCCTGCGCGGCAAGCTCGAACCCCTGGGCGTGGCGCTGCGCTCCATCCGGGGCTTTGGCTACCGGCTGGAGCTGCACCCGGCTCCCTAGCAGCAGCCCCTTCCCGGAACCGCACGCCATGACCGCGAACCTGCGCAACCGGCTGCTGCTGCTGTTGCTGCTGCCGCTGTGCGCGCTGGCACTGATCGGTGTGTGGGTCGATTACCGCTCGGCCGCCGAGGCCGCCACCCAGCACGACCAGCGCCTGCTGCGGCTCTTGCCCGTGCTGGCCGACTCGGTGCTTGCGCCGCCGCGCGCGGGCGAGCCGCCGCTGTTGCTGCTGGCCCCGCCGGTGGCCGAGTTTCTGCGCCAGAAGTCGGCCTATGCGGGCTTCAGCGTGCGCGACGCCCAGGGCCGGCTGCTGCTGGGCGATGCCTGGGTGCGCGGCGCGCTGCCCAGCACCCACGCGCCCGAATTCCACAGCGAGGAGCTGGACGGCGTGACCTATCGCGTGGCCGTGCAGCGCGGCCCCACCGCGGCGGGCGAGCTGGTGGTGGCGCTGGCCGACGGCTCCGACCCGCGCCAGCAGTGGGCGCAGCAGCTGCTGGTGCGCGTGCTGCTGCCCAACCTGGTGCTGGTGGCGGCGGCGGCCCTGGCCATCCACTGGGCGGTGCGGCGCGCGTTCAAGCCCCTGGTGGACCTGACCGAAGCCGTCGCGCGCCGCTCGCCGCGCGACCTCAGTGCCATCGACGAAACCGCCTCGCCCGTCGAGGTGCGTCCTCTCGTGCACGCGCTCAACCGGCTGTTTGCCATGGTCGAAGCGCAGGCCGAGGGCCAGCGCCGCTTTGTCGCCGATGCGGCGCACCAGCTGCGCACGCCGCTGGCCGGCCTGCAGGCGCAGGTGGAGGCCTGGGCACTGATGGCGCGCGCGGGTGCGCATTCGGACATGGGTGGCAAGGGATTTGATCAAAAAGTGCCTCCAGCGCAGGCCCATCCAGCGCATGCAGCTATCACTTTAAGAGCAAACGAAATCGAGAAGCTGCGCGATGCCACGCGCCGCACCTCGCAGCTGGCGCACCAGCTGCTGGCGCTGTCGCGCGCCGATGCGCGCAGCCTCGAAGCCCAGGCGCCCCAGCGCGTGGACCTCAAGGACCTGTGCGAGTCCCTGCTCGAGATGTACCTCGACGCCGCCATGGGCAAGGGCCTGGACCTGGGGGTTGAGGTGCACCCCGCGCATGTCACGGGCCACGGCTGGCTGCTGCGCGAGCTGCTGTCCAACCTGGTGGACAACGCCATCCAGTACACGCCCGCCGGCGGCAGCGTGACCATCCGCTGCGGCCCGCAGCCTGCCGGCAGTGGCGGCGCGCGGGCCTTTCTGCAGGTGGAGGACAGCGGCCCCGGCGTGCCGCAGGCCGAGCGCGCGCGCGTCCTGCAGCGCTTCTACCGCGTGCCCGGCACGCAGGGCGAAGGCACGGGCCTGGGCCTTGCGATCGCCGATGAAATCGCGCGCGTGCACGGCGCTGCGCTCACGCTGGGCAGCGGCGCGCACGGCCAGGGGCTGCGCGTGACCCTGCTGTTCGCCGCCTGAAGCGGAAGGGGCGCAGCGGCTAAAGGGGCCAATGGCCTGTGCGAGAATCAATTGCACACACTTTTTGCCTATGTCCGAACTTGCTCCCCTCTCTGAAATCGACGCTATCGACGCCTCTGCAGGCGCAACCCCTGTGGCGCGCAAGCGGCCCAAGCCCGGCGAGCGGCGCGAACAGATCCTGCAGGCCCTGGCCGCGATGCTCGAGCAGCCCGGTGCCGAGCGCATCACCACCGCCGCGCTGGCGGCCCGCCTGTCGGTGAGCGAGGCCGCGCTGTACCGGCACTTTGCCAGCAAGGCGCAGATGTTCGAAGGCCTGATCGACTTCATCGAGCAGACCGTGTTCACCCTGGTGGCGCAGATCGTCGGGCAGGGCGTGCCCGACCCGGCGCAGCCGGCCAGCGAAGGCGCACGCCAGGCGGCGCGCGTGGTGGCCCTGCTGCTGCAGTTCGGCGAGCGCAACCCCGGCATGGTGCGCGTGATGGTGGGCGACGCGCTGGTGTTCGAGCACGAGCGCCTGCAGCAGCGCATGAACCAGTTCTTCGACCGCATCGAGTCCACCCTGCGCCAGTGCCTGCGCCCCGCCGCCGGAGCCGCCGGTTCGGCCACGCCGAGCGTGGACGCGCAGGTGGCGGCCAGCGTCCTCACCGCGTTCGCCCTGGGCCGGCTGCAGCGCTTCGCGCGCTCGGGCTTTCGGCGCCAGCCCACCGAGCACCTGGAAGCCAGTCTTGCGCTGATGGTCTGAAGGCGCGTGGCTTGACGGCCATGCTCCTTTCCTTCGCGCCGCCCGGTGCCATCTGGCTGGGCTTTTTTGTGGCTGGCCAGGCCACGGCGGGCGCATGGCCGCGCAATGCGGCTTCGCTTTGGCGGCGTGGGGCGGCGCCACGCTAATTTTTCGCGGAAACGGTGCGGACAGGAGAATTTGCTGCAGAATAGAACGATCGTTCTTTTTTCTGTTTCTCCATGCTCCCAGCTTCCAGTTCCCGTCCTGTTCAGCGAGCTGCGCGTGTGCGCGGCCAAGGGGCGCGCGCGCTGCAAAAAGGGCAGCAGACCAAGGCGGTGATCGTCGAAGCCGCGCTTGGACCTGGCCACGCACATCGGCCTCGAAGGCCTGTCGATCGGGGCGCTTGCCGACGTCACGGGCATGAGCAAGTCGGGCGTGTTCGCCCACTTCGGCTCGCGCGAGGAGCTGCAGATCTCGGTGGTCCACGAATACCACCGGCGCTTCGAGCAGGAGGTGTTCTACCCGGCCCTCGCCGCGCCGCGCGGCGTGCCGCGCCTGCGCGCGATGTTCGACCTCTGGATGAAGCGCACCTCGGTCGAGATCGACTCGGGCTGCATCTACATCAGCGGCGCCATCGAGTTCGATGAGCGCACCGGCCCGGTGCGCGACGCGCTGGCGCAGTCCGTGCTGGTCTGGCATGGCGCCATGAAGCGCGCCATCGGGCAGTGCCAGGCGCTGGGCGAGCTGCGCGCCGACGTGGACGCGGACCAGATGCTGTTCGAGATCCACGGCCTCATCCTGGCGCTGCACTACGAAGCCCGCTTTCTGAAGCAACCCGGCTCCATCGGCCGGGCAGTCGCCGGTTTCGACAACATCCTGGCCCGCTTTGGCAGCGTGGCCGGCCCGTCCGCTGTTTCCATCCCCACCCCCAAGGAGTAAATCCATGCCCATCTACACGCCGCCGCTGCGCGACATGCAATTCGTCATGCACGAGGTCTTCCAGGTTTCCGACGAATTCAAGGCCTTGCCCAAGCACGCCGATGTGGACGTGGACACCATCAACGCGGTGCTCGAGGAAGCCGGCAAGTTCGCCTCCGGCGTGGTCTTTCCGCTCAACATCAGCGGCGACGAAGAGGGCTGCACGCTCGACAAGGCCACGCACGAGGTGACGCCGCCGCAGGGCTTCAAGGAGGCCTATGCCCAGTTCGTCGAGGGCGGCTGGGCGGCGCTGTCGTGCGACCCCGAGTACGGCGGCCAGGGCCTGCCGTTCGTGCTCAACCAGTGCCTGTACGAAATGCTCAACAGCGCCAACCAGGCCTGGACCATGTACCCGGGCCTGTCGCACGGCGCCTACGAGGCGCTGCACGTGCACGGCACCGAAGAGCAAAAGCGCCTGTACCTGCCCAAGCTGACCAGCGGCGAGTGGACCGGCACCATGTGCCTGACCGAGGCGCACTGCGGCACCGACCTGGGCCTGCTGCGCACCAAGGCCGAGCCCGTGCCCGGCGCGCCCGAGGGCACCTACGCGCTCACCGGCAACAAGATCTTCATCAGCGCCGGCGAGCACGACATGGCCGAGCAACATCGTGCACCTGGTGCTGGCGCGCCTGCCCGATGCGCCGGCCGGCAGCAAAGGCATCAGCCTGTTCGCCGTGCCCAAGTTCCAGGTCAACGCCGATGGCTCGCTCGGCGAGCGCAACCCGATCTACTGCGGCGGCCTCGAGCACAAGATGGGCATCCACGGCAACGCCACCGCGCAGATCGACATCGACGGCGCCATCGGCACGCTGGTCGGCCAGCCGCACAAGGGCCTGGCCGCGATGTTCGTGATGATGAACGCCGCGCGCCTGGGCGTGGGCAACCAGTCGCTGGGCCTGACCGAGGTGGCCTACCAGAACGCGCTGGCCTATGCCAAGGACCGCATCCAGATGCGCAGCCTCTCGGGCACCAAGGACAAGAGCAAGCCGGCCGACCCGATCATCGTGCACCCCGACGTGCGCCGCATGCTGCTGACCGCCAAGGCCTACGCCGAGGGCGGGCGCGCGCTTGCGATCTACTGCGCCATCCTGCTCGACAAGGAGCTGCACCACCCCGACGAGAAGGTGCGCAAGGACTCGGCCGAACTGGTCGCGCTGCTCACGCCCATCGTCAAGGCCTTCCTCACCGACAACGGCCGCATCGCCACCACGCTGTGCCAGCAGGTCTTTGGCGGCCACGGCTACATCAAGGAATGGGGCATGGAGCAGTTCGTGCGCGACACCGCATCAACATGATCTACGAAGGCACCAACAGCATCCAGTCGCTCGACCTGCTGGGCCGCAAGATCCTGGGCAACAACGGCGCGTCGCTGAAGAAGTTCGGCAAGCTGGTCGGCCGCGCTGGTGCAGGAAGAGGGCGTGAACGAGAAGATGGCCGAGTTCATCAACCCGCTCGCCGTGCCTGGCCGACCAGATGACCAAGTTCACCACCGAGCTGGGCTTCAAGGGCCTGCAGAACCCCGACGAAGTCGGCGCCGCCGCGGTGGACTACCTGCGCGTGGCCGGCCACCTGGTGTTCGGCTACCTCTTCGCGCGCATGGCGCAGGTGGCGCTGCGCGAGATCGCGTGCCGGCAACACCGACCCGTTCTACGTCGGCCAAGCTGCAGACCGCGCGCTTCTACTTCGCCAAGCTGTTCCCCGAGACCGCCACGCTGATGCGCACCGCGCGCGCCGGCAGCCGCGCGCTGATGGACACCGACGCAGCGCTCGCCTGAGTCTTCGGCATCGCCATTTCAAGCCTTTTAGCACTGGAGCCCTTATGTACAAAGCGTTAGCAGCTATTTTTTGTGTAGCACTCTCCGCCCCCGCATGGGCCCAGATGAGCCCCGTGGGCCATTGGCAGACCTTCGACGAGAAGACCGACGAGGCCAAGTCGCAGATGCTCATCAGCGAGTCCGGCGGCGTGCTGACCGGCAGGATCGAAAAGCTGCTGCGCAAGGACGCCAAGCAGGACGCCGTGTGCGACGAATGCAGCGACGACCGCAAGGGCAAGCCCCTGCTGGGCCTGGAGATCATCCGCGGCGCCAAGAAGGCCGACGGCAAGGACGTCTGGGAAGGCGGCAAGATCCTCGACCCCGAAAACGGCAAGACCTACACGCTGCGGATGACGCCCATCGAGGGCGGGCAAGAAGCTCGAAGTGCGCGGCTCCATCGGCCCGTTCGGCCGCACCCAGACCTGGGTGCGCACGCAATAAACCAGGAAAGAACCGATGTCCCGTTTCAAAGTGAAAAAAGTCGCCGTGCTCGGCGCCGGCGTGATGGGCGCGCAGATCGCCGCCCACCTCGTCAACTGCAAGGTGCCGGTGGTGCTGTTCGACCTCCCGGCGCCGGACGGCCCGAAGAACGGCATCGTCACGCGCGCCATCGAGGGCCTGAAGAAGCTCAAGCCCGCGCCGCTGGGCGTGGCCGAAGACGCCGCGCTGATCGAGCAGGCCAACTACGAAGATCACCTCGAGCTGCTCGCGCGACTGCGACCTCGTCATCGAGGCGATTGCCGAGCGCATGGACTGGAAGCTCGACCTGTACCGGAAGATCGCGCCGTTCGTGGCGCCGCACGCGATCGTCGCGAGCAACACCTCGGGCCTGTCGATCACGAAACTGAGCGAGGCGCTGCCTGCGGCGATCCAGCCGCGCTTTTGCGGCATCCACTTCTTCAACCCGCCGCGCTACATGCACCTGGTGGAGCTGATCGACACGCCCACCACCGCGCCCGATGTGCTCGACCAGCTCGAAGCCTTCGTCACCAGCGGCCTGGGCAAGGGCGTGGTGCGCGCGCACGACACGCCCAACTTCATCGCCAACCGCGTCGGCATCGCCGGCATGCTGGCGACCATGAAGGAGGTCGAGAACTTCGGCCTGACGTTCGACGTGGTCGACGACCTCACGGGCAAGAAGCTCGGCCGTGCCAGCAGCGGCACCTTCCGCACCGCCGACGTGGTGGGCCTGGACACCCTGGCCCACGTCATCAAGACGCTGCAGGACAACCTGAGCCTGGAGAGCGACCCGTTCTACGGCAGCTACAGCACGCCGCCGTGCTGCCAAAGCTGCTCGACCTCGAGCAATCTGGGCCAGAAGACCCAGGCCGGCTTCTACAAGAAGGTCGGGCGCGACGTGCTGCGTTTCGACCTCGAAAGCGAAGACTACGTGCCCGGCGGCCAGAAGGCCGACGAGGTGTATGGCCGCATGCTCAAGAAGCCCGGCCGCCGAGCGTCTGAAGCTGCTGCGCGACGCCGAAGGCGCGCAGGGCCAGTTCCTCTGGGCGATCCTGCGCAACAGCTTCCACTACGCCGCGGTGCACCTGGCCACGATCGCCGACAACGCGCGCGACGTGGACCTGGCGATGCGCTGGGGCTTTGGCCTGCAGCAGGGCCCGTTCGAGCTGTGGCAGGAGGCCGGCTGGCTCGAAGTCGCCAAGATGGATCCAGGAAGACATCGACGCCGGCAAGGCGCTGTCGAACGCGCCGCTGCCCGACTGGGTGTTCCAGGGCCCCGTGGCCGAGGCCGGCGGCGTGCACACGGCCGCGGGCTCGTGGAGCGCATCTGCTAACAAATTCATAGCGCGCCGCGCTTTGCCGGTCTACGAAAGGCAGCATTTCCCTGAAAAGCTGCGCGGCGAGGCGCTGCCCGACTTCCAGACCGCCGGCACGACGCTGCACGAGGACGACGCGATCCGCCTGTGGACGCTGGACGGCGAAATCGTCATCGCCAGCATCAAGACCAAGATGCACGCCATCAGCCCCGACGTCTGCGAGGGACTGAACCTGGCGGTGGAGCTGGCCGAGAAGGACTACCAGGGCGTGGTCATCTGGTCGGGCGACGAGCCCTTCAGCGTGGGCGCCGACCTGCAGGCGATGCTGCCCGCCTTCATGGTCGCCGGCGTCGGCGCGGTCGAGGGTGCTGAAGAGGAGATGCAGCAGACCATGCTGCGCCTGCGCTACGCCAACGTGCCCGTGGTTTCGGCCATCCGCGGCATGGCGCTGGGCGGCGGCTGCGAGCTGGCCGTGCATTCGGCGCGCCGCGTCGCGCACATGGAAAGCTACATCGGCCTGGTCGAAGTGGGCGTGGGCCTGGTGCCCGGCGCGGGCGGCCTGACCTACATCGCGCGCCGCGCGGCCGAGAACGCGGCCACGTCCACCGGCAAGGACCTGCTGCCCTTCCTGACCGAAGGCTTCACCGCCGCCGCGATGGCCAAGGTGGGCATGAGCGCGCTCGACTCGCGCAAGCTCGGCTATTTGCTGCACAGCGACGTCATCGTGCCGCACAAGGACGAACTGCTGTTCGTCGCGCTCAACGAGGCCAAGGCGCTGGCCGCGGGCGGCTGGCGCGCGCCGGCCAGGCGCCGGTTCCCGGTGGCCGGGCGCAGCGGCATCGCCACCATCAAGGGCTCGCTCGTGAACATGCGCGATGGCGGCTTCATCAGCGCGCACGACTTCCACATCGCCGGCCTGATCGCCGAAGTGGTCTGCGGCGGCGACGTGGACGCGGGCACGCTGGTCAGCGAGGAGTACCTGATGGCACTCGAGCGCAAGGCCTTCTGCGGCCTCATCGTGCACCCCAAGACGCAGGAACGCATCCTGGGCATGCTCTCCACCGGAAAGCCGGTGCGCAATTGAAAGCGACTGCCTTGGAACGCGCCCCCAACAAGCTGCAGCGCTCGCTGATGCGCCTGGACGAAGCGCCCGCCTTCATGCGCGGCTTCGTGCAGAACATCATCCTGCGCCGTGCGGTCCCTTTCACGGGCACGGCGGGCATCCGCTTCGACGTGCTCACGCCCGAGCGCGTCGAAGTGCGCATCGCCAATGAGCACAGGGTGCACAACCACTTCGGCGGCGTGCATGCCTCGGCCATGAACCTGCTGGCCGAAACGGCCACCGGCATGGCCGTGGGCATGAACGTGCGCGACGACTGCACGCCGCTGGCCAAGGAGATGAAGATGGCCTTTCGCAAGCGTGCCACCGGAGGCCTGCGCGCGGTGGCCACGCTCACGCCCGAGCAGTGCGCGGCCATGCAGGCCAGCGACAAGGGCGAGGTCACCGTGCAGGTCACCGTGACCGACGAAGCCGGCGTGGAGCCGGTCGAATGCGAATTTACCTGGGCGTGGATTCCTGCCACCCCGCGCAAGAACTGAAGGAGTTTCACCAATGGCCCAACAAGTCCAGGAAGCCTACATCGTCGCCGCCACGCGCACGCCCATCGGCCGCTCGCACCGCGGCTTCTTCCGCAACACCCGGCCCGACGACCTGCTGGCGACCACGCTCAAGGCGGCGCTGGCCGCCGCGCCCGGGCTCGACCCGGCGGCCATTGAAGACATCGTCTGCGGCTGCGCCATTCCCGAGGCGCAGCAGGGCCTGAACGTGGCGCGCATCGCCGCCGTGCTCGCGGGGCTGCCCACCAGCGTGGGCGGCATCACCGTGAACCGCTTTTGCGCGTCCGGCCTGTCGGCCGTGCAGATGGCGGCCGACCGCATCCGCGTGGGCGAGGCCGACGTGATGGTCGCCGCCGGCGTCGAGAGCATGAGCATGGTGCCGATGATGGGCAACTGCGCCGTCGCTGTCGCCGAGCATCTTCGAGCGCGACGGCGACGTCGGCATTGCCTACGGCATGGGCCTGACGGCCGAGAAGGTGGCGCAGCAGTGGAAGGTGTCGCGCGAGGCGCAGGACCAGTTCGCGCTGCGCTTCGCACCAGAAGGCGCTCGCCGCGCAGCAGGCCGGCCACTTTGCCGACGAGATCACCCCCATCGAGGTCACCGACCGCAGCGCCGACCTGGACAGCGGCGAGGTGCTGGCGCAGACCCGCACCGTCCGCCTCGACGAGGGCGCGCGCCCCGACACCACGCTCGAAGGCCTGGCCAAGCTGCGCACCGTGTTCTCGGCGCGCGGCACCGTCACGGCCGGCAACAGCTCGCAGACCAGCGACGGCGCGGGCGCGCTGATCCTGGCGAGCGAATCGGCCGTGAAGCGCTTCGGCCTCACGCCGCTGGCGCGCTTCGTGAGCTTTGCCAGCAAGGGCGTGCCACCGCAGATCATGGGCATCGGCCCGATCGAGGCGATCCCCGCTGCGCTGCGCCATGCGGGCCTCACGCAAAACGACATCGACTGGTTCGAGCTCAACGAAGCCTTTGCCGCGCAGTCGCTGGCGGTCATCAACACCCTGGGCCTGGACCCGGCCAAGGTCAACCCGATGGGCGGCGCGATTGCGCTCGGCCACCCGCTGGGCGCGACGGGCGCGATCCGTGCGGCCACGGTGGTGCATGCGCTGCGGCGCAACCGGCTCAAGTACGGCATGGTCACGATGTGCGTGGGCATGGGACAAGGCGCCGCCGGCATCTTCGAGGCCGGTGTGAGGCTACCGAGCGGGCGATCTGCGTCGTTGGGCGGTGCTCGGAATCCTCACGACCAGGAAGGTCGTTCCGGTTCCTGCGCTCCGTCCGCCTAGCAGCCCATCCCGCTCGCTACGCCCTGGAGGTCGGGGGTTTTCCGAGGCCAATGGGCGCAGGGGGTACAGGAATGGACAAGCACACCTTGCGGGTCGATGGCGCGGTGCCTTTGGCGCTGCGCGTCTACGAACCGCCAGGCGCGCCGCGCGCCAGCGTCGTCATCGGCGGCGCGATGGGCGTGCGGCAGGCGTTCTATGCGCCGTTTGCGCAATGGCTGGCCGAGCAGGGCTACCGCGTCACCACGTTCGACTACCGGGGCCATGGCGACTCGCTGCAGGGGGCCCTGCGCGATGTGAAGGCCGATCTGACCGACTGGGTGCGCGACTACGAAGCCGTGGTCGCGTCGGCCAAGGCCGCGCTGCCGGCGCAGCCGCTGTTCCTGCTCGGCCACAGCCTGGGCGCGCAGCTGCCGGGGCTGATGCGCGACACCCGCTCCATCGACGGCATGCTGGGCGTGGCGGCCGGCAGTGGCTACTGGCGCGACAACGCGCCCCGGCTGCGCCGCATCGTGCCCCTCTTCTGGTGGGGGCTGGTGCCCTTGGCCACTGCGCTGTGCGGCTACTTTCCCGGCAGGCGGCTGCGTGCCATTGGCGACCTGCCCAAAGGCGTGGTCCTGCAGTGGCGCCGCTGGTGCCTGAACCCGCGCTACAGCATGGGCGCCGAGGGGGCAGCGGCGGCGCACAGCTATGGCGCCGTGCGCTTTCCGGTGCTGGCCTGGTCGGTGCGCGACGACGAGCTGCTGACCCTGCGCGCCACGCACCACCTGCTGGCGCTGTACGCGAACGCGCCGCGCGAGATCGAGACGCTCGCGCCGGCCGACGCGCAGGCGCCGCGCATCGGCCATTTCGGCTTCTTCCGCGACCAGTTCCGAGGCAGCCTGTGGCCGCGCGCGGTACAGGCGCTGGCGCGCCTGGAGGGCGGCAGCGCCGCAGTCGCCGGCACGACGGCGTGAGGTCAGTTTTCGCGGCACACTCGGCGCCATGACCACACACCACCCTTTGGACAAGGCGCTTGCGCTCACGCCCGCCACTGCCGGGCAGTACGACGGGCACACCAGCCCCGCCTACTGGAACATGGTTGGCCCGTTCGGCGGCATCACGGCGGCCATTGCGCTGCGGGCCGTGCTGCAGCACCCCGACCTGCTGGGCGAGCCCCTGTCGCTCACGGTCAACTACGCGGCCGCGCAGGCGGCCGGCGAGTTCACGGTGCAGGCCGTGCCGGTGCGCACCAACCGCTCGACGCAGCACTGGACCATCACCTTCTTGCAGGCCGACGCCCAGGGCGTGCCCCAGATCACGACCACGGCCACGGCCGTCACGGCCGTGCGCCGCGACACCTGGAGCCTGGGCGACATGCCGATGCCCACCGTGCCGCAGCCCGCGGCGCTGCCGCGCATCACGCCGGCCATGGGCGTCGAGTGGCTGCGCCGCTATGAGATGCGCCCCGTCGTCGGCGAACTGCCCGAGCGCTGGGAGGGGCAGGGCGACAGCAGCCTGAGCCAGCTGTGGATGCGCGACGAGCCGGCGCGCCCGCTCGACTTCTGCGCGCTGGCCGCGCTGGCCGATGTGTTCTTTCCGCGCGTGTGGCTGCGCCGCGCGGTGCGCGTGCCGGCGGGCACGGTGTCGATCACGGTGTATTTCCATGCCAATGCCGCCGAGCTCGAGGCCACGGGCACCGGCTACCTGCTGGGCCAGGCGCGCGGGCAGGAGTTCCGCAACGGCTTTTTCGACCAGACGGTGCAGCTGTGGAACGAGGCCGGCGCCATGCTGGCGACCAGCCACCAGATCGTCTATTTCAAAGAGTGATGGCGGACCCGCCCGCACCACCATTCATCCCCCTTCTCAAGGACCCCCAAGCATGAGCGCAACCCCGCAAGACATCCTGGTGCACACCGAAGCCGGCGTGACCACCGTCACCCTCAACCGCGTCGACAAGAAGAACTCGCTGACCCGCGCGATGTACGCCACGCTGGCCGACACGCTGGCGCAGGCCGAGGCCGACGCCAGCGTGCGCGCCGTGCTGTTGCAGGGCGACATCACGGTGTTCAGTGCCGGCAACGACATCGGCGACTTCCTCGCGCAGCCGCCGGCCGAGCAGGACGCGCCGGTGTTCCGCTTTCTGCGCGCCATCGCCGCCTTTCCCAAGCCCCTGGTCGCCGCCGTCTGCGGCCCCGCCGTGGGCATCGGCACGACGATGCTGTTCCACTGCGACCTGGTCTATGCGGGCGACAACGCTGCGTTCTCCATGCCCTTCGTGAACCTGGGCCTGTGCCCCGAGGCCGCGTCCAGCCTGCTGGCCCCGCGCCTGCTGGGCTACCACCGTGCCGCCGAGGCCCTGCTGCTGGGCGAGCCCTTCATGGCCGAGGCCGCCATGGAGGTGGGCCTGGTCAACCGCGTGGTGCCGCCCACCGAATGCAACGCCATCGCCCAGGCGCAGGCGCGCAAGCTCGCCGCCAAGCCGCTGTCGGCGCTCGATCGAGACCAAGCGCCTGATGAAGAAGGGCATGCTCGAGCCTGTGCTGGAGCGCATGGCCGAGGAAGGCGCCAGCTTCGGCCGCATGCTGCGCGAGCCTGCGGCTCGGGAAGCCTTCACGGCGTTCATGGAGAAGCGGCGACCGGACTTCAGCGCGCTCTGAAGGCTGACGCCAAAGAAGGGTGCGCGCTAGAGGCCAATTCAACCGAAATGGAGCGTGTTCACCGCGGTTTGAAGCACGCCAGCGCCGTGCGGTCGGCGGTGTCGGCGCGAACTGCGGCTGTGGAGTGCAATCCTCTGCGCACGGGATCGGAGATACGTTCTATCTGCCGATGGGACCAAGGCAGATTCGACGGACAGCTGTTTGAGCCATTGGTGAAGTTCACGCGCAACGCAGAGCGGGAGGCAGCTGCGTCGTGGGAGGGGGTGGGATGCTAAGGAGCCAGGAGAGCTTGTAACAGCGCTGGCGTAATGCGGCCTGTTCACTCTCGGGCGCAATAGTTTCGTGGCTGAAGTTCACTGTTGAGCGCGTCCGCCGTGGTGACGGCGGCAAGTCTGCGCGGGCCCAGGAGCAATGGGTCTGCCAGAAATTTATAATCTATATTATAAATACAAAATAAGACCATAAAATAAAATCGGAATTATTGCATCACGCCAGAGAGGGGTTTCTGATGAACCGTGAAACGTCCATTTATCTCGATTTAGTGAGATTTTCTGCTTCGATTGTGGTATTTATCGGCCATCTCTCCGGATCCCGTTTCTCGGGCGGTCTATTCTGGCAGTTCGGATTGTTTATGGACGATGCGGTGATGGTGTTTTTCGTATTGTCTGGATTCGTTATCGCCTATGTGGCCCATCATAAAGAGGAGGGGCTTGAAAAATATGCGGTCGCCCGCGCAGCGCGCATCTATTCGGTCGCCTTGCCGGCCTTGGTTCTTACCTTTATTTTGGATGCGATCGGTCGTGAAATTTCACCTGAATTGTATTTTTTTGACTGGGGATATAGTTCCGATAACTTAATAGGTCAGTTTTTTGCTGGCTTGTTTTTTCTCAACCAGTTATGGTACGTGCCGATAGGGACAGGGTCGATGCTGCCGTACTGGTCACTTGGTTTCGAGGTTTGGTATTACATCTTCTTTGCAATCATTTTTTTTGCGCAATCACACCGAAAAATACTGTTTTTCCTCGCTGCCTGCGCTATAGCGGGCCCCAGGATTGTTGCCTTTTTCCCGATCTGGATGCTAGGCTACTTGGGCTATTTGTACAGTAGCCGGAACAAGCCGGGCCGCACTGTCGGATTCTTGCTTCTAATACTGCCAGTACTTGGCTATGTTTTTTATCATCTCGCACTCAAAAAATGGCTTATGGAGAATCCTTTCCTGCCTAATGCGGTCGGTGCGGATAATTTTATGCCACGCTATATTGTTGGTATATTGTTTGCGATGCATTTGGTGGGGTTTGTCTGGACAGCAGAGTGCTTTTCTGCCGTTTTTAAGCCTTTGCAAACGCCCATTCGCTGGCTGGCCGGTGCCACATTCACCATTTATTTGTTCCATGTGCCGGTGGCGCAATTCCTGACCACAATAATTCCATGGGCGCCGTCAGATTGGCGGACTAGGGTGATTGTATTGGGTGGCACGCTAACTTTGATGTTTGTCATTGCGCAGTTTACTGAGCGCAAGAAAGAAGTTTGGAATTGGTGGATCGCCGGGATATACCGAAAAATCCAGACAAGTTAAAGTTGGTAGTTCGATTTCGTGATCGTGCCGTAGTATTACGGCTTTGGTAATGCAGTTTGGCTAGGGTGAGGATCCAATGTTTTAGGCTTTTTCTTCCTACGGTCGTTTTGAAATTGACTATTCGTTAAATCAGTAAACGGTCGAAATTTTTCAATCGCTTCCCGCGCCTTCGCCTTGAGCGCAAACCCGGCCTCATACGCACCCGCCACGCCTCCCCGCCGCATGAATGCCTCCGTCCCATTTCCATAAATAAACTGCATCGCACCCCCAGTCCAAGGCCGGAAACCCGATACCAAAAAATCCACCCAATGTTCCCGTCATGCACGCTGGTCAGCACGCCTTCGGCCAAGCAGCGCGCGGTTTCGATGGCATGGCGGTAGAGCAGGCAGTCGTGGATCTCCTGCACGCTCCACGCCACATCGGGCTTTTCGAACAGGCCACGTAGTTCAGGCCACAAGTGCGTCTTGGCGCCTGCCGGGTAGTCGTAAAAGCCGCCGGCGCCGGCGCCCGCGGCCGAGGCGCTTGAGTTCCTTGACCATTCGCTCCACGAGCAGCTCGCCGGGCGTGGCGGAAGACGTCTTGCCTTCTGCGGCGTAGTCGGCGCGAGTTTGCATGCACGCTCAAAGTGGCGGCGGTTTCGTCCAGCACGGCCAGGGGCTCACGGGCAGGCCGGCCTGCATGGCGGCGTTTTCAATCCCGGTGGCGGGGATGCCTTCGCCCAGCATGGTGGCGCCTTCCATCACAAAGGTGCTGAAGGTGCGACTGGTGTAGAAGCCGCGTGGGTCGTTGACTACGATGGGCACCTTGCCCAAGGCCTGCACGTAGTTAAACGCGCGGGCCATGGTTTCGTCGTCCGTCTGCTGACCACGGATGATCTCGACCGCAGACCAGGTCTGCCACCGCCCTGCAGGAACCACCTCGATGTCCCCAACCCCTACCGCACCCGCCGCGTTCGAGGACGAATTCGTCGCAGGCCTCAAAAGCATCTTTGAAGAAAAGATCCCGTTCAACCGGCTGATCGGCCTGCAGGTCGAGGTGCTGTGCGCCCACTACGTCACGGCGCGCATCGACATGCAGCCGGACCTGGTCGGCCACTTCGTGCACCAGCGGCTGCACGGCGGCGTGATCAGCGCCGGGCTCGATGCCATGGGCGGCCTGGCCGTGATGGCCGCGATCGGCGCGCGGCACATGGACGAGACGCCCGCGCAGCGCCTGCAGCGCTTTGGCAAGCTGGGCACGATCGACCTGCGCGTGGACTACCTGCGGCCCGGCATTGGCAGCCACTTCGCGTTGCGCGCCGAAGTGTTGCGCCTGGGCTCGCGCGTGGCCAGCACGCGCATGGAGTTCTTCGGGCCCGACGGCGTGCTGATGTCCACAGCGGCGGCGGCCTACATCGTCTCGTGAGCGCCGGCATTCTGTGGTCTTCTGAAAGTTGTGCAAGCACATGAAACCACAGAACGGTTTGGTTACCAGTCTTGCCTAGACAGTCAAACTTTTGCGCCGCGTCTTCCTACCATCGTTCTTTTTCAAGGAGATCCGATGGCTGTGCAGAACCCCTTTTTTGGCAAGCGTGAAACCGAGCCCTTCCAGCAGCCCCGCCACAGCACGGTGATGCCCTCGGGCCTGAGCAGTGCGGCGCCCAGTGCCAGTGCCGCGGCGGTGCCGGCCAGTGCCAAGGCACCGGCCGAGAGCGGGGGCAGCAAGCTCACCGTGGGTCCCAACATCAAGCTCAAGGGCGTCGAGATCACCGATTGCGACACCCTCGTGGTCGAAGGCATGGTCGAGGCCACGATGGATTCGCGCGTCATCCAGATCGCCGAGCAGGGGGCGTTCCGCGGCTCCGCCGAGATCGATATCGCCGAAATCCACGGCGAATTCAACGGCACGCTCACCGTGCGCCAGAAGCTGGTGATCTTCAGCACCGGCAAGGTCAGCGGCAAGATCCGCTACGGCAAGCTGGTGGTCGAAGAGGGCGGCCAGCTCTCGGGCGAGATCGAGGTCGGTGTGGGCAACAGCAATGCCAGCGTCCGCCCCGCCAGCCCCCGGCCCGCCGATGTGTCGGCCGCCGCTGCCTGAAGGCGCTGAGCGGCACCGGGTTCTGTGTGCACCGGCTGCGCCGGAAACCCCACAGGGCGTTGGCCCGCCACCAAGGCTCCAGAAATGGGGCCTTTTTATTTATGAAAAGCAATCGATTGCTTCAATAAACAAGCTCTGCTGTCTTTTCGGCCCTGCAGAAGAAAAGCCGGAACATCCCCTCGCCGCCCGCGGACGCCGCCCTTGGCGCGATGGATGCCCTGCCCACTGGCCCGTCCCGTCCGGCGCGTGCACTTCGCACCCGGGTCCCCGCGGCCCCCGAAGGCGCGGCCGCACGCCCGCGGGGCCGCCCGCGCAAGACCGACAGCGACCTCGATGAAGGCAACCGCCGCCGCCTGGTGATCGAAGGCGCTGGCTGTTCATCTTTGGCGCGCTCAACTGGTCGGTGCAGTGGTTCAGCGCGCGCGGGGCGCTGTCGATCGACGGCCTGACCGGGTCAGGCGCTCGCGCTGTTCACCGCAGAGGCATGACGGCTTTCGCGTTCCGCTGGAACCCCGCGCCGCCCGCCGCGCAGCCGGCGCCTCAGGCCTGCAGGCGCTGGGGCAGCGGGCGCGGCCGGCCTTCGGCGTCGATCGCCACATAGGTCAGGCGCGCCTCGGTGACCTTGACGTACTCGCCGAGCGCGGCAAAGCGGCGCTCGGCGTAGACCTCGACTTCCACCGTGATGGAGGTGCGGCCGACACGGGTCACATGCGAAAAGAACGACAGCAGGTCGCCCACGCGCACCGGCTGCTTGAAGATGAATTCGTTCACCGCCACCGTCGCCATGCGGCCCTGGATGTAGCGCGCCGGCAGCACCGAGCCGGCCAGATCGACCTGGGCCATCACCCAGCCGCCAAAAATGTCGCCATTGGCGTTGCTGTCGGCGGGCATCGGAATCACCTTGAGTACCAACTCGTGGTGGCTGGGCAAGGCGGGCGCGGGCAGGGTGGGGAAATCGGGCATGGGCACAATCGGGGTCAAAGCAACCTCGGAATTGTCCCTTATGCGCCACCACGGCGAGCTGTCTGCGCCCCCTTCCCCCGAAAATTCCGCGTCCAAACGCTCCGACTGGGCGACGCTGCTCGCGCCTGCTGCCCTACCTGTGGCAGTACAAGTGGCGCGTGGTCATCGCCATCGTCTTCATGGTCGGCGCCAAGCTGGCCAACGTGGGCGTGCCGGTGCTGCTCAAGAACCTGGTCGATGCGATGGCGCTCAAGCCCGGCGACCCGGCCACCGTGCTGGTGGTGCCGGTGGGCCTGCTGCTGGCCTATGGGCTGCTGCGGCTGTCGACCTCGCTGTTCACCGAGCTGCGCGAGCTGGTGTTTTCCAAGGCCACGCAGGGCGCGGCGCGCTCGATCGCGCTGCAGACCTTCGAGCACCTGCATGCGCTCTCGCTGCGCTTTCACCTCGAGCGCCAGACCGGCGGCATGACGCGCGACATCGAGCGCGGCGTGCGCGGCATCGAGTCGCTGATCTCGTTCACGCTGTTCAACATCGGCGCCACGCTGATCGAGGTGTTCATGGTGCTGACCATCCTGGCGGTGCGCTTCGACGCCTGGTTCGCCTGGATCACGCTGGCGGCGCTGGCCTGCTACATCACCTTCACCGTGGTGCTGACCGAGTGGCGCACGCAGTTCCGCCGCCAGGCCAACGAGTTCGACTCGGCCGCGCACAGCAAGGCGGTCGATTCGCTGCTCAACTACGAGACCGTCAAGTACTTCAACAACGAAGCGTTCGAGGCCCGCCGCTACGACGAGAGCCTGCAGCGGCTGCGCACCGCGCGGCTGAAGGCGCAGACCTCGCTGTCGGCGCTCAACACCGGCCAGCAGCTGATCATCGGCGTCGGCCTGGTCGCCATGCTCTGGCGCGCCACGCAGGGCGTGGTCGACGGGCGCATGACGCTCGGCGACCTGGTCATGGTCAACGCCTTCATGATCCAGCTCTACATCCCGCTCAACTTCCTCGGCGTGATCTACCGCGAGATCAAGCAGAGCCTGACCGACCTCGACAAGATGTTCACGCTCATGGACCGCGAGCGCGAGGTGGCCGACGCGCCCGGCGCGCAGGCGCTCACCGGGCTCGCGCAGCCCACGGTGCGCTTCGAAGACGTGCACTTTGCCTACGATCCCGCGCGGCCGATCCTGCGCGGCATCAGCTTCGAGATTCCGGCCGGCAAGACCGTGGCCGTGGTCGGGCCGTCGGGCTCGGGCAAATCGACGCTGGCGCGGCTGCTGTTCCGCTTCTACGACATCCAGCAGGGCCGCATCACGATTGCCGGGCAGGAGATCCGCAGCGTGACGCAGGCCAGCGTGCGCCAGGCGATTGGCATCGTGCCGCAGGACACGGTGCTGTTCAACGACACCGTGGCCTACAACATCGCCTACGGCCGCCCGGGCGCAAGCCAGGCCGAGGTCGAGGCGGCCGCGCGCGCGGCGCGCATCCACGGCTTCATTGCCGCCACGCCGCTGGGCTACGCCACGCAGGTCGGCGAGCGCGGGCTCAAGCTCTCGGGCGGCGAGAAGCAGCGCGTGGCGATCGCGCGCACGCTGCTGAAGAACCCGCCGATCCTGATCTTCGACGAGGCCACGTCGGCGCTGGACAGCGCCAACGAGCGCGCCATCCAGGCCGAGCTGCAGAGCGCCGCGCACAACAAGACCACGCTGCTGATCGCGCACCGCCTGTCCACCGTGGTCGACGCGCACGAGATCCTGGTGATGGACGCGGGCCAGATCGCCGAGCGCGGCACGCACGCCCAGCTGCTGGCGCGCAACGGGCGCTATGCCAGCATGTGGGCGCTGCAGCAAAGCGGCGAGGCCGACGGCGGCAGCGCAGCGGGCGCTATGCCATTGATAGCTTCAGACGCTTGATGTGCCATGGTTTCAGCCTTGAATGTGCCTGAAATGCTTGTCAGAGCCAGCGCATGCAGCTATACAAAAAAGAGCGCCGGGCGGCCGCTGTGGTACAAAAATCCCCTTTCCTTCATCCAACGCACCGCGCACACCCCCCTTTATGAGCACGCAGAAACCCCCCGTCGTCTACGGCACCGAAGACCTGTTGATCAGCCTGTGCAATTCGGTCACGCGCGTGCTCACGGTGGCCACCGAGAGCCAGATCCACTATTCGGCCATGGTGCAGCGCATCACCAAGACCTGCCTGAAGCCCGACATCGGCTGTTTCGTGCTGTTCGATGGCGGCTTTTCGGGGCTGGTCATCATCAACTTCTCGGCCGCCGCGGCGATGGAGCTGTACGAGCGCTACATGCTCAGCATGGGCATGTCCAAGAGCGACCTGGCCAGCTCGTTCACCTCCGACGAGGTCAGCAACGTGATGGGCGAGCTGATGAACCAGGTGGTCGGCGACTTCACCGGCAAGGTGCGGCGCGAGCTGCAGACGCACATCACGCAGAACCAGCCCAAGATGCTGGCGCTGGGCAAGCAGGTGCAGCTGAGCGTGGACGCCAACCTCGACCAGCCCGAGGCACGCCGCGTGACCTTCTACACCGGCGCCAACCACATCTTCTACCTGGAGCTGGCGATCGACCGCACCGAGTTCATCAAGCTCTACGACTTCGAGCCGCAGGAAGCGCCCGACCCCGATGCGCTGATGGCGCAGGCGCACCGCGAGGCCGCAGCGCCCGCGCCGGCGCCGCCGGCCAGCGACACCGACGCGCTGCTGCGCTCGCTGGGCATGTGACATGCCGCCCGCGCCCGGCACACGCCAGGCGCGGGCATGAAAAAAGCCCCGCGGTGCGGGGCTTGCACAAGGCCGTCGCCGGGCGCGCTCAGCGCTTGCGCTCGGCGATCGACTTTTCGGCCAGGGTCACCAGGTCGGCGCCGATCGTGGCCCTTCCACTTCTCGTACACCGGGCGCGTGGCCTTGACGAAGGCTTCGCGCTCGGCCGGGCTCAGCTGGGTCACGGTCACGCCCATGGCTGGCGATGTCCTTGAGCAGCGGCTTGTCGGCTTCGACCAGGCCCTTGCGCGCAATCGCGATCTCCTCCTTGCCGGCGTCGATGGCGGCCTGCGCACGATCTCGCGGTCGGCGGGCGTCCAGGAGTTCCAGATGTCCTTGTTGACGACGAAGATCAGCGGGTCGGTGATGTAGCCCCAGGTCGTCACGTACTTCTGGCCACGGTGTGCATCTTGAGCACCGTGAGACCGGAACAGCGGGTTCTCCTGGCCGTCGACGGCGCCGCTGGCCAGCGCGGGCTGGGCGTCGGCCCAGCTCATCTGCGTGGGGTTGGCGCCCAGCGCGGTGAAGGTGTCGAGGAACAGCGGCGAGCCGACCACGCGGATCTTCATGCCCTTCAGGTCGGCCGGCGTCTTGATGGCGTGCTTGGAGTTGGTGATCTCGCGGTAGCCGTTCTCGCCCCAGGCCAGCGGCACCACGCCGGCCTTGTCGAGCGTCTGGAACATGCTCCTTGCCGACCTCGCCCTGCGTCAGCGCGTCGACGGCCGCGTAGTCGGGCATCAGGAAGGGCAGCGAGAACAGGTTGAGCTGCTTGACCTGCGGCGACCAGTTGATGGTCGAGCCCACGGCCATGTCGATCACGCCCTGGCGCAGCGCGCTGAACTCGCGCGTCTGGTCGCCCTGGATCAGCGAGACGCCGGGGTACAGCTTGATGTTGATGCGGCCCTGGGTGCGCTCCTTGCACCAGGTCGGCCCAGATGCTTGCCGCCCTGGCCCCAGGGCGTAGGCGGTGCCGAGCACCAGCGACATGCTTGTATTCGGTCTTGTAGGCGGTCTGCGCCAGCGCGGCGGGCGCGGTGAAGGCCAGCGCGGCCGCGGCGGCCACGGCGGAGGTCGAGCAAGGTGCGCAGTTTCATGGATTCTCCTTGCTATGAAAAGTAGCTTATGGCGCTTATCTGACAAGCTCTGCGGCCTGATTGTATCAATAACCCAGCTTGGGCGGCAGCCACAGCGCCAGCTGCGGGAAGGCGATCACCAGCACCATCACGAGGAACATCGCGAACAGCATCCAGCCGACCCAGCGCACGGTGTCTCCATGCGCACGTTGGCGATGCGGCACGACACCATCAGGTTCACGGCCAGCGGCGGCGTGAACTGGCCCAGCGCCACCTTGAGCGTGAGGATCACGCCGAACCACACCGGGTCCCAGTTGTAGTGCTGCACGATCGGCAGCAACAGCGGCACGAAGATCAGGAAGATCGAGACGCCGTCGAGGAACATGCCCACCGTGATCAGCAGCAGGATCAGCAGCGCCAGCACGCCGTATTCGCCCAGGCCCGAGTTCACGATGGCGTTGGCCACCGGGTCGATCACGCCCAGCGTCGACAGCGAGTACGCGAAGATGCCGGCCAGCGACACCACCAGCAGGATCACGGCCGACAGCTCGCCCGACTCGCGCAGGATCGCGAACAGGTCGCGCACGCCGATGGTGCGGTGGATCACCATGCCGACGAACAGGCCGTAGAACACCGCCACCACGGCGGCCTCGGTCGGCGTGAACCAGCCGGCGCGCATGCCGCCCAGGATCAGCACCGGCGCGGCCAGGCCCCAGATGGCTTCGCGCAGGCTCTTCCAGAACGGCGGGCGCGGCAGGCTCGCTTCGAGCGCGCCCATCTTGTGCTTGCGCGCCATCCACACGGCCGGAACGATCAGCGCGAGGCCGGCCAGGATGCCCGGGATCATGCCGGCGGCGAACAGCGCCGGCACCGACGCGCCGGGCACCAGCACCGAGTAGACGATGAAGGCGACCGATGGCGGGATCAGGATGTCGGTGGCCGCGGCGGCGCCCACCACGCTGGCCGAGAACGCGGGCGGGTAGCCGGCGCGCGACATGGCGGCGATCATCACGCCGCCCACCGCGGCCGCGTTGGCCGGGCCCGAGCCCGAGATGCCGCCGAGGAACATCGCCACCGCAATCGCCACCAGCGGCAGCATGCCCGGGCCGCGCCCGACGATGGCGATCGCGAAGTTGACCAGGCGCAGCGCCACGCCCGAGCGGTCGAAGATCGAGCCGACCAGCACGAACATCGGAATCGCCAGCAGCGGGTACTTGCCCAGGCCCGCGTAGAAGTTCTGCGGCACGGCCAGCAGGCCGAACCACTGCGCTGTCGGCATTGGCCAGCGCGATGCGGCGGCGCCGGCCAGGCCGAGCGCGGCGCCGATCGGCACGCCGACGAGCATCATGCGCCAGGAAGGCGACGAACAGCAGGGTGGCGATCATAGGGAGATGCTTTCGTGGGGCTCGGCGGGCGGCGCGCTGCGGCCACGGCGGATGAACAGGCCGATGGCGCGCCAGGTGATGAGCGCCGAGAGGATCGGCAGCCAGATCGAATACCACCACTGCGGCACGCCGATGCCGGGCGAGGTCTCGCCGAAGCGGTAGTCGTCCCACACCACGCGCACGCTCAGCACGGCGATCAGCGCCGAACAGCAGGGCCACCATGAGCGCGCCGAAGCTGCGCCAGCCGCTTGCGGCGCGCCATCGAGCCGCCTTCGGCGAAGTACTCGATGCGGATGTGCCGGTCGCGCGCCACCGCGGCGGAGCCGGCCACCAGGGCCAGCAGCGATCATCAGGAAGACCGAGAACTCTTCGGTCCAGGCGAACGAGGTGTCGGTGAAGTAGCGCACCAGCACGTTGGCGAAGGTGATGAGCGCCAGCGGCCGCCATGATGAGCACGGTGAGCCAGTCTTCGATGCGCAGCGAGCGCGGCGCGTCGCCGGACGGCGCGGCGGGACCGGGGCGTTCAGCCTCGGGCCCGGGTTCTGCAGGAGAGGGCATGGGGACAGGAATCCAGGGAGTCAAACACGGCGGGTGGGTCGCGTTGCCCGTGGGTGTTGTGCACCGGGGGCCGGACGGTCGAGCGTTGTGGCGCGGCGCCCATTATGCGGTGTGTATCCAGAGGTATGCCCGATTCGGCTGCCACCGCGCGGTAGGTCGAACCCCGATAATGCGGCCATGGAAACCAAGTGGCTTGAAGACTTTGTGAGTTTGGCGGAAACGCGCAGCTTTAGCCGGTCGGCGCAGCTGCGGCACGTGACGCAGCCGGCTTTCTCGCGCCGCATCCAGGCGCTCGAAGCCTGGGCCGGCACCGACCTGGTGGACCGCAGTTCGTACCCCACGCGCCTGACGACCGCCGGAAAGACGCTCTACGACCAGTCGCTGGAGATGCTGCAGGCGCTGCAGAACACGCGCGCCACGCTGCGCGCGCACAGCACGTCGAGCCAGGACATGATCGAGTTCGCGGTGCCGCACACGCTGGCGTTCACATTTTTTCCGGCCTGGGTGTCGAGCCTGCGCGAGCAGTTCGGCCCGTTCAAGAGCCGGCTGATCGCGCTCAACGTGCACGACGCCGTGATGCGCCTGGTCGAGGGCAGCTGCGACCTGCTGATCACCTACCACCATGCCTCGCAGCCGTTCCAGCTCGACGCCAACCGCTATGAGATGGTGAGCCTCGGGCAGGAGGTGCTGGCGCCCTATGTCAAGGCCGACGCGCAGGGCCAGCCGCTGTACACGCTGCCTGGCCGCCCGGGCCAGCCGCTGCCCTACCTCGGTTATGCGCCGGGCGCCTACCTGGGCCGCGTCACGGACCTGATCCTCAAGGAGTCGAGCACGCCGATCCACCTCGACCGTGTCTACGAGACCGACATGGCCGAGGGCCTCAAGGCCATGGCGCTGGAGGGCCATGGCATCGCCTTCCTGCCGCACAGCGCGGTCAAGAAGGAACTGCGTGCGCGCAAGCTCGTGCGCGCCGCGCCGCCCGGGCTGCAGGGGCTCGAGATGACCATGGACATCCGTGCCTGCCGCGAAAAGCCCAGTGGCAAGGACAGCGCCAAAAGCCCGGCGCAGGCGCTGTGGGCGTTCCTGCAGCAGCGCAATGCGCCCGCGCAGAGCCTGCTGCTGCCATGAAAAGTGCGTGCCAGCGCGCGCAATGCGCATTGGCCATGGCCGGCGCCGGCCCCTGCAGGGGGCCCGCAGCTAGGGGTGTGACCCGGGTCGTTCCGGGCAGGGCCGCTGGTATAAAGAGTGTCGATTGCCCGACCCCTGCCACCGCCACCGCACTACACCATGAACACACCCTATTGGAGACTTCTGCTGGCCCTCGCCGTGGGCACAGGTGCGGCCACGGCATGCGCGCAAGGCGTGCTCGAGCGCGTGCAGGGCGGCGGCAAGCTCGTGATCGCGCACCGCGAATCGTCGGTGCCGTTTTCCTACATCGATCCGCAAAGCGCCAAACCCATCGGCTACGCCGTGGACCTGTGCCTGCACCTGGCCGAGACGGTGCGCAGGAAAACCGGCCGCAAGGACATGCCGGTCGAGTTCCTGCAGGTCACGCCGGCCAACCGCGTCACCGTGGTGGAGCAGGGCAAGGCCGACCTCGAGTGCGGCTCCACCACCAACAACGCCGAGCGCCGCCAGAAGGTGGCCTTCACGGTGCCGCACTTCATCACGGGTGCGCGCCTGCTCGTGCCTGCCGCCAGCAGTGCCACGCGCCTGGAAGACTTCGCGGGCAAGAGGGTCGTGTCCACCAAGGGGACCACCCCGCTCAAGGCCGTGGACCAGGCCAACCGCGAACGCCTGATGGGGCTCACCATTCTGGAAGCGCCCGACCACGCCCGCGGTGTGGAGATGGTGGAAAAGGGCGAGGCCGATGCGTTCGTCATGGACGACGTGCTGCTGTACGGCCTGGCTGCGGGCCGGCCCGACCCGCAGGCGCTCAAGGTGGTGGGGCGCTTTCTGACCACCGAGCCCCTGGCCATCATGCTGCCCAAGAACGATCCCGCGTTCAAGAAAGTAATCGACGACGAGATGCGCCGCCTGGTCAACAGCCGCGAGATCTATGCCGTTTATGAGAAGTGGTTTGCCCGGCCCATCGCACCCGCTCACCGCGCACTGAACCTGCCCGTGAGCTACCTGCTGCGCGACTTCTGGAAATACCCCACCGACCAGGTGCCGTTTTGAACCGCCTGGGGTTGTGGTACGCAGAGCGTTGGCAGGTTGTCAGCCTGTGCGGGCATGAGCACCTAGAATGATTCGTTTCGTTGCACTGATAACTAAGGAGATACATATGAAGAAAACGTTGCTCGCTTTTGCCGTGGTCGCTCTCGGCGCAGGCACTGCCTTTGCGCAGGCCAATGACACGCTGGCCAAGATCAAGTCCACGGGCACCGTCACGCTGGGCGTGCGCGAGTCGTCGGGCCTGGGCTACACACTCGGCAATGGCAAATACGTGGGCTTCCACACCGAAATGGGCGAGCGCATCCTGGCCGATATCCAGAAGCAGCTGGGCCTGCCCAAGCTGGACATCAAATACCAGCCCGTGACCTCGCAGAACCGCATTCCGCTGGTGCAAAACGGCACCGTGGACATCGAGTGCGGCTCCACGACCAACAACCTGGCCCGCCAGAAGGACGTGGCCTTCGCCGTCACGACCTACGTCGAGGAAGTGCGCATTGCCGTGAACGCCAAGTCGGGCATCACCGGCATCAAGGACCTGAACGGCAAGACCATCGTCACGACCACGGGCACGACCTCGGTCCAGACCCTGCGCAAGAACAAGCGCGCCGATGGCCTGACCTTCAAGGAAGTCATGGGCAAGGACCACGCCGACAGCTTCCTGATGCTGGAAACCGGCCGCGCCGACGCCTTCATCATGGACGGCTCCATCCTGGCCGCCAACATCTCCAAGTCCAAGAACCCTTCGGACTACAAGATCGTCGGCGAAGTGCTGTCGGTCGAGCCGATCGCCTGCATGATCCGCAAGGACGACCCGGCTTTCAAGAAGGCCGTGGACGACTCCATCAAGCGCCAGATCGCCGATGGCAGCCTGGGCAAGCTCTATGACCGCTGGTTCATGCAGCCGATTCCCCCCGCCAACGTGAAGGTCGGCTTGCCGCTGTCCGACGCCACCAAGGACGCATGGGCCCATCCGAACGACAAGCCGATGGAATCCTACGAAGTCAAGTAAGCCCTCCGCTTCGTACCGCCCCTTCTGCCAGCCGGTGGGAAGGGGCGTTTTTGTTGCAGGGCCGGTGACCATCGGCCCTGTCCTTTGGACTGAAGAATGAGAGGGGTGCTCCTATGAGTTGGGATTGGCAGGTGTTCTGCCAGGACACCATTACCCAAGAGGTGGAGAAAAGCTGCTTCGGCAAGAACGGCGAAATCACCTACCTCGACTGGATGCTGTCGGCCTGGGGCTGGACGGTGTCCGTTTCGCTGCTGTCGCTGGTGATCGCCCTGGTGGTGGGCACGCTGGTCGGCACCTTGCGCACGCTGCAGGACCGGCCCTGGGTCGTGCGCCTGGGCAACGCCTGGGTGGAACTGTTTCGCAACATTCCGCTGCTGGTGCATATTTTTGTCTGGTACCACGTGGTGCCTTCGATCTTCCCGGCCATGAAATCGCTGCCAGGTTTTGTGCTGGTGGTGCTGGCGCTGGGCTTTTTCACCTCGGCGCGCATTGCCGAGCAGGTGCGCGCCGGCATCCAGGCCTTGCCGCGTGGGCAGCGCTATGCGGGCATGGCGGTGGGTTTAACCACTTTTCAGTGCTACCGCTACGTGCTCTTGCCCATGGCGTTTCGGATCATCCTTCCGCCGCTGACCAGCGAGACCATGAACATGTTCAAGAACTCGTCCGTGGCCTTTGCGGTGTCGGTGGCCGAGCTGACCATGTTTGCCATGCAGGCGCAGGAAGAAACATCGCGCGGCATCGAGGTGTACCTGGCCGTCACGGGCCTGTACGTGGTCTCGGCGTTCGCGATCAACCGCATCATGGCCTTCATCGAAAAGCGCGTGCGTGTGCCCGGCATGATCGTCGCCAGCGGGGCGGGGGGGCACTGACATGAATCTGAACCTTGATTGGTCCTTCTACAACTGGAACCTGATCAGCGATTTCGTCCTCAAGGGGCTGTATTTCAGCGTCGTGCTGACGGTGATCGCCACCATCGGCGGGGTGCTGTTTGGCACGGTGCTGGCACTGATGCGGCTGTCGGGCAAGAAATGGCTCGACGTGCCGGCCGCCATCTATGTCAACGGCATGCGCTCGATTCCGCTGGTGATGGTGATCCTGTGGTTCTTCCTGCTGGTGCCGCTGGTCATCGGCCGGCCGATCGGCGCCGAGGTCTCGGCCATCGTCACCTTCGTGGCGTTCGAGGCCGCGTACTTCAGCGAAATCATGCGCGCAGGCATCCAGTCCATTTCGCGGGGCCAGGTGTTTGCCGGCCAGGCCATGGGCATGACCTATGGCCAGAACATGCGCCTGGTGGTGCTGCCGCAGGCGTTTCGCAACATGCTGCCGGTGCTGCTGACGCAGACCATCATCCTGTTCCAGGACACCTCGCTGGTCTACGCCATCGGTGCCTACGACATGCTCAAGGGCTTCGAGATCGCGGGCAAGAACTTCGGCCGCCCGATCGAAGCCTATCTGGCCGCTGCCGCGACCTATTTCGTGCTGTGCTATTCGCTGTCGTGGATGGTCAAGCGCCTGCACAAGAAGATCGCCATCATCCGCTGATGCGCGGCGCCCGCAGAAGATTTGAGGAATTGCAATGATTGAACTCAAGAACGTATCGAAGTGGTATGGCAGCTTTCAGGTGCTGACCGATTGCTCGACCAGCATCCAAAAGGGTGAAGTGGTGGTGGTGTGCGGGCCCTCGGGCTCGGGCAAGTCCACGCTGATCAAGACCATCAATGCGCTCGAGCCCTTCCAGAAGGGCGAGATCTATGTGGACGGCGTGGCCGTGCACGATCCCAAGACCAACCTGCCCAAGCTGCGCAGCCGCGTGGGCATGGTGTTCCAGCACTTCGAGCTGTTTCCGCACCTGTCGGTGACCGAGAACCTCACGATCGCCCAGGTCAAGGTGCTCGGGCGCAGTGCCGACGATGCGCTCAAGCGCGGCCTCAAGATGCTGGACCGTGTGGGCCTGACCGCGCACAAGGACAAGTTTCCGGGCCAGCTCTCGGGCGGCCAGCAGCAGCGCGTGGCGATTGCGCGTGCGCTGTCCATGGACCCGATCGTGATGCTGTTCGACGAGCCGACCTCGGCACTCGACCCCGAAATGGTCGGCGAGGTGCTCGATGTGATGGTGGGCCTGGCCAACGAGGGCATGACCATGATGTGCGTGACCCACGAAATGGGCTTTGCGCGCAAGGTGGCCAGCCGCGTGATCTTCATGGACGTGGGCGGCAAGATTCTCGAAGACTGCTCGCGCGACGATTTCTTCGGCAACCCCGACGCCCGCCAGCCCCGCACCAAGGACTTCCTCAACAAGATCCTGCAGCACTGACCCTGGCAGGTGCCATGCCCACAAGGCCGCTGTGACAGCGGCCTTTTTTGTGGCGGCTGCCCGCGGGCGCGCCAGGCGCTGCGCACCGCGCAGGAGCGCAGGCTGGATCGGCAGGGCCCGGCATCCATGGGCCTGCATGGTGCGAGAATCCCGCGCATGAGCACCCTCGACACGCTGACCCTCACCCGCCCCGACGACTGGCACCTGCATGTGCGCGACGCCGACGCCCTGCACACCGTCGTGCCGCACACCGCCGCCCAGTTCGGGCGCGCCATCATCATGCCCAACCTGCGCCCGCCCGTGACCACGGCCGCGCAGGCGCTGGCGTACAAGGAGCGCATTCTGGCCGCCGTGCCCGCCGGCATGGCGTTCGAGCCGTTGATGACGCTGTACCTGACCGACAACCTGCCGCCCGAGGAGATCGCGCGGGCCAAGGATGCCGGCGTGGTCGCCGCCAAGCTCTACCCGGCCGGCGCGACCACCAACAGCGATGCCGGCGTGACCGACCTGCGCAAGACCTACAAAACCCTCGAAGCCCTGCAGCGCGCGGGCATGCCGCTGCTGGTGCACGGCGAAGTGACCAGCAGCGACATCGACCTGTTCGACCGCGAGGCCGTGTTCATCGAGCAGCAGCTGATTCCGCTGCGCCGCGATTTCCCCGAGCTCAAGATCGTCTTCGAACACATCACGACGAAAGACGCTGCCGACTACGTGCGCCAGGCCGACCGTTACACGGCCGCGACCATCACCGCGCACCACCTGCTCTACAACCGCAACGCGATCTTCACGGGCGGTATCCGCCCGCACTACTACTGCCTGCCCGTGCTCAAGCGCGAGACGCACCGCCTGGCGCTGGTCGAGGCCGCCACCAGCGGCAGCGACCAAGTTCTTCCTGGGCACCGACAGCGCCCCGCACCCGGCCCACCTCAAAGAGCATGCCAGCGGCTGCGCCGGCTGCTACACCGCGCACGCCGCCATCGAGATGTACGCCGAGGCCTTCGACAACGCCGGTGCGCTGCAACAGCTGGAGGGCTTCGCGAGCTTTCACGGCGCCGATTTCTACGGCCTGCCGCGCAACACCGGCACCATCACCCTGCGCCGCGAGAGCTGGACCCCGCCGGACAGCTTCGCCTTTGGCGAGGCCGAGCTCAAGCCCCTGCGCGCCGGCGAGGCGCTGCCGTGGCGCCTGGTGCAGCCGTAGCCGCCTGCCCATGGCCACCGCGGCTGCCGCGCACGGCCTGGCCTGCAGCGGCGTCGTCGCAGACATCGCCTGGCAGGCCCCGTGGCTCGAGCCCTGGCGCGCGCCAGGGCAGGCTGCGGCACGCCGCGTGCAAGAAGGCCTGGCGGTGCACTGCGCTCTGCAGGCGGCGGCGCCCGCGGCGCCCGTGCGCTTCGTGCCCCAGTCCGATCTGCCCGCCGGCATAGCGTACGAGCAGTTCATCTTCGACACCGGCGCCGTGCCCACGCGCGACAACCTGCACGACTTTTTCAACGGCCTGGTCTGGCTGCGCTTTCCGCAGGCCAAGCGGCGGCTGAACCAGCTGCAGGCGCAGGCCATTGCCGCGCACGGGGTCGGGCCGGTGCGCGGCCCGCTGCGCGATGCGCTCACGCTGTTCGACGAGAACGGCGCCATCTTGCAAGCGCCCGCGCCGCTGTGGCAGGCGCTCATGGCGCGCGACTGGCAGCGGCTGTTCATCGATCTGCGTCCGCTGTGGCAGCAGGCGTGGCTGGTGCTGTTCGGCCACGCCCTGCTGGAAAAACTGGTTTTTCCACGAAAACCGGTCACAGCCCATGTGTACTGTGCGCCTCTAGCTATCAAATCAGAAGCTGGGCTCGACGCGTGGCTGGCCCAGGCGCTGCAGCCGGCGCACCTGGCAAGCAAGCCGTTTGCGCCGCTGCCGGTGCTCGGCGTGCCGGGCTGGTGGCCCGAAAATGAGCGGGTTTGCTTTTATGATGACCCGCTCGTGTTCCGCCGCGCGCGCCATTCTGTGACCGAGACCGGCACCGTGCTGCCAGTTCGTGTTGCGGGCACTTCCAAAACCTGCGCTTGAAAGCGGGCCCCGCCACCCCATTTGCCACCCCGAGGGGCTCTGGCCCCATCCCTGTGGAGAACCTATGAAAAGAATCGCCTTGTTTTTGTTGACCAATATTGCCGTCGTGGTAGTGCTGGGCATCGTCGCCAGCCTGCTGGGCGTCAACCGTTTCCTGACCGCCAACGGCCTGAACCTGGGGGCGCTGCTGGGTTTTGCCTTCATCATGGGCTTTGGTGGCGCCATCATCTCGCTGCTGATCAGCAAGCCGGTGGCCAAGTGGAGCGCCGGCGTGCAGGTCATCGAGCAGCCACGCAATGCCGACGAGGCCTGGATCGTCGAGACCGTGCGCAAGCTGGCCGACAAGGCCGGCATCGGCATGCCCGAGGTCGGTATTTTCGAAGGCGACCCGAATGCCTTTGCCACGGGCGCGTTCAAGAACTCCGCGCTGGTGGCCGTGTCCACCGGCCTGCTGCAAAGCATGACGCACGAAGAGATCGAGGCCGTGATCGGCCACGAGGTGGCGCACATCGCCAACGGCGACATGGTCACCATGACGCTGATCCAGGGCGTGATGAACACCTTCGTGGTGTTCCTCTCGCGCGTGATCGGCTACGCCGTGGACAGCTTCCTGCGCAAGGGCGACGACCGCAGCAGCGGCCCGGGCATTGGCTACTACGTCAGCACCATCGTGCTCGACATCGTGCTGGGTTTTGCCGCGGCCATCGTCGTGGCCTGGTTCTCGCGCCAGCGCGAATTCCGCGCCGACGCGGGCGCGGTGCAGCTGATGGGCCGGCGCCAACCGATGATCAACGCGCTGGCGCGCCTGGGCGGTCTGCACCCGGCGGAGCTGCCCAAGAGCATGGAAGCGATGGGCATCACCGGCAACATCGGCAAGCTGTTTTCGACGCACCCGCCCATGGAAGAGCGCATTGCCGCGCTGCAGGCCCGCAACTGAGCCGCGCTGAGATGATGCAAAAACCCGCTGCAAGGGCCCTTGCAGCGGGTTTTTCTTTGGGGTGGTTTCTGCTGCGCACCGGCTGGCCCGGCAGGGCGCAGCCTCAGACGGGCGCTTGCGCTGCCGCGGCGCGCCCGATCAGCAGGCGAAACGGCAGCAGCATCAGCACACCCACGCCGAGCTTGACGGCCAGATCGCCGGCGGCCCAGCTGAGCCACGGCAGATCGGCCACGCCGGCGAAGGCAATGCTCCAGAAGACGGCGGTGTCCAGCACGGCGGCAGCCACCGTGGCGACGAGCGGAGCGCGCCACCAGGTGTGGCGGCGCAGACGGTGGAACACGCCGATGTCGAGCCACTGCGAGAGCAGAAATGCCATTCCCGAGGCCAGCGCGATGCGCGCCGGCGCCAGCGCGAGCGACGCCGCGACGGCGACCGCGAAGCCGACCCAGGCGACGCGGCGCGCCATGCGGGGCCCGTGGCGGCGGTTGGCCAGGTCACTGACCAGAAACGCCACCGGGTAGGTGAAGGCGCCCCAGGTGAGCCAGTCGTTCAGCGGGTACTGCACCAGGACGTTGGAGGCCAGGACCACGAGGCCCATCGCCAGCGTGGTGGCGGCAAACTGGGCCGGGGTGGCGCGTGGGAAGGTCATCCGCAATTCCCTGCGTTCGCGGCCACGGTGATGTCCTGGCTGGTGGCGTTTGCCAGCAGCATCTGCCGGGCCAGCGCTTCGGCCATCTTGATGCCATCCACGCCGGCCGACAGGATGCCGCCGGCGTAGCCCGCACCCTCGCCGGCGGGGTACAGCCCGGCGGTGTTGAGGCTCTGGCCGTCGGCGCCGCGCGTGATCTGCAGCGGTGCCGAGGTGCGCGTTTCGACGCCCGTCAGCACCGCGTCGGGCATGTCGAAGCCCCGGATCTTGCGGCCGAAGTGCGGCAGGGCCTCCTGCATGGCGGTGGTGGCGTAGTGCGGCAGGGCGCCGCGCAGGTCGGTGGGGCGCACGCCCGGCCGGTACGAGGGCTCGACGCTGGCAAACGCGGTCGATGCGCGCCCGGCCAGGAAGTCGCCCACCAGTTGGCCCGGCGCCTCGTAGTTGCTGCCGCCCAGCACATAGGCGCCCGATTCGAGCTGGCGCTGCAGCACGATGCCGGCGAGCGGGTGGAAGCTGCGCCCTGCGGGCGGCGCCGTGTCGGCAAAGTCCGCGCCCAGCGCAGCGGCAAACGCCGCGCTGTCGCTGGGATAGTCGCTCGGATCGATGCCGACCACGATGCCGGCGTTGGCGTTGCGCTCGTTGCGCGAATACTGGCTCATGCCATTGGTGACGACGCGGCCCGGTTCGCTCGTGGCGGCCACCACCGTGCCGCCGGGGCACATGCAGAAGCTGTAGACCGCGCGACCGTTCTGCGCATGGTGCACCAGCTTGTAGTCGGCCGCGCCCAGCAGCGGGTGGCCGGCGTGGCGGCCCCAGCGCGCGCGGTCGATCACGCCTTGCGGGTGCTCGATGCGAAAGCCGATCGAAAACGGCTTGGCCTCCATCCACACGCCGCGCCGGTAGAGCATGCCGAAGGTGTCGCGCGCGCTGTGCCCCAGCGCCATCACGACCTGGTCGGTGCGCAGTTCGGTGGTCTCGCCGGTGGCCAGGTCTTGCACCTGCAGGCCGCGCACGCGGCGCCCGCTGGCGTCTTCTTCGATGTGCACGTCGGTCACGCGCTGGCTGAAACGCACCTCGCCGCCCAGCGCAACGATGCGCGCGCGCAGGTTCTCGACCACCTTGACCAGCTTGAAGGTGCCGATGTGCGGGTGGGCCGCGTAGAGGATTTCTTCGGGCGCGCCGGCCTGCACGAACTCGCGCATGACCTTGCGGCCCAGGTGGCGCGGGTCCTTGATCTGGCTGTAGAGCTTGCCGTCGGAGAACGTGCCGGCGCCGCCTTCGCCAAACTGCACGTTGGACTCGGCGTGCAGCACGCGCTTGCGCCACAGCTCCCAGGTGTCCTTCGTGCGCTCGCGCACCGCCTTGCCGCGTTCGAGCACGATGGGCCTGAAGCCCATTTGCGCCAGCGCCAGCGCGGCGAAGATGCCGCAGGGGCCAAAGCCGACCACCACCGGGCGCACCGGCACATCGGCGCCCGCCTGGTGCGGCGGGCTGCCAGGCCATGTCGGGCGTGGGCTGGATGTGCGGGTGGCCGGCGTGCCGGGCGAGCAGCGCTGCTTCCTGCGCGGGCTCGGCCAATGCCAGGTCGACGATGTAGACGGCCTGCAGGTTGGCCTTGCGCGCATCGAAACTGCGCTTGAAGACCTGCAGCTGGGCGATGGCGCCGTCATCGGGCAGTCCCAGCGCCTGTGCGGCCAATTGCCGCAGTGCCGCGATGGGGTGCGGTGGCGGGGCGCGGTCGGCGGCGGTTTCGGCTGGGGCGTCGGCGTCGCGCACGGCGGTGACCGGCAGCGCCGTCAGGGGGAGTTTGAGTTCAGAGAGGCGAATCATGGAGGGGCCGGCCCGTGGTGATCGGGCAAGGGGCAATGCAGGGGAAGGGAGGATTTTACCGGCCCCCTTTTGCGCGCCCGGCGCGCAGCAGCGCCTTTCAAGGACCCGTCAGTGCCCGCCGGCGCCGGGCTCGATGGTGCGCGTGGGCTTGGGGGCGATCCAGATGATGGCGGCGGCGATGAAGAACATCACGGCGATGCCGGTCATGACCTGGTTGGTGGACAACATGCCGCTTTGCGACACGATCAGGTAATCGACCACCTGCGTGGCCGCTTCGGGCGGCGTGCCCGACTGGGTCAGCATGGCGTGCACGCTGCCATCGCGGTCGGCCAGGCCCACCAGCTCGGCATGGTTGCGCGTGGTCTGGTTGGCCCACACGGTCGTCACCACCGAGGTGGCGAAGGCGCCCGAAAGCGTGCGCAGGAAGTTCATCAGGCCGGCGGCCGAGTCCATCTCGCGCTCCTCCACACTGCCCAGGGCGATGCCCGTGGTCGGGATGAAGAAGAACGGCAGCGCAAAGCCCATCACCGCCAGCGGAATCGCAATGTCCCAGAACGCCATGTCGCTGTTGGCGAGGGTGCGCCACAGTGTCACGATGCCCATCCAGAGCACGCCCATGAACACCAGCAGGCGCGGGTCGCGCTTGCTCGACGCCACGATGGGTGCGACCAGCAGCGCGGTGACGCCGGTCCAGGCGGTGGCCAGGCCCGCCGTGGTGGCGGTGTAGCCCATGAAGCTTTGCAACCACAGCGGCGTGAGCACGCTGACGCCGAAGAAAGCCGCATAGGCGACGCTGACGGTGACCACGCTGGCGTTGAAGCCGCGGTGGCGGAACACGCGCAAGTCGACCACCGGGTGCTTCTCGTGCAGCTCCCAGATCAGGAAGGCAGCAAAGCCCACCACGGCGATGATGCTGAGCATCACGATCTGGCTGGAGGCGAACCAGTCGAGGTTCTTGCCCTCGTCCAGCACCAGCTGCAGCGCCACCACCCAGACCAGCAGCAGCACCAGGCCGACCTTGTCGAACGGGTTGCGCACCGGCGCATCCTGGTAGGTGCTTGAGCAGCTTCCAGGCGCCCAGGCCAAAGCCGATGGCAATCGGCGCATTGATCAGGAACACCCAGTTCCAGGTGAAGTTGTCCACCAGCCAGCCGCCGAGGATCGGGCCGACCACGGGCGCCACCAGCGTCGTCATCGACCAGATGCCGATGGCCGCCCCGGCCTTCTCCTTGGGGAAGATGCGCAGCATCAGCGTTTGCGACAGCGGCATCAGCGGGCCGCCGCTCAGGCCCTGGAACACGCGCGCCACCACCAGCATGCCGATCGAGGTCGACAGCCCGCACACGATCGAGAAGATGCCGAACAGGATCATCGACACCACGAACACGCGCACCGCGCCGAAGCGCGCCGCAAACCAGCCGGTCAGTGGCACCGTGATGGCCTCGCCGACGGCGAACGAGGTGATGACCCAGGTGCCCTGGCTGGCGGCCGCGCCGAGCGCGCCGGCGATGTTGGGCACCGCCACGTTGGCGATCGTCATGTTGAGGACCGCGATGAAGTTGGCGGCCGCCAGCATCAGGGCGGCCACCGCCAGCATCGGGCCTTTCAGGGGCGCCACGCCGTCGGGGGCGAAGGGGGCCGGCGCGCCGGGCGCCGTCGTCGCTTGGCTCATGGTTGCGGTCCCGCTCAGTTCGCTGCGGTGCGTTGCGCTTCAGCGGCGGCAGCCGCGGCCGTGGCCTGCTTGCCGCCAGTGCGGGTGTCGATTTCGGCGCTCATCGACAGTCCGACCTTGAGCGGGTGGGCCTGCAGTTCGGTCGGGTCAAGCTTCACGCGCACCGGCAGGCGCTGCACCACCTTGATCCAGTTGCCGGTGGCGTTCTGCGCCGGAATGGCCGAGAAGGCCGAGCCCGAGCCGCCCGAGAAACCTTCGACCACGCCCTGGTAGGTCACGCCCTTGCCGTAGATGTCGGCGTGCAGCGTGACGCTCTGGCCCACGCGCACCTTCTGCAGCTGCACTTCCTTGAAATTGGCATCGACGTAGATATCGTTGACGGGCACCACGGCCATCAGCGGCATGCCGGGCTGCACGCGCTGGCCCAGCTGCACCCTGCGTTGGGCCACCACGCCATCGAGCGGCGCGCGGACCACGGTGCGCGCCAGGTCCACCTGGGCCTGCTCGAGGCGCGCGCGCGCGGCCGCCACTTCGGGGTTGGTGTCCACGGTGCTGTTGCTGATGAGGGCGGCGTTGGCCTCCTTGGCCGCGACGGCCGAGCGCTGGTTGGCCGTGACCTGGGCGGCGGCGGCCTTGGCGGCGGCCAGCTGCGCGGTGGCGGCGTCAAAGGCGTTCTTGGCGCGCGTGAGTTCGTCGCCCGACACCGAGCCCGAGGCCACCAGCGCCTGGCGGCGTTGCAGGTCCACCTTGGCGCGCTCGAAGTCGGCCTGCGCGGCCGCCAGCTGGGCGCTGGCGCGCTGGGCATCGGCCTCGCGCGCACTGATCTGCGCCGCCAGGTTGGTGTCGTTGGCCATGTAGCTTTTGACGCGGCGCGTGGCGCGATCGAGTTCCGCCGTGGCCTGGGCCACGGCCAGCTGGGCGTCGGTGGGGTCGATGACCAGCAGCACATCGCCCCGCTGCACCGTTTCGGTGTCGCTGACGTTCACTTCGAGCACGGTGCCGCCCACGGACGGCGTGATCTGCGCCACTTCGGCCGCCGCGTAGGCGTTGTCGGTCGAGACGAAATGCGAGGCGTGCAGCTTCCAGTAGGCCGTGGAGCCGATGGCGGCCAGCACCACCACGCCGCCCAGAGTGGCCAGGCGGGCGTTGCGGCGCTTTTTCACGAGGGCATCGGCAGCCGAGCTGGTGTTGTTTTCAGACATGGAAATTCCTTGATCGATGGAGGGGGCCCGGAGCGGGCGGAGTTTTGAGCGCTTACTGCGGCACGCCGGCGGGGGCGCTGGCCAGGGTGCTGGCGGGGGCGGCGCGATAGCCGCCGCCCAGCGCCCGTTGCAGGCCGATGTCGAGCGCGACCGACGCGGCGCGCAGGTTCGTCTGGGCGCTCAGGGCGCCGAGCAGGCTGTCTTCGGCCGTCAGCACTTCGAGGTAGGTCGCCAGCCCGCCTTCGTAGCGGTTGCTGGCCACGCGGTGCGCCTCGGTGGCGGCTTCCACGGCCTCTTGCGCCTTGACGCAGGCGCTGGCCCAGGGCTTTCTGGCTGACCGCGTTGTCAGCCACGTCCTGCAGTGCGCGGGCCACGGTGGCGTTGTACTGGGCCACCGCCTCGGCATAGCCGGCGTGCGCGCCGCGCAGCTCGCCCTGCAGGCGGCCGCCGCTGAAGATCGGCAGCGAAATCGCCGGGCCCACGCTGGCAATGCCCGAGCCACCCTTGGCCAGCATGTCCAGGCCCAGTGACTGCACGCCGATCAGCGCCGACAGGTTGACGTTGGGGTAGAACTCGGCCTTCTTTTGATCGATGCGGCGCGCCTGCGCCTGGGCGCGCAGGCGCGCGGCCACCACGTCGGGGCGGCGCCCGAGCAAGTCGGCCGACAGCTCGGCAGGCAGGCCGAAGGCGCGGTCCAGCTTCAGGGTCGGCGCCGCAATCGACAGGCCCCGGTCCGGCCCTGCGCCCAGCAGCGCGGCCAGGCGGTGGCGCTGCAGCGCGATCTGCTCGTCCAGCGCCAGCAGCTCGCCCTCGGTCACGGCGCGGCGCGCGTCGGCATTGCGCAGGCCGCCGCGCGTTTCCAGCCCGTTGTCAAAGCGCTGCGAAAACAGGCTGGCCGTTTTGTGGCGGATCTCCACCGCCTTGGCGGCGGTGTCGCGGTTGGCATAGAGGCGGCTCAGTTCCGCATAGTTCGCGGCCACGCCGGCCGCCAGCCACAGCCGGGCCTGCGCCAGTTCGGCGCGGCTGGCTTCCAGGTCGGACGTCGCAGCGGCCAGCGCTGCGCGGTTCTTGCCCCAGAAATCGAGTTCCCAGCGCAAGTCCAGGGTCGCGCGGCCGTAGCCGTTCATGCCCGAAGGCGTCATCGCGCGGGGCGTCAAGTGGTTGTAGCTCAGCTTGTCCTCGGTGACCGAGGCATTGGCGCTGACCTGCGGCTCGAGGGCCGAACCCGTGATTTGCGCCACCGCGTCCGCCCTTTGCAGCCGCGCTGCTGCGGCCGCCAGGTCGGGCGCATCGGCCAGCGCCTCGGCGATGAGCGCATTGAGCTGGCTGTCGCCATAAGCCGTCCACCACTGGTCGGTCGGCCATTGGGCGGCCGGCGCCTGCAGGGAGGCGGTGGACTGGAATGCATCGGAGGTCTTGGGCTGGGGCGTTGCGCCCAGATCGGGAAGCTGGGCGCATCCCGCGAGGAACAGGGCCGCGCCCAAGGCTGAGAGGGGCAAGGTCAGCCGATGCAAGGCTGGCGAGGGCAGCGTGCTGCGTCGAAGCATCGAGACTCCATTGTTGAACTGATCGGTTTAGTTTAGCTTTGTCTTTCCTGTCGATCAAGCTAGACTGAACCCATTGGTTCAAAAATAAAGGGGTTGACGTGCGCGCAAAAAGCGAGACAAGGCGGCAGGCCATCCTCGAGGCCGCCGCGGAAGTTTTTCAGGAAACGGGGTTCGAGCGGACCACGATGGCGGCGATCTGCGAGCGCCTGGGCTACTCCAAGGCCACGCTCTACAACTATTTCGCGTCAAAGGAAGAGCTGTTCTCGGCCGTGGTGTTCGAAGCCACCGAAGCGGAATTCCAGGCCACGCTCGAAGCGCTCGACGCCACGGTCGAGGACATGACCGAGGCGCTGGAAAAATTCGGCCGCGGGCTGCTCACGCTGCTCTATTCACCGCAGGTGCAGGCCATGCGCCGCCTGATCGTCGCCGAGGCCGGGCGCTCGGAGCTGGGAAGACAATGCTACGAACTCGGCCCCGTGCGCAACGAGGCCGCGGCCGCCGCGTACCTGCAGCAGGCCATGGACGCCGGCAAATTGCGCCCGGCCAACGCCCGGATCGCGGCCCTGCACCTGCGCGGCCTGCTCGAAGCCGAATGGCTGGACCGCTTTCTGTTCCAGACGCTGGAGCCGCTGTCTGCCGAAGAATTGAACGCCACGGTGGAGCGTGCGGTCGCTGCGTTCATGGCGGCGTACGGGCCAGAAAAAGGCTGATGCCCAAGAGGGGCTGACCGGGAAATTGCTCCTGAATTGAGAGCTGTCAGCGCTTGCTGCATAAGCGCCAGAGGCTGTTTTGGCCTTAACCCGGCAGGAAGCCTTCGACCGACAGGTAGCGCTCGCCGGTGTCGTAGTTGAAGCCGAGCACCGCGGCGCCGGCGGGCAGCTCGGGCAGCTTCTGCGCGATGGCGGCCAGCGTCGCGCCCGACGAGATGCCGACCAGCATGCCTTCCTCGCGCGCGCAGCGGCGGGCCATCTCGCGCGCCGGTTCGGCGTCGACCTGGATCACGCCGTCGAGCAGCGCTGGTGTCCAGGTTCTTCGGGATGAAGCCGGCGCCGATGCCCTGGATCGGGTGCGGCGCCGGCTGGCCGCCGGAGATCACCGGCGAGAGCGCCGGCTCGACCGCGAACACCTTGAGCTTGCGGCCACTTCGTCTTCAGCACCTCGCGCGCACGCCGGTGATGTGGCCGCCGGTGCCGACGCCGGTGATCAGCGCGTCGACGCCGTCCGGGAAAGTCGGCCAGGATTTCCTGCGCCGTGGTGCGCGCGTGCACCTCGATGTTGGCCGGGTTGTTCGAACTGCTGCGGCATCCAGGCGCCGGGCGTGCTGGCGACGAGCTCCTCGGCGCGCGCGATGGCGCCCTTCATGCCCTTTTCGCGCGGCGTCAGGTCGAAGCTGCGCGCCGTAGGCCAGCATCAGCCGGCGCCGCTCGATGCGACATGCTGTCGGGCATCACCAGGATCAGCTTGTAGCCCTTGACCGCCGCGACCATCGCCAGGCCGATGCCGGTGTTGCCGCGAGGTCGGCTCGATGATGGTGCCGCCGGGCTTGCAGCGCGCCGCGACTTCTCGGCGTCCTCGACCATCGCCAGCGCGATGCGGTCCTTGATCGAGCCGCCGGGGTTGGCGCGCTCGGACTTGATCCAGACCTTCGCGTCCGCGCCGAACAGGCGGTTGATGCGGATGTGCGGCGTGTTGCCGATGGTCTGCGAGGATGTTGTCGGCTTTCATGGCGGTCTCCTGGAGATGGTGCGAGGCCGATCTGGCGCACTGATCTGCGGCGCATTGTGCCGTTGCGGGGATAATCGCCCCGTGAAGCGCGCCAGACCGCCGCTGGTGCAAGTCTGGGAAACCAGGCACTGGAGGAACGTCCGGACTGCACAGGACAGCGTAGGAGCTAACGGCTGCCCACCGTGAGGTGAGGATCAGAGCAACAGAGACGAGTCGGTGCCGGGGCAACCCGGCGGCGGGTGAAACGGGCAATCTCTACGCGCAGCAATACCAAGTAGGCCAGCGTTGATGTGGTTCCGCAGAGCTGGCGGGTAGGTAGCATCGAGCCGTGGTGGCGACACCCGGCCCAGAGTAATGGCGGTCACGCCGGGGGCAACCGCGGTGCACAGAATCCGGCTTATCGGCGCGCTTCACACTTTTATATCGAATCAGCCTCCAGCCCTTGCTGGGTCTGCGCTGGCAGCTATCTCTTTTGATGATTCGCAGGCGCCGTGCGGCAGAATGCCTGGCGCTGGGCGCGGGCAGCGCCGGCCGGCGCGCGTCAGTGCGGCGGCGCTGGCGGCTGGGGCCCCGGCCGCGAGGCGGGTTCGCTCTTGCCCAGGGTGCCGGATGGCGGCGCGCTGTCGGGCGACTCCAGGCGGCGCACCAGCATCGGCACCAGCGACAGCACCGCCAGCGCCAGCACGGTGCTGAGCACGGCGGTGGCTTCGCGCCCCAGGCCGGCCGCCACGCCAATCGCCGCGGTCAGCCAGATGCCGGCCGCCGTGGTCAGGCCGCGCACCTTGTCCTCGTGCTCGGCCTTGAGGATGGTGCCCGCGCCCAGGAAGCCGATGCCGGCGATCACGCCCTGCAGCACGCGGCTGAGTTCGGCGTCTGCCATGCCGCCCTGGCTGGCGAGCAGCACGAACAGCGCGGCGCCCATCGACACCAGCATGTGCGTGCGCACGCCCGCGGCCTTGCCCTTGGATTCGCGCTCGATGCCCAGCAGGCCGCCCAGCAGCGCGGCCAGCAGCAGCCGCAGCAGCACGCGTGTGAACTCGGCCGCGTCGGGCAGGTCGGAGAACTCCGCCACCACCGCGCTGCCGACCTGGGTCCACACGTCTTGCGCCATCAGAACTTTTCCCACGCCTGCAGGTAGCGCCACTGCCCCTCGGGCACCTTGGCCAGCGGCACGCGGCCGATGCGGATGCGCTTGAGCGCCACCACGCGCAGGCCCACGGCCTCGCACATGGCCGGCACCTGGCCCGGGCGGATGCCCTTGAGCGCAAAGCGCAGGCGCGTCTCGTTCTGCCAGCTCACCTTGATCGGCGGCAGCGGCCGACCGTTGAAGCTCAGCCCGTGGCACAGGCGCTGGAGGCCGTTGTCGGCGATCTGGCCGGCCACTTCGACAATGCACTCCTGCTCCAGCGTCTCGATGTCCTCGGCCAGCTTGCGCGCGATGCGCGGGTCCTGCGTGAAGACGACGAGGCCGCTGGCCTCGGTGGGCAGCGGCGTGAAGCATTCGAGCTGCTTGAAATGGCGCAGCAGCACGCGGGTCTCGGCCGCGTCGCCGGCCATGTGCGAGGCCGCGCTCAAAAGCGTGAGCGCGGCGCGCGCGCCCTGGCTGCGGCTGCCGTGCGCGGCCGCCCCGGCGGCCATGCCCAGCCCGGCCTCGAAGCCCGGCGGCTTGTGCAGCAGCAGCGTGACGGGCACGAGGTCGAACAGGCTGGCGCCCGGGGCCAGCACCACGCTCTGGTGCGGCGCCACGCGTGCGCCGGGCACTTCGACGGTCTTGCCGTCCACCGTGACCCAGCCGCCTTCGATGTACTGCTCGGCCGTGCTGCGCGAGAGGCCGTGCTCGGCCGCCAGGCGCTTGGCCAGGCGCACGGGTTCGTTGCGGGCGTCAGTCATTGCCGGGCTCCATGGCGCGGATGCGCTCGACGTGGGCGATCAGCGAGCGCTGCGCGACGGGCCACATGCGCGGCGGCACGTCGGCATAGGCATGCGCCACCCAGTCCTCCACGCTGCCCTCGGGCAGCGCCTGCATCGCGGCGATGACCTTGGCCTCGCGCGCCAGCCGGTGCGCCTTCAGGTGCGCGATGGCGCTGCGCGCGCATCGGGCCCAGCACATAGCCGTGCGCGGGCAGGATGAATTCGGCACCGTGCTCGGCGCACAGGGCGTCCAGCCGGTCGAGCGAATCGAGGTAGTCGGCCATGTTGCCGTCGGGCGGGTCGATGACGGTGGTGCTGCCGTTCAGGACATGGTCGCCCGAAAACAGCAGGCCGTCTTCGCGCAGCAGCAGGCACAGGTGGTTGGCCGCGTGGCCGGGCGTGTGCACCACTTGCAGCGTGTGCGTGATTTTGCCCTCTGGGCCTTGTCCCGTAAGCGTGAGCAGCTCATTGTTTTGTAGCGCACGCTCGGGCGTGAACTGGCTTGCCGCGCGCGCCGTGGGCTGCGACGGCAGGCCCAGAATCGGCGGCGCGGCGCGGCCCGCCTGCACGCAGAGCTGCTGCAGCGGCGCCGCGCCCGGCGAGTGGTCGGGGTGCGAGTGCGTGCAGACGATCATGCGGATGTCGCCGCCCGCCGCGCGCCAGAGTGTGTCGAGGTGGTCCGGGTCGGCCGGGCCGGGGTCGATGGCGATGTAGCCCGTGGCCGGGTCGCCGACCAGGTAGCTGTTGGTGCCCGGGCCGGTCATCACGCCGGGGTTGGGCGCGGTCAGGCGCTGCACGTTCTTGAGCAGCGGCACCGGGCGCTCGGTCTGCCAGTCGAGCGCGTGCACCATCTGCCCGTCGGGGCAGACCAGCGCCAGTTCGCCGAACGGCGCCTCGTGCTCCATGTAGCGCGCTTCCTTGCCGGCCAGCAGGCCGGCGCGCGGGCAGCTCACCCACAGCGGCTGTTCGTGGGCGACGGCGGCGAGCACCGCATCGGCGCTGGCGAACTTGGCCAGGCGCTCGAGCGTGCGGATGGTCGGGAAGATCATGAAGAAGCTGCCGGCCGCGTGGCGCTCGAGCGCGTCCTGCGGGCGCACCCAGCACCGGCTCGAACTGCTCGGCCTCGTCGGCCACGGGCGTCTGGCCGGCGGGCATGCGCGCGACCAGAAAGGGCACGTCGAAGCGCCGCGCCAGGTCGCGGTCGGCCGTCCAGTGCGCGAGCAGGTAGACGCTGTCGGCCGCCAGCTGCAGGCCCCGCGCCTGGCACTGCGCGGCAAATGGCGCGTGGCGGTCGAGCGCGGCGATGTCCTCGGCACCGGCCATGCGGCCGTCGGCATGGCGCGCCAGCAGCACGCCGAGCTCTTCGAAGCTCTCGCGGATGGCGGCGATGGCCTGCGTCAGGTGCGCATCGCTTTGCGTGGCGCGGCGCGCGGCGGCGGCGTGCGTGGCCGGGGCGGCATCGAGCGCGTCGATGCCGCCGCCCGGAAACACATAGGCGCCCGGGCGCAAAGCTGGCCGTGGCCGAGCGCCGCGTCATCAGCACTTCGAGGGCGCCGTCGCTGGGGGCGTCGCGCAGCAGCAGCACGGTGGCGGCGGCGCGCGTGGGCACCGGTTCGCGGTGCGGGTGGAGTTGTTGGTTCAGGCGGGGCATCGCTGCATTATCCGCAGGCGCTTGCGGCCGGCTGCAGGGCGGTGCAAAAAAGCGCTGTGCAGGCGCTGGCCTCGGACCCGGTGGGCGTGCGCCCGCCGATCAGCGCCGTCTGCTCCGGACCACGCAGCCGGCGGCGCGCACTGCGTGCTTTCGGGCTTCGTCAGCCCTTGCCGCTGCTGGAAGTCATGGCCACCACCAGCGCGCTGACGAGGAACATCGCCTGCAGTTCCAGCGCCCAGCCGCCCGTCGAGCCCAGCGACAGAAACTGGCCGGTGTGCACCAGCAGCACCGCCACCACCATGTTGATGGCGACCACCAGCGCCGCCGGCACCACCCACACGCCGAGCAGCAGCAACAGCGGCGCCACGACCTCGCCCAGGTACACCGCGTAGGCCAGGTAGGGCGGCAGGCCGGCTTTCGCCACCATGGCCTCGATGCCGCCGATGCCGCCGCGGACCTTGGCCCAGCCGTGCAGCAGCATCAGCAGGGCCAGGGTGGTGCGCAGCAGCACGGCGCCTGCGCGCGGGTGGTGGAAGAGGGTGGCGAGTGTCATGAAGCGAGGTCCTTGGCAGTGGAAAAACATACGCGCTTGGCACGGGCGCGCAGAGGGGCAAAAGCCGGGCGCAGCAGCGCGGCCCGGGCACAGCGCGGGTCAGCCGCGCTGCGGAATCGCGAGGCCCCGGACCACGGCCGGTCGCGCGGCGAAGGCGGCAAGCACGCGCTGCACCTCGGGGTAGTCGGTGATGCCCACCAGGTCGCCCGCTTCGTAGAAGCCGACCAGGTTGCGCACCCACGGGAAGATGGCGACGTCGGCAATGCTGTAGGCCTCGCCCATGACCCAGGCGCGGCCTCTGAGGCGCTGGTCCAGCACGCCCAGCAGGCGCTGCGCTTCGGCCACGTAGCGGCCCAGCGGGCGCTTGTCCTCGTAGTCCTTGCCGGCGAACTTGTGGAAGAAGCCGAGCTGGCCAAACATCGGCCCGACGCCACCCATCTGCCACATCAGCCACTGGATGGTTTCGTAGCGCGCGGCCGCGTCGTGCGCGATCAGCTGGCCGGTCTTGTCGGCCAGGTACAGCAGGATGGCGCCCGACTCGAACAGCGCCAGCGGCTGGCCGCCCGGGCCGTTCGGATCGAGGATGGCGGGGATCTTGTTGTTCGGGTTGAGCGACAGGAAGGCCGGCGACATCTGGTCGTGGGTCTCGAAACTCACCAGGTGGGGCTCGTAGGGCAGGCCCATTTCCTCGAGCGCAATCGACACCTTCACGCCATTGGGCGTCGGCAGCGAATACAGCTGGAGGCGCTCAGGGTGCTGCGCGGGCCATTGGCGGGTAATGGGAAAGGCAGACAGATCGGTCATGGTCATCCTCAAAATGGAGTGGTGGCGCGGCGGCGGCGCCCACCCGGGCGCACGCAGAGATGCCAGCCCACGAACGATAATCGGATCCATGCAAATTTGCTTCACCAAGATGCAGGGCGCCGGCAACGATTTCGTCGTGCTCGACGAAACGCAGGGCCGCCTGGGTCTGGCACCCGCGCAGTACCGCTTTCTGGCCGACCGCCATTTTGGCGTCGGCGCCGACCAGATCCTCAGCGTGCGGCCCGCGCCCGCCGAAGGCATCGACTTCGAATACGTGATCCACAACGCCGACGGCGGCGAGGTCGAGCAGTGCGGCAACGGCGCGCGCTGCTTTGCGCGCTTCGTGCGCGACAAGGGTCTGACCGCCAAGGACACCATCCGCGTGCAGACGCGGGGCGGCGTGATCGCGCCGCAGCTCACGCCCGACGGCCGCGTGACGGTGGACATGGGCCGGCCCCGGTTCGATCCGGCGCAGCTGCCGTTCGACACCCACGGCCTGCAGCCCGTGGACCAGGGTTTGGCACAAAAATGGCCTCTGGCCCTTGCTGGGAAAGCGTCAGAAGCTCCTGTTTTGATAGTAGCCGTGTCGATGGGCAACCCGCATGCGGTGCAGCTCGTGGCGGACGTGGACAGCGCGCCCGTGCTGCAGACCGGCCCGCTGATCGAAAGCCATGCGCGCTTTGCGCAGCGCGTGAACGCCGGCTACCTGCAGGTCGTCGACCGCGGCCATGTGCGCCTGCGCGTGTACGAGCGCGGCGTGGGCGAGACCCTGGCCTGCGGCACCGGCGCCTGCGCGGCGGTGGCCGCGGGCATACGCCTGGGGCTGCTCGATGCATGCGTGCAGGTCGACACGCGCGGCGGGCGGCTGACCATCGCCTGGGCGGGCAGCGATTCCGACCCGGTCTACATGACCGGCCCGGCCACCACGGTTTTTGAAGGCCAGATCGATATTCCAGACACACCATGACCAGTTCCGCACTCCCCCCGATCACCGAAGAAGACATCGTCGAGTTCCTGGCCCACACGCCGGGTTTTTTGAGCGCCACGCCGAGGTGCTGGCCAGCGTGCAGTTCACCAGCCCGCACAGCCACCGCGCCGTGAGCCTGCAGGAGCGCCAGGCCGAGATGCTGCGCGAGAAGATCAAGGCGCTCGAGCAGCGCGTCATGGAGATGGTGCGCAACAGCAACGAGAACGCTGCCATCGCGCAGAAGGTCCACCAGTGGAGCTGCGCGCTGCAGCGCGTGACGGCGCCCACCGAATTGCCCGGCGCGGTGGTGCAGGGCATGCTGGAGCAGTTCGATGTGCCGCAGGCGGCGATCCGCGTCTGGGATGTCGCGGCCCCCTATGCCCAGGCAGCGTTCGCCCAGGGTGTGGGCAGCGACGTGCGCGCCTTCGCGACGTCGCTGACCATGCCGTTCTGCGGCCCCAACCTGGGCTTCGAGCCGGCAGGGTGGCTGCCGGGCGGCGGCCTCGCGCATGCCGACGGCAGCGGCGCGCAGTCGCTGGCCCTGCTGCCGCTGCGCGAGGGCCCGGCCAACAGCGCAACGCCGGCCTTTGGCCTGCTGGTGCTGGCGTCGCACGACCCGCAGCGCTTTGACGCCGCCATGGGCACCGACTTCCTCTCGCGCATGGCCGAATTGGCCAGCGCGGCCCTGGCGCGGCTGCGCTGAAACCGCGCCGGCCCGCACACGCCGAGCCACCGTCCATGGCCGCCGCGCTGCCTCCGGACCGCACCGCGGCCCCCGATCCCGCAGTGCTGCGCTACCTCGAACATGCGCGCGTCGAAAAACGCCTGGCCGCGCGCACGCTCACGCTCTACGCGCTGGACCTGGACAAGCTCGCCGAGGCCGCCGCGCAGGCGGGCGTGCCGCTGCTGCAGCTGCAAAGCACGCACATCCGCCGCTTCGTGGCGCAGATGCACAGCGGCGGGCGCAGCGGGCGCGGCATTGCGCTGATCCTCTCGGGCTGGCGCGGCTTCTTCAGCTGGGCCGGCCGCCAGGGCCTCGTGGCCAGCAACCCGGTGCAGGGCGTGCGCGCGCCGCGCGCGCCCCAGCCCCTGCCCAAGGCGTTGGGCGTGGACGATGCCGTGCGCCTGGCCGAGTTTGCGCAGCCGCAGGCCGACCCGTGGCTCGAGGCGCGCGACGCCGCCATGGTCGAGCTGCTCTATGGCTGCGGCCTGCGCGTGGGAGAACTCGTCGGGCTGGACGCCGTGCCCGGCCCCGACACCCAGCGCCTGGGCCGCGGCTGGATCGACCTGCAGGCGGGCGAAGCCCATGTGCTGGGCAAGGGCAGCAAGCGCCGCAGCCTGCCCGTGGGCGCGGCGGCGCTGCAGGCGCTGCAGGCTTGGCTGGCGCTGCGCGCCACGCCTTTTGCTGCGGGCGCTGTGGATGCGGCGCTGTTCGTGGGCCGGCGCGGCGCACGCCTGACCGCGCAGTCCGTCTGGCTGCGCCTGCGCCAGCGCAGCCAGCAGGCGGGCCTGACCACGCCGGTGCACCCGCACATGCTGCGCCACTCGTTCGCGAGCCACCTGCTGCAATCGAGCGGGGACCTGCGCGCGGTGCAGGAACTGCTGGGCCACGCCAGCATCACCACCACGCAGGTCTATACGCGGCTCGATTTCCAGCACCTCGCGCGGGTGTACGACGCCGCCCACCCGCGCGCAGGCCGGGTCAAGCCGGCCGACAAGCCTTAAAAATTTTCCCAGTCGTCGGCGCCTGCGGCCACCGCAGCTGCCGCGGCGCGCGCGGCCGCGGGCTTGGGCGCCGGCACCGCGCGCGGTTGGACCGCGCCGGAGAGCCGGTGGGCGTCGGCACTGCGCGCCGCGGTCTTGCTGGTGTTTGCCAAGGCCGCGCGCGGCGGCGGCGCTGGCGTTGGCAAGGGCGCAGCGCGCGCGGCGCTGTGAGGCGCCGCTGCGCTGGCGTGCGCGGAGAGCTTGAAGGTCGACACCGTGTCCACCAGCTCGCGCGCCTGGAGGTTGAGGCTGGAGGCCGCCGCCGCCATCTCTTCGACCAGCGCGGCATTCTGCTGGGTCACCTGGTCCATCTGCGTGACGGCTTCGCTGACCTGCTCGACGCCCTCGCTTTGCTCAGAGCTGGCGGCGCTGATCTCGCCCACGATGTCGGTCACGCGCCGGATCGCGGTGACCACCTCGGCCATGGTCTGGCCGGCACGGTCGACCTGGGCCGTGCCCAGTTCCACGCGCTCCACGCTGGCGCCGATCAGGCCCTTGATCTCGCGGGCCGCCTCGGCCGAGCGTCCGGCCAGGCTGCGCACCTCGGCTGCCACCACGGCAAAGCCCCGGCCCTGCTCGCCGGCGCGCGCCGCCTCGACGGCGGCGTTGAGCGCGAGGATGTTGGTCTGGAAGGCGATGCCGTCGATGACGCCGATGATGTCGGAGATGCGGTTCGAGCTGTCGTTGATGTCCTTCATGGTGCGCACCACGTCGGCCACCGCTTCGCCGCCCTGCGTGGCCACGGTCGATGCGTTCATGGCCAACTGGTTGGCCTGGCGCGCGTTGTCGGCGTTTTGCCGCACGGTGGAGTTGAGCTCCTCCATGGACGCTGCCGTTTGCTCCAGCGCGCTGGCCTGCTGCTCGGTGCGGGCCGACAGGTCGCGGTTGCCCTGGGCGATCTGCGCGCTGGCCGCGGCCACGCTCTCCGAGCCCTCGCGCACGCTGCCGACGACCCGCACCAGGCCGGCCTGCATGTCCTTGAGCGCACGCAGCAGCTGCGCGGTCTCGTTGTCCCCCGAGGTGTGGATGGGACGGCTCAGGTCGCCTGCCGCGACAGCGCGGGACAGGTCCACGGCCTCGCGCAGCGGCCGGGTGACGGAGCGGACGATCCACTGCGCCATCAGCACGGCAGCGAACAGCGCAAACCCCAGGGTGGCCCAGATGGTGATGCGCAGGCTGCCGACCGCGTCGGCCGCCTCCTGGATCGAAGCGTCCATCAGCGTCTGCTGGTATTTCACCGAGCCGTCGAGCGCATCGGCATAGGCCTTGCGCAAGGCCGGCATGCCAGTGAGCCGCACCGTGCGCGCTTCGTCCTTGTTGCCTGCGGTCACCAGCCCGATGAAGCGGTTTTGCTCCTGGCTGTACACGTCGCGGGCCTGGAGGATCTGATCGAACGCCGCTTTCCCTTGCGCAGAGAGGATCTGCGGTTGCAGCCGTTCCAGTATCTTGCTGCTTTCCTGGCGCTTGGCGGCAATCACGGCGTGCTCCTGCTGCAGATCGGCCGGGTTGTCGATCAACAGCAGATGGTTCAGCGCGTTTTCAATGCTTCCAAGGTTTTCCTTGACCGCCTGGAGTTCAATGACTTTGGGATAACGGTCGTGTGCCACCAAGCCAAAGGCATCGCTCATGGTGGCGACCCTGAAGAGCGAGGAGCTGGCCAGCTGCACGAGCAGCAGCGCCATCAGGCCAAAACCTAGAACCAAACGCACAGAAATTTTCATGTCGTTCAAGCGCACGTGCAAGTCTCCGGTGTACGGGCAACTGAACGATCGGCACTGCCAGCCCGCCATGGCAGGGGCCGTCAATCTTTCGGTCCCCGCGGTCACTGGGCGAGATCAAACGTGCATTTTCTGGGCAGCGCGAGCGGTCGAATTGCTCTATGGGTTTTTATGAGTGCTAACAATATATTACTAAAATATATATTTGATTTCAATTGAAGTCGTAAATGTGACAAGTAGAGAAAACCGCACAGCACGGTCCTCTGTAGGTATATGGTTCGCCGCTAAACTGCCTCGCTTATCGGGCTTCCGCGCCCCCTGACCGTGCCTGCGGCACTTTCGCATTCCAAGGCTTCTCCATGTCCCTCATCCCCACCACCATCCTCACCGGCTTCCTCGGCTCGGGCAAGACCACGCTGCTCAAGCGCCTGCTCAGCGAAGCGCATGGCCAGAAGATCGCCGTGATCGAGAACGAGTTTGGCGAGGAAAACATCGACAACGACATCCTGGTCACGGAATCGAAAGAGCAGATCGTGCAGATGAGCAACGGCTGCATCTGCTGCACGATCCGCGAAGACCTGCGCGAGACGCTGCAGCTGCTCGCCGCCAAGCGCCGCAAGGGCCTGCTCGATTTCGACCGCGTGGTCATCGAGACCACGGGCCTGGCCGACCCCGGCCCGGTGGCGCAGACCTTCTTCATGGACGAGGAGATCGCCGAGTCCTACCTGCTCGACTCGATCATCACGCTGGTCGACGCCGTGCATGCGCCCCAGCAGCTCAACGACCGCCAGGAGGCGCGCCGCCAGGTGGGCTTTGCCGACCAGATCTTCCTGTCCAAGACCGACCTGGTCGGCGCCGGCGAGACCGACGCGCTGATCCACCGCCTGAAGCACATGAACCCGCGCGCGCCCATCAAGGCCGTGCATTTCGGCGAGGTGCCGCTGGCCGAGGTGCTGGACCTGCGCGGCTTCAACCTGAACGCTAAGCTCGACATCGATCCCGACTTCCTCAAGGAGGAAGAGGCGGCGCACGACCATGGGCACGACGACCATGGCCATGACCATGACCACGTGCACGGCGAGCATTGCAGCCACCCGTCGCACCAGGACGGCCATGGGCACGGACACCACCATCACCACGATGACGACGTCAAAAGCTTCGTCTTCCGCGCCGAGCGCCCGTTCGATCCGGCCAAGCTCGAAGACTTCCTCGGCGCCATCGTCAACATCTACGGCCCGCGCATGCTGCGCTACAAGGGCGTGCTGAACATGCTCGGCACCGACCGCAAGGTGATCTTCCAGGGCGTGCACCAGCTCATGGGCAGCGACCTGGGACCCGCCTGGGCCGAAGGCGAGGAGCGCAACAGCAAGATGGTGTTCATCGGCATCGACCTGCCCCAGGACATTCTGGTGCAGGGCCTGCAGCAGTGCCTTGCGTGACGTGCAGGCCCGGGCGCGCCGTCCCATTGTGGGTATTGCGCAACGCAGGGCCTGCTGTCAGCCCGGGCCGATACAATCGCGCCCCGGTAAATAGAGGGGCTTACCACCCGCCCGCCCGCCAGCACGCCCTGTGTCTGCGGGCCCGCCCGTTCTGTGAGGAGACAGGAATTGAAAGCTGAAACCAGCAAATCCAAGGCCCCTGCCAAGGTGTCGACGACGGTGGCAAAAACGCCCGTCGCCAAGGTACCAGCGAAGTCTGCTGCACGCGCCGCCCCTGCGGCCCCCGCCAAAACGGTGGCCGCCCAGCCCGCCCAGGCTGTGGCCGCGCCCAGTGCGGCTGCGGCGCCTGCGCGCAGCACCCGGCCTTCTTCCCGTCTGGCGCAATTGACCGTACCATCCATGGCGCAGTCAGTGGCTTCCACTGCGGCCAAAGCGAGCTATACCAATACCATGCCCTCCACCATGCAAGTGTCGCCCCCCATGGGCAGCCCCAAGAAAGACGCCAAGCTGGCCAACAACTGGAAAACCAAGCCGGTTGACGAGCTGAGCGACGCCGAAGTCCTGGCCATGCCCGACAGCGAATACATGAACGAGCAGCAGCTGGCGTTCTTTCGCCACAAGCTGGTGCTGCTCAAGCAGGACATCCACCAAAGCGCCGGGCAGACCACCGAGAACCTGCGCGAAGACACCGTGGTTGTTCCCGACCCGGCCGACCGCGCCACGATCGAGGAAGAGCACGCGCTCGAGCTGCGCACGCGCGACCGCGAGCGCAAGCTGCTCAAGAAAATCGAGCAGTCCATTGCCCGCATCGATTCCGGTGACTATGGCTACTGCGACGAGACCGGCGAGCCCATCGGTGTGGGCCGTCTGCTGGCCCGCCCCACGGCGACGCTGTCGCTCGAAGCGCAGCAGCGCCGTGAGCTCAAGCAAAAAATGTTTGGTGACTGACGCCGTCCGCATGCTTGCGCACCCGACTTCTTGAAGCTCCATGGGCAAGGAAGAAACCTCACCCGGCGGACTGCTGTCCAAGGTGGTGCGGTTTGTACGCAACCCGACGGTCAACTGGGGCGATCTCGACTCCATCGACGCCGACCGCGAAAGCCAGTACAGCAAGCAAGTGCTCAAGGAGATGATCGAACGCAAGCGGCGCAACGACTTTGTGCGCCGCCGCGAGTTCGATCAGCTGCGCAAGCTGCGCCAGCGCGACGCGTTGGCGGGCCAGCGCATCGAGGACCCCGCAGCACGCCCCTCGTTTTTCGAGAGCAGCCTGACCTCGCCCGGAGAGCGGGCCGTGACCATCCAGAAAATCGACGAGATCGAGGCGCAGATGTCGATGCAGTGGTGGAAAGGCAAGCCCGTGGGCAGTGGCCCTTTTCAGCCCGGCACCGCGTCCGCCGGCCCGAGAGTGCCGGGTGCCGACAGCGCGGCGGCAGAAGGCGGTGCGGCCTTTGCTCCCACCGCGCCGGCGTCCATTCCACTGGCCCTGGAGCCCCAGGCCGCCGCCGCGCCGCTGTTTGCCGACGACAGCATGTCCATCAGCGGATTTGGCGCCATGCCCGGGCCGCAGCCTGCGGACGGGACGCCGGGCGCGCAGGCCTTGCCGCCCCCCGAACTGGAGGTATTCGTGCACGAACCCGATCTCGAAGAAGCGGCCATCCGATTTGCCAACGGCGACCACGCCGGTGCCGAAGCCGGTCTGAAGGACGTGCTGGCACAGCATGCCGGCGACGGCGCACAGCAGCAGTTCGAGATCTGGATGGCGCTCTTCGACCTCTACCGCGCCACCGGGCAGCAAGAGCGTTTTGACGGCCTCGCGCTCGATTTCGCGGCGCGCTTTGACCGCTCTGCGCCGCTGTGGTTTTCCATTCCCGAGCAGCTGGGTCTGGCGACGTCTGCGCCGGGGGCCGTTTCGCCGCGGCGCGAGGTCAGCTGGAATGCGCCGCCCACGCTGACGCTGCAGTCGGTGGCGGCGTTGCAGGCGGCGTTGCTGCGCGCCGCGTCGCCCTGGTGCCTGGACTGGTCGCGCCTGGTCGCCATCGACGAGGCTGCGCTGCCTGCACTGGCCAACGAATTTTTGCGCTGGGCCGAACAGGACGTCCACATTGTCTTGGCGGGCGCGCCAGCGCTCGAGGCGCTGCTGCAGGCACACACCCAGTCGGGCGACCGAACGGTCCACCCCGAGTGGTGGCGGCTGCGCATGGCGGCCTTGCGCTGCATGGGGCGGCCCGACGAATTCGAGTTGGTGGCGCTCGACTACTGCGTGACCTACGAGGTCTCGCCGCCATCGTGGACCGCGCCGCGCTGCGCCTGCAGCGCGGCCCTGGAAGGCGGCGGCGCGGCCTTGTCGCAGGACGGTCCGGCGCACGACCTGCTGGCCCCGCACCCCGGCGGCGGCGCGGACGCGTCCCTGGCGGCTGCGCCGGAGGCGGTGCCCGGGCTCAGGGGCCACATCGAAGGCGACGCCAGCGCCGCGCTCGCGGCGCTCGAAGCCCTGGTACGCCCGGGCGAGCCGCTGGTCGTGCCGTGCGACAGCCTGATCCGCGTCGATTTTTCGGCTGCGGGCTCGGTGCTCAACTGGGCGGCGCAGCAGCAGACCCAGGGGCGCGTGGTGCAGTTCCGCAACCTGCACCGGCTGGTGGCGGTGCTGTTCAACGTGATCGGTGTGAGCGAACACGCGCGCATCGTTCCACGCCAGCACTGAGCGCCCTGCCGCTGCGTCCCGCTTGAACGCGGGCGGTTCGCCCCCATGTGTGCCCGCTATGGAACAACACAGCGATTCCCGCATTTTTTACGGCACCACCATCATCAGCGTGCGCCGCCAGACCCCCGAGGGCATGCAGGTGGCCATTGGCGGTGACGGCCAGGTCACCCTCGGCAACGTGGTGGTCAAGGGCACGGCGCGCAAGGTGCGCAAGCTGCACCACGGCAAGGTGCTGGCCGGCTTTGCCGGCGCCACGGCCGATGCCTTCACGCTGTTCGAGCGTTTCGAGGCCAAGCTCGAAAAGCACCAGGGCCACCTGGTGCGCGCCGCCATCGAGCTGACCAAGGACTGGCGCACCGACCGTGTGCTGCGCCGCCTGGAGGCCATGCTGGCCGTGGCCGACCTGCAGGCCTCGCTCATCATCACCGGCAATGGCGATGTGCTCGAGCCCGAGCAGGGCATCGTCGCCATCGGTTCGGGCGGCGCGTATGCGCAGTCGGCCGCCAAGGCCTTGATCGAGAACACCGATCTGTCCGCGCAGGAGGTGGTGAAGAAGTCGCTCGAGATCGCCGGCCAGCTGTGCATCTACACCAACATGAACCACACCATCGAGACGCTGTAGTGCGGCCCGCGCGCGCCGTGCCGGCTGCCGCACCCCGTGTCTTGATACTATTCATTTGATAGCTGCCAGCGCTGGATGGGTAAGCGCTGGAGGCCTATTTGATCAAAGGTTTCGCATGTCTTCGATGACCCCCCAGGAAATCGTCTCCGAACTCGACAAACACATCGTCGGCCAGGCCAGCGCCAAGCGCGCCGTGGCCATTGCGCTGCGCAACCGCTGGCGCCGCCAGCAGGTGCCCGAGGGGCTGCGCCAGGAAATCACGCCCAAGAACATCCTGATGATCGGCCCCACTGGCGTGGGCAAGACCGAGATCGCGCGGCGCCTGGCGCGCCTGGCGCAGGCACCGTTCATCAAGGTCGAGGCCACCAAGTTCACCGAGGTGGGCTACGTCGGCAAGGACGTGGACGCCATCGTCCGCGACCTGGCCGAGATCGCCGTCAAGCAGGAGCGTCAGGCCCAGGTGCAGCGCGTGCGCACGCGCGCCGAAGACGCGGCCGAGGAGCGCATCCTGGACGCGCTGCTTCCGGCCGCGCGCACGGCCGACGCCGAGCCCCCATCCGAGAGCGCGGCGCGCCAGGTGTTCCGCAAGAAACTGCGCGAGGGCCAGCTCGACGACAAGGACGTCGAGATCGACGTGGCCGACGCCCGGCCGCAGCTCGAGATCATGGGCCCGCAAGGCATGGAGGAGATGGCCGAGCAGCTGCGCGGCGTCTTCAGCCAGATGGGGCAGGAGAAGCGGCGCACGCGCAAGCTCAAGATCGCCGAGGCACGCAAGCTGCTCGTCGATGAAGAGGCCGGCAAACTGGTCAACGAGGAAGAGATCAGGGCCCGCGCCATCGCCAGCGCCGAACAAAACGGCATCGTCTTCATCGACGAGATCGACAAGGTGGCCACGCGCCAGGAGACCAGCGGCGCGGACGTGTCGCGCCAGGGCGTGCAGCGCGACCTGCTGCCGCTGGTCGAGGGCACGACCGTGTCGACCAAGTACGGCATGGTGCGCACCGACCACATCCTGTTCATCGCTTCGGGGGCGTTCCACCTGTCCAAGCCCAGCGACCTGATCCCCGAGCTGCAGGGGCGCTTCCCGATCCGCGTGGAGCTCGAATCGCTGTCGGTGCAGGACTTCGAGGCCATCCTCACGCAGACCCATGCCTCGCTCGTCAAGCAGTACCAGGCGCTGCTGGCCACCGAAGGCGTGGCGCTCGAGTTCCTGCCCGACGGCATCACGCGCCTGGCGCAGATCGCCTGCGACGTCAACGAGCGTACCGAAAACATCGGCGCGCGCCGCCTCTCCACCGTGATGGAGCGCCTGCTCGACGAAGTCAGTTTCGATGCGGCCCACCGCTCTGGCCAGACGCTGCGCATCGACAGCGCCTACGTCGACGAGCGGCTGCAGGCACTGAGCCAGGACGAAGACCTGTCGCGCTACATTCTCTGAGTGCCCGGCTGGGCTGGACAGGGCGGGTGCGCCGCGGTGCGGGCCCGGCCTCCCGCCGTGCCCGCAATCGCTTGAGGACTTACTTGCACAGGCGCAGCTAACTGCCCATCCTGTAAAGGATTTTGCCTTTTCTTGCCTTTTTTGTGCCGGTCATTTCCAGTCTAAGTTGTTGATTTCATTGCAAGAAGATGTAGACACCCTGCCGCGAAGAGCGCTTTTCCTGCTACAGTGCAAAAAAGTGCAATTAAGTGGTGAAACGTCCGTTGTTGCGCTGTCTGGCGTCCGTCGCATCAACAACCAAGCTGGGGTGTCTGTCTGTGTTCCAAGGGGCTTCTTCGCTGAGTCTGGATGCCAAGGGGCGGCTGTCCGTGCCGACCCGGCACCGTGACGTCCTGAACGCGACCGCCTCGGGCCAGCTGACGATCACCAAGCATCCGCACGGCTGCCTCATGATTTTTCCGCGCCCCGAGTGGGAAAAGTTCCGTGAGCGCGTGGCCCAGCTCCCCATGTCGGCCCAGTGGTGGAAGCGCATCTTCCTCGGCAATGCCATGGATGTGGAGATGGACGCCACCGCCCGGGTGCTGGTGTCGCCCGAACTGCGCCAGGCCGCCGGCATCAGCCGCGAGACCATGCTGCTGGGCATGGGCAACCATTTCGAGCTTTGGGACAAGGCCACCTACGACGCGCAAGAGGCCCAGGCCATGCAAGGCGAGATGCCCGATGTCTTCAAGGACTTCTCTTTCTGAAGGCGCACAGTGAACGCAGAACTACAACACACCACCGTGCTGCTCGAGGAAGCGGTCGATGCCTTGCTCGGCGGCGCCGACGCAGCGCCCGAAGGAACCTGGATCGACGCCACGTTCGGGCGGGGCGGCCATTCGCGCCGCATCCTCTCACGGCTTGCTGCGCAGGGGCGCCTGCTGGCGTTCGACAAGGACCCCGAGGCCATCTCCGAAGCAGCGCGCATCCCCGATGCGCGTTTTTCGATTCGCCACCAGGGCTTTCGCCAACTCGCCGACCTGCCGCCTGCCAGCGCCGCCGGTGTGCTGATGGACCTGGGCGTGAGTTCGCCGCAGATCGACAGCCCGGCGCGCGGCTTCAGTTTCCGTTTCGACGGTCCATTGGACATGCGCATGGACACCACGCGCGGCGAAAGCGTGGCCCAGTGGCTGGCCAGCGCCGAAGTGGGGCAGATTGCGGAGGTGATACGTGAATACGGTGAAGAACGGTTTGCTGGCCCCATTGCAAAGGCGATTGTTGCGCGCCGGCAAGAGCGCGGCCCCCTCGCAACCACCGCCGAGCTGGCCGACCTCGTGGCTGGCGCGGTCAAGACCCGCGAGGCGGGCCAGAACCCCGCCACGCGCACCTTTCAGGCTTTTCGGATTTTCATCAACGCCGAGCTTGAAGAGCTGCAGCAGGCGCTAGAGGCCAGCCTCTCGGTGCTGCAGCCGGGCGGGCGCCTGGTGGTGATCAGCTTCCATTCGCTCGAAGACCGGATCGTCAAGCAGTTCATCGCCGAGCACTCGAAAGAGGTGTACGACCGGCGTGCGCCGTTTGCGCCGCCCAAGGCCATGCGCCTGAGGGCGCTGGCGCGCATCAAGCCGGGCGCCGCAGAAGTGGCCGCCAACCCGCGCGCGCGCAGCGCCGTGATGCGCGTGGCCGAGCGCACCGAGGTGCCGGCATGAGGCCGGGCGTGGCGCGTTCTCTGTCGGGGCTGCCCCTGGTGGCAGCGCTGCGCGCCCGCCGGCCAGCCCAAGGGCGCCCATGATGCGGCTCAACGTCGTGCTGTTGCTGGCAGTTCTGGCCAGCAGCCTGTACCTGGTGCGCACCCAGTACGAGTCGCGCCTGCTCTACACCGAGCTCGACCGCGCCGTGGGCGAGGCGCGGCGCCTGGAGACCGAGCACGAGCGCCTGCGCGTCGAAAAGCGCGCGCAGGCCACGCCGCTGCGCGTGGAGGCGCTGGCGCGGGCGCAACTGCAGATGCGCACCGCCACGCCCGCGATCACGCAGTACGTGTCCGACCCCGCGCCGGCCGCAGCGCCGCCGGGTGCTTCGCCCACGGGAGCACGCCCATGAGCCGCAGCGTGCTCTATACGTCCAGCCCGCTGCTGGCGAGCAAGACGCCGGTGTGGCGTAGCAAGCTCATCGTGGCGCTGATCGCACTGGGCTTTGCGGGCCTGGGCGCGCGCGCCGCCTACGTGCAGGTGGTGGGCAACGACTTCTTCCAGCGCCAGGGCGAGGTGCGCTTTGCGCGCACGCTGGAGCTGCCGGCCAACCGCGGCAAGATCCTCGACCGCAACGGCCTGATCCTGGCCTCCAGCGTGCCGGCGGCGAGCATCTGGGCCATTCCCGAAGACGTCGACCTGGAAGACGCCGAGGTGCGCGCCAAGCTGCCGCAGTTGGCCAAGCTCATGGACATGCCGCTGGCCGCTTTGCGCGCCAAGCTGGCCCACGAGGACAAGAGCTTCGTCTGGGTCAAGCGCCAGCTCGACTGGGATGTCGGCCAGCAGATTGCCGCGCTCCACATCAAGGGCATCTACCAGCGCAAGGAATACAAGCGCCAGTATCCCGAAGGCGAAGCCGCAGCCCATGTGGTGGGCTTCACCAACGTCGAAGACAGGGGCCAGGAAGGCATGGAGCTGGCCTTCAACGACCTGCTCGCGGGCAAGGCCGGCTCGCGCCGCGTCATCAAGGACCGCCTGGGCCGCGTGGTCGAAGGGGTGGGCGAGACAGTGCCCCCCATGGACGGGCGCGACATGCAGCTGTCGATCGACAGCAAGGTGCAGTTCTTTGCCTACCAGAAGCTGCGCGACCAGGTCATCGCGCACAAGGCCAAGGCCGGGACCGTGGTCGTGCTCGATGCCATCACGGGCGAGGTGCTCGCGCTCGCCAATTACCCCAGTTATGTGCCCGACAAGCGCAGCAACCTGACCGGCGAGCAGCTGCGCAACCGCGCGCTCACCGACACGTTCGAGCCCGGCTCGACCATCAAGCCGTTCACCATTGGCCTGGCGCTCGAGAGCGGGCGCGTGCGCCCGGGCACCATCGTCGATACCAACCCGGGGCGCATCACCATCACCGGATCGACCATCTCCGACACGCGCAACCACGGCGTGCTGACGGTGGAGGGCGTGATCCAGACCTCGAGCAACGTCGGCACGACCAAGCTGGCCATGCAGATGCCGGCGCGCGAGATGTGGGAGACGTTCTCGGCCGCCGGCTTCGGGCAGAAGCCGCAGATCGCGTTCCCCGGTGCCGTCAGCGGCAAGCTGCGGCCCTACAAGACCTGGCGCCCGATCGAGCAGGCCACGATGTCGTACGGCTATGGCCTCTCGGCCAGCATGTTTCAGATGGCACGTTCGTACACGGTGTTCGCGCACGACGGCCGCATCATTCCGGCGACCATGCTCAAAAGCGATCAGCCGGCGGTCGGCGTTCCGGTGTTTTCCCCGCGCACCGCGGCCGAAGTGCGCAAGATGCTGCACATGGCAGCCGGCCCGGGCGGCACGGGCCAGCGGGCGCAGACGCAAGGGTATTCGGTGGGCGGCAAATCGGGCACCGCGCGCAAGCAGGTGGGCAAGAGCTATGCGTCAGGCAAGTACCGCGCCTGGTTCACCGGCATGGCGCCCATCGACAAGCCGCGCATCATCGTCGCCGTGATGGTCGACGAGCCCAACAACGGCACCTACTACGGCGGCACCGTGGCCGCCCCGGTGTTCAGCGAAGTGGTGCAGCAGACGCTGCGCATGATGGGCGTGCAGCCCGACATGGAAGTCAAGCCGCAGATCGTGGCCGACGTGGTCGAGGAGACGCTGTGATGCGCCGGCTCGATACCGCCACCGAGGCCGTGCAGTGGCTGCGCGCGCGCGTCACCGGCACGCTGCAGACCGACAGCCGCCAGGTCGCGCCCGGCGATGGCTTCATCGCCTGGCCCGGCGCCGCCACCGATGGCCGCGCCCATGTGGCCGATGCCCTGGCGCGCGGCGCCACGGCCTGCCTGGTCGAGCAGGCAGGCGCCGAACCCTTTGGCCTGCGCGGCGAGCACATGGCAGCGCTGACCGGCCTCAAGGCCGCCACCGGCGAGATCGCGGCGCAGTGGTTCGGCAGGCCGTCGCAGTCGCTGGCCGTGGTGGCCTTCACCGGCACCAACGGCAAGACCAGCAGCGCCTGGTGGCTGGCCGGCGCGCTATCGAACAGTGGGCTACCCGCCCTTGCCCCATGCGCGCTGGTGGGCACTTTGGGCATGGGGATGGTGGCGGGCGCGGTGCCGCAGCTCGAAACCACGGGCATGACCACGCCCGACCCGGTGCGGTTGCAGCGCGCGTTTCGCGGGTTTGCCGACGCCGGCGCGCGCACCTGCGCCATCGAGGCCTCCTCCATCGGGCTGGCCGAGCACCGCCTGGCCGGCACGCAGATCCGCGTCGCCGTGTTCACCAACTTCACGCAGGACCACCTCGACTACCACGGCAGCATGGCGTCCTACTGGCAGGCCAAGGCGGCGCTGTTCGACTGGCCCGGCCTGCAGGCGGCGGTGGTCAACACCGACGATGCGCACGGCGCTGCGCTGCATGCGGCCTTGGCCGGGCGCGGGCTCGATCTGTGGAGCGTCTCGCTGCGCCCCGGCGCGCGCCTGCATGCCGAGGACATCGGCTTTGGCAACGCCGGCCTGCGTTTCACGGTGGTCGAGGGCGACGAACGCCACGTGCTCCAGACCGCGGTGATCGGCGGGTACAACGTCTCCAACCTGCTGGGCGTGCTGGCCGCGATGCGCGCGCTGGGCGTGCCGCTGGCGCGTGCCGTGCAGGCCTGCGCCGCGCTGCAGCCGGTGCCCGGCCGCATGGAACGCATCGTCGCCGCGGGCCAGCCGCTGGTGGCGGTGGACTATGCCCATACGCCCGACGCGCTGGACCAGGCGCTGCGCGCGCTGCGCCCCCTGGCGGCCGAGCGCGGCGGCCAGCTGTGGTGCGTGTTCGGCTGCGGCGGCGACCGCGACGCGACCAAGCGCCCGCTGATGGGTGCGGCCGCGCAGCGCCAGGCCGACTGGGTGGTGGTCACCAGCGACAACCCGCGCAGCGAAGACCCGGCGCAGATCATCCACCAGGTGCTGCAGGGCACGATCGCCGGCGAGACCGTGCGCGCCGAGCCCGACCGCGCCTGCGCCATTGCGCTGGCGCTGGCCGAGGCCGATGCCCGCGACGTGGTGCTGATCGCCGGCAAGGGCCACGAGGACACCCAGGAGACGGCGGGCGTGCGCCGGCCTTTTTCCGACATGGGCCAGGCGCGTGCCGCGCTGCAGGCCCGCACCACGGCAACCACGGTGGGCATGATGGATCTGCAGCAGGCTTTTGAATGGGTGCGCCAGCGCGTGCCGCAAGCGCGCCTCGTCGGCGATGGGGCGCAGCCGCTGCAGCGCGTGCACACCGACAGCCGCACGCTGCAGCCGGGCGACCTGTTCGTGGCCCTGCGCGGCGAGCGCTTTGACGCCAACGCCTTCTTGCCGCAGGCGCACGCCTTGGGCGCTTCGGCCGCCATCGCGCACGCGGGCCTGGACGCCGCGGGCCTGTCCGGCATCGAGGTGCCCGACACCCTGCAGGCGCTTGGTGCGCTCGCCGCCGGCTGGCGCGCGCAGTTTGGCCTGCCGCTGGTGGCCGTCACGGGCAGCAACGGCAAGACCACGGTGACGCAGATGGTCGCGTGCATCCTCGCCGCGCAGGCAGGCGAGGCGGCGTTTGCCACGCGCGGCAACTTCAACAACGCCATCGGCGTGCCGCAGACCCTGCTGCGGCTGGGCGCGCAGCACCGCCTGGGCGTGGTCGAGCTGGGCATGAACCACCCCGGTGAAATCGCCTATCTGGCCGACCTGGTGCGGCCCACCGTGGCGCTGGTCAACAACGCGCAGCGCGAGCACCTTGAATTCATGCACACCGTGCAGGCGGTGGCCGAGGAAAACGGCTCGGTGCTGGCGGCGCTGCCCGCCGATGGCGTGGCGGTGTTCCCGGCCGGCGACGCCTATACCGCACTGTGGCGCCGCAGGGCGGGCGCGCGCCGCTGCCTCACGTTCGGCGACGCCAGCGACGCCGACGTGCGCTGCACGCACGCCCAGTGGGCGCACGGCGCCTGGCAGGTGCAGATCGCCACGCCCCAGGGGCCGCTGCAGTGCACGCTGCAGATTGCCGGCCGCCACAACGTGACCAACGCGCTGGCGGCCACGGCCTGCGCGCTCGCGGCGGGCGTGCCGCTGTCCGCCATCGCCCAGGGGCTGGCGGCATTCACGCCCGTGCAGGGGCGCTCGCGCGCGTTCAGCGTGGCCAGCGGAGCGCGCGCCCTCACCGTGGTGGACGACAGCTACAACGCCAACCCCGACTCCATGCGCGCCGCCATCGACGTGCTGGCCGAGCTGCCGGCGCCGCGCCTGCTGGTGATGGGCGACATGGGCGAGGTGGGTGACCAGGGGCCGCAATTGCACGCCGAGGCGGGCGCGCATGCGCAGGCCCGCGGCATCGAGCAGCTGTTCACGCTGGGCGCGCAGTCGGTACACGCCGCCACCGCCTTTGGCGGCGGGCGGCATTTTGACAACATGGCACGGCTGCAGGCAGCCGTGCGCGAAGCGCTGCCCACGGTGGGCAGCGTCCTGGTGAAGGGATCAAGGTTCATGAAGATGGAGCAGGTGCTGGCGGCGATGGAGCCCGCCACCCCCACAGACAACGCCGCGCAGGAGGCCGCCCATGGCGAAACGCGCTGACACTTTTTCGGCGTTGGTCACAGGTGCCGCATGCTGATATGGCTCGCCCAATGGCTGCAAAGCCTGTCGCCCGAATTCAGCTCTTTCCGCGTCTTCCAGTACCTGACCTTGCGCGCCCTGATGGCGGCCATGACGGCGCTGCTGATCGGCCTGTTCGCCGGGCCGCGCGTGATCCGGCGCCTGACCGAACTGAAGATCGGCCAACCCATCCGCACCAACGGCATGGAGACGCACCACATCAAGAGCGGCACGCCGACCATGGGCGGCGTGCTGATCCTGATGGCGATCACGATCTCGACGCTGCTGTGGGCCGACCTGTCCAACCGTTTTGTCTGGATCGTGCTGGCCGTCATGATCGGTTTCGGTGCCATTGGCTGGGCCGATGACTGGCGCAAGGTCGTCTACAAAGACCCCAACGGCATGCGCTCGCGCGAGAAATACCTGTGGCAGTCGACCATCGGCATGCTGGCCGCGCTCTACCTGGTGTTCAGCATTTCCGAAAACTCCAACCTGCGCGTGTTCGAGCTGTTCGTGTCCTGGGTGCGGTCGGGCTTTGCGCTCGACCTGCCGCCCAAGGCCGGCCTGCTGCTGCCCTTCTTCAAGGAGATCAGCTACCCGCTCGGTGTGCTGGGCTTCGTGCTGCTGACCTACCTGGTCATCGTTGGCTCCAGCAATGCCGTCAACCTGACCGACGGGCTCGATGGTTTGGCCATCATGCCGGTCGTCATGGTCGGCTCGGCGCTGGGCGTGTTCGCCTACGTGACAGGCAGCGCGGTCTATTCCAAATACCTGCTGTTCCCGCACATCCCGGGCTCGGGCGAGCTGCTGGTCTTCTGCTCGGCCATGGCCGGCGCGGGCCTGGCCTTCTTGTGGTTCAACACGCACCCGGCGCAGGTCTTCATGGGCGACGTGGGCGCGCTCGCGCTGGGCGCGGCCCTCGGCACCATTGCCGTGATCGTGCGCCAGGAGATCGTGCTCGCCATCATGGGCGGCATCTTCGTGGTCGAGGCGCTCTCGGTGATGCTGCAGGTCACTTGGTTCAAGTTCACCAAGCGCCGCTACGGCGAAGGCCGGCGCCTGCTGCGCATGGCGCCGCTGCACCACCATTTTGAAAAGAGCGGCTGGAAGGAGACGCAGGTGGTCGTGCGCTTCTGGATCATCACCATGCTGCTGTGCCTGGTGGGTCTTTCGACCCTGAAACTGCGATGACCATGGACCTCCACGATCTTTCCCCGGGCGGCGCGGACGCGGCGCTGGAGGCGGCCGTGTCCGTGGCGGACCTGCCGGGGGGCGGCCCGTCGCCCGAGGCCGGCGCAGGCCCGGAAGAGAGCGCGTCCGCCGCCGCGTGCGCGCAGCCCCTGGGGCCCCGCGCTGCGCCGGCGGTGTCCGCCGCGCAGGAGGCCGCCGCGTTCGTCGCGCGGATCTTCGCCGAGGCCGCCGCACCCGAGCCCACGGCCGCTGTTGCCACGCCTTTGGCGCAAGAGGCCGCGGACGCTGCGCCAGTCCTGCCGCCGGTGGCCGCAGGCTGGCCCGGTGAGGGCGCCAAGCCCCTGCAGGACCAGCACATCCTCATCCTGGGCCTGGGCGCTTCGGGCCTGGCGATGGCGCGCTGGGGCGTGCGCTGCGGCGCGCGCGTGACCGTGGCCGACACGCGCGCGGCGCCACCGCAACTGGCCGCGCTGCAGCACGAGCTGCCGCAGGTGCGCTTTGTCGCCGGGGCGTTCGGCGCGCACCTGGTCGAAGGCCAGGCGCTGGCGGCGGTGTACCGCTCGCCCGGCCTCAGCCCCGGTGCGGTTGCTCCTGTATTGGTAGCTGCTCGCGCAGAAGGGGTAAGGGCTGGAGGTGAATTGGACCTGTATTCCATGGCGCTGCAGGCACTGCGCGCGGCGCACGGCTATGCACCCGCGGTGCTGGCCATCACGGGCACCAACGGCAAGACCACCGTCACCGCGCTCACGGCGCAGCTTGTCGCGCATGCGGGCCGCACCGTCGCGGTGGCCGGCAACATCGGCCCGACGCTGCTCGACACGCTGGCCGCGCACATCGATGCGGGCACGCTGCCCGAGGTCTGGGTGCTGGAGCTGTCGAGCTTCCAGCTCGACGCGCGGTCGGGCTTCGAGCCCACGGCCGCCGCCGTGCTCAACCTCACGCAGGACCACCTCGACTGGCATGGCGACATGGCGGCCTACGCAGCGGCCAAGGCGCGCATCTTTGGCGCCGGCGGCGCTCATGGTGCTCAACCGCGAAGACGCGCTGGTGATGGCCATGCTGCCGGCCCCCGAGCGCGTGAAACTGCAAAAGCCGCAGCTGCGCGCGCATGTCACCTTTGGCGGCGACATGCCGCAGCGCCCCGGCGACTTCGGCATCGAGACCGTGGACGGCATGCCCTGGCTGGTGCGCGCGCTGGAAGCCGACGAAACGCGCAAGCGCGCACGCGGCGCCGAAGACGAGGTGCTGCACATCCAGCGCCTGATGCCCGCCGATGCGCTGCGCATCCGCGGGCGCCACAACGCCACTCAATGCGCTGGCGGCGCTGGCGCTGGCGCAGGCGGCCGGTTGCGCGCTGGCGCCCATGCTCTACGGCCTGCGCGAATACCGCGGCGAGCCGCACCGGGTCGAGCCCGTGGCGCATCGTCGGCGGCGTCGAGTACTTCGACGACAGCAAGGGCACGAACGTCGGCGCGACCGTGGCGGCGCTCACGGGCCTGGGCGCGGACCGCCGGCTGGTCGTGATCCTGGGCGGCGAAGGCAAGGGCCAGGACTTTGCGCCGCTGGCCGCGCCCGTGGCGCGCTATGCGCGCGCGGTGGTGCTGATCGGCCGCGATGCGCCGCTGCATCGCGCCAGGCGCTCGAAGGCGCGGGCGTCGCCGCTGCTGGGTGCTGCCGACCTGGCGCAGGCCGTGCAACTGGCCAGCGCGCGCGCCCACGCCGGCGACGCCGTGCTGCTGTCGCCGGCCTGTGCCAGCTTCGACATGTTCCGGGACTACGAACACCGCGCGCAGGTGTTCTGCGCCGCGGTGCAGGCCCTGGCCGACGACGCCGGGCAGCCGCTGGAGGGCTTGTCGTGAACGCCCCGACCAACGCATGGCAGCGCATGGCCGGCTGGTTTGGCGGCCTGCCGGGCAAGGCCGCCGACGTGCTGCCCGTGCGCATCGGCGGCACCGAATACCGCAAGACCACGGCCACGCCGGCCCGCGTGCTGGGCTTCGACCAGGCACTGCTGTGGGTCGTGGTGGCGCTGCTGGCCTGGGGCCTGGTGATGGTGTACTCGGCCTCGATCGCGATGCCCGACAACCCGCGCTTTGCGCACAGACTACACGCCCACGCACTTCCTGATGCGCCACGTGTTCGCGCTGGTGATGGCCTTCGTCGCGGCGCTGCTGGCGTTCCAGATCCCCATGGAGACCTGGGAGCGCTCGGCGCCCTGGCTGTTCCTCGCTCTCGCTGCTGCTGCTGGTGGCGGTGCTGGTCCCGCACGTCGGCACGGTGGTCAACGGCGCGCGCCGCTGGCTGTCGCTGGGCATCATGAACTTCCAGCCGTCCGAGCTGGCCAAGCTCGCCGTGGTGATCTACGCCGCCAGCTACATGGTGCGCAAGATGGAGATCAAGGAGCGCTTCTTCCGCGCCGTGCTGCCGATGGGCATCGCCGTGGTGGTCGTGGGCATGCTGCTGCTGGCCGAGCCCGACATGGGCGCCTTCATGGTGATCGCCGTGATCGCCATGGGCATCCTGTTCCTGGGCGGCGTGAACGCGCGCATGTTCTTCGTGATCGCGACGCTGGTGGTGGTCGGCCTTCGGCATGATCGTGGCGACCAGCGCCGTGGCGGCGCGAGCGCATCTTTGCCTACCTCGACCCGTTCGAGCGAGGAGCATGCGCTGGGCAAGGGCTACCAGCTCTCGCACTCGCTGATCGCCATCGGGCGCGGCGAGATCTTCGGCGTCGGCCTGGGCGGCAGCGTCGAGAAGCTGCACTGGCTGCCCGAGGCGCACACCGACTTCCTGCTGGCCGTGATCGGCGAAGAGTTCGGCCTGGTCGGCGTGCTGCTCGCTGATCGTGCTGTTCCTCTGGATGACGCGCCGCATCATGCACATCGGCCGCCAGGCGATCGCGCTCGACCGCGTGTTCTCGGGCCTGGTGGCGCAGGGCGTCGGCGATCTGGATCGGCTTTCAGACCTTCATCAACATGGGCGTGAACCTGGGCGCGCTGCCGACCAAGGGCCTGACGCTGCCGCTGATGAGCTTTGGCGGCTCGGCGATCCTGATGAACCTGGTGGCGCTGGCCGTGGTGCTGCGCGTCGACTATGAAAACCGAGTGCTCATGCGCGGAGGCCGCGTATGAGCCGCACGGCGCTCGTCATGGCCGGCGGCACGGGCGGCCACATCTTCCCGGGCCTGGCCGTGGCGCGAGGAGCTGCGCGCGCGCGGCTGGCGCGTGCACTGGCTGGGCGCGCCGGGCAGCATGGAGGCGCAGCATCGTGCCGCCGCGCGGCTTTGCGCTTGAGACCGATGCAGTTCGGCGGCGTGCGCGGCAAGGGCCTGCTCACGCTCGCGCTGCTGCCGCTGCGCCTGCTGCGCGCCTTCGCGCAGAGCATCTGGCCGTGGTGCGCCGCGTGCGGCCCGACGTGGTCGTCGGCCTGGGCGGCTACATCACCTTCCCGGGCGGCATGATGGCGTGCTGCTCGGCAAGCCGCTGGTGCTGCACGAGCAGAACTCGGTGGCCGGCCTGGCCAACCGGTGCTGGCCGGCGTGGCCGACCGCGTGTTCACCGCCTTCCCCAACGTGCTGCAAGAAGGCGCAGTGGGTCGGCAATCCGCTGCGCGCGGCGTTCCTGCAGCAGCCAGGGCCGGCCGAGCGCTTTGCCGGCCGCAGCGGGCCGCTGCAGCCTGCTGGTGGTGGGCGGCAGCCTGGGCGCGCGGGCGCTCAACGACGATCGTGCCGCAGGCGCTGGCGCTGATCGCCCGCGGACCGGCGCCCGGTGGTCACGCACCAGAGCGGCGCCAAGCAGATCGACGAGCTGCGCGCCAACTACGCCGCCGCCGGCGTCGAGGCCGAGCTCACGCCCTTCATCGACGACACCGCCAGCGCCTATCGCCGACGGCCGACCTCATCGTCTGCCGCGCCGGCGCCAGCACCGTCACCGAGATCGCCGCCGTCGGCGCGGCGGCCGCTGTTCGTGCCGTTTCCCTCGGCGGTGGACGACCACCAGACCACCAACGCCCGCTTCCTGGTGCGAGGCCGGCGGCGGCTGGCTCGTCCAGCAGCGCGACCTGACGCCGCAGTGGCTGGCCGAATTGCTACAAAATACTGGAGCGCCCCGCGCTGGTAGAGCGGGCGCTAAAGGCCAAAAACATGCAAAAAATCGAATGCGACGTCGGCGAAGTGGTCCGCGCGTGCGAGGAGCTGGCAGCATGAAGCATGCCATCCACCACATCCATTTCGTCGGCATCGGCGGCGCGGGCATGAGCGGCATCGCCGAGGTGCTGCTCAACCTCGGCTACGCGCATCTCGGGCTCCGACCTGGCCGACAGCGCCACGCTGCGCCGCCTGCAGGCGCTGGGCATCGCCACCTACGTCGGCCACGCGGCCGAGCACATCGCCGGCGCCGACGCCGTCGTCACCTCGACGGCGGTGCAGGCCGACAACCCCGAGGTGGTGGCCGCGCGCGACAAGAAGATTCCCGTGGTGCCGCGCGCGCTGATGCTGGCCGAGCTGATGCGCCTCAAGCAGGGCATCGCGATCGCCGGCACGCACGGCAAGACCACCACCACCAGCCTGGTGGCCAGCGTGCTGGCCGAGGCCGGGCTCGACCCGACCTTCGTGATCGGCGGCCGCCTGAACAGCGCCGGCGCCAACGCGCAGCTGGGCAGCGGCGACTACATCGTGGTCGAGGCCGACGAGTCCGATGCCTCGTTCCTGAACCTGCTGCCCGTGATGGCCGTGGTCACGAACATCGACGCCGACCACATGGAGACCTACGGCCACGACTTCGCGCAGGCTCAAGAAGGCCTTCGTCGACTTCCTGCACCGCATGCCGTTCTATGGCGTGGCCATCCTGTGCACCGACGACCCGGCCGTGCGCGAGATCGTGCCCCAGGTGTACCTGCCCGGTCACCAGCTACGGCTTCGACGAAGACGCGCAGGTGCGCGCCGTCAACGTGCGCGCGCGTCGGCGGCCAGATGCACTTCACGGTGCAGCGCGCGCAACGGCGTCACGCTGCCCGACCTCGACGTCGTGCTGAACCTGCCGGGCGAGCACAACGTGCTCAACGCGCTGTCGGTGATCGCCGTGGCGGTCGAGCTGAGCATTGCCCGACGAAGCCGTGCAGCGCGGCGCTGGCCGAGCTTCAAGGGCGTGGGCCGGCGCTTCCAGCGCTACGGCGAGCTGCCCGCCAAGGGCGGCGGCCATTTCACGGTGATCGACGACTACGGCCACCACCCGGTCGAGATGGCGGCCACGCTCGCGGCCGCGCGCGGCGCCTTTCCGGGCCGGCGCCTGGTGCTGGCCTTCCAGCCGCACCGCTACACCCGCACGCGCGACTGCTTCGAGGACTTCGTCAAGGTGATCGGCAGCGCCGATGCGGTGCTGCTCAGCGAGGTCTACGCCGCCGGCGAGGCGCCCGATCGTGGCGGCCGACGGCCGCGCGCTGGCGCGCGCGCTGCGCGTGGCCGGCAGGTGGAGCCGCGTGTTCGTCGACGACATCGTGGCCGATTGCCGCAGGCCATCCTGGACAACGCGCGCGATGGCGACGTGGTGATCTGCATGGGCGCGGGCTCGATCGGCGCCGTGCCGGCGAAGGTGTCGGATTTGCTACAAAATAGTGAGCTTGTGGTGTTGGATGGGAGCGGGCTGTGAGTGCATGGAATAAAAAGTCGAGGCTGCCGCGCTGGGCAAGGTCGCCGTGCTGATGGGCGGCGCCTCGGCCGAGCGCGAGGTGTCGCTGATGTCGGGCACCGGCGTGCTGCAGGCGCTGCGCGCGCGCGGCGTGGACGCGCATGCGTTCGACCCGGCGCACGCGCGAGCTCAACGAGCTGCAGCGCGACGGCTTCGCGCGCTGCTTCATCGCGCTGCACGGCCGCCACGGCGAGGACGGCACGGTGCAGGGCGCGCTCGAACTCTGGGCATTCCGTACACCGGCCCCGGCGTGCTGGCGTCGAGCATCGCCATGGACAAGATCATGACCAAGCGCCTGTGGCGTGCCGACGGCCTGCCCACGCCCGTACTGCGCCTGGCTCGGCCAGCAGCGAGAGACACCGTGCTGGCGCTGCACGGCGCTGGGCGCTGCCGATGATCGTCAAGCCGCCGCGCGAAGGCTCGTCGCATCGGCGTGACCAAGGTCACCACGCCCGAGAATGCGCGCAGGCCGTACCTGCTGGCCTCGCGCTACGACCCCGAAGTGCTGTGCGAGCAGTTCATCGAAGGCGAGGAGATCACCTGCCCGGTGCTCGGCGTCGGCGCCAGCGCGCACGCGCTGCCGGTGATCCGCATCGTCGCGCCGCAGGGCAACTACGACTACCAGAACAAGTACTTCACCGACGACATGAAGTACCACTGCCCGAGCGGCCTGCCCGAAGCCGAGGAGCGCGAGATCCAGCGCATCGTGGTGCAGGCGTACCGCTCGCTGGGCTGCCGCGGCTGGGGCCGGGCCGACATCATGATCCGGGCCAGCGACCGCAAGCCCTTCCTGCTGGAGATCAACACCTCGCCCGGCATGACCAGGCACTCGCTGGTGCCGATGTCCGCGCGTGCCGCGGGCATCAGCTACGAAGACCTGTGCCTGCAGCTGCTGGCCGGCGCCACGCTCGACAACCCGCAGGGCGCATGCCCCGTGGCCACGCAAGGAACGCCTGCATGACCGACTCGCTGCCCGTGCCGCTGGACGTCAAGCTCATGAACCTGACCGCATCGGTCCTGTTCGTGGCTTGCGCGGGCCTGGCGCTGGCAGCCAGCGCATGGTGGCTGCTGCGCCACCCGGCGTTTTCCGATCGGGCGCATCGTCGTGCAGGGCGAGCTGGTGCACAACAACGCCGTCACGCTGCGCGCCAATGTGACGCCGCAGCTCGTCGGCAACTTCTTCACCGTCGACCTGGGCGCGCGCGCGCGAAGCCTTCGAGCGGTGCCCTGGGTGCGCAGCGCCGTAGGTGCGGCGCGAGTTTCCGCGCACGCTGCGCGTCGCGCTGCAGGAGCACGACGCGGTGGCGCGCTGGGGCGCCGAGTCGGGCTCGACCCTGCTCAACAGCCAGGGCGAGGTGTTCGACGCCGACGGCGACGCAGACCAGGACGAGCTGCCGCGGCTCAACGGCCCGGCCGACCAGTCGGCCCACGTGCTGGCCATGTACCGGCAGCTGCTGCCCGTGTTCGAGCCCCTGGGCCTGGAGATGGAGGAGCTGGAAATGTCCAGCCGGGGCGGCTGGCGCGCGACGCTCGACAGCGGCGCGGTGGTGGAACTGGGCGGGGGCACCCCCGAGGAAGTGGCGCAGCGCACGCAACGTTTCGTGCGCACGCTCACGCAGGTGGCGGCGCAGTACGAACGCCGCGCGGATGCCCTGGAGTCGGCCGACCTGCGCCACAACGGCGGTTACGCCCTGCGCTTGCGCGGCGTGACCACGGTGGTGCAGGGCGCCACGCCGGCAAAACGCCGGTGAGCGGCACAGAAAAACGAAGGGCAGACACGCATATGGCAAGAGAATACAAAGATGTGGTGGTCGGGCTGGACATCGGCACGGCCAAGATCATGGCGGTGGTCGCCGAGGTGCTGCCCAATGGCGAGCTCAAGCTCGCCGGCCTCGGGGTGGCGCCGAGCAACGGCCTGAAGCGCGGCGTGGTCGTGAACATCGACGCCACCGTGCAGAGCATCCAGCAGGCGCTCAAGGAGGCCGAGCTGATGGCCGACTGCAAGATCCAGCGTGTCTACACCGGCATCACCGGCAGCCACATCCGCGGCCTCAATTCGAGCGGCATGGTGGCCGTGAAGGACAAGGAGGTCACCGCCGCCGACGTGGCGCGCGTGGTCGAGACCGCCAAGGCCATCAACATCTCGAGCGACCAGCGCCTGCTGCTGGTCGAGCCGCAGGAATTCGTGATCGACGGCCAGGACGTCAAGGAGCCGATCGGCATGAGCGGCATCCGCCTCGAAGCGAAGATCCACATCGTCACCGGCGCGCAGAGCGCGGCCGAGAACATCATCAAGTGCGTGCGCCGCTGCGGCCTGGAGGTCGAGCAGCTGCTGCTCAACCCGCTGGCCTCGAGCCAGGCCGTGCTGACCGACGACGAACGCGAACTCGGCGTGGCGCTGGTCGACATTGGCGCTGGCACCACCGATGTGGCAATCTTCACCGGCGGTGCGATCCGCCACACGGCGGTGATCCCGATTGCCGGCGACCTCATCACCAGCGACATCGCGATGGCGCTGCGCACGCCCACCAAGGACGCCGAAGACATCAAGGTCGAGAGCGGCTATGCCAAGCAGCTGCTGGCCGATCCCGAGGCGCAGGTCGAAGTGCCGGGCCTCGGCGACCGCGGCCCGCGCATGCTCAGCAAGCAGGCGCTGGCGGGCGTGATCGAGCCGCGTGTCGAAGAAATCTTCTCGCTGGTGCAGCAGGTCATCCGCGAGTCGGGCTACGAGGAAGTGCTGTCGTCGGGCATCGTGCTCACGGGCGGCAGCGTGGTGATGCCGGGCATGGTGGAACTGGGCGAGGACATCTTCCTCAAGCCCGTGCGCCGCGGCATCCCCAAGTATTCGAGCGCCCTGTCCGACATGGTGGCCCAGCCGCGGGCCGCCACGGTGATGGGACTGCTCGAAGAGGCGCGCCTGGCGCGCCTGCGCGGATTCAAGGTGGCGCAAAAAAGCGGCTCCGTGAAGACCGCCTTTGGCCGGTTCAAGGACTTCATCGTGGGGAACTTCTGACCATGCCCAAGCCGATCTGGGTCGTGCGTCCCCACCCTCCGCCGCGTGTGCGCTGGCGCGGCGCCGGTCCGCCGTATGTGCACCGAAGTTGTTTGATTGTTTCCCCATCCATTGCTTTTCCGTCAGTAACAGGAGCTCCAACATGTCCATCGAAATGATCGAAGTCGAAGAATTCAACCAGGGCACCCAGATCAAGGTGATCGGGGTGGGCGGTGGCGGCAGCAACGCCGTCGAGCACATGATTGCGCGCGCCGTGCAGGGCGTGGAATTCGTCAGTGCCAACACCGACGCCCAGGCGCTCACGCGCAGCTCCGCGCACCGCGTCATCCAGCTCGGCCAGAGCGGCCTGGGCGCAGGCAGCAAGCCCGAAAAGGGCCGTGAAGCCGCAGAGGCGGCTGTGGAAGACATCCGCAGCGCCATCCAGGGCGCGCACATGCTGTTCATCACCGCCGGCATGGGCGGCGGCACCGGCACCGGCGCGGCGCCCGTGATCGCCCGCGTGGCCAAGGAGATGGGCATCCTCACCGTCGGCGTGGTCACCAAGCCCTTCGACTGGGAAGGCGGCCGGCGCATGACCAACGCCGACAACGGCCTGGCCGAGCTTGAAGCCAATGTCGATTCGCTGATCGTGGTGCTCAACGAGAAGCTGCTCGACGTGCTGGGCGACGACATCACCCAGGACGAGGCCTTCGCGCACGCCAACGACGTGCTCAAGAACGCCGTGGGCGGCATCTGCCGAAATCATCAACGAGTACGGCCATGTGAACGTCGACTTCGAAGACGTGCGCACCGTGATGGGCGAGCCCGGCAAGGCCATGATGGGCACGGCCACCGCCAGCGGCCCCGACCGTGCGCGCATCGCTGCCGAGCAGGCCGTGGCCTGCCCGCTGCTCGAAGGCATCGACCTGTCGGGTGCCAAGGGCGTGCTGGTGCTGGTGACCGCCGCCAAGGGCAACCTGAAGCTGAGCGAATCGAGCCTGGCCATGAGCACCATCAGCGCCTACGCCTCGCCCGACGCGCACGTCATCTACGGCGCCGCCTACGACGACAGCCTCGGCGACGACATCCGCGTCACCGTGGTGGCCACCGGGCTGTCGCGCCACAACGCGCGCCGCCAGTCGATGCAGGTGGTGCAGGGCAGCCTGCGCACCGGCACCGACAACCTGTCCTACCAGGTCCCGGTGGCGGGCGCCGCCATGGGCACGACGGTGCTGGGTTCTGCGGGCGGTGCCGGCCAGACCGATTACGGCAGCATGGCCGTGCCCAGTGTCTGGCGCACCAACCGCACGCAGGCCGCGGCGCGCGTCGACGCCCTGTCGTCGGGCGGCATGGACGACCTGGAGATTCCTGCGTTTCTGCGCAAGCAGGCCGATTGAGCGGGGCGGTGGCGCGGCGTGACCCGGTGCGGCCCGCGCTGGCGCCGCGCCAGCTTTCTGCGCGCCACGTTGCAATCGCGGCGATAGGCAAAGCGCTTGGGTGCATTGCAGCAAAGCGCTGCCTTCGCACCTAAAATCCCGGGATGCTTCAGCAACGTACTCTCAAGGCGCTCACCCGTGCCGTGGGCGTGGGGCTGCACAGCGGCCAGCGCGTGGAGCTGACCCTGCGCCCCGCGCAGCCCGACACCGGCATCGTGTTCCGCCGCGTCGACCTGCCCGAACCGGTGGACATTCCGATCTCGGCCCTGGCCGTGACCGACACGCGCATGGCCTCGACCATTTCCGCGGGCGGCGCCAAGGTGCACACCGTCGAGCACCTGATGTCGGCCTGCGCGGGCCTGGGGCTCGACAACCTGTACGTGGACATCACCGCCGAAGAGGTTCCCATCCTCGACGGGTCGTCCGCGTCGTTTGTTTTTCTGCTGCAAAGCGCGGGCATTGCGCTGCAGAACGCACCCAAGAAATTCATCCGGGTCAAACGCCCGGTGCGAGATGCGCCAGGGCGAGGGCGCGGCCGCGAAGTGGGCGCGGCTCGACCCCTACCACGGCTTCAAGCTGCGCTTCGAGATCGACTTTGCGCACCCCGCGGTCGACTCGACCGGGCAGTGCGTCGAGTTCGACCTCGGCACCGGCAACTACAGCCGCGACATCGCGCGCGCGCGCACCTTCGGCTTCACGCGCGACGTCGAAATGATGCGCGCCAGCGGGCTGGCCCTCGGCGGCGGGCTGGACAACGCGATCGTCATGGACGACTACAAGGTGCTCAACAGCGACGGCCTGCGCTACGACGACGAGTTCGTCAAGCACAAGATCCTCGACGCCATGGGCGACCTGTACCTGATCGGCAAGCCGCTGCTGGCCGCCTACAGCGCGTTCCGCTCGGGCCACGCGCTCAACAACCTGCTGCTGCGCGAGCTGCTGGACCAGCCCGATGCCTGGGAACTGGTGACCTTCGAGAACGAGCGCCTGGCGCCCGTGGGGTTTGCCCAGCCGGCACGCGCCTGGTAAGCGCACAGAGCCCGTTGCCATGCTGCTGTTTCGTTGGGCCGTCTTGCTGCTGCTGCTCACCGCAGCGGTGTGCTTCGCGTTCTATGCCGGCACCGGGCAGCCGCGCTACAAACGCATGGGCTTCGTCGTCCTCAAGTGGACGCTGATCGCCGCTTTTGTCTTCTTTGCGGTGCTGATCGCCGAGCGCGTCCTCTGACCCGGGCGCTCGGCGCGTTGGGGCCTATACTCGCGGCTGCTCCGGGGTGTGCTGAGGCACTGAGACGGGGGCGGTCTGAAATTCAGGCTGGCCCGCGAACCCGATGAACTTGATCCGGTTGATACCGGCGTAAGAAGAGCCGATCTTTCTGCCCTGCCACTTTGCTGTCGGCAGGCGAACCTTGCCCCGGCGCATCCGCCCGGGGTGCGGGCACAGGTCCACTCCGGAGCACATCCATGCCATCCACCGGAGACCGACCATGAACGCCCCTGAACTCCTTGCCCCCGAAAAATTCGCCCGCCTGCTAGCAAACGCCCGCGCCCCCTTTCCGGCCTCGCGCAAAGCGTATCTGCCCGGCCAGCTGCACGCCGACCTGCGCGTGCCAGTGCGCGACATTGGGCTGACCAACGGCGAGCAGGTCAGCGTCTACGACACGTCGGGCCCCTACACCGATCCCGATGCCGCCATCGATGTGCGGCGCGGCCTGGCCAGCGTGCGCGGCGCCTGGATCGCCGGCGCGCGGCGACACCGAAGCCTACGCAGGCCGCGCGCCCGTGGCGCTCGACGACGGCCAAAAGAGCGAAGACGCGGTGCGGCTGGCGCAGCTGCGCGCCGAGGCCGCCGCACTGCAGCGCCAGCCGCTGCGCGCCAGGAGCGGCGCCAACGTCACGCAGATGCACTATGCGAAGAAAGGCATCGTCACGCCCGAGATGGAATACGTGGCGATCCGCGAGAACGGCAAGCGCGAGTGGATGGCGCAGTACCTGCAGGATGCGGGTCGGGAACAGCGCCTGGCGGGCAACGCTCTGGGCGCGAGCATCCCCAAAATCATCACGCCCGAATTCGTGCGCGACGAAGTGGCCCGGGGCCGCGCCATCATTCCCGCCAACATCAACCACCCCGAGGTCGAGCCGATGGCCATCGGACGCAACTTCCGCGTCAAGATCAACGCCAACATCGGCAACTCGGCCGTCACGTCCAGCATCGAGGAAGAGGTCGAGAAGCTGGTGTGGGCGATCCGCTGGGGCGCCGACAACGTGATGGACCTCTCGACCGGCAAGGCAACATCCACACCACGCGCGACTGGATCGTGCGCAACTCGCCCGTGCCGATCGGCACCGTGCCGATCTACCAGGCGCTCGAGAAGGTCGGCGGCGTGGCCGAGGACCTGACCTGGGCGATCTTCCGCGACACGCTGGTCGAGCAGGCCGAGCAGGGCGTGGACTACTTCACCATCCACGCCGGCGTGCGCCTGGCCTACATCCAGCTCACGGCCGCGCGGCGCACGGGTATCGTCTCGCGCGGCGGCTCGATCATGGCCAAGTGGTGCATGGCGCACCACCGCGAGAGCTTCCTCTACACGCACTTCGAGGACATCTGCGACATCATGAAGCAGTACGACGTCAGCTTCTCGCCTGGGCGACGGCCTGCGCCCGGGCTGCGCGAGCGATGCCAACGATGAAGCGCAGTTCGCCGAGCTGCACACGCTGGGCGAGCTCACGCAGATCGCCTGGAAGCACGACGTGCAGACCATGATCGAAGGCCCCGGCCATGTGCCCATGCACATGATCCAGGCCAACATGGACCGAGCAGCTCAAGACCTGCCACGAAGCGCCGTTCTACACGCTGGGCCCGCTGACCATCGACATCGCGCCCGGCTACGACCACATCGCCAGCGCCATCGGCGCGGCGATGATCGGCTGGATGGGCACGGCCATGCTGTGCTACGTGACGCCCAAGGAGCACCTGGGCCTGCCCGACCGCGACGACGTCAAGCAGGGCATCATTGCCTACAAGATCGCCGCGCACGCGGCCGACGTGGCCAAGGGCCACCCCGGGGCGCGCGCGCGCGACGATGCGCTCAGCCAAGGCGCGCTTCGACTTCCGCTGGCAAGACCAGTTCAACCTGGGCCTGGACCCCGACACCGCGCGTGCCTTCCACGACGAAACCCTGCCCAAGGACGCCTCAAGGTGGCGCACTTCTGTTCGATGTGCGGGCCCAAGTTCTGCTCGATGAAGATCACGCAGGAAGTGCGCGAATTTGCCGCACAGGGGCTGCAGGAAAAAGCGGCGGAATTCCGCGGCACGGGCGGTGAACTGTACGTGCCGATCCAGCCCATGGCCTGACGTCAGGCGGCGCGCCGTTGCGCCAGCCGCAGCGGCGCGCGCGGGGCCGCCATCTCTGGCGCCTTGGCCGGCGCGGGCCGGCCCGCAGCGCCGGGCGCATCCTGCCCCGGCAGCACGAACTGGCTGATCAGGGCCGCCAGCTCCTGGGCCTGGCTGCGCAGGCTCGCGGACGCGGCGGCCGATTCCTCGACCAGCGACGCATTCGCCTGGGTCATCTGGTCGAGCCGCGCGACGGCGGTGTTGATCTGCGCGATCTCGCGGTTCTGCACGGCGGTGGCCGACGTGATATCGCCCATGCGGCGTGCCGCCTCCTGCACCGCGCCGACGATGCGCTCCATGGTGCTGCCCGCCACGCCCGCCAGGCTGGCGCCCGCCTCGGCCCGTTCGACCGACGCGGTGATCAGGGCCTTGATTTCTTGCGCAGCCGCCGCCGAGCGCGTAGCCAGGCTGCGCACCTCGGCCGCGACCACGGCGAAGCCCCGCCCTTGCACGCCAGCGCGGGCGGCTTCCACGGCCGCGTTGAGCGCCAGGATGTTGGTCTGGAACGCGATCGAGTCGATCACGCCAATGATGTCTCCGATCTGGCGCGACGACTGGTGGATACCCTCCATGGTGCCCACCACCTGCGCCACCACGCTGCCGCCCTCTTGCGCCACCACGGTCGCGGCGTTGGCCATGGCCTGCGCATGGTGGGCCGATTCGGCCGACTGCACGACATGGTGGGTCAGCTGCTCCAGCGCTGCGGCGGTCTGCTGCAGGCTGGTGGCCGTCTCTTCGGTGCGGCCCGACAGTTCGCTGTTGCCGCTGGCGATGTCCGAGGCGGCCGCACTGATGTTCTGCGCCGAGTCCCGCACCTGCCGCACCAGCGCACGCAAGGCGTGCTGCATCACCTCCAGAGACCCCAGCATGCGGCCGGCCTCGTCGCGCCCATGGCCTGCAATGTCGTGGCGCAGGTCCAGGCCGGCCACGCGGTCGGCGGTGGCGCCGGCCAGAGCGATCGGGCGGGTGATGCTGCGCACCAGCCACAGCGCCAGGAGCGTGCCGAGCGCCAGCGCCAGGGCGCTGAAGGCGATCAGCGCCAGGCGGGCAGCTTGGCCCAGCCTGTCGACTTCGCGCGCGCCCGCATCGATGGCATCGCGCTGTGCCTGCGTCAGCGTGCCCAGCGCCGACAGCAGCGCGTTCGACGCAGGCAGGAACTGCCCGGCATAGACCGTGCGGATGCGCTCGGTCAGGCCCGAGTCGCGCGCCGCCACCAGTGCGGTGCGGGCCACCGCGAAGTCCTTGCCCGCAGCGTGGATGCCTGCGAGCAGCGCTTGGTGGTCGGCCGTCTGCAGCCTGCTGGCCAATGCGCCGAGCAGCCTGTCATAGCGCTGCTGCGCCGCGGCAATGTCCGCACCCAGGATCTCGCCCACCTCGGGCTCGGAACTCAAGGCGATGGCCTTGTAGCGCTCCGAATTGAGGGCCTGGTAGCGGTAGGCGTCGGCGACCAGCCGCTCGGCCGCCACGTTGTGCGCCACCATGTGCTGCGTCGCGCGCTGGATGCGCTGCAGCGACCAGATGCCAAAAGCCGAGCCCAGCAGCGCGAGCGCCATGGCCGCGAAGAAGACGGCCAACAATCGGCTGGCCAGCGAGCCGCGTGATGCGGTGGAGAGAGCGGGAGGGGACGGTATGGGTGGGAACATGGAAGAGATGGACGGGCATTGCCAAGCGCAAAACAGGCCGCGGGCCGAAGCCGCGGGCCCTGTGGACTGTGCCGGTTGTTTGTGACAACTTGTTTTCAGTGCCCATCGGCGAAGGGCTGCAAACGCTGAAGCCAGGCCGGTAATTACCCTGTGGAGCGCTGATCGGCAGATGCATATAGTTACTTTTCGTCCGCACCCATGGGCCGGACGGCACTGCGCTGCGCCCCCTTGGGCGGGCGTCCCTGGATCTGTGAACCTGGAAGGAGAGCCATGAACGCTCTGCGACGTCTTTCGATCCGCGCCCGCCTGTACTTTGCGACGGTGTTCTCGCTGGTGCTGCTGGTCGCCGTTGGCGCCATGGGTTACCTGGCGCTGGACCGCACGCGCGACACGCTGCAGGAGCTGTTCTCGCAGCGCGTGCAGACGCTCACCGACATGGCCGAACTGCGCACCACCCTGGGCGATCTGCGGCGTGCCGAAAAGGACATCATCATCAACTTCAACAACGCCGTCGAAGTGGCCGAGTTGCGCGGGCGCTGGGGCCAGACCCTGGCCGCGCTGCGCCAAAGCCTGGGCGACGTGCGCCAGGTCCAGGCCGGCGACGCGGCCTTTGTGCAGGCCGTGGACCAGTCGCTGGCCGAGATCCAGCAGTACGCTGCGGGTCTGGCGCCGATCTTCGAGCAGATCGAGCGCGCGCAGCTCGATGGCGCGGGCGGCGGCGCCTATGCCGACCGGTTCAAGCAACACATGGAGGCCACCGACAAGCTGTTCTCGGGCCTGGCCGCCAGCGCGCGCGTGCAGATGGACACGGCCCGTGCGGGCGTGGACGCGCGCGCGTCCACCATGTCGGCGCTGATCGGCGGCGCGCTGCTGCTGGCGCTGGCGGTGCTGATTCCGCTCACCTTCTTCAGCGTGCGCTCCATCACGCGTTCGCTGTCGCAGGCGCGCGAACTGGCCGAGCGCATCGCCGGCGGCGACCTGTCGCAAGAGGTGCGGGCGGTCCACCACGACGAGGTCGGCCGCGTGGTGGTGGCCATGGGGCGCATGCAGGACGCGCTGCGCACGCTGGTGCGCCACGTGCAGGACGCCGCGGGCAGCATCGCCGCGGCCAGTGGCGAGGTGGCCAACGGCAACCAAGACCTGGGCCAGCGCACCGAGCAGACCGCCGCCAACCTGCAGGAGGCCGCCTCGTCGATGGAGCTGCTCACCGGCACCGTGCGCCACAACGCCGAGTCCTCGCGCCACGCGCGCGACTTCGCCACCTCGGCCGCCACCGTGGCCGAGCGCGGCGGCACCGTGGTCGCGCAGGTGGTCTCCACCATGGAGCAGATCACCGCCAGCTCGCGCCAGATCGGCGAGATCACGGGCGTGATCGACTCGATCGCTTTCCAGACCAACATCCTCGCGCTCAACGCGGCCGTGGAGGCCGCGCGCGCGGGCGAGCAGGGCCGCGGCTTTGCCGTCGTGGCCAGCGAAGTGCGCAGCCTCGCGCAGCGCTCGGCCGAGGCCGCGCGCGAGATCAAGGGGTTGATCGGCACCTCGGTCCTCCGCGTGGAGGACGGCGCCCGCCTGGTCGGCGAGGCCGGGCAGACCATGGCCGAGATCGTGGGCAGCGTGCGCCGTGTCTCGGGCATCATCGGCGAGATCACCGCCTCGGCCGCCGAGCAAAGCGAGAGCATCGACCAGATCGGCCAGTCCGTGCGCCAGCTCGACCAGATGACGCAGCAAAACGCCGCGCTCGTCGAAGAGTCGAGCGCCGCCTCCGCATCGCTGCGCGAGCAAGCCGGCCAGCTCACGCGGGCCGTGAGCCAGTTCAAGCTCGATGGCCCCTGTGCTGCCTCGCCGCAGGGCGGGCCACGCGCGGCGCCTGCCGCCGCCAGGGCCCCGCGCCTGGCGCCGGGCGCTGCCGCGCTGCAGCTGCGCTGATTTTGGGTGTTTTCGGGCTACAGCGCTGACCCATCAAGCGCTGGTAGCTCTCAATTCCATAGCGACAGGGACTGCGCGCAGCACAGGCACCGGCCACGAAAGCGCTTCAGCGCCAGCCCGGCGGCAAACCGCGCGGCGCAGCGGCCAGGGCCTGTTCCAGGCGCCACCCGGTCGCCTCCACCGTGTCGTGCAGGATGCGCCCGTCCAGCGCGTAGTGGATCTCGGTGCCGTGCGGCGCCCCCAGTGCGGGCAGCAGCCCGCGCAGCACCGGGAGCGCGGTCGCGAGGTCGTGCACATGGACGTCGACGCGCAGGTACACCACGGCGCGCGAGCCGTCGGCGCGGCGCTCGCCCAGCGAGTCGCCCCAGCCCACCACCATGCCCAGGCCCTGCGCGCGCAAGGCCTCGTCCATCTGCTCTTCGCGCAGGTGCAGCGGGTCCGCCCCGTGCCGTCCCACGGGAATCTTGACGAACACGAATTCCGGCGCTGCGCCGGGCGGGGGACTGGCTGGGGGAGGGTGGGCCATGGCACGCCATTCTAGGAACAAGCGGGCGCGTGCGCTGCCCGCCATCGCCGGGGGCGCCCCTTCAGTAACTGCGCCCGCCCTTGTACATCGCGTGCTGGCGCCGCTGCAGCGTTCCCACCTCGGCCAGCCGCGCCATGGCGGCGCCCGCGTGGGCGTGGGTGATGGCCATGCCCAGCGCGTCGGCCGCATCGGTGCCGGGCAGGCCGGGCAGCTGCAGCAGGCGGCGCACCATCTCCTGCACCTGGCTCTTGGCCGCGCGCCCGTGGCCGACGACGGCCTTCTTCATCTGCAAAGCCGTGTATTCGGCCACCGGCAGGTCGCTGGCGACCAGGGCCGTGATGCAGGCGCCGCGCGCCTGGCCCAGCAGCAGCGTCGACTGCGGGTTGACGTTGACGAAGACGATCTCCACCGTCGCCACGTCGGGCTGGTAGCGCGCCGCCACCTCGCTGATGCCGTCGAACAGCACCTTCAGGCGCCCCGGCAGGTCGCCCAGCGCGAGCTGCGTGGTGCGGATGGTGCCGCTGGCCACGTAGCTGAGCGCGTGCCCCTGCACGTCTATCACGCCAAAACCGGTGGTTTGCAGGCCGGGGTCGATGCCAAGGATTCGCATAACTATGAAAAATGTAGCTGCCAGCGTTTGTCTGGTAAGGGCTGGGCGCCTTTTTGATGAGGAATCAGCGGGCGGGCGCACTGCAGCCGTGGGCGGTCGTTGGCACCCTGGCCAGGAACGAACGCTGGCGCACGCAGTGGTACATCCCGGGATTCGCTGCCGGCACAAAAAAACCCGCCGAAGCGGGCCATTGTGGCAGCGCTGGGCTTAAGCCTTGCGCTTGCGAAAAACTGCAATTGCAGCGAGCCCCAGTCCCAGCAGTGCCAGCGCGCCCGGTTCAGGCACCGGGTTGAGAATAGCTGCGGTGAACACATAGTTGAACGCGCCGCCGCCCAGTGTGGCGCGGTCTTGTCCCACATAGGCAGAAAAATCTCCTGCGCTGTTGTAGCCGCGCGGCCCCACGTCGCTGAAAAAATTCTCGGCCAAGGCTTGGCCGCCGCCATAGAAGTTGCTCTTCGGCAGATGGGAGCCATCGCCGTATCCGTCGTACCACGCAAGGTGGTTGACGAAGGACGCGACGGTTGAAGTCGCATATTTGTATCCGGCTGTGAGCGGGCCGAAGACGATTTCCGCCGCCTGCAATGCCGTGTAGTTGACAGGGGAAGTGGTCCAAGACGGTCCGGCTCCCACGTTGTAGCTGCCGATATAGGTCCAACCGACATTCTGGGAATCCAGATAAGTCTTGCCGACCACGGGGGCCGCTTGAGCCCCCACCGTGAACAGCGAAAAGCCAAGGACCAGAGGCGAGAGAAAACGGTGCATTGACAGCTCCAAGTTGATTTCCCACAAAGAAGCATTTTGTGTGCCAAGGTTACAAATCAACGGTTTACGTAACTGTCGGTCACGAAGTGTCAAAAATCCCGACGCATTGGCGCAATACGGGCGCTGCTGTTTTGATCGCTTTGGATCGCAACGCATCCGCTCCCAGCCGCTTCGCCTGCACGGCTGGCCGTGGCGTCACGGCAGCTCCGCCCCGCCCATGCGCCGCAGGATGGCGCGGGTGCGGCCGCTCAGGTAGGCCGAGCCGGGCGTTTTTTCGAAGCGCTTGGGCGCGGGCAGCATCACGGCCAGGCGGGCGGCCTCGGCAGGGGCCAGGCGGGCGGCGCTTTTGCGGAAGTAGTGCTGCGCGGCGGCCTCGGCGCCGAACACGCCTTCGCCCCATTCGACGTTGTTGAGGTAGATCTCGAGGATGCGCTGCTTGGTCGAGCAACTGTTCGAGCAGCAGCGTGCCAGCACCAGTTCCTGCCCCTTGCGCAGCAGCGTGCGTTCGCCCGACAGCAGCAGGTTCTTGGCCAGCTGCTGCGTGATGGTCGAGCCGCCGCGGACCTTGGGCGCGCGCACGCGGCGCCGCGGCGGCCGCGGCGCGCTGCGGCGGCGCGGCGGCTTCCTGGCGCGCCGCCTGGGCTTCGGCCGGGCGTTGCGCTCCCAGGCCTTTTCGATGGCGTTCCAGTCCACGCCATCGTGGTTGACGAAGCTGTCGTCTTCGGCGGCGATCGACGGCGCGCTTGAGGTGGTCGGAGATCTGCGCATACGGCACCCACTGCTGGCGCCAGCGCACCTGGCCCGTGGAGGCCACTTGCGCCCAGGCCTCGGAGCGCTGGAAGCTCGTCGACTCGGGCGTCGATCGCGGCCATGGCGGCAATGCGCAGGACGAAGAACAGCTGCAGCGCCAGCAGGCGCCAGCAGCACCAGGCCGATCCAGCGCAGCAGCGGCTTCATGGCGGCGGCGCTCAGTGCGCGTGGGCGCGCGTGCGCCATCAGCGCGCGCAGTTCGGCCAGCACCTGGGCGCCGGGCGGGCGCACGCCGCGCCAGATCGCGAAGGCCTCGGCGGCCTGCTCGACCAGCATGCCCAGGCCGTCGCGCGGCTGCGCGCCGTGCGCGCGGGCCCAGTCCAGAAAGCCCTGCGGCGGCGGGGCCGTACATCATGTCGTACGGCCAGCGCGCCGGGGCGCAGCACGCTGGCCGGCACCGGCACTGCGTCGCCCGCGAGGCTGCTGGCGCGTGGCGTTGATGACGATGTCGAAGGCACTGTCATGAGTCAAGTCTGCCTCCAGCGCTTGTGGGGTATGCGCTGACAGCTCTGTTTTTTGTAGCGCTGCGAGGTGCGCATGCGACTGCACCAGCGCCTGCGCCTTGCGCCAGCGTGCGGTTGGCCACGACGACGCGGCGCGGCCCGGCGTCGAGCAAGGGGCCCGAGCACGCCCGCGGCCGCGCCGCCTGCGCCGACCAGCAGCACGTCGCGCCCGGCAGCTGCAACGCCGGCGTTGCGCGCGATGTCGTTCACCAGGCCCAGGCCGTCGGTGTTGTCGGCGATGATGCCGCCGCCGAGGAAGCTCAGCGTGTTGACCGCGCCGGCCAGCTGCAGCGCGCGGCGCTGCAGCTGGGTGGCCAGCTGCGCGGCTTCGAACTTGAACGGCACGGTGATGTTGCAGCCGCGCGCCGTGCCAGCCGCGGCGCGAAACGTCGGCCAGCGCGTCGGCAAAGCCGTCGAGCGGCACCAGGCGGCGCCCGTAGTCCAGCGCCTGGCCGGTCAGTTCGGCAAAGCGCGCATGGATCCAGGGCGAGCGGCTGTGCTCGACCGGGTTGCCCATCACGCAGTACAGGTCGGTGGCGATGTGGCACTGGCGGTCATCGCACGCTGGGTCTCCAGCGTCTCGTCGCGCGTGAACTTGAAGCGCGAGACCAGCACGATCTGGTCGGTCTGGCGGCGCATCGCGTCGTTGAACTTGCCGAAGGGCCGACTGCTGCGCACGATGGCCTGCGGCGCGGCGGTCGAGCAGGGCGTTGCCCGAGCCCTCGCACGATCTCGGTGGCGAGCACGCGCCGTCGTGGTTGACGGTGACGATCATGGTCAGCTCGCCATAGAGCTTCTTGCCCGCCGTCTCGGGGAAGTTCTCGGTGCCGCGTGTCCTCGATCTTGCGGCGCAGCGCGTCGTACATAGACCGCGTACGCCGCCTCGCGCGTGGCGGGGCTGATGTAGCGCTTCTTGGGGCGCGCGTTCTCTTCGTTGACGCGGCGTCTCGATCTCGGCCAGCAGCTTGACCAGCTGGCGGCGCTTTTCTTCCTGCGCGGCCTTGTCGGGGTCGGGTGCTGGGCTTGCGCGGCTCGGGCAGCGGCATGGTGGCGAGCTGCTTGCGCGATCTGCGCGAGCAGCAGCGTCTGCTGCTGCCTGCATCGCGTCGACCTGGCGCTGGGCGTCCTCGAATCGATCGCCGACTGCGGTGAAGGCCGAGGGCGGCAGCGGGCTGGTGGCGCGGCCCTGGTCGAGCGTCGCCGCCGCCGGCCAGCGAGGCCTGGGCGATGGCCTGGGCCTTGTCGGGGCGCTCGTTGGTCTTGGCGTTGACCAGGATCACTTCGAGCGGCGTGTCCTGGAACACGCGGTTGAAGCGCCTCCGGATCGACGAAGCGCACCGACAGCAGCGCGGCATGCAGCAGCGACCGAGACGCCGAGCGCCATCTGCAGCGTGCTGAGCTTGCGAAGCAGGGCGGCCGGTTTCACGGCGCAGGCGGATCGGCGCTTGCCGCGGCGTCGCTGTCGCTCACGTCGACGGCGATGGCGATCGGGCCGGCCACGGCCTCTTCGTCCTCGGCATCGTCCACCGGGCCGTCGTCGCCCGGCTCGGCCGGGTCGTCCAGCCGCTCGATCACGGTGCCGTGCACGTCGAGCGTGATCTCGTCGATCTCGCCGAGCCGCACGCGCAGGCGCGCGCCGCGCGGCAGGTCCTGCGCGCCCAGCACCGGGAACACCAGCGGCAGGTCGTCGGCGCGCACCAGGGCGCCGTTCGGGCATTCCTTGAACACGGTGGCCGTCGAGTTCGGTGATGCCGTTCTGCTGCAGGTACTTGAGCGTCCAGAAGCGCTCCATGCCGGCCTGGTAGCCGTTGTAGGCGCTGTAGGCGGCGTCGAAGCCCGAGAGGATCGAGAACAGGTCGGCGTCCTTGGGCTTGAACGGCGCGGCCAGCGCGGCGGTCTTGCCGTGGCGCGCGCCGGCGATGATCTGCCACTGGTTCACCAGGTCGGTGTAGCGGCGCAGCGGCGAGGTGCTCCAGGCGTAGCTCTTCACGCCGATGCCCGCGTGCGGCAGCGCCTTGGTGCCCATGCGCACCTTCACGCCCGGCGCCAGGCTGGCCTGGCTGCGGTAGAGGCCGGGCACGCCGAGCTCGCCCAGCCAGTTGCCCCAGGTGCTGTTGGCCAGGATCATGGCCTCGGCCACGATCAGGTCGAGCGGCGCGCCGCGCTGGCGCGTGCCGATCTGCACCTGCTCGTTGCCGTTGGGCTCGGCGCCGTCGTTGCCGACCAGGCGGAAGTTGTAGTCGGGCCGGTTGAAGTTCTCGGGCTTGCCGCGCACCACCTCGCGCTGCGCCTTCAGGCTGCTTGGCCAGGCGGTACAGGAAGGACAGCGGCTCGCGCAGGTCCGGCGAGCGGCTGCGGGCGTGTTTTCGCTGTGAATCGACGGGTCGGCCAGCCAGGCTTCGGTGACGATGTGCGTCGAGCTGGTCGTGGCGCAGGTTGGCGCCGATCGGCACGCGCTCGAGCTTGGTCTCGGTGCCGGTGATCGCCAGCGTGGCCTCGTCGAAGGTCGCGTACAGCGACACGGCCGGGCTGTCGCGGCCCTTCGTCGCAGCGTGTAGGTCTGCACCACCTCGTCGGGCAGCATGGTGATCTTGTAGCCCGGCATGTAGACCGTGGACAGGCGCGTGGCGCGCCACCTGGTCGATCGCGCCGCCCGGCGCCAGCGCCAGGCCCGGCGCGGCGATGTGGATGCCGACGCACCACGGTGCCGCTGCCCAGGCCCTGCACCGACAGCGCGTCGTCGATCTCGGTGGTCTGCGAGTCGTCGATCGAGAAGGCCTGCACCGGCGCCAGCGGCAGGTCGTCCGGTGGCTGCGGGCGCCTGCAGCGGCGGGAAGCCCGTGCCCTTGGGGAAGTTCTCGAACAGGAAGCGCTTCCAGTGGAACTGGTAGGCCGAATCGATGGCGCCGGCCTTTTGCAGCAGTTCCAGCGGCGCGGTGTGCGTGGCGCGGCTGGCCTCGACCACGGCCTTGTATTCGGGCGCGTTCTTGTCGGGCTTGAACAGGATCTTGTAGAGCTGCTCGCGGATCGGCGGCGGGCAGTCGCCCTGCGGCCAGCTGCCTGGGCCCATTCGGCGATCTGGGCCAGCACCTGCTTTTTCTTCTCGATGGCGGCCAGCGCCTGCTGCAGGATCTCGGCCGGCGCCTTCTTGAAGCGGCCCTTGCCGGCGCGGCGGAAGTAGTGCGGCGCCTCGAACAGGCGCCAGCAGCGCGCCGGCCTGCTGGGCCAGCGTGGCGTTGTCCTGAAATAGTCGGCGCGCCAGGTCGGCAAAGCCGAACTCGCCCTCGGGCGCGAATTCCCAGGCCAGGTCCAGCTCGATGGTCGGCGGCCAGCGGCGCTGCGCCTCGGCCATCAGCTCGGCGGGCGCCGGCTTCTCGAAGCGCAGCACGATGTTGGCGGCCTTGACCTTGACCCGCTTGCCGGTGTCGAGCTCGACCTGGGCCGAGGCTTCGGCCTCGGACAGGACGCGGCCGCCCAGGTACTTGCCGGCTTCTTCGAACAATACAAACATGGCGCAGGATTGTCCCATGCGGCCCGGGCGGCGCCGGGGCGGGCGCGGCCTCAGACGGGGTCGAGGAAGGCCGACCACCTCGTCGCAGGTGCGCCGTCTCGAAATCCGACAGCGCATGGTCGCCGCCTTCGAGCAGCTGGATGCGGCTGCCGCGGGTAGCGGGCCGTCATCTCGCGCCAGTCGAGCACTTCGTCGCCCTTGGCGACGATCGCGAAGTAGCGCTCCGGGCGGCGCAGCGGCCGCGCACGTCGAGCGCGCGCAGCTCGTCGATGTACTCGGGCTCGAAATAGAAGTGCTCGGCCGGGTCGTGCCAGGCCGTCTGGTCGCCGATGTGGCGTGCCAGGTCGCGCGCCGGGTTCACGGCGGGGTTCAGCAGCACCGCGCGGCAGCCGGTTTGCGCGGCCACCTAGGTGGCGTAGAAGCCGCCCAGCGACGAGCCGACCACGGCCATGCGGGCGCGCGGCCAGCCGGCGATGCCCGCGCATCACCATGCTCCATCGCCTCGCGCGGCGAGGGCGGCAGCTGCGGGCACCACCACTGCACGCCCGGGTGGTGGCGGGCCACGAAGTCGCGCCATCAGCCGCGCCTTGGTCGATTGGGGCGAGGAGCGAAAACCGTGGAGGTAGAGCAGGTGGGTGGTGGCGGCATGGCGCGGCCATCGGATAGGCGGCGGCCGCGGGGATAATCGCGCGCCCATGTCCGCCGTCTTCGACCAAGCCTTCCGCTGCTCGCAGCGCATCGCTGCCCCTGTTCCAGGGCTTCGACGGGCCGCTGCTTTCGCGGTGCTGCCTGCTGGCCGGCGGCGGGCCTGCTGACCATGTATTCGTCGGGCTTCGACCATGGCACGCGCTTCGTCGACCACGGCCGCAACATGCTGCTTGCCGCGGCGTCATCATGTTCGTGGTGGCGCAGGTGCCGCCGCAGCGCCTCATGGCCTTCGCCGTGCCGCTCTACATCGCTGGGCGTGGCGCTGCTGATCGCGGTGGCGCTGTTCGGCATCACCAAGAAGGGCGCGCAGCGCTGGATCAACGTGGGCGTGGTGATCCAGCCCAGCGAAATCCTCAAGATCGCCATGCCGCTGATGCTGGCCTGGTGGTTCCAGAAGCGCGAAGGGCAGCTGCGGCCGCTCGACTTCGTGGTCGGCGGCGGTGCTGCTGGTGGTGCCGGTGGGCCTGATCATGAAGCAGCCCGACCTGGGCACCTCGCTGCTGGTGCTGGCGGCGGGGCTGTCGGTGATCTTCTTTGCCGGCCTGCCCTGGAAGCTGATCGTGCCGCCGGTGCTGCTCGGCGCCGTGGCCGTCGGCGCTGATCGTGGCGTTCGAGCCGCAGCTGTGCGCCGACGGCGTGCGCTGGTCGGTGCTGCACGACTACCAGCAGCAGCGCATCTGCACGCTGCTCGATCCGACGCAGGACCCGCTGGGCAAGGGCTTCCACATCATCCAGGGCATGATCGCCATCGGCTCGGGCGGCGTCTGCGGCAAGGGCTTCATGCAGGGCACGCAGACGCACCTGGAGTTCATCCCCGAGCGCACCACCGACTTCATCTTTGCCGCCTATTCCGAAGAGTTCGGCCTGGTCGGCAACCTGTTCCTGATCGTGCGCCTTCATGCTTCCTGATCTTGCGCGGGCTGGCGATCGCGGTCGGAGCGCGCCCACGCTGTTCTCGCGCCTGCTGGCGGGCGCCGTGACCATGATCTTCTTCACCTACGCCTTCGTGAACATGGGCATGGTCAGCGGCATCCTGCCGGTGGTGGGCGTGCCGCTGCCCTTCATCAGCTATGGCGGCACGGCCATGGTCACGCTGGGGCTGGCGCTGGGCATCCTGATGTCGATTGCGCGCACGCAGCGCCAGCCGGCCCAGCCGCCGCCGCCGGTGCTGTGACCGGCCACGCCGGGCTGCCGCACAGCGGCGGCCCCGGCGCGGCGCGGGTTTCAGCGCGCCCCTAGAATGGCCCGATGACCTCCCGTTCTTCCTCTGGCGCGCCGCAGCGCGAACCCACCATCGAGCGCCTCGCCATCGCCCGTGAGCTGCTGCTCACGCCCTTCGGCCTCGACGAAAGCGCACCTGGCGCGCGCGCTGGCCGAGATCACGCGCGCACCAGGTGGACGACGCCGACCTCTACTTCCAGTACACGCGCAGCGAAGGCTGGAGCCTGGAAGAGGGCATCGTCAAGACCGGCAGCTTCAGCATCGACCAGGGCGTGGGCGTGCGCGCCGTCAGCGGCGAGAAGACGGCCTTCGCCTATTCCGACGACATCTCCGAGGCCTCGCTGCTCGACGCGGCGCGCACGGTGCGCGTCGATCTCTCGGCCGCGCCGCAGACGGCGCGCGTCAAGGTGCCGGCGCGCAAGATCGCGGCCAGCCGCTCGCTCTACGACGGCGTCGACCCGATCTCCACGCTCGACAGCACGGCCAAGGTGGAGCTGCTCGGAAAGGTCGAGCAGCTGGCCCGCGCCAAGGACCCGCGCGTCGCGCAGGTCATGGCCGGCCTGGCCAGCGAATACGACGTGGTGCTGGTGGCGCGTGCCGACGGCACGCTGGCGGCCGACGTGCGCCCGCTGGTGCGCCTGTCGGTCACGGTGATCGCCGAGCAGAACGGCCGCCGCGAGGTCGGCTCGGGCGGCGGCGGCGGCCGCTTCGGCCTGGCCTATTTCGACGACGAGCAGATTGCGCGAGTACGTCGACGAGGCCGTCAACGCGGCGCTGATCAACCTCGAATCGCGCCCGGCGCCGGCCGGCGAGATGACCGTGGTGCTCGGCCCGGGCTGGCCCGGCATCCTGCTGCACGAGGCCATCGGCCACGGCCTGGAGGGCGACTTCAACCGCAAGGGCTCGAGCGCCTTCTGGGCCGCATCGGCCAGCGCGTGGCGGCCAAGGGCGTGACCGTGCTGGACGACGGCACCATCGCCGACCGCCGCGGCTCGCTCAACGTCGACGACGAGGGCAATGCCAGCCAGCGCAACGTGCTGATCGAGGACGGCATCCTGCAAGGGCTACATCCAGGACTCGATGAACGCCCGCCTGATGGGCGTCGGCCCACCGGCAACGGCCGGCGCGAGAGCTATGCGCACATGCCGATGCCGCGCATGACCAACACCTACATGCTGGGCGGCGACAAGGACCCGCAGGAGATCGTCGCCAGCATCAAGAAGGGCCTGTACGCCACCAACTTCGGCGGCGGCCAGGTCGACATCACCTCCGGCAAGTTCGTGTTCTCGGCCAGCGAAGCCTACTGGGTCGAGAACGGCAAGATCCTGTACCCGGTCAAGGGCGCGACCATCGTCGGCAACGGCCCCGATGCGCTCGACGCGCGTCACATGATCGGCAACGACATGGCGCTCGACACCGGCGTCGGCACCTGCGGCAAGGAAGGCCAGAGCGTGCCGGTCGGCGTGGGCCAGCCCACGCTGCGCATCGACGGCCTGACCGTCGGCGGCACCGCCTGAACGCAAGGGCGCTGCGGGCCTGCGGCGCTCCCTTGCGGCCCTGACCGTGTTGCGTTCCTCTCCAAGTGTGCAGTCGTGGGACGGCCTCAGCCAGTGGCTGCGCCACGGCCTGGCGGACGAGGAGACGCGCCCGCTGCGTGACAGCGTGGGCGCGCTGGCCGAGCGCGTCGACGCGGCCGTGCGGGCGCGCCGCGCACGCCGCGACACCGCCGCCATCACGGGTGCCGCCCAGGCGCTCGCCCAGGGCGTGCAGCAGCACCAGCTGTTTCTGACGGGCCTGGGGTCGGCCTGGCACGGAATGCACGCGCTGGGCGCCTACCAGAGCGCGCTGCGCGAACTGCTGGGTGCTGTCCAGGCCTGGCAACAGGCGCTGCACGGCCGCAGCCGCCGCGAAGGCGCGCGGTTCGACCGCATGGAGCTGCTGGCCTGGCGCACGCTGGGCGAGGGCTTGCTGCTGATCGACGTCTACGAGCAGGGCGCGGGGCTCGACAGCGAGGTCGGCCCATCCTCGCGCGGTGCGCACGCCATCGCCCTGGACGCGGCTGCGTGCGTGGTGGAGGCCGCGCCCGCGCCGCTGAGCGCATGGCCAGGCCGCTGCGGCCCGATTTTCACGTGCTGCACTGCGGCGAGACTGTGCTACATTGGCCGCCATGCCACTGCGCCGCGCTTTTTATTTTTGGCTACTTTTGGTTCTCGGTCCCCGGCGGAAGAGAGGCCGAGCGCGCAAGCACACGCAACGACCCTCCCACAAACCGCCGGCGCTGCAAAGCCCGGCGGTTTTTTTTTTGCCCCGCCGATTTCTCGTTCCATCCACCGAGAGGAAGCGTACCATGACGCCACAAGCCACCCCCGCCAGCGATGCCTGGTATGCGAGCGTCGAGAAAACCAGCCAGACCGACGACGAACGCATCAAGGACATCACCGTGTTGCCTCCTCCCGAACATCTGATCCGCTTCTTCCCGATCCGCGGGCACGCCGGTCGAGACGCTGATCACCCAGCACCCGCAAGCAGCATCCACAACATCATGGCGGGCAAGGACGACCGCCTGCTGGTGGTCATCGGCCCGTGCTCGATCCACGACCCGGCCGCCGCGCTCGACTACGCGCGCCGCCTGAAGGCCGCGCGCGCGCAAGTACGCCGACACGCTGGAAATCGTGATGCGCGTGTACTTCGAGAAGCCGCGCACCACGGTCGGCTGGAAGGGCCTGATCAACGACCCCTACCTCGACGAGAGCTACCGCATCGACGAGGGCCTGCGCATCGCGCGCCAGCTGCTGATCGACATCAACCGCCTGGGCCTGCCGGCGGGCAGCGAGTTCCTCGACGTGATCTCGCCGCAGTACATCGGCGACCTGATCGCCTGGGGCGCGATCGGCGCGCGCACCACCGAAAGCCAGGTGCACCGCGAACTGGCCTCGGGCCTGTCGGCGCCGATCGGCTTCAAGAACGGCACCGACGGCAACATCCGCATCGCCACCGACGCCATCCAGGCGGCGGCGCGCGGCCACCACTTCCTGTCGGTGCACAAGAACGGCCAGGTCGCCATCGTGCAGACCAACGGCAACCACGACTGCCACGTCATCCTGCGCGGCGGCAAGGCGCCCAACTACGACGCGGCCAGCGTCGCCGCCGCCTGCAAGGACCTGGACGCGGCCAAGCTGCCGCGCCACGCTGATGGTCGACTGCAGCCACGCCAACAGCAGCAAGCAGCACGAAAAGCAGATCGAGGTGGCGCGCGACATCGCGGCGCAGATCGCCGGCGGCTCGCGCCGCGTGTTCGGCGTGATGATCGAGAGCCACCTGAACGCCGGCGCGCAGAAGTTCACGCCCGGCAAGGACGAGCCCGCCGCGCCTGGAATACGGCAAGAGCATCACCGATGCCTGCCTGGGCTGGGACGAGTCGCTGCAGACGCTCGGCGAACTGGCCGCCGCCGTGCAGGCGCGGCGCGAGCGCGCCGCGGCGCCGGTGTAAGCTCAAAAGTCCAGCCCACCATCACAAGGATGCTCCATGCACAGCGAAGTCTCTGTCACCCTGTCGGCCCGCGAAGAGTACCGGTTTGACCTCGCGGGCAAGGCGCCCATGGCCAACGAGGAAGGGCGCCGCTGGCTCGACGAGCAGTTCATGCGGCTGGACTGCGAGCCGCTGCGCGCGAGCGGCAAAGTGCTGCTGGCCGACAAGGTGCTCACGGTGGCGCGCGCAGCCGGTGCGCCCTTGCTGGCCGATCCGGTCTGGTCGGCCGACTTCGCGCGTGCCACCACGGCCGCGCTGGCCAAACCGATCGTGCGCGTGGACGTGCCGTCCATGGCCATCAGTTATTGATGAAATAAGGCTCTGGCGCTTGCCTGGCTGCGCACTGATTGCTCTGTTTTTAATAGCATGAGAGGGCTGCCTGGACGCGGGGCCACCCGGGGCGCGGCCGCCGCGCCGCGCAGGGCGCTTCAGCGCGACTGCAGCGCGTCCAGCAGGCGCGCGTGGATGCCGCCAAAGCCGCCATTGCTCATGCAGACGATGTGGTCGCCCGGCTGCGCCGCCGCCAGCACCTGGCGCAGCAGCTGGTCCATGTCGGGCGCGACCTGGGCGCGCTGCCCGGGGCCGACGCCGAGCGGCTGCAGCGCTTCGGCCGCGTCCCAGTCCAGCCCGCCCGTATGGCAGAACGCCAGGTCGGCCGCTTCCAGGCTCCAGGGCAGCTGCGCCTTCATCGCGCCCAGCTTCATGGTGTTGCTGCGCGGCTCGAACACCGCCAGGATGCGCGCCGCGGCCGGCCGAGGCTGCGGCGCAGGCCGTCGAGCGTGGTGCGGATGGCCGTGGGGTGGTGCGCAAAGTCGTCGTACACCGTGAGTGCCGCCGCGCGACCGTGCCGCGCAGTTCCATGCGCCGGCGCACGTTCTGGAACGTGGCCAGCGCGGCCGCCGCCTCGGCTGGCGCCACGCCCACATGGTCGCGCCGCGGCGATGGCCGCCAGCGCATTCAGCTGGTTGTGCACGCCGGTCAGCGCCCACTCGACGCGGGCCACGCGCTCGCCGCGGCGCAGCACGTCGAACGCCTGGGGCTCGCCGTGCGCGCTGAAATCGCTCACCGCCGTCCCGAAGCTGCGCACGTTCGCTCCAGCAGCCCTGCGTGCAGCACGCGCGCCAGGCTCTCTTCGAGGCCGTTCACGACCACGCGGCCCGTGGGCGGCACGGTGCGCACCAGATGGTGGAACTGGCGCTCGATGGCAGCGAGATCGTCAAAGATGTCGGCGTGGTCGAACTCCAGGTTGTTCAGCACCGCGGTGCGCGGGCGGTAGTGCACGAACTTGCTGCGCTTGTCGAAAAATGCGGTGTCGTATTCGTCCGCCTCGATCACGAACAGCGGGGCCGTGGCGAGCGGCCCGCCGCCCGCCGTCGGGCGCACGGGCGCACCGAGGCGCGCCGACACGCCGAAGTTCAGCGGCACGCCGCCCACCAGGAAGCCCGGCTGCAGTCCGGCGCGATTCGAGGATCCAGGCCAGCATCGAAGTGGTCGTGGTCTTGCCGTGCGTGCCGGCCACCGCCAGCACATGGCGGCCCTGCAGCACGTGTTCGGCCAGCCACTGCGGTCCGCTGGTGTAGGGCGCGCCCGCATCCAGGATGGCGTCCATCAGCGGGAACTTGGCGCTGCCGTCGGGCAGGCGCGCGCGGCGAGACCACGTTGCCGACGACGAACATGTCGGGCGCCAGCGCCAGCTGCTCGGCGCCAAAGCCTTCGATCAGATCGATGCCGAGGGCGCGCAGCTGGTCGCTCATCGGCGGGTAGACACCGGCGTCGCAGCCCGTGACCTTGTGCCCGGCCTCGCGCGCCAGCGCCGCCAGGCCCCCCATGAACGTGCCGCAGATGCCCAGGATGTGTATATGCATGGGTGCCGATTCTAAGGTTTTGGCAAAAATGGCCTGCAGCGCTCTTCTGGTAAGCGTTCGCAGCTATGAAAACGGGAGTAATGCGGCGGCCGCCCGTGGGTCCAAGGGCCTGCGCGGCGCAGGGCCGTTGGGCACGCGGGGCAGGGCGCACGCGGACGGGACGGCACAATGCGGTGCTCAAAGCCTTGCCATGAACACGTCCATCGCCTCCGAAATCGCCCGTGCGGCCGCCAGCCTGGTGGTCGAGGAGGGCCTGGAATACGGTCCGGCCAAGCGGCGCGCGCTCCAGCAGCTGGCCCTGCCGTCGCGCACGGCCCTGCCCGACAACCAGCAGGTCGAAGACGCGGTGCGCGAGCACATCGCGCTGTTCTGTGCCGACACCCAGCCGAACGAGTTGCACGCGCTGCGGCGCCTGGCGCTGGTCTGGATGGAGCGCATGGCCGCGTTTCGCCCGCACCTGGGCGGCGCGGTCTGGCACGGCACGGCGACGCGGTTGTCGGATATTTATCTGCAGTTGTTTTGCGATGACTCCAAATCGGCTGAGATTGCGCTGATTGACCACGGCATCGACTACGAGCCGCAAACCGTCTCCGGCTTGCACGGCAAATCCGTGGAGGCGCTGAGTGTGGGCAGCCCCGTTCCCGAACTGAAAACGGTCGTGGGGGTGCACCTGCTGATCTACGACCTGGACGACCTGCGCGGGGCCCTGCGGCCCGATGCGCGCGGGCGCACACCGCGCGGCGACCTGGCCGCGGTGCGCCGGTTTTTCCTGGAGCCCAATTTGTGAGCAACATGCCTTTTCCCCCGGATTCCGGGCCCCAGGCCGGCCCGGCCGCGTTCAGCGCGCGCCGGCGCCAGCTGATGTATGCCGGTGTGGCTGCCGCCGCAGGCCTGGGGGGCGCCGGTTGGGCCTGGTGGAAGTTCCAGCCCCATGCGGTCGAACCGGGGGCGCAGCAAGCGCTGTGGGGCGAGGCGTTCCGCACCCCCGAGGGCGCGGAGCTGAGCATGCAGGCGTTCCAGGGCAAGCCCTTGCTGCTGAACTTCTGGGCCACCTGGTGCCCGCCATGCATTGCCGAGCTGCCCTTGCTGAACACGTTCTTCCGCGACAACGCGGCCCAGGGCTGGCAGGTGCTCGGGCTGGCCGTGGACCAGCCTTCTGCGGTGCGCACTTTTCTGGGCCGCTTGCCGCTCGACTTTCCGGTGGGAATGGCGGGCCTTGGCGGCACGGACCTGTCGCGCGCGCTCGGCAACCTGACGGGCGGATTGCCATTCACCGTCGTGTTCGGCGCCGATGGCCAGGTGCTGCACCGTAAAATGGGCCAGGTGACGCCGCAAGACCTGCAGCAATGGGCTGCCATGCGCTGAGGTCGGTGTCCGATTGCCGAGCCCCGATGCGGTTTGGCAGTCATCTCTTTTAATCAGAAATGTGTTGAGAAGACTTGAGTAGGGCGAATTTGGAGTAAATTCGCGCCCTCTTCAGATTCTTAGCCGTTGGAGTCCCCATGGATTTGCGAAAACTCAAAACCCTCATTGACCTCGTGTCCGAGTCGAATGTGTCCGAACTCGAAATCACCGAGGCCGAGGGCAAGGTGCGCATCGTCAAGAGCGGCGGCACGGTGGTGCAGCAGTATGTGCCCGCACCTGTGGCGGCACCTGTTGCCGCGCCCGCCGCCGCGCCGGTCGCCGAATTGCCCGCTCCCGCCGCCGCTGCACCCACAGGCCATGTCGTCAAGTCGCCCATGGTGGGCACGTTCTACCGTGCGTCGAGCCCCGGCGCCAAGTCGTTCGTGGAAGTGGGCAGCGTGGTCAAGGAAGGCGAGACCATCTGCATCATCGAGGCGATGAAGATCCTCAACGAGATCGAGGCCGACAAGTCGGGCACCATCACGCGCATCCTCGGCGAAAACGGCCAGGCCGTGGAATACGGCCAGCCGCTGTTTGTGATCGAGTAAGCACGGTATGTTCAAGAAGATTCTTGTTGCCAACCGCGGCGAAATCGCCCTGCGCATCCAGCGCGCCTGCCAAGAGCTCGGCATCAAGGCGGTGATGGTCTATTCCGAGGCCGACCGCGATGCCAAATACATCAAGCTGGCCGAAGAAGCCGTGTGCATCGGACCTGCGCCATCGCCGCTGTCGTACCTCAACATGCCGGCCATCATCTCGGCCGCCGAGGTGACCGATGCCGAGGCCATCCACCCGGGATACGGCTTCTTGAGCGAGAACGCGGACTTTGCCGAGCGCGTGGAAAAGAGCGGCTTCCAGTTCATCGGTCCCACGTCCGAAAACATCCGCATGATGGGCGACAAGGTGTCGGCCAAGCAGGCCATGATCCGCGCGGGCGTGCCCTGCGTGCCGGGGTCGGACGGCGAGCTGCCCGACGATCCGGTGCAGATCCGCCGCATTGCCAAGGCGATTGGCTACCCGGTCATCATCAAGGCCGCGGGCGGCGGCGGTGGCCGTGGCATGCGCGTGGTGCACACCGAGGCGGCCCTGGTCAATGCCGTGCAGATGACCAAGGCCGAGGCCGGTGCCGCGTTTGGCAATCCGGCGGTCTACATGGAAAAATTCCTGCAGAACCCGCGCCACATTGAAATCCAGATCATTGCGGACAAGCACCGCAATGCGGTGTATCTGGGCGAGCGCGACTGTTCGATGCAGCGGCGCCACCAGAAGGTGGTCGAAGAGGCGCCGGCGCCCGGCATTCCGCGCAAGCTCATCGAGCGCATCGGCGAGCGCTGCGTCGCGGCCTGCAAGAAGATCGGCTACCGCGGTGCGGGCACCTTCGAGTTCCTCTACGAAAACGGTGAGTTCTATTTCATCGAGATGAACACGCGTGTGCAGGTCGAGCACCCGGTGACCGAATGGATCACGGGCGTGGACATCGTGCGCACGCAGATCATGGTCGCCGCCGGTGAAAAGCTGCCTTTCACGCAGCGCCAGATCGAGATCCGCGGCCACGCCATCGAGTGCCGCATCAACGCCGAAGATCCCTACAAGTTCATTCCGTCGCCGGGGCGCATCACCACCTGGCACGCACCCGGTGGGCCTGGCGTGCGCGTCGATTCGCATGTCTATACGAACTACTACGTGCCGCCAAACTACGACTCGATGATCGGCAAGATCATCGTGCACGGCGACACGCGCGAGCAGGCCCTGGCGCGCATGCGCACGGCCCTGTCCGAGACCGTGATCGAAGGCATCCACACCAACGTGGCGTTGCACCGCGAGATCATGGTGGATGCCAAGTTCATCGCCGGCGGCACCAACATCCATTACCTGGAAGAGTGGCTGTCCCAGCGCCAGCGCTGATTGCCGCCAGCTCTTGCCGCGGATCCACGCCCTCTTCAGCGGTGCGGGTCCGCTTTTCTTTGCTGCAGAGGAGGCGCAATGCCATGTATGAATTGAGCCTGATGTGCCCGGAAGACCGGGTCGAAGCGGTGAGCGAGGCGCTCGACGCCCTCGACGCCCTGAGCGTTTCGGTGGAGGACGCCGACGCGCAGACCGACGCCGAGCAAGCGCTGTTCGGCGAGCCCGGCATGCCGCCGCCCAAGGACGGCTGGCAGCGCAGCCGCGTGGTGGCCCTGTTTGCGCAGGAGGCGGCCGCGCGCGAGGCATTGGCGTTGCTGGTGGCGCAGGATTTTTTTGCCGGCTGCCAGGCGCTGGGCGTGGCGGCGGTGCCCGACCAGGACTGGGTGCGGCTGACGCAGTCGCAGTTCGCGCCCGTGGACATCACGCCCGATTTTTGGATCGTTCCGACCTGGCACGAGCCGCCCGCCCAGGCCAAGCGTGCGATCCGGCTGGATCCGGGCCTGGCGTTCGGCACCGGCACGCACCCGACGACGCGCATGTGCCTGCGCTGGATCGCGCGCCACGGCGCAGCGACGCCCGGCCTGGGACGCGTGCTCGACTACGGCTGCGGCTCGGGCATCTTGGCGATTGGCGCGGCCAAGTTTGGCGCCACCGACATCGATGCCGTCGACATCGATCCTGCCGCCGTCGAGTCCACCGCCTACAACGCGCAGGCCAATGGCGTCCAATTGCATGCGGGCCTGCCCGACAAGGCCTCTGGCGCCTACCAGACGGTGCTGGCCAACATCCTCGCGACACCGCTCAAGGTGCTGGCACCGTTGCTGTGTGCGCACGTTGCACCGGGCGGCAGTCTGGTGCTGGCCGGCATTCTGGAGCGGCAGGCCCAGGAACTCCAAGAAGCTTATGCCCCTTGGGTCGCGCTCTCGGTGGCAGACACCGAGGACGGCTGGATCCTCATGACGGCTTCGCGCTGAGGCGCAGCGGGGGGCGTGCACCGCGGCCCCCTACAATCCCCAGCCGATGAGCCAGATCACCCGCTGCCCGTCCTGCGCGACCCATTTCAAGGTTGTTGCGGACCAACTCCGCATTTCCGACGGGTGGGTGCGCTGTGGCCATTGCCAGCGGGTGTTCGACGCGTCCGAGCATCTGCAGCTGGTGCCAGCCTCGGCGCTGATGCCCGATCTGCCACTGGGCCGCATGCAGTCACTGCCGCAGCCTGCGCCTTCCGCCGAGACGCCGCGCGTGTGGGGTTCGGCACGAAGCCCTGCCATGCCTGGGCCCGAGGCGCCGGCTTTCCCGGACACTCCCGCCGTCGTTGCTGGGCTCCCGGAAGGGAATGCGCCGCCTCCCTTGCCGACACCATTCGCGTGGACCCTGCCGCCGGCGCCAGACAGCGCCGTGCCGCCTCCACCAGAAGGCGCGCTGGACCTGCGGCCGCCGGACGCTGCAGCGCCGGCACAGGAGCCCTTGCCCCCAGCAGGGTACGAACTGCCGACGGCGCTGCTGGACGAACCCGAGATCCCGGCGCTGTCGGGCGATTCCGAGCCAAAGCCAGAGCCGGAACTGGAGCCAGAGACCGAGACCGAGCACGCAGTCGGCGGTTTTGAGGGCGGGCCACTGGACGCAGACACACCGCCGGACGCTCCAGGGGAGCCGGCTTCTTTGCACGGTGCGCAACAGGCCCTGCGCTTGCCGGAAGACGTGCCGCTGGCCGCTGGCGATGGGGTGTCCAGCGCAGGCGAACCCGAACCCATGCCCACCGAGGGCGCGAGCGCGAACGCCGAGCCTTCCTTTGTGCGCATGGCGCGCCGCCAGGCCTTCTGGCGCCGACCCGCTGTGCGTGTGGGGCTGAGCCTGGCGGGCGTGGTCCTGCTGTGTGCGCTGGTATTGCAGATGGCGGTGCAGCAGCGCGATTTCATCGCTGCGGCCCGGCCCCAGTGGCGTCCGTTCCTGCAGGGTTTGTGTGTGCCACTGCAGTGCCGCGTCGAGGCCTATCGGCAGATCACTTCGGTGGTGGTCGACAGCTCGTCCTTCAACCGGCTGCGCGGCGAAACCTACCAATTTTCGCTGGCGCTCAAGAACCGCTCCAACCGGGCGCTCGCGATGCCGGCCGTGGAGCTGACGCTTACCGATGCACAAGACCAGCCGGTGCTGCGGCGTGTGCTGTTGCCCCAGGACCTGGCAGCACCGCCCGAGTTGCCCGCCCTGGGCGATTGGAGTGCGAGTCTGCAGGTGAACGTGGCCCTGGACAATGTGCGCATCGCAGGGTACCGGGTGGTGGCTTTTTATCCCTGAAATGGCTTTGGCCTGAAAAGAACTTTGGTATGGCAGTCTTGATTTGCGGTTCCCTGGCGTTTGACACCATCATGACCTTCGAGGGACGCTTTGCCGAGCAGATCCTGCCCGATCAGCTTCACATCTTGAACGTGTCGTTCCTGGTGCCGTCGCTGCGCCGGGACTTTGGCGGCTGTGCAGGCAACATTGCCTACAGCCTCAAGCTGCTGGGCGGCGAGCCCTTGCCCATGGCGGCGCTGGGCAGCGATGGTGCGGAATACCTCGAACGCCTGCATTCCCTGGGCATCAGCACCGCCCACGTGCGGCAGGTGGAAGACACCTACACTGCGCAGGCGATGATCATGACCGACCGCGACAACAACCAGATCACCGCGTTCCACCCCGGTGCAATGATGCAGGCCCACGCCAACCGCATCGATGCCGGGCTGGTCGGCGTGCGCCTGGGCATCATTGCGCCCGACGGGCGGGACGCCATGCTGCAGCACGCGGCACAGTTCGTGGCCGCGGGCATTCCGTTCGTGTTCGACCCGGGCCAGGGCCTGCCCATGTTCAATGCCGAGGAGCTGGCGCGGTTTGTCGAGCAGGCCAGCTGGGTGGCGGTGAACGACTACGAGGGCAAGATGCTGTGCGAGCGCACCGGCTGGAGCCTGGCAGACATTTCGCGCAAGGTCCGCGGCCTGGTCGTCACGTTGGCAGGGGAGGGGTGCGACGTGTGGGTCGATGGCGAGAAGGAGCACGTCGCCGCGGCGGTGCCCGAGCAAATCGTCGACCCCACGGGCTGCGGCGATGCCTGGCGCGGCGCGCTGCTGTTTGGCTTGGAGCAAGGCTGGTCCCTGGCGCGCTGTGCCGAGCTGGGCAACCGCCTGGGCGCACTCAAGATTGCCCGGCGCGGTCCCCAAAATTACGTTTTGGACGCTTCGATTTCCTGATCAGGCACAAAAAAACCCGGTGCCAGAACACCGGGTTTTTGCGTGGAGCGCGCTCTCTCAGGGTTTGGTGCCCGTAGGGAAGGGCCAGGCTGCCTGGGGGTTGAGCGTAGTCTGCGCCGCAGGAGCAGCGGCTGGAGTCTTGGCCGACTTCTTGGCTGCGACCGCTTTTTTCATCGAAGGCTCTGTTTGCGCTGCTGCCTTGGGCGCTGCTGCGGCCTTCTTGGCCGGCGCGGCGGAGGGTGTGGCTGCAGCCTTTTGGGCCGGGGCCTTGGCGGCCGTCACTTTCTTGGCAGGTGCGCCTGTCTTGGCAGGTGCTGCAGCTTTCTTGGCAGGTGCGGCTGTCTTGGCAGATGCTGCAGCTTTCTTGGCGGGCGCTGCAGTCTTTTGGGCTGCGTCGGTCTTTTTCGCCGGTGCGGTGGCTTTCTTCGCAGGAGCAGCGGCCTTCTTCACAGGAGCAGCGGCCTTTTTGGCAGGAGCCGCAGCCTTCTTGGCAGGGGTCGCCGCCGCCTTTGTTGCCGGTGCCGACTTCTGGGCGGCCACGGATTTTTTGGCCGCTGCGGCCTTCTTGGCCGGTGCAGCCTTGGCGGGAGCCGCCGCCTTCTTGGCGGGGGTTGCGATTTTGGCTGGAGCTGCCTGCTTGGCGGCCGTCTTGGCTGCTGGCGCGGCCGTTTTCACTGCAGCGGACTTGGTGGCTGCAGTCGTGGTGGCGGATGCCGATGCCTTCGTGGCGGGTGCAGTTTTCTTTGCAGGTGCGGCCTTCTTGGCGGCCGGTTTTTTTGCAGTTGCCATCATGTTCTCCTTCGGTCAATGAGCAAAGAGCACTTCCTGCCTGCTGTGGGCACGAAGCGATCCATGGCAATGGAACAAGCGTCCATTGCCATGAACACGGGGACGCCGCGCGCGCCAGCACGAAGTGCTGTGGTGCGGGGCGTGGAAAGCAAAGCCATGGGCGGTATGCGGTGCGTTGCACTCAGTCCCAGGACAGGGCTCCGCCCGTCTGGTACTCGATGACACGGGTTTCGAAGAAATTGCGTTCCTTCTTCAGGTCGATCATCTCGCTCATCCAGGGGAACGGGTTTTCTTCGTTGGGGAAGAGGGTTTCGAGGCCGATTTGCGTGGCCCGGCGGTTGGCGATGTAGCGCAGGTAGCCCTTGAACATCGAGGCATTCATGCCCAGCACGCCGCGCGGCATGGTGTCTTCCGCGTACTTGTATTCCAGCTCCACGGCCTTCATGAACAAGGCCTTGATCTCGTCCTTGAACTCGGCGCTCCAGAGGTGCGGATTTTCGAGCTTGAGCTGGTTGATCAGGTCGATGCCGAAATTGCAGTGCATGGACTCGTCGCGCAGGATGTACTGGTACTGCTCGGCGGCGCCCGTCATCTTGTTCTGCCGGCCCAGCGCGAGGATCTGCGTGAAGCCGACATAGAAGAACAGGCCTTCCATGAGGCACGCGAAAACGATCAGCGACTTGAGCAGGGTCTGGTCGTTTTCATGCGTTCCGGTGTGGAAGTGCGGGTCGCTGATGGCCTCGATGAACGGAAGCAGGAACTCGTCCTTGTCGCGGATCGACTGCACTTCGTTGTAGGCGTTGAAGATCTCGCCCTCGTCCAGGCCCAGCGATTCGACGATGTACTGGTAGGCGTGCGTGTGGATGGCCTCCTCGAAGGCCTGGCGCAGCAGGAACTGGCGGCACTCGGGCGCGGTGATATGGCGGTAGGTGCCCAGCACGATGTTGTTGGCGGCCAGCGAGTCGGCCGTCACGAAAAAGCCGAGGTTGCGCTTGACGATGCGGCGCTCGTCTTCGGTCAGGCCATTCGGGTCCTTCCACAACGCGATGTCGCGCGTCATGTTCACCTCTTGCGGCATCCAGTGGTTGGCGCAGGTGGCCAGGTATTTTTCCCAGGCCCATTTGTATTTGAACGGCACCAGCTGGTTGACGTCGGTCTGGCCATTGATGATGCGCTTGTCGGCGGCGTTCACGCGGCGGCTTTGCGGCGCTACAGATGCGGGAGCTGCCGGCGCAATGCCAGCGGGCGCTGTGGCCGTAGGGGTTGGCAAGGCGGGTGTCTGGAATGGCGCGGGCGGTTGATCCACCAGGCGGTTTGTGGGGAGACCGCTGTCCAGTTGTGTTGGCGATGAGGGATTGACTTCTTCGTCCCAGGTCAGCATAGATTTTCCAGTGCTCTGATTATGAAAGCAGCGCCGCGAAATGCAAAGCGTTGGTGCACGGCGCGGCGCTGTTTTGTTGCTTGGCAGCACATGCGAAGCCGGGGTTTTTCGCGGCTTCGCACATGGATTTATTGGCAGGCTTCGCAGGTCGGGTCGTCGATCGCGCAGAACTTCACATCGGTCGCTGGCGCCCCGTTCATCTGCGCCTGCGCTGCGGCGGCTGCGGCATCGAGTGCACTGGCGCTGCCCGCGGCTTCGCTGCCCGACGAGACGGCATTGAGCCGACCGCTTTGCACCGTGGATTTCTCGGCCTGGGTGGCGCTCGTGGTGCGCAGGTAGTAGGTGGTCTTGAGGCCGCGCAGCCACGCCAGCTTGTAGGTCTCGTCGAGCTTCTTGCCCGATGCGCCTGCCATGTAGATGTTGAGCGACTGGGCCTGGTCGATCCACTTCTGGCGCCGTGCCGCAGCCTCCACCAGCCAGGTGGTTTCGACCTCGAACGCGGTCGCATAGAGCGACTTGATGCTTTGCGGCACCCGGTCGATGGGGCGCAGCGACCCGTCGAAATGCTTGAGGTCCATGACCATCACGTCGTCCCACAAACCCAGGCGCTTCAGGTCGCGCACCAGGTAGCCGTTGATGATGGTGAACTCGCCCGAGAGGTTGGACTTGACCGACAGGTTGCCAAAGCAGGGCTCGATCGATGCGTCCACGCCCACGATGTTGGAGATGGTGGCCGTGGGTGCAATGGCCGTGCAGTTGGAGTTGCGCATGCCGTCCCGGGCGATCTTCTTGCGCAGCGCTTCCCAGTCCAGCGTGGACGAGCGGTCCACTTCGACGTAACCGCCGCGTGCTTTTTGCAGCATGTCGATAGTGTCGTAGGGCAGGATGCCCTGGCTCCACAGCGAGCCTGGGTAGGTCTGGTACTGGCCGCGTTCACGTGCCAGTTCCGAAGACGCCCAGTAGGCGTAATAGCAGATGGCTTCCATCGACTTGTCGGCAAACTCGACGGCCTGCTGCGATGCGTAGGGGATGCGCAGTTCGTACAGGCTGTCCTGGAAGCCCATCAGGCCCAGACCCACCGGGCGGTGGCGCAGGTTCGAGTCCTTGGCTTTTTGCACGGCGTAGTAGTTGATGTCGATCACGTTGTCGAGCATGCGCATCGCCGTCTTGATGGTCTTTTGCAGCTTGGCGTGGTCGATCGCGCCGTCTTTCAGGTGCTGCAGCAGGTTGACCGAGCCGAGGTTGCAGACCGCCGTTTCGGTGTCGCTGGTGTTGAGCGTGATCTCGGTGCACAGGTTGCTGGAATGCACCACGCCGGCGTGCTGCTGGGGCGAGCGCACGTTGCAGGCGTCCTTGAACGTGATCCAGGGGTGGCCGGTCTCGAACAGCATCGTCAGCATCTTGCGCCACAGGTCGGTGGCCTGGATGGTGCGTGCGGGCTTGATCTCGCCGCGAGCGGCCTTGGCTTCGTAGGCCACGTAGGCCTTCTCAAAATCGGCACCGAAGAGGTCGTGCAGGTCGGGCACGTTGTTGGGCGAGAACAGCGTCCACGAGCCCTTTTCCATGACGCGGCGCATGAACAGGTCGGGGATCCAGTTGGCCGTGTTCATGTCGTGCGTGCGGCGGCGGTCGTCGCCGGTGTTCTTGCGCAGCTCGAGGAATTCCTCGATGTCGAGGTGCCAGGTTTCGAGGTAGGTGCAGACCGCGCCCTTGCGCTTGCCGCCCTGGTTCACCGCCACGGCCGTGTCGTTGACCACCTTGAGGAAAGGCACCACGCCTTGCGATTCGCCATTGGTGCCCTTGATGTGCGAGCCCAGGGCGCGCACGCGCGTCCAGTCGTTGCCCAGGCCGCCGGCGAACTTCGACAGCAGCGCGTTTTCCTTGATCGACTCGTAGATGCCATCGAGGTCGTCGGGCACGGTGGTCAGGTAGCACGACGACAGCTGCGAGCGCAGCGTGCCGCTGTTGAACAGCGTGGGCGTGCTGGACATGAAGTCGAACGAGGACAGCACCTCGTAGAACTCGATGGCGCGCGCTTCGCGGTCCGCCTCCTTGAGCGCCAGGCCCATGGCCACGCGCATGAAGAAGGCCTGCGGCAATTCGATGCGGGACTTCTGCACATGCAGGAAATAGCGGTCGAACAGGGTCTGCAGGCCCAGGTAGTCGAACTGCAGGTCGCGCGAAGGCTGCAGGGCCGCGGCCAGGCGCGGCAGGTCATAGGTCAGAAGCTGGGGGTCGAGCAGCTCGGCGTCCACACCTTTCTGGATGAATGCTGGAAAGTAGGCGGCGTACTCGGTGGCCAGTTCGGCCTGCGTCACGTCCTTGCCCAGGACTTCCTTGGCAATGGTGTGCAGCAGCAGGCGGGCTGTGGCGTAGGTGTAGTCAGGGTCTTTTTCGATCAGCGTGCGCGCCGCCAGGATCGAAGCCTTGTGCACCTCGTCGACGGGAACGCCGTCGTACAGGTTGCGCATGGTCTCGGTGACGATGGGTTCTGCCTTCACGTCGGCGCCCAGGCCCGAGCAGGCGTCCTCGATCAGCGAGCGCAGGCGCGGCAGATCGAGCGCGTAGCGGCGGTCGCCATCGACCACGTTCAGCACCGGCGTGGCGGGCGCTGTCTGCACCTGCTGGCGCGCGCGGTCTTGCGCATGGCTTTCGCGGTAGAGCACATAGGCACGCGCGACCTCGTGGTGGCCGCCGCGCATCAGGCCCAGCTCCACCTGGTCCTGCACATCCTCGATGTGGAAGGTGCCGCCACCCGGGCGCGAGCGCATCAGGGCGCGCACGACGTTCTGCGTCAGGTTGTCGACCACTTCGCGCACGCTGGCGGAGGCTGCGCCCTGCGAGCCGTGCACCGCCAGGAAGGCTTTCATCATGGCGATGGCGATCTTCGGGGGCTCGAAATGCACGACAGAGCCGTTGCGGCGCAGGATTTGGTAGTGGGGCAGCGTGGTGCCGGCAGTGGGCGCCGCGGCAGAGGCTGGGGCGGCCACAGCAGCGTCCGCAGGGGGCAGGGGGGAAGGGTTCGTAGCAGCTTGCATGGCGTCCTCTCGTTGGGCTGGCAGGGTGGAGTGGCGCGGCGGATGGGCCTGCGCCGCGCAGAAGGTATGTGCCGGGTGCACACCCGGCAACGCTATAGGTGGTGTGTGGAGCGGCTTCAATACACTACCGGTAGTGTATCGCGCCCAGGGCGTTTCGTGGTGCATGGGGTCATGGCAAAGCCGCCTGGCGCCCGTCTTCGGACGCCGCACAGCCCCGGCTGGCGGGGCTTGTCGGGGCAGGAAGGGCTGTGGGCGCGCTCTGGCGGTCACTTTGGCGCGGAGGGCGGCGTGGTGCCTGGCGGTGCGGGTCTGTGGACGCGGCGCCTATGGAAAACCCTTGCCCGCGCAGAGACTGAAAAATTCCGCCGAAAGGGGCGCCATTCTAGGGGATGGGCGGGAAGCGGCCGGCATCCCAGCCCAGTATTTTTTGCAGCCGCCCCCAGTCGAAGCCGGGGCCCGGGTCTGCCTTGCGACCTGGGGCGATGTGCTCGTGGCCGGCCACGTGGGCCAACGGGTAGCGCTGCGCCAGGTCGGTGCACAGCCGGGCCAGGGTGGCGTACTGCGCAGGCTCGAAAGGCCCGCCTTCGAGGCCCTCCAGCTCGATGCCGATCGAGTCGTCATTGCACTGCGGGCGGCCCCGGTACCACGATGCGCCGGCGTGCCAGGCGCGCTGGTCGCAGTCGACGAACTGCCAGACCGTGCCATCGCGCCGCACGAAGAAATGGGCCGAGACCTGCAGGCCGCGGATGCTCTGGTAGTACGGATGCGCATCCCAGACGAGGGTGTTGGTGAACAGCTGTTGCACCGCCGTGCCGCCGTATTCGCCCGGGGGCAGGCTGATGGAGTGCACGACCACCAGGTCGGTGACCGCGCCCGCGGGCCGGGGCCCGAAGTTGGGCGAGGGCAGGTGCACGGCGCCGTTGTGCCAGCCGCCCGACCAGGGCGAGGCGGTGCCGGGTGCGGCGCTGTGCGCTTCAGTTTTCGGCGTCGGCATGGGGTTCGGGATCGTGCGGGGCGGCGATGTTCAGGCGTGCGATCCGGTAGCGGATCTGCCGCAGGCTGATGCCCAGCCGCGCTGCGGTGGCCGTGCGGTTGAAGCCCGCCTCGCGCAGCGCGCGCACCAGAATGTCGCGCTCCTGCTGGTCCAGCCAGGCCTGCAGGTCGCTGGGCAGGTCGCCGATGGCGGACGCCGCGGGGCCTGCCGGCGGAGGGGTCTGCTGGCGGGAGGGCAGGTCGGGCGGCACGCCAGCGGCGTTTTCTTCCACCTGCAGGCTGTCGCCGTCGCTCAGGGCCACGGCGCGGTGCAGCAGGTTCTCCAGCTCGCGCACGTTGCCCCTGAGCGGGTGGCGGGCAATGGCGGCCAGTGCCGCACCGCTGAGCGGCGGACAGGCCACGCCCGACTCCTGTGCGATGCGCGCCAAGAGGGCCTGGCACAGCGCGGGCAGGTCTTCGCGGCGCTCGCGCAGCGGCGGGATCGTGATTTCGATGACGTTCAGCCGGTAGTACAGGTCCTGCCGGAAACGGCCGGCCTGCACATCGGCCGCCAGGTCGCGGTGCGTGGCGCTGACGATGCGCACATCGACCGCTTCTTCCTGGGTCGATCCCAGGGGGCGCACGCTGCGCTCCTGGATGGCGCGCAGCAGCTTGGATTGCATGGCCAGCGGCAGGTCGCCGATCTCATCGAGGAACAGGGTGCCGCCCTGCGCCGCCTGGAAGTAGCCCTGGCGGTCTTGCGCCGCGCCGGTGTACGAGCCCTTGCGCGCGCCAAAGAATTCGGCTTCGAGCAGATTTTCGGGGATGGCGCCGCAGTTGACGGCCACCATGGGCCCGGCGGCGCGGTGGCTGCTGGCGTGCAGGGCTTGCGCCACCAGTTCCTTGCCCGTGCCCGATTCGCCCCGCACGAGCACCGGGGCCATGCTGCGCGCCACCTTGGCCACGCGCTGCTTGACGTCGCGCATGGGGTCGGAGTCGCCCACCAGCCGGTCGAGCGCGGCTCTGCTGCTGTCGCCGCGGTCGCCCGCCGCGGCGGCGCCCGCTGGCGGCGCGCGCGTGCCAGTGCGGGGCGCGGGCACAGCGTCGGTGCCCTGCACCGCCGAGGCCACGACCGCGCGGAACTGCTTGAGGTCGACCGGTTTGGTCAGGTAGTCGAAAGCGCCCGAGCGCAGCGCCTCGACGGCGTTTTCGGCCGAGCCATAGGCGGTCATGACCACGCAGCGTTCACGCCGCTGCGCCGTGCGCAGCTCCTGCAACAGCTCCATGCCGAATCCGTCGGGCAGGCGCATGTCGCTGATGACCACGTCGAAACGCTGCGCCTGCAGCTGGCTGCGCGCCTCGCCCAGCGTCGCGGCGGTTTCGACACGGTAGCCTTCGCGCAGCAGCGTCAGTTCGTACAGCGTGCGCAGGTCGGGCTCGTCGTCAACGACCAGGATGGAGGCAGCAGGTGCGTTCATGGCGGGGCGGGCAATCAAACCACGATTGTGTCAAACAGGGAGGTCGCTTCCTGCAGGCGGCCGGCCTTGCGGAAGTGCACCGTGAAGGCGTTGCCGCCCACATCGCCGCGCTGCGTAGGCCGCGCCAGGCGCTGGTAGCCGATGGAGGCGCCGTGGCGCTCGCACAGTTCCCGGCAGATGTACAGGCCCAGGCCGCTGGAGCGGCTGGCGGATGAAAAGAAGGGCTCGAACAGGTGCCGCTCCACCGAGCGGTCCATGGGCTCGCCGTCGCTCCACACCTGCACGCTGGCGTGGCCCGAGGGGCTCACGAGCGTGTGCAGCTGCAGCGAGTCCGGTGCGTCGCCCATGAAGCGCAGCGCGTTGTCCAGCAGGTTGAACAGCACCCGCCGCAGGTGCTCGGCATCGAATTCGACGTGGGCCCGGTCCGCGCCCAGGGCCACCCAGCCCTGGCGGCGCACCGGATCGTGCTCGCGCCAGTCGCGCCAGATGCCGGCCACCACCTCGTCCAGTGCGAGCGCGCTGGGCGGGCTGTGGCCGATCTGGTGCTGCACGCGCGCAATGTCGAGGATTTCCTCGGCAATGCGGGCCAGCCGGTCGGCGTTCTGCCGCACCATGTTCGCCAGGCGCTTGTGTGCAGGGTCGTGCAGGTCTTCGTCGAGCAGGGCGTTGGCCTGGACGATGGCGGCCAAGGGGTTGCGGATCTCGTGGGCCACGGCGGCCGACATGCGGCCCATGGCGGCAAGCTTTTCGGTGCGCAGCCGCGCCTCCAGCTCGCGCAGGTCGTGCAGGAACATCACGCACAGGCGCTCGCCGGCCGCCACGCCCGTGGCCTCGCGCGGCGCCGTCAGCCAGGTGCGCACATGCAGGCCGATGGGGCTTTGGCCCGGAGCGAGCAGCGTGAGGTCGGCGACCTGCGGCGCATCCTGGTGAAAACTGCGGCGCGCCAGCTCGAGCAGCGGAAGCCAGAGCGCGTCGCGCGCGAGCGTGAACGGTGGCACGGCCGCCGGATCGCCCAGCAGTTGCAGGCCCGCCGGGTTGGCAATGCGCACCCTGTGCTCCGCGTCCACCACCAGCACGCCGTCGGCCAGGTGCTGGATGACGAGCGCGCTCACCTGGCTTTGCACGCGCGCGGCCAGCTGGCTGTCCTGGGCCAGCTGCTGCTCGCGCACCAGGCGCGCGGCCAGCTGTTGCACGAGAAAGGCGACGATGAAATAGCCCGTGCCGGTCAACGCCGCCTGCAGGTAGCGCTGCGCGGCATCGCCCCCGCCCTGGTCGCCCAGCCACCAGGCCCAGGCCAGCAGCAGCAGCGTGGCCGCCGCCGTGGTGCCCAGCGCCAGCGTGAGCGTGCCCAGCACGGCCGCCATCAGGATGGGCAGGCCCAGCAGCGGTGTGTAGTTCATGCCGCCGGTGTGCAGCAGCTGCAGCGCACACACGGCCGCCAGGTCCACGCCGATCGAGGGCAGCCAGTGCGGACCCGCCTGCGGCGAGGGCGGCGCGCGGCGCGCGAGCAGGCGCACGGCGAGCGTGGCGCTCAGATAGGCCAGGCAGACGGCCAGCACCAGCGGCTCGGTCGCCTGGTTGAACGTCTGGCCCAGCGCCTGCAACACCAGCAGCGCCAGCGCCACCATGACGCGGCCGGTCAGAAAGCCATGCCACAGACGCTGGAAGGCGGTGTCCGGCGCGCCCGCGGTGGTGCGCGGCCGGGCCAGCGGTGGGGTGCTAACGCCCATCTGCGCGCTGGTGCTCGGCGCAGCAGTAGCTGCGTGGGCCCTGCGCGATCGCTTCAGAGCGCGGCAAGTGCAGGCCGCAGCGTGCGCAGGCCACCATGTCCTGGGGCGGCGGCAGCGGGCGCTGCGCGGGCGGTGCAGGGCGGCGGCGCTGGCCGCTGCGCCAGACGCCGTAGACCACGGCCAGCACCAGGAACAGCACCAGGTACTTCACAGCATGCGCCCCAGCACCACTTCGAGCACGAAGCGCGACCCGACATAGGCCAGCAGCAGCAGCAGCGCGCCCACGTAGAGCATGCGCACGGCGGTGCGCCCGCGCCAGCCAAAGCGCGAGCGCCCCAGCAGCAGGGCCGCCAGCGTGAGCCACGACAGCACCGAGAACACCGCCTTGTGGTCCCAGCGCCAGGCGCGGCCATAGAGCGCCTCGCTGAACAGCACCCCGGCCAGCAGCGTGGCCGAGAGCAGCACGAAGCCGGCGGTGACGAAGCGGAAGGTCAGGCGCTCGAGCGTCAGCAGCGGAATGCCGCTGTGCGTGTCCACCGCCAGGCGGATGCGGCGCTCGGCCCGCGCCATGAGGGTCGCGTGGACCACGGCAGCCGCCAGCAGGCCATAGGACGCGATGCCCAGCGCCAGGTGCAGCGGCAGCCAGGCCGAGGCGCTCACGTGCAGCGGCTGGCCCGGAAACACCAGCGCCAGCAGCACCGCGGCGCCGCCGAGCGCCGACAGCGCCCAGCGCGCCTGCAGCTGCGGAAACAGCTGGCGCTCGACCGCGTACACGGTCAAGACGAGCCAGGCGGTGATCGACAAGGCCGGGGCAAAGCCAAAGCGCGCGTTGCCATCGAGCATGCCCCAGGCGAGCGTGGCCGCGTGCAGCAACCAGGCGGCCCACAGCGCGGTGCGGGCCCCGCCGGGCTGCAGGCGCGGCCCCGCCACCGCCGGCACGGCATAGGCGGCGGCGGCGGCCAGTCCAAGCACGAGACTGGCGGGGGATGCACTGGGTAAAATCATGGGTCGCAGTTTACCTTTCGCCCGCTGCCTGCAGCCCGGCCCACCACCCGCCGCCACCGCTGGCCGCGCCTACCCGGAACACCTGATATGGCCTCCGCACTTACCGACAAACTCTCGCGCCTCGTCAAGGAGATGCGTGGCCAGGCCCGCATCACCGAATCCAACGTGCAGGACATGCTGCGCGAGGTGCGCATGGCCCTGCTCGAGGCCGACGTGGCCCTGCCCGTGGTGCGCGACTTCATCGCGCGCGTCAAGGACAAGGCGCTGGGCCAGGAGGTGCTGGGCTCGCTGCAACCGGGCCAGGTGCTGGTGTCCATCGTCAACAAGGAGCTCGCGGCCACCATGGGCGCGGGCGTGGCCGACATCAACCTCAACGCCCAGCCGCCCGCCGTGATCCTGATGGCCGGCCTGCAGGGCGCGGGCAAGACCACGACCACGGCCAAGCTGGCCAAGCACCTGATCGAAAAGCGCAAGAAGAAGGTGCTCACCGTCTCGGGCGACGTCTACCGCCCGGCCGCCATCGAGCAGCTCAAGACCGTGACCGCGCAGGCCGGCGCCCAGTGGTTTCCGAGCACGACCGAGCAGAAGCCGCGCGAGATCGCGCTGGCTGCGCTCGACTACGCCAAGAAGCATTTTTTCGACGTGCTGCTGGTCGACACCGCCGGGCGCCTGGCGATCGACGAGGTGCTGATGCAGGAGATCAAGGACCTGCATGCCGCCCTGAATCCGGTCGAGACCCTGTTCGTGGTCGATGCCATGCAGGGCCAGGACGCGATCAACACGGCCCGCGCGTTCAAGGAGGCGCTGCCGCTCACGGGCATCGTGCTGACCAAGCTCGACGGCGACTCGCGCGGCGGCGCGGCGCTGTCGGTGCGCCAGATCACCGGCGCGCCGATCAAGTTTGCCGGCGTCAGTGAAAAGATCGACGGGCTCGAGGTGTTCGATGCCGAGCGCCACGCCGGCCGCATCCTGGGCATGGGCGACATCGTCGCCCTGGTCGAGCAGGTCTCGGCCGGCGTCGACATGGAGGCGGCGCAAAAGCTCGCCGCCAAGGTCAAGAGCGGCAGCGGCTTCGACCTCAACGACTTCCTTGGCCAGATCCAGCAGATGAAGCAGATGGGCGGCCTGTCGAGCCTGATGGACAAGCTGCCGTCCCAGCTCACCGCCAAGGCCGGCCAGATGGACATGAACAAGGCCGAGAAAGACATCAAGCGCAAGGAAGGCATCATCCAGAGCATGACGCCGCTCGAGCGCCGCAAGCCCGAACTCATCAAGGCCACGCGCAAGAAACGCATCGCCGGCGGCGCCGGCGTGCAGGTGCAGGAGGTCAACCGCCTGCTCAAGGAGTTCGAGCAGATGCAGGACATGATGAAGAAGATGAAGGGCGGCGGCCTCATGAAGATGATGAAGAAGATGGGCGGCATGAAGGGCCTGGGCGGCGGCGGCATGCCGAAGATGCCGTTTTAAGGGTTTTTTTGACCTCTAGCGCTGATGAAGTAAGCGTTTATAGCTATCAAAAAAGAGTGTCATAACCCCCAAAAGCCGGCGCACTGCGCCGGCTTTTTTTGTGGGGCGTCCGCTGCGCCGGTCAACCGGCCTCCAGCCCCGGCCTTGCCAAGCGGCTCGCATGCAGCCAGGCGCGGCGCAGCACCGGCGGCAGCGACCCCGACTCTTCGGGGATCAGCAGCAGGCGGCGCGTCGCGCAGCGCGTGCCCGAGCGTCGCCTGGCTGGTGAACACGGTCAGGGGCACCGCCAGCGCCAGCGGCAGGCCCACCGGAACCAGCCACAGCAGCGCGCTGCTGTCGGTCAGCGCGATGCCCAGCGCCAGCAGCGCCACCACCCCGCTCATCGGCGCCAGTTGGCGCAGCGCGTCGCTCCAGGACACGGCATTGGCCTGGCGCGGCGGCGATTTCCATTCCAGCTTCAGGCCGGCGAGCGCGATCAGCACGAACAGCGAGTGCGCCAGCATGCGGATCGGCGCCTGCAGGATCGCCAGCACGCCCTCGAGCGCGGCGCTTTGGAGCAGGCTGGCAGTGCCGCCGTACTGCGCCTGCTCGCGCCGCATGAACACGGCCGCCAGGCCCAGGATGCGCGGCAGGAACAGCATGCACAGCGTCCAGCCCCACAGCCCGACCAGTTCGAGCGGCAGCAGGTGCCAGTCGTTGACCAGCTTGGCGCCCGACAGCCACAGCGCCGTGCCCAGCGTCAGGAACGCCAGCCACAGCGGCGCCGACAGATAGGCCATGGCGCCGGTGAGAAACATCGAGCGGTGCATCGGGTGGATGCCCGGCTCTGCCACCAGCCGTGCATTCTGCAGGTTGCCCTGGCACCAGCGGCGGTCGCGCTGCAGCTCGGCCAGCAGGTCGGGCGGCTGCTGTTCGTAGCTGCCGACCAGGTCGGCCACCAGCCAGACGTGGTAGCCGGCGCGGCGCATCAGCGCCGCCTCGACGAAGTCGTGCGAGAGGATGCCGCCGGCCAGCCCGCCGCTGCCGCGGATCGGCGCCAGCGCGCAGTGCGCCATGAAGGGCGCCACGCGGATGATGGCGTTGTGGCCCCAGTAGTGCGAATCGCCCAGCTGCCAGAACTGCATGCCCAGCGTGAGCAGCCGCCCCATGACGCGCGCGCCGAACTGCTGCGCGCGCGCATGCAGCGTCTCGTGGCCGATGGCCTGCGTGGCGGTCTGGATGATGCCGGCGCGCGGGTGGGCCTCCATCAGCTTGGCCATGGCGACGATGCAGTCGCCGCTCATCACGCTGTCGGCATCGAGCACCACCATGTAGCGGTAGTCGCGGCCCCAGCGGCGGCAGAAGTCGGCCACGTTGCCGGCCTTGCGCTGGGTGCGGCGTGCGCGCAGGCGGTAGTACACCTCGACCTGCGGTTGCGCGGCGTGCTGCGCCAGCGCCGCGCGCAGCCCCTCCCACGCGGCGCGCTCGGCCGCGGCGATCTGCGGCGCGGAGCTGTCGGACAGCACGAACACATCGAAGTTCTGCGCATACCCCGTCGCCGCCACCGATTCACAGGTGGCGCGCAGGCCGGCGAACACCGTGGCCACGTCTTCGTTGCAGATCGGCATGACGATGGCGCTGCGTGCGTCGGCGGCGAGCGTGTGCGCCGCGACGCTGCGCGCCGACAGCGCGTGCCGGTCGCCGCGCAGCGTGACCCAGAAGCCCATCAGCCCGGTGAGGAAGCCGGTGACCACCCAGGTCGACAGCAGCGCGAACAGCGCCAGCTGCCCGTACTGCAGCCAGGCGCTGCCGTAGGTCGGCTGAACCCCGGCAAACAGCGCGCTGGCCAGAACCGTGCTGGCCAGCGAGAGCGCCAGAAACACCCAGCGCCGCCGCGCCGCCGCGCCCTCCCAGGCCTGCCGTGGCGCGTGCGCGGCCTCGGGCGCCGCCGCTGGTGCCGCCGAGGAAGCGCCGCTCAGGCGCAGCAGCAGCGCGGTGCCGAGGCTGTTCCAGAAGCCCCGCCACGGCACCGGGGCCATCGAGCTGCGGTGCAGCGGCGGCATGGCGGCCGGTGGCGGGGGGCGTTCCCCGCGCACCGGGCTGCTGCCCGCGGGGGCAGGGCGGTGCAGCGGCGCGCCGTGCCGCTGCGCCACGGCGGGCACAGGGGGCGGCGCGCGGCGCGCCAGGGAGGCGGCCAGGCGGCGGCTCAATCGGGAAGAACGATGTGCGTCCATGTTTCGCTCACTGCGTTGTTGTCGTGTTCAAGGAATGCGCGCAGCTCGGCCGGGCGGGTCCGGTCGATCTGTTGCACGCGCACCGTCATGCGCCACTGCCCATTGGCCGGGTTGCGGTAGACCAGACGCTCGAGCACGCGCGCGTTGGCGTCGCTGCTGACGACCGCCTGCACGCGCGCCTGGTCGGACAGCCCGGCCAGCGCCGGGCCGTCGAAATCGACGACGTACTGCACCTGCTGCGGCAGGTCGGCCGTCTTTTGCCGCGTGTAGCCCATGCCCCGGCGCGACTGCACCACCCAGGCGCCGGGCGGGCGCTGCTGGTCCTGGCCCTGCCAGTGCAGGTCGTAGGCGAACTCGAGCGCCTGGCCCGGCGCCGGCAGCTGCGCCGGCACCCAGTACGCCACCACGTTGTCGTGGGTTTCGCCGCCGGTGTGCAACTGCACGAGTTCGACGCGCCCCGCGCCCCAGTCGCCCAGCGGCCGCACCCAGGCGCTCGGGCGGCGCTCGTAGCGCGCCTCGGCGTCTTCGTAGCTCGACCATTGGCGGTCGCGCTGCATCAGCCCAAAGCCGCGCGGGCTGGTGGTGGCAAACGAGGTGACCAGCGCGCGCTGGGGGTTCTGCAGAGGGCGCCAGAGCCATTCGCCCTCGCCGGTGGCGACCATCAGCCCGTCCGAATCGTGCACCTCGGGCCGGAAGTCGCTCGCGCTGGGCTGGTTTTCGCCAAAGAAGAACATGCTCGTGAGCGGCGCGATGCCCAGTGTCGCAATCGGCTTGCCGGCGCCCGGCGCGCGCAGGAACACGCGCGCGCGCACGGTGGTGACGGTCTGCGCACCGGGCCGGATGTCAAACCGGTAGGCCCCCGTGGCGCGGGGCGAGTCGAGCAGGGCGTACACCGTGGCCACGCGGGCGTCCGGCGCGGGACGCACCAGCCAGAACTCGGTGAAGCGCGGAAACTCTTCCTGCGCGCCGCCCACGGTGTCGATCGCCAGGCCGCGTGCCGACAGGCCGTACTGCTGGCCGGCGCCGAGCGCGCGGAAATAGGTGGCACCCTGGAACACCACCAGCTCGTCCTTGTACTGCGGCGAATTGAGGGGGTAGTGCAGCCGAAAGCCGGCAAAGCCGAGGTCTCCCCAGGCGCTCGGGGTGACGCGGTTCTTGCCGAAGTCGAAGTCGGTGGGCGCGTAGGCCAGGTGCCGCGTCCCGCCCGCAGTGACCTCGTTGATCCGCACCGGCACCGTCTGGTACAGCCCGAGGTGCAAGAACATGGCCTCGAACGGCAGCCGCTCGCGCCGCCAGAGCGCGCGCTCGGGTTTCCAGCGCACGTCGCGCAGCTGGTCGTAGTCGAGCGCCGCCAGTTCGCGCGGCAGCGCGGCGCTGGCCGCGTGGTAGGGCAGCCGCGCGCGGCCACGCGCGAGCTGCGTGACGCTGTCGAGGTCAAAGGCGTAGGCCTGCGCGCTCACGGCGGCCGACAGCAGGGCGCAGCACAGCAGCCAGCGCTGGGCCAACGCGGGCGCGCGGAGCGGCACGCGGAAACGGGAGAGAAGGGGCACCATGCGCTCTCCCTGGCAAACCCGGTGCCAACCGCGGAAAACGCTTTCCAATCAACCGGTTGCGCGATTTGGGCGGTGTAAGCAGCTGTGCGGTGACGCGCCTGGGGCGGCTGGCGGCCGGCGCAATCCAGGGATGGCGCCGACCTGGCCGGGCGGAAGCACGCGGGCGCACCAGCAGGCGGCGCTCAGCAGGAGGGCCGGCCACTGCCGCTGGACTGGCAGGCCCTGCGGATCAGTGTCTGGTTTTATCAGCCAAACAAGCCTCTAGCGCTGATGCAGCAAGCGCTGGTAGCTATGAAAGACATAGCGATGCCTCAAGGCTGCGCCTGGCGCACCTCGCCGCGCAGCGTGTAGGCCTTGGCCTCGGTGATGACCACGTCCACCATCTGGCCCACCAAGCGCGGCTGGCCGACGAAGTTGACGACGCGGTTGCACTCCGTGCGGCCCATCAGTTCGGTCGCATCGCGCTTGGACGCGCCCTCGACCAGGATGCGCTGCACCGTGCCCAGGCGGCTTTCGCTGATGTGCTTGATGTTGGCGTTGATGGCGGCCTGCAGCTCCTGCAGGCGGCGCAGCTTGACCTCGTGCGGCGTGTCGTCGTGCAGGTTGGCGGCCGGCGTGCCGGGGCGCGGGCTGAAGATGAAGCTGAAGCTGTTGTCGAAGTGGATGTCGTCGATCAGCTTCATCATCTTCTGGAAGTCTTCCTCGGTCTCGCCCGGAAAGCCGACGATGAAGTCGCTGCTCATCGCCAGGTCGGGCCGGATCGCGCGCAGCTTGCGCACCGTGCTCTTGTATTCCATGGCGGTGTAGCCGCGCTTCATCGCCATCAGGATGCGGTCGCTGCCGTGCTGCACCGGCAGGTGCAGGTGGCTGGCCAGCTTGGGCAGCCTGGCATAGGCCTCGATCAGCCGCGGCGTGAATTCGTTCGGGTGGCTGGTGGTGTAGCGGATGCGCTCGATGCCGGGAATCTCGGACACATATTCGAGCAGCAGCGCGAAGTCGGCGATTTCCGCCGTGTCGCCCATCTTGCCCAGGTAGGCGTTGACGTTCTGGCCCAGCAGCGTGACTTCCTTGACGCCCTGGTCGGCCAGGCCCGCCACTTCGACCAGCACGTCGTCGAACGGGCGGCTGACCTCTTCACCGCGCGTGTACGGCACGACGCAGTAGCTGCAGTATTTGCTGCAGCCTTCCATGATCGAGACAAAGGCCGAGGCACCCTCGACACGCGCCGGTGGCAGGTGGTCGAACTTCTCGATTTCCGGGAAGCTGATATCGACCTGCGAGCGCCCCTGCAGCGCCTGCTGCGCCAGCAGCTGCGGCAGGCGGTGCAGGGTCTGCGGACCGAAGACGACGTCCACGTAGGGTGCGCGCTTGATGATCTCGGCGCCTTCCTGGCTGGCCACGCAGCCGCCGACACCGATCTTCACGCCCTTGGCCTTGAGGTGCTTGATGCGGCCCAGGTCGCTGAAGACCTTCTCTTGCGCCTTCTCGCGCACCGAGCAGGTGTTGAACAGGATCAGGTCGGCGTCGTCGACGTTCTGTGTCGCCTCATAGCCCTCGGCGGCGTGCAGCACGTCGGCCATCTTGTCCGAGTCGTACTCGTTCATCTGGCAGCCGAAGGTCTTGATGAATACTTTTTTGGTCATGGTCGATGGGGCCGGCAACGGCCTGGAGGGCGTGCGCGGCGCAGGTGGAGGTGTGTGGCCGGTCGCCAGGGCCTGGCGCGCGGTGTGGGGGCGCAGGGGCCGTTCAGCGCGGGCTGGCGGCGTCGGAGCCGAACACGAAATTGCGTTCGCCTTCGCTGCCTTTGCGCTTGTGCTCGGCCTCGCCCTTGCTCAGGATCCAGGCCGTCAGCAGCATGCCGGTGCTGCTTTCCTTGACGTAGTTCACCGTGAACGGTGTGCCGATCACCGTGTGCGCCTGCACCAGCGTGTTCTGGGGGCTGAAGAGCCGCACGCCGGGCGCCATGCGGACCGCCTTGCCGTCGAGCTGGGCGTCGTACATGCCGGTCACGACCAATGTGCCGCGCAGCGCCGCGTCGGGGAAGTTGCGCACGCTGCCCAGCGCCGCGGGCACCTGGGCCGGGGCTGGGGCAGCGCAGAAGACGCCCACGGCGAACAGGGCCGCCAGGAGGCTGGGCCGTCGTGGGGAGCGGAGCAGGGGCGCGCAGCGGTTCATGGTGTGTATCCAGAGGCTGTGGAAGAAAAGACCCCGATTCTACGGAGCCAAAGAAAAAGCCTGCAATGGCAGACCATTGCAGGCTTTCAATGTGGTGGTGATAGGTGGATTTGAACCACCGACATCAGCATTATGAATGCTGCGCTCTAACCAACTGAGCTATATCACCGCAGGCCAAAATTATAGCCCAATTTTATTGGTGCGTGAACGTGGCTTTGCGCTTGTTCACGAAGGCGTCCATGCCTTCCTTCTGGTCGCTCGTGGCAAACAGCGCGTGGAACAGGCGGCGCTCGAACATCACGCCGTCCGACAGGCCGCTTTCGAACGCGCGGTTGACCGATTCCTTGGCCGCCATCACGGCGATCTGCGAGAAGCTCGCTGATCTGCAGCGCGGCGCCCAGGGCCTCGTCCTGCAGCTTGTCGAGCGGCACGACGCGGCTGACCAGGCCGGCGCGCTCGGCCTCGGCTGCGCGTCCATCATGCGGCCGGTGAGCGCCATGTCCATGGCCTTGGCCTTGCCGACCGCGCGCGGCAGGCGCTGCGTGCCGCCGGCGCCGGGAATCACGCCGAGCTTGATCTCGGGCTGGCCGAACCTGGCGTTGTCGGCGGCGATGATGAAGTCGCACATCATCGCCAGCTCGCAGCCGCCGCCGAGGGCGAAGCCGCTCACCGCGGCGATCACCGGCTTGCGGATGGTGCGGATGTGTTTCCCAGTTGCGGCGTGATGTAGTCGCCCTTGTAGACGTCGGCAAAGCTGTACTTGCGCCATGGCGCCGATGTCGGCGCCGGCGGCGAAGGCCTTTTCGCTGCCGGTGATGATGATGCAGCCGATTTTCTCGTCGGCGTCGAAGGCCTTGAGCGCCTGGCCCAGCTCGTTCATGAGCTGGTCGTTGAGCGCATTGAGCTGCTTGGGGCGGTTGAGCGTGATGATGCCGACCTTGCTCGGCTTCGGTGCGCACTTCAATCATTTCGTAGGCCATGGGTGTCTCCAATCGTTGTTGTACCAAGCCAGCCACTATACCGACGCGGCCCCGGCCAGCCAGCGCGTGGCGAGGGCGCGGTCGGCCACGCCGAGCGAGACGGTGTCGCTCGCAGGCACAGGCGCCTTGCCGCCACGGCGCGGCGCTGCTGCGGGCTCGAGCTGCAGCGGCAGGCGCAGCAGGCGCGCGTCGCGCGCGACCAGCGCGGTCACCTGCTTTTCTGCGCCCGCGTACAGCGCGAGGTCGTCGAGTTTGGCGATGCGCCAGCCCTGGCCGGCTGGCTGCGGCAGCTCGATGCCGAGCCATTCGTCGTCGGCCGCCAAGCCGGCCTGCTCGGCCGCGCCGCCGCGCAGCACGACCTTGACCTGCACGCTGCCGCTGTTCTCGGCCACGCGCAGGCCCAGGTCGCTGGGCCGGCTGCGGCGCTTCGGCTTGAGCGCGGCACGCCGTGCGCGGCAGCAGCTCGGCCAGCGGCAGTTCGTCGGTGCTGTGCACCCAGGCGTCGAGCTCGGCGTCGAACGCGCGGCCGGCCAGCTGCTGCAGCACGGCGCGCAGGTCGCTCTCGGCGATGGGGCCGCCGGCGCAGCGCTGCCAGAGCGCGCGCATCACATCGTCGAGCGTGCTGTTGCCTTCGCGGCGCAGCGTGAGGTCGAGGCACAGCGCCACCAGCGCGCCCTTGGTGTAGTAGCTGATGGTGGCGTTGGGCGTGTTCTCGTCCTGGCGGTAGTACTTGACCCAGGCGTCGAAGCTGGCCTGGGCCACCGATCTGCACCTGGCGGCCCGGCGTCTGCAGCACCTGGTTGATCGGTCTTGTTGAGCAGCTTGAGGTAGGTGGCGTCGTCGATGCAGGCCGGCGCGGCGCAGCAGCAGGTCGTCGTAGTAGCTCGTGAAGCCTTCGAAGAACCACAGCAGCTCGGTGTAGTTTTCCTGCGTCGTAGTCGTAGCGCGCGAACTCGGACGGGCCGCAGGCGCTTGACGTTCCAGGTGTGGAAGTACTCGTGGCTGATGAGGCCCAGCAGCGTGGTGTAGCCCTCGGGCTGCTGCGGCGCGCTGGTGCGCGGCAGGTCGCGCGCGTGCGCAGATCAGCGCCGTGGAGTTGCGGTGCTCCAGGCCGCCGTAGCCGTCGTCGCACGGCGTTGAGCATGAACACGTAGCGGTCGTGCGAAGCTTGGCCGCCGCGCTTGCCGACCTTGTCGCCGTGCCAGAAGCGCATCGCGGTCTCGCAGATCGCTGCGCGTGTCGGCCACCAGCCGCTCGCCGTCGAACGACGGCGCGGCGCCCGCCACCACGAAGCGGTGCGGCACGCCGCAGGCGTCGAAGTCGCGCGCTCCAGAAAGCGCCCATCTCGACCGGGCAGTCGGCCAGCTCGTCGTAGTCGGCGGCCTGGTAGCAGGCCGAAGCCCTGGGCATCGGTTTCCAAGCCAGAAAGGCCTGTAGCGCAAGACCAGCGTGTGCGCTGGTAGCTATGGTTTCAGGAGCGACGATGTCCAGCGCTGCGGCTGCGTCGGCCTGGCCCTCGACGCGCAGGCACAGGCTGGTGGCGTTGAAGAAGCCGCGCGTCGGCGTCGAGCCAGGCGGTGCGCACCGAGTGGTCGTAGGCGCAGACCTCGTAGCTGCAGCACCAGCGGCTTGCCGGCGCGTCGCAGTCGATTTGCCAGCTCTGCTTGTCGAGCTGCTGGATCGGCAGCGCGCGGCGGCCCTGGCGCGCGCGCAGCTGCTGCAGGTTCTTGGCGAACTCGCGCACCAGGTAGCTGCCCGGAATCCACACCGGCAGCGACACGCTGCTGCAGCGCCGCGGGCCGTGCGAGGGTCAGCGTGACGGCGAACAGGTGGGCGTGCAGGTCGGCGGCTTGCACGCGGTAGTGGACGGCGGCGGCAGTTTTGGAGCGGGCATGGCAGACCGGCAGGGCGCTGGGCGCGGTGGAGAGCGGTGCCCGGCGTGGCGTGCCGGCCAGGGCGTCAGGGCTGGACTGCTGGCATCGGCCAGGTGCTTTTCGACCTGCGCCGGCCGAATGGCGCCGGGCACGCGGCGTGCCGTCGGCGAAGATCAGCGTCGGCGTGCCGGTGATGTTGTACTTCTGGCCGAAGGCGAGGTTGCGCTGCAGCGCCGCGGTGTCGCAGCTGGCGGCGGCGGGCGTCTTGTCGCGCAGCATCCAGTCGTCCCAGACTTGGCCGTGCGTCCTTGGCGCACCAGATGTTGCGCGACTTCTCGGCCGAGTCCGGGCTCAGCATCGGGTAGAGGAAGAGTGTGGACGGTGACGTTGTCGACCTTCTGCAGGTCGCGCTCGAAGTGCTTGCAGTAGCCGCAGTTCGGGTCCTCGAACACCGCCAGCTTGCGCTTGCCGTTGCCGCGCACGATCTTGAAGGCGTCCTTGAGCGGCAGCGTGCTCGAAGTCGACCGCGCTGAGCTTCTCGACGCGGTCCTCGGTCAGGTTGCGGCGCGCCTTGATGTCGATCAGGTTGCCCTGGATCAGGTAGTTGCCCTTGGCGTCGGTGTAGAAGAGGTCGGTGCCGCACGCGCACTTCGTAGAGCCCGGCATCGGCGTCTTGCGCACTTCGTCGATCTTTGCGAACTGCGGAATGCGCTCGGCCAGGTTCTTGCGGATCGTGCTTTCCTGGGCAGAGGCGTTGAAGGACAGGGCGAAGGCGGCCGCAGCCAGCAGGGTGGGGATCAATGTCATGGGTATTGGTGGGTATCCGTGCAGAAGAGTTCAGTGCGAACCCATGGCCGGCGCGCAATCCAGTTCTTGAGCGGGCCGCTGTGTTCAAAACGCTCATGCCCCAGTTGCGCAGCGCCTGGCAGGGCTCGTCGCGGTGCGCGCAAACAGCTGCTGCAAGCCATCGGTGGCCAGGCTCATGGGCAACACGTCGGCGCGTGCGCGCGCGCTCGTAGCGGCGCAGCAGGCGCGGGTCGCCCACGCTGCGCCAGTACTCGCGCGTCGCTCAGCACCTGCGGCCAGTGCCTGCGGCATCGGCCAGGCCCAGGTTCAGGCCCTGGCCCGGCCAGCGGGTGCACGTGTGCGCCGCGTCGCCGGCCAGCGCCCAGGCTGCCGGTGGCCGGCGTGGTGCCGGACCAGCGCCGGCCTGCGCCGCTGCAGCGGCCAGGTGGCGCGCTCGCTGCTCAGGCGCAAGGTGCCCAGCGCCTCCTGGCTGGCGGCGTACAAGCGCTCGGCAAACGCTTGCGCGTTCAGCGCCAGCAGGCGCCGCAACCTGCTCCGCAGGAACCGACCACACCACGGCGACAGCGTTCCCGTCGGCGCCGCCCAGCGGCAGAAGCGCCAGCATCTCGCCGTGTCGATGAACCACTGGCGCGCGATCTGGCCGTGCGGCAGTTCGCAGACTCGAGGCGCGTGGCGATGGCGTGCTGCGGGTAGGGCGTGACGTCGTACTCGACGCCGAACTCGGCGCGCGTGCGCGCTCGCGCGGCCTTCGCACACCACCGTGAGGGCCGCCGGCACGGGTGCTTCGAGCACGTTCGATGTGGGGCTGGAAGCGCACCGCGTCGGCCAGGCGCGCTTCGAGCGCGGGCACGTCGACGATCCAGGCCAGCGCAGTCACCTCTGGCGCGGCGGCGTCGAAACTGACCTCGCCGCCTTCGTCGCCGTGCACCTGCATGTCGCGCCACGGCCGTGGCGTGCGCTGCGTCGGGCCAGCGCGCAGCGATTCGAGCAGGTCGCGCGAGGCGGCATTGAGGGCGTAGGCGCGGACGTCCGTGGCCGGCCGGCGCAGCGGCGGGCGCCACCAGCGCCACGCGCAGCCGCTCGCGCGCCAGCAGCAGGGCCAGGGTGCGGCCGACGACGCCGGCGCCACGGATACAGATTCGAAGGTTTGCGGCCATGGGGCGATTGTAGAAGGCGGGGTGCGCGCGTGGGGCAGCGGAGAATCGCGGTCTCAGTGATCCACCCCGCAGGAGCTGTGCGCCGTGCCCTTGCCCCCCGATTTCGACCTGTCCAGGCCACCATCGCCCGGCTGTTCGTCTACCCCGTCAAGTCCTGCGCCGGCGTCGAGGTGCAGCGAGGCACTGCTGACCGAGACCGGCCTCGAATTCGACCGTGCCTGGATGGTGGTCGACGCGCAGGGCGAGTTCTGACCCAGCGCGACCTGCCGCGCATGGCGCTGGTGCGCCCGCAGCTGCAAGCGCCGCCGAGATGGTGCTGCGCGCGCCGGGCATGCTGGCGCTGCACGTGCCGCTCGCCGCCACCGGTCGAGCAGCCGGTCACGCGTGCGCGTCTGGAACGACGACGCTGCCGGCCTACGACATGGGCGACGTCGCGGCGCAGTGGTTCAGCGACTTCCTCTCGGAGCCCGGCCAGCCGCAGCTGCGCTGGTGCGCTTCGACCCGGAGCAGCGCGCCTCTCGAGCCTGGAATGGACCGGCGGCGTCGAGGCGCCGAACCAGTTTGCCGACGGCTTTCCGCTGCTGGTGGCGAGCGACGGCGTCGCTGGACGAGCTCAACGCGCAGCTGGCGGCGGCCGGGCAGGGCGCCGTGGGCATCGAGCGCTTTCGGCCCAACATCGTGCTGGCCGGCATCGAGGCGCACGACGAGGACCGTGTCGAGTTGCTGCACATCGCCACCGGCGCGAGGGCGCAGTGCAGCTGCAGCCCGTCAAGCCCTGCGTGCGCTGCCCGATCCCCGACATCGACCCGGCCAGCGCCGAGCGCAGCCCCGAGGTCGGCGACATGCTGCGCCGCTACCGCCAGGACGCGCGCATGGGCGGCGCCATCACCTTCGGCATGAATGCCATCGTGCGCCGGGCGTCGGCCAGGTGCTGCGCGTGGGCCAGCCGCTGGGCGCCAATTACCGCTTCGAATGAGCGCCAACAGGGCTTTGCACGCTCGGCCTTAAAATCGCGGGTTTGTCTCCCGAAACCCAGAAAGCCCTGCCATGAGCCTCCAATGCGGCATCGTGGGCCTGCCCAACGTCGGCAAGTCCACCCTCTTCAACGCGCTGACCAAGGCCGGCATCGCCGCCGAGAACTATCCCTTCTGCACCATCGAGCCCAACATCGGCGTGGTCGAGGTGCCCGACCCGCGCCTGCAGCAGCTGGCCGACATCATCTCGCCCGAGCGCATCGTGCCGGCGATCGTCGAGTTCGTCGACATCGCCGGCCTGGTGGCCGGCGCCAGCACGGGCGAAGGCCTGGGCAACAAGTTCCTGGCCCACATCCGCGAGACCGACGCCACCGTGAACGTGGTGCGCTGCTTCGAAGACGACAACGTGATCCACGTGGCCGGCAAGGTCGACCCGATCTCCGACATCGAGGTGATCCAGACCGAGCTGTGCCTGGCCGACCTGGCCACCGTCGAGAAAGCGCTGCACCGCCACACCAAGATCGCGCGCTCGGGCGACAAGGACGCGCATCAAGCTGGTCGGCCTGCTGGAGAAGTGCCAGGCGGCGCTGAACGAGAACACGCCGGTGCGCGCGCTCGAGTTCAGCAAGGAAGAGCAGCCGCTGGTCAAGCCGTTCTCGCTGATCACCGCCAAGCCGGCGATGTTCGTCGGCAACGTCGCCGAAGACGGCTTCGAGAACAACCCGTTTCTCGACCGCCTGCGTGAATACGCGGCCAAGCAGGGCGCGCCCGTGGTGGCCATCTGCGCCAAGATCGAGGCCGAACTGGCCGAGATGGACGACGAGGACAAGAAGATGTTCCTCGCCGAGATCGGCCAGGAGCGAGCCGGGCCTGAACCGCCTGATCCGCGCCGCCTACAAGCTGCTGGGCCTGCAGACCTACTTCACCGCCGGCGTGAAGGAAGTGCGCGCCTGGACCATCCACATCGGCGACACCGGCCCGCAGGCGGCCGGCGTGATCCACGGCGACTTCGAGAAGGGCTACATCCGCGCCCAGACCATCGCCTTCGACGACTTCATCGCCTTCAAGGGCGAGCAGGGCGCCAAGGACGCCGGCAAGATGCGCGCCGAAGGCAAGGAATACGTCGTCAAGGACGGCGACGTGATGAACTTCCTGTTCAACGTCTGATTCGGACCCACCTACAGAGCCCCGTCGTTACGGGGCTTTTTTCATGGGCGGCCCGCAAAGGGCGCCTGTGGCTGGCTGCCGGGAATGGGCCGCCAGCGCAGCATCCCAGTGGAGAAGGCCAGGGTTATTGCCAGGAGCGCAGCGGTTGCACCTTTTTTAAAATGGGGTGCAACCCACTGCCCGAAAGGTGAAACCCATGGCTGCCGTCACGCTGGGACTCAAGGTCGACGAGGCGCTGCGCAGCCGCATCCGCACGGTGGCGGCCCGGCAGGGCCGCACGCCGCACTGGCTCATCAAGCAGGCGGTGCTGCACTATCTCGAAAGCCTCGAGCGCGGCCAGCCGCTGCCCGGCAGTGCAGAAGGTGCCACCTGTCCGCACGCAGCGGTTGCCGGTGACGGGCCGGAGCCTGCGCCGCCCCGGCCGTGCGCGCCCCAGCCCTTTCTCGACTGGGCGCAAAGCGTGCTGCCGCAAAGCGGCCTGCGCGCCGCCATCACCGCCGCCTGGCACCGGCCCGAGCCCGAATGCCTGCCCCTGCTGGTGCAGCTGGCGCACCCGCAGGACGCCGTGCAGCGCGCCGCCACCGAGGCGCTGGCCACCCGCCTGGTGCAGGGCCTGCGCGACAACAAGGACAGCGGCGGCGTCGAAGCGCTGGTGCAGGAGTTTTCGCTCTCGAGCCAGGAAGGCGTGGCGCTGATGTGCCTGGCCGAGGCGCTGCTGCGCATTCCCGACAACGCCACGCGCGACGCGCTGATCCGCGACAAGATCGGCCGCGGCGACTGGCAGGCGCACCTGGGGCATTCGCCGTCGATGTTCGTCAATGCCGCCGTCTGGGGCCTGGTGCTGACCGGCAAGCTGACCGCGACCAGCAGCGAGAAAAGCCTGGCTGCGTCGCTCACGCGGCTGATCGGCAAGGGCGGCGAGCCGCTGATCCGCCAGGGCGTGCACCGCGCCATGCAGCTCATGGGCGAGCAGTTCGTCACGGGCCAGACCATCTCCGAGGCGCTGGCCAACAGCCGCGCGCGGGAGCGGGCGGGCTTTCGCTATTCGTACGACATGCTGGGCGAGGCGGCGCTCACCGAACGCGACGCCGAGCGCTACCTGGCGTCGTACGAGCAGGCGGTCCATGCGATTGGCCAGGCCTCGCACGGGCGCGGCATCCACGAGGGGCCGGGCATCTCGGTCAAGCTCTCGGCGCTGCACCCGCGCTACAGCCGGGCGCAGCGCGACCGCGTGATGGCCGAACTGCTGCCGCGCCTGCTGCGCCTGACCGTGCTGGCGCGCGGCTACGACATCGGCCTGAACATCGACGCCGAGGAGGCCGACCGGCTCGAGCTGTCGCTCGACCTGCTCGAGCGCCTGTGTTGTGCGCCCGAGCTCAAGGGCTGGAATGGCATCGGCTTTGTGGTGCAGGCCTACCAGAAACGCTGCCCCTTCGTGATCGATCACCTGGTCGACCTGGCGCGGCGCAGCGGCCACCGGCTGATGGTGCGGCTGGTCAAGGGCGCCTACTGGGACAGCGAAATCAAGCGTGCGCAGGAAGGCGGCCTCGATGGCTACCCGGTCTTCACGCGCAAGGTGCACACCGATGTGTCGTACCTGGCCTGCGCGCGCAAGCTGCTGGCCGCGCCCGACGCGGTCTACCCGCAGTTTGCGACCCACAACGCGCAGACCGTCGCGAGCATCTACCACATGGCCGGCCAGAACTTCTACAGTGGCCAGTACGAGTTCCAGTGCCTGCACGGCATGGGCGAGCCGCTGTACCAGCAGGTCACGGGCAGCGCCGCCGCCGGCAAGCTGGGCCGGCCCTGCCGCATCTATGCACCCGTCGGAACGCACGAGACGCTGCTGGCCTACCTGGTGCGCCGGCTGCTCGAAAACGGTGCCAACACCTCGTTCGTGCACCGCATTGGCGACCCGGGCGTGCCGGTGTCCGAGCTGGTGCGCGACCCGGTGGCCGAGGTGCTGCAAACCGCGCAGGAAACCGGCGTGCTGGGCGCGCCCCACCCCGCGATTGCGCTGCCGCGCGAGCTGTTTGCCGACCTGGGCGCGCAGTCGCGCGCCAATTCCGCCGGCCTGAACCTGGCCCACGAGCAGCAGCTGGCGTCGCTCGCGGCGGGGCTGCTGCGCAGCACGCAAGACGTGTACACGGCAGCGCCCACTGTGGCGGACGCTTCGTCTGCCCTGGCCGGCAATGCGGCCCCCGGCGACGGCTGGCAGCCGGTGCTCAACCCGGCCGATACGCGCGACCAGGTCGGCTGGGTGCGCCCGGCCTCGGCCGAAGAGGTCGAGCGCGCCGTGCAGCGCGCCCGCCATGCCGCGCAGATCTGGCAGGGCACGCCGCCGCAGGAGCGCGCCGCCTGCCTGCGGCGCGCGGCCGACCTGCTCGAGCAGCGCACGCACAGCCTGCTGGGCCTGGTCGTGCGCGAGGCCGGCAAGTCGCTGCCGAACGCGGTGGCCGAAGTGCGCGAGGCGGTGGACTTCTTGCGTTATTACGCCGCCCAGGTCGACGCGACCTTTGACAACGGCGTGCACCGCCCGCTCGGCGTGGTGCTGTGCATCAGCCCGTGGAATTTTCCGCTGGCAATTTTTACCGGTCAGGTGGCCGCGGCCCTGGCCAGCGGCAACTGCGCGCTGGCCAAGCCGGCCGAGCAGACGCCGCTGGTGGCCAGCGTGATGGTGAAAATCCTGCACGAGGCCGGTGTGCCGCCCGACGCGGTGCAGCTGGTGCCCGGCAGCGGCGAGCGCGTGGGCGCGGCGCTGGTGGCGCACCCGCGCGTGGCCGGCGTGCTGTTCACCGGCTCGACCGAAGTGTCGCGCCGCATTGCGCAGGCGCTGGCCCAGCGCCTGAGCCCGCAGGGCCAGGCCATTCCCCTGGTGGCCGAAACCGGCGGGCAGAACGCGCTGGTGGCCGACTCGTCGGCGCTGGCCGAGCAGCTGGTGGGCGACGTGCTCTCGTCGGCGTTTGATTCGGCCGGCCAGCGCTGCTCGGCGCTGCGCCTGCTGTGCCTGCAGGAAGACGGCGCCGAGCGCGTGCTCGACATGCTCAAGCACGCGATGCGCGAATCGGTCATGGGCAACCCCGACCGCATGCACACCGACGTTGGCCCGGTGATCGACGCGGATGCGCGCGCGCAGATCGAGCAGCACATTGCCGCGATGCAGGCCGCCGGCCAGCGCGTCACCCGCATCGCGCGCGACGACAGCGCGGGCCAGGGCCATTTCGTGCTGCCGACACTGATCGAGATCGACAGCATTGCGCGCCTGCAGCGCGAAGTGTTCGGCCCGGTGCTGCATGTGCTGCGCTACCGCCGCGAGCAGCTGGGCGAGGTGCTGGCCGCCCTCAACGCGACCGGCTACGGCCTCACGCTGGGCGTGCACAGCCGCATCGACGAAACCATTGCCCAGGTCACGCAGCAGGCGCAGGCCGGCAACCTCTATGTGAACCGCAACATGATTGGCGCCGTGGTGGGCGTGCAGCCCTTTGGCGGCCAGGGCCTGTCGGGCACCGGCCCCAAGGCCGGGGGGCCGCTGTACCTGTACCGGCTGCTGCAAGCGGGAGCGCAAGGCAACCTGGCGCTGGCCGGGCTCTCGGCGATGCCCGTGGCCCGCGCCGCAGAGGCCGCCCCACCGGCTGCGCCGGCGCAAACCCCCGCCGCGCTGCGCAGCCTGGCCGACGCGGTGGCCGGCCCGGCGTTCGCCGCGCTCGAGGGCTGGGGCGCCCGGGGCGACGCCGCGCGCGCGCAGGCCGCCTGCGCGGCCTACCGCGTTGCCAGCGTGCTCGGCCGCGTGTTCACGCTGCCCGGCCCGACGGGCGAGTCCAACCGCTACCAGCTGCTGCCGCGCGGCGCCGTCTGGGCCCTGCCGCAGACCGCGCTGGGCCTCGTGCACCAGCTCGCGGCGGCGCTGGCCAGCGGCAACGCCTGCTGGCTGCCAACGCCGGCCGCGGGCAGCGCCGTGGCGCAGGCGCTGGCCGCGCTGCCGGCCGAGGTGCGCAGCCACGTGCACCTGCGCAGCGCCGACGACCTGCTGGGCGAGGCGCAGCCCAGCGCGCTGGTGTTCGAAGGCGACGGCGACGCGCTGCAGGCCCTGCTGCCGCGCCTGGCCCAGCGCCGCGGCGCCCTGGTGCGCGTGGAAAACCGCACGCCCGCGCAGCTGGCCGACGGCGCCACGTACGACCTGAGCGCGCTGATGCATGAGCAAAGCATCAGCACCAACACCGCGGCCGCCGGCGGCAACGCGCAGCTCATGGCGATGGGCTGACCGCCCAGTGCCGTGGCTTGGAGCGGGAGTCGGCAGCTTGCCGCGGCGGCAGCGCGCCCTGCAGGCGGCTGCTGAAACTGGGCTGGGCCTGCGCCTCGCGGTTCCGGCCGCATCGGCCAGTTGGGTTGAAAAAGGCCGATAGGCCTTACGGGGCGGACGCAGACAGCTATCGAAAGCGGAGTGCCAAAGCCATAGTCAACGGCGCTGCCGGAGAAAAGGCCGAGCCCCTCGCCGCGCGCTTCAGGGAAAGACGTAGAGCAGTGCCCCGGTCATGGTCAGGTAACGCAGGAACTTGCCCACCGCCATGTAGGCCACGCACGGCCAGAACGGCAGCGCAAGCCAGCCGGCGACCGCGCACAGCGGGTCGCCCACCACGGGCAGCCAGCTCAGCAGGCAGGCCTTGGCGCCAAACCTTTGCAGCCAGGCGCGCGCCAGCAGTTCGTGGCGCGAGGGCGTGGGCGGCGCGGCGGCGGGGCGGGGCGCCGCTGCCCGCCAGGCCTTGTGCGCGCCCAGGCCCATCCACCAGCTGAGCGCACCGCCCAGCGTGTTGCCCACGGTGGCCACGGCAATGGCGGGCCAGAACATGCCGGGGTTGAGCTTGACGAGGCCGAACACCGCGGGCTCCGAGCCCAACGGCAGCAGGGTCGCCGAGATGAACGAGACGACGAACACGGTGCCCAGGCCAAATTGCGGCAGCGCGAGCAGGTCGAGCAGATGGGTCAGCCAGGCTTCCATAGGTGGCGCCAGTGTAGTGCGCGGCCGTGGGCGCCCAGCGCTTGTGCGCTGGTGGTGCCATCCTGTATCTTTTGACGCTTTACGTAAACAGACAGGAGGACCCCATGCAGCAGCGCACCCCGACCCGGGAGCGGAGGCAGCGCATGCGCATGCGCGCGGGCCTGTGCGCCGTGGCCTGCGTGCTCGCCGCCTGCGCCGCGCCGCCGGGCGACCCGGCCGCTGCGCCGACAGGCCTGGTGCCCCTGGCCACGCTGGTGCCCGATGCCGTGTGGGGGCCGCCCCACGCGACCGGGCGTCCCATGGCCGGCTCCGCGCAGCCGGCCTGCCTGCTGACCGAGCCGGCCGCGCGCGCCCTGCAGTCGGCCCAGAAAGAGCTGCGCGCGCAGGGGCTCTCGCTCAAGGTGTTGGGATGCTACGGGCCCGAGGACGCGCTGCCCGGGCGCGGCGCCACCGCCGCGGCAGCGCGCCACCGCCCGGGCAGCACGGTCGACCTGACGCTGGTCGTGGTACGCGCGCAACGCGCGAGCGCCGCCGTGCGCGGCCCGCTGGCCGAGGGCGAAGAGGTGGACATGGGCACGCCGTTTGGCAGCCTGGGCGCCCCCGCGCACACCGACCACCCCACGCTCGCGCCCGATGTGCAACACAACCGGCGCTGGTTGCGTGCGTTGCTGCAGCGCCACGGGTTTCGCAACCTGCCCCAGGCGTGGTGGCACTACACGTTGCACGGCGCGTTGTAGCGCGTTAGAACGGGGACACCGCGTTGCCCTGGCGCCGCCTTTTTCCCGGGGCGCAGCTGCTTAAAATTTGTGCAGGTACAATGCCGCCTCTTTTTTCAGCAATCCACCCAGTTCCTTCCATCCATGCAGATCGGCCCGATTCCCCTGGCGAACGCGCTGTTCGCCGCCCCCATGGCCGGCGTGACGGACCGCCCGTTCCGCCAGCTGTGCCGGGCGCTGGGCGCGGGCTATGCGGTCAGCGAAATGGTGACCTCGCGCAAGGACCTGTGGAACAGCCTCAAGACCTCGCGCCGCGCCAACCACGCGGGTGAACCGGGGCCGATCGCCGTGCAGATCGCCGGCACCGATGCGCAGATGATGGCCGAGGCCGCCGCCTACAACGTGGCGCGCGGCGCGCAGATCATCGACATCAACATGGGCTGCCCGGCCAAGAAGGTTTGCAACAAATGGGCCGGCTCAGCGCTGATGCAGAACGAGGCCCTCGCGGTGGAGATCGCTGCCGCCGTGGTCGAGGCCTGCGCGCCGCACGGCGTGCCCGTCACGCTGAAGATGCGCACCGGCTGGTGCCAGCAGCACAAGAACGCCGTCGCGCTGGCGCGCCAGTTCGAGGGCGTGGGCATCCAGATGCTCACGGTGCATGGCCGCACGCGCGAGCAGGGCTACAAAGGCCAGGCCGAATACGACACCATCGCCGCCGTCAAGGCGGCCGTGCGCGTGCCGGTGGTGGCCAATGGCGACATCACCAGCCCCGAGAAGGCGCGCGACGTGCTCGCCGCCACGGGCGCCGACGCGCTCATGGTGGGCCGCGCGGCGCAGGGGCGGCCGTGGATCTTCCGCGAGATCGCGCATTTCCTGGCCACGGGCGAGCACCTGGCGCCGCCGCGCGTGGCCGAGGTGCGCGCGCTGCTGCTCGAGCACCTGCAGGACCACTACAGCCTCTACGGCGCCTTCACCGGCGTGCGCACGGCGCGCAAGCACATTGCCTGGTACGTGCGCGCGCTGCCGGGCGGCGAAGAATTCAGGCAACACATCAACACCATCGAGGACTGCGACACGCAGTGGCATGCCGTGGCCGCCTACCTGGACGCCCTGGGCGACCGGATGGAGCGCCTGCCCGCCGCCAGCGCCCCAGCGGCCATCGATGAAGAACCCGAGGGATTGGCAGCATGAGCAAACAACATATCGAAGAATGCGTGCGCGAGAGCCTGCAGGGCTACTTTCGCGACCTGGACGGCGAGGCCCCCGATGGCATGTACGACATGCTGGTGCGGCTGGTCGAAAAACCGCTGCTCGAAGTGGTGATGGGCCACGCCGACAACAACCAGTCGCGCGCCGCCCAGTGGCTGGGGCTCAACCGCAACACGCTGCGCAAGAAGCTGGTCGAGCACAAGCTGCTCTGACGCACGGCTGAGGACTCACTTATTCATAGCTTCCAGCGCTTGTCCCATCAGCGCTGGAGCCCGATTTCATTCCATTTTCAAACTCTGGCAACCTCCATGAAAGCACTTCTTTCCGTCTCCGACAAAACCGGCATCGTCGCGTTTGCCCAGCAGCTGCATGCGCTGGGCGTGCAGCTGCTGTCCACCGGCGGCACCGCCAAGCTGCTGGCCGACGCCGGCCTGCCCGTGACCGAGGTGGCCGAGGTCACGCGCTTCCCCGAAATGCTCGACGGCCGCGTCAAGACGTTGCACCCGATGGTGCACGGCGGGCTGCTCGCGCGCCGCGACCTGCCCGCGCACATGGCGGCGCTGCAGGAGCACGGCATCGCCCCGATCGACCTGCTGGTGGTCAACCTGTACCCGTTCGAAGCCACGGTGGCCAAGGCCGGCTGCACGCTGGCCGACGCGATCGAGAACATCGACATCGGCGGCCCCGCCATGGTGCGCAGCGCCGCCAAGAACTGGAAGGACGTGGGTGTAGTGACCGACGCCTCGCAGTACGCCGCCGTGCTGGCCGAGCTGCAGGCCGCCGGCCAGCTGTCCGACCCGCTGCGCTTTGCGCTGTCGGTGGCCGCGTTCAATCGCATCGCCCAGTACGACGGCGCGATCAGCGACTACCTCTCGTCCGTCACCTTCGAGTCGGAAAAGCTCGCCGACACCTACGTGCCCCAGCGCAGCCTGTTCCCGGGCCAGAGCAACGGCATGTTCACCAAGGTGCAGGACCTGCGCTACGGCGAGAACGCGCACCAGCAGGCCGCGCTGTACCGCGACCTCTACCCGGCCCCGGGCTCGCTCGTCACGGGCGTGCAACTGCAGGGCAAGGAGCTGTCGTACAACAACATCGCCGATGCCGACGCGGCCTGGGAGTGCGTGAAAAGCTTTGGCGAGCCCGCCTGCGTGATCGTCAAGCACGCCAACCCCTGCGGCGTCGCCGTCGGCCAGGATGCGCACCAGGCCTATGCCAAGGCCTTCCAGACCGACCCGACCAGTGCCTTCGGCGGCATCATCGCCTTCAACCGCGCGGTCGACCGCGCCGCGGCCGAGGCCGTGTCCAAGCAGTTCGTCGAGGTGCTGATGGCGCCCGACTTCACACCCGAGGCCCTGGAGATCTTCAAGGCCAAGGCCAATGTGCGCCTGATGAAGATCGCCCTGCCGCCGGGCGGCAGCACCGACTGGGACCAGGGCCGCAACGCCATGGACGCCAAGCGCGTGGGCTCGGGCCTGCTGCTGCAGACCGCCGACAACCACGTGCTGCAACTGGCCGACCTGAAAGTCGTCACCACCGTGCAGCCCACGCCCGCGCAGCTGCAGGACCTGATGTTCGCCTGGAAGGTCGCCCAGTACGTCAAGAGCAACGCCATCGTCTTCTGCAAGGACGGCATGACCATGGGCGTGGGCGCGGGCCAGATGAGCCGGCTCGACTCGGCGCGCATCGCCAGCATCAAGGCCGAGCACGCCCAGCTGTCGCTGCAGGGCACGGCGGTGGCGAGCGACGCCTTCTTCCCGTTCCGCGACGGCCTCGATGTGGTGGTCGACGCGGGCGCGACCTGCGTGATCCAGCCCGGCGGCTCGATGCGCGACCAGGAGGTGATCGACGCGGCCAACGAGCGCGGCGTGGCCATGGTGTTCACCGGCGTGCGCCACTTCCGCCATTAATAGAGGCTTGCTGCAACCTGCCTGGCGCGCATCCGCGGTGCGCAGACGGGTGGTAGCGCGGGCAGTCCTGGGGTATTTCAGCGATGACAGAGCAAACTCCGCGCCACGGCCCGCGCGACGGTCCTGATGCAGAGCAGGCCACCCGGCGCCCGCGCTGGCTGGCCTGGGTCATGGGTCTAGTGGCTCTGTGCATTGCGTTGGGCATGGCCCACCTCGCTTGGCGGATGCTGAGCGGGCGGCCCGCGCCGACCGACAGGAGCGCCAGCACGGCAGCGGCTGCCCGTGCGCCATCGCCCGAGGCCGCCATGGGGGTGGCGGCCAAGGCTGCCGCACCACCGGTGGCGGCCAGCCATTGCATGCGCTGCCATGGCGTGGAGCGCAAATTCGTCGGCCCGGCTTTTGTCGATATTGCCGAGCGTTACCGCGAGCGCGGCGACGCGCAGGCCTACCTGGCGGGCAAGATTGTGGGTGGCAGCGTGGGTGAATGGGGCCGTGTCATCATGCCGCGCCAGGTTGGCGTGACGCAGGACGAAGCCCGGCTGATCGCGGCCTGGATCACCCGACTGGCCGCCGTGCCTGCCCAGGCGAAGGTGCCGCAGCAGCCATAGCCGCAGGCGGTGCGCCGGCGTGCGCACTGCATCCTTGAGGCGGCGACGCAGGGGGACATCAACCTGTCAGGCCAGATGCCCGAAGCAGCCTTGCCGTTGCGATGTGGGTTCGTGGAAAAAGCGGCGTCAAGCCGCTTTTTTGTGGCTGCGGCGTTGTGCCGCGCTCTCATATCAAGAGCTGTTTGCGCTGGTTCAGCAAGGGTTTGCGATCAAAAGCGATCTGGAAGTACCGACCGTCCAGCGCAAGATGCTATCAAATCAGGAGTTCAGGGCGCTGCGCCGCGCGCTGCTCCAGCACCTGACTGATGGCCCGGTCCTTCTCCTGCCAGATGCCGTCCAGCCAGGCCTGGAGGAGCACGCGTTGCTTGGCACTGGTCTTGACCAGCTCCGCAGGAATCGGGTGCTGCTGCACCACCACCACCACATCGCCCAGGCGCCCGCACAGCGCGTCGAGGAAGCTCGGCACCTTGCCGGGGTAGACGATGGTCACGTCGACCAGGCCGGTGAACAGCTCGCCCATGGTGCCCAGTGCCATGCCCATGCCACCGGCCTTGGGCTGCAGCAGGTGCTGGTAGGGCGATGCCTGCTGCGCATGCTTGGCGGCGGTGAAGCGCGTGCCTTCGGCAAAGCTCATGACCGAGGTCGGCAGCAGGCGGAACTTCTCGCAGGCCTGGCGCGCGTCGCGCAGGTCCTTGCGTGCGCTGCCGCCCCCGCTGCCGCGGCGCATGAACGGAAAGTCGAGCGCCCACCAGGCCAGGCCCAGCACCGGCACATAGATCAATTCCCGCTTGAGGAAGAACTTGAGCATGGGAATGCGCTGGTTCAGCACGCGCTGGATCACCACGATGTCAACCCAGCTTTGGTGGTTGCAGGTCACCAGGTACCAGGCGTCGCGGCGCAGGCCTTCGAGCCCCGAGACCTGCCAGCGGCCGCGGTTGACGGCGCTCAGCCAGAAGCTGTTGATGGCGATCCAGCCCTCGGGGATCTTGTTGAGCACGCGGTCGGTGAAGCGGCGCACGGGCGTGAACGGCAGCAGCAGCTTGGCCAGCGCGAACGGCACCATCAGCGCGCACAGCGCCAGGGTGTTGAGCACCAGAACCAGGGTGGCGAAACAGAACTTCAGTGCAGCAAGCATGGGCGGGCAGGGCGAAAAAAGGGCCGCCGGCGCAGGCCGACGGGGTTTTGGGAGTGTTTTTGGCCTCCAGCGCTTGTGCAGCAAGCGCTGGCAGCTCTTATTTTGCGAGCGACTTGAACACGTCCCGGGCGACGGCCACGGTCTCGGCAATGTCGGCCGGCGTGTGCGCGGCGCTCACGAAGCCGGCCTCGTAGAGCGCCGGGGCGATGTAGACGCCGCGCTCGAGCAGGCCGTGGAACAGCCGGTTGAAGCGCGCGCCGTCGCTCTGCATCACGGTGGCGTAGTTCTGCGGCAGCGTGCGGCAGCAGGAAAAAGCCGAACATGCCGCCCTCGCAGTCGGCGCTGAAGGGCACGCCCTCGGCCGCGGCGGCAGCAGTCAGGCCATCGACCAGGCTGCGCGTGGACGCCGACAGCGCCTCGAAGAAGCCGGGCTGGCTGATCTCGCGCAGCGTCGCCAGCCCGCAGGCCGTCGCCACCGGGTTGCCCGACAGCGTGCCGGCCTGGTAGACCGCGCCGAGCGGCGCGAGCTGCTCCATGACGGCGCGCTTGCCGCCGAAGGCCGCCAGCGGCATGCCGCCGCCAATGACCTTGCCGAGCACCGTGATGTCGGGCTCGAAGCCCGGGATGTCGCGCGCATAGACGCTTTGCGCGCCGCCGAGCGCCACGCGAAAGCCGTTCATGACCTCGTCGAACACGAACAGCGCGCCGTGCTGCGTGCACAGTTCGCGGCAGCGCTTCACGAACGGCACGCTGGCGCGCACGAAGTTCATGTTGCCGGCGATCGGCTCGATCATCACGCAGGCTATTGTTGGGCCGTGCAGCGCAAAGGCCTCTTCGAGCTGCGCGACGTTGTTGTATTCGAGCACCAGCGTGTCCTGCACCACCTCGGCCGGCACGCCGGCGCTGGTGGCGTTGCCAAACGTGGCCAGGCCCGAGCCGGCCTTGACCAGCAGCGCGTCGGCGTGGCCGTGGTAGCAGCCTTCGAACTTGAGGATCTTCTTGCGCCCGGTGGCGCCGCGCGCCAGGCGGATGGCGCTCATGCCGGCCTCGGTGCCCGAGCTGACCAGGCGCACCATCTCGATCGACGGCACGAGGGCGATGATGGCTTCGGCCAGTTCGACCTCGCGCTCGGTCGGCGCGCCGAACGAGAAGCCTTCGAGCGCGGCCTTCTGCACCGCTTCGAGCACGGCCGGGTGGCCGTGGCCGAGGATCATCGGGCCCCAGGAGCCGATGTAGTCGATGTAGCGCTGGCCGTTGGCGTCCCACATGTAGGCGCCTTGCGCGCGCTCGATGAAGCGCGGCGTGCCGCCGACGGCCTTGAAGGCGCGCACGGGCGAATTCACGCCGCCGGGAATGAGCGCCTGGGCGCGTTGGAAGAGAGCGAGGTTGCGGTCAGTGCTTGGTGTCATGGGGAGGGAGTACAAAGCCGTCCACGGACGGCAGGTCAATGTCCTGGCCGGGCGCTGCGTCGTCACCGCCTTCGGCGTCGTCGTCGGGCTCGGCCCAGAACAGGCGGTCGGGCACGATGTGGCCCATGCCGGGCCGAAAGCCATTGTCGAGGCAGCGGTCCAGGTAGCCGAGCGCTTCGCTGCAGGCTTCGCCGAGGTCGCTGCCGCAAGCGACGAGCGCAGTCAGTGCCGCCGACAGCGTATCGCCGGCGCCGGTGAAGGTGGCATCAAAAAGTTCGAAGCGGCCGTTGCCCAGCACGGTCTCGGGCGAGGCGAGCACGTTGTCGACGAACTGCTCGGGCAGCGGCAGGCCGGTCACCAGCGTGTAGGGGGTTCCCATCTCGGCGGCGGCGGCGGCCAGGTCGCGCGCGGTCGGGCTGTGCTCGCGCCCCCATTCGGGCAGCAGCCAGCGCCAGAGCGTGCTGTGGTTGCCGACCAACACCGTGGTCTGCGGCAGCATCAGCTCGCGAAAGGCGTCGAGGTACTGGTCGATCAGGCTGTCCTGCCACCACGACAGGTTGGGCATGTAGCTGATCACCGGCAGGTCGGCGTAGTCGGCGGTGAGTTCGGCAATGGCGCTGATGTTTTCCGGGCTGCCGACGAAGCCGACCTTGATCGCCTGCACCGGCAGGTCTTCCAGCGCGGCGCGCGCCTGGTCGGTCACGGCCTCGTCGTCGAAGCTGTAGTGGTCGAAGATATCGCTGGTGTCGCGCACATAGGCGCCCGTGACCACCGCGACCGGGTGGCCGCCGACCGAGGCAATGGTGGCGATGTCTGCCGTGAGGCCGCCCGCGCCGCTCGGGTCGCTGGCATTGAACACCATCACGCAGGCCGGGTTGGCGCCTTCGGGCGCCTCGTCCGGTGCTTCGCTCGTGGGGGGGGGAGGGCTGTGTGTCATGGACCAGTTCCGGGGTTGGGGGTGGCGCGGAAACGGCACTCGGCAGTGATGACTAGATACAATCGTTGCATTCTACGTGAAGGCCCTTTAAGCTGTGACAGACTCTAAAACTTGGATGTGTTTGATTTGCGGTTGGATTTATGACGAGGCGGCGGGTTCTCCCGAGCATGGCATCGCACCCAACACCCCATGGGATCAGGTTCCTATGAACTGGACCTGCCCTGAATGCGGGGCCCGCAAGGAAGACTTCGAGATGATTGAGATTTGAAGCGCAGGCATTCGCCTGCGTTGTTTATTTTCCATCCGGAGTGCAGATAATTGACTACTACTGGCGCATCTTTCAAGGTTCTTGTGGTAGATGACAGCAATACCATTCGCCGCAGTGCAGAAATTTTTCTCAAGCAGGGCGGCCACGAGGTTTTGCTGGCCGACGACGGTTTTGATGCGCTGGCCAAGGTCAACGACCACCAGCCGCACCTGATCTTCTGCGACATCCTCATGCCCAAGCTCGATGGCTACCAGACCTGCGCCATCATCAAACGCAACGCGCGTTTTGCCGATATCCCGGTGGTCATGCTTTCGTCCAAGGACGGTGTTTTCGATAAAGCACGCGGGCGCATGGTGGGCTGCCAGGAATATCTCACCAAACCATTTACCAAAGACCAGTTGCTGCAGGCGGTGCAGCAATTCGGTAATCGAAATCAAGGAGCCATGTAATGCCGATTCAGAAAGTTCTGGTCGTCGACGACTCGAAAACCGAGTTGATGTTTTTGACCGACTTGCTGCAAAAGAAAGGCATGCAGGTGCGCACCGCTGAAAATGCCGAAGAAGCATTCAAGCGGTTGGCAGAAGAAAAACCCGATCTGATTCTCATGGACGTGGTAATGCCGGGGCAAAACGGTTTTCAGCTCACCCGCTCGATCACGCGCGATCCGTTGTACGCCGACGTGCCCATCATCATGTGCACCAGCAAAAACCAGGAAACCGACCGGGTCTGGGGCATGCGCCAGGGCGCGCGGGGCTACATCACGAAGCCCGTGGATGCGGCCGAGCTGCAGGCCAAGATCGATGCCTTGAGCTGAGCGGCCTGCCCCCACCATGGCCAACCGCGAAGCCCTCCGAGCGCTCCAGATCCGCCTTGCCGACCGCCTGCAGGCCGCCAAAACCGAAGGCCTGACCGTGTCTTCCTGGCTGGCCGTGGAGTCGGCCGGGCAGTTCTACCTGCTGCCCCTGGGCCATGCGGGCGAAATCTTTCCGTGGTCTGCGGTGCAGCCGGTCCCTTACACCCAGAAGTGGTTTTTGGGTGTCGCCAATCTGCGCGGCGGCCTGGCCGGGGTGGTCGACCTGGCCCGCCTGCTGGGGGCCGCGCCCATGCGCTCCGAGCAGGCCCTGGCCGAGGCCAGCCTGCTGGCTTTCAATGCGGCACTCGAGGTCAACGCCGCCTTGCTGGTCGATCGGCTCGCCGGCCTGCGCGGCACCGAGGCCTTTGTCTCGTCCGAGCCCCCGGGCGAAGACGCGCCCGCATTTTTTGGCACCACCTACCTCGACTCCAGTGGCCTTCGCTGGCAGGAGCTGAATTTGCAGGTTCTCTCTCAACACCCCGAGTTTTTGAGCATCAGCGCTTGAGTTCTTTATTAAGGCCGCACCATGTCTGTCGTCAATCAATTTGGAAAACTGTTCAACCGCGTGCCGCAGAACTCGGACGGCGGCATGGGCGCGGCCTCGGTCATGGACCAGGACCTGCTGACCGATGCGCCGCTGGACACCGCGCAACTGCGCAGTACCTACCAGGGTGATGCGCTGCACAGCGTCCAAGGGGATCCCGGAGCCCACGGTGGCGCGACCAGCGGCGCGGCGACGGACCGGGACAGCGACCTCATTTCCCTGCCGCTGCTGGGCCAGGCCAGCGCAAGCGCGCACCAGCGGCGCCTGCTCATCCTGCTGGCCGTTGGCGTGGTGCTGTTGGCCCTGATCGCCGGTTGGGTGCTGCGGCAGGCCGACCGATCGGCGCAGCAATTGGCGGCGACCGGGCAGTCCCTGATGCAGTCGCAGCGCCTGGCCAAATCGGTGTCGCAGGCCTTGGTGGGCAGTCCCCAGGCATTTCCCGACGTGGTGGAGAGCTCGGGGGTGCTGGCGCGCAACGTGCGTGCGCTCAAAGGTGGCGATGCCGAACTCGGGGTCCCGGCACTGGGTGAATCCTTCCAGTCGGACCTTGAAGCCGTCAAGCCCCTGATGGAGCGCGCCGAGCGCAATGCCAGCGTGGTCATGGGCCAGCAGAAGATCCTGACCCAGGTCGGCGACGCCCTGCGCACCATCAACCGCCAGTCGTCCGACCTGCTGGAGATCGCCGAGACCGTGTCTTCGCTCAAGCTGCAGCAGAACGCGCCGGCGTCCGAGATTTCGGCCTCCGGCCAGCTGGTGATGCTGACGCAGCGCATTGGCAAGTCGGCCAACGAGTTCCAGACCACCGAAGGCGTGAGCCCCGAGGCCGTGTTCCTGCTGGGCAAGGACCTGAACTCGTTCAAGGAAATCGCCCAGGGGCTGCTCGACGGCAGCTCGGAGCTGCGGCTGGCGCCCACCCGGGATGCGCAGACGCGCGAGCAACTCGATGCATTGGTGAAGCTCTACGAAGAGACGCGCACGCAAGCCAGCGCCATCCTGGGCAACCTGCAGGGCTTGGTGTCCGCGCGCGAAGCGCAGTCTGCCATCGTGGCCGACAGCGAACCGCTGCGCCGCCAGCTCGAAGGCCTGCAAAACAAGCTCTCGGCCCAGACCGGCATGGGTGCCGGGCAGTTCGCTGCCCTGACGCTGGCCGGCCTGTTCGTTCTGCTGTGCGGTGTCGGCATTTCGCGCGTGCAATTGCTCGACAGCCGCAGCCGCCAGCAATCGGCAGAGTTGCAGCACCGCGATGCGCAGCGCCTGGAGCAGGAAGCCAAGCGCGTCAACGATGCCAACCAGGCGGCCATTTTGCGGCTCATGAACGAACTGCAGTCCGTGGCCGAGGGCGACCTGACGCAGGAAGCGACCGTGACCGAAGACATTACCGGCGCCATCGCCGACTCGGTCAACTACACGGTGGAAGAGCTGCGCCAGCTCGTGGGCAGCGTGCAGACCACGGTCACGCGCGTGGCGCAAACCACGGCCCAGGTGGACAGCACGTCCACCGAGCTGCTGGCCGCTTCCACCGAGCAGCTGCGCGAGATCCGGGAAACCGGCCGCTCGGTGCTCGACATGGCGTCGCGCATCAACGAGGTGTCTGCGCAGGCGCAAGAGTCGGCCACGGTGGCGCGCCAGTCTTTGCAGGCGGCGGATTCGGGCCTGCAGGCGGTGCAGAACGCCATTGGCGGCATGAACTCCATTCGCGACCAGATCCAGGACACGTCCAAGCGCATCAAGCGGCTGGGCGAGTCGTCGCAGGAGATTGGTGAAATCACCGAGCTGATCTCGGACATCACCGAGCAGACCAACGTGCTCGCACTGAACGCGGCCATTCAGGCAGCCTCTGCCGGCGAAGCCGGGCGCGGATTCTCGGTGGTGGCCGAGGAAGTGCAGCGGCTGGCCGAGCGTTCGGCAGACGCGACGCGCCAGATTTCCGCGCTGGTGAAAGCCATCCAGACCGACACCCAGGATGCCGTGGCCGCCATGGAGCGCTCCACGCAAGGGGTGGTGGAAGGGGCCCGTCTGTCCGACAGTGCCGGCACGGCCCTGTCCGAGATCGACCGTGTGTCGCGCCGCCTGGCCGAGCTGATCGAGCAGATTTCTTCATCGACCTCGCGCGAGGCCACGCTGGCCAACGAAGTGGCCGACAACATCCAGCATATTTTCGCCGTGACCGAGCAGACCGGCGAAGGCACGCGCACCACCGCGCAGCAGGTGCGTGAACTCTCGCACATGGCCGAGGAACTGCTGCAGTCGGTGGCACGCTTCAAGATTGCCTGACGCAGTGAACAACGAATGGGCTCTGTGCCGTCGGGAATGAATTCCATGTCATCCATTGATGCCGTAAACGCCGCTTTGACCGAGGAAGCCCAGGGCGAGCAGGACCTGGGGCCGCTTGCGTGGGTTCTGGACGAATTGCGCAAATCGCTCGACGGGGCCGTCAAGGCCCTGCGCCGTTTCGTGCACGATGCCGAACTGGCACGGGGCTCGGACCTTGCTGCGCTGGATGCGTCTGCGCTGCGCATCGCGCGCCAGCAACTGCACCAGGCCTGCGGGGCGCTCGAGATGGTGGGCATGGCGTCTCCTGCCTTGGTGCTGCGTGCCATGGAAACCGCGGTGCAGCGCTTTGTGCAGCGCCCCGAAATGTGCACCGACGACGCCGCAGCGACTCTGGAGCGCGCCAGTTTCGCGCTCAGCGAGTACCTCGAAAGCGTGCTGGCCGGCAAATCCCTCTCTGCGGTGACCCTGTTTCCCCAGTACCGCGATGTGCAGGCGCTGGCCGGCACGGACCGTGTGCACCCGGCCGACCTGTGGCCTGCAGAGCGCCGTTTCCGCGAGCCCCCGAGCGCTGTCCCGGCCGCCCCCGTGGCGTATGGGATGCAGGCGCGTGCGCGCCTGGACCAAGCGGTGCTGCGGATGGTGAAAGGGGGCGATTTCGGTGCGGCGCGCGACCTGCGCGACGCGTGCCTGGGCTTTGCCGCGGGGCAGAGCGCCCCCCAGGCACGGGCCTTCTGGAAGATCGGCGCGGGTTTTTTCGAGGCCTTCAGTCTGGGCCTGCTGGTGCCCGATGTGTACGTCAAGCGGGTGGCATCGCGCATCTTGATGCAGTACGCCACGCTGGCCAAAGGCGACCCGGACATCTCCGACCGGCTGGTGCAGGACCTGCTGTTTTTCTGCGCCCAGGCGCGCCCCGCAGAGGCAGGCCAGGCGCCGGCACTCGACGCCGTGCGAGCGGCTTATGCGCTGGACCGGTTTGCGCCCGTGGACTACGAGGCCAGGCGTTTCGGTCGTTTCGATCCGGCCGTGCTGGCGCAAGCACGCAAACGCATCGCCGCGGCGGCCGAGACCTGGTCCGCTTTGGCCGGGGGCGACCGCAACAAGCTCAAGCCGGCGGCCGATCAATTCAGCCTGGTGTGCGACTCGCTGCGCAAACTCGACCGCAACAGCGAAAGCCTGGCGCAGGCGTTGACCCAGGCCGTGGGCCTGAGCACGCAGTCTGGCGAGCCGCCTGCGGCGGCGTTGGCCATGGAGGTCGCGACCGCGGTGCTGTACCTGCAGGCCGCGTTGGAGGACCTCGATACGTCCGACGAGCAGATGGCCGTCCGGGCACAGCGGCTGGCCGAACGCCTGGACAGCGTGCGCGACGGTGCCGAGCCCGAGCCGCTGGAGCTGTGGATGGAAGAGCTGTACCGCCGTGTCAGCGACCACCAGACCATGGGCAGTGTGGTCGATGAACTGCGTGTGACGCTGGGCGAAGCCGAAAGGGCGATGGACCAGTTCTTCCGCAACCCCGAGGATGCCGCGCCTTTGATCGCCGTCCCGGGGCACATGGCCCAGATGCGCGGTGTGCTGTCGGTGCTGGGGCTGGACCACGCCTCGCTGGCCGTGGTCCGCATGCGCGACACCGTCGAGCGTCTGCTGATCAACGAGCCCAGCGACGAGCCGCAGCGCAGCCAGACCTTTGAGAAGCTCGGCAACAGCCTGGGCGCGCTGGGCTTTCTGATCGACATGCTCAGCTACCAGCGCGCGCTGGCGCGCAAGCTGTTCGTCTATGACGAAGAGTTGGGCGAGTTGCGTGCCCTCATGGGCCGCAGCCGTTTGCGTGCGAGCGATGGCAGCGAGGTCGCGCCGCAGCTGTTGCAGGAGCGTGCGCCGGTGCCCTTGCCCGAGGTCTCGCCGCGCGCAGCGGAGCCCGAGGGTGCCGAGGAATTTGCGGACTCCTTGGACCTGGCGTTTCCGTCCGATGCCCCAGCGGGGTCTCCCATGGACGCTGGCACGCTGGCCGAGACCGAACCGGCCGCAGTGGCTGCGCAGGACGGCCCGCCGCACGCGCACGGCGTTGACGCCACCCCGCCGCTCGAGGTGGCTGCCGTGGCCCTGCCCGACACCGCAGAAGACACGGAGGACGATCTGCAGGACGTCTTTCTGGAAGAGGTCCGCGAGGTCGTGGCCAACGGCTTTGCCGCCATCGAGGCGCTGCGGCAGCAGCCCGCTCAACTCTCCGAGCAGACGGGCCTGCGCCGCGCCTTCCACACGCTCAAGGGCAGCTCGCGCATGGTGGGCTTGCAGGAGTTCGGTGAAGCAGCCTGGTCGTTCGAGCAGTTGCTCAACGCCTGGCTGGCCGAGCAAAAGCCGATGCATCCGCCTTTGCTCGACCTCACGGCGCGTGCGCTGCACGGGTTCAGCCGGTGGGCCGATGACATCGCGGCCGGTGAGGACGGGGCCTGGCATGCGGCGCCGTTCAGCCAGGCGGCCGACGGCATGCGGCTGGAGGGCCTGGAACTGCCACTGCTTTTTCCCGGCGACGAAGTTGGCGAGCCCGATGGGCTGGTGGAATTTGCGCTGGAGATGCCGGACTGGAGTGCCGGCGCTGCCGTGCCCGCTGCACCGGCTTTTGCCGAAGCGCCATCCGGCGCGCTGGATTTCCCCCCGACGGAACCCGAAGACGCTGCCGGTATGGACGCGTTCGACGGTTCTGTCGATGAACCGATGGTGCCAGCGCTGGAGTTCCCGCCGCTTCCCTTGCCGGAGGACGGGGCCGACACCGCTGCCGAACTGCCCATGCTGCCTGACGAGGCGCAGGAGATCGACTTTTCCGCGTTCTCTGCAGCCTTGGAGGCCCAGGCGCAGGCGCCCGCGTCCGGCGCCCATCTGCCAGACGCAGCAGCGTCCGAAACCCAGGAGCCGGCTGCCGCGCAGGCCGACGGCATTGCAGAGTTGGAGGATCCTCCATGCGCCGATGTGCTGCAGGCGGTTGAGCCTCCGGTGGACGCGGAGCGCGGGGTCGAGCCTTCGCCTGAAGGCCCGGCTGCCAACGACAGCTCCATTGCTCCTCCAGCGCAGCAGCCCCCGTTCTTGCATATCGTGGGTGGCGGCGGTGCCGAGCGCCTGGCGCAAGAGCCCAGCGATGAGGCCGTGAAGGTCATCGGTTCGCTGCGCATCGGCATACCGCTGTACAACGTCTACCTGAACGAGGCCGATGAATGGTCGCGCCGCCTGGCCACCGCGCTGCAAGAGTGGACGCTGGAACTGCACCGGCCCCTGCCCGATGTGGCGGTGGCGTTGGCGCATTCGATGGCCGGCAGTTCGGCGACCGTCGGTTTCACGGCGCTGTCGGATACCGCGCGGCTGCTCGAGCATGCGCTGGCCCATGTGCAGCTGCAACCCCAGGGCCTGCCCGAGCATGCGGCGGTGTTCACGGCGGCGGCCGATGAAATCCGCCGCCTGCTGCACCAGTTTGCGGCCGGCTTCCTCAAGGAACCGCAGGCGCAGATCCTGCACGATCTGCGCCAGATTCTCGCCACCGAGGTGGCGCATACGCTGTCGCCGCCGCTGGAAGAGGCTGCGAGCGCATTGGAAGCGGAACCCGCTGCCTGGGCGGACGGGCTGGGCGACGCCACAACCGCGCCTGCCGAAGGCCAGAGCACAGCGCCCGCCGTGCAGGCCGGCCATGTCGCTGCGCCGCTGTCCATCGTCCCGCCCGCGCCGAATGCAACGCAGGATCAGCAGGTCGACGAAGCGATCGCCCGTGCGGTGTTTTCGGGCACCGACATCGACGACGACATCGATGCGGTCGACCTCATCGACCCCGATCTGTTCCCCATTTTCGAGGAAGAGGCGACCGAGCTGCTGCCCCATCTGGGCACGGCCTTGCGCCAGTGGGCGGACCGGCCCGAGCACCAGGGCGTGCGCAGCGAAGTGCTGCGCGCCCTGCACACCCTCAAAGGCAGCTCGCGCCTGGCTGGCGCCATGCGCCTGGGCGAAATGGCGCACCGCCTGGAATCGGCCATCGAGCAGCTCGACCCGGACGCCGTGCGTGCCGAGCAGATCGAGCCCCTGCTGGGCAGCTTTGACGGCCTGCAGGCCAGCTTTGACGCGTTGCGCGTAATCAGCGCCCAGGCGTCTGCCGAGGCAGATGCCGCGGCCGCACCGGACGCGCGGGCAGCGGCATCGGGCGAGCCAGCGCAGGTGCCCGCGGGCACCCGGGTGCTCGCCCGCCTGCAGGGGCCGCTGACGCTGGCACCTTCGCGCGCCGCGGCCCACCAGTCGGTGCGCGTGCGCGCACAGCTGCTCGACCGCCTGGTGAACCAGGCCGGCGAGGTCATGATCTCGCGCTCGCGCCTGGAAGCGCGCCTGGGCCAGCTCAAAGGGTCCATGGCCGACCTGTCGGGCAACCTGGACCGCCTGCGCCAGCAGCTGCGCGATATCGAAGTGCAGTCCGAATCGCAGATGCAGTCCCGGCTGGCCCTGTCCAAGGATTCCGCAGCCGGCTTCGATCCGCTGGAGTTCGACCGTTTCACGCGCGTGCAAGAGCTCACGCGCATGATGGCCGAGTCGGTGAACGACGTGGCCACGGTGCAGCGCAACCTGCAGCGCGCCCTCGAAGGGACGGAAGACGAGCTGGTCGCACAGGGCCGCCAGGCGCGCGAGCTGCAGCGCGATCTGCTGCGCACGCGCATGGTCGAGTTCGAAGGCATCTCCGAGCGCCTGTACGCCGTGGTCCGCCAGGCATCGAAGGAGATGGGCAAGCAGGTCAAGCTGGACATCACGGGCGGTTCGATCGAAATGGACCGCGGCGTGCTCGACCGCATGACGCCCGCCTTCGAGCACCTGCTGCGCAACTGCGTCGCCCATGGCCTCGAGGCGCCTGAGCAGCGGCTGGCGGCCGGCAAGAGCGCGGTCGGAACCATCACGGTCGACTTGCGCCACGAAGGCAACGATGTGTCCGTGGAGTTCCGCGACGACGGCGCAGGGCTGAACCTGGCGCGCATCCGCGCGAAGGCGCTCGCCCAGGGCCTGATCGCGCAGGGCGATGCGGTGGGCGACGCCGAGGCGGCCAGCCTGATTTTCATGCCGGGCTTCACCACGGCCGCCGAGGTCACGGGGCTTTCGGGCCGCGGCATCGGCATGGACGTGGTGCGTTCCGAAATCAACGCCCTGGGCGGCCGCATCGAGACCAGCACGCAAGAAGGGCAGGGCACCGCATTCCGCATGGTGCTGCCCCTGACCACCGCAGTGACCCAGGTCGTGATGCTGCGCGCCGACCACCTGACGGTGGGCGTGCCGGCCAACGTGGTGGAGACCGTGCGCCGCGTGGCGGGGCCCGAACTCGACGCAGCCTACCGCACGGGCTTCTTCGAGGTGGCCGGCGAGCGCCTGCCGTTCTACTGGGCCGGCGCACTGCTGCAGGCCTCGCAGCGCAGCAGCGAGCCGGGGGGCAAGACGCGCCCGGTCGTGGTGTTCCGCAGTGCCTCGCAGCGCATTGCGCTGCACGTCGACGAAGTGCTGGGCAACCAGGAAGTGGTGGTGAAGAACCTGGGCCCCCAGCTGTCGCGGTTGCCGGGGCTGGCAGGCATGTCGGTGCTCGCATCCGGTGCCGTGGTCCTGATCTACAACCCGGTGGCCCTCTCGACCGTCTATGGCGAGCAGGTGCGCGCCGCGGCCAGCGCGGCCCCCGAAAGGGCCGACGCCGCAGCCGCCGACATGCCGGCGGCAACACCGCCGGCGCTGCCTGCGTTGCCGCCGCTGCCGGCAGCGGGCCAGGTGCCTCTGGTGCTCGTCGTGGACGACTCCATCACCGTGCGGCGCGTCACCCAGCGGCTGCTGCAGCGCGAGGGCTACCGCGTGGCGCTGGCAGCCGATGGCCTGCAGGCCCTGGAGCGGCTGCAGGCAGAACGCCCCGCCGTGGTGCTGTCCGACATCGAAATGCCGCGCATGGACGGCTTTGACTTGGCGCGCAACATCCGTGCGGACGAGGCGACGCGCGACCTGCCCATCATCATGATCACCTCGCGCATTGCCCAGAAGCACCGCGAGCATGCGCAGGAGCTGGGCGTCAACCACTATTTGGGCAAGCCGTACTCGGACGAGGCGTTGCTGAGCCTGGTGCAGCACTACGCCAGGCTGGCGACCGCCCAGGCAGAGGCCTGATCCGGACCTGCACGTGCCGCGGCGCGTGCAGGTCCCGGGCGCGGGCGCCTTCCCCGAAGGGCGGCAGGTTCGCCGCTAAAATTCGCCCATGCCAGCCAACAGCGCGTCCATGAACCTGACGCACCACTTCCTGATCGCCATGCCCGGCCTGGAGGATTCCTCCTTTGCGCGCAGCGTGGTGTACCTGTGCGAGCACAGCGACCGCGGGGCGCTGGGCCTGATCATCAACAAGCCCACCGACATCAACCTCAAGAGCCTGTTCGACAAGGTCGACCTGGCCCTGGGGCGCAGCGATCTGCTGGAGGCGCCGGTGTTCCTCGGCGGCCCGGTGCAGACCGAGCGCGGCTTCGTGCTGCACGACCCCGTGCGCGGCGAGGCGCAGGCCGATGACGAGTCGGCCTATGCCTCGACGATGCACATTCCCGGCGGGCTGGACATGACCACGTCCAAGGACGTGCTCGAAGCCCTGTCCACGGGCGCCGGTCCGCGCCGCGTGCTGGTCACGCTGGGTTACGCCGCGTGGGGCGAGGGCCAGCTCGAATCGGAGCTGGCCGAAAACAGCTGGCTCACGGTCGGCGCGGACCTGGCCGTGATTTTCGACACCCCGGTGGCCGAGCGCTACGACAGCGCCCTGGGCCTGCTGGGCCTGCAGGCCTGGCGCCTGTCGCCCGGCGCGGGGCACGCATGAGCGCCGCGGCGGCGCCCCCGGCGGTCCCAGCGCAATTCCAGACCTTTCTCGCCTTTGATTTCGGCCTCAAGCGCACGGGCGTGGCCGTGGGCAGCCGCCTGCTGGGCACGGCCAGCCCGCAGGCCACCATCCGCGCCGAGGGCGATGCGCGCTTTGCCCAGGTGGCCGAACGCATTGCCGAGTGGCAGCCCGACGCGCTGGTCATCGGCGTGCCCTATCACCCCGATGGCGCGAGCCACGAGAACACCGCGCGTGCGCTCAAGTTCGGCCGCCAGCTGCGCGGGCGCTTTGGCCTGCCGGTGTTCGAGGTCGACGAACGCTACAGCACCACCGAGGCCCTGGCGGGCGGCGCGCGCGACGCCGACGCAGCCTCGGCCTGCATCATCCTGGAACAGTTTTTGAGGAATCTTTCATGACCGCACAACCCTCTGGCCGTGGCGGCAGCCTGGTGCTCGACGCCGAGGCCCTGTATGGCGAACTGCTGCGCGGCGTGCGCAGCCTGCGCACGGGCCAGACGCAGCTGGCCGGCATCGCCTCGGGCGGCGCCTGGCTGGCCGAGCGCCTGCAAAAAGACCTGGGGCTGGGCGGCGCGGCCGGCGTGCTCTCGTCGGCGATGCACCGCGACGACTTTGCCCAGCGCGGCCTGGCCGCGAGCGCCCAGACCAGTCTGCCGTTCGACGTGAACGGCGCCGACATCCTGGTGCTCGACGACGTGCTCTACACCGGCCGCACGGTGCGCGCCGTGCTCAACGAACTCTACGACTACGGCCGACCCGCGCGCGTGCGCCTGGCCGTGCTGGTGGACCGCGGCGGGCGCGAGCTGCCCGTGCAGGCCGACTTCGCCGCGGCGCGCGTGGCCCTGCCCGCGAGCCAGTCGCTGGCGCTGGCGCGCACCGACGCCGGCGCCTTCCATTTCCAAGTCCAAGAGGCCTGAGCCGTGCTGCACCAGCGCAACCCCCAACTCAACCGCCACGGCGAACTGATCCACCTGCTCTCCATCGAGGGCCTGCCGCGCGACATCGTCACGCACATCCTCGACACCGCCGCGAACTTCGTGAGCGTCAACGACCGCGAGGTCAAGAAGGTGCCGCTCTTGCGCGGCAAGAGCGTGTTCAACCTGTTCTTCGAGAACAGCACGCGCACGCGCACCACGTTCGAGATCGCGGCCAAGCGGCTGTCGGCCGACGTGCTCAACCTCGACATCGCGCGCAGCTCGGCCAGCAAGGGCGAGTCGCTGCTCGACACCATCGCCAACCTCTCGGCCATGGCGGCCGACCTGTTCGTGGTGCGCCACAGCGAATCGGGCGCGCCCTACCTGATCGCCCAGCACGTCGCGCCGCATGTGCACGTGATCAACGCCGGCGACGGCCGCCATGCGCACCCCACGCAGGGGCTGCTGGACATGTACACCATCCGGCACTACAAAAAAGACTTCAGCAACCTCACGGTGGCCATCGTCGGCGACGTGCTGCACTCGCGCGTGGCGCGCTCCGACATCCACGGCCTGACCACGCTCGGCTGCGCCGAAGTGCGCGTGGTCGGCCCGCGCACGCTGGTGCCCAGCGACATGGCGCAGATGGGCGTGCGCGTCTGCCACACGCTCGAGGAGGGCATCAAGGACGCCGACGTGGTCATCACGCTGCGCCTGCAGAACGAGCGCATGAGCGGCGCGCTGCTGCCGTCGAGCCAGGAGTATTTCAAGAGCTTCGGCCTCACGCCCGAGCGGCTGCAGCTGGCCAAGCCCGACGCCATCGTCATGCACCCGGGCCCGATCAACCGCGGTGTCGAGATCGACTCCGCCGTGGTCGACGGCCCGCAGAGCGTGATCCTGCCGCAGGTCACCTTCGGCATCGCGGTGCGCATGGCCGTGATGTCCATCGTCGCCGGAAATGAGGCATGACCCCCCTGAGCCGCTTCGCGCCTTCCCCCCAAGGGGGGACGCCACCGGTGGCCCGGCAAAGCCGGTGCCACGGTGGCGCTGGCCTGGCGTCTGCTGCGGCGCAGACTGCGTTGGGCATGGCTGCAAGCGATGGACTTACTCTGTTTTTCATAGCTGTTAGCGCTTGCTGCATAAGCGCTAGAGGCCAATTTGGCACCAAACCATGAAGATACTGATCCAGAACGGCCGCGTGATCGACCCGGCCAGCGGCTTCGACCAGACCTGCGACATCGCGCTGGCGGCGGGCCGCACCGTCGCCATCGGCCGCGTGCCCGCGGACTTCGCGCCTTTCCGCACCATCGACGCCACGGACTGCCTCGTGCTGCCCGGCCTCGTGGACCTGGCCGCGCGCCTGCGCGAGCCCGGCCATGAGCACGAGGGCATGCTCGAGTCCGAGATGGCGGCGGCCGTGGCCGGCGGCGTGACCAGCCTGGTCTGCCCGCCCGACACCGACCCCGTGCTCGACGAGCCCGGCCTGGTCGAGATGCTGAAATTCCGCGCCGAGAAACTGCACCAGGCGCGCCTGTTCCCGCTCGGCGCGCTCACGCGGGGTCTCGCCGGCGAGGTGCTGACCGAGATGGCCGAGCTGACCGAGTCGGGCTGCATCGGCTTTGGCCAGGCCGAGGTGCCGCTCTCGAGCACCCAGGTGCTGCAGCGCGCGCTGCAGTACGCGGCCACCTTCGGCTACACCGTGTGGCTGCGCCCGCAGGAGCTGCACCTGGGCAAGGGCGTGGCCGCCAGCGGCGCACTGGCCACGCGCCTGGGGCTGTCGGGCGTGCCCGTGGCGGCCGAGACGATTGCGCTGCACACCATCTTCGAGCTGCTCAAGACCACCGGCGCGCGCGTGCACCTGTGCCGCCTCAGCAGCGCCGCCGGCGTCGAGCTGGTGCGCCGCGCCAAGGCGGACGGCCTGCAGGTGACCTGCGACATCAGCATCAACACGCTGCACCTGACCGAGAACGACATCGGCTTCTTCGACAGCCGCGCGCGCCTGACGCCGCCGCTGCGCCAGCAGCGCGACCGCGACGCGCTGCGCGCGGCGCTGCTCGACGGCACCGTGGACGCGCTGGTGTCCGACCACACGCCGGTCGACGAGGACGCCAAGACCCTGCCGTTTGCCGAGGCCGAGCCCGGCGCCACCGGGCTGGAGCTGCTGCTCTCCCTGGCGCTCAAGTGGTCGCAGGACAGCGGCGTGCCGCTGGCGCGCGCGCTGGCCGTGGTGACGAGCGCGCCCGCGCAGGTGCTGGGCAGCGCCCTGGGCACGCTGCAGGCCAGCGTCGGCCAGCTGGTCGAAGGCGGCGTGGGCGATGTCTGCATCGTCGACCCGCGAGAGGCCTGGACGGTGCAGGACACGGCGCTGCGCAGCCAGGGCAAGCACACGCCGTTCACCGGCTACGAGCTGCCCGGCCGCGTGCGCTATACGCTGGTGGCGGGCCGGGTGGCGTTTGAGCGCGGCTGAGCGCAGCGCGCGCCGGCGCTGCGGCGCACCCCGTGCCCGGAGCCGCGCGTGAGGCAACTGCGCGCCTGCTGGCGCCTGCTGCGCGTGCTCGGCCACATCGGCGGTCGGTCTGTGGACCGTGGCGCTGCGCTTTCCGCGGCTGTCGCCCGACCAGCAGGGCGCCCATGTCCAGGCCTGGTCCATGGCGCTGCTGGGCCACCTGGGCATCGCGCTGCAGGTGCGCGGCCAGCCGCCGCTCGCCGGCCCCGTGCTGCTGGTGGCGAACCACCTCTCCTGGCTCGACATTTCGGTCATGCACGCGGCGCGCCACTGCCGCTTTGTCTCCAAGTCCGACGTGCAGGGCTGGCCGCTGATCGGCGCGCTGGCCAACGCCGCGGGCACGCTCTACATCGAGCGCGGCACGCGGCGCGACGCGGTGCGCGTGGTGCACCAGATGGCCGACGCGCTGCGCGCCCGCGAGGTGCTGGCGGTGTTTCCCGAGGGCACGACGGGCGACGGCCGCAGCCTGCTGCCGTTCCACGCCAACCTGCTGCAGGCCGCGGTGTCGGCCGATGCGCCCGTGCTGCCCGTGGGCCTGCGCTTCGTCGACCGTGCTTCGGGCGCTGTCAGCCACGCGCCCAGCTATGCGGGCGACGAGACGCTGCTGGGATCGATCTGGCGCACGGTCTGCGCGCCGCCGATTGTGGCCGTGGTGCACTACGGCGCGCCCGAGCATGCCGAGGGCCGCAGCCGGCGCGACTGGAGCGCGCACCTGCGGCGCACGGTGGACGGGCTGCGCCAGGGCTGAGCCGGGCGCGGGCCGTTCAGAACGCCGCCGGCCGCCACTTCAGCAGGCGCTTCTCCACGCGCGGTCAGCAGAAAATCGGCGGCCAGCGCGACCACGGCGAGCACGATCATCGCGGCGAACACGCCGCTCGCATTGAACGCGCCCTGCGCGGTGGAGATCAGCAGGCCGATGCCTTCCTTGGAGCCGAGGAACTCGCCGACCACCGCGCCGACCAGCGCAAAGCCGAAGCTCACGTGCAGGCTCGCCAGAATCCACGACATGGCCGACGGAATGACGACCGCGGTGGTCACCTGGCGCTTGCGACGCGCCGAGGATGCTGCGCGTTCGCGATCATGTACTGGTCGGCTTCGCGCACGCCCTGGAAGGCATTGCCGAAGACGACGAAGAACACCATCACCACGGCCAGCGCCACCTTGGAGGCCATGCCCAGGCCGAGCGCGATCACGAACACCGAGCCGAGCACGACGCGCGGAATCGAGTTGGCGATCTGGATGTAGAGGCTGAACACGTCCGACAGCAGCTTGTTGCGGCCCAGCAGGATGCCGCAGACGATGCCGCCGATCGCAGCCGATCAGGAAGCCGACCACGGTCTCCTCCAGCGTCACCGCGACCTGCATCCACAGCGGACCCTGCGAGGTGCCGTCGCGAACCCAGTCGACGATCTGCGTCGAAGATCAGCGAAGGCAGCGAGATAGAAGAACGGGTCGATCCACTTGCAGGCGCGCGGCCAGTCTCCCAGCCGCCGAGCACGACCACCAGCACCAGGATGCGCAGGGAGATGATCAGTGCGGCGGTGGCGCCGGATGCCGGCCTGCGCAGCGGCGGACTCGCGGGCCAGCGCCGCGTCGCTCAGGGAGGCCCGCAGGGCATGGTCGGTCGATGGATAGTAGACATGTTCCGGTAGTGGCGTTCATTAGCCGATCGCACTTCCTCGCGCAGGTCGTCCCAGATGTGCGCGAGAGTTCGATGAACTGCGGGTCGTAGCGCACCTCCGACGTGACGCGCGGGCGCGGCAGGTCGATCTCGTAGACGCGCTTGAGCGTGCGCGGGGCGCGCCGACAGCACGAACACGCGGTCGGCCAGCGCGATCGCTTCGTCGAGGTCGTGCGTGACGAACACCACCGAGCCACCGTTGCCCGACCACAGCTGCAGCAGCTCGTCCTGCATCAGCGTGCGGGTCTGCATGTCGAGCGCGGAGAAGGCTCGTCCATCAGCAGGATCTCGGGGTTGTTGATGAAGGTCTGCGCCAGCGCCACGCGCTTGCGCATGCCGCCCGAGAGCTGGTGCGGGTAGTGCTTGCCGAACTTGTCGAGGCCGACGCGGCGCAGCCACTGCTGCGTCAGCTCCTGCGTCGCTGCGGCGGATTTCGACCGGCCGCGAACAGCGGGCCGGCGGCGACGTTGTCGTCGCACGCGCGCCACGGAAACACCGCGTCGGCCTGGAACACGAAGCCGATGCGCGGATCGATGCCGGTCGACCGGCTGGCCCATCACCCGCACTTCGCCCACGGTGGGCTTGCAGCAGGCCGGTGATCATGTTCAGCGTGGTGGACTTGCCGCAGCCGGTCGGGCCGACGATCGCGACGAACTCGCCGCGCGCCACCGACATGCTGAAGTTGCGCAGCGCCACCGTGGCGTTGCCGTCCTGCGAGATGAAGCGCAGCGACACATCGTTGAAGTCGATCGCCGGTGCGGTGGCCATGCTGGCCGCGGCAGTGGTCGGCGGGCAGGTCGTTCTGCATGTTCACGGGCGCCGCCAGGTAGGCGTTGGTGTAGGTCTTGGAGAGGTCGATGTGCTTGCTCTTGACCAACGGCTTGTAGGTGGACAGCACCTTCAGCACGGTCTCGGGGCCGTCGGCGGGCATCTTGCGCGTCGGTCGTGAACATCGGCAGCGACGCCTTCAGCGCCTGCACGTAGAGCGGCCTTGTCGTTGCCGTAGTAGTCGCGCGGCATCTTCTCGGCGATCTCCTCGGCGCTATGCGTGTGGATGTAGTCCATGCGTGCGCGCGAAGGCGTGCGCCAGCTTGGCGGCCTCGCTCCTTGTGCGACTCGGCCCAGGCGTTCTGCACGTAGAGGCTCGCACGCCGGGTACAGGCCGCCGAGCGCTGCGTTCGTGCCCTCGACTCGGTGCGCAGGTCGACCAGCACCTTGGCGTCGCCGGTCTTGAGCAGCTGCGAGACGGTGGGCTCGGTCGTCATGCCGGCCTGGATGCGGTCTTGCTTGATGGCGGCGATGAAGCTGTTGCCCGCACCGACCGGCAGCAGCGAGTATTCCTTCGAGGCGACGCCCTGCGCGGTCGGCCAGGTAGTGCGTGAGGAAGTCGGTGGACGAGCCCGAGCCCGGTCACGCCGAGCGTCTTGCCCTTGGCGTCGGCCATGCGCTTGAAGGTGGCGGCCGCCTTGGTCGACACCATCTCCACCTCGCCCGGCACCTTGCAGAACACGGCGATGGCCTGGATCTCCTTGCCCTTGCTCTGCAGGTCGATGGTGTGGTCGTAGAAGCCCACCACGCCTTGCACGGCGCCGGCGATCAGCTGGTTTTCGGCGTCGACGCCGGCGGGCTGCGACTGCAGCTCCACGTTCAGGCCTTCGTCCTTGAAGTAGCCCAGCGCTTCGGTCAGCTTGGCCGGCAGGTAGATGATCTTGTTGATGCCGCCGACCATGATGGTGATCGGCGCATCGGCCGCCTGCGCCCACGGCATGGCAGCAGTGAGGACGGTGCAGGCGATGGCGGCCAGCAGGGTTCGGCGTGAGGCGGGCATGGGGGCTCCTTGGTTGCAAGAGAAGATCTGCGCGCAGCGGCTGCAGGCCCAGACCAGTCTAGAAAGCCGCACCCTTCGGCCAGCTTTCGCTGCACTGCGGTATTTCCTGGGGTTAACCCTGAGCTTGGGGCGTGGGCCACACCAGCGGCTCCTAGAATGGATCGCCGCCCTGTCCCTGCCATGAAGCTTCTGCTCATCGAAGACAACCTGCAGCTCGCCCACTGGCTGGCCAGCCTGCTGCGTGAGCAGGCGTTCGTGGTCGACCATGTGGCCGAGGGCGATGCCGCCGACCTGTTGCTGCTGCAGGCGCGCTACGACGTGGTGCTGCTCGACCTGAACCTTCCGCAGCTTTCGGGCAAGGCCGTGCTGCGGCGGCTGCGCGAGCGCGGTGATGCGGTGCCGGTGATCATCCTGACGGCGAGCGCCTCGCTCGACCAGAAAGTGCTGTGCCTGGAGATCGGTGCCGACGACTACCTGGTCAAACCGTTTGAAGCCCGCGAACTGGTGGCGCGCATCAAGGCGCTGGTGCGCCGGCAAATGCCGGGCAAGGCCAACGACATCGTTTGCGGCGACCTGCGCTATGACCTGCGCACGCGGCAGTTCGCGCTGGCGGGCGCCGACCTGGCGCTGCCGCCGCGCGAACGCAGCGTGCTCGAAACGCTGGTGCTGCAGGCCGGCACCACCGTGGCCAAGCAGGTGCTGCTCGAGAGCACCTTCGGCCTGGACGACGAGCCCAGCGCCGATGCGCTGGAGCTCTACATCCACCGCCTGCGCAAGAAACTGGAGGCCAGCGAGGCCACCATCATCACGCTGCGCGGCGTGGGCTACCTGCTGCGCACCCGCGACGATGGCTAGCCTGCGCATTCGCCTGGCGCTGTGGCTGTTGCTGCCGCTGTCGGTGTTCGTGGCGCTGTGCGGCTACCTGAGCTGGCGCAACGCGGCGGCGGTGGCCGACTACGTGCAGGACCACGATCTGCTGTCGTCCGCCAAGATGCTGGCCGACCGGCTGATCTGGGAAGGCGACGACGTGCAGGCCAGCGTGCCACCCTCGGCCCTGAGCCTGTTCGTGTCGCCCGACCGCGACCGCGTGTTTCTGAGCGTGACCAGCGCCACGGGCGAATTGCTGGCCGGCTCGCCTGGGTTCCCGCTGCCCGCGCAGCGCCGGCCGGAAGGCGTGGACCAGGCGCAGTGGTACGACGCGCGCCTGGACGGGCTGCCGCTGCGCGCAGTGGTGACGACGCGCTCCATGTTCGACGTGGCCGGCGCGCGCGAGATCACCATTGCCGTGGGCAAGACCACCGCCAGCCGCGACCACATGCTGCGCCGGCTGTGGTGGCCCACGATGGAGTATCTGCTGGTGGCGTTGCTGCTGGCCATCGCGCTGGCCACCGCGGCGCTTACTTTGGAGCTGCGCTCGCTCGTGCGGCTGAGCCGGCAATTGGCGCAGCGCGATCCGCTGCACCTGGACCTGGTGGTGGACGCGCGCGGCCTGCACACCGAGTTGCGCCCGATCGCCGACACCCTCAACCGCTTCGTGCAGCAACTCAAGGCGCACTCCGAGACGCAGCGCCGCTTCATCGCCGACGCCGCGCACCAGCTGCGCACGCCGCTGGCCCTGCAGGCCTCGCAGATCGAGTACGCGCGCTACACGCGCCAGCACCGGCAGACAGGGGACACCCGGCGCACCGACATGGACGCCTTGTGGCAGGCGCTGCAGACCAGCAACCGCCGCCTGGTCGATGTGACCAACAAACTGCTGCTGCTGGCCCAGGCCGAGCACATCGATGCCCACACCCAGCTCGAACCGGTCGACCTTGCCGCCGTGGCGTTGCACGCCGTGGAGCAGCTGGCCGCGCTGGCCGACCGCCGCCGCATCGACCTGGGGCTGGACCTGGCGGCCGAGCCGGCCGGCGCGTTGGTGATGGCGCAGTCGGCCCTGCTCGACGCGCTGGCGGCCAATCTGCTGGACAACGCGCTGCGCTACACGCAGGAAGGTGGCCGCGTGACCGTGGGCGTGCGCCGCGTCGATGTGCCGGGCAGTGCGGCCGTGGAGCTGTGGGTCGAGGACAACGGGCCGGGCATTGCGCCCGAGGCGCGCGAGCGCGTGTTCGACAGCTTCTACCGCGCTTCGCACGACACCGAAGGCACCGGGCTGGGGCTGGCCATCGTCCAGCAGATCGCGCGTGCCTATGGCGCCAGCGTGGAACTGGCGGCGAACCCGCACGGGGCCCAGGGCCTGCTCGCCACGGTGCGCTTCGCTGCCGCTTGAGCTTCAGGCTTCGCGCGCGAAGGTCACCACGTGGTCCATCTGCGCGCGGATGCCGATCCACTCGCCGAGCGCATGGTCGTGGTGGCTGGGCACATGGGCCAGCATGGTCTGGCCGCTGGCCAGGCGCAGGGTGTAGAGGAACTCCGAGCCGCGGAACGCCTTGCGCAGGATCTGCGCCTTCACCGGCGCGTCGTCGTCGTGCACGATGTCGTCGGCGCGCAGCAGCAGGTCGCATTCACCGCCGGGGTAGAGCGAGGGCAGCGGGCATTCGGTCAGGTCGGCAAGGTCGCCGAGCGGCGTATGCACCACCACGCCGCGGTCCTGCTGCTCGAGCGTCGCTGGCGCGAACACGCCATGGCCGATGAAGTCGGCCACGAAGCGCGTGTCCGGGCGGTGGTAGAGCGTATAGGCATCGTCCCACTGGTGCAGTGCGCCCTGGTGCATGACGCCGATGACGTCGCCGATCGCGAAGGCCTCGAGCTGGTCGTGCGTGACGAACAGCGCCGTCGCGCCGGCGGCCTTGAGGATGCCGCGCACCTCGTGCGCCAGGCGCTCGCGCAGGTCCACGTCGAGGTTGGAGAAGGGCTCGTCGAGCAGCATCAGCTGCGGGCGCGGCGCCAGCGCCCGCGCGAGCGCCACGCGCTGCTGCTGGCCGCCCGAGAGCTCGTGCGCGAAGCGGCCCTCGCTGCCCTCGAGGCCGACGAGCTGCAGCACCTCGGCCACGCGCGCGGCCTGCTCGGCGCGCGGCAGCGTGTGGATGCCGAAGGCGACGTTGCGGCCCACGCTCAGGTGCGGAAACAGCGCGTAGTCCTGGAACACCATGCCGATGCGCCGCTCCTCGGGCGCCAGGCTGTGCTGCGGGCTGCCCACCAGCTGCTGGCCCAGATCGGATGGTGCCGGCGCTCACGGGTTCGAGCCCGGCCACGGCGCGCAGCAGCGTGGTCTTGCCGCAGCCCGACGGGCCGATCAGCACGCCGATGTCGCCGGCGCGCAGGCCCAGCGTGACGCCGCGCACGGCCGGTTGCGCCTGTCCGGCATAGCGCACGTCGAGTTGGTTGACCGCCAAAAACATGGCTGCCATTGTAGGGCGGCGAGGCGAATGCTTAGAATTCGCATTTGCATTGCTGGGCAGCGCTGCGCTGCCACCACCGTGCGCTGCGCCGGCGCCTGCGCCTGTCCGATTTCCCACCGAGTCCATCCTTGCCCCGCTCCACTGCCCTTGCGCGCGCCCTTCCCCTGATGCTGCTGGCGGGCCTGCTGGCCTTGCCGATCCTTGCGCTGCTGGCGTCCTGGCTGCCCTGGGGGCTGGTCGAGGCCGACAGCGGTGCCATCCTGCGCGAGATGGCCGCCACCGTGCTGCCCGGCTACCTGTGGACCACGCTGTGGCTCGGCCTGTGGGTGGCGGTGGGCGCGGCCGTGGTGGGCACGGCGACGGCGGCGGCGGTGACGCTGTTCGAATTCCCCGGGCGGCGCATGTTCGAGTGGCTGCTGCTGCTGCCGCTGGCCATGCCGGCCTATGTCACGGCCTATGCCTACACCGACTTCCTGCAGTTCAGCGGTCCGCTGCAGGTCGGCCTGCGCGAGGCCTTCGGGCTCGAGGGGCGCCTGCTGCCCGAGGTGCGCAGCCTCTGGCGGCGCGATCTGGGTGTTCACCTTTGCGCTCTACCCCTACGTGTACCTGCTGGCGCGCTCGGCGCTGGGCGAGCGCGCGGCGCACCTGATGGAAGCCGCGCGCCTGCTCGGCGCGCCGCTGCGCCCGCCGCATCGCCTCCATTGCGCTGCCGCTGGCGCGCCCGGCCGTGGCCGCCGGCGTGGCGCTGGCGCTGATGGAAACCCTGGCCGACTTCGGCGTCACCAGCTACTTCGGCATCCAGACCTTCACCGCCGGCATCCTACAAGGCCTGGCTGTCGCTGGACAACCGCACCGCCGCGGCCCAGCTGTCCACCATGCTGCTGGCGCTGGTGGTGCTGCTGCTGTGGCTCGAGCACCGCGCCGCAGCGGCGCATGCGCTTCGCGGCCAAGGGCGCGGGCCACGCCGGCGCCGACCGAGGCCCAGCCCGTGGCCCTGCGCGGCGCGGCGCGGGCCCTGGCCTGGGGCGTCTGCGCGCTGCCCGTGTTCATGGGCTTTTTCGCAGCCGGTGGCCTTCATGCTGCGGCCGCTGGCGTCCGACTGGTCGGTGCTGCCCTGGAACCGCTTCATCGAATGGGCCTGGAACAGCGTGCGCCTGGGCGGCATCACCGCGGGCCTGGCCGTGGCCGTGGCGCTGGCGCTGGCGTTTGCGGTGCGCCGCCGCCCCGACCTGGCCACGCGCGGCGTGGTGCAGCTGGCCAGCCTGGGCTACGCCGTGCCCGGCGCGGTGATCGTGGTCGGCCTGCTGCTGCCCGTGGGCTGGCTGCAGCAGGCCGCGCCGCAGTGGGGCGTGGGCGCGCTCATCACCACCACGGCGGTGGGCATCGTCTGGGCCTACCTGGTGCGCTTTTGCGCCGTGGCGCTGCAGTCGGTGCAAAGCGGCTATGCGCGCATTCCCGCGAGCCTCGACGATTCGGCCCGCATGCTGGGCGCCGGCAGCGCGCGCCTGATGGCGCAGGTGCACTGGCCGCTGCTCAAGCGCTCCACCGCCGCCGCCGCGCTGCTGGTGTTCGTCGACGTGATGAAGGAGCTGCCCGCCACCATGGTGCTGCGCCCGTTCAACAGCGACACCCTGGCCGTGGTCGCCTACCAGCTCGCGCGCGACGAGCGCCTGGGCGAGGCGGCGCTGCCGTCGCTGGCGCTGGTGGCCGTCGGCCTGCTGCCGGTGCTGCTGCTCAGCCGCACGCTGCGCGCCGCGCCGCTGCCTGCACGCGCCGCCAGCACCCCCGTGGCAGACGGCGAGAGCGCACAGGTGGCCGCCGTGGACGAGGCACGTTCGCTCGTGGCCTGAGAGCCGTTGGCCCATGCCCGTGCACCACGCTCCCGAAACTCTCCTCTGACTGCGCCGGCCGGGCCGCGTGCGCTGGCGTTTTGCTGATTGACCTGTTGAAGGGACCTGCCATGAACGACGAGATCACGATCTACCACAACCCGCGCTGCAGCAACTCGCGCGCCGCGCTGGCCCTGCTGCAAGAGCGCGGCGTGGCCCCGCGCATCGTCGAATACCTGAAGACGCCACTCGACCGCGCCGCCCTGCAGGCCCTGGTGGCCGCCACCGGCATGCCGCTGCGCGAGCTGCTGCGCAGCAAGGAGGTGGCCTACGCGGCACTCAGCCTGGGCGATCCAGCCTGCACCGAGGAACAGCTGCTCGACGCCGTGGTGCAGCACCCCGAGCTGCTCAACCGCCCCATCGTCGTGGCGCCGTGCGGCGCGCTGCTGTGCCGGCCGCCCGAGCGCGTGCTGGAGCTGCTGCCGCCGGTGTGATAGGGGTCTTTTCGGCCTCCAGCGCTTGGTGGGTAAGCGCTGGCAGCTATCAAATTTAAAAACCCAAGCGCACAGACCCAACGCCGGAGCTGTTCTAAGCCTCGCCTAAGTCTGCCGGTTCAGACTGCCTTCCATTGCTCCTGTTTTGGAAAGGCACACACCATGAACTCCCTGCTCTCTTCTCCCCGCCGCCTGGTGCTCGCCCTCGTGGCTGCCGGCGTGGTCGGCGCTTCGGGCGCGGGCCTGGTCAGCGGCATGCATTCGCGCGCCATGGCCGCGCCCACTGCGACCGTGGTCACCGCTGCGGCACCGGCCCCGATGGCGGTGCCCGACTTTTCGGACATCACCGCGCGCAATGGCCCTGCCGTGGTCAACATCAGCGTCAGCGGCATGACCAAGACCGCGCTCGACGGCGGCGATGGCGCCGGCGCACAGCGGCGCGGCGTGCCGGGCATGGACCCGAACGACCCGTTCTATGAATTCTTCCGCCGCTTCGGCATGCCCGGCGCCGGCGCGCCGAACCAGCGCCCGGTGCCCACGCGCGGCGAAGGCTCGGGCTTCATCGTCAGCGCCCGACGGCGTGATCCTGACCAATGCGCACGTGGTGCGAGGGCGCCAACGAACGTCACCGTCAAGCTGCACCGACCGGCGCGAGTTCCGCGCCAAGGTGCTGGGCGCCGACCCGCGAGACCGACGTGGCCGTGCTCAAGATCGACGCCAAGAACCTGCCCGTGGTCACGCTGGGCAGCACGAGCGACCTGCGGTGGGCGAATGGGTGCTGGCCATCGGCTCGCCGTTCGGCTTCGAGAACAGCGTGACGGCCGGCGTGGTCAGCGCCAAGGGCCGCTCGCTGCCCGACGACGGCTTTGTGCCGTTCATCCAGACCGACGTGGCCGTGAACCCCGGCAACTCGGGCGGCCCGCTGTTCAACACGCGGGGCGAGGTGGTGGGCATCAACTCGCAGATCTACAGCCGCAGCGGTGGCTACCAGGGCGTGTCGTTCGCAATCCCGATCGAGGTCGCAAGCCGGGTCAAGGACCAGATCGTGGCCACCGGCAAGGTCAGCCATGCGCAGCTGGGCGTGGCGGTGCAGGAGGTCAACCAGGCCTTCGCCGACTCGTTCAAGCTCGACAAGCCCGAGGGCGCGCTGGTGGCCAGCGTCGAGCCCGGCAGCCCTGCGGCCAAGGCCGGCCTGAAGCCGGGCGACGTGATCCGCCGGCTCGACGGCAAGCCCATCGTGGCCTCGGGCGACCTGCCGGCCCTGATCGGCCAGGCCCTGCCGGGGCAACAAGGTGCAGCTGGACGTCTGGCGCCAGGGCCAGGGCAAGCAGCTCACCGCCACCCTCGGGCGACGCCGGCGACAAGGCGGCCAAGGCCGAGCGCACCGCGCAGGCCACGGACCAGGGCAAGCTGGGCCTGGCGCTGCGGCCGCTGGCCCCGGAAGAAAAGCGCGAGGCCGGCGTCGATGCCGGTCTGCTGATCGAAGACGCGAGCGGCCCCGCCGCCAGCGCGGGCGTGCAGGGCGGGCGATGTGCTGCTGGCCATCAACGGCACGCCGGCGCGCAGCGTCGAGCAGGTGCGCGCGGTCGTGGCCAAGGCCGGCAAGACGGTGGCGCTCTTGGTGCAGCGCGACGGCAGCAAGATCTTCGTGCCGGTGCGCATCGGCTGACCGACCGTGCCCAGCGCCACGCCCGTGCGTGGCGCTGCGGCGGTGTCGCGCGGGGCAGGGCGCAATTCAAGCCAAAACAGGCTCCAGCGCACTGCCCGTCAGCGCGAACAGCTATGGTTTTTGCATCGTGCGCGCACACCAGCCCGACAGCACGCTATGCTGGCGTGTGCCCCGCGGCCGCCCGGCCGACCGAGGGCGCAGCGCGAGACCAGGGGAGGGCCCATGCGACTGTTGCTGGTGGAGGACGACGCGATGATCGGCGAAACCGTGCTGGACCTGCTGCGCGCCGAGCACTACGCCGTCGACTGGGTGCAAGCGACGGCGACCTGGCCGAGACGGCGCTGCGCACGCAGGCCTACGACCTGGTGCTGCTCGACCTGGGCCTGCCGCGGCGCGACGGCCTGGAGGTGCTGCGCGCGCTGCGCGCGCGCAAGAACCGCACGCCGGTGCTGGTGCTCACCGCGCGCGACGCGGTGGCCCAGCGCATCGCCGGGCTCGATGCGGGCGCCGACGACTACGTGCTCAAGCCCTACGACCTCGATGAACTGCTGGCGCGCATCCGCGCGCTGCTGCGCCGCGCCGCCGGCCGCGCCGACCGGTCTACGAGCACCAGGGCGTGGCCATCGACCCGGCCACGCGCGAGGCCACGGTGGACGGCGCCCCGGTGGTGCTGTCGGCGCGCGAGTGGGCCGTGCTCGAAGCGCTGCTGGCGCGCCCGGGCAGCGTGCTCTCGCGCGCCCAGCTCGAAGAAAAGCTCTACAGCTGGGGCGACGAAATCAACAGCAATGCGGTCGAGGTCTACATCCACGGCCTGCGCAAGAAGCTCGGCGCCGACGCTGATCCAGAACGTGCGCGGCGTCGGCTACATGGTGCCCAAGCCATGAGCCTGCCGCTGTCGCACTCGCTGCGCACGCGCCTGCTGGTGTTCCTGCTGGCGGCGATCGCGCTGGCCGCGCTGGCGCAGGTGTCCGTGGCCTACCGCACGGCGCTGGCCGAGGCCGACGAGATCTTCGACTACCACATGCAGCAGATGGCGCTGGCGCTGCGCTCGGGCCTGCCGGCCGGCGCTGCGGCAGGCAGCGCGTTGGCGCACGACGAAGAGAACTATGAGTTCGTCGTGCAGGTCTGGTCGGCCGACGGGCTGCGCGTGTTCGAGTCCGCCGCGCGCGCTGCGCTGCCGCAGCGCGCGGTGCTCGGCTTTTCGAACGTGGCCGCGCACGGCACCACCTACCGCGTGTTTTCGGTGCAGACGCGCGCCCAGGTCATCCAGGTGGCGCAGGACATGGCGGCGCGCCGCACCATGGCGCGCACGCTGGCGCTGCGCACGGTCGCGCCGATCGCCTTCATGGCGCCGCTGCTGGCGCTGGTCATCTGGTGGGTCGTGAGCGGGTCGCTGGCGCCGGTCGAGCGGGTGCGCCGCCAGGTCGCCAGCCGCCAGGCCGACGACCTCTCGCCCGTGAGCGACGCCGACCTGCCCGACGAGGTGCGGCCCCTGGTGCAGGAGCTGAACCTGCTGTTCGCGCGCGTGCAGCAGGCCTTTGACGGCGCAGCAGCACTTCGTGGCCGACGCCGCGCACGAGCTGCGCTCGCCGCTGGCCGCGCTCAAGCTGCAGGTGCAGGGGCTGCAGCGCGCGGGCGACGACGCCGCGCGCGGCGTGGCCGTGGCGCGCCTGGCGGCCGGCATCGACCGCGCGACGCGCCTGGTCGAGCAGCTGCTGGTGCTCGCGCGCAGCGAGGCCGGCGCCGCGCCCGCACCCGAGCCCGTGGCGCTGGCCGAGGTGGTGCGTCTGGCGCTGGCCGACGCCATGCCCGCCGCCCAGGCGCGCCAGATCGACCTGGGCCTGGGCGCTGCCGATGCCGCCACCGTGCCCGGGCAGCACGAGGCGCTGCGCATCCTGGTGCGCAACCTGCTCGACAACGCCGTCAAGTACACGCCGGCGGGCGGGCGCGTCGATGTGGGCATCCAGGCCGACGCCGGGACGGTCGTGCTCACCGTGGAAGACAGCGGCCCCGGCATCGCGCCCGGCGAGCGCGCGCGCGTGCTCGACCGCTTCTACCGCTCCGAAGAGGTCCAGGCCGGCCAGGTCCAGGGCAGCGGGCTCGGCCTGGCCATCGTGCAGGCCATCGCGCAGCGCCACGGCGCCGAGCTGGCGCTCGACGCCTCGCCGCGCCTGGGCGGCCTGCGCGCGAGCGTGCGCTTTGCCAGGGCGGCGGCCCCGCCGGGCGGGGCATGACGCGGCTGGCGCTGCTGTCGGGCCTGGGCCATGCGGTGCTGGTGGCCGCCAGCCTGCTGCTCTACGTGATGGCCACGCGCATCGGCCAGCAGCGCCGCCACCCCTCGGCGGCGCTGGCCTGGGTGGTGGGCCTGGTCGCGTTCCCGTATGTGGCGCTGCCGCTGTTCCTGCTGTTTGGCACGCGCAAGTTTGCCCGCCCCGCGCGCCACCCGCATGCGATCGTGCCCGCGTCGGACCTGCCCGCCGGCGCGCCGCCCTGGGCCGCGCGCCTGCTGTCGGGCATGGAGCTGGCGCCGGCCGTGCCCAACGAGGCCGTGGCGTTCCACGCAGACGGCGCGGCCTCGCTGCACGCGCTGATCGATCTGATCGACTCGGCCGAGCACAGCCTCGATCTGTGCACCTTCCTGTTTGGCAACGACGCGGTGGGCCGCAGCGTCACCGATGCGCTGCTGCGCTGCGCGCACCGCGGCGTCGTCACGCATGTGCTGCTCGACGCCGTGGGCGGCCTGCAGACGCCTGCCCAGGTGCTGCGCCAGTGGGCCGCGGGCGGTGTGCGCGTGCGCCGCTTCATGCCGCTGCTGCACAACCCGCTGCGCGGGCGCACCAACCTGCGCAACCACCGCAAGCTCGCCGTGGCCGACGGCATGCGCCTGTGGAGCGGCGGGCGCAACCTGGCCGACGAATACTTCATCGACCGACCCGGCCAGAACGCCTGGACCGACTTGAGCTTCACCGTGCACGGCCCGCTGGCCGCCCAGGCCCAGGCCCAGTTCCGCACCGACTGGCGCGCCGCGCGCGGGCGCCCGCACCGCGCCGCGCGCATCCTGGCGCCGCCGGCTGGGTGCGAGCGGCCCGGCGGCGTGCTGGCGCAGTGGGTGCCCAGTGGCCCCGACCATGCCGACGACACCTTGCACGCGCTGCTGATGTCGGGCGCCTACCAGGCCCAGCAGCGCATCTGGGCCGCCACGCCGTACTTCGTGCCCGACGACGCGCTGCTCGACGCCTGGTGCCTGGCCTGCCGGCGCGGCGTGCAGGTGCGCCTGCTGCTGCCACGCCGCTCCAACCACCGCCTGGCCGACTGGGCGCGCGAGCGCGCGCTGCGCCAGCTGGTGGCTGCCGGCGGCGAGGTCTGGCTGGCGCCCGACATGCTGCACGCCAAGACCGTGCTGATCGACGGCGATCTGGCCCTGTGCGGCTCGCTCAACCTCGACGCGCGCAGCCTGTTCCTCAACTACGAGGCCATGGCCGCGTTCTACGGGCCGGACGAGGTGCAGTGGCTGTCGGACTGGTTCGAGCGCCAGCGCGCGCTGGCCCGGCCCTACCGCGCGCGGCACCCATCCTGGGCGCGCGACATTTCCGAGGGCGTGGTGCGGGCGGTGGGGTTTCAGCTGTGAGGCGCCGGGGCTGGCGGCGAGGCGGCCTCTGCGAAGCCCCTGTTCTGGGGATGCTTCTGTTTTCATAGCTACAGCGCTTTTACAGTAAGCGCTAGAGGCCGATTTGACTGTATAAGCCTGGTGGTCCCCTCGACAGGAATCGAACCTGTATCTAGCGCTTAGGAGGCACTCGTTCTGTCCATTGAACTACGAGGAGGACGCGCGGTATTGTAGGGCGCTGGTGGCTGCGTTCGGCCCGGCCTCAGTCGCGCGAGACCGTGTAGATGATGTCGACCGCGCTCTGCACGCCGGTCTGGCCGCGCAGGGTCAGGCGCTGGGACAGGTCGTAGAAGATGTAGATCGCGCCGAGCGCGCCCGAGAGGCTCTGCTCGTAGGTGACGTAGAACTTGCTCGAGAGCCGCTTGCCCAGCGTGATGGCTGCGCCCGTGGCGTCGTTGCCGGTGCCCGGCCCCTTGAAGCCGACTTCGTCGAGCCCCAGGCGCTGCGCGAAACTGCCGGTGCCGCCCCCGCCGCCGCCCAACAGTGCCAGCGCTGCCTGCTGCAGCAGCGCGGCCTCGGCGCCGCCGCCCGCGGTGCTGCGGCCGACCACCACCCACGAGAGTTTTTCCGCGTCGGGCAGGTCGGGGTCGGAATACAGGCGCACGCGCGGCGCCTGGGCCGAGCCGGTCACCTGCACGCCGGCGCGCACGCTGATGTTCGGGCGGATCGCCAGGATGTCGAGCGAGGGGTTGTTGTAGGGGCCATTGAAGCGCGCAATGCCGGTTTCCACGTCCAGCACCTGGCCCCAGGCGCGGTAGCGTCCCTGCACGGTGCGCACCTCGCCGGTGAGGCGGGGCGGGGCGCTGGCCACGCTGCTGCCGCGCACCTGCAGTTCGCCTTCGAGCCGCGTGGTGATGCCAAAGCCCTGCAAGGCGAAGTCGTGGCCCAGGTTGAGCGTGACGGCAATGTCGGGCACCCGGGCGGTCTGGGCGCGGGCGGCAGACTGGCCGGCGCGCTGGGCCTTTTCGGCGTTGGCGCGGTCGATCGCGGCCGAGCGCACCACGACGTCGTCGCCGAGCTTGGGCGCCGAGGCCTCGGGCAGGATGATGGTGGCCCGGTCCACGGTGAGGTTGCCGCGCACGGTGATCTGGCCCTGCTGCAGGCCGGCGCGCAGCGTGCCCGAGACGCTGGCCTGGCGGTCGGCGCGCACCAGCACCTGCAGCGCGCGCAGCTGCGCCGTGAAGTCCAGCGCAATGCCGGAGCCGCTGGCCGCGTTCGCGCTGCGGTTGGCGCCCCAGCGCAGGGTGCCGCTGCCCTGCAGGCTGCCGCCGCCCTGCGGCGGCGGCGTGAGGTTGCCGCTGTAGCCGACGATGCGTGCCTGGCTGCCCTGGCCGCCTTGCAGGCTCAGTTCGGTGATGTCGAGCTGGTTGCCGCGCAGGACCGCGCGCAGGCGCCCGTCGCGCAGATCCACGCCGTCGAGCAGCGACTGCACCGTGATGCGGTCGGCACCCAGCGTGCCCTGCCACTGCGGCGCGTTCAGGCTGCCGCTGAGCGTGGCGTCGGCGTCCAGCGTGCCGTGGATGCGCCAGCCGGGCGGCGCCAGCGCCGACCACACGCCGACGTCGGGCAGGCGGGCGCGCACCCGCGCGCTCAAAGGCGTGTCGGGCGACCAGGTCCAGCCGCCACCCTGGCGCGTGAGTGTGCTGCTGGCCTGGGCATTCACCTCGCCGGCGCGCTCGCTCTCCCACTGCAACTGTGCGCGCACCTGGCTGCCGTCGGCGTTGAGTTGCAGACGGGCCTGGCGCACGCCGGCGGCCGTGCCGGCGTCCGCTGCGGCAGAGGTGGTGGTGACGGGCTGGGGCTGGCTGCCGCTGCTGCGCACGCTGGTGACCGGGGCGGGTCCACCGGTCAGCAGGCGCAGGTCGCCGCTGGCCCGCTCGAGCACGGCGCTGGCGCGCAGCGTGTCGGCGGCGTTCACGTCCCAGCGGCCGTTGAACACCAGATTGCCCGCCAGCCCCACCGTCTCCAGGGGCGACTGGCCCGGCGCGCCCAGCGCGTCGACCCAGGCCAGCGGCAGGCCGGTCAGCTCGCCTTGGGTTTGCAGCTGCGTGCCACCGTCGGCCGATTGCACCCAGCGCAGCGGTTGCCAGCGCACGGCCACGGCGCCGGGCACCGGGCCGCTCAGCTGCGCCTGGCCGGCGCCGGCTTCCACGGTGCTGCTGGCAGCGGCGCCGCGCGTCTGGCGCAGCGTCACTGCCAGGGGCTCTTGCAGGCGCAGCGCCCAGGCGCCGGGCCGCGCGGCGTCCTGCCATTGCAGCTGCAGCGTTGCCACGTTGGCGCGCCACTGCGTGGCCGCAGCGCTGGACGCGGCCAGGCCGCCGCTGAGCTGCGCGCTCAAGGTGGCACGCTGCTCGCCCAGCACGGCCTGCCCGTCCAGCGCCAGCGTGGCCTGCGCGAGCGCGCCGGCGAGCTGGGCGTTCAAGCGGCTGAGCTGGACGCGCGTGGCGGCCACGCTGTCTTTGGGCGCGGGCAGGGCGATGTCGATGGTGGGCGCGGTCAGCGTCGCCTGCAGTGTGAACGCGGTGTCGCCGCGCACCGCGCGGGGCGCCGCAGCGCCGCTGCCGCGCGCGTTCTGCAGCTGCTGCTGCAGGCTGCGCAGGCCACCGCGCCAGCGCGCATCCAGGCGCGCCTGGCCCTGCACGGTGGTGCCTTGCAGCGCCGTGGACAGGCCCGGCAGCGATTGCAGCCAGGCTTGCACGCGTTCGGCCGAGGCCACGTTGAGTTGCAGCTCGCCTGCGCCGTTGGCCTGCCCCAGCTCGCCCTGGGTGCGCGCGGTGGCGCCCGGCACGGTGAGCGCCACGGTGCCGCGCACCGCGAGAGCCTCGCCCAGCGTGGCTTCGATCTTCTGGCCGTGCAGTTGCGCTTGCAGCGCATCCACGTCGAGCTGCTGCAACGTCAGCACAGGGGCCACCCAGCGCCCGTTGGCGCGCACGCTCTGGATGCGCAGCGGGGCGTGGGCTTTCTTGCCGGTCGGGGCGCGCACCGGCGCTGCGCGGCCACTGGCGCGCAGATCGGCGTTGAAACGCACGGCGCCGTCCTCCCTCTGCGCGCGCAGGCTGCCGCTCAAAGGAGCCGCGTCCAATCGTGTGTACAGGGCGGCGGGGTTCAGGGCCTGCACCTCGGCACGGCCTTCGACCGCGCTGCCGGCCACGGTGTAGCTGCCCTGGGCCGTGATGCGCCCGTTGCCCACGCGCAGCTCGGCCTGCGGGATGCGCCACTGGGCGCCGTCGTAATTGGCCTGGGCATCGAGGCTGCTGACCGGCAGGCGGCCCTGGTCCCACGGACCGGGCAGGTCGTTGCGCAGCTGCGCTGCCACGTGCCAGCCCGTGTCCTGCGGACCGGCCTGCACGCGGCCGTCCAGCGCGGTGGCCGGGGCCTGGGGCCACAGCGCTGCGAGGTTCAGGGCGCGCAATTCGGCGCTGGCCTGCAGCAGCGGCTGCGGCGCCCAGGGCGCCACCTCGGCGCGCACGTCGGCCTGCATGGCTTGGGCTCGGCGGGGGCGGGGTGGCGGATATGGGCGTGGGTGTCTTGGCGGCAGCCGGCTTGGCATTTTTGGCGGCGGCAGATGTGCGTTTCTCGGGCGCGGCCGGCCCAGGCGCGGCCGGCCCAGGCGCGGCCGGCCCAGGCGCGGTGGCCGTGGCAGCGCCTGCGGCCGGCGGGCGCAGCTGTGCCTGCACCTGCAGGCGTGCCGCTGCCGTGGCCAGCGTGCCGTCCACCGCGGCGTGGGCGGTCAGCGCCAGCGGCCGGTCGCTGCCCGGCGCCTCGGTCTGCACCTGGCCCTCCAAAGTGGCCTTGACCGCCATGGGCGCCAGGGCCTGCACGGTGGCCTTGGCGCTGTAGTGGCCCTGGGCCAGGTCGACGCCGTCGATCGTCAGCGCGTGCTGCACGCGGTCGTAGCGGTAGCGGCCTGCGAGCGCGTGCGCCTGCACCGCGGGCGGTCCGGCCCATTCGAGCACGTCGATCTGGAACGGCAGGTCGATGCTGACCGGCAGCACGAGCTGCTGCAGGGGCTCGGGGGGCGGCGCATCGGGATCAGGGGTCGAGGTGATGCGCACGCGCGCGGCGTGCACCTCGCCCAGTTTCACGCTGCGCTGCAACAGCGGCGCCAGGCTCCAGCCGATGCGCGCGTCTTCGACCTCCACCGCCAGCGTGGGGTTGCTCCAGCGCAGCCAGCCGATGGTGCCGCCGCCGCGCAGCGAGCCGCTCACATCGCGCGTTTGCAGCTGCTGATCGGCCGGCAGCCAGCGCGCGGCCTGGGCCAGCGTGGTGGCCAGCGAGGTGCTGCGGCCCGACCAGATCCAGGCGCCTGCGCCCAGCAGCACCACGGCCAGCACCAAGAGCGCCAGCAGGCCAGCGGCCACGCGCCACCAGCGCGAGCGCCGGGGCCGCGGCACGGCAGCGTGCCGGGCCGAGGCGGCCGCATAGGGATTGGCCGGGGGCGGGCGGCTGGCCGCGGCGGCAAACGTGTCTGCGCCGGCGTCGGGAGGGGTGGGTTTGCGCGTGGCCATGCGTGCGTGCAGCTGCCTGTCTTAAAAGGTGAAGCCCAGGCGCAAATGCAGGCGCAGGCTCTTGGCCTTGAGGCCGTAGGCCAGGTCGGCCTGCAAGGGGCCGACGGGGCTGCGCCAGCGCACGCCCGCACCGACGCCCACCTGCGGGCTCAGGTCGCCCACGCGGTCGGCCACGGCGCCGGCGTCGGCGAACACGGTGCTTTCCCAGTCGGTGACATTGCCGCGCACCGCGAACGGGCGCTGCCACTCCACGCTGGCCACCGCCAGGTAGCGGCCGCCATAGAGCAAATCGTTTTCCGTGCGCGCGCCGATGGAGCGGTAGCCGTAGCCGCGCACCGTGGTGTCGCCGCCGGTCAGGAACAGCTGGGTGACCGGGATCTGCGCGCCGCTGCGCGCCAGCACGGCGCCGCCTTCGGCGCGCAGCGCCAGGCGGCTGTCGCGCGGCAGGCCGCTGTCGAGCTGCACCTTGCCCAGCGGCACAAAGTGCAGCCAGCGCGCCATGGCGCGCACGAACGGGTCGCGCTGCGGCGTCAGCGTGGTGCCCGCGCCCAGCTCCCAGGCCAGCCCATAGCCGCGCGTGGGCGTGGTTGTGCTGTTGAAGTAGCGCCCGGTCCAGCTGTAGTTGGCGGTCACGGCGGTGCTCGAGGGCGGGGCGCTCGGCCCCTGGTTGTGGGCGTAGTCGTATTGCAGGAACGCCGTGCGGTCGATGCGGTCGTCGCTGCGGGTGCGGCCACCGCGCAGGCGCGCGCTGTTGACCTCGTAGCTGCCGGTGGCCTCGCGCTGCACCTGGGCGCCGCTGAACCAGCGCCAGCCATTCTCTGCCGGCAGCGCCGTCCACTCGGTGCCGAGCAGCTTGATCTTGCGGTCGAGTTGCAGCTTGCTGACCGCGCGCCAGCCGATGCCCGGCAAGCGGTTGTGCGTGTGGTCCACGCTCAGGCGCGGTCCGCTGTCGGTGGACACGCCGACGCCGAACACCCACTTTTGCAGCTTGGCTTCGCGCACCTGCGCGGTGACGGGCGCGGCCTCGGGGTCGGTGCCGTCGGTGTCGAGCGTCAGGAACACGGCGTCGTAATAGCCGCTGCTGGCCAGGCGCTGCTGCGCGTCGAGCAGGCGCGCTTCGCTGTAGACGGCGCCCGTGGGCAGGCGCGCCAGGCGGCGCGCGCCATCGGGGTCGTAGCGCTCGCTGCCCTCGACGCGCAGCGGGCCAAAGCGGTAGGCCGGACCGGAGTCGTAGTTGACCGCCAGCTTCGCTTCGTGCGTGTCGGCGTCCACTTCGGCGCGGCTGTTGGCGATGCGCGCGGTGGGGTAGCGGCGCGCGCGCAGCGTGCGCAGGCCCTGGTTCTTGGCGCCGTCCCAGTCGGACTGGGTGAAGGGCTGCCCCGGCGGCAGCGACCATTCGTTCTGCACGCGCGCGCGCTGCGGCGCGCCTTCGGCCGACGCGGCGCTGGGGCCCATGTCGGGTCCGGTGACCTCGATGTGGGCCTCGCGGATGCGCGTCTGCACGCCGGGATCGACCGTCAGCACGATGCTGCGCGGCGCCTCGGCGTCCGGCGTTTCCTGCATCTCCAGCGACAGGGTCGGGGCGAAATAGCCGAGCGTGGCCAGCAGTTCGCGCGCGTTGTCGTCGGCGGCGCCGAGCAGGCGCGATAGTTCGCGCGCCTCCAGGCCCGGAAAGCGCCGAAAGCGCTGCAGCTCCAGGTTCTTCGTCAGGTAGGCATCGATGTCGCGCGGCGCCCGCACGTCGAGCGTGAACGCCAGCGGCGCGTCGTCGGGCACGCCGGCCGTGTCGGGCGCCTTGTCGCCCGGTCCGCCGAGCGCGGCGGGCAGCAGGCTGCACCCGGACAGGCCCAGCACGCTAAAAAGCAGCAACGCCGGCCATCGGGCCGGCGTGGAGGAGGGCGGGCGCGCAGTCATCGGGTCATTTTGACAGCATGCGCATCGCCTCTTCGAGGCCCTTCAAGGTCAACGGGTACATGCGGTCGCCCATCAGCTGCTGGACGATGCTGATGCTCTGGCGGTACTGCCACACGCCCTGCGGCTCGGGGTTGATCCAGGCGAACTTCGGGAAGGCGTGCGTGAGGCGCTGCAGCCATTCGGCGCCGGCCTCCTCGTTGTTGTATTCGACGCTGCCGCCGGGCTGCAGGATCTCGTACGGGCTCATGGTCGCGTCGCCGACGAAGATCAGCTTGTAGTCCTTGTTGTACTTGCGCAGGATGTCCCAGGTCGCGAACTTCTCGGCAGAAGCGGCGCCGGTTGTTCTTCCACATGAAGTCGTAGACGCAGTTGTGGAAGTAGTAGAACTCCAGGTGCTTGAACTCGGTCTTGACGGCCGAGAACAGCTCTTCGACGCGCTGGATGTGCTCGTCCATGGTGCCGCCCACGTCCATCAGCAGCAGCACCTTCACGTTGTTGTGGCGCTCGGGCACCATCTTGATGTCGAGCTAGCCGGCGTTGGCCGCCGTCGCTGCGGATGGTGTCGTCGCAGGTCGAGTTCGTCGCTCGTGGCCCTCGCGCGCGAACTTGCGCAGCCGGCGCAGCGCCACCTTGATGTTGCGCGTGCCCAGCTCCTGCGTGTCGTCGTAGTCCTTGTAGGCGCGCTGCTCCCAGACCTTGACGGCGCTCTTGTTCTTGCCGGCGCCGCCGATGCGGATGCCCTGCGGGTTGTAGCCGCCGTGGCCGAACGGGCGAGGTGCCGCCGGTGCCGATCCACTTGCTGCCGCCCTCGTGGCGCTCCTTCTGCTCCTCGAAGCGCTTCTTCAGCGTCTCCATCAGCTCGTCCCAGCCCATCTTCTCGATCGTGGCCTTTTCCTCGGGCGTGAGTTCGCGCTCCAGGATCTTGCGCAGCCAGTCGAGCGGGCACCTCCTTGGTGAAGTCGGCCAGCATCTCGACGCCCTTGAAGTAGGCGGCGAAGGCGCGGTCGAACTTGTCGTAGTGCTTCTCGTCCTTGACCAGCGCGGTGCGCGACAGGTAGTAGAAGTCGTCGAGGCTCGCAGGCGTCGTCGGAGTTCGGGCCGACCACGCCGGCCTGCAGCGCTTCGAGCAGCGTCAGGTATTCCTTGACCGACACCGGCAGCTTGGCCGCGCGCAGGGTGTAGAAGAAATCGATCAGCATGGATTTGGCCTCCAGCGCTTACGCGGTCTGCGTATGCCTGCTCCAACAAAGTAGAGCAGCTGGGCGCGCGACCTCGGGCCATTCGCCGGCGCGCAGGCTGTACATCACGGTGTCGCGGATGGTGCCGTCGCGGCGCAGCGCGTGGCCGCGCAGCACGCCGTCCTTGCGCGCGCCCAGGCGCTCGATGGCGCGCTGCGAGGCGAAGTTGAAGTTGTCGGTGCGCCAGCCCACCACGTGGCAGCCGAGCGTGTCGAACGCATGGCCCAGCATCAGCAGCTTGCGGTGGTGTTGACGTGGGTGCGCTGCAGCTCTTGGCATACCAGGTGTAGCCGATCTCGAGCGGCGCACGGCCGGCAGGATGTCGTGGTAGCTGGTGCTGCCGAGCACGCGTGTCCGTGGCCTCGTCGACCACGGCAAAGGCGAAGCGGCTGCCCTGCTCGCGCATCTGCAGCGCGGTTTCGATGTAGAGGCGCGTCTCCTGCGGCTCGGGCACCGAGGTGACGCGCAGGCTGCCACAGCTCGCCGTCGGACGCGGCCGCAGCCAGGCCGTCTTCGTGGGCCAGCGCCAGCGGCTCCAGGCGCGACGCCGCGGTCGCGCAGCGCCACCGGTTCGACGAATGCCATCGTCACTCCCCCGCTTTTCGCCGCGGCAGCGTGCGCCAGCGCCGCGCCGCGTGCAGCCCCAGGCCGCCGCCCAGGCCGACGAGCGCGATGCCCAGCAGGCTGGCCGCGCCGTAGCCGGCGGCAAACACGTCCAGGCCGAACGCCTGGCCGAGCCCGAACCCGGCCAGCGCGCCGCCGACGAAGCCCACAGCGTCCGAGACGCCTTCCAGCAGCAAACGCTTGCCCGCGCCCATGGCGTCGCCGCCGTCAGCGGTTGCGCTGTCATGAACACCAGCTTTTCGAACAGCGAGCACGTCCTGCTCGTTCTTGAGCAGCGCGCCGACCAGCGGCGGCACGGCGACCTTGTCGTCCTTGCTTTGCAGCGCTTCGAGCGGAATGTCCTCGGCCACCAGCAGCTTGAGCCAGTCGAGCAGTTCGGAGGTCGACGGCTTCTTCTTCAGGCCCGGCAGGTTGCGCACGTCGTAGAAGGTCTTCATCGCCGCCGTGAGCAGCTCGCTCTTGAGCGTCGGGAAAGTGCACGTCGACGATCTGCTGCATCGTCTCGGCGTCGGGGAACTTGATGTAGTGGAAGAAGCAGCGGCGCAGGAAGGCGTCGGGCAGTTCCTTTTCGTTGTTCGAGGTGATGAACACCAGCGGGCGGTGCTTGGCGCGGATCAGCTCGCGCGTCTCGTAGCAATAGAACTCCATGCGGTCGATCTCGCGCAGCAGGTCGTTCGGGAATTCGATGTCGGCCTTGTCGATCTCGTCGATCAGCAGCGCCACCGGCTCGTCGGCCGTGAAGGCCTGCCACAGCACGCCCTTGACGATGTAGTTGTGGATGTCCTTGCACGCGCTCGTCGCCGTCCACGCCGCCGAGCTGGCTGTCGCGCAGGCGGCTCACGGCGTCGTATTCATAGAGGCCCTGCTGCGCCTTGGTGGTCGACTTGATGTGCCACTGCAAGCAGCGGCATGCCCAGCGACTGCGCCACCTCCTCGGCCAGCATCGTCTTGCCGGTGCCGGGCTCGCCCTTGACGAGCAGCGGGCGCTTGCAGCGTGATGGCCGCATTCACCGCCAGCATCAGGTCCTGGGTGGCGACGTAGTTCTGGGAGCCTTGAAATTTCATGGATGGCTAGAAACACCGAATCGTTGACAAATGGGCTTGACAGCTGCTGGCTATAATTGCCTGCTCTAACCTGAGCCGCTCAAGCTGAACTTCCACGAGAATTGTGCGCGCAAAATGAACAAGATGTTGACCACGATATTTGCCCTGGCTGTCGCTTCCGTGACCGCTTTGTCCCAGGCCCAGGAAGTCAAGGGCGATGCGAAGGCCGGCGAGCAAGAAGATCGCCATGTGCATCGGCTGCCATGGCATCGTGGGCTACCAGGCGAGCTTTCCCGAGGTCTACAAGGTGCCCATGATCTCGGGCCAGAGCGCCAACTACATCAGCGCCGCGCTGCACGCCTACCAGAAGGGCGAGCGCAAGCACCCGACCATGCGCGCCATCGCCGACTCGCTGACCGAACAGGACATCGCCGACGTCTCGGCCTACTACGCCCAGCACGGCAAGACCGATGCGCCAGCTGGCCGCCCAAGCCCTCGCGCGAGCCCAGCGTGCAGGTGGCCGAGCTGCTCAAGAAGGGCGCCTGCGTGTCCTGCCACGGCGACAACTTCGCCAAGCCGATCGACCCGTCGTACCCGCAAGCTCGCCGGCCAGCACGCCGACTACCTGTTCGTCGCGCTCAAGTCGTACAAGGTCGAAAAGAACGCCAACGTCGGGCGCGGCAACGCCGTGATGGGCGGCATCGCCAAGCAGTTCAGCAATGCCGAACTGAAGGCGCTGGCCAGCTACATCAGCTCGGTCCAGGGCGACCTGAAGATGGTGCCCGAGTCGCGCTTCCGCTGAGCGGGCAACGCACGCGCACCCCGCAAAACCCGCTTCGGCGGGTTTTTGCATTTCAGCGTGTTTTGGGCTTGAAACGCTTGTGGGACAAGCGCCGTCAGCTATTGAATCTATAGCCGATGGCGGCGCCTCAGTCGCGCGTGGCGCGCCGCTGCACGGCGGCGACGTAGGCGTCGCCGTCGGGTGGCCGGCCCGAGCGCTGGCTCTCCCACAGCATCTCGCCCAGGCATTCCATGGCGGCGTGGTGCGCGTCGTGCAGCGAGTCCAGGCGCTTGGCCAGCAGCTCGACCGCCTGGCGGATGCCGCGCGGCTGGTCGATGCTGCACTGCTCGCTGATCGACAGGTGCATCGACAGGTGCAGAAACGGGTTGGTGTGCTGCGGCGTCTCGTCGTAGTTGCGCGCCAGGGCGGCGTCGGCATCGGCGAGATCGGCGTGGTATTCGGGGTGCTCGGCAATCCAGAGGCTGGCCAGCGTTTCGATGGCCTCCATCGGGGTGCCGGCCTGGGTTTTGGCATGCGTGGCGCAGAAGAAGCGCCGCACATCGGCTTGGGACGGGTTGAACATGCGGGCAAGCGTAGCACGCAGCGCGGGCCGCGCTGCGGCTCAGTCGAGGGCCGCACCGAGCCGGTGCGAAATGGTGTTGGTGGCCTGCAGCAGCGCGGGCAGCATGGCCTCCTGCATGGCGGCCGCGCTGGTGCGGTTGGCCTGGCCGCTGATGTTCAGTGCCGCCACGGTCTGGCCGGCGCGGTTGGTGAGCGGCGCGGCGATCGAGATCAGGCCTTCCTCGAGCTCCTGGTTGACCAGGCACCAGCCCTGCGTGCGCGCCTGCCCGATCTGCGCGAGCAGCGCGCCGCGGTCCACCGTGGTGTACTGGGTGAGCCGTTGCAGCGGCACGCTTTGCAGGCGCGCGTGCAGGGCGTCGTCGGGCAGGGCCGCCAGCAGCACGCGGCCCATCGAGGTCCAGAAGGCCGGCAGGCGCGAGCCGATGCCCAGGTGGTTGCGCATGATCTTGTGCGTGTGCACGCGCATCACATAGACGATCTCCAGGCCGTCGAGCACGGCGGCCGAGCAGGACTCGCGCACCTGGTCGACCAGCGTCTCCATCACGGGCTCGGCCAGGTTCCACAGCGGCATCGACGACAGGTACGAGAAGCCCAGCTCCAGGATGCGCGGGGTCAGGCGAAAGAGCCGGTCGTCGCTTTCGACATAGCCCAGGGTCTGCAGCGTCAGCAGGATGCGGCGTGCGCCGGCGCGCGTGAGGCCGGTGCGCGCGGCGACCTCGCTGAGCGTCTGCTGCGGCGCCTCGGCGCGGAACGAGCGGATCACTTCGAGCCCGCGCGCAAAGGCCTGCACGTAGCTGTCGCCGGGCCGGGGGTTTTGGGGGGAATCGGAGAGGTCCATCGGTGCGCGTCCTATAATTCATTGTACGAACATTTGTTCTTATAGCGAACAAATGCCGGGTTTTGAATTTTTCAGGAGCGCATCCATGATCAACAAGATTGCCGACTCGGTGGCCCAGGCGCTGTCCGGCGTGAAAGACGGTGCCACGGTGCTGATTGGCGGCTTCGGCACCTCGGGCAACCCGGTCGAGCTGATCGACGGCCTGATCGCCCACGGCGCGCGCGACCTCACCGTGGTCAACAACAACGCGGGCAATGGCGAGACGGGCCTCGCGGCCCTGCTCAAGAGCGGCCAGGTGCGCAAGATCATCTGCAGCTTCCCGCGCCAGGTGGACAGCTGGGTGTTCGACGACCTGTACCGCAGCGGCAAGGTCGAGCTCGAACTGGTGCCCCAGGGCAACCTGGCCGAGCGCATGCGCGCCGCCGGCGCCGGCATCGGCGCGTTCTTCTGCCCGACGGCCTACGGCACCGAGCTGGCGGCCGGCAAGGAAACCCGCGAGATCAATGGCAAGCACTACGTGCTCGAGTACCCGATCTACGGCGACGTGGCGCTGGTCAAGGCCGAGCAGGGCGACCGCTGGGGCAACCTGACCTACCGCATGTCGGCGCGCAACTTCGGCCCCGTCTGCGCCATGGCGGCCAAATACACCGTCGCCACCGTGCACGAACTGGTGGAGCTCGGCGAGATGGACCCCGAGGCCGTGGTCACCCCCGGCATCTATGTCAGCCAGGTCGTCAAGGTGCCGCGCGTGGCCACCCAGGCCGGCGGAATCAAGCAGTAAAGCCCGTTCAGCCCAAGGAGATACAGCGTGAGCAGCTACCAAAAACGAACCAAGGATGAACTGGCAGCCCGTGTGGCCCAGGACATCTACGACGGTGCCTATGTGAACCTCGGCATCGGCATGCCCACCAAGGTGGCCAACCACATCCCCGCCGGCCGCGAGGTGGTGCTGCATTCCGAAAACGGCATTCTGGGCATGGGGCCCGCGCCGGCCGCAGGCCAGGAAGACTACGACCTGACCAATGCCGGCAAGCAGCCCGTGACGCTGCTGCCCGGTGGCAGCTACTTCCACCACGCCGACAGCTTCGCGATGATGCGCGGCGGCCACCTCGACATCTGCGTGCTCGGCGCGTTCCAGGTGTCGGCCACGGGCGACCTGGCCAACTGGAGCACCGGCGAGCCCGGCGCGATTCCGGCCGTGGGCGGCGCGATGGACCTGGCCGTGGGCGCCAAGTCCACCTGGGTGATGATGGATTTGCTGACCAAGACCGGCGAGTGCAAGGTGGTCAAGGAATGCAGCTACCCGCTCACGGGCCTGGCCTGCGTCAAGCGCATCTACACCGAGCTGTGCACGCTCGAATGCACGCCCGAAGGCCTGCGCCTGATCGACACCGTGCCCGGCCTCTCGCACGAGGAACTCGAGCGCATCGTCGGCCTGCCGATCCAGCAATAAGCATCAAAACAGGCTCCAGCCCTTGTCCAGCAAGCGCTGGCAGCTCACTTTTTTGAAATACCCTCTTTCGGAGACACCATGAACAACGCCCCCCAAGCCTTCATCTGCGACGCCATCCGCACCCCCTTCGGCCGCTACGGCGGCGCCCTCTCGGGCGTGCGCACCGATGACCTGGGCGCCATCCCGATCAAGGCGCTGATGGAGCGCAACCCCGGCGTCGACTGGGCCGCCGTGACCGACGTGATCTACGGCTGCGCCAACCAGGCCGGCGAGGACAACCGCAACGTGGCCCACATGTCGAGCCTGCTGGCCGGCCTGCCGATCGAAGTGCCCGGCGCGACCCTGAACCGCCTGTGCGGCTCGGGCCTGGACGCCGTGGGCACGGCCGCGCGCGCCATCAAGTCGGGCGAAGCGCGCCTGATGATCGCCGGCGGTGTCGAGAGCATGAGCCGCGCCCCGTTCGTCATGCCCAAGGCCGAGAGCGCGTTCAGCCGCAACAACGCGGTGTACGACACGACGATCGGCTGGCGCTTCGTCAACAAGCTGATGAAGGCGCAGTACGGCGTCGACTCGATGCCCGAGACGGCCGAGAACGTCGCCGACGACTTCAAGATCGAGCGCGCCGCGCAGGACCGCATGGCGCTGGCCAGCCAGACCAATGCCGCCGCCGCGATCGCCGCCGGCCACCTGGCGCGCGAGATCGTGCCGGTGACCATTGCGCAGAAGAAGGGCGACCCCATCGTCGTGAGCCAGGACGAGCACCCGCGCGCGACCACGCTCGAGGCGCTGGCCAAGCTCAAGGGCGTGGTGCGTGAGGGCGGCACGGTGACGGCCGGCAATGCCAGCGGCGTCAACGACGGCGCCTGCGCGCTGCTGCTGGCCGACGAAGCCAGCGCCGCGCAGTACGGCTTGACGCCGCGCGCCCGCGTGGTCGGCATGGCCACGGCCGGCGTGGCGCCGCGCATCATGGGCTTTGGCCCGACGCCCGCCACGCTCAAGGTGCTGGCGCAGACGGGTCTCACCATCGACCACATGGACGTGATCGAGCTCAACGAAGCCTTTGCCGCGCAGGGCCTGGCCGTGCTGCGCGCGCTGGGTTTGAAGGACGACGACGCGCGCGTCAACGCCTGGGGCGGCGCGATTGCGCTGGGCCACCCGCTGGGTGCGAGCGGCGCACGCCTGGCCACCACGGCCGTGAACCGCCTGCACGCCACGGGCGGCCGCTACGCGCTGTGCACCATGTGCATCGGCGTGGGGCAGGGCATCGCGGTCATTCTCGAACGCGTCTGACTTCCGGGGCCTGCGGCCCCTTTTGCGCACGTTGTTGCGCACTTTTTCAGGAATTTCCCCCATGAGCAAGACTTCCCATAACCCTTCGCGCCGCCACTTTGGCCTGCAGGCTGCCGCCGCCTCCCTGGCCCTGCTCGGCACCGTGCCTGCGATCGCGCAAACCGACTTCCCGAACAAGCCCATCACCATCGTCGTGCCGTTCTCGGCCGGCGGCACCACCGACATCCTGGCGCGCCTGGTGGGCCAGTACCTGACGACCGAACTGGGCCAGCCCGTGGTGGTCGACAACAAGGCCGGCGCGGGCGGCAACATCGGTGGCGCCCTGGCGGCCAAGGCGCCGGCCGACGGCTACACGCTGTTCATGGGCACGGTGGGCACGCACGCCATCAACGCCGCCCTGTACAAGAAGATGCCGTTCGACCACATCAAGGACTTCGCCCCGCTGTCGCGCGTGGCCAACGTGCCCAACCTGCTGGTGGCGCACCCCGCGGAGCCGTACAAGACGGTGCCCGAGATGATCGCCTACGCCAAGGCCCACCCCGGCAAGATCAACTTCGGCTCGCCCGGCAACGGCGCGTCGCCCCACCTGTCGGGCGAACTGTTCAAGTCCATGGCCAAGGTCAACCTGACGCACATCCCCTACAAGGGCAGCGCGCCGGCCGTCTCCGACCTGCTGGGCAACCAGATCTCCATCATGTTCGACAACATGCCCTCGGTGATCCCGCATGTGCGTTCGGGCAAGCTGCGCGCCATTGCCATCACCACCGCCAAGCGCTCGCCCGAGCTGCCCGATGTGCCGACCATCGCCGAAGCCGGCGTGCCGGGCTACGAGGCCGTGTCGTGGTTCGGCCTGTTCGCGCCGGCGGCCACGCCCGCGCCGGTGCTGGCCAAGATCAGCGCGGCACTCGCCAAGGTGCTGGCGAACCCCGAAGTGCAAAAGAAGATCAGCGCCCAGGGCGGCGAGACCGTCAACGAGACGCCCGCCCAGTTCGCCACCTTCATCCGCGCCGAGACCACCAAGTGGGGCAAGGTCGTGAAGGAGTCGGGCGCCAGCGTCGACTGATCGACTATCAAAACAATAGCCTCTGGCGCTTATTCCATAAGCGCTAGAGGCTGTTTTGTTCTTGATCCTTGGGGGCGCTTTCGGCGCCCTCTGTGCCGTCTGGGGTGGCGGAAACCGCGGACGCCTGGAGCGCGCGCGCCTGGCGCTCCTTGGCCATCTGCTCGGCCAGCTGGCTGCGGCCCTCGCGCGCCACCGCGATCGACTTGGCGCGGTCCTGGTAGTACGGGTACATGCGGTCGGCCAAGGCGATGTTGTGCTCGCGAAAGCGGCGCGTGACGGTGCTGGCCTCGCTGGCCGGCAGGCCCATCAGTTCGAGCACGGTGCGGGCGCTGCACAGGCTCGACTCGAACAGCTCGCGCTGCACCAGCGCCACGCCCACGTCGCGCAGCCGGTTCCAGTGCGTCACGTCGCGCGCGCGCGCCACCACCTGCAGCTGCGGAAAGTGCTCGCGCGCGAGCCGGGCGATCTGCAGCGACTGCTCGGGGTCGTCCACCGCCACCACCAGGATGCGCGCGCGCTCGGCCCCGGCGATGCGCAGCAGATCGAGCCGCGTGGCGTCGCCATAGAACACGCGGTAGCCAAAGGTGCGCGCCACCTCCAGCATCTCGACGCTGTGGTCGAGCACCGTGGTCGGCACGCCCTGCATCAGCAGCACGCGCGCGACGATCTGGCCGTAGCGGCCAAAGCCGGCGATGAGCACGGGCGCCTCCTGCGGCTCGGAAATCTCCTCGGCCTGGGGCGCCTTGACCTGGGCGTAGCGGCGCAGCAGCGCACGGTCGAGCAGCGCCAGCAGCAGCGGGCTCAGCAGCATCGACAGCGCCACCGCGCCGATCAGCAGCGACGCCACTTCGGGCGAGAGCACCTGGGCACCCGCGGCGCTCTGGAACACCACGAACGCGAATTCACCGCCCTGCGCGAGCAGCAGCGTGAACACCGGGCGCTCGCGGTAAGGGATCTTGGCGCCCGTGGCCAGCGCGTAGATCACCACGCTCTTGATGGCGAGGAAGCCCAGCACCAGGGCCGCCATGGTCCACGGCGAGCGCATCAGCACGCCGAAGTCGATGGTCATGCCCACGGCCATGAAGAACAGGCCCAGCAGCAGCCCTTTGAACGGCTCGATGTCGGTTTCGAGTTCGCGCCGGTACTCGCTGTCGGCCAGCAGCACGCCGGCGAGGAACGCGCCCAGCGCCATCGACAGGCCGATCTGCACCATCAGCATGGCAATGCCCACCACCAGCAGCAGCGCGGTGGCGGTGAAGATCTCGGGCGTCTTGCTCTTGGCGATCCAGCGCAGCAGCGGGCGCAGCAGCAAGCGCCCGCCAACCACGATGGCGGCGACCGCGCCGACGATTTTGGCGGTTTCCAGCACCAGTTCCATCGGCTGGTGCTCGGCCTGCGCGCCCGCGGCCGCGCCCAGCAGCGGCAGCAGCGCCAGGATCGGGATGGCCGCCACGTCCTGGAACAGCAGGATCGAGAACCCGGCCTGGCCGCTGTGGGTGCGCATCAGGTTGCGCTCCTGCAGCGTCTGCAGCGCGATGGCGGTCGACGACAGCGCCAGCCCCAGGGCGCCCACCAGGCCCACCTGCCAGGGCAGGCCCAGCGCCCAGGCTGCGGCACACAGCGGCGCCGCGCACAGCAGCATCTGCGCGCCGCCAAAGCCGAAGATCGGGCGGCGCATGCTCCACAGGCGGCTGGGCTGCAGCTCGAGACCGACCAGGAACAGCATCAGCACCACGCCAAACTCGGCAAAGTGCAGGATGTCCTGTCCATTGCGCACCAGCGCCAGGCCCCAGGGGCCAATGGCGATGCCGGCAGCCAGGTAGCCGATGATGGCGCCCAGGCCGAGCGCACGCGCAATCGGCACGGCCAGCACCGCGGCCGCCAGGTACAGGAATCCGTAGGTGAGCCAGGTCGGGGCGTGGGCCATGGTGGTGTGTGCAAGGTCCGCTGGCGCGGGGCGGCAGGGGAGCGGAGATTTTCGCACCTGCCGTGCAGGTGCCGGGGAAGCGGATTTGCGATGCTATGAAAATAGCAGCGCACAGCGCATACCCCATATGCGCTGGAAGGCTTTTTTACCATTTTTTTGGCGCTGCGCCGGCTGGCGTTGATAAGATGGCCCCTTCGTTTTCACGCACCACGACACCGATGGAATTGCACACCTGGTTGGCCTTTTTCGCGGCAGCGTGCGTGATCGCGGTGTCGCCGGGTTCGGGCGCGGTGCTGTCGATGAGCCATGGCCTGTCGTACGGGGTGCGCCGCACGGGCGCCACCATCATGGGCCTGCAGCTGGGGTTGCTGTTGATCCTGCTGATCGCCGGCGCGGGCGTGGGCTCGCTGCTGCTGGCGTCCGAGGTGGCGTTCAGCACCGTCAAGGTGCTCGGCGCGTGCTACCTGATCTATGTCGGCTGGAGCCAGTGGCGCGCCAGCGGCGCGGTGGCGCTGCCGGGCAGCGCGGTCGCCGCGCCCGCCAGCCGCTGGCAACAGCGCTGCATGACGGGGTTTCTGACCAACGCCACCAACCCCAAGGGCATCATCTTCATGGTCGCGGTGCTGCCGCAGTTCCTGACCGAGCAGCGGCCGCTGGCGCCGCAGCTGCTGGTCCTCGCGGCGACCATGGTGGCCGTCGATGTCGTGGTCATGCACGGCTATGCGGCCAGCGCCAGCGCGCTGCGCCGCCTGCTGCACAGCGCACGCGCCGTGCGCGCGCAAAACCGGGTGTTTGGCGGCCTGCTCATGGCCGTGGGCACCGGGCTGTTTTTTGTGCAGCGCGGCGCACGCACGGGCTGAGGGCGCTGCAATAGCTATTGTTTCAATAGTTCGAAACGTCCTGGGGAGGGGCGTTGATGGCGTTTTTGCCATGAAAACGGGCCTGCCGCGGCAAGCGGTCGGGTCCCTGCAATTCCAAGGAGTCCGCAATGGCTTGGATGGACCGCCCCGAGGCACTGGCAGCCGCCGCGACGCCCACCGCCGCCGCGCCCGGGCCGCACGCCGATCTGGCCGCTGGCCTGCTGGCCACGCCGGCCACGGCCTCGCCCAAGTACTTCTATGACGCGCGGGGTTCGGCGCTGTTCGAGCAGATCACGCGCCTGCCCGAGTACTACCCCACGCGCACCGAGCAGCAGATCCTGGCCACCCACGCCGCCGCGCTGGCGCGCGAGATCGCCCCCGGCGCCACCGTGATCGAATGGGGCGCGGGCAACTGCGACAAGGCGCGCCAGCTGTGCAGCCTGCTGGCGCCGGCCCGCTTCGTCGCGCTGGACATCTCGGTGGAGTGCCTGCGCGAGGGCGCGCGCCGCCTGCAGGCCGCCTGCCCGGCGGTGCAGGTGCGCGCGCTGGCGGCCGACCTGACGGCCGAGCTGGCGCTGCCGGCCGACGTGCCGCGCGAGCGGCGCGTGGTGTTCTACCCCGGCTCGTCGATCGGCAACTTCGACCCGCCGCAAGCCCTCGACCTGCTGCGGCGCATGCGGCGGCTGCTCGGCCGCGACGGCGCACTGCTGCTCGGCGTGGACCTGCTCAAGCCGGTGCCCGTGCTCGAAGCCGCCTACAACGACGCTGCAGGTGTCACCGCGGCGTTCAACCGCAACCTGCTGCGCCACGCCAACCGCCTGCTCGGCAGCGATTTTGCCGAGCGCGACTGGGAGCACCACGCGTTCTTCAACGCCGCGCACGGGCGCATCGAGATGCACCTGCGGGCGCTGCGCGATCTGGTCGTGCGCTGGCCCGGGCACGCGCGCGCCTTCCGCCGGGGCGAGTCGATCCACACCGAAAACAGCCACAAGTACAGCCTCGGCGGCATCACCGACCTGCTGGCGCGCGCCGGCTTTTCGCAGGCGCAGCCGTGGACCGACGCGCAGGGCTGGTACGCCGTGCTGTTGGCGCGGCCTTGAAGCGGGAGGCGCGCGTGTCTGCCCCCACCGCCATGGCCGCGATGCCCTCGGAACACGACTACCGCGCCGTGCGCGCGCGCACGCTCGCGCTGGCCGCGCCGCTGTCGGCCGAGGACTGCTGCGTGCAATCGATGCCCGACGCCAGCCCCGCCAAATGGCACCTGGGGCACACCGCCTGGTTCTTCGAGACCTTTGTGCTCGAAGCCTGCGAACCCGGGTTCGAGCCGTTCGACAGCGCTTTTCGGGTGCTGTTCAATTCGTACTACCAGGCCGTGGGCGCGCGCCACCCGCGCCCGCAGCGCGGCCTGCTCACGCGCCCGAGCCTGGCGCGCGTGCTGGCGTACCGTGCCGACGTGGACCGGCGCATGGGCGCCGTGCTCGCCAGCGGCCAGGCCCAGGCGCTGGCCAACGTGGTGGTGCTGGGCCTGCAGCACGAGCAGCAGCACCAGGAGCTGCTGCTGACCGACATCAAGCACCTGCTGTGGTGCAACCCTTTGAACCCGGCCTACGCAGGCGCGCCGCGGCCCGTGGCAGCGCCCTCGCCGCTCGCGTGGCATACGTTCTCCGCCGGGGTGGTCGAGATGGGCCACAGCGGCAGCGGCTTTTGCTACGACAACGAGCTGCCGCGCCACCGTGTCTACCTCGAGCCGTACGCGCTGGCCTCGCGCCTGGTGACGAATGGCGAATACGCCGCCTTTGTCGCGGCCGGTGGCTACGCCGACCCGGCCTGGTGGCTGTCGGAAGGCTGGGACTGGCGCGCGGCCGAGGGTCTGGCGCACCCGCGCTATTGGCACGACAACGGGGCCGGCGGCTGGCACGAGTTCACGCTGGGCGGCCTGTGCGCGCTCGATGCCAACGCGCCGGTGGTGCATGTGACGTACTACGAGGCCGACGCCTTTGCGCGCTGGAGCGGCGCGCGCCTGCCGACCGAGGCGGAATGGGAACACGCGGCCGCTGCGCTGCCGGTGCAAGGCCCGTTTGCCGATGCCGGCCGGCTGCACCCGGGCGGCGCCGGCGCAGGCCTCTCGCAGATGTGGGGCGAGACCTGGCAATGGACGGCGACCAGCTATGGCCCCTACCCCGGCTTCCAGGCGGGGCCGGGCGCGATTGGCGAATACAACGGCAAATTCATGGTCAACCAGTACGTGCTGCGCGGGGGCTCGTGCGCCACGCCGGCCGGCCATGTGCGCGCCAGCTACCGCAATTTCTTTCCGACCACGGCGTTCTGGCAATTCTCGGGCATCCGGCTGGCGCGCGGCGTGTGAGCGCGGCGGTTCATACGGCCTCTGTCCCGTGCTCGACAGCAGGCGGCGCGCGGCGGGTTAGAGTGCCGGGCATGAAAATCTTTCCCACTTTGCAAGACTTGGCCGCCTGTGTCGGCCAGGACGTCGCGGTCAGCGACTGGACCACCATCACGCAGGAGCAGGTGAACCTGTTTGCGCAGGCCACGGGCGACCACCAGTGGATCCACGTCGATGTGGAGCGTGCGCGCAACGGACCCTTCAAGGCGCCGATTGCCCACGGCTACCTGACGCTGTCGCTGCTGCCGCAGTTCTTTGCCTCGGCCTTGCGCGTCGAGCAAATCGGCATGGGCGTGAACTACGGGCTCAACAAGGTGCGCTTTACGGCGCCCGTGCCCGTGGGCAGTCGCCTGCGCGCGCACCTGCGTTTAGTGGAGTGCCAGCCTGTCGAGGGCAACGGCATGCAGATGGCCTGGGATGTGCGCGTCGAACGCGAGGGCATCGACAAGCCCGTCTGCGTGGCGCAGTCGCTGGCGCGGTACTACCCCTGACCCTGCTGCCGTCCCCGACCCTTTAATGATCGCCGCTGACGATGGTGCCGGCCCGTTCGGCTGCCATGGCTTCGCTGCTCACGGCTTCGCGCGTCAGCGTGCTGGGCGGGTTGTCTTGGGAGCGGGTGCGCTATCCCATTCACCGTAGCGCGGCAGGGTGCCGGCCCTGCGCGCTTGCATGAGGTCAGCGACGACGGCTTCACGCGACAAGCTGCTGCCGTCAGTCATGCTCTGGGTGTAGTCGGGGTACTCTTCGCCATAGGTGTCTTGGGGCGCGGCGTGGGCGCCGGCTGCGGCCAGTGCAAAGGCGGCGGCAGCGAAAGTGAGGTGCGTTTTCATGGTGTTGTTCCTTCGAGTGCGTTGAACAGCCATGCGCCCAAGAAATGTGGATCGCCTGTGCCTTGAGCGCTTTTCGGTGAAGCTTCTGTTTCGGAAGTCCGTCATCGACCAAGCCACTGTAGGCAGGGAAAACCCGAATAAATACCCCAAATTACGCAACAAGTAATTCCACAATGTCAGTAAATGACGGATTGGGTATCATTTTTGTTGCGAAAATGTGATTCAGTGGCCCATCGCGCAGGTGCCTTGGCCTGAGGTGGCTCGCACCGCAGAGGCAGCCTGCAGGACAGTGCCACCCGGCGAAATGGATCGTTCGAGGCCGCACTTGCGGCATTGCAGCCGCCGCAGGCGGTTCAGGCTTGCGAATGCGCGGGCACGGTGCCAAAGCCGTTCTGGCGCCAGGCCTCGAACACGGCCACTGCCACGGCATTGGACAGGTTCAGGCTGCGCTGGCCCTCCCGCATGGGCAGGCGCAGGCGTTGCGCAGGGGCAAAGGTTTCGCGCAGCTCCGGCGGGACGCCACGGGTTTCCGCGCCAAACACCAGCCAGTCGCCGGGTTCGAAGCGGCTTTCGTAGGCGGTCTGGGTGCCATGCGTGGTGAAGACGTACATGCGCAAAGGATCGGGCTGCATGGTGCGCAAAAAGGAAGTCCAGCCCGGGTGGCGCCGCACGCTGGCGTATTCGTGGTAATCGAGTCCGGCGCGCCGCATCAGCCGGTCTTCCATCGAAAACCCCAGCGGCTCGATCAAGTGCAGCGCGCACCCCGTGTTGGCCGCCAGCCGGATCACGTTGCCCGTGTTGGGGGGGATTTCGGGCTCGACCAGAACAATGTTGAACATGTGCGTATTGTGGCCGACAGGGCGTGCGCAGAAGCCGGGGTATCGGTGCGCGTCAGCCGCGCCGTTCGGTGCGTGCCACTACCAAGCCAGTGACGTGCGCTGCCCCTGCCTGGCGCAGCACCAGCGCCGCCGCGTGCAGTGTGGCGCCCGTGGTCATCACGTCGTCGATCAGCAGCACCCGTGTGCCTTGCAGATGGCGCGCACGCAGCGGTTCAACGGCAAATGCGCCGCGCAGGTTGCGCAGGCGCTGGGCGCGCGCCAGATGGCTCTGGGCCTCGGTGTCGTGGGTGCGCAGCAGCAGCGCGGCGTCGGTCTTGGCGGGCGCCAGCCGCCGTGCCAGCAAAAGCGCTTGGTTGAAACCCCGGGCTCGCAGGCGCGTGTGCGACAGTGGTATCGGCAGCACCAGGTCGGCGGCCTCCAGCGCAGGCTCTGCCCCTGGCGTGCTGCGCACCAGCGTGGCGAGGGCTCCCGCCCAGCCGGGATCGCCGCGGAACTTGAATTCGCCCAGCGTGCCGGACCAGGGGTAGGCGTATTCGACGGCGGCAAGGCAGGCGTCCAGCGGTGGCGGCTCGCGCAGGCAGGCACCGCAACGCTCCACGGGGGCCGCGAGCAAGCCCGCGCAGCGGTCACAGCGCCGCCGGGGAGGCGCAAAGCGCGCGGTGCACGCGCCGCACACGCGCTGCGCCGGCCAGGCGTGGCACACCGCGCACTGGCTGGGGATGTGCTCGCCCAGCGTGCGCCACTGCGTGGATAGCCTTGATGCCAGCTGGCGGAACATGATGGTGTCCAATATAAACATAAGCGCGCGCCCCGTGTCGTTTCCCTCCACCGTATTCCGTCCATGCAGCCAGAGCGTCCCCCTACCATCGATCCCATTGCCGCCGCGCGCTGGCACGCTGCCGCGCCAGCGGCGTCGCCCTGGCTGCACGAAGAAGTGGCGCGCCGCATGGAGGGCCGCCTGCAGTGGATCCGCGAGGCACCCTCGGCCTGGTGCCACTGGGATGCCGTGCGCGGCGGCTTGCAGGCCCATGCGCTGGTGCGCCAGCGCTACCCGCAGGCACAGTGCTTCGTGGCCGAGACCGCGCCATCGCGCCAGCCGCAGGCGATCGCGGCACTGGCCGCGCCCTGGTGGAGCGCAGCGCGCTGGAAGGAGGGCCCCACGCGCTTTGAGCTGCCGCCCGCGGGGGCCGTGCAAATGCTGTGGGCCAACATGGCGCTGCACATGGCGCCGGACCCGCAGGCGCTGATGGCACAGTGGCACCGCGCGCTTGCCGTGAACGGCTACCTGATGTTTTCCTGCCTGGGCCCCGACACCGTGCGCGAGTTGCATGCGATGTATGCGCAGCTGGGCTGGCCGGTGCCTGGCCATGCGTTCACCGACATGCACGATTGGGGCGACATGCTGGTGCAGGCGGGGTTCGCCGAGCCGGTCATGGACATGGAGCGCATCACCCTGACCTTTGCCAGCGCGCCCCGCCTGCTGGAGGAATTGCGTGGACTCGGCGCGAACCTGCATCCGCAGCGCTTTGCCGGGCTGCGCGGGCGGCGCTGGCATGCACGCCTGCAGCAAGCGCTGGCGCAGCACCTGGCCGAGCCGCGCCAGGACGGGCAACTGGCGCTGACGTTCGAAATCGTCTATGGCCACGCCTTCAAGCCGGCTCCGCGTGTGCCGGTGACCCCACACACTGCCGTGCCCCTGGAAGAAATGCGGGCCCTGCTGCGCGGCGCGGGCCAGAAATAACCGTTTTCGGGTGGGTTTTCCCTGGCGTGTCAATGACTTGGCGCAGGCATTGGCGCATTGCTGCGAACGCACATCCGATGTCAATGACCTGGGACAAGCCGCGCTACAATCGCCGGCGTTGTAAGCAAGGGTGAAGCGCTGCTGCGCAATGCATTGCCTGATGGTTTTCCGGGGTGTTCACAGCGGGAGGTCCGGTTTAAGGTCCTGTCCTCTTGGGCATGCACGTCCTCAGGGATGCGAAGGTTTTGGAGTGGAGGTGTTCGCCAGCGGCTGGTCCGCCGGTGGTGGGGCGGCATTGCGATCTCACGTTGTGCCAAGACCCTGCATCTGCCATTGGCATGGACTTGTGTGCAAGCTGTTTTCCACGCAGGCGCGGCAAGGTTATTTGAGGCTTAGAAGTAAGTGAGAACTATGAAGAGCATTTTCAACAAGCTGGCTTCTGCGCTGTGGATGGCAGGGGCCTTGGTCGGTACTGCCGCCCACGCTGTCAGCGACCTGCCCGGCGGTCCCGCAGTCAACCAACTGAACCTGCATCCGCCGGTCACGAAGATTGCAGAGGAGCAGCACTTCCTGCACTGGATGCTGCTGATCATCTGCACGGTGATCTTCGTGGCGGTGTTCGCCGTGATGTTCTATTCCATCTGGAAGCACCGCCAGTCCAAGGGGGCCAAGCCCGCCAACTTCCACGAGTCCGTGACGGTCGAAGTGGTCTGGACCGTGATCCCATTCATCATCGTGGTCCTCATGGCCCTGCCCGCCACCAAGGTGCTGGTGGCGCAGAAGGACACGACCAACGCCGACCTCACCATCAAAGCCACGGGTTACCAGTGGAAATGGGGCTACGACTACATCAACGGCGAAGGCGAGGGTCTGGCCTTTATTTCGACTTTGGACAGCAGCCACCGCCAGATGTCCAACAGCGGCAACGTGGCCGACGCGCCCAACGACTACCTGCTCAAGGTGGACAACCCGCTGGTGGTTCCCGTAGGCAAGAAGGTGCGCGTCATCACCACTGCCAACGACGTGATCCATTCCTTCATGGTGCCGGCTTTCGGCATCAAGCAGGACGCCATCCCCGGCTTTGTGCGCGACACATGGTTCCGTGCGGACAAGGTGGGCGACTACTACGGCCAGTGCGCCGAGCTGTGCGGCAAGGAGCATGCCTACATGCCCATCCATGTCAAGGTGCTGTCGGCGCAAGACTACAGCCAGTGGGTGCAGGCCGAGGGCAAGAAGGCTGCCGCGAAGCTCGATGACCCGAGCAAGGTCTGGACGCTGGAAGACATGATGAAGCGCGGTGAGAAGGTCTATGCGGCAAACTGCGCAGCCTGCCACCAGGCCAACGGCAAGGGCGCTGGTCCGATCAAGCCCCTCGATGGTTCGGCCATCGTGATGGATGCGGACCATGGCAAACAGCTGCAAGTGGTGCTCCATGGCGCCGCCAACGGGGCCATGCCTGCGTGGAAGCAGCTCAGCGACACCGATCTGGCGGCTGTGGTGACCTTCACCAAGAACTCGTGGTCCAACAAGACCGGCCAGCTGGTGCAGCCGGCCGAGGTCGTGGCACAGCGCAGCAAGTAATCAGCGTCGAAAAGCATTGAGGAATCGAATATGAGCGCAGTTCTCGACAACCCCGGGCACGCTGGTGACCACGCACACGGCGGCGGCCACCATGGCCCCACCGGCTGGCGCCGCTGGCTGTTTGCCACCAACCACAAGGACATCGGTACGCTGTACCTGTTGTTCTCGTTCACCATGCTGATGGTCGGCGGCGTGCTGGCGCTGATGATCCGTGCCGAGCTGTTCCAGCCCGGCCTGCAGCTGGTGAATCCCGAGTTGTTCAACCAACTCACCACCATGCACGGCCTGATCATGGTGTTTGGCGCCATCATGCCGGCCTTCGTCGGCTTCGCGAACTGGATGATCCCGCTGCAGATCGGCGCCAGCGACATGGCATTCGCGCGCATGAACAACTTCAGCTTCTGGCTGCTGGTCCCGGCCGCCCTGATGCTGGTGGGCTCGTTCTTCATGCCCGGCGGCGCCCCCGCCGCGGGCTGGACGCTGTACGCACCGTTGACGCTGCAGATGGGCCCATCGATGGATTCGAGCATTTTCGCGATGCACATCATGGGTGCCAGCTCGATCATGGGCTCGATCAACATCATCGTGACCATCCTGAACATGCGCGCTCCCGGCATGACGCTGATGAAGATGCCGATGTTCGCCTGGACCTGGCTGATCACGGCCTACCTGCTGATCGCCGTGATGCCGGTGCTCGCCGGTGCCATCACCATGACGCTGACGGACCGCCACTTCGGCACCAGCTTCTTCAACCCGGCTGGCGGCGGTGACCCGGTGATGTACCAGCACATCTTCTGGTTCTTCGGCCACCCCGAGGTCTACATCATGATCTTGCCGGCCTTCGGCATCATCAGCCAGATCGTGCCTGCGTTCTCGCGCAAGAAACTGTTCGGTTATGCCTCCATGGTGTATGCGACTTCGTCGATCGCGATCCTGTCCTTCATCGTCTGGGCGCACCACATGTTCACCACCGGCATGCCGGTGACGGGCCAGCTGTTCTTCATGTACGCCACCATGCTGATTTCGGTGCCCACGGCCGTGAAAATCTTCAACTGGGTCGCGACGATGTGGAAGGGCTCAATGACGTTCGAGACGCCCATGCTGTTCGCCATCGGCTTCATCTTCGTGTTCACGATCGGTGGCTTCACGGGGCTGATCCTGGCGATGGCGCCGATCGACATCCAGCTGCAGGACACCTACTACGTGGTGGCCCACTTCCACTACGTGCTGGTGGCAGGCTCGCTGTTCGCCATGTTTGCGGGCGCCTACTATTGGCTTCCCAAGTGGACCGGTCGCATGTACAACGAGCGCCATGGACAGATCCATTTCTGGTGGTCGCTGATTTCGTTCAATATCACGTTCTTCCCGATGCACTTCCTGGGATTGGCCGGCATGCCCCGCCGCTATGCCGATTACCCCATGCAGTTTGCCGACTTCAACGCCATCGTCAGCGTGGGGGCCTTTGGCTTTGGCATTGCCCAGGTCTACTTCTTCCTGTTCGTGGTGTTGCCGGCAATGCGCGGCAAGGGCGTGCAGGCAGCGGCCAAGCCTTGGGATGGTGCAGAAGGGCTGGAGTGGGAAGTGCCTTCGCCGGCGCCGTTCCACACCTTCGAGACGCCCCCCAGGCTCGACGCCACGGCCACCCGTGTGATCGGTTGAAGGCGATGCCCATGACGCCCGAGCAAAAAAAACGCAACCTGCGCATGGCGCTGGTGCTGGCATCTATTGCGGTGGCGTTTTTCGTCGGGTTTCTGGTCAAGATGGCCTTGCTGTCCCGTTGAGCGCCTGACATGAACATTCGCCGTGAAAACGCCAAAATGGTCGGCAAGCTGGCCGTGATTGCGTTGGGCATGTTTGCCTTCGGCTATGCGCTGATTCCGATCTACCAACGCATTTGCGAAATGACCGGCATCAACATACTGACGCTGTCCGAGCGCCAGGTGCCGGGCAACGGGGCGGCTGGGCGCAACGTGCGGCTGCCGGCCAACACGCAGGTGGATCTGAGCCGCACCATCACGGTCGAGTTCGATGCGAATGCACGCGGTCCCTGGGAGTTCAAGCCGGCCGTGCGGTCCATGAAAGTGCATCCGGGCGAGCTGTCCACGGTGATGTACGAATTCCAGAACGTGCAGAACCGGCGCATGGCCGCCCAGGCCATCCCCAGCTATGCACCGGCGCGCGCCGCCGCGCACTTCACCAAACTCGAGTGCTTTTGCTTCAACCAGTACACGCTGGAGCCGGGCGAGAAGAAAGAATGGCCGGTGGCCTTTGTGATCGATCCGCGGCTGTCCAAGGATGTCACGACGATCACGCTCTCCTACACCTTCTTCGAGGTCGGGGGCAAGACGCCGCCAGCGCCATCGACCACGGCCGTCAGCGGCCTGGGCGCGCAAGGGGCGGGGTCATGAGCGATGAGCACGGAAACGATCCGCGGGCGCTGCGCCGCAAAGGTTCTTTGCTGCGCACCATCCGGGCGGTGGCGTGGGCCTTCATCGGCTTGCGCAAGGGCAGCGAATACCAGAAGGATCTGGAAAGAATCAACCCGCTGCACATCATCGCCGTAGGGTTGCTGGCTTTTTTCCTGCTGGTGTTCGCGCTGATCGCCGTGGTCAACTGGATCGTTTGACGTGCCACGGCACGCAAAACCAAATACAAAGATATAGAGAGAGTCAGGAGCTGAAATGAGTGCATCAACCCAAGGCGCAACGCCGTACTATTTTGTGCCCGCCGAGTCGCGCCACCCCGTCATGGCGGCAGCGGGGCTGTTCTTCGTCATTCTGGGTGCCAGCCAGTGGATCAATGGCCACGACTGGGGCAAGTATTCGCTGGCTTTGGGACTGGCGTGGTGGCTGTTCGTGCTGTACCAATGGTTCCGCGACGCGGCCCAGGAAAGCGAGGGCGGGCTCTACGGTCACAAGATCGACCTGTCCTACCGCTGGAGCATGAGCTGGTTCATCTTCTCGGAAGTCATGTTTTTCGGCGCCTTCTTCACCGCCCTGTGGTGGGCGCGTGCGCACTCTGTGCCGGCCCTGGGCAGTCTTGACAATGCCTTGCTGTGGCCGGACTTCAAGGCCGTGTGGCCGAGCATGGCCGCTGGCGTGACCGCGTCGCCTGCCGGCATCGTCGAGCCGTTCCAGACCGTCGGACCTTTCTGGCTGCCGACCATCAACACGGCTTTGCTGTTGAGCTCGGGCGTCACGCTGACCATCGCCCACCACGCGCTGCGCGAGAGCCAGCGCGCCAAGACCATCGCGTTCATGTGGATCACGGTGCTGCTGGGCTTCACGTTCCTGTGCGTCCAAGGCTACGAGTACTACCATCTGTACACCGACCTGAACCTGAAGCTGAACTCGGGCATCTTTGGCTCCACGTTTTTCATGCTGACCGGCTTCCATGGCTTCCACGTGTTCCTGGGCATGTTGATGCTGCTGACCATCACGCTGCGCCTGCAAAAAGGCCATTTCACTGCCGACAAACACTTCGGTTTTGAAGGTGCCGCCTGGTACTGGCACTTTGTGGACGTGGTGTGGCTGGGGCTGTACATCGTTGTCTACTGGATGTAAACACGCCATGCCAACCCCGAAGGCGCCGCAAGGCGCCTTTTTGCTGGCCCTTGCGCGGACCGCGGCGGGGCGCAGCCGCAGTTACCGTGCGCTGGCCGGCAACCCGGTAGGCTGGATGTACCCGAGCTTCCAGGCCACCAAAATGCAGACAAACAGCACAATGGACAGCCCCACGCGCCAGGCCAGTGCCTTGGCCATGCGGCCGCTCTGGGTCTTGTTGTCGCGGCCGTTGCGCATCATGAAGAAGAGCGCAGAGCCCAGGCTGGCCAGAATGGCCAGGAAGGCGATGACCACGAAATATTTCATGGAGCGCATTATCCCGTGACCTTTGCCGCGAATCTGCGACCGAATGTGCGTTTTTGGCTCGTGGCGCTGGCTGCGGCCATGGGCATGGCGGCCACCGCGTCGCTGGGCCGTTGGCAGCTGGCGCGGGCCGCACAAAAAGAGGCGCTGCAAGCTGCGATCGACCACCGTGCGCAACTGCCGCCGCTGGGCGCTGAAGCCCTGGAGGCGGCGGGCGATGGCGCGGCCCTGGCGCGCGTGCTGCACCGCCGCGTGGCGCTGCAGGGGCGCTGGCTGCTCGCGCTACACGCTGTACCTGGACAACCGCCAGATGCACGGCCGGCCGGGTTTCTTTGTCGTGACGCCGCTGCAGCTGGCCCACAGCCCCGCCGTGGTGCTGGTGCAGCGCGGCTGGGTGCCGCGCAATTTCCAGGACCGTACGGCCCTGCCCGCGGTGGACACCCCCGAGGCCGAGGTGCTGGTGGAGGGCCGCATCGCGCCGCCGCCATCGAGGCTGTACGAATTCAGCGGCGCCCCCGCGGCACAGGGGTCTTCGCGTATCCGGCAAAATCTGGACTTGGCCGCGTTCCGCGCCGAAACAGGCCTGCCCTTGGCGGATGCCTCTGTGTTGCAAACGGGCGCCTCGGGCGATGGTTTGCAGCGTGACTGGCCCGCCGTCAATTCCGGCGTCGAAAAACACTACGGCTATGCCTTTCAATGGTTCGGGCTCAGCGGCCTGATTGCAATTCTTTATGTCTGGTTCCAACTTGTCCGACGTTTCCGCCGCGCGCGCAGCCGCCCCGCCGCCTGAGGCAGGCGCCCAGCCCCTGGGCTTGACCGTGCACAGCCTGCCGCCAGCGGGTGCGGCGGTGGCGGACGCACAGAAAAGCCGCCATGCACGCTGGAAGATGCTGGGGCTGCTGTTGGTGTGCGCGGCCCCCGTTGTCGCCTCCTATCTGACCTATTACGTCGTGCGTCCCGAAGGCCGGCGCAACTACGGTGAACTGGTCCAGCCGCAGCGCCCCATGCCCGACCTGGCCACCACCAGCCTCGATGGCCAGCAGGCCAGCCTGCGCGCGCTCAAGGACCAGTGGCTGCTGGTGAGCGTGGCACCGGGTGCCTGCGATGCAGCCTGCCAGAACCACCTGTACCTGCAGCGCCAACTGCGCGAAAGCCTGGGCAAGGAGAAGGACCGCCTCGATTGGGTCTGGCTGGTCACGGACGACGCTTCGCCGCCGGCCGCCATTGCGCCGGGCCTGCGCCAGGCGACGGTGCTGCGCGTGGATGCCGCGCGGCTGGCGCAGTGGCTGCAGCCCGCCAGCGGCCACGCGCTGTCCGAGCACCTGTACGTGGTCGATCCCATGGGCAACTGGATGATGCGCTTTCCCGCCGGCATGGATGCGCCCGCGGCCGCCAAGGCCAAGCGCGACCTCGACCGCCTGTTGCGCGCCTCGGCCTCGTGGGACACCGCGGGGCGTGCGGAGAAGCCCTGATGGCGGACACGCAGCCCCTGTACGACCTGGCTCCGCTGCTGGAGCTGATGCTGCTGGGCGTGCTGATCGCGCTGGGGCCCCTGGTGTGGGTGTGGCGGCGCAACCCGGGCGGTGCACGCGGCCGGCGGCTGCAGGCGCTCACGGTGCTGACGCTGTTTCTCACCTTCGACCTGGTGCTTTTTGGCGCGTTCACGCGCCTGACCGACTCGGGCCTGGGCTGCCCCGATTGGCCGGGCTGTTACGGCAGCGCCAGCCCGGTGGGCGCACACGCAGAAATTTCGGCCGCGCAAACGGCCATGCCGACGGGGCCGGTCACCCATGGCAAGGCCTGGGTGGAGATGGTGCACCGCTACCTGGCCACCAGCGTGGGCGTGCTCATCACGGTGCTGACGGTGCTGGCCTGGCGCCAGCGACTGCGGCTGCGCCCGCAGCGCGTTCCATCGGACGGCGGCGCGCAGAACGCAGCGCCACTGCCCAGCCCCTGGTGGCCCACTGCCACGCTGCTGTGGGTGTGCCTGCAGGGCGCTTTCGGCGCGCTCACCGTGACCATGAAGCTGTTTCCGGCGATCGTGACCTTGCACCTCGCGGGCGGCCTGGTGCTGTTGGCCCTGCTGTGCGTGCAGGCCGTGCAGCACACCCGGTGGGCCCAGGGCCTGGCGCCTGCTGTGCTGGCGCCAGGCTTGCGCACGCTGATGTCGCTGACGGCCGCTGTAGTGGCCGTGCAGGTGCTGCTGGGCGGCTGGGTCAGCACCAACTACGCCGTGCTCGCGTGCAGCACATTCCCGTTGTGCCAGGGCAGCTGGTGGCCCGCCATGGATTTTTCCCAGGGCTTTGAGGTTTGGCGCGCGCTGGGCGTGCTCCAGGACGGCAGCCACATCAGCTTCGCGGCCCTCACGGCCATCCACTATGTGCACCGCCTTGTTGCCTATGCGGTCCTGCTGCTGCTGGCCCTGCTGGCATGGCGCCTGCACCTGGCCGCGCGCCGCGCTCCGCCCGGCGCACCGGCCGCCCTGTGGGGTGCGCAGGCGCGCTGGATCGCCGGCCTGGCAGCGCTGCAATTTGCCACGGGCCTGAGCAACGTGGTGCTGGACTGGCCGCTGGTCGCGGCCGTGCTGCACACCGGTGGCGCCGCCGCGCTGGTGGTGGTGCTGACCTGGGCCCTGAGTTCCAGCCGCGTGGCCCGCCGGGCCCGCGGCCCCCTGACCGATGACCGTGCGCACGCTGGCGCACCGAGAGTTTCTGCATGAGCACCGCCACCGCCTTTTCCGAACCCTCGCGCCTGGCGCAGTACTACGCGCTGACGAAGCCGCGCGTGGTGCAGCTGATCGTGTTTTGCGCGCTCATTGGCATGGTGCTGGCCGTGCCCGGCCTGCCCACGGCGGCCGAGCTGCTGAAGATGGCCGTGGCCTGCGCGGGCATCTGGCTCGTCGCCGGTGCGGCGGCCGCCTTCAACTGCCTGGTCGAGAAAACCATCGATGCCAAGATGAAGCGCACCGCATGGCGCCCCACGGCCAAGGGCCAGCTGTCGGACACGCAGGCGCTGGTGTTCTCTGCCGCGCTGTGCGCTGCGGGCTCGGCCGTGCTCTATGCGTGGATCAACCCGCTGACCATGTGGCTCACCTTTGCCACCTTCGTCGGCTACGCCGTCATCTACACGCTGGTGCTCAAGCCGCTCACGCCGCAGAACATCGTGATCGGCGGCGCCTCGGGCGCGATGCCGCCCGTGCTCGGCTGGGCCGCGCTGCGCGGCGACGTGGGGCCGGAGGCGCTGATCCTGTTCCTCATCATCTTCCTGTGGACGCCGCCGCACTTCTGGGCGCTGGCGCTGTACCGGGTCGAGGACTACCGCAAGTCAGGCCTGCCGATGCTGCCCGTGACGCATGGCAACGAGTTCACGCGGCTGCAGGTGTTTCTGTACACGCTGATCCTCTTTGCCGGCTGCCTGATGCCCTTCATCTACGGCATGAGTTCGTGGATCTACCTGGCGGCGGCCGTGGTGCTCAGTGCCGGCTTCTGCGCCCATGCATTCGTGCTGTGGCGCAACTATTCCGACGCCCTGGCGCGCAAGACCTTTCGCTTTTCGCTGGTCCACCTGAGCGTGCTGTTTGCCGCTCTGCTGGTGGACCACTACGTTTTGTGAGACCCCATGCTGAAACGAAATGCTCTTAAATTAATAGCTGCTTGCGCAATACCAGCAAGCGCTACAGTGCTTTTGAGTGCTTGCTCAAAAGCCAAGCCCGAATTCCGCGGCGTGGACATCACGGGCGCCGACTACGCGCGCGACCTGCCCCTGACCGACCACAACGGCCAGGCACGCCACCTGCAGGACTTTCGCGGCAAGGTGGTGGTGGTGTTCTTTGGCTACACGCAGTGTCCCGATGTCTGCCCGACCTCGATGCACGAGCTGGCCGAAGTCAAGCAGCAACTGGGCGCGGACGGCGACCGGCTGCAGGGCATCTTCGTGACCGTGGACCCCGAGCGCGACACACCCGAGATGCTCAAGGCCTACATGGCCAACTTCGACCCGAGCTTTCTGGCGCTCAGTGGCACTCCCGCAGAAATTGCCGCGGTCGCCAAGGACTTCAAGATCTACTACAAGAAGGTCGACGGCAAGACACCGACCAGCTACACCATGGACCATTCGGCGGGCAGCTACGTGTACGACCCGCAAGGTCGACTGCGTGTCTACCACCGCTATGGCAGCGGCACGCAGGCACTCGCGGCCGACGTGCGCACGCTGCTGCACGAAGCCGGCTGACCGCCGCCCGCGCAGCGCAGGCTTTGCGGTCGGGCGGAAGATTCTCACTCGGCCGTGATGCTGCGCGCCTTGATCACGCCGCCGAGCACCTGTGCGTCGCTCTGAACGCGGCGCGCCAGGCCCTCGGCCGTGGTGCCAGTCACCTGCCAGCCCTGCTGGAACAGCTTGGCGCGCACGTCCGGGCTGCGCGCGATCTCGCTGAACAGCGCCGACAGGCGCGCCACCACGGGTTGGGGCAGCGAGCGTGGGGCGGCCACGGCGTTCCAGATTTCCAGGTTGAAGTCCTTCACGCCGGCCTCGGCCAGGCTGGGGTATTCGGGCACCAGCGTGCTGCGGCTGGCCGACGTGACGCCGATCACGCGCAGCTTGCCGGCACGCGCCTGCGCGGCCGCCATGGCCGGCGGCAGCAGCGCCAGCTGGATCTGCCCGCCAATGATGGCGTTGATGACCTGCGGGTTGCCGGGGTAGGGCACATGCACGGGCTGCATGCCGGTCTGGCCCTTGAGCAGTTCCATGCCGATGTGCGCCACCGTGCCCACGCCCGGCGTGCCATAGCTCCACTGGTCGCCCGAGCTGCGCGCGGCGGCCAGAAACTCCTGCGCCGTGGCGCCCGGCGCATTGGCCGGCGCCGCGAGTGCCAGGGGCGCGGTGCCGACCAGGCTGATGGGCGCCAGGTCCTTGAGCGGGTCGTAGCTCAGCTTGGGGTTGATGAGTTTGGCAATCGTCATGTTGCCGTTGATCATCACGCCGATGGTGTGGTCGTCCGTGGCGCGGGCCACGGCGTCGGCGGCAATGTTGCCGCCCGCCCCCACCTTGTTTTCGACGATCACGGGCTGCCCCAGGGCCTTGGCCAGCGGCTCGGCCAGCGTGCGCGCCACCAGGTCGGGCGACGAGCCGCCCGGAAAGCCCACCACGATCTTCAGCGGCTTGCTGGGCCAGCCGGGCGTGGCAGGCGCGGTCTGGGCAGAGGCGGCGCCGCAGGCAGCGGCAAGTGCCAGCACCAGCGTGGCGCGGCGAACGGAGCAGGGGGGCATGGAAACTCCTTGAAAGCAGGGCGCGGGCAGGAGTGCGCCGCAGGCAAAAAAAAGCGCGCAACCCATGGCTGCGCGCTCGGATTATCGCCACTGCGCCGGCAGGCTGCCGGCAGCAGGGGCGCCGGTTCAGGCGTATTCGGCCAGGGTCTTCTTCATTTTCTTCATGGCGGCCGATTCGATCTGGCGGATGCGCTCGGCGCTCACGCCATAGACCGCGGCGAGATCGTGCAGCGTCATGCCGCCCGAGCCATCGTCGTTGACCTTGAGCCAGCGCTCCTCGACGATGCGGCGGCTGCGCTCGTCCAGCCCCGACAGCGCCGTGGCGATGCCTTCGGTGGAGAGCACGTCGCGCTGGCGCGACTCGATCATGGCCGTGGGCTCGTGTGCGGCGTCGGCCAGGTAGGCGATGGGGCCGAAGGCCTGTTCGCCATCGTCGGAAGGGGCCGGGTCGAGCAGCACATCGCCGCCCGACATGCGGGTTTCCATCTCCATCACCTCTTCGCGCTTGACATTGAGCCGGCCGGCCACAAGGTCGATCTCGTTCTCGGACAGCGTGTTGCGGTGCGTGTCGGCGTCGAGCGCGTCCGCCTTGAAGCCCTGCTTCATGGAGCGCAGATTGAAGAACAGCTTGCGCTGCGCCTTGGTGGTGGCCACCTTGACCATGCGCCAGTTCTTCAGGATGTATTCGTGGATTTCGGCCTTGATCCAGTGCATGGCATAGCTCACCAGGCGCACGCCCTGGTCGGGATCGAAGCGCTTGACGGCCTTCATCAGGCCAACGTTGCCTTCCTGGATCAGGTCGCCGTGCGGCAGGCCATAGCCCAGGTACTGGCGCGAAATCGAAACCACCAGGCGCAAATGCGACATCACCAGACGGCCAGCGGCATCGAGGTCGTTGTGCGCGCGCAGCGCGCGCGCGGCAGCCTGCTCTTCTTCGAGCGTCAGCAGCGGAATACGGTTGACTGCAGAAATGTAAGCATCCAAATTGCCCAGCGGCGGCACCACAGCCCAAGGGTTGGCAGGGGCCAAGGCAGTGACAGCGGATCCAGTGGGAGTGACCATTCAGGCGTCCTTTGCGTTATCGATGATTCATGTTAGCACTCTGTTAGAGGGACTGCTAAAGGCAGAGTTCCTGTCCTTTTGTCAGGAGATCCTTTTCATCCCCACTGTGGAGGTTGTTGGATCCTGACACGGCGGTCGGGCAAGAGCAGGACCGCCTGCAAGGCTTGCATCAGAAGTGCGCTGTGAACTTTCGATCGGGTCTCAGGCATTTGGTTGCTTCGATAATGCACAGAGATCATTGTTTCAACTTAATATATCTTATGGGTATATATTTTCGAATATTTCTTTTTCGTTGAAATAATTACTTTTTGTATTTTACTGCCTTGAAAGTCCTACATAAAAGTAGGACGGCGCTGTCATGTGCTGCGTGGCGATTATAAAACAATCGCCACGCAGCAAGAATATTCCTGCTGTGCATTGATTCCCCACCAGGAGAATGTTTATGTCGACCAATAATCCTCAGGGCCATAATCAGTACACCGGCAGTCAGCAAGGCGGCAAGGGCCAGGGCAGCCAGTCCGCTGACAAATCTTCTGCCAAGTCGGGGGCCTCCGGCGCAGGCAAGTCCAGTTCAGGGGGCAGTGGCGGCGGCAGCTCGAGTTCCGGCTCGGGCGGCGGCAAGAAGCAAGGCGGCAGCCACGAACAGCACGTGGAAGCGGGACGCCAGAGCCACAAGAACGACCGCTAAACCGACATTGCTGCAGTTGCCACGCGGTCTGCACCACCCACTGGTGAAGCAGTGCTGGGACGTATGCCTTGAAAAAGTTCCAGGGTATGTCCCAGCGCATCCGCCGCGTCGTTTGCTTTGGTGGACGGAAAACCAAGAGGAGATTGTTTTCAAGACAGTTTCCTTTTGCCGCTGCTGCACTGAACGGTGCGCGCCATCAGAATAAACTTCCTTCTGGCGCTTGGCGCTCCTGCACGCCGGCCGTGGCGGCGCGGGCTTCGGCCATTGCAAAACCAAAGCGCATCAGCGTGCGCTGGCGCGCCTGGGCGTGGTCCACGATGGGCGCCGGGTAGTCGATCCCCAGGCGCACGCCCGCTTGCGCCAGCACGGCGGCGCCGGCGCGGGCAGGCGCGTGGAGGAAACGGTCGGGCAGGTGCGCCAGCTCGGGCAGGTAGCGGCGGATGAATCGCCCCTCGGGATCGAACTTCTGCGACTGCATGGTCGGGTTGAAGATGCGGAACCAGGGCTGGGCGTCGCAGCCGGTGGACGCTGCCCACTGCCAGCCGCCGTTGTTGGCGGCCAGATCGTAGTCGTTCAGGTGCTGGGCAAAGTGGCGCTCGCCCAGGCGCCAGTCGATGCCAAGGTCCTTGGTCAGGAACGATGCCACCACCATGCGCAGGCGGTTGTGCATGTAGCCGGTCTGGTGCAACTGGCGCATGGCCGCGTCGACGAGCGGGTAGCCGGTGCGCGCCGCGCACCAGGCGGCAAACAGCTCGGGCGCGTCGTCCCAAGAGGCATGGTCGTAGCCGGGCTTGAAGGCGCGCTCCACGACGTGCGGGTAGTGCCACAAGACCATCTGATAGAAGTCGCGCCACACCAGTTCGGACAGCCAGGTGGCCGCTCCCTCGCCGCCGCGCTGCTGCGCCAGAGCCGCCAGTTCGCGCACCGACACGGTGCCAAAACGCAGGTGCACCGACAGGTACGACACGCCCTTGCGCGCCGGGTAGTCGCGCGCTGCGCGGTAGCCGTCGATGCGCGCCGCAAAATCGTCCAGCAGCTGGCGCGCGCCGCGCATGCCGGTGGGCAGCGGCAGGCTGGTGAGGTTGCTCGGGGCAAAACCGAGCGCGGCCAGCGTGGGCAGGGTTTCGCCCGCAGGTTTCAGTGCCAGGCGCGCGGCGTACTTTTCAACCGGGTAGGCGCGCAGCTGAAAGTCGTCCAGCTGCTTGAGCCACGCCGTGCGGTAGGGCGTGAACACGCTGAACGGTGCGCCGGCCTGGGTCAGCACCTCGTTCTGCTCGAACACCACCTGGTCTTTGCAGTCGGTCCAGGCAATGCCGTGCGCGGCCAGCTGCTGCGCCACCGCACGGTCGCGCGCGATGGCGGCGGGCTCGTAGTCGCGGTTGGCAACCACCCGGTCCACCCCGAGTCGCACGGCCAGCTCGACGATGCAGTCGACGGCCGGCCCGTGGCGCACGCGCAGGCCGCTGCCCGGTCCGCCCGCCGCGCGCGACAGGGCGTCGAGCGCGCCGTCGAGTTCCTGCAGGCTCGCGTGGATGAAGTCGACGCGCCGGTCGCAGCGCGTGGGCAGGGCGTCCAGGATGTCGGTGTCGAACACAAAGGCGCAGTGCACGCGCTCGGCGCTGCGCAGTGCGTGGTGCAGTGCGGCATGGTCGTGGCAGCGCAGGTCGCGGCGGAACCAGACGAGGGCAGAGGTCATGGGCGGGTATGTCTCAAGGCTGGGCACGCTTTTTGAGCCAGCGCACCAGACCGCCCAGCACCGGGATTTTTTCGTACAGCTCCTCGGCCGCATCCCAGTAGTCGCGGTGCACTGCGATGCGGCCGCTGGCATCGAGCACCAGGTGCGAGCAGCCGCGCACGGTCTGCGCGGTGGACGGTTGAAAGCGTTTGAAGCGGAACTGGAAGTCCCAGGTCAGAAAGCACTGGCGCCCCTGCAGCACGCGGCCCGTGACGGCGAAGCGCGGGCCGTGCAGTGCCTCGAACATGTGCCGGTACACGCGTGCGATGGCGCCCAGACCCTGGACTTCGTTGAACGGGTCCTTGAAGTGGGCGTCGGCGGCGTAGACGCAGTCGAGCGCCTCAAGGGTATGGGGCGTGAGTGTTTCAAAGAACGCCACGATGGCGGCCACGGAGGTGGCCATGTCGGAAGCATTGGCGGTGGTGGCGGTGGTGGTCAGGGTCGAAGGCATGGTCACAGTCCAGTCAACCGGCGCACGGCCGGAAAGTAGAGGCCATAGGGCAGCATGCGCAGCAGCTTCATCGCGCGCGTGAAGCGCTTGGGAAAATGGATCTCGAACGCGCCGCGCTCCCAGCCGCGCAGCATGGCCTTGGCGGCAGCCTCGGGCGAAATCAGCGCCGGCATCCTGAAGGCATTGGCCGCCGTGAGCGGCGTTGCCACAAAACCGGGGTTGACCAGGCTCACGCCCAGGCCGAGGTCGTGCAGGTCCAGGTACAGGGCTTCGGCCAGATGGATCAGCGCGGCCTTGGTCGGGCCGTAGGCCAGGCTTTGCGGCAGCGCGCGAAAGCCGGCCACGCTGGCCACCAGGCTGAGGTGGCCGGGGCGCCCGCCCGCTGCCGCCTGCACCATGGCAGGCAGCACGGCGCCCAGCACGTGCAGGGCGCCGGCCACATTGACCTGCTGGTGCTGCAGCATCCCATCGAGGTCAAAGGCGGTGGCGCGCATCGGCTGGTAGGTGCCGGCGCAGTAACAGACCAGGTCGAGCGGGCCGTGGGCCAGCAGTTCGCTGGCGGCGGCCTGCACGGCGGCGCGATCGGTGCTGTCGAGCACCAGCGCCTGGCTGCCGGGGTGCTGGTCGGTGAATGCCTGGAGCGCGGCGGCGTTGCGCGCCGACACCACCACCCGCGCGCCGTGCGCATGCAGCGCAGCGGCGGTGGCGCGGCCAATGCCGCTCGATGCGCCCACCAGCCAGGCGCGGCGGCCCTGCCAGTCGGGGATGCGCGGGTTCAATGCCATGGCGCTTCAGGGCTTGGTGAACGACAGCGTGACCTCGCCCAGGCGCACGCCGAACTTGCGCATGGTGGTGCGGTTGAGCACCACGCGCTCGTCGATCAGCACCATCCAGTCGTCCATCTGCACCTCGTAGGTCTTGTCGCCGATCGGCTGGCGCAGCGTGTAGTTCCAGTGGAAGGCGTTGCCGGCGATCTGTCCCACGGCCTCGCCGACCACGTCGTCGGCCGTGCCGGTCACGCGTCCGCCCGGGTGCTGGGTCAGGTGCCAGACGCGCCGGCCGGAGCTGCCGTCGGAGTAGGTGAAGGACTCGTCGAGCACGCCCTGGTTGCCGATCCACTGGCCGTCGACCACCACCGTGAAGCGCTTGGCGATCTTGCCGAAGCGGTCCTGGAACATGCCGTGCGCCAGCACCCGGCCGTTGAAGTAGCGCGCCAGGTCGAGCGCCGGCTTTTCCTGCGCGTAGTCCGACACGTTGGGCGCGGCGCAGCCCGACAGGGCGGCGACCGAGACGCTGGCGGCCAGTGCGGCCGCAAGCAGAAAGAAGCGTTTTTGCACCATGGGATACCTCACACCAGAAGCGGCGCACGCGGGCTGCGGCGCACGAAAAAGAACGCCAGCGCCGCCGCCGCGAGCAGCTTGAGCGCGCAGGGCAGCACGGCGTAGGCCAGGCCCAGCGTGCGCAGCGCCTCGGGGTCGCGCGTACCGGGGCTGTAGCCCAGCGCGCCCAGCAGCGGCAGCGCCAGGCCCGCGGCCAGCGCCAGGTTGAGCTTGGTGGCAAAGTTCCACCAGCCCAGGTACGCGCCCTCGTGGCGGCCGCTGTCGCCCTGGCTGGCGATCACGCCGGCCAGCAGCGCGCCGGGCAGGGCCAGGTCGGTGCCCAGCGCCGCACCGGACAGCGCGCACACCGCGAGGAAGGCCGCGGTGTCGCCCGCGCCCAGCCCGGCCACACTGGCAAACACCGCCACGGACAGCAGCATGCCCGCGAGCCAGGTGCGCGCCAGCCCCCCGTGCGCCACGGCCTTGAGCCACAGCGGGATCGACAGCGCGGCGCAGACAAAGTAGCTGCCCAGAAACAGCGGCTCCTGCGCCGGCGCGGCACGCAGCCGGTCCTGCACGAAGAACAGCACCAGCGTGGCCGGCACGGCGCTGGCGATGCCGCTGAGCATGAACACCGCCAGCAGGCGGCGAAACGGCGCGCAGTGCCAGGGGTGCCACAGGCTGGCGCTGCGGGCGCGGGCGGCGTGGCGTGCCGGCGGGCGCGGCGCGCGCGTCCAGGCCAGCCAGCCCAGCGCCAGCGCGGCGGCAAACACGGCCAGCATCACCGGCAGCCCGAACAGCCCCGGCAGCACCGAGGCCAGCACCACGCCGACCAGGCCGCAGCCCTCGCGCCAGGCGACGATGCGCCCGCGCTGCAGCTCATCGCCACCCAGGCGCGCGCCCCAGGCCTGGTGGGCAATGCTGAGCTGGCTGAACGCGGTGTACGTGGCGAGCAAAAAGCCCAGCGCCCACAGCACCCGTGCCTGCGGGCCGGTGGGCGCCGGGTAGAACAGCCCGGTCAGCCCGGCCGCCAGCACCAGCGCCGAGACCGCGCCCACCGCCCACACGGCGCGCAGCGAGCGCGCAAACAGCCGGTCGCACCAAAGGCCCAGCAGCGGGTCGATGGCGGCGTCGCACAGGCGCGCGCCGAGCAGCACCGCGCCCAGCGTGGCCAGCGGCATGCCGAAGGCGCTGGCGTAGTGGTGCGGCAGCAGCACGTACAGCGGCAGCGCCACGAACGCCAGCGGCAGCCCGAGCAGCCCGTAGGCCAGCCCCTGGCGCGGCGACAGCGGGGCGGCGATGCTCATGGGTGTGCCTGTGCAGTGCCCAACAGCTCGGCGCGCAGGTGCGGCGCGGAGGTCTGGGGCGCGAGCCAGATGCCGAAGAACAGCCGGGCGAATTCGCGGGTCGTCGACCGTGCCCACGGTGCGCCCGCGCAGCCGGAACGTGGCGCCGCGGCCCGGTTGGTACAGGCCGATCAGGCGGTCGCCGGGCTGCACGTCGGGCAGGGCGGCCTGCAGCGCCTGCTGCCAGTGCGAGGCCTGCGCGGCGCTCAACGGTGCCACGCGGCGCATCTCGGCCAGTGCGCGCTGGGCCATGGCCGCGGCGCTGAAGGCGCGCTGGTAGCTCAGCTCCAGCGCCAGCGGCAGCGCGGCGTAGTCGCCGGCCTCGAAGCCCGGGCTGACCCAGAGGCGGGCGCGGTAGATCTCCAGTCCCCACCAGCGCAGCGTGCCCTGGCCCGCGGGCTGCAGCCCCGCCAGCGGCGCCCCGGCGTCGGGGCCCAGTGCCTGCGCTGTTTTTGGGTAAAAAATGGCTGTAACGCAGACCAGTAAAGCGCAAGCAGCTATGTTTTTCATAGTGACCTCCTGGCCGGTGTTTCAGGCGCGCACCAGCGTGTACTGGACGACGTCGATGTTGCGCATGGCGAAGGCGGCTTCGCTGTACGCCAGGTAGAACTCCCAGATGTGCAGGAAGCGCTCGTCGAAACCCAGCTGCAGGATCAGCGCGCGCTGCGCCACAAAGCGCTCGCGCCAGCGCCGCAGGGTCTCGGCGTAGTCCGGGCCGAAGGCGAATTCCTGCTGCACGCGCAGGCCCGCGGCCTCGGCCTCGCGCCGGAACTCGCTCGGGCAGGGCAGGCAGCCGCCGGGGAAGATGTACTGCTGGATGAAGTCGGTCGAGCCGATGTAGCGCGGGAACAGCGCGTCGTCGATCACGATGCTCTGGATGCAGGCCTTGCCGCCCGGCTTGAGCAGGCGGTGCACGGTCTGGAAGTAGGTCGGCCAGTATTCGCGCCCCACGGCCTCGACCATTTCAATCGAGCAGATCGCGTCGTAGGGGCCGTCGCCGATGTCGCGGTAGTCCTGCAGGCGCAGGTCGGTGCGCTCTGCCACGCCCAGGCGTGCCATGCGCTGCTGCGCAAACGCGAGCTGCTCGGTCGACAGCGTCACGCCCGTGACCGTGGCGCCGAACTCGGTCGCCGCCATCTCGGCCAGCGCGCCCCAGCCGCAGCCGATCTCGAGCACCCGGTCGCCCGCCTGCACGCCGGCCTGGCGCAGCGCGCGGCGCACCTTGGCGTGCTGGGCGCTGGGCAGGTCGACATGCGTGCCGCCCAGCCCGCCCTCAAACCAGGCCGACGAGTAGTTCATGGTCTCGTCGAGCCACAGCGCATAGAAGGCGTTGCCCAGGTCGTAATGGGCGTGGATGTTCTTCTGGCTGTTGGCGCGCGTGTTGCGGTGCAGCAGGTGCTTGAGGCGAAACAGCAGCCGCCCGGCCCAGCTGCCATAGACCATGCCCTCGATCTGCTGGCGGTTGGCGATGAACAGCTTGAGCAGCTCGGTCAGGTGCGGCGTGGTCCAGTCGCCGGCGATGTAGCTCTCGGCAAAGCCGATGTCGCCCGACTTGAGCGCGGCGCCGAACACGTTCCAGTTCTTCAGCGTGATTGCCGCGACGGGGCCGCTGCCGTGGCCGAAATGGCGCAGCGTGCCGTCGGGCAATTGCAGCGTGAGCGTGCCGTGCTGCAGGCGCTGCAGCAGTTGGAGCGCAGTGCGCGCGGCGGCCGGAACGCCGGGGGGCAGGGCGGCGGTGCCGGGGCGGGAGGCGGTGGGGCTGTTCATGGCGTTCAAGGGGCAAAAAAGGGTCAGCGCGTGACGTCGGCGGCCGGCGGCGCGGGTTTCTTGTGAAAGCCCACGCGCTTGGCCCACAGCCGCAGCGCCTGCCAGTGGATGCGCGCGATCACGGCCAGCGTCATCGCCGGGTAGCGCCACAGCGCGCGGCGCACGGTGCGCGCGCACAGCGGCAGCAGCACGCCGCTGACGCTGGTCTGCAAGAGCGGGCCGTCGGCGTCGTCGTGGTCGATGCGCACCACGGTGCGATCGCGCCCGCCTTGGGTGGAGCGCAGGAAGCGAAAGCGGTAGGTGCCCGCCACGCGGCAGAACGGCGAAACATGGAAGGCCTTTGGCGTCTGCAGTTCGGCGCCGTAGCGCGGGTGGTCGAGCAGGTAGCAGTGGCGCTCGCCAAAGGTGTTGTGGACCTCGACGACGATGGCGCGCAGCGACTCGTCGGCGCGGTGGCAGTACCAGAAGCTCACGGGCTTGAAGGTGTAGCCCCAGACGCGCGGGTAGCAGTGCAGCCAGACCTCGCCCGTGGCGTCGTCGATGCCCTCGGCCCGCAGCAGCGCGTCGAGCCAGCCGAGCGCGCCGCCGTCGTGCAGGCTGCGGCCGTCGCCGTGGTCGCATTCGTGGAAGCTCAGCGCGCCGCGCCGGTTGAAGGCCAGCGCGCCAGCGCTCTCGGGATGGGCGCGCAGGCTGCGCAGCGGCAGCATCAGGAAAAAGGTGCGGTAGCTGAACGCGTGCCGCGTGGGGCGCAGCCGCGCGTGGCGCACCTGGCCAAAGCCGATCAGCGGCGTGGCAACGGCGAGCGCCGCGGCGTTCATGCGGCCTCCGCGCGCGGCGTGCGCAGTTCGGCCAGCAGCGCCTCGGCCACGGCCAGGCCCGATTTCAGGCCGTCTTCGTGGAAGCCATAGCCCGTCCAGGCGCCGCAGAACCAGCTGTGCTGGACGCCTTGCAGCTGCGGCACCTGGGATTGCGCGCGGATCGCGGCCTGGTCGAACACCGGGTGGTCATAGTCGTATTCGCCCAGGATGTGCTGCGGTGCAATGGCCTGCACCGGGTTCAGCGACACCACGACCGGCTGCGCAAACGGCAGCGGCTGGAGCCGGTTGAGCCAGTAGTGCAGGCACACGCGCGCCGATTCGCCGCCCTGCGTGGGCGCGCGCTCGTAGTTCCAGGCGGCCCAGGCGGCGCGGCGCGTGGGCAGCACCGAGGCGTCGGTGTGCAGCACGGCGCGGTTGGGCTGGTAGCGGATGGCGCCCAGCACCGCGCGTTCCTGCGCCGTGGGCGCGGCCAGCAGCGCCAGCGCCTGGTCGGAGTGCGTGGCCAGCACCACGCGGTCAAAGCGCTCGGCAGCCTGGTCGGTGACGATGCGCACGCCAGCGGCGTCGCGCTCGATGCGGCGCACCGGCGTGTTCAGGCGCTTGTCGGCAAGGCGCGCGACGATGGGGTCGACATAGTGGCGTGCGCCGCCGACCACGGTGTGCCACTGCGGCCGGTCGCTGACCTGCAACAGCCCGTGGTTGTGGCAGAAGCGCACCATGCGTGGCGACCGGAAAGCGCAGCATCTGGTCCGTGGGGCAGCTCCAGATGCAGCCCAGCATGGGCAGGAAGTACCAGTCGCGGAAGGCATCGCCAAACCGGTGCGCCTGCAGGAACTCGCCGAGTGGCTGCGCCAGCGCGGCCTCAGCGCCGGCCTCTGCGATGCGCGTGGTGAGTGCGTTGAAGCGCAGCAGGTCGGCGAGCATGCCCCAGAAGCGCGGCCGCAGCAGGTTGCTGCGCTGGGCAAACACGGTCGAGAGGTTCGCGCCGCTCCACTCCAGCGCGCGCCCCCCGGCGGCGCCCGGCACCTGCACCGAGAACGACATGTCGGACGGCGCGGTCGCCACGCCCAGCTCGGCCAGCAGCGCGATCAGCTGCGGGTAGGTGCGCTCGTTGAACACCAGAAAACCCGTGTCCACGCCGTGCGTGGCCAGCGGCCCCGCGGGCGTGGGCAGCGTCACATCGACGGTGTGCGTGTGGCCGCCGAAGTAGCGGCCGGCTTCGAACAGGGTGACCTGCGCTTCGCCGCTGCAGCCGGTGCGCGGCGGCCAGGCCGGAGATGCCCGAGCCGACGATGGCGATCTTCATGGCGTGGTCCGGGGTGTGTTCGGCGGCGCGGGCTGGGCCAGCGCCTTTTCAATCGCGCGCACCAGGCCGGCGTTGTCGGGCGCCGTCAGGCTCGAATAGCTGTCCGCCACGCGGCCGTCGCGCCCCACCAGGTACTTGTAGAAATTCCAGCGCGGCACCTTGCCGGTCTGCTGCGCCAACTGGCGGTACAGCGGCGATGCCTCGGCCCCCGTGACGCTGCTCTTGGCAAACATCGGGAATTTGACGCCGTAGGTGTTTTCGCAGAACGCGGCGATCTGTGCGTTGTCGCCGCCCTCCTGGGCAAAGTCGTTGGACGGAAAGCCCAGCACCACCAGGCCCTTGCCCTGGTAGCGCTTGTGCAGCGCTTCGAGCCCCTCGTACTGGCCTGTGAAGCCGCAGTAGCTGGCGGTGTTGACCACCAGCAGCACCTTGCCGCTGTACTGGCACAGCGACTGCGGCTGCTCGTCCTGCAGGCGCAGCACCGTGTGCTGCAGCAGCGCGGGGCAGGCGGGCGCCGCAGCGGGCGCTGCGGGCACCTGTGCGCCAGCGGCCTGCGCGCTGGCGGGCGTCCAGGGAATCGGGAGCATGGCCAGGGCGGCGAGGGAGAAAGTGGGCAGGGTTCGCATTAGACGCTCCATCTATTTGTCTAAGACAATTGAGCTATTTCAGCACATTTTGTCCAGTTGCGCTTTAATCGCTCCTGTGTTCTTTACGCAGCCGAGCGGTTTTTGGATGCCACTTTTTTGCCCACAGGGTCGGATTCCCCATGAATGACCGCGAACGCACGCTGGCGCAGCACCTGTCCATTGCCGCCGTCGAGCGCGACACCGGCCTGTCGAAGGACACGCTGCGCGTGTGGGAGCGCCGCTACGGCTTCCCGCAGCCCGAGCGCGACGGCGCGGGCGACCGCCTCTACCCGCCCGAGCAGGTCGAGCGCCTGCACACCATCCGCCGCCTGATGGACGCCGGGCACCGGCCCGGGCGCATCGTGGCGCTGGCGCCCGAGGCGCTGCAGGCGCTGGCCGATGCGGCGCCGGCTGCGCCCGTGGCCGCCGCCAGTGCGCCGGCGCTGGAGAGCTACCTGGCGCTGATCGCCCAGCACGATGTGCACCGGCTGCGCCGCGTGCTCGCCCAGGACGCGCTGCGCCTGGGCCTGGTGGCCTTCGTCACGCAGCGGGTGGCACCGCTGAACACGGCCGTGGGCGATGCCTGGATGCAGGGGCGCTTCCAGGTCTTCGAGGAGCACCTCTATACCGAATGCCTGACCGGCGTGATGCGCCAGGCCATCGCCAGCATCGCGCCGCCGCAGGGCCGCGGCGCGCCGCGCGTGCTGCTGACCACCGTGCCGCAAGAGGCCCATGGCCTGGGCCTGCTGATGGTCGAGGCGCTGCTGGCGCTGGAAGGGTGCCACTGCCTGTCGCTGGGGCCGCAGACGCCGCTCGGCGACATTGCGCGCGCGGCCCAGGTGCACGACGCCGACATCGTCGCGCTGAGCTTCACGGCGGTGCAGGGCGCGTCCACGGTGGTCGCGGCGCTGCGCACGCTGCGCCGACAGCTGCCGCCGCGCACCGCCATCTGGGTCGGCGGCGAATGCCCGGTGCTCTACCAGCGCCCGCTGCCCGGCGTGCTGCCGCTGCGGGACCTTGGGGTGCTGCCGGCCGAGGTGGCCCGCTGGCGCCGCGCCGCCGCAGCACCGGATTTCGGATGAAAAGTGCCTCAAACGCTGACTGGACAAGCGCTGATAGCTATCAAAACAATAGTTTGAGCCCCGGCCTTGCACGTGGCCTGCGGGCCGTGGCAGACTGCTCTGCCCCACGGCACCGACCCATCCCATGCCCACCACGCCCGATCTTTCCCTGGTGACCACCACGGTGGCCACGCCGGCCGACGCACGCCGCCTGGCCCAGGCCGCGGTGCAAGCGCGGCTGGCGGCCTGCGTGCAGGTGCAGGCCATCACCTCGCACTACCGCTGGCAGGGCGCGCTGCACGAAGAGGCCGAGCAGCGCCTGGACTGCAAGACCACGGCGCAGGCCGTGCCCGCGCTGCTGACGCTGCTGCGCGCCCAACACCCCTACACCGTGCCCGAGCTGGTGGTGCAGCCGCTGCAGGCCAGCGCCGACTATGCCCGGTGGGTGGCGCAAGAGGTCGCGCCAGACCTGGCGCCCGGCACCGCCTGAGAGCGGCGGCACACGGCCCGCTGCCTTGGAGGCTCAGGCGGAAACGGGTTGGGCGCCGGCGCTGCGCACGCGCTGCTCGAAGTCCGCCAGCGGCTCGGGGCGGCCAAACAGGTAGCCCTGGAAAGCCCGGCAGCCGTGGGCCTGCAGAAATGCATGGTGCTCGGCGGTTTCGACGCCTTCGGCAATGACGCCGAGCCCCAGCGTGTCGGCCAGCGCGATGATGGTGTGCGCAATGGCGGCGTCGCTGGCGTTGTGCAGCACGCCGCGCACGAAGCCCTGGTCGATCTTGAGCTGGTCCAGCGGCAGGCGCTTGAGGTAGTTCAGCGACGAGTAGCCGGTGCCGAAGTCGTCCAGCGAGAAGCGCAGGCCATGCGCCTTGAGCGCGCGCATGGTGGCAATGACGCCGTCGACGTCGCTCAGCAGCAGGCTCTCGGTGAGCTCGAGCGTGATGCGCTCGGGATCGGCGCCGCTGTGGTCGATCCAGCCCAGCACCTGCGCGACAAAATCGTCCTGGCGGAACTGGCGCGCGCTGACGTTGATGGCCATGCGCAGCTGCGCCAATGCCGGGTCGCTGCGCCAGCGCGCCTGCTCGCGCAGCGCGGTCTCGAGCACCCACTGGCCCAGCGGCACGATGAGGCCGGTCTCCTCGGCCAGCCCGATGAACACCGCGGGCTCGACCAGGCCCTTGGTCGGGTGCTGCCAGCGCAGCAGGGCCTCGGCGCCGGTCACGCGGCCCGCGTTGTCCACCTGCGCCTGGTAGACCAGAACAAACTGCGCCAGCCGCAAGCCGGCATGCAACGCCGCCTCGAGCCGTGCCCGCAGGTTGACCGCATCCTGCATGTCGGGGTCGAAGAAGCACAGGGTGTTGCGGCCCGCGTCCTTGGCACGGTACATGGCCATGTCGGCCTGCTTGAGCACTTCGTCGATGGTCGCGGCCTGTTCGCCCAGCACCGTGGCGCCCATGGTGGCGGTGACGTGCTGGCGTTGCCCGGCCAGCGTGTAGGGCTGGCGCAGCCGCGCGAGCATGGCGTCGCCGAGGTGGCGGACCTGGCCGGCGGCCTCGATCGCGTCGGCGCTGAGGTTCTGCAGCACCACCACGAACTCGTCGCCGCCCAGCCGGGCCACGGTGTCCTGCCCGCGCACGCAGTCCTGCAGGCGCTGGGCGACTTCGAGCAGCAGCAGGTCGCCGACCGCGTGGCCGCGGCTGTCGTTGAGGGTCTTGAAGTTGTCCAGGTCGACGAACAGCACGGCCGCGTGCAGCCCCGAGCGCGCGCTGCCGGCCAGCACCTGCTGCAGCCGGTCCAGCAGCAGACGCCGGTTCGGCAGCCCGGTCAGTGCGTCGTAGAAGGCCAGGTAGCGCGCCTCGCTCTCGGCCGCCTTGCGCCCCGAGATGTCGATGTCGATGCAAAACATCTCGGGCGGCTGGCCCGGCACCGCGATGTACGTGTGGCTCGAGAACACATCCACGGGCGTGCCGTCCTTGCGCCGCAGCTGCACTTCCGCACCGGGAATCGACGCGCCGGTGGCAAACATCTGCTGCAGCTGCTGGCGCACCTGGGCGTGCAGGGCCGGCGGCACGATCAGGTCCAGCAGGTTGCGGCCCAGCGCCTCCTGCGCGCTGTAACCGTAGAGTTGCTCGGACGCCCGATTCCAGTAGCTCACGGTGCCGTCGGCCAGGTAGCCCTGCACCGAGATCGACGGAATATCGCCCAGCAGCGAGCGAAAGCGCAGCTCGGACTCGCGCAGCGCGGTCTCGCTGCGCAGCCGCTCGGTGATGTCGCGCGCGAGGAACACCACGGCCGGGCGGCCGTTGACCGCCGTGCCCAGCGGCTGCGCGCGGCCCTCGAAGTGGCGTGGCCCCGACAGCGTCTCCATCTGGTATTCGAAACTCTCGGTCTGGCCGCTGTGCAGCGTGCGCGTGATCAGTTCCATGAAGCGATCGGCCTGCTGCGTGGGCAGCACCTCGTGCACGCGTTTGCCCAGCAGCGCCGGCGCCCGCGCCACGAGCTGCGATTCGTCGGGCGAGAGCACTTCGACATGGCGGCCCTGCGCGTCCAGCACCAGCAGCACGTCGGGAATGGCGTGGGTGATGGCGGTCAGACGCGCGGCGCTGTCGGCCAGGGCCTGCTCGGTGCCCAGGCGCGCTTCGACGTCGGCCAGCAGCAGGCCGATCAGCGCGGTGGCGGGCGTGAAGATGAGCAAAAAAGTCCCCGCCAGCGAGCCGTTGAAATGCCGGGCCACCTGGGCGGGCAGCAGCTGCAGGCAGGCCAGCACCACCAGGTGCAGCAGCAGGCCGAACAGCAGCAGCGCCCCCGGGCCCACGCCCACGAGGCCACGCCGGCGCGCCTGGCGGTAGGCCAGGCCCAGCAGCGCGCACAGCACGATGACCAGCACGCCCACCGGGGCGCCCGCGCCACCGATCCACAGACGCCCTGCCGCCGCGATGGTGGCCGCCATGCCGGCGACCACCGGGCCGCCGAACAGGCCCGCCATGCCCAGCACCACCGAGCGCGCATCGATGATCACCCCGGGCAGCAGCGCCACCGGGCCGAGCATGCCGACCACGCAGATACCACCGAACAGCAGGCCCGACATGGCCTGGCCCACCCGTGGCTGGCGGCGCCACAGGCGCATGCTCGCGCCCTGCAGGAAGCACAGCGCCAGCAGCAGGGCGGCGCCTTTGAACAGTTCAAGGAACATGAAAGCCACCGGAGTGCAGGGGCTCCCATGATCGGGGAATTGTTGCCAGCCGTAAACGTGCCCGTGCGCCGCCGCAGCGCGGCGAGGGCAACCCGAAGAAAGGGGCGTTGCTGCGGCCTCAGGCCAGCAGGGCCTGGGCGAATTCGCGCGCGCTGAAAGTTTCGAGGTCTTCGAGTTTTTCGCCGACGCCGATGAAATACACCGGCAGCGGCCGCTCCTGCGCTATCGCCGCGAGCACGCCGCCCTTGGCCGTGCCGTCGAGCTTGGTGACGATCAGGCCGGTGAGTTGCAGCGCGTCGTCGAACGAGCGCACCTGGGCCAGCGCGTTCTGGCCGGTGTTGCCGTCGATGACCAGCAGCACCTCGTGCGGCGCGCTGGCGTCGGCCTTGGTGACGACGCGGCGGATTTTCTTCAGCTCTTCCATCAGGTGCAGCTGCGTGGGCAGGCGCCCGGCCGTGTCGACCAACACCACGTCCTTGCCGCGCGCCTTGCCGGCGGTGACGGCATCGAAGCTCACGGCGGCCGGGTCGCCCCCTTCCTGGCTGACGATCTCGACCAGGTTGCGGTCGGCCCACACGCCGAGCTGCTCGCGCGCCGCCGCGCGGAAGGTGTCGGCCGCGGCCAGCAGCACGTGCGCGCCTTCGTTGGCCAGGTGCTTCGTGAGCTTGCCGATCGACGTCGTCTTGCCCGCGCCATTGACGCCGGCGACCATGATCACCGTCGGCGTGTGCCGGCCGATGACCAGGGGCTTTTCGAGCGGGCGCAGCAAGTCGGTCAGCGCATCGGCCAGCAGATCCTTGACTGCGGCGGGATCGGTGGCCTTGCTGTCCTTGACGCGGCGCTTGAGGTCGGTGAGCAGCCACTGCGTGGCCTTGACGCCGGTGTCCGCCATAAGCAGCGCATCTTCGAGCTGCTCGTAGAGCGCATCGTCGATGCGCGTGCCGGTGAACACCGTGGTGATGCTGGAGCCGGTCTTGCGCAGCCCGCTCTTGAGCCGGCCGATCCAGCCGCTGCGCTGCGCTGCCGTGGCCGCGGTCTGCGGCGCGGCCCCGGCGGGTACGGGTGCGGGGGCAGGCGCATTGGCGGCCGGCGGCGCTGGCGCGGCAGGCGGCGCCGCGACAATGTCTGCGGCAGGCGCTGCCGGTGCGCCGGCGCCAAAGGGCTTGCGCAGCCAGCCAAAGGCGCCGCCGGCGGGCGTGGCCGCATCGCTGGGGGCTGCGGCAGCCGGCGCGGGCGCCGGGGCCGGCGCGGCCGGCGCGGCTGCGGGGGCCGAATCGGCAGCGGGCGGTGCGGAGGGTTTCTTTTTGAAAAAGCTGAACATTGCGGGGTTCTTAGAATCACTGCATTCTATGAAACGCGCTATCACCTTATTGGGCCTGCTGGCCTGCCTCGCTGCCGGGGCGCAAACCCCCACGGCCCCTGCTCTCCAGCCATGCGGCGCTGCCCGCGCCTGGCGCGGCCTCGGGTGCGCAGCAGTTCACGCTCTCCAACGGCATGGCACTCATCGTCAAGCCGGACCGGCGCGCGCCCACGGCGATCCAGATGGTCTGGGTGCGTGTGGGGTCGATGGACGAGGTCGATGGCACCTCGGGCGTGGCCCACGCGCTCGAACACATGATGTTCAAGGGCACGGCCAAGCTGCCGCCGGGCGAGTTCTCGCGCCGCGTCGCGGCCCTGGGCGGGCAGGAGAACGCGTTCACCTCGCGCGACTACACGGGCTACTACCAGCAGATTCCGGCCGAGCGGCTCGAAGAGGTGATGCGGCTCGAGGCCGACCGCTTCGCCCACAACCAGTGGCCCGACGCAGAATTCCAGCGGGAGATCGAGGTCGTCAAGGAAGAGCGCCGCATGCGCACCGAAGACCAGCCGCGCGCGCTGCTGATCGAGCAGCTCAACGCCGTCGCCTTCATCGCTTCGCCCTACCGCCGCCCGGTCGTGGGCTGGATGAGCGACCTCGACGCCATGACCCCCGAGGACGTGCGCCAGTTCCACCAGCAGTGGTACGTGCCGGCCAACGCGGCAGTGGTGGTGGCGGGCGACGTGGATGTGCAGCGCGTGCATGCGCTGGCCGAGAAGACCTATGGCCGCATTCCGGCGCGCGCCCTGCCGGTGCGCAAGCCGCGCAGCGAGCCGGCGCAGCCGGGCGTGCGCCGCACCGTCGTCAAGGCGCCGGCCGAGCAGGCCTATGTTGCGCTGTCGTTCCGCGCCCCCACGCTGCAAGACCTCGTGGCGCCGTCGGACAGCGACCGCGATGCGCTGTCGCTGATGGTGCTGTCGGCGGTGCTCAGCGGCTACGACGGGGCGCGCCTGGACCGCGCGCTCAGCCAGGGCCCCGAGCGTGTGGCCGACAGCGCCGGCAGCTACGCCTCGGTGGTAGGGCGTGGCCCCAGCAGCTTCCTGCTCAGCGGCGTGCCGGCGCAGGGCAAGACGGCGCAGCAGGTCGAGGACGCCTTGCGCGCCGAGGTGGCCCGCGTGGCCGCCGAGGGCGTGAACGCGGCGGAACTCGAGCGCGTGAAGACGCAGTGGGTGGCCAGCACCGTCTACCAGCGCGACTCGCTCTACAGCCAGGCCAGCGACTTGGGGCAAAACTGGGTGCAGGGCCTGCCGCTCGATGCCGACGACCGGCTGCTGGCGCTGCTGCGCAGCGTCACGCCCGGGGAAGTGCAGTCGGTGGCCCGGCGCTACTTTGGCGACGACCAGCTCACCGTGGCCACGCTGGTGCCCCAGCCGCTCGATGCCCAGCGCAAACGCCCAGCCCCCGCGCCCGAGGGCGCGCTGCTCCACTGACCCGGCGCCGAAAGTCCCCATGATCACTATAAAAAATATAGCTGTTCGCGCTTTGTTCATCAGCGCTGGCGTGGTTTTTTATGCCCAATCCGCCTGGGCGCTGCTGCCGATACAGCACTGGACCGAGCCCAGCGGCGCGCAGGTCTGGCTGGTCGAGAGCCCGGCCATTCCCATGGTCGATGTGCAGATCGACTTCGACGCCGGCGACCGGCGCGACCCCGCCGCCCAGGCCGGCCTGGCCAGCGCCGCGGCCACGATGGCGACCAAGGGCGTGCGCGCCGTGGGCGATGCGCCCGCGCTCGACGAAAACGCGCTCGGCGAAGCCTGGGCCGACCTGGGCGCGAACCTGGACGTGAGCGCCGGCAACGATGCGCTGAGTTTTTCGCTGCGCTCGCTCACCGAGCCCGACCTGCTGGACAGGGCCGCGCGCCTGACCGCGCGCGTGCTGGCCGAGCCGGCCTGGCCCGAGCCCATCTGGCAGCGCGAGCGCGCGCGTTGGAGCGCGGCGATCCGCGAGTCGCGCACGCGCCCGGGCACCGTGGCCGGCGATGCGTTTGCGGCCGCCGTGTACGGCGGCCACCCTTATGGCCAGCGCGTGACCGAGGAGAGCCTGGCGCGCATCGGCGTGGCCGATCTGCAGCAGTTCCATGCGCGCACCCTGCAGGCCTGCCGCGCGCGCGTGGCCATCGTCGGCGCGGTGGACCGCGCCCAGGCGCAGGCGCTGGCGGCCACGCTGCTGGCGCGCCTGCCCGCGCCAGCAGCCTGCGCGCCACTGCCGGCCGTGCCCGAGGTGCAGCCGCTGGCCGCGCCGGTGCAGCAGAACATTCCCTTTGCTTCGGCCCAGGCGCATGTGCTGATCGGCCAGCCGGGCTTTCGGCGCAGCGATCCCGACTTCCTCACGCTGCTGGTGGGCAACCACATCCTGGGCGGCGGCGGCTTCACGTCGCGGCTGACGAACGAGGTGCGCGAAAAGCGCGGCCTGAGCTACAGCGTCTACAGCGGTTTCTCGCCGGGGCTGAACGCCGGCGCCTTCGCCGTCGCGCTGCAAACCCGCCCCGACCAGGCCGCCGAGGCCGTGCGCGTGGCGCGCGAGGTGGTGGCACGCTTTGTTGCCGAGGGCCCGACCGCGGCCGAACTGCGCGCCGCCAAGGACAACCTGATCGGGGGCTTTGCCCTGCGCATCGACAGCAACAAGAAGCTCCTGGGCAACGTCGTCAACATCGCCACCAACGGCCTGCCGCTCGACTACCTCGAGCACTGGACGCAGCGCGTCGAGGCCATCACGGCGGCCGACATCCGCGCCGCCATGCAGCGCAAGCTGCAGCCCGAGCGCATGGTGACCGTGGTCGTGGGCGGAGCGCAGCCATGACGCGCCTGTCCCCCGCCCAGGCCGCCGCCGCGCTGCGCGCGCCACCCGCCGCCACCCAGCCGCCGGCCAAGGCCCGGGCCGCGGCGGCGGCCGCCATGCCATTGCCCGCTGGCGCCGGCGAGGTGCGCATCATCGGCGGGCAGTGGAAGCGCACGCGCCTGCCCGTGGCGCAGCGCCCCGGCCTGCGCCCCACGCCCGACCGCGTGCGCGAGACGCTGTTCAACTGGCTCGGCCAGGACCTGGCCGGCTGGCACTGCTTCGACGCCTTTGCCGGCACGGGCGCGCTCGGCCTCGAAGCCGCCTCGCGCGGCGCCGCTGCCGTGCACCTGGTGGAGCAGGACGCCGCCCTGGTCGCGCAGCTGCACCGGCTGTGCCAGCGCCTGCAGGCGGCCACGGTGCAGGTGCGCCGCGGCGACGGCGTGGCCGCGCTGCGCGCGTGCGCGCCCGCCAGCCTCGACCTGGTGCTGCTCGATCCGCCGTTCGATGGCGATCTGTTCGCGCCCGCGCTGCAGGCCGCCGCCCGGGCCGTGCGGCCGCAGGGTTTTGTCTACCTCGAAGCACCGACCGCCTGGGACGCGGCGGCGCTGGCGCCGCACGGGCTGGCGCTGCACCGCCACCTGCGCGCGGGCGCGGTGCACGCGCATCTGCTGCGGCCGGTGGCTGCGGCATAGCACTCCTGTTTCAGGAGCTGCCCGCGCAGTATCCATCAGCGCTGGAGCCGGTTTTCCTGCTTTTTTGCGGCGGGCCGATGCGGCACCGCACGGCATAATGCGCGCACGTGGCCGGGACGCTTCCTTGTCCCGGCCCCTGTCCATCCACGCCCTGCAGGAGACCCCGCCATGGACCAAGACGTGCTCGCCGTCTACCCCGGAACCTTTGACCCCATCACACTGGGCCATGAAGACGTCGTGCGGCGGGCCACGCAGCTGTTCGGGCGCGTCATCGTGGCCGTGGCCGCCGGCCACCACAAGAAGACCCTGTTCAGCCTGGAAGAGCGCATGGACATGGTGCGCGAGGCCGTCAAGGACTATCCGCAGGTGCAGGTCGAGAGCTTCGCCGGCCTGCTGCGCGACTTCGTCGTCGCGCGCGGCGGCAAGGCCATGGTGCGCGGCCTGCGCGCGGTGACCGACTTCGACTACGAGTTCCAGCTCGCCGGCATGAACCGCAGCCTCATGCCCGAGGTGGAGACGGTGTTCCTCACGCCCAGCGACAGGTACCAGTTCATCAGCAGCACCTTTGTGCGCGAGATCGCCACGCTCGGCGGCGAGGTCGACAAGTTCGTCTCGCCCCGGGTGCAGGAGCGGCTGGCACGCAAGGTGCGCGCTTCCGCCTAAGGGCGCAACACGGTCGCACGGGCGGCCTGATCCGCCGTCGCCCCCGCCGCGAAGCCGCAAGGAAAAAGGCTGTGGCCTCGGAAGAGGGCCACAGCCTTGACGAAGCAGGGCCGCGATGGCGCGGGCCCTGCGGGGTCAGCAAGGTCAGGGGCGAACGACGATGCTGTTGCGCACGTCGCGCACGTTCTTGGTGTTGCGCGCAATCGCCTCGGCCTGGTTCTTTTCGGCCTGCGACTTGGCAAAACCCGAGAGCTGGACCGTGCCGTTGAGCGTCTCCACACTGATGGCGGCGGCGGAAACGGTCTTGTCTTCGGCCATTTTCGCCTTCACGGCGGTGGTGATCCCCGCGTCGTCCACGTATGAGCCCACGGTTTGCTGGTGACGCGCCACCGAGCAGCCAGTGGTGACGACGGTGATGCCGGCGAGAGCGGCGAAAGCAAGGGCACGGGCGTATTTCATGGTTATTTCCTCTTTATGGTTGTGGGAACACGGGTGCTGGGGCAATGGCAGCCGGCCGATCTGTTGCACCCCCCGGATCCGGCCTGCTGTGGGTGGGACGGGCGCCTCGTTCAGAGGGCCAGCCAATCCTTGATTTCGTCGGCATGCTCTTCCTCGTCGGCAAGAATGCCTTCGAGCATGCGTTTGGTGGTGGGGTCTTTGTCACCAATCAGGGCAATCATCTGGCGGTAGGCTTCGACCGCAACGCGCTCGGCCGCGAGGTTGGAGCGCAGCATGGCCTGGAGGTCGACAGAGCTGTCGTAGGGCGCATGGCTGCGCTCGAGCAGGCTGCTCGGGTTGAAGTCCGGCTCGCCGCCCAGTTGCACGATGCGCCGCGCAATCAGGTCGGCATGGGCCGCTTCATCGTTGGCATGCACCAGCAGTTCACTTGCAATGGCCGGTGAGGCCAGCCCGTGCGCGGTGAAGTGGTGGCGTTTGTAGCGCAGCACGCACACCAGTTCGGTGGCCAGGGCGTCGTTGAGCAACTTGACGATGGCATCGCGGTAGGGGCTGGAAGCCGGCGTCACCGCCCCCTCTTCCTGTTCGCGGGTGCCAGCAAAGGTGAGTGCGTCTTGGTCCAGTTCGAGCGTGAAGCCCGCCGACGCATTGGGATCGGTTGTCATGTCAGGCCTTGTACGGTGGCAAAGGGGCAGCGGGCGGTGCTTTCAGGGGCCGATGGCCTCAGCGGCGGCGCGACATCGACATGGCGAGCATGGTCAGGACCGCGCCGGCGGCGGCGGCCATGAGCACCGATTTGCCCGGCTGCTGGCGCACATAGCGGGTGGTGATTTCGCTGTACTCGTCCATCTGCTGGCGCAGCTGCGCCGAGGTCTGCGCGCAGTAATTGATGCCACGCTCGGCCAGTTCCTGCGCCTTGGCGGCCAGGTCGGAAATGGCGGGGTCAACGCCTTCGCGCAGCTTCTGTACCCCGGCTTCTGCCTTGTCGAGCGAAGCGTTGGCAGCGTTGCGCGTGGCATCGACCGCCTGCTGGGCTCCCTGCATGGCACCCTCGCCCATATGGCGCGCGCTGTCGGCCATTTTTTGCACCGTGTCGGCTGCTTTCGGAGCGGAGTCGGAGTTCATGGTGGTGTTCTTGGGGTCGTTGACGGAGTTCATGGAAAATTCCTTGGCTGGGGTTGAAAGATGGGCACTGTCCGCAAGCGCGTCAGCCGCGCTTTATGAGGCCGATGACGAAGGTCACCACGGCCATGATCACGAAGACGAAAAACAGGATCTTGGCAATGCCGACGGCGCCCGCTGCAATGCCACCAAAGCCGAAGACGGCGGCGATCAATGCAATGACCAGAAAAACGACTGCGTAATGCAACATGTCCAGCTCCTTGGTTGCTGCGGCCTGGGCCGACAGGGGGAGCGCACTCGCAGGGAGTGGTGTGCGCTTGAAGTCCACTGTAGGTGGCAGCGCGTGCGCACAGTGCCGGCGCCCGGCGTTTGCGCTTGTCAGTGGGGCAGCGGCCGCTGTGTAGGCCGCGTCCGACACCGGGCCGTGGCCGGTCGGCCGGCGTGCTCAGGCCGTCTGGGCCGGCAGCGTGGGCGTGGCAGGGGTTAGGGGCAGGATGGCGGACACCAGCGTGCCCTGGCCCGGCTGGGAGCTCACCGTGAGGCGCCCACCAGCCGCCTCGACGCGCTGGCGCATGCCTACCAGCCCGTGCGAGTTGCGGCGGATGCCGGAGGGATCGAACCCGTCTCCGTCGTCGCGTATCTGCACCGCCACATGGGTGGGGTAGTTGTGCACGGTGACCAGCACCTTCTTGGCATTGGCGTATTTGCCGATGTTGGTCAGCGACTCCTGCACCATGCGGTAGACCGTCAGCTGCGTGGCCTCGGGCAATTGCACCGTCTCCAGGCTGGTCTGCACGTCAATGCCGGCGCGTTCGGCATATTCGCGCGTCAGGATTTCCAGCGCCGCAGTCAGTCCGAGGTTGGCCAGCGACGACGGGCGCAGGTCTTCGATGATGCGGCGCTTGAGCGCGATGCCGCTGTTGAGCGTCTCGATCAGGTGGTGCAGGCGCTCGGACACCTCGGGGGCCTGCACATCGATCTTGGACTTGAGCCGCGCGACATCGAGCTTCGCTGCGGTCAGCAGGGCGCCCAGCTCGTCGTGCAGTTCGCGCGCCAGATGGCCGCGCTCGTCCTCGCGCACCTGCTGCAGGTGGTCGGCGAGTTCGGACAGCGAGGCCGTGCGGTCGCGCACCAGCCCCTCGAGCCGCGCGCGCTCGACCTGCAGGATTTCCTGCTCGCGCTCGGTGGCGCGTTGCAGCACGTTGGCCTGGCGCAGGTACATGTAAAACGCCAGCAGGCCGATGGCCGTCACGGCCGCAATGCCCAGGCGCGCCAGCAGCAGCGAGCGCTCGACCTGGCGCTCGCTCTGGGCGATGCGCTCGCTCTTGCGGTCGATCAGTTCGCGGGCCAGGGTGCGGATGGCGTCCATGTTTTCCTTGCCCACATCGGTCGACATGACGAATTTCCAGGCGTCTTCATTGCCCTGCCGGCGCAGGCGCAGGCTCAGCTCCATCTCGGAGAGCTTGCGCGAGACCTGGCGCGAGAGCTGCGCAAACTGCGAAATGTCCTGGGGCGAATCGAGGAACAGGCTGCGCAACTCGTCCAGGTTGGCATTGACCGTGGAGACGGAGCGCTCGTAGGGCTCCAGGTAGCGCTCATCGCCGGTGAGCAGGTAACCGCGGTGACCGCTCTCCGCGTCCAGCATGCTCTGCAGCAGTTTGTTGAGCGAGGCGCGGGTGCTCTGGCTGTGGGCCATGTCTTCCAGCGCATAGCGCGAGCGCTGGTACCCGGCTTCATTGATGCTCACGAGCGTGATGGCGGCAAGCACCGCCAGCGGCAGACTGACGGCTATCTTGCGTAACTGGGACCAGCGCATGGGATTCTCCTGGGCGGGGTGGTGATTTCGGGATAATGGCGCTGCTGCTGTGCAGCGAAAGTCTGGTCGCCCCTATTGCTGCGGGCGCCATGTCCATCGAATGTGTGCGGGCGGCGCTGCTGCCCCGGAAAGTACGCCCAATGATCAAAGTCGGTATTGTGGATGACCACGCTATCGTCCGCTCCGGACTGCGTCAGTTTCTGGCAGAGCATGTGGACCTGCGCGTAGCGGGCGAGGCCTCCAACGGCCGCGAAGCCATCGATCTGGTGCGCAACACGGAAATCGATGTGCTGATCATGGACTTGTCGATGCCGGGTCAAACCGGGCTCGACGCGCTGGCCATGCTGCGTGCCAAGGCGCCCGACATGGGAATCCTCATCCTGAGCGGCTACCCCGAAGAACATTACGCGATGAACCTGATCCGCCAGGGCGCCAGCGGCTACCTGAACAAGGAATGCGAGCCCAAGGAAATCGTCGAAGCCATCCGCACCATTGCGCTGGGGCGCCGCTACATCACGCCCGCGGTGGCGCAGCTGCTGGCCCAGCAACTCAACCGCAAGGACGACGCGCCGCCGCACGAACAGCTGTCCGAGCGCGAATTCCAGGTGTTTCTGAAACTCGCCAAGGGCGAGACCGCCGGCGACATTGCCAAGACGCTGTCGCTGAGCGTGAAGACCGTGAGCACCTACCGCACGCGCCTGATGGAAAAAATGGGCTTGGCCTCGAACAGCGACCTGACCTATTACGCCCTCAAGAACCGCCTGATCGACTGACGGACCTCGCCTGGCAGCGGCCGCGCCACCCGGTGTGGCCCACGCGCCGCGCCCTGGCATGGGCGCGCGCAGGCGTTCACACGCGCTGCGATACGCTGCCTTGCTCGATGCAATAGTCGACCAAAGCGTCGATTTCATTGGATTTGTCGAACACCGCATCCACGCCCAGTTGCGCGCAGCGCATGCGCACGTCGGGTGTTGCGTAGTTGCTCAGCACCACGACGCGCTGGTGGGGTTGTCGTGCTCGGCACGCGGCCAGCACACCCAGGCCGCTGCCCTGGCGCAGGAACAGGTCCACGATGGCCAAGTCCCACTGCGCGGTGTGCTGGGTGAGCCAGGAAGTGCCTTCGTGCTCGGTCTCGGCAACCCCGACAGACTCCACGGCCGCCAGTTCTTCCAGCGTACCAATCAGGTTCTCGCGGATGGTGGCGTTGTCTTCAACGATGTATGTCTTGAGTTTCACTGTCGGAGTCCGTTGCGTGGTCGCAGCAGCGAGCGATGGCCATGCAATCAATGTAGGTGCGTTTGGGCCCGGATTGTGCCAGCGATGGCACGCCACTCATGTAGGCTGGTTCTTACCCGGCATGCGCACAGACAGGACAGGCACGGTTGCGCCGTGCCTGCAGGGCGCTCCATTCCATGGTGCGGGCGTCCAGCATCAGCAGGCGGCCTGCGAGCGACGGCCCGGCGCCCGACAGCAGCTTGAGTGCTTCGGCCGCCTGCATGGCACCGATGATGCCCACCAACGGCGCCAGCACCCCCATGGTGGAGCACTGCACTTCTTCGAACTGGGCATCGGGCGCAAAGATGCAGGCGTAGCAGGGCGCGTCGGCCACGCGCGGATCGACCACGGTGATCTGCCCGTCAAAGCGGATGGCGGCGCCGACCACCAGTGGCGTGCCCTGGCGCACGCAGGCGGCGTTGATCGCATGGCGTGTGGCGTAGTTGTCGGTGCAATCGAGCACCACGGTGGCCTGCGCTGCCAGGCGGTCGAGCAGCGCGGCATCGGCGCGTTGCTCGATGCACGTCACGCGCACTTCCGGATTGATCGCCTGCACGGCCTGTGCCAGGGACACCACTTTGGGCTCGCCCACGCGCGCCGTGGTGTGCGCGATCTGGCGTTGCAGGTTGGTCAGGTCGACCGTGTCGTCGTCGACCACCGTGATCTGGCCCACACCGGCCGAGCCCAGGTACAGCGCCGCGGGCGACCCGAGGCCACCGGCGCCAACGATCAGCACATGCGCGCCGAGGATGCGCTCCTGCCCTTCGATGCCGATCTCGTCGAGCAGGATATGGCGCGAATAGCGCAGCAGCTGGTGGTCGTTCATGGCGGGGTTCGAGGCACGCGGGTGCCGGGGCATCTGGGAAGAAAATCGAAAGGCCGGGCCCCTGCTGGAGTCCGGCCCTGGGGCGCACAGGCCTGGGCGGGTGGCCGCGGCCGGCAGGCTTACTGCATTTCCTTGGGCTCTTCCTTGCGCTCGGTCTGCGTCTTGCTCACCAGCACCGGGCGGCCCTTGAGCTGGTTCAGCGCCTGGGCGAGCTGGAAGTCCTTGTCGGTGCCGAATTCGGGCATCTTGCGCTCGGCCACCGGCTTCTTGGACTCTTCCTCGAGCCGCTTGCGGGCTTCCTCGCGGGCCTTCTCGCGCGCTTCGTCCTTCTGTTCCTCGCCCTGGCCGCTGACCAGGTGCTTTTCAAGGTCGGCCTCGCGCATGCGCAGGATGGCAAACGGGCTGCCTTCCTCGGTCTCGTCGATCATCACGTCGGGCACGATGCCCTTGGCCTGGATCGACTTGCCGCTGGGCGTGTAATAGCGCGCCGTCGTCAGCTTGATGCCGGTGTCGGGCCCGAGCGGGCGCACGGTCTGCACCGAGCCCTTGCCAAAGGTCTGGCTGCCCAGGATGGTCGCGCGCTTGTGGTCTTGCAGTGCGCCGGCCACGATCTCGCTGGCCGAGGCCGAGCCTTCGTTGACCAGCACCACCAGCGGCACCTTCTTGAGCGCGGCGGGCAGGCGTTTGAGCGGGTCACCGCTGCCGCGGCGCGCATAGAACTCGGGCGCGGCCTTGTAGGTGGCCTTGCTTTCGGCGAGCTGGCCATTGGTGGAGACCACGGTAACGTCTTCGGGCAGGAACGCGGCGGACACGGCCACGGCCGCATCGAGCAGGCCGCCCGGGTCGTTGCGCAGGTCCAGCACCAGGCCCTTGAGGTTGGGGTCGGCCTTGTAGAGCTCTTCCACCTTGCGCACGAAGTCGTCCACGGTGCGCTCCTGGAACTGCGACAGGCGGATCCAGCCGTAACCGGGCTCGATGATCTTGCCCTTGACCGATTGCGTCTTGATCTCTTCGCGCGTGATGGTCACGGGAAAGCTGCGGCTTTCGTCCTTGCGCAAGATGGTCAGCATGACCTTGGTGTTGGGCTCGCCACGCATCTTCTTGACGGCGTCGCTCAGCGACAGGCCCTTGACGGCGGTGTCGTCGATCTTGGTGATCAGGTCGTTGGTCTTGAGGCCGGCGCGGAACGCGGGCGAGCCCTCGATCGGCGAGACGACCTTGATGAGGCCGTCTTCCTGGGTGATCTCGATGCCGACACCGACAAAGCGGCCGCTCGTTCCCTCGCGAAATTCCGCAAACGACTTCTTGTCGAAATACTGCGAATGCGGGTCCAGGCTCGCCACCATGCCAGTGATGGCGTCGGTGATGAGCTTCTTGTCGTCCACAGGCTCGACGTAGTCGGTCTTGACCAGGCCGAATACGGCCGACAGCTGCTGGATCTCCTCGAGCGGCAGCGGCGCCATCGCCCCGCGTGCCACGGTCTGCAATGACACGGTGGTCATGGCCCCGGCCAGCACTCCCACGGAGACCCAGCCTGCGATTTTCAGTTTGTGGCCCATACAACACCTTTCACCGATTCATTGGATACACCTTGGAAAGGTGCGGCCCACTGCAGTTCCGCGCGGGCCTCCGTTTTTGTGCCGCCGCGCGGCTTTTCACGCCGCTTGCCAGCTCGCTTCTCGCCGCTTTATGCCTTTGCTTGAGACGCCACCGCGGCAGCCGCGCGTTCGGCCGCCTCGGCATCCCCCAGATAGTAGTGGCGCAGCGGCTTCAGATCGTCATCGAGTTCGTAAACCAGTGGAATCCCGTTGGGAATGTTGACGCCGACGATGGCCTCGTCCGAGATGTTGTCCAGGTACTTGACCAGTGCACGGATCGAGTTGCCGTGCGCGGCCACGACCACGCGCTGGCCCGAGCGGATCGCGGGTGCCATGGTGTGGTTCCAAAATGGCAGCACGCGCGCCACCGTGTCCTGCAGGCACTCGCTCAGGGGCACGTCCTCGGACGAGAGGCCGGCGTAGCGCGGGTCGCTGCGTTCGCTGCGCGGGTCGGCGGCGTCCAGGGGAGGCGGCGGCGTGTCATAGCTGCGGCGCCAGACCAGCACCTGCTCATTGCCGTATTTCTGCGCGGTCTCCGCCTTGTTCAGGCCCTGCAGCGCGCCGTAGTGGCGCTCGTTGAGGCGCCAGCTCTTGTGCACCGGCAGCCAGGTGCGGTCCATTTCGTCGAGGCAGTACCACAGCGTGTGGATGGCGCGCTTGAGCACGCTGGTGTAGGCCAGGTCGAACTCGTAGCCTTCGGCCTTGAGCAGCTTGCCGGCCGACATGGCCTGCGACACGCCGGTGGGGGTCAGGTCGACATCGGTCCAGCCGGTGAAGCGGTTTTCAAGGTTCCAGGTGGATTCGCCGTGGCGGATCAGAACGAGTTTGTGCATGGTTTCCCTTGGGCAAGCGGGTCAAAACCACCCATTCTAAAATTGTCTGGTTTGCCAACCCAAGGAATAACGTGAACTTCATCGTCGACAACTGGTATTTGATTCTTCTTGCGCTCGTCTCGGGTGCCCTGCTGGTGGTGCCGGTGCTCAAGGGCGCGGCCAGCGGCGGGCTCTCGGCCGCCATGGCCGTGCAGCTCATCAACCGCGAAAAGGCCGTGGTGATCGACGTCTGCGGCGCCGACGAATACGCCGCCGGCCATGTGGTGGGCGCCAAGAACGTGCCCCTGGCCGACCTTGAACAGCGCCTGCCGGCCGTCGCCAAGAACAAGGCGACGCCGCTGGTGCTGGTGTGCGCCAGCGGCGTGCGCGCCCAGCGCGCCGTGGCCGTGGCGCAGAAGCTCGGTTACGCCAACGTCCAGGCGCTGGCCGGCGGCATCAAGGCCTGGCAGGCCGCGGGCATGCCGGTTGAAAAGGCCTGAAGCGCCCCCACCCCTAGAGAAAGCAAAGGAGATCCCATGCAAGCCGTCAAGATGTACACCACCGGTGTCTGCCCTTACTGCATCCGTGCCAAGCAGTTTCTCAAGTCCAAGGGGGTCGAGCAGATCGAAGAGATCCGCATCGACACCGACCCGGGCGCGCGCAGCCACATGATGGAAGTCACCGGCCGGCGCACCGTGCCGCAGATCTTCATTGGCACCACGCATGTGGGCGGCCACGACGACCTGGTCGCGCTCGATGCGCGCGGCGGTCTGCAGCCCCTGCTGGGCGCGGCCTGATCGCCGCAGCGGCCCGGGCCTGCGCTGCATAATGCTGCCCCATGTGCCCGCTGCGGGGTCGCCTCCGTAGCGGGCTTTGTTTTGCAACACCCTGTTTGGGCTGAAAGACTTTCACCATGGCCACCGAAGAAACCCCCGTGTTCCAGATCCAGCGCGTCTACCTCAAGGACATGTCGCTCGAACAGCCCAATTCGCCCGGCATCCTGCTCGAGCAAGAGCAGCCCAGCGTGGACATCCAGCTGGGCGTGGAAGCCACGCCCGTGGCCGAAGGCATCTATGAAGTGGCCGTGACGGCCACCGTGCAGACCAAGATCAAGGACAAGACCGTGTTCCTGGTCGAAGCCAAGCAGGCCGGCATCTTCGAAATCCGCAACATTCCCGAAGACCAGATGGGCCCCATCATGGGCATCGCCTGCCCGCAGATCGTCTACCCGTACCTGCGCGGCAACGTCGCCGACATCGTCAACCGCGCCGGCTTCCCGCCCGTGCACCTGGCCGAAATCAACTTCCAGGCGATGTACGAGCAGCAGCAGGCACAGGCCGCCGGCGAAGCGCCCGCGACGCTGGCGCAATAAGCAATTTCTAGTCTTTTTGGCCTCTAGCGCTTGCCAGTCAAGCGCGAGTAGCTATGAAAATAGTAGTGATTGGGGCCGGTGCCTGGGGCACGGCCATGGCCATCAATGCCGCCGTCCATCCGGCCGGCCACGCGGTCACGCTGTGGGCGCGCGATGCGCAGCAGCTGGCGGACATGCGCGCCGCACGCTGCAATGCGCGCTACCTGCCGGACATCGCATTGCCGTCCCCACTGGTGCTGGCCGGTGGCGACGTGGCGGCGCTGGCCGCCGCGGCCGACCTGGTGATCGTTGCCACGCCGATGGCCGCGCTGCGCGCCATGCTGGTGCAGTTGCGCGGCTGTCCGGTGCCCGTCGCCTGGCTGTGCAAGGGCTTCGAGGCCGCTGCCGATCCGGCGGTCTTTCGGGCTGATGGCCCATGAGGTGCGCGCGCGGGCAGCCCCTGATCTGATCGCTGGTGTGCTCAGCGGCCCGAGCTTCGCGCTCGAAGTCGCGCGCGGCCAGCCGACCGCGCTCGTTGCCGCCAGCGCGCACGAACGCGTGCGCGACGCGCTGGTGCAGGCTTTTCACAGCCCGAGCCTGCGCGTGTACGTCAACGACGACATCGTGGGCGTGGAAGTGGGCGGCGCGGTCAAGAACGTGCTGTCGATCGCCACTGGCCTGTGCGACGGCCTGCACCTGGGCCTGAACGCGCGCGCTGCACTCATCACGCGCGGCCTGGCCGAGATGACGCGCCTGGGCCTGGCGCTGGGGGCGCGCGCCGAGACTTTCATGGGCCTGTCGGGCCTGGGCGACCTGGTGCTGACGGCCACAGGCGACCTCTCGCGCAACCGCCGCGTGGGCCTGCTGCTCGCGCAAGGCCAGACGCTGCAGCAGGCCGTGGCATCGCTGGGCCATGTGGCCGAAGGGGTCTACAGCGCGCGCACCGTGGTGCAGCGCGCACGCCACCTGGGCGTGGACATGCCGATCAGCGAGGCCGTGGTGGCGCTGCTCGATGGGCGTTTGCAGCCGGCCGATGCGGTGGCGGCGCTGATGGAGCGCGAACCCAAAGGCGAGGGCGCCTGAGCTTGCACGGGCCCGGGTGCGGGCCCGGCGGTCAGTCGCGCAATTCGAGCGTGCGGTTGATGTGCAGCGCGGCCAGCGTGCAGACCGCGCCCGACAGCAGGTAGACGCTGACGTAGGCCGAGCCCGAAGTGGGCCGACAGGCCCAGCGCCACCAGCGGCGCGAAGGCGGCGCCGATCAGCCAGGCCAGGTCGGAGGTCAGCGCCGCGCCGGTGTAGCGGTAGCGTGGCCTCGAAGTTGGACGTCACGGCGCCGGCCGCCTGGCCGTACGACAGGCCCAGCAGCGCGAAGCCGAGCAGGATGAAGACGTCCTGGCCGAGCGTGCCGCCGTCGCAGCAGCGTCGGGCGCGAAAGCCGCTGAACACGCGCGATCAGCACGGCCAGGGTGCCCAGCGTGCTGCGGCGGCCGATGCGGTCGGCGATGCAGGCCCGAGGCCACGATGCCGACGGCGCACAGCACGGCGCCGATCATCTGCACGCACCAGGAACTCGGTGACCGACTGGGTCGAGTACAGCGTGATCCACGACAGCGGGAACACCGTCACCAGGTGGAACAGCGCATAGCTGGCCAGCGCGGCGAACGCGCCGATGAGCAGGTTGCCGCCCTGCGCGCGCACCAGCTCGACCACGCTGGTGGGCTCCAGTTCGCGCTCGTCGAGCAGGTGCGCGTACTCGTCGGTGGCCACCAGGCGCAGGCGCGCGAACAGCGCCACCACGTTGATCGCGAAGGCCACGTAGAACGGATAGCGCCAGCCCCAGTCGAGGAAGTCGTCCGTGCGACAGGCTCGCATACAGGTAGAGCGAACAGGCCGCTGGCGATGATGAAGCCGACCGGCGCGCCCAGCTGGCCGCAGCATGGCGTACCAGCCGCGGCGGTTCGGCGGCGCATTCAGCGCCAGCAGCGACGGCAGGCCGTCCCACGAGCCGCCCAGCGCGAGGCCCTGGCCGAACGCGCAGCAGCGACAGCAGCACGATGGCGGTCGACGCCCAGGCTGGCGTAGCCGGGCAGGAAGGCGATGCCGGCGGTGGAGATGCCGAGCAGGAACAGCGCGACCGTCAGCTTGGCGCTCGCGCCCGAAGCGGCGCTGGATCGCCATGAAGGCGACGGTGCCGAACGGGCCGCGCGATGAAGGCGAACGCAGAAGATCGCGAAGGAGTAGAGCGTGCCGTCCAGCGGCTGCCTCGAACGGGAAGAACACCGCCGGGAACACCAGCACCGAGGCGATGCCGTAGACGAAGAAGTCGAAGTACTCGGAGGCGCGGCCGATGATCACGCCGATGGCGATCTCGCCGGGCGCGATCGCGCGAGTGGTCCGGCGCTGCGCGTCGCGGCGTCGTGCTGCGGCGTCGGGCGGAGCGACGGCGCTGGGTGGGTGGCTGAGTGCTGGACATCGTGCTTGCTCGCTTTTGAGGCGCTGTGTCAAGCGGGCATGTACCGGTAGCGGTCGCATTGAATCGAAATGCCGCCATAGGACAAAACGTCCAATGTCCAAAGGGCCTGGATGTGCGTAGATTCTGCGCTTTCCCTGATCGCGCATCAACACCATTCTCCGGCATGCCTTCCCTCAAGACCTTCCGCGGACTGCTCCTGCTGCCCGCCCTCGCCCTGCTGGCGGGCTGCAACACGGTGCTGCTGAACCCGTCCGGCGACGTCGCGCGTCCAGCAAGCGCGACCTCATCGTCATCTCCACGGTGCTGATGCTGCTGATCATCGTGCCGGTGATCGCGCTGACCGTCTGTGTTCGCCTGGCGCTACCGCGCAGTCCAACACCGAGGCGACGACTACGACGCCCGACTGGGACCACTCCACCCAGCTCGAGCTGGTGATCTGGGCCGCGCCGCTGCTCATCATCATCGCGCTGGGCGCGATCACCTGGATCAGCACCCACACGCTCGACCCCTACCGCCCGCTGCGACCGCATCGATGCCCAGCGCGCCGGTGCCCGCCGACGCCAAGCCGCTGGTGGTCGAAGTGGTGGCGCTCGACTGGAAGTGGCTGTTCATCTATCCCGAGCAGGGCATCGCCACTGGTCAACGAGCTGGCCGCGCCGGTCGACCGGCCGATCCACTTCAAGATCACCGCCTCCACGGTGATGAACTCGTTCTTCATCCCGGCGCTGGCCGGCCAGATCTACGCCATGCCGGGCATGGAGACCAAGCTGCACGCGGTCATCAACAAGCCCGGCGAGTTCGAAGGCTTCTCGGCCAACTACAGCGGCGCCGGCTTCTCGGGCATGCGCTTCAAGTTCCACGGCCTGAGCGCCGCCGACTTCGAGCAGCTGGGTGCAGAAGGCCAAGGCCGGCGGCGGCGCGCTCGAGCCGCGACGGCTACCTGCAGCTCGAAAAGCCCAGCGAGCGCGAGCCGGTGCGCCGCTACGCCACGCGTCGCGCCGGACCTGTACGACGCCATCCTCAACCGCTGCGTCGAGGCGCAACAAGATGTGCATGAAGCGACATGATGGCCATCGACGCCGGCGGCGGCCTCGGCAAGCCCGGCGCCTACAACGTGGCGCCGACGCCGCGCCCGGCGCCTGCGACGGCAAGCCCGACCGCACCTACGTCGCCGCCATGTGCAGCGTCAACGACCCCGCCGGATCCGCATCGCTTGCCGACGCATCCGCCCGCACCAACTGATCCGGCATCCGCGAATCCCGATGCTCGACCACCTCGACCTCACGAAGCTCATCTTCGGCCGCCTCACCTGGGAGGCGATTCCCTTCCACGAGCCCATCCTGCTGGCGACCTTCGTCGGCCGTCGTCCTCGGCGGCCTCGCGCTGCTCGGCGCGCTCACCTATTTCAGCGTCTGGGGCACGCTGTGGCGCGACTGGTTCACCAGCATCGACCACAAGAAGATCGGCATCATGTACATCATCCTCGGCCTGGTGATGCTGCTGCGCGGCTTTGCCGACGCGCTCATGATGCGCGCTGCAGCAGGCCATCGCCTTCGGCGACAACGCTGGGCTTCCTGCCGCCGCACCACTACGACCAGATCTTCACCGCCCACGGCGTGATCATGATCTTCTTCGTGGCCATGCCGCTGGTCACCGGGCCTCATGAACTTCGTCGTGCCGCTGCAGATCGGCGCGCGCGACGTGGCCTTCCCGTTCCTCAACAACTTCAGCTTCTGGATGACCGCCTGCGGCGCCGGGCTGGTCATGGTGTCGCTGTTCGTCGGCGAGTTCGCGCGCACCGGCTGGCTGGCCTATCCGCCGCTGTCGGGCATCGCGTACAGCCCGGACGTGGGGGTCGACTACTACATCTGGTCGCTGCAGATCGCGGGGGTCGGCACGCTTGCTGTCGGGCATCAACCTGATCGCCACCATCGTCAAGATGCGCGCGCCCGGCATGACGCTGATGAAGATGCCGGTCTTCACCTGGACCGCGCTGTGCACCAACGTGCTGATCGTCGCCGCCTTCCCGGTGCTGACCGCCGTGCTGGCGCTGCTGTCGCTCGACCGCTACGTCGGCACCAACTTCTTCACGAACGACCTCGGCGGCAACGCCATGATGTACGTGAACCTGATCTGGATCTGGGGCCACCCCGAGGTCTACATCCTGATCCTGCCGGCCTTCGGCGTCTTCTCCGAAGTCGTCGTCCACCTTCTGCGGCAAGCGCCTGTTCGGCTACGCGTCGATGGTCTACGCCACGGTCGTGATCACGATCCTGTCGTACCTCGTGTGGCTGCACCACTTCTTCACCATGGGCTCGGGCGCGAGCGTCAACTCGTTCTTCGGCATCACGACGATGATCATCTCGATCCCGACGGGGGCGAAGATCTTCAACTGGCTGTTCACCATGTACCGCGGCCGCATCCGCTTCGAGCTGCCGATGCTGTGGACCATCGGCTTCATGGTCACCTTCGTGATCGGCGGCATGACCGGCGTGCTGCTGGCGGTGCCGCCGGCCGACTTCGTGCTGCACAACAGCCTGTTCCTGATCGCGCACTTCCACAACGTGATCATCGGCGGCGTGCTGTTCGGCCTGTTCGCCGGCATCACCTACTGGTTCCCGAAGGCCTTCGGCTACAAGCTCGATCCGTTCTGGGGCAAGTGCTCGTTCTGGTTCTGGCTGGTCGGCTTCTACTTCGCCTTCATGCCGCTGTACGTGCTCGGCCTGATGGGCGTGACGCGCCGCCTGAGCCACTTCGAAGACCCGTCGCTGCAGATCTGGTTCCAGATCGCTGCCTTCGGCGCGGTGCTGATCGCGCTGGGCATCGCCTGCATTCATCATCCAGTTCGTCGTCAGCTACATGCGCCGCGAGGCGCTGCGCGACGACGACCGGCGACCCGTGGGACGGCCGCACGCTCGAGTGGTCGACCTCGTCGCCGCCGCCGGCCTACAACTTCGCCTTCACGCCGCGTGGTGCACGACAACGACGCCTGGTGCGGACATGAAGAAGCGCGGCTACGTGCGGCCGCGTGGACGGCTTCATTCCCGATCCACATGCCGAAGAACACCGGCGCCGGCTTCGTCATCGCCGGCCTCAGCGCGGTCTGCGGCTTCGCGCTGATCTGGCACATGTGGGCCGCTGGCGGTGGTGTCGTTCGTCGCGCATCGCTCGGCGCCGTCATCGTCCACACCTTCAACTACAAGCGCGACTACCACATCCCCGCGGACGAGGTGCGTCCGCACCGAAGACGCACGCACCCGACTGCTGGCCCGCCATGTCTGACCCCACCGCTTCTCTCACCGCCGGCGCCCTGGGGGCGTCCGGCCACGCCGCGTTTCTACGAGACGACCGAGCACCACCCGGAGAACGGCACGCTGCTCGGGTTCTGGCTCTACCTGATGAGCGACTGCCTCATCTTCGCCTGCCTGTTCGCGGTGTACGGCGTGCTGGGCCGCAGCTACGCGGCCGGCCCGTCGGGCGCCGACCTGTTCGACCTGCCGCTGGTGGCGCTCAACACCTCGCTGCTGCTGCTGTCCTCCATCACCTACGGCTTCGCGATGCTGGAGATGCAGAAGAGCAACGCATGCGCGCCGATGCTGGTCTGGCTGGTCGTCACCGGCCTGCTCGGCGCCGCCTTCATCGGCCTCGAGCTGTACGAGTTCGCGCACCTGATCCACGAGGGCGCCGGCCCGCAGCGCAGCGCCTTCCTGTCGTCGTTCTTCACGCTGGTCGGCACGCACGGCCTGCACGTGACCTTCGGCATCGTCTGGCTCGTCACGCTGATGGTGCAGGTCGGCGCAGCACGGCCTGATCGCCGGAGAACCGGCGCCGCCTGATGTGCCTGTCGATGTTCTGGCACTTCCTGGACGTGGTCTGGATCGGCGTCTTCACCTTCGTCTACCTGATGGGAGTGCTGCCATGAGCGCGCATGCCAACCACGCCCTGCCGACCACCACGACGACCACGACGACGGGCACGGTGGCGCCAGCCACAGCACGCTCAAGGGCTACGTGACCGGCTTCGTGCTGGCGGTCATCCTGACGGCGATTCCGTTCTGGCTGGTGATGGGCAAGGTGTTCGACAAGCTCCGAGCACGACCGCGCTCGTGATCCTGGCGCTTCGCGGCCGTGCAGATCGTCGTGCACATGGTCTATTTCCTGCACATGAACACGCAAGTCCGAAGGCGGCTGGACCATGCTGGCGCTGATCTTCACGCTGGTGCTGGTGGTCATCACGCTGAGCGGCTCGCTGTGGGTCATGTACCACCTGAACCCAACATGATGCCGGTGCCGATGCACGACATGCAGCAACATGCCTTGACGCGCGCGCGCCAGGCACGCGCCGCGTCGGCCGCGACGAGCCGCCGTCCGCGGCTGCGCGCTGGCCGTGCTGCGCGCGTCGCTGCGCTGTTCCTCGGGCTTCGTCGCGCTCGGCACCTGGCAGGTGCAGCGCCGCGCCTGGAAGCTCGACCTCATCGCGCGCGTCGAACAGCGCGTGCACGCGCCCGCGGTCGCCGCGCCCGGCCCGGCGCAGTGGCCGCGCGTGAGCGCGGCCGACGACGAATACCGCCACGTGCGCGCTGAGCGGCACGTTCCTGCATGACCGCGAGACGCTGGTGCAGGCGGTCACCGGGCTCGGCGCGGCTTCTGGGTGCTGACGCCGCTGCGCGCCGACGACGGCAGCACCGTGCTGGTCAACCGCGGCTTCGTGCCGCCCGACGCGCGCGACCGCGCCACGCGCCCGGCGGCCGAGCCCGCAGGCCGAGGCCACCGTGACCGGCCTGCTGCGCCTGACCGAGCCGGGCGGCGGCTTCCTGCGCCGCAACGACCCGCGGCCGACCGCTGGTATTCGCGCGACGTGCAGGCCATCGCCGCCGCGCGCGGCCTGGGCCGCGTGGCGCCGTACTTCGTCGATGCCGATGCCGCCGCGCCACAGGCCGGTGACCCGGCGCCGGTCGGCGGGCTGACCGTGGTGCCGTTCACCGACCACCACCTGGTCTATGCGCTCACCTGGTATGCGCTGGCGCTGATGGTGGCTGTGCGGCACGTGGCATGTGGTGCGCGACGAGCGCCGGCCAGAGGCGCCAGCGCACGCGGGCGCCGCCTGCCGGCCGAAGATGCGCCGATGCCCGCCAGCCTGACCCGCGCTCGCTGCGGCCCGCGCCGCTACCGCCTGGCGCCGCCGCACGCGACGCCCAGCGCGGCGACGCCACCGGCCTCAAGAACATGCAGCAGCTGATCCAGCTGCGCTGGATCGCCGTGGTCGGCCAGATCGTCACCATCGCGGTGGTGCACTACGGCTTCGGCATCCCGCTGCCGCTGCGACGCAGATGCTGGCCGTGCTGGCCTGCCTGGTCGCTGTTCAACGTCGCCAGCCTGCTGCGCTGGCGCAGCGACCGCCGACGTCACCAACGGCGAGCTGTTCGTCGCGCTGCTGGTCGACGTGGCGCATGCTCACCGCGCAGCTCTACCTGAGCGGCGGCGCCACCAACCCCTTCGTCTTCCTGTACCTGCTGCAGGTGATCCTGGGCGCGGTGCTGCTCAGAGGCCTGGTCGACCTGGACCATGGTGGGCATCACCACGGCCTGCTTCGCCGGCGCTGGCGCTGTTCAGCCCGCCGCTGGCGCTGCCGCTGGACCACGACGCGCGGGCTGGCGAGCCCCTACGTGCAGGGCATGCTGATCTGCTTCGTGCTCAACGCGGCGCTGCTGGTGATCTTCATCACCCGCATCAGCCGCAACCTGCGCGCGCGCGATGCGCGGCTGGCCGACCTGCGCCAGCGCGCGGCCGAGGAAGAGCACATCGTGCGCATGGGCCTGCTGGCCTCGGGCGCCGCGCACGAGCTGGGCACGCCGCTGGCCACGCTGTCGGTGATCCTGGGCGACTGGCGGCGCATGCCGCACTTCACCGCCGACCCCGAGCTGCTGCAGGAAATCGCCGAGATGCAGGCGCAGCTGCAGCGCTGCAAGACCATCGTCAGCGGCATCCTGCTGTCGGCCGGCGAGGCGCGCGGCGAATCGTCGGCGCGAGACCACGGTGCAGCACCTTCCTCGACGACCTGGTCGCGGAGTGGCGCGCCACGCGCCCGGTGCGGCCGTTCGAGCTACGACAACCGCTTCGGCCACGACCTGCCGATGGTGTCCGACTCGGCGCTCAAGCAGATGATCTGCAACGTGCTCGACAACGCGCTCGAGGCCTCGCCGCACTGGCGTGCGCCTGGAGGCCGACGCGCGAGGGCGACACGCTCGTGCTCACCGTGACCGACGCGGGCCCGGGCTTCGCGCCCGGCGATGCTGGCGCAACTTCGGCAAGCCCTACCAGTCGAGCAAGGGCCGCCCCGGCGGCGGCCTGGGCCTGTTCCTGGTGGTCAACGTGGCGCGCACGCTGGGCGGCAGCGTGGCGGCGCGCAACCGGCCCGAAGGCGGCGCCGATGGTGACGCTCACGCTGCCGCTGGCCGCCGATCGCGCTGGAAGAGGATGAGCGACGAAGCCGATGGAAGACTGAACGCCTGCTGCTGATCGTCGAGGACGACGCGGCCTTCGCGCGCACGCTGGGCCGCTCGTTCGAGCGGCGCGGCTACACGGTGCTGCTGGCCAGCGAGCCTGGACGAGGTCGACGGCGCTGCTGCGCGACGCACACGCCCGGCTATGCGGTGGTCGACCTCAAGCTCAACGGCGAGGCCTCGGGCCTGGCCTGCGTGCAGACGCTGCACGCGCACGACCCGGACATGCTGATCGTCGTGCTGACCGGCTTCGCCAGCATCGCCACCGCGGTCGAGGCGATCAAGCTCGGCGCCTGCCACTACCTGGCCAAGCCGTCGAACACCGACGACATCGAGGCCGCCTTCGGCCGCGCCGAGGGCACGTACCGAGGTCGAGCTGACCAACCGCTCGACCTCGATCAAGACGCTGGAATGGGAGCGCATCCACGAGATGCTGGCCGAGACCGGCTTCAACATCTCCGAGACCGCGCGGCGCCTGGGCATGCACCGGCGCACGCTGGCGCGCAAGCTGGACAAGCAGCAGGTCAAGTAGCGGGCAGACACTGATTGCTCCTGAAAAAGGAGCTATTGGCGCATACTCCATAAGGCCTGAAGCCGAAATATTTGAGATGCTGTAAAGCCCATGCGGACCGGCCTCCCCACCGCGTTGCACCTGCGGCGCACAGAGCTTTGGGCCGCTGGAATCTGCGCCTGCCCGGTAAGCTTTACTGCAAGCCTTGCGACGGTTTGACCGTTGCCACTGGCAATGGCCCTTTTTTTCCATGGCGGAGTCGGCGTTGAAAGCTGGCATGCCGTTTGCTACTTCTCCGGTGCGGACTGAAATCCCTTCAGCGCATCCCGTACGTCAAGTACGTTATGTATTCACTTTGCACAGGAGAGCACCATGGCTTCGAGTAACCAAGGCGGAAATCAAGGCAATCAGGGCGGCGGTCAAGGGGGTGGCGGCCGCGGTGGCAATCAAGGGGGCGGCGATTCTTCCAACCGCGGTTTCGCTGCGATGGACCCCAAGCAGCAGCGTGAGATCGCTGCCGAAGGCGGCCGTGCCGCCCACGAAAGCGGCAACGCGCACGAATTCACATCTGAAGAAGCGCGCGAAGCCGGCAAGAAGAGCCACAGCGGCTCCGGTTCCTCCAATGAAGGCGGTTCGTCGGGTGGCAAGTCCTCCGGCGGTGGCGGCTCGGGCGGATCGGGTTCCGGCGGCTCGGGTGGTGGTTCCGGCGGTTCGGGTGGCGGTTCCGGTGGCTCGGGTTCGGGCACCCGGGGCGGCACCAGCGAGCAGCATGCGGAAGCTGGGCGCCAAAGCCACAAGAACGACCGCTGATCCCGGCCGTGCATGATGGGTCGCCGGCGCGCTAGCGCCTCGCCCCATCCACTGCGCTGTGCCCTGCCTCGGTTCTCCAAGGCAGGGCACATTTTTGTGCGTTTTCTTCAGTCCCGCCGTCTCCATGCCCCCCAGCACGCGTTCTTCTCCGTCTTCGTCCGTGCGCGCCGCGCCGCTGCCCTGCAGCAGCGTGGCACTGGTACTGGTCGATTTCATCAACCCGCTGGACTTCGAAGGCGCCGAAGATCTGCTCGCCCCGGCGCTGGCGGCGGCGCGGGCCACTGCGCGGCTCAAGCGGCGCCTGGCCCGGCAGGGCGTGCCGGCGATCTATGCCAACGACAACTACGGCACCTGGCAGTCGGACTTTCGCGAGGTGCTCGAGCGCTGCCGCGCGCTGCCGGGCGAGCGCGGTGCGCTGGCCGACCTGCTGGCGCCTGGCGCAGGCGACCTGACCGTGCTCAAGCCGCGCCACTCGGCTTTCTTTGCGACGCCATTGGACCTGTTGCTGCGCCAGATCGGCGTTGAAAAGATCGTCCTCGTGGGTTTGGCGGCCGACATGTGTGTGCACTTCACGGCAGTCGACGCGTTCATGCGCGGTTATGCCGTCTGGGTGCCTGGCGACTGCGTGGCCTCGGAAACCGCACAAGCCCATCGGGACGCGCTGGAACACATGGCACGCACGCTCAAATGCAGCACGGCGCGCTCGAGCGGGCGCAACCCTTTCGGGGCCTCTGCGCGCACAGGACAAGCCGTCTGAAAAAACGGCCCAGAAAAGCAGGCCAAAACGCTCTGCTCGAGCGCTGGCGCCGCGGTGGATGCAGCGCTGCGCAGTGGCATGGTGCGCCGGTTCAGTCCGTGAACGGGCAGGTCGATGGCATTTCTGCCGCAAACAGTGCCGCAGCGCCGGCCCCTGCCCGGGCACCGGGGCGCGAGCGAAGGCGGCGTGCTAACGCTGCAGCGCCGCTTCGAGCTGGCTTTTGTTCATGGCCGAGCGCCCCGCGATGCCGCGTTGGCGCGCTTCTTCGTAGAGCTGCGCCCGCGTGCGCCCGCCTGCGCCGCTGTGCGAACGCAGGCCGCCGCGCCGGCTGGGCGAGATGTCATGGGTCGAGGTCGTGCTGGCCGTGCGCGATTCGCCTTTCTGTGCGCGCACCTTGTTGACGGTGCGGGCCGCGATCTCCTCGGCCACCTGCTCGGGCCGGCCTTCCTGGAGCTGGCTGTCCTTGATGTGCTCGTACTGGCGTTCGCGCTTTGCGCTCCACTGTTTTTTGGGCATGGCGGCTCCGTGGTATGGGATTGCATTGGCAGTGGCAAAGGGCATGCCCGGCAACTCAGGCATGCCGATTGCCACAACGGAGCGTGCACAACGGTCGCTTGCACAGGACTGCAGCGACCGGCCATGCCACTTGCGGCAGATGACTGCCTAACTCGTTTTACTGAAAGGATCTTTCATGCAATCGCGTAATTATCAGGATCAGAGCCGGGGCAACGACGATCGCGGTATCCAGCAGGCCAGCTACGGCAACCCTGGACAAGGCAATACGGGCGAATACGCCAATTACGGAATGCGCGACGACAGCCGCCAGGGCGGCTCGCAAGGGGGCCAGAGCCACCAGGGCCAAGCGGCCAAAGCGGCCAAAGCGGCCAGGGCGGCCAGGGCGGCCACCAGGGTGGGTATGGTGGTGGCCAGAGCCAACAAGGCGGACAGGGCCAGCAAGGCGGCTATGGCGGCAGCTCCAGCGGCGGTTATGGCGGCTACGGCGGAGGCTCCTACGGTGGTGGCCAAGGCGGCCAGCATATGGGCCAGGGTTCGCAGGGAATGCGCCATGACCTGACCGGGGAAATGGACTACGGCATCGAGGGCGGCCAAAGCCGCCACCAAGGTGGCGACTCGTACCAGGGCGGCTATGGCGGCTCGCAAGGCGGCGGTTATGGCAGTGGCTCGCACCAGCAGGGCGGCTACGGCTCCCAGCAAGGCGGCGGTTACGGTGGCATGTCGCACCAGCAGGGCGGCGGTTTTGGTGGCGGTTCGCAGGGCGGCTACGGCGGCGGAGCATCGCACCAGCAAGGCGGCTTCGGATCGCAACAAGGCGGCGGTTATGGCGGCATGTCGCACCAGCAGGGCGGCTTCGGTGGCGGTTCGCAGGGCGGCTATGGCGGCGGAGCATCGCACCAGCAGGGCGGCTACGGCGGCGGTTCGCACCAGCAGGGCGGCTATGGCGGCTCGCAAGGTGGCTATGGCTCGCAGCAGGGCGGCGGTGGCCAGGGTGGCATGCACCACGACCCCGACTACCACCAGTGGCGCAGTGACCAGATGCGCCAGCTCGACGAGGACTACGATGCGTGGCGCCAGGAGCGTTACAGCAAGTTTTCCGATGAGTTCGGCAAGTGGCGCAGCGGCCGCCGCAGCGGGCAAGGACAGGGCCAGAACGAGGGCGGCGGCACGGCCGGCAGCGCATCGCAGAGCGACAGCAGCCACACCGGTGGCAGCACCTCCGGTTCGTCAGGGTCGCACACCAGCTCTTCCGGCGCAGGTTCGCCGGGGCAGCACGGCACCGCTTCGGGCAGCGGCAGCTCGGGTTCGCAGGGTGCATCGGGCTCGACCAGCGGCTCTAGCGGAAGCGGCGGCTCCACCGGAAGCGGCGCTTCTGGAAGCAGCGGCTCCAGCGGAAGCGGAAGTTCGGGCTCCGGCAGCACGGGCTCTGGCTCTTCGGGCGGCAGCAGTGGCTCTTCAGGCGCAGGCAGCGACAGCTCCTCGGGCTCAGGCAGCAGCCGTCACAAATAATTGAAGCCATGAACGCCGGCCGACCGGCGTTGAAGGCCACACCTTCGGGTGTGGCCTTTTTTGGGGCCAACAGGGCTCTGGCGCTTTGCTGCACAGCGCTGGTTGCTATCGAAAGTAGAGCAATCTAGGGCACGGGAGTGCCTTTTTCCTCGCTCTGCGCCTCTTTGCCGCCTTCTTTGTTGATCACGCTGATATCGCCGTTGGGTTCCATCACGGCGAGCTTGACCTGGGCAAGGTCCTCGAGCCCATGGGCGCGCAGCGCCGCGCGCAGCTCGTTGCGCGTCACCAGTTCGCGTTCCATGTTGCGGCGCAGCATCCGGCCGTTGCGCACCAGCACCGTCGGGTGGCCTTCGACCCACTTGCGCAACCACGGCCAGCGAAAGGCCGCCCAGTCCAATGCATAGTTCCATCCCGCAATCGTCGAGACCAAGCACGAAGCCGTCGCTCACGGTTTCATAGCCGCCCGACATGGCGTTGGCCGATGCGTCGGCAATCAACACCACCAGCAGGACATCGGTGATGGCCAGCGAGCCGGTGTCGCGGCGCAGCACGAAGCGGAACAGGCAAAACAAAAACCAGTAGACCGCCGTGCCGCGTGCCATGACCTCGACGGGCGAGACGGAAAACGAGAACAGTTCGGCAAAGTCGGGCATGGCATGGATGGGTGAGGTGAAGAGAACCCGTGCGGCAAGGCGCCGGCAGCGCAGGCGTGCTGGGCGTAGCCTCTGTGCCGCAGTGTGCTGCGGCAGCAGCCCCCAGCGGCGTCAGACAGCGGCGCGCGGTACGGACAGACGGCGCGCCACCGGGCGCGACCCGACTTGCACGGGCCATCGCGGAGGCCAGTGCCCCAGCCGCTCAATGCAGTGCGGCGCTCGCTGCGCGCTGCTCCGCTGGGGGCAGGCCCAGCTGCTGGCGGTACTTGGTCACGGTGCGGCGCGCCACGTCGATGCCCTGGCGCTGCAGCAACTGGGCGATGGCCACGTCCGACAGGCGCCGCTGGGCCGGCTCGCCGGCAATCATTTCCTGCACCAGGCCGCGCACGGCGATCGGCGAATAGGCGGCGCCGTTGTCCGCGGCGAGCGCGCGCGAGAAGAAGTGCTTGAGCTCGTACGTGCCCGCGGGCGTGGCCATGTATTTCTGGTTCGTGACGCGCGAGACGGTAGAGATGTGCACGCCCAGTTCGTCGGCCACTTCGCGCAGTCCCAGCGGCCGCATGGCCATGGGACCGTGGTCAAAAAACGGCTGCTGGTGCCGCAGGATCGATTGCGCGACCTGCACGATGGTGGAAAAGCGCTGCGCCACGTGCCGCACCGTCCAGCGCGCTTCGTTGAGCTGCGCGGTCAGTTCGCGGCAGGCGCCGCGCGGGCTTTGGTGCAGCAGAGCGGCGTAGGTGGAGTTGACGTGCACCTTGGGCACCACCGCGTCGTTGAGCACCGCCGTCCAGCCGCCGCGCGTGCGCCGCACCAGCACATCCGGTGTGACGTAGCGCGTGGGCTGGCCGCCCACCTGCCAGCCGGGGTGTGGGTCGAGCCGGCGCAGGCATTGCAGCGCACCGTGCGCCGCCTCGGGCGTGCAGCGCAGCGCGCGCGCCAGCTGGCGCGCATCGCCCAACGTGCCGCTGGTGCGTACCTGCGCGAGCAACCGTTCACACAGCGCGCGCGCGCGCGGGCAGGGCACGGCATCCAGCTGCAGCGCCAGGCACTCGGCCAGATCGCGTGCCCCCACGCCTGCGGGCTCAAGGCTCTGCACGCAGGCCAGCGCCGCCTCGAGTTCCTGCGCTGTGGCAGGCGGCGAGAGCTGCGCAGTCGCGGCCAGTTCCTGCAGCGACGTGCGCAGGTAGCCATCGTCGTGCAGTTCCTGGGCCAGCAGGCAGGTCAGGAGGAAAGTGCGGTCGGGCAGCCGCATCAGGCGCAGCTGGGCCTGCAGATGCTCTTGCAGCGTGGTGCCCATGGCCACCGCGTCCATCGGGTCGAAGGCGGCTGCGCCCTGGCGCTCGGCACTGGCGCCGGACGCGGTGGCTGCCCCCCATGGCGATGTGTCCGGCACGTCGGCCCAGGCGCCGTCCGCTTCGCCGCTGGCGGTATCGGAGGGTCCAGGCGCATCGGACGCGCCGTAGGCACTGTCCACCGGGTCCTCGGCAGCGGGGGCAGCGCCCAGAGCCGTAGCGCTCGCCGCGCTGGAGGCCGTTGTGGGCTGGCTTGCAGGCGGCGGCGCGCCAGGCTCGTCGGTTTCCAGAAAGGGGTTGTCTGCCAGGGCCGAGGCAATGGCCTGGCTGAATTCGGCAGTGGACATCTGCAGCAAGGCCACCGCTTTTTGCAAGCGCGGCGACATGGTTTGCTGCTGGGCATGCTGGAACTGAAGGGCAAGCGCAGACATGGGGCAGTGACTCCAGGCGAAAGACAAACACGGCGGCGCGGTACACCATGCCCGTCGGTCCCCTTGGACCCTGGACTGGGCCGGTAAGCCACTCCCGGTCGGTCAGGCTGCAGCCTTCGCCAGGTTCAACCCGGCAGCCGAGTCCGAAGGATTGGGGTTTGGTGGTGGACAGGCGGTGCGGCGCCACCCCAGCTTGACGCAAGGTGCATGCCACACGGCCGTGGCCGCGCCGGCCCGTGTCCTGTCCAGCCCAGAACCGCACGCCGGCAGGGCCCGCGCCGCGCTGGCACGGCTGCGCAGGAGCGGAGCGCGACGCGCACGCAGAGAGTTGCTTTCAGGTAACTATTGCGGCAAATTCTTCGCCAGCTCCACCGGCGCACAACCTGCATCGGAAGATTGCCGAACGTCGTGGCGGTGTGGCAACCTGCGTTTTGTGCCGCTGTCCAGCGGCCGTGCCAGCGTGCAGGGGCGTGCCCTGTGAGCGCCCAGCGCAGCACACAGCGCGCGCGCGGCAGGCGCGTTGTTTGCTTTAAAGCTGCCAGGGAGAGAGTTCACACTCATGCATTCATGGAGCAAGACACGTGCCGTCATGGAAAAAAAATTGCGTTATGCACGGCTTTGGTACCGGCGCAGGCTGCGCCGCGCCACGGCGCGGCTGGACCGCCGCATGCCGGTCGCCTCGCTCAAGACCTATCTGGTCGCAGTGATCCTGTTGGCCACAGTGCCCATTGCGCTGTTGCTGACCTACAAAGTCGCCAGCGACGTGCGCAGCGGGCGCCACAGCGCGGTCGCCATGCTCGAACAGGTTGCCGCGGGGCTGGCGCAAATGGCCGAGCAGGACTTGTCTGCCTCGTTCGATGCGCTGACTTCACTCAGTCTGGCCCAGACGCTGCAGGAAGGCGACATGCCCGCCTTCGAGCGGTACCTGCGCCAGGTTCCGCTGCGCCGCTCGCAGTGGCGCAGCGTGTTCGTCACCGATGCCATGGGGCGCGTGCTGCTCGATACCGCCGCCCCGCCGAACACCCTGCTGCCGGTCCACGAGGAAACGCGCGCCCTGGTATTCAAGGTGCTGGCCCGGGGGAGCGCTGCGGTCTCCGACCTGTCGTGGCACACGGCCGAGGGCGCCCAGGTGGTGGTGCTCGCCATACCGGTGTACCAGAACGGCGTGGTCCAGTATGTGCTGGGCACCCGCATGTCGGCTGCTGCGTGGCTGCGGCTGCTTGACAACGTGGCGGTGCCAGCGGGCGGCTATGCCGCGCTGTTTGACCGGAGCGAGCACGCCATCGCGCTCAAGGAGGCGACCCCAGCCGCCGGTCCGGCAGGGGTGGGCCCGGCCGTATCTGCCGCGCCGGCGCAACTGGCAGCGCAGGCGGTGGGCAGTTTCCAGCGCCGCGACGACGGCACCCGCCGGGCGCAGGTGCTCGAGAGCGCGGCAGTCCTCTCGGCTTGGCAGCATGTGGGAGACACCGGCTGGAACGCCAGCGTCGGCCTGCCGGCCCAGCCCCTCAGCGATGCCGAACACAGCCTCGTGCTGTCGGCCCTGACGACCATGGGCGCCTGCCTGGTGCTGGGCGTCACGCTGGCGCTGCTGCTGGCCTGGCGCGTGGCCGAGCCGCTGCGCCGCCTGGCCGCGGGCAGCACCGTGCTGCCCGGCCGGCACCTGCCGGTGCTGGAGATCGCGCAGCTGGGCCGTTCGCTGCAGCGGGCGCGCGTGCGCGACCACAACGCACGCCAACTGCTGCAGAACAAGGCCGAGGAGTTCGAGACGCTCTTCAACAGCAGCCCCATCGGGCTGGCGTTTGCCGAAGACAGCAAGGGGCGCAGCATCCTCTACAACCCCGCCATGCAGCAGCTGCTGGGGTTGAACACCCAGCAGCGCCCCGGCAACGTGCAAATGTTCTACCGCGGCCGGTGCCTGGAACCCGGCGAGCAACCGCTGCTGCGCGCCTGCATGCACGCCGAGACCGTGGGCGCAATGGAGATGGAGGTGCGCGTCGAAGGCCGCTCGCCGGCGTTCGTCGTCGCCAGCGCGGTGCCGCTGCTCGATGCGAGCGGCCAACCGCGCGGCGCCGTCAGCGCGATCATGGACATCACCGAACTCAAGCAGGTGGTGGCGCTGTGGCTGGCGGCCGACGAGGGCCAGCATGCCCGCCAGCGCTTGATCGACCTGGCGCAGGAAGCCGGACACGTCGGCTTCTTTGAATACAGCTACCGCAGCGACGTGCTGGCCTGCACGCCCGGGCTGCGGCTCTTGCTGCGCGCGCCCGAGCCCATGCCGCTGGCGCGCCTGCAGGACTGGTTCGCGCTGATCGATGCGCGCGACCTGCCGGCGGTGCGCAGCGTGCTGGCCGAGGCGGCGGCACAGCGCGCCGAGCGCGCGAGCCTCGAATACCGCGTGAAGGCGGCACACGGTGAAGGCATCGAGGACGCCGAGGGCACGGTGGTGCGCTGGCTTTCGTGCCGCGTGCTGCTGCGCTATGGCCCGGACGGCCAGCCCGCGCAAGCCTCGGGCACGATGGTGGACGCGACCGAGCAGAAAGAGGCGCAGCTGCGCGGCCAGCGCCAGACCGAGCAAGAGCAGGCCGCGCGCTGGCAGGCCGAAGCCGCCAACCGCGCCAAAGACGAATTCCTGACCATGCTCAGCCACGAGCTGCGCAACCCGCTTGGCGCCATCACGGCCGCGCTCGAAGTGCTCGACAGCGGCGCTGGCGGGCCGGCCACGGCCCAGCGCGCGCTGGCAGTGGTCACGCGCCAGACGCGCCATCTCACGCACATGGTGGGCGACCTGCTCGACGCCGGGCGCGTGGCGACCGGCAAGGTGCGCATGGTTCGCGCGCCGCTGGACCTGGCGCAGGTGGTCGAGCGGGTGCGCGAGTCGCTCGAGCTGTCCGGGGAGTTGAACGCGCACGCGTGGGCCTTCTCGCTCAAGACCGTGCTGGTGTGCGGCGACAGCGTGCGGCTGGAGCAGGTGGTCGTCAACCTGCTGGCCAATGCCATGCAGTATTCGCCCGCTGGCGCGCCGATCCGTGTCGAAGTGCGCCCCGAGGGCGGCAGCGCGCTGCTGCGCGTGAGCGACGAGGGCAGCGGCATTGCACCGGCACTGCTGCCGCAGGTTTTCGAGCTGTTCGTGCAGGGCGAGCGGCCACTGCACCGGCGTGGTGGCGGGCTCGGTGTGGGCCTGACGATGGTGCGCCGTCTGGTCGAACTGCACGGCGGCACCGTCGAGGTGCACAGCGTGCCCGGCGAAGGCGCGGCCTTCACCGTGCGCCTGCCGACCTGGGCGGCCGACCACCCCAGTGCCATGCTGGAGCAAGGCGCCGCGCTGGGCCTGCCAACGGGTGTGCCAGCCGAGGCGGCGCGCGGCGTCCGGCGTCCCAAGCCCATGGCCGTGGTGCTGATGGAAGACAACGACGACGTGCGCCAGTCGATGCAGGCCATGCTCGAGCTCGACGGCCATGGCGTGGCCACGGCGGCCGACGGGAGCACGGGCCTGGCGCAGTTGCTCGCCCAGCGCCCCGACGCCGCCATCGTGGACATCGGCCTGCCCGGGCTGGACGGCTTCGAGGTCGCACGGCGCGCGCGCGCCGGTGGGTATGCCGGGCGCATGGTGGCCGTGACGGGCTACGGCCAGGCGCACAGCCGGCGCGACGCGCTCAAGGCAGGGTTCGACGCCTACCTGGTCAAGCCGGTCGATGCCGCGCAGTGGCGCGCAGCCCTCTACAGCGAAGCCTGAACCGGACGGCGCGGCCCACCGCGCGCCAAGCGCAAGGGTTCCAGTCTGCCCTAGTTCATTGGCCGGGCCGGCCGTGCTGTGGACCCGCGAATGCCCCTGCCTTGCGCCGCCAAGGCCCGCGCTTTCCGATGCCAGCTAAAGCGCAGCAGGGCCCGGGCATCTGGCTTGCCTCATTGGGTTACCAGCCGCCTGTGCGGACTGCACCGCGTTGCCACCGTGGCTGCGTGCAGGCTGTCCCCGGCAGCGGCGAGCCCTGCGGCACGCAACGGTTGCAGAACTTTTTTCTGGTACCCGAAAGGATGGCTATGAAAACTTCCGAAAAACACTTCATGGACTGGCTGCGCGATGCCCACGCCATGGAAGAGCAGGCCGAACGCATGCTCAGCAGCACGGCAGCGCAGCTTGGGCATTACCCCCAACTGCAGGAGCGCCTGCGGCTGCATGCCAGCGAGACGCACCAGCAGGCGCGCCTGGTGCAGGAATGCATCGAGCGGCGCGGCGGCGACACCTCGCTGGTCAAGGAGGTGGCCGGCAAGGTGGCGGCCATGGCGCAGAGCGTCAGCGGTGTCTTTGCCTCCGACGAGGTCGCCAAGGCGGTGCTGTCGGTCTATGCGTTCAAGCACATGGAAATCGGCTCGTACCGCATGCTCGCGGCCGGCGCCCAGATGCTGGGTGACACGCAGACGCAGAACGTGTGCGAACGCATCCTGGCGCAGGAAACGGCCATGGCCGAATGGCTTTTCGGCCAGTTGCCCGCAGTCTCCCAGGCCTTCCTGCAGCGCGCCGACAGCACCACCGGCGAAGCGGCCAAGAGCTAGCGGGGCGGCCCCATGGCTTCCGACCCCACTTCCCTGCCCGTGCCGGCGTCCAGCGTGGCGGGGGCCGCGCCAGCGGCAGCGCCCGCAGCCGCGCCCACGGCCGAGGATCTGGCCCAGGCCCCCGGGCAGTTTCCCGATGGCCCCAACGTGGCGCCCAGCGCGCATGAACTGGAGGCCGCTCGGGGCGAGGTGCCGCCCGGGGTTTCAGGCGGCGCGCAGACCCCGCCCGCCGGCCCGGGCACTGCGCCCGCCCCTTCCACGGACGGCGGCTGAGGCGCGTGAGCCTGCGTGCTGGCGCCGTTTTGCATTTTCCCCTCACCTTCAGGGAGCTCCCATGGCACTGAACATCTTTGACAACCGCGGCATCGCCCTGGAGCGCCAGCGTTTCACCTGGCGCGACATGGTGCAAAAGCCCATCAGCAAGCTCGACGACGACGCCTACACCCGGGTGCGCATCATTTTGATGAACGGCATCGAACTGGAGGCGCTGAAGTTCTCGCACGCCTGTGCCCGCATGAACGGCCCGCTGCAGCCGATCCTGGCGCAGTTGCGCCGCGTCGAGCAGCACCAGGCCACCACGATCAACTGGCTGATCGGCGCCGACCACTCGCCGCTGGAAACCACCATCGCCTATGAGCAGGTGGCCATCGAGATCACCGCCGGCGTCGCGCTGCGCGAGCCCGACCCGTACCTCGCGCAGGTCTACCGCTTCGGTCTGCTGGAAGACTTCGACCACATGCACCGCTACTCGGCGCTGCTGGACCGCCTCGAAGGCAAGGACGCCAACAACATCCTTCAAAGCTACACCGACATCTTGCCGGGCCGCCCCACGGTGGTGGAGCACCGCGACCCGCTCGACGACCTGCGCACGCCGTACGACCGCACGTCCGCCGCGCCGCTGTCGAAGATGCATGCGCTCACGATCATGGCGGCCGAGCAGCAGACGCACAACTACTACATGAACGTCGGGCCGCTGTTCTCCGACCCGATGGCGCGGCTGCTGTACGCCGAGATTGCCTCGATCGAGGAGCAGCACGTGACGCAGTACGAGTCGATCATGGACCCGACCGAGAGCTGGCTGGAAAAGTGGGTGCTGCACGAGGCCACCGAGGTCTACAACTACCACGGTTGCGCCGAGCAGGAGACCAACCCGCGCATCAAGGCCCTGTGGGAGCGCTTCCTGGACTACGAACTGGGCCAGTTGCACGTGGCCATCGAGCATTTCGAGCGCATCGGCAAGCGCGACGTGGCAGAGATCCTGCCGGCCACGCTTCCCGACCCGATCCCGCAGACCTCGCAGCGCGAATTCGTGCGCAAGGTGCTCGCCGCCGAGGTGGACCTGCGCGCCGACGGGCCGCAGTTCGTCGGCAAGGACCAGGAGCCCCAGCGCTCGCTGGACTACCGCGCCTACGTCAATTCGGCCGGCTCGCCCACCGAAATGGTCGCCACCGGCTACCGCTGGCGCCCGGGCACCGAGCTGGCGCGCAAGGCCGCCTGAGCGGCGGCGCCCGGCCTTCCCATGAATGAAATGGAGAAATCCCATGGAAACCAAAACCCAACTCGGCATGAACCGCACCGGCGTGCAGATGTCGCCGTTTTCCACCGCCGACATGCAGGCCAGCATGGATAAGTTTGCCCCGCCCACCGACGCCGAACGCGGCGACATGCAGATCCGCCTCGAGTACGCCGATGCCAGCGAGGGCCTGGGCTCGGTGCCGCCACCCGGTACCCTCAAGGGCATGGTCAAGTCCAGTGTGGATCTGGTCACTGGCAAGCGCCCGCAGGTGCTCGTCGACAAGCTCGGCGAACGCCTGGCTTTCGAGCGCGCTGGCGTGCGGCTCTACGACACGCTGCTGGTCAAGTGCCGCTCGGTGCCCGACCTGCTCACCCATGACGAGGTGCAGACGCTCACGCTGTTTCGGCAGCAGGAGCTCGAGCACCTCGGGCTGGTCACCGAGGCGATCAAAACGCTGGGCGCCGACCCCACGGCCCAGACACCCTGCGCCGACCTCGTGGGGGTGCAGGGCATGGGCCTGGTGCAGGCCATCAACGACCCAAGAACCTCGCTCCTGCAGTCGCTGGCGGTGGTGCTCAACGCCGAGCTGATCGACAACGCCGGCTGGAGCATGCTGATCGAGCTGGCGCGCGCGGCCGGGCACAACGACATTGCCGACAGCTTCTCGGTGGCGAGGAACCAGGAGGCGCAACACCTGGCGCAGGTGCGCAGTCTCGTTGCCCGCCTGACGCTGGACGACGCCAGCGCCGGTGCAGCAACAGACACGGTGACTGCACAACCCCTGGCCGTCTGATCCCGCACCGCAGCGCACGGCCGGGGCCCACCGTGGCGGCTGCCATCCTGCGCAGGAGATCACCTTGGACGCTGCAGAACCCACACCGCCGCCCACCCCACAGCTGCCTCTCGTGGTTGTGGGGGGCGGCGCCGGGGGGCTGGAGCTGGTGACGCGCCTGTGCCGCCGCCTGCGTGGGCGCAGGGCCTCAGCAGAGGCGAGGGTGGTGCTGGTCGACCATGCGCTGGCCCATCTCTGGAAGCCGCGGCTGCATGAAATTGCCACGGCCATGCAAAGTCCGGTGGATGCAGAGAGTTCTTATCTCAGCCATGCCCGCGTGCATGGCTACCGTTTTGAACTGGGCGCTCTGCAGGCCATCGATTGGCACGAGCGCAGCATTGTCCTGGGAGAGCTTGCAGGGGCGGACGGTGAAACCATCATGCCCGTGCGCCGCATTCCCTATGGGTGCCTGGTGCTCGCGCTGGGCAGCGAAGAAAACGATTTCGGAACGCCCGGTGCCAAGGAGCACTGCCTGTTTCTGAACACGCCGCAACAGGCAATGAAGATACGCGACGCTTTGCTGGTGGCCGCCCTCAGGCTGGTACACGGCCAGCAGCAGAGTCTGTCCGTGGTCATTGTCGGGGGCGGCGCCACGGGTGTTGAGCTGGCTGCCGAGCTGCGCCACGCCATCGACGAGCTGCGGCTCTACGCCCAGGGACTGCGGCCCCAGCAGATCAGTCTCACTGTGGTCGAAGCGGCGGACCGGCTGCTGAGTGCCAACCCTCTGCCCTTGTCCGAATACGCGGCTGCCGTGCTGCGGCGCCAGAACGTCCAGCTGGTGCTGGGCGAGCGCGTGAGCGCGGTGGATGCCGAGGGTGTGGTGCTGGGCAATGGGCAGCGCATGGAGGCGCAGCTCAAGATCTGGACTGCTGGCATACAGGGGCCGCGGGTGTTTGCGGGCATGCCGGGGCTTCCGCTTTCGCCCTCGGGGCGCGTGCGCGTGGACGCGCAGCTGCAGTGCATCGGCTTGCCCGGTGTCTATGCGCTCGGAGACTGCGCCGAGTGGACCGATCCCGCCACGGGCAAGCCCGCTCCGTATACCGCGCAGATCGCTGCCGCCCAGGCCCGTTACCTGGCCCATGCGCTGGCCGGTCAGGCGCGCAACGCGCTGCCATTTCAGTTCGAGAGCAGCGGAGCCATCGTCTCGCTGGCCGAGCATGGTGCCACCGGCAACCTCACCACGCGGTTCGGGCGCGACAGCCGCGATTACTTCATCCAGGGCGCCAGCGCCCGCTGGCTCTACGAATGGCTGTACCGCCGCCACGAAGTGGCCATCCATGGCTGGAGCAGGGCGTCGGCACGCCTATTGGCGCAGTGGTTGGCCCGCAGCTACCAGCCCACCATCAAGCTGCATTGAGCGGCCCAGCGCAGACGGTTGAAACGCATTTTTGCGGCGCCTGCTGTGCAACTCGGCACTGCCCGTAAGGTATACACGGCGTTACAGCCCGACAGGTCCGGCAGATCATAATTTCCCTCCGCGTTACATAACGTTAAGTGGAGGATCTGCATGGGACTTGCGCTGATCGTGGATGACGATGCTGACGCGGCAGAAATGCTTGCGGCACTGATCGAATCAGAAGGGTACAGCGTTGCCACTGCCCATACGCTTGCCGAAGCGCGAAAGCGCATGGCGCTGCAGGCACCCGACCTCGTGCTGCTCGACCTGCACCTGCCCGACGGCAGCGGCCTGTCGCTGTTCGGCGAGCAGTCGCTGCTGTGCAACGCGCAGGTGGTGCTGGTCACCGGCCACGCCACGCTCGAGACCTCGATCGAGGCGCTGCGCCTGGGCGCAGCCGACTACCTGGTCAAACCCGTCAACATCACGCACCTGCGCGGTGTGCTCTCGCGCGTCATGCGCCCCTCGGTCATCGCGGCCGAACTGCAGTCGTGGCGGCAAAGCCTGCACGACACCGGGCGCTTTGGCCACCTGGTCGGCCGGTCGCAGCCGATGCAGCGCGTGTACGAACAAATCGCGCGCGTGGCGGGCACCTCGGTGACGGTGTTCATCGTCGGCGAAAGCGGCACCGGCAAGGAGCTGGTGGCGCAGACGGTGCACGACCTCAGCCGACGGCGCAAGCAGCCTTTTCTCGCGGTCAACTGCGGGGCGATTTCGCCGCACCTGATGGAAAGCGAGATCTTCGGCCACGAAAAGGGCAGCTTTACCGGCGCCGACCGCCAGCACCAGGGGTTCTTCGAGCGCGCCCACGGCGGCACCCTGTTCCTCGACGAGGTCACGGAGATGCCGCTGGAGCTGCAGGTCAAGCTGTTGCGTGTGCTCGAAACCGGCACCTTCATGCGCGTGGGCTCGAGCGTCGAGCGCAGCACCGACGTGCGCATCGTCGCTGCCACCAACCGCGACCCGATGGGCGCCGTGGAAGCCGGCGCGTTGCGCGAGGACCTGCTCTACCGGCTCAACGTGTTCCCGATCGTGCTGCCACCGCTGCGCGGGCGCCTCGATGACATCGAGCTGCTGGGCCAGCACTTCCTGCGCGAAATCGGCCAGCGCGAGGGCGCGCCCAAACAGCTCACGCCGGCGGCGCTGCAGCGGCTGCAGGCCTACCAGTGGCCCGGCAACGTGCGCGAACTGCGCAATGTGCTGCAACGCGCCTATGTGATGGCCGAGGGCGCCGCCATCACCGACGAGTGGCTGCCGACCAACGGCCCGACCCCCGCCATCGCGCCGCGCGGCGCAGATGCCGGGAGACCGACAGGCAGCGATGCGCTGAGCTTTCCGCTGGGCAGTTCGCTGGCCGACGTGGAGCAGCAACTCATCCTGCGCACCCTGCGGCATTTCGACAACCACAAGGAACGCACGGCTGCCGCCCTGGGGGTGAGCCTCAAGACGCTCTACAACAAGCTCAAGGGCTACGAAGCCAGCAACGCCGGGGCTACGCACGGCAAGTAAGGTGCCGCAACGCGGCCGCGGCGAGCACGCCGCGGATCGGTCAACGTGGGCGGCGCCGCTGCCCGAGGTCCCTCCGTTCGCCGCGCCGCTGTTCATCGGGCCGTACCGCCAGCACCCATGCTGCTGCCACTGCTGGAGCTCGCGCCTGCGGCTGCTCCGCTGCGGCTTGCCGCGGCCTTACCGTTGCCGGGCTTGATCTGCTGCGCGTGCGCCAGGTGCTCCCGCAGCGTCGGGAGCTTTTGCGCCGCCCAGCTCTTGAGTTCAGGGTCTTTGGCCGAGGTGCTGGCTTTTTCAAACATGGCCACGGCCGCCTTGTGTTCCTTCACGCCGGTGTCGCGCATGTATTCGGCATCGAAATTCTTTGCCTTGGAGAGCTCGTCGACCTCCTTGCGCTTGTCGGCGGGCAGCTGCTGGGGCAGGCTCACGCCGCGGGCGCTGGCCAGCGCCATCAACTCCTGATTGGCCTTTTCATGGTCGGAGACCATCATCTGCGCGAAATCCTTGACCTCGCTGCTGCTGGCGCGCTGCGCAGCCATCCGCGAGGCCTCGACCTCGTACATGCCCGAGCCTGCCGCCTTCATCATGAAAGTGCGGTCCGCCGCAGCGACGGCGCCTGCCTTGGCAGAGGCGCCCGATGCGGCCGGGGTGGACGCCATGCTGCCGCTGGTGCCGCTGGTGCCGCTGGTGCCGCTGGTGCCGCTGGTGCCGCTACCGCCCCCGGTTCCGCTGCCAGTGCCGCTGCTGCCGCTGGGTCCCATGCCGCCCGCAGCGCCGGTGCCGGCACTGCCAGCGCTACCGCTGCCGCTGCCGCGGCGCCGCCGGACTGTGCGGCTGCAGGCAAGGACAGCGCCATGGCAGCGGCGAGTACAAGGGGGGTCAAAGAAAAATTTTTCATGGCGTGGCTCCTGAGGGTTGTAGGGAGAAAGGCATGTTCCGGTGGCAAATGGCATGCCAACCAGTGCGGCAGTGCTCTGCGGCCGGGCTGGGCACGGCGTTTGCCGTGTGGCATGGATCCGTTGCCACAGTGCGTTCTCACACCAGGAGGTTTTTCCATGAATTCCAAGAACGACGACAGCCATGCAGCCCATGCGCAGCACCAGGACACCCCAGCCACCCATGTGCGCCTGCAGCAGGAGCAGGACCGCAAGGAAGCCGAGGCCGCCCAAAATCCGCCAGACCAGAAGGGCAAAGACGCGGATAAACCCCCCGCACCGGGCCCCGGCCATGCCCAGCCTGCGCCTCCGCTGCCGCGCCAGCACCTGCGCAAGCCCGGCCTCGAAGCCGACATGGAACTCAAGCCCCGGTTCGAGGCTCCGCACTACCAGGGCAGCGGCAAGCTCCAGGGCTTCTCCACGCTGATCACGGGCGGCGACTCGGGCATCGGCCGGGCCGTGGCCGTGCTGTTCGCGCGCGAAGGCGCCAATGTGGCCATCGTCTACCTCAACGAACACGAAGACGCCGAGGCCACGCGCGCCCATGTCGAGAAGGAAGGCGGGCGCTGCCTGCTGATCCCGGGCGACGTCAAGGACGCGGCGTTCTGCAAGGCGGCGGTCGAGCAGACCGTCAAGGCGTTTGGCGGCCTGCAGGTGCTGGTCAACAACGCGGCCTTCCAGGAGCACGCGGCGTCGCTCGAGGAGCTGAGCGAAGAGCGCTTTGACGAGACCCTGCGCACCAACGTCTATGGCTACTTCCACATGGCCAAAGCGGCTCTGCCGCACCTTGAGCGCGGCTCCTGCATCATCAACACCGGCTCGGTCACCGGTCTGCGCGGCAGCAAGGAGCTGCTCGACTATTCGACCACCAAGGGCGCCATCCACGCCTTCACCAAGGCGCTGGCGGCCAACGTGGCCGACCGGGGCATCCGCGTCAACGCCATCGCGCCCGGCCCGGTGTGGACGCCGCTCAACCCGGCCGACCAGTCGCCCGACGACATCGCCCAGTTTGGCCAGGACACCGACCTGGGCCGGCCGGCGCAGCCCGAGGAGCTCTCGCCCGCGTATGTGTTCCTGGCAGCGCCGTGCTGCTCGAGCTACATCACCGGCATCGTGCTGCCTGTGACCGGCAACGTGGGCGACGGTGCCTGAAGCGGCGCCCGCGTTGGGCTTGGGTCAGATGGGGGCGGCAACGGGCCACCGCGCGGGCACTTCGCGCCACTGGCCCGGCTGCAGGCCGTCGAGCGCCCAGGGGCCGATGCGCACCCGCACCAGCCGCAGCGTCGGCAGGCCGACGGCGGCCGTCATGCGCCGCACCTGGCGGTTGCGGCCTTCGCGGATCACCAGCTCGAGCCAGTGCGTTGGAATGCTCTGGCGAAAGCGCACGGGCGGGTCGCGCGGCCACAGCGCGGGCGCGTCGAGCAGGCGCGCCTCGGCGGGCCGGGTCATGCCGTCGTTGAGCAGCACGCCCGCGCACAGCTGCTGCAGCTGCGCCGCGCTGGGCGTGCCTTCGACCTGCACCCAGTAGGTCTTGGCGAGCTTGTGGCGCGGGTCGGCAATGCGCGCCTGCAGCTGGCCGTCGTTGGTCAGGAGCAGCAGGCCCTCGCTGTCGCGGTCCAGGCGCCCGGCCGGGTAGACGCCGGGCACGTCGACAAAGTCCTTGAGCGTGGCGCGGCCCGCGCCGTCGCTGAACTGCGTCAGCACGTCAAACGGCTTGTTCAGCAGCAGCAGGCGCGGCGCGGCGGGCGCGGCCTGCGCGACGCGGCGCTGCGGCGGCCGCGCCGGCCCGCGCCGGGGAGCAGAAGGTGCGGCCATGGCGGGTTGTCCAAAGGCTTCTCAGACCTCGAAGTTGTCGATCAGCCGCGTGTTGCCCAGGCGCGCCGCGCCCAGCACCACCAGGCTGCCGGCGGCGTCGCCGGCCAGCGGCGGCTGCAGGTCGCTGCGGCGGCGCACGGCGAGGTAGTCGGGCTGCCAGCCGCGCGCGCGCCAGCGCGGCCATGGCGCGCGCTTCCAGCGCGGCGACTGTCGCGCGCGCCCGCGCGCAGCCGCGGCGGCCTCGCGCGCAGCGCGCGCGACAGCGCGCATGGCCTCGGCGCGCTCGGCCTCGCCCAGGTAGCCGTTGCGCGAGCGACAGCGCCAGGCCGTCGGCGGCGCGCTGCGTCGTCGCCGCGCCACGATGTCGATGGGCAGCGCGAACTGCTGCGCCATGCGCCGGAGCACCATCAGCTGCTGGTAGTCCTTCTGGCCGAACACCGCCACGCGCCGGCTGCACGCACGTGCGAACAGCTTCATCACCACCGTGCACACGCCGGTGAAGAAGCCGGGGCGGAACTGCCCTTCGAGGATGTCGGCCAGCGGCGGGTCGGGCTGCACCTTGAAGGTCTGCGGCTCGGGGTAGAGCTCGTGCTCGCGCGGGCGCGAACAGCACGTCGCAGCCGGCGGCCTCGCAGCTGCTGCGCAGTCGGCGCTCCCAGGTGCGCGGGTAGCTGTCGAAGTCCTCGTGCGGCAGGAACTGCAGGCGGTTGACGAAGATGCTGGCGACCAGCGACGTCGCCCAGCGGCCGGGCCTGCTGCACCAGCGCCAGGTGGCCGTCGTGCAGGTTGCCCATGGTGGGCACGAAGGCCGGGTCGCGCTGAGCGGCCAGCGCGCGCGCGCAGTTCGGCGATGGTGTGGACGATGTGCATGGCAGGCTCCGGGCAAGCCGAGTGTGCAGTCAGGGCGTGCGGCGCTACCAGGCGTGCAGCGCGTTGTCGGGAAAGCTGCCGTCCTTGACGGCGCGCACGTAGGCCTCGATGGCGCCGCGACGATGCCGCCGCGTCGGCCATGAAGTTGCGCACGAAGCGCGGCATCTTGCCCGAGGTTCATGCCGAGCATGTCGTGCAGCACCAGCACCTGGCCGGCGGTGCCGCTGGCCGGCGCCGATGCCGATCGTCGGGCAGTGCGCGAGTTCGCGCGGTGAGCTCGGCGGCCAGCGCGGCCGGCACCATCTCGAGCACCAGCATCGCGGCGCCCGCGTCCTGCAGCTCGCGCGCCTGGCGGCGCAGCAGTCGGCGCGGCCTCGTCGCGTCTTGCCCTGCACGCGGTAGCCGCCGAGCGCGTGCACGCGTCTGCGGCGTCAGGCCCAGGTGGGCGCAGACCGGAATGCCGCGCTCGACCAGGAAGCGCACGGTCTCGGTGGTCCAGCCGCCGCCTTCGAGCTTGACCATGTGCGCGCCGGCCTGCATCAGCGCGCAGGCGCTGCGCAAGCGCCTGCTCCTTCGACTGCGTGGTAGCTGCCGAACGGCAGGTCGGCGATCAGCCAGGCCGTGCCCTGCACGCGGTGCAGGCCACGCGCCACGCTTTCGGTGTGGTAGACCATGGTCGTCGAGCGTGCACGCCCACGCGTGCTGGGCAGGCCCTGGCAGACCATGCCGAGCGAATCGCCGACCAGCAGGCATTCGACGCCCGCGGCATCGGCCACGGCGGCGAAGGTGGCGTCGTAGGCCGTGAGCATGGTGATCTTCTCGCCGCGCGCGTGCATCTCCTGCAGGCGCGGCAGGCTCACGGGGCGGCGCTGGGGCAGGGGCGAGGCCGGAGGCAGGGTGCCGTAGGGCGTGGCGCTGGCCGGCGCCGAAGGCTGCGCGGGAGTGTCTGGCATGGCGGCGTTCTTCCAAAGTCCTCGGGAGCGGCGAGTCTAGTCGAAGCCGCTATGCTCCACGGCATGACATATTTTGCAGACGAAACGGACAATTCCATGCTCTCCCAGGTGCTGCTCGACGTGGCGCGCGCCCTGCAGGAAGACCTGGGCAGCGGTGATCTCACTGCCGGCCTGATCGATCCCACGCGCACCGTGCGCGCCCGTGTGCTCGCGCGCGAGAGCGCCATCGTGTGCGGCGCGCCCTGGGCCGAGGCCGCACTGCGTGCGCTCGACCCCGGCGTGCGCCTGACCTGGCACGTCGCCGAGGGCCAGCGCTGCGCCGCCGACCAGGTGGTGCTCGAGATCGCCGGCAACGCGCGCGCGCTGCTCAGCGCCGAGCGCACCGCGCTCAACTTCCTGCAGCTGCTCTCGGCCGTCGCCACCAAGACCGCCACCTATGTCGAGGCCGTGCGCGGCACGCGCGCGCAGATCGTGGACACGCGCAAGACCCTGCCCGGCCTGCGCCTGGCGCAAAAATATGCCGTGCGCAAGGGCGGCGGCACCAACCACCGCATCGGCCTGCACGACGCCGTGCTCATCAAAGAGAACCACATCGCCGCCGCCGGCGGCGTCACCGCCGTGCTGCGTGCGGCCCAGCAGGTGGCGGCGCGCGCGCAGTTCATCGAGATCGAGGTCGAAACCCTGGCCCAGCTCGACGAGGCCCTGGGCGCCGGCGCACAGATGGTGCTGCTCGACAACATGCCGCTGGCCCTGCTGCACGAGGCCGTGCGCCTGAACGCGGGCCGCGCGATCCTCGAAATCTCGGGCGGCGTCACGCTCGAAGGCCTGCGCGCTCTTGCAGAAACCGGCGTGGACCGCATCTCCATCGGCACCCTCACCAAGGACGTCAAGGCCACCGACTTCTCGATGCGCCTCGAGGAATTCGCATGACCACCATCGCCATCAAGGAAGTCGAATACGAGCAGCCCGCGGGCGACACGGTCTGCAGCACCAAGCACGCCTGGGCGCGCGTGCCCGCCGAGCCCACGCCGACCGAGCGCATGGCGCTCAAGGACAGGATCCGCCGCCTGTTGAAAGAAAAGAACGCGGTCATGGTCTCGCACTACTACGTGCACCCCGACCTGCAGGACCTGGCCGAAGAGACCGGCGGCATCGTCAGCGACTCGCTGGAGATGGCGCGCTTTGGCCGCGACCATGCCGCGCAGACGCTGGTCGTCTCGGGCGTGCGCTTCATGGGCGAGACGGCCAAGATCCTCTCGCCCGAGAAGACGCGTGCTGATGCCCGACCTCGACGCGACCTGCTCGCTCGACCTGGGCTGTCCGATCGATGAATTCAGCGCGTTTTGCGACGCGCACCCCGACCGCACCGTGGTCGTCTACGCCAACACCAGCGCGGCCGTGAAGGCGCGCGCCGACTGGCTGGTCACGTCGAGCTGCGCGCTCGACATCGTGCGCGCGCTCAAGGACCAGGGCCACAAGATCCTCTGGGCGCCCGACCGCCACCTGGGCGACTACATCCGCCGCGAGACCGGCGCCGACATGGTGATGTGGAACGGCGCCTGCATCGTGCACGACGAGTTCAAGGCCTTCGAGCTGGAGGCCCTCAAGCAGGAACACCCGCAGGCCAAGGTGCTGGTGCACCCCGAGTCGCCCGCCGACGTGATCGCGCTGGCCGACGCCGTGGGCTCGACCTCGGGCATCCTCAAGGCCGCGCAGGAGATGGACGCGCGCGAGTTCATCGTCGCGACCGACAACGGCATGATGCACAAGCTGCGCACGCTCAACCCCGGCAAGGTGTTCATCGAAGCGCCCACCGCCGGCAACAGCGCCACCTGCAAGAGCTGCGCGCACTGCCCGTGGATGGCGATGAATGGCCTCGCTGGCGTGGCCCAGGTGCTCGAGAGCGGCAGCAACGCGATCCATGTGGACCCGGCCATCATCCCGCGCGCGCGCCTGCCGATCGACCGCATGCTGGCCTTCACCGCCGCGCTGAAAAGCGGCCAGCCCACGGCCGGCCTGGTGCCGCACCTGGGCGCCGCGTAAGCGACCGGGCGAGGGTGGCGCACACCCGAAACTCTCTTTTCAATAGCTGTCAGCGCTTGCCCCATAAGCGTTAGAGGCCGATTTGACCATTACCGCACTGATTGACTTCTCGGACCCTCTGGACCGCGCCGCGCCGCGCCTGCGCCACGCCTTTGGCACGCCGCGCGCGCTGCTGCTGGCGCACGCGCCGCGCGAGGTGCGCGCCGTGCTCGACGCCGTGCAGGCCGCTGCCGCGCAAGGCGCCTGGTGCGTGGGCGCGCTGCGTTACGAGGCCGCGCCGGCCTTCGACCCTGTATTCCAGACCCACGCTGCAGACGGCCCGCTGGCCTGGTTTGCCGTCTACGATGCAGCGCTGCCCTGGCCCGAGGCGACGCTGGCCGAGGACGCGCCCGAACTGCGCTGGCAGGCCGGCCCCGAGCGCGCGCACTTCGATGCCGCGCTCGGCGCCATCCACCAGGCCATCGCCCGCGGCGAGTACTACCAGGTCAACTACACGGCGCCCCTGCTGGCCGCGCTGCACGGCGGCGGCGCCGAGCCCGCGCGTGCGCTGTTTGGCGCGCTGCAGCGCGCGCAGCCCGGCGGCTACGCGGCCTACATCGACATGGGCGATGAGCAGGTGCTGTCGGTCTCGCCCGAGCTGTTCTTCGACTGGCGCAGCGGCGCCGAAGAGGGCCACATCCTGACCCGCCCCATGAAGGGCACGGCCCCGCGCGGCGCCACGCCCGAGCAGGACGCCGCCAACGCCGCCGCACTGCGCGCCAGCCCCAAAGAGCGCGCTGAAAACGTCATGATCGTGGACCTGCTGCGCAACGACCTCTCGCGCATCGCTCAGCCCTTCAGCGTGCAGGTGCCCGGGCTGTTCCACACCGAGGCCCTGCCCGCGGTGTGGCAGATGACCTCCGACGTGCAGGCGCGCACGCGGCCCGGCACGCAACTGGCCGATGTGTTTGGCGCGCTGTTCCCCTGCGGCTCCATCACCGGCGCGCCCAAGGTGCGCGCCATGCAGGCCATCCACGCACTGGAGGCCGGGCCGCGCGGCATCTACTGCGGCGCCGTGGGCGTGGTGCGGCCCGATGGTCAGGTTGGCCAGGGCGGCATCCGCGCCACCTTCAACGTGCCGATCCGCACCGTGGTGCTCAAGGACGGTCAGGCGCGCTGCGGCATCGGCAGCGGCATCACCTCCAGCGCCGAGCCGGATGCCGAATGGAACGAATGGCGCCACAAGCGCGCATTTGTGGAGCGCGCCAGCCAGCCGTTTGACCTGCTCGAAACCCTGGCGCTGGACGACGGCCAGCTGCGCAACCTGGCAGACCACCTGGCGCGCCTGCAGGACGCCGCCGCGCATTTTGGCTATGCGTGGGCGGCTGTGCGGGTAGAGCAGTGCCTGCAGGCACTGGCGCAGGCCCACCCGCAGGGCCTATGGCGTGTGCGTCTCTTGCTCGGCGCCGCAGGCACGCCGCGCGCCGAAGCCTTTGCCATGCAAGCCACGCTGGAGCCCGTGCGCCTGCAAATGGCCGATCGCCCGTTGGAAGAGGCGCACGGTGAATTCGTGCGCTACAAGACCACGCGCCGCGCCCACTACGCGGCGTTCGAGCCCTTGCAGAGCGGCGTGTTCGACACCCTGCTATGGAACGCCGAAGGCGAAATCACCGAATGCACACGCGGCAACGTGGCGATGCGGATCGGCCGCCGCTGGGTCACGCCGCCGCTCGCCTGCGGCCTGCTGCCGGGCGTGGGCCGCGCCGTCGCGCTGCGCGAAGGGCGCTTGAGCGAGGCCGTGGTGCGCGTGGAAGATGCGGCCCGTGTGCAGCAGTGGGCGTTTTTGAACAGCTTGCGCGGGTGGCTGGCGGCGGAACTGCTGGCCTGAGCAGGCTGGGGCCCCTCAAGAGCCCTCGGCGCCAGCGAGCTGAAAACGGAACACCGCCCCCTTGTCGGGCTGCTGCACCAGCTGGATGTCGCTGCCGTGCAATTGCAGGATGCGCTTGCACGATCACGAGACCCAGCCCACCGCTGCCCGTGCTGTCGCTGCGCGAGCCGCCCATGAACACCGGGCGCATGAAAAGCGACTTCTGCAGCTCGCCCGGAATGCCTGGACCCGTGTCGCTCACCTGCACCGTGACGCCCGCATTCTGGGCGCGCAACTGCACCACGATCTCGCCGCCCACCGGGGTGTGGCGGATGGCGTTGTCGAGCAGGTTGGTCAGCACGCGCTCGATCATGCCGAGGTCGGCCGACACCACCGGCAGGCCCGGCGCGATGTCGGCGATGAGCCGTTGGTGGCGCGCCTCGGCCGCCAGCTCGAACTTCTGGAACACGTCCTGCACCAGGTCGGCCAGCGCGAAGCTCTCCTTCTCGGGCTTGACCACGCCGTATTCGAGCCGTGCCAGCTCGAACACCTCCTGCGCCAGGCGACCGACCTTACGGCTCTGGTCCAGCGCGATTTCCAGGTAGCGCCGCCGTTCCGCCTGGTCGAGCGTGCCGGCTTTCAGCAGCAAGGTTTCGAGATAGCCGTGCAGCGATGTGAGCGGCGTGCGCAGGTCGTGCGAGATGTTGGCGAACAGCTCGCGGCGCTGCTGGTCCTGCAGCGTGAGCTCGCGCCATTGCTCGGCGATGCGCTGCGTCATCTGCGCGAAGGCCTGGCCCAGTTGCGCGATCTCGTCGCCGCCCCGCGACAGGCGCTCCAGCCGCGGCGTCTCGCTTTGCAGCGAGGCAATGCCCTCGGTCTCGAAACGCTGGACCGCCGCCGTCAGCTCGCGCAGCGGCCGCGTGATCAGGCGAAAGGCAGCCAGCCCCGCCAGCAGCCCCAGCAGCGCCACCAGGCCATCGACCAGAGCGTGGTGCGCAGCACGTTGTCGGCTGCCATGTTGGCGACCAGCGCATCGTGGTCTTCGCCCTGCAGCACCACATAGACATAGCCCGCGTCGCGCCCCGTCCATGCGCAGCGGCGCGGCGCTGAACACCTTGGAGGTGTCGAGGCTGCGCGGGTCGTCGCCGACGATCGGCAGCGGCCCGCCCGCCAGCAGCGCGCGAATCGGTCGCCAGGTCGACCCTGTCGCGCTTCAGGTGCCCGGGCGGCGCGGCCTGGGCCTCGATGCGGCCGTCCAGCCCCAGCAGGTAGACCTCCACGCTCGGGTTGACGGCCATGAGCTTGTCGAACAGATCTTTCACCGCTGCCTGGTTGAGGCCGTCCGGCTGCATCAGCTCGGGGTTCTCGGCGATGTGCGCTGCCAGGCCGCTCGACAGGCGTTGAATGACTTCCTGCTCGTGCGTGCCGCTGGAGCGCACCTGCAACCAGACCGACGCGCCGCAGCACGCCAGCAACAGCACCGCGAACACGGCCGACAGCCGCCGCGACAAGGTGGCCCAGGCCATCATGGCGCGTCCTCCCCGTTGGCAGAGGTTGACAGCTTGTAGCCGTGGCCCCACACCGTGAGGATGCGCCGCGGCTGCGCCGGGTCGGTTTCGACCTTGGTGCGCAGCCGGTTGATGTGCGTGTTGACGGTGTGCTCGTAGCCGTCGTGCTGGTAGCCCCAGACCTGGTTGAGCAGGTCGAGCCGCGAGAACACCTTGTCCGGGGTGGCGGGCGAAGAAGTACAGCAGGTCGAACTCGCGCGGCGTGAGCTCGATGAGCTTGCCATCGACGCGCACCTCGCGTGCCAGGGGTCGATGTCGAGCTCGCCGAGCGTCAGACTGCCCGATTCCATGCGCGCATTGCGGGCCAGTGCGTCGGTACGCCGCAGCAGCGCTTTGCACACGGGCCACCAGTTCCAGCACCGAGAAAGGCTTGGCCAGATAGTCGTCGGCGCCCAGCTCCAGCCGAGGATGCGGTGCACCTCGCTCGAGCGTGCGCTGATGATGATGATCGGCGTGTAGCGCGCCATGGCGCGGGCCCGGCGGCAGATTTCGAGACCGTCGATCGCCCGGCAGCATCAGGTCGAGCACCAGCGCATCCCAGCTGGCTGCGCTCGAGTTCGCGCAGGCCGGCGTGGCCGTCGGCGGCGTGCTCCACGGCATAGCCCTCGTCGCGCAGATGCATGCGCAGAAGCTCCGCGATGTGGGCGTCGTCCTCGACGATCAGTACGCGCTTGGCGGTGGCCATAGGCCGCCATTGTCCTGCGATATGCGGTTTCGAGTTATCACGATTAATTGAACTTTGCGTGATGAATCGGCCAGGGGGTGCGCCCAACAATCCGCCCCATGAACCACACCGTCGTCGCCCCTGTTGCCGCTGCGGCCGCCCCGGCCGATGGCCGGCCCATCCATCCGCGCTGGATGCGCATCACGCACTGGCTCAACGCCCTGGCCGTGGTGATCCTGGTGACCAGCGGCTGGCGCATCTACAACGCGTCGCCGTTCTTTCCGTTCGCCATTCCCGGCCGGCATCACGCTCGGCGGCTGGCTGGGCGGCGCGCTGCAGTGGCACTTTGCGGCGATGTGGCTGCTGGTGTTCAACGGCCTGGTGTACCTGGCGCTCAACATCGTCAGCGGCCGGCTGGACCCGCAAGTTCTTCCCGCTGTCGCCGCGCGGCCTGCTGCACGACGTGTTGGCCGCCCTGCAGGGCAAGCTCTCGCATGCCGACCCGCGCCACTACAACAACGTGCAGAAGCTGGCCTACCTGTTCGTGATGCTCGACATCGATCGTGCTCGTGCTGTCGGGCCTGGTGCTGTGGAAGTCGGTGCAGTTCCCCGTGCTGCGCGATCTGCTGGGCGGCTACGAGTTTGCGCGTCGCATCCACTTCTTCGCCATGGCCGCGCTCGTTGCCTTTCGTCGTCGTCCACCTCGTGATGGTGGCCCTGGTGCCCCGCACCCTGCTCACGATGCTCGGCGGCCGCACGCCCAGAGCATGATGAAAATCCTCAAAGCCCACACATTGCTCGACATCGACGGCGAAGCCGTGGTGCGCGAGGCCCGCGCGCTGATTGCAGGCAAGCTCGACCAGCCCGCGCGCCGCGCCTTCCTGCAGCGCTCGCTCACGCTCGGCGGCCTGTCGCTGCTCACAGGCTGCAGCATCAGCGACAACGCCAGTGTCGAAGCCGCGCTCACGCAGATCTCGCGCTTCAACGACAAGGTGCAGGGCCTGATCTTCAGCCCGACGCAGCTCGCGCCGACCTATCCCGAGGCCGAGATCACCCGCCCGTTCCCGTTCAATGCCTTCTACGGCGAAGACGAAGTGCCGCGAGGTCGACGAGGCCAGCTACCGGCTCGAAGTGACCGGCATGGTGGCCGACAAGCACGCCTGGACGCTGGCCGAACTGCGCGCCATGCCGCAGACCGACCAGATCACGCGCCACATCTGCGTGGAAGGCTGGAGCGCCATCGGCAGATGGGGCGGCGTGCGCTTTGCCGACTTCCTGCACCGCATCGGTGCCGACACCAGCGCCAAGTACGTCGGCTTCAAATGCGCGGACGACTACTACACCAGCATCGACATGCCCACCGCGCTGCACCCGCAGACGCTGCTGACGCTGACCTACGACGGACAGCCCCTGCCGCCCAAGTACGGCTTTCCGATGAAGCTGCGCATGCCGACCAAGCTGGGCTACAAGAACCCCAAGCACATCACGGCCATGTTCGTCACCAACACCTATCCCGGTGGCTACTGGGAAGACCAGGGCTACAACTGGTTCGGAGGCAGCTGAGAGGCGCTCACGGCCCCTCGGCTGCCGAAGAAAGCGCGAGGCCAAGTTCCATGGAACCAAGCCAACTGTGTGCAAACCGCAACCTCAACTGGAGGCTTCAAATGAACAAGCTCACTACCACCCTGCTCGCCACCTGCATCGCTTTCGCCAGCGCCTCGGCTTTCGCTGCAGAGGACATGGCCAAGGATGGGATGGCCAAGGATTCAATGGCCAAGGACTCAATGGGCAAGGAGGGCATGAAGAAAGACCCCATGGCCAAGGATTCGATGTCCAAGGACTGCATGGAAAAAGGCGCCATGGACAAGGACTCCATGTCCAAGGACTGCATGAAGAAAGACCCCATGGCCAAGGGGTCCATGTCGAAAGACGGCATGAAAAAAGGCTCCATGGACAAGGACCCCATGAAGTATTAAGCCCCCAGGCAACGACATGGGCGCTTGGCAGATGCGGCGTCCATGTTCGTTGGCCGCTTTCTCCGCCATGCGCATCCTTCACCCAGAAGAATTTATGAAACACCTCGCATTCACTGCCAGCATGCTGGCTGCCGCCGCACTGGTGTGGCACGGATTGCCTTCGTTCGCCGAAACCGCCCACCGCGTGCCAGCACCCGCCGCTGACCTGGTGGCCCCCACCACTGCCCAGACCGAGACCGCCATATTCGCAGGCGGTTGTTTCTGGGGTGTGCAAGGCGTGTTCCAGCATGTCAAAGGCGTGAGCGACGCCGTGTCGGGCTATGCCGGCGGCGAAGCCAAGACCGCGCGTTACAACGAAGTCGGCTCGGGCCGCACCGGCCATGCCGAGTCGGTGCGCATCACCTATGACCCGCAGAAGATCAGCTACGGCAAGCTGCTGCAAATCTACTTTTCCGTGGCACATGACCCGACCGAACTGAATCGCCAGGGCCCTGACAGCGGTACGCAGTACCGATCGACCGTGTTCGCCGAAAACGCCGACCAGGCACGCATCGCCAAGGGCTACATCGCGCAGTTGAACCAGGCCAAAATCTTCAGCCACCCCCTGGCGACCACGGTCGAGTTGTCCAAGCCCTTCTATGTGGCCGAGGACTACCACCAGAACTATCTGACGCGCCACCCGAGCCAGCCCTATATAGCGATCAACGACCTGCCGAAGATCGACGAACTGCAAAAGCTTTTCCCCGAGGTTTATCAGGCCACGCCGTCGCTGGTTCGCTCGGGAAGGAGCAGCTGAAGGCCTGCGGGTGCGCACAGCGCCACGGTCTTCAAGTCGCCATCCGAGGGAGTCCACCCCGTCGCTGTGGGCGCCGAGGCATGGACCGTTGTGGACAGCTTGCGCGACTGGCTGGCGGCCACTGGCTTCCATGGCTTGAGGGCATTTGGGCTTCAGTGCTTGTGAATGCTGCGCAGCTTGCTATCTTTTCTGTGCTTTTTGGCGCGCGCGTGCATACCCACATGCCGGCGCCTCTGCGCTTGAAGAGGTGCGAACCCGGGTGCCAACCTAGGGTTTACACCGATGTGTCACACAAAGTTCTTCTAATGGCCAGAGCCTCTCTCCGCGAGGGGCCGACCGGATGGCAGCGGGCAGCCTTGTCCAGCCTGCCGCCGGTGCTTTCACTCCATCGAAGAAATGAACACCATGAAAAAATCACTCGTTGCCCTCGCAGCGCTCACGGCCGCAGCGGGCGCTTTCGCCCAGTCCTCCAGCGTGACCCTGTTTGGCGTGCTGGATGCCTCGGTGGCCCGCATGTCCAGCAGCACCAACAGCATTACCGGCCTGTCCAGCGGCGGCCAGTCCAGCAGCCGCCTGGGCTTTCGCGGCACGGAAGACCTGGGCGACGGCCTGAAGGCGGGTTTCTGGCTCGAAGGCGGCCTCGCGGTGGACAACGGAACGTCCAGCGCGTTCAAGTTCGATCGCCGCTCCACGGTGAGCCTGTCGGGCAACTTCGGTGAAGTGCGCCTGGGCCGCGACAAATCGCCCGCCTACCTGAACATCGAAGCCTTCGACCCGTTCGGCGACGCCGGCGTCGGCGGCAACGGCGGCTCGAACCTCGTGGACAGCAAAGCAGACGGCACCCCCGAAGGCAGCGCGCCCAAGCGCGCCAGCAACGGCGTGAACTACCTGCTGCCCAAGATGGGCGGCTTCTACGGCCAAGCGCAGTACGCCTTCGGCGAAAAGCCCTCGAACCAGGCCAACGACACGCAGGGCAACTCGATGGCGCTGCGCCTGGGCTACGCCGCCGGCCCGGTGAATGTGGCCCTGGGCCTGGGCACCGTGCGCGGTGGCCCGGCCACCGACGGTGTGAACTACAAGTCCACCAACATCGGCGCCTCGTACAACATGGGCATGGTCAAGCCGATGGTCCTGTTCGCCACCGAACGTGGCAACGGCCGCCGCGTCGATCTGTTCGGCCTGGGCGCCACCGTGCCCCTGGGCCAGGGTGAGCTGCGCGTGGCCTACAACAACTTCAAGCGCAAGGACGTGGCCGATGCCGACTCGCAAAAGTTCGCGATCGGCTACGGCTACAACCTGTCCAAGCGCAGCCAGGTCTATGGCACCGTCGCGCGCGTCAGCAACGACGGCGCAGCCAAGCGCGGTCTGGCCGTGTCGTCGTCGTCCCTGGCCAGCCCCACGATCGCCAATGGCGACAACGTGACCGGCTACGAAGTCGGTTTCCGCCACAGCTTCTGAGCGCCCACCGGGCCGCAGGCGGGGGCATGGCGCGCAGTCTCTGGGGTCGTGGACCGCGGGGACCTCTTGGTAGGGAAGGGCCGTGCCATGCCCGCGCCTGCGCCCGAAGGGCACTTGGAGCTTGAACACGCCCTGGGTGCCCGGAGTTGAAAATTTGGTGAGGGAATTTCCCCACGTTCGATGCCATGCCACGCTGCACTTCTCCGCAATGCCAGCCGGCAGCGCTGAGGGTTGCGCCATGGCTGGCGCCGATTTCGGTTGACTGGCTTGTCAACCCGATCCGTTCAGAACCCTCGGCGGAGGTCGTCTGCATAACGAGCCGCACCGCGCCCAGGGTCGCGGTCAATGCGCGGCAGCATCGGCAATGCTGCAGGCTTGGACATATGCGAACGGCCTGCGGGGCCGGCGGCTGAACGGGAGCCTTGGATTTTGGGTGTTTTAGGCCTCCTGAGCTTATCAATAAAGCGGTTGCTGCTATTGCTTTGATAGTTTTCTGCGCCCGCCAGAGCCCGTCCGGATAATGGGCGCTTTCTCCGCCCACCCACTTCCCCTGAAGGACGCCGCATGACGCCCGAGGCACTGGCCCGTGAATCCATAGACCGCAAGCTCGCCCAGTCTGGTTGGCAAGTGCAAGACCGGAAAGCGCTCAACCTCGGGGCCGCGCTCGGTGTGGCGGTGCGCGAGTTATGGCGACTATCTTGAGCAGCTGACCTATCTGCTGTTCCTGAAGATGGCGCATGAATATGCGCAGCCGCCCTACAACCGCGATGCGCGCATTCCGTCCAGCTACGACTGGGATGCGCTGCGCCGCCAAACCGGCGAGCCGCTGGAGGCGCAGTACCTGGCTACGCTGCACCGGCTGGGGCAGGAAGGCGGCATGCTGGGTGCGATTTTTTTCAAGGCGCAAAACAAGATCCAGGATCCGGCCAAGCTCAGCCGCCTGGTGCAGCTGATTGACGCCGAGAGCTGGGTGGGCATGGACGCCGATACCAAGGGCGACCTGTACGAGGGCCTGCTGCAAAAGAACGCCGAGGACACCAAGAGCGGTGCGGGCCAGTACTTCACGCCGCGCGCGCTCATCCAGGCCATGGTGGCCTGCATGCGGCCCGAGCCGCTCAAGACCATTGCCGACCCGGCCTGCGGCACGGGCGGTTTTTTTCTGGCGGCCAACGAGTGGCTGAGCGGCACGGGCGACTGGGTCCGGCAAAACGCCGAATGGCTGGGCTACGAGGCGCCCCGCCTCAACGCCCGGCAAAAAGCGTTTTTGCGCGACGAGACTTTTCAGGGCAACGAGATCGTGCCTGGCACGCGCCGCCTGTGCCTGATGAATTTGTTCTTGCACAACATTGGCGAACTGGTGGGTGAGCCGGCGGTGGAGCGCCGATGCGCTGATTGCTGAGCCCAGCGTGCGGGTCGATTACGTGCTGGCGAACCCGCCGTTTGGCAAGAAAAGCAGCATGACCATCACCAACGCCGAAGGTGAGGATGACCGCGACGCGCTGACCTATCAACGCCAGGACTTCTGGGAGACCACCAGCAACAAGCAGCTGAACTTTTTGCAGCACATCGTGAGCCTGCTCAAGGTGACGGGCAAGGCGGCGGTGGTGCTGCCCGACAACGTGCTGTTCGAGGGCGGTGCGGGCGAACGGATTCGCAGGAAGCTACTGGAAACCTGCGACGTGCACACCGTGCTGCGGCTGCCTACGGGCATCTTCTATGCCCAGGGCGTGAAGGCCAACGTGGTGTTTTTTGATGCCAAGCCCAAGGATGGGCGCACGCAGACCCAGGGCGTGTGGTTTTACGATCTGCGCACGAATCAGCATTTCACGCTCAAGACGCGGCCGCTCAAGTTCGAAGACCTGCGCGACTTCATTGCCTGCTACCGCCCGCACAACCGCCACGAGCGGGTGGAAACGGAGCGTTTCAAGTTCTACAGCCATGCCGATCTGGTGGCGCGGGACAAGGCGAGCCTGGACATTTTCTGGCTCAAGGACGACAGCCTGGACAACCTGCAGGACCTGCCGCCGCCCGAGGTGCTGCAGCAGGAAATCATCGAGCACCTGGAGGCTGCACTGGCGGCGTTCCGCGACGTGGCGGCAGGGCTGCCAGGACAAGGCGCCGCAACGGTGTGATGCCGCCCAGCGGCTACCGGCTCTGCCAAGTTGCTTGCTGCGCTACAAATCCGTCGAACGCCCGGAGCAGGGGGGCGAACGTTTCCCGGTGGCCCTCCAGTTGCGCCAACGCCGCACAGGTGGCTTCCAGCGTCGAGAGCTGGTGGAGCTGGTGGGCTTTGCGGAGGGCGGCGTAGCGCGAGGCCGGGGGATGCACCAGCGGCAGGCGCGGCAGCCGCTGCAGCGCGGGGTTGAGGTGCAGCATCTTGCGGCTCTTGCGCCAGGTGCCGTCGAGCACGACCAGGCGCAGCCGCTCGGGCGCCCGCAGCCAGGCGGGGTCGAGCGCGGGCGGCGCCGGCAGGCCCAGGGCCGCGCCGTGCGGCGATGCGGGGTAGAGCAGCACGGCGCGGGGCGCGGCCGCCCCGGGGGCGAACGGCGCGGTCAGCAGGGCCTGCAGCGTCTCTGCGCCAAACGTTTCGCCCACCGCGATGCGGCTGCGCGGCAGGCTCAGGTGCAGCAGGCGCGCCGTGCCCTTCGCCTCGTGCACCTCCAGCGGGTGCTGCAGGATCAGCACTTCGACCGGGTGCGCCACGGGCGTGGCCCAGCGGCAGAGGCACGCGCTGTGCGCGCGCAGGCAGCGGGGGCAGCGCGGGCGGCCGGCGGCGGTGGTGGTGGTGGTGGTGGTGGGTGCTACCAAAAAAGGAGCTGCAGGCGCATGCCAGACAAGCGCCAGAGCCTTGTTTCATTCAAAAAATACCGCGCCTGGTTGCGGCTCAGAGCCGTTCTTTGACGTACGAGCCGCGGTCCATGTCGACGATTTCCACGCTCAGCTGCACCAGCACGCCGGCGGGCCTCGGTGCGAGGCGGCGCAGCACGCCGGCCACGCGCTCGGACAGGTCTTTCTTGGCCTCGGGCGAGCGTCCCGAGAGCAGGCGCAGCTGGGCGTGCACGAAGGCGCGCTGGGCCGGTGCGGTGCCGATCTCGAAGCTGTCGGCCAGCACGAAGCGGCTCTTGAGGTCGGCCTCGTCCGCGATTTCGGGGCTCGCGGTGACGGCCGCGTTGAGCTCATTGAGCGCCTGGGCTTCGGGGAACGGCGCGAGGTTTTGCGAGTATTCGACGATGAGGTGGGGCATGGCCTGCTTTCTGGAGCGGTGAACAAAACGGGCAGCTTACAGGGCGCGGCCCGGCCTGGCGGAATGTCAGAGCGTGACGGGAGGGACAAGCACCGTGGGCGCGGCCGGGGCGGCCATGTCGGGGTAGTCGCGGCTGAAGTGCAGGCCGCGGCTCTCGCGCCGCAGCTGGGCCGAGCGCACGATGAGGGCGGCCACCTGCACCAGGTTGCGCAGCTCGAGCAGGTCGCGCGTGACGTGGAAGTGCGCGTAGAACTCCTGGATCTCGGTCTGCAGCAGCGTGATGCGGTGCGCGGCGCGCTCCAGGCGCTTGTTGGTGCGCACGATGCCGACGTAGTCCCACATGAAGCGGCGCAGCTCGTCCCAGTTGTGCGAGATCACCACGCATTCATCGGCGTCGGTGACGCGGCTGTCGTCCCAGCGCGGCAGCGCCGGAATCGGCACGCGCGGCGCGGCCGCGATGGCCTGGGCGGCCGCGCGGGCGAACACCATGCATTCGAGCAGCGAGTTGCTGGCCAGGCGGTTGGCGCCATGCAGGCCGGTGCAGGCGACCTCGCCCACGGCATAGAGACCGGGCAGGTCGGTGCGTCCGGCCAGATCGGTCAGCACGCCGCCGCAGGTGAAGTGCGCGGTCGGCACGACCGGGATCGGCTCGCGCGTGATGTCGATGCCGAGCTCGGCGCAGCGCGCCAGGATGTTGGGAAAGTGCTCCTGCAGGAACGCCGGGCTCTGGTGCGAGATGTCGAGCAGCACGCAGTCGAGGCCGTGCTTCTTCATCTCGAAGTCGATGGCGCGCGCCACCACGTCGCGCGGGGCCAGCTCGGCGCGGGCGTCGTGGTCGGGCATGAAGCGCGTGCCGTCGGGCAGCAGCAGGCGCCCGCCCTCGCCGCGCACGGCTTCGCTGATCAGGAACGACTTGGCGTGCGGGTGGTACAGGCCCGTCGGGTGGAACTGGATGAATTCGAGGTTGCCGACGCGGCAGCCCGCGCGCCAGGCGGCCGCGATGCCGTCGCCGGTGGCGGTGTCGGGGTTGGTGGTGTAGAGGTAGACCTTGCCCGCGCCGCCCGTGGCCAGGATGGTCTGCGGCGCGCGGAACGTGACGACCTCGTCGGTCTGCGCGTCGAGCGCGTACAGGCCCAGGCAGCGCTGGCCCGAGAGGCCGAGCTTGGCGCTGGTGATCAGGTCGACCAGCGTGTGGTGCTCGAACAGCGTGATGCCGGGCGTGGCGCGCACCACGTCGATCAGCGTGCGCTGCACGGCGGCGCCGGTGGCGTCGGTGACATGGGCGATGCGCCGCGCGCTGTGGCCGCCCTCGCGCGTGAGGTGCAGCTGCTCGCCCTCCTGCGTGAACGGCACGCCCAGGCCGCGCAGCCAGGTGATGGCTTCGGGGGCGTTCTCGACCACGAAGCGCGTGGCCGCCAGGTCGCACAGGCCCGCGCCGGCGACCAGCGTGTCTTCGATGTGCGCGGCAAAGCTGTCGTCGTCGGCCAGCACGGCGGCAATGCCGCCCTGCGCCCAGCCGCTGGAGCCGTCCTGCAGCTCGCGCTTGGTGATGACGGCCACGCGGTGCGTGGCGGCCAGGTGCAGGGCGGCGGACAGGCCGGCCAGGCCGCTGCCCACAATCAGAACGTCAAAGTCGTGCGAAGCCATGGGTGAAGGAGGAGGGTGGTGCGATCCGCGGCAACCGGCCGTGGCGGTGGCCCGCACGCGGCGGGCGCGGGGTCGGGGGCTCAGACGGGCGTATAGGCCAGCCTGACATAAATGGGGGCAAAGGCCTCGGCCTGCGTGATCTCGATCAGGGTTTCCTTGGCGAGTTCGAGCAGCGCGATGAAGGTGACGACCAGCACGGTCGAGCCCTTGGACGGCTCGAACAGTGCCTCGAATTCGACGAAGCGCCGGCCCTGCAGCGCCTTGAGCACCTGGCTCATGTACTCGCGCACCGAGAGTTCCTCGCGCGTGATCTTGTGGTGCTGCACCAGCTTGGCGCGCTTGAGGATGTCGCGCCAGGCCTCTTGCAGGTCGGGCAGGTGCACGTCGGGAAAGCGCGGGTGCAGGCCCTGCTCGATGGTCACCTGCGCCTTGAGGAAGTCGCGCCCGTACTGCGGCGCCTGGGCCAGGCGCACGGCGGCGAGCTTCATCTGCTCGTATTCGAGCAGGCGGCGCACCAGCTCGGCGCGCGGGTCTTCGGGCTCCTCGCCGCCCTCGGCCTTGCGCGGCGGCAGCAGCATGCGCGATTTGATCTCGATCAGCATGGCCGCCATCAGCAGGTACTCGGCCGCGAGTTCGAGGTTGCGGCTGCGGATCTCGTCCACGTACGCCAGGTACTGGCGCGTCACGCCCACCATGGGGATGTCGAGGATGTTGAAGTTCTGCTTGCGGATCAGGTACAGCAGCAGATCGAGCGGGCCTTCAAAGGCTTCGAGGAAGACTTCGAGCGCGTCGGGCGGGATGTAGAGGTCGGTGGGCAGCGCGAACAGCGGCTCGCCGTACAGGCGAGCAAGCGCCACCTGGTCCACCACCTCGGGCATGGCGCCATGGGCGCCAGGGCCCAGGTCGGGGGGCGGTGCAAGGGTTGGCACGTCGCCGGCGCTGCCCATGGGGTGCTTCAAAAATGCTAGCTGCTAGCGCAATGGGGTAAGCGCTGGCGGCTGTTTTTGTCACAAATTCTTGATCGGGGCGGTCTGGTAGACGTAGGGCTGCTGTTCCACTTCGCCGGCGTTGAAGTCTTGCCACAGCGTGCGGTCGACCGGCTTGTCCCAGAGCAGGGCGCGGCCGGCGCGCTGCTGCGCGTCCAGCTCGGGGTGCTCCTTCTTGAGCTGGTTGAGGAACAGTGTCGCGTCGGACATGTAGTGGGGGCGGGCGAAGATGGACATGGACTGGGTTAACCTCTCTGGCTTCGATTTTACCGGGGACCGCCATGCGACTGAGCAAACACCTTGCGCGCGCCGGTGCCATGGCGGCGGCGCTGCTGGCACTGCTGGGTTGCGACCCGCAGCGCATCAGCGAACTCGAAGAGGGCCTGTCGACCGAAGCCGATGTGCGCGACCGCTTCGGCGTGCCCGACAACGTCTGGGACGACGGCGGCGGCGCGCGCACGCTCGAGTACAACCGCCAGCCCGCCGGCCAGCGCAACTACATGATCACCATCGGCCCCGACGGCAAGATGAGCGCGCTGCGCCAGGTGCTCACGCCCGAGAACTTTGCGCGCATCACGCCCGGCATGGGCATGCAGGAGGTGCGCCGGCGCCTGGGCAAGCCAGCCAAGGTCACGCCCTATGCGCTCAGTGGCGAGACGCACCACGACTGGCGCTTTCTCGAGCCGCCGACCACGCCCCTGGTGTTCACCGTGGTGACGACCGACGGCCGCACGGTCGCGCGCACGATGGTCGGCCCCGACATGGACGCGCCCGAGAACAAGGGCGGGCGCTAGGTTTTATCCCGTCACCCGGCGCAGCAGCGCACGCGTGACGGCGCGCGCCTTTTGCGCCAGCGTAAAGCGCTCGAAATTGGTCTTGACCACGCCCTCGGTGAACGCCGTGCGTTTGCTGTAGTCGATGGCGACTTCGACGATCACGGGCTGGCCCGTTTCGGCGGCCGCGTTGGCGGCGGCGATCTGGCCGGCCAGATCGGCGTCGTTGGCCACCTTGAAGTACTCCGCGCCCACGGCCAGCGCCACGCCGTCCAGGCGCACGGGCGCGAGCACCGTGCAGGGCTTGCGGTTGTACGGAATCTCCTGCGCCTGCGAGATCTGCGACAGCTCGCCGTCGCAGAACACGTAGTAGACGATGCCCAGCTGGCGCTGCGTGGCGGTGATGATTTCCATGCAGGTCATGCGGAAGCACCCGTCGCCGACGATGCAGTTGACGGGCACGCCGGGCCGCGCCAGCTTCGCGCCGATCGCGGCCGGCACCGAATAGCCCATGGCATTGAAGTCGGTCGGCACGATGGCCGATTTGGCGCTGAGGATCGGAAACAGCTCGGCCGTCAGGTAGGTGTGGTTGCCGTCGTCCACCACCGTGACGGCCTCGGGCGGGTTGGCGGCGCGCAGCGCATCGAAAAAGCGCGCCGGGTTCACGCGGCCGTGGCTGTCGTGCGCGTACCAAGCCTCGCGGTAGGCCTGCTTGTCGGCGGCGATCTGGCGGTGCAGCGTGGCGCGCTCGGGCGCGGGCGGCATGGCGTGGCGCAGCGCCTGCACCAGCTGGGGCAGCAGCACGCGCGCGTCGCCGGCCAGCGTGACCTGCGCGGGGTAGTTGGCGCTGAACACCTTCGGGTTGATGTCGAGGTGGACCAGTTGCGTGGGCACCGTGACGCCAAAGCTGCCGGTGGCGATCTCGGCAAAGCGCGTGCCGATGGCCAGCATCGCGTCGCAGCCGGCAAACGCGTTGCGCGCCGCCGGCACGGCCGACGGCCCGAAGCCCAGGCCGGCGTGCAGCGGGTGCGATGCGGGAAACACCGAGAAGCCCTGCAACGTGGTCGCCACGGGTGCCTGCAGGTGCTCGGCCAGCGCCGTGACTTCGGCCAGGCAGTCGCGCGCGCCCCAGCCGACGAACAGCGCGGGGTTTTGCGCGCCGCGCAGCAGCGCCACGGCGGCGGCGATGTCGGCCTCGGGTGCGGGCGGCGGCAGGGCGGGCGGCTGCCAGCGCGGCAGCGCGCCCACCTCGGCGGGGAACAGTTGCAGGTTGGCCGGCAGCTCGATGAACACCGGGCCGGGCTCGCCGGTGGTGGCCGTGCGGTAGGCCTCGAAGAGGGTCGGCACGATGTCTTCGTGGCGCTTGATGCGCCAGGTCGCCTTGGTGATGCCGCGCATGAACTGGTGCAGGTCCATCTGGTGCAGCTGGTACTGCCACTTCACGTCGGTGCGCACGCCGCCGCAGATCACCAGCATCGGCACGCCATCGAGGAACGCCTCGCCGATGCCGCTGGCCGCGTGCGTCAGGCCCGCGGCCGGCACCACCACCAGCGTGCCCACGGTGTCCGACAGGCGCGAGAGCGCATCGGCCATGAAGGCGCCGCCGCCCTCGTGGCTGACCAGCACGGGCCGGACGTGCGCAGAGCTGTTGAGCTCGTCGTACAGCTCGGTGTTCTGCACGCCGGGGATGCCGAAGGTGTAGCGGATGCCCAGTTGCTCCAGGGCATAGCGTGCCAGCCAGGCGCCGGTTTTGGTCATGGTGGTCTCCCTCTTTAAATGGTGAGCAGGGTGCGCCCCGCCAGCGACGCCGCCGCGGCGCGCGCGCTGAGCACGCAGCCGCCGAGGAACGTGCCTTCGAGCGCGCGCAGCCCGTGCACGCCGCCGCCGCCAAAGCCGGCGGCCTCGCCAATGGCGTACAGGCCGGCGATCGGCGCGCCATCGGCGCCGAGCGCGCGGCTCTCCAGGTCGGTCTGGATGCCGCCCAGGCTCTTGCGGCTGATGATGAACTCGCGGATCGCGATCAGCGGCAGCGCCTGGGCATCCACGATGGGCTGGCGCTTGCACAGGCGCAGCCGGTCGCCCCGGTACTGGCGCAGGTGCTGGATGCGGCGCAGCTGCTCGTCGTTCTGGAACTTGTCGGGCCGCAGGATCTGCGCGTCGTAATCGCGCACCACCTGCTCCACGGTGGCGAGCTGAACAGCCTGGTCGCCCTGCAGCGCGTTCATCTTCTCGACCAGCTCGGGCAGGCTCTGCGCCACGACAAAGTCGGGGCAGCGCGCGAGCAGCGTGTCGACCAGCCAGCGGTTGCCGCGCAGCAGGTCGCGCACGAAGGCCGGCGCGTTCCTGTCGCGCAGGCTCGGGTTGTGCTCGGCGCCCGAGACCGCGAGCTCCTTGAGCGCAATCCTGTGGTTGAGCAGTTGCCATGAATAGGCGCGCTCCTGGCGGCAGATCTGCGTGACCAGTTCGCGCGTGTCGTAGCCCGAGACCAGCGGCTGCGGGCCGATGCGCTCGCCGCGCCAGTTCAGCCACAGCGCCGTCTTCGGCGGCACCAGGCTCAGGCCGGCGTGCGGTTTGCTGGACTGGTAGTGGTGCACGCCGGCGGCATAGTTCCACATCTTGTCGAGGTGGGTGAGCTGCGCGCCCACGGCGGCCGCGGCGTCGTGCATGCGGCCGTCGGCGTAGCGGTGCGAGCCGTTGAGCAGCACCTCGGGCGCGCGGCCCCAGTCGGCATGCCAGTGCTGGCGCACGCGCTCCATGCTGCCGTTGATGCCTCCGGCCGCCAGCACCACGGCGTCCGCACGCACCTCGAATGCCGCGCCGGCGTCTTCCGTGACGCCGTGGCACCCGACCACGGCGCCGTTCTGCGTGGCGAGGCCCTCGACGCGGTGGTGAAAGCGCAGCGCGAGCAGCCCCGACCGCACAAACGGCTGCAGGTGCGCGATCAGCGTGGTCGCCAGCCCGTGGCCCGTGCCCCAGACGATGTGAAAGCGCGGAAAGCTGTTGCCCGGCGTGAACTGTCCGCGCTCGACCCAGTTGGGCACCGGAAAGTACTTGATGCCCTTGCCGCGCAGCCACCAGTACATCGCGGGCGTGCAGTGCGCCACATAGGCCTGGGCCCAGCGGCGCGGCCACAGGTCGCCGGCGCCGAACTGCGCAAACGCCTGCCAGTCGGCCAGCGCCTGGCCGACGCTGTCGCGGATGCCGGCGCGGCGCTGCTCGGGCGTGTCGACCGCGAACATGCCGCCAAAGCTCTCGCGCGCCAGGCCGCCGAGCTTGTCGGGCGCGTCGCGGTCGAGCAGCAGCACGCGCTCGCCCTGGGTGAGCAGTTCGAGCGCGCAGACGATGCCGGCGATGCCCGCGCCGACGATGGCCACGCTGTAGCCTGGGGATGCCTCCATGCTGTGCCTCCTGCGGCCCGCTGGAGCGGGCTCTGCCGCGCAAGATAGCCCATCCGGGCACCGGCCGGGGCACCGCTGTGGCGCGCAGGTGACGCACAGGCACAGCCAAGGCTGCGGGCCTGCGCAGTGCAGGAGCCGGGTGTGCTCCTGATTTTATAGCTGTCAGCTCTTGCTGGATAAGCGCAGGAGGCCGATTTGGCTTGAAAAAAGGGCTGGAAGGCATGGCTTCCAGCCCTGGCGGGGCGGTGCGTGGCGCTGCGGCCGCCGCGTGGCGCTCAGCGCACGCGCATGCCCGGCTGTGCACCGGGCAGGGGTTCGAGCACGTAGAGGCCGGGGTGGGCCTTCTCATCGCCATGGCTGGCGGCCAGCACCATGCCTTCGCTGACGCCGAACTTCATCTTGCGCGGCGCGAGGTTCGCCACCATCACCGTGTGCTTGCCGATCAGGTCGGCCGGCTGGTAGGCGCTGGCGATGCCGCTGAACACATTGCGGGTTTTTCCTTCGCCCACGTCGAGCGTCAGGCGCAGCAGCTTGGTCGAGCCTTCGACGGCTTCGCAGTTCACGATCAGCGCAATGCGCAGGTCGATCTTCGCAGAAATCGTCGATGGCGATGGTCGGCGCCAGTGCCTCGCCGCCGGGCGCGGCGTTTTCGGTCGCTGCAGGTTCGGCTGGCGCTGGGGCTTCGAACAGCGCGTCGAGCTGCTCGGGCGTCACGCGCTGCATCAGGTGCTGGTAGGGCGCGATCGCCTGCACGTCGCCGGCCACGCTCCAGCGCTGCATGTCCATGCCGACAAAGCCCTGCACGGCGCGGGCCAGGCCGGGCAGCACGGGCGCGAGGTAGCGCGTGAGCGTGGCAAAGCAGTTGATCAGCACCGAGCACACCTGGTGCAGCGCCTGGTTGTTGGCCACGTCCTTGGCCAGGTCCCAGGGCTTGTTCTGGTCCACGTAGGCGTTGACCTTGTCGGCCAGCAGCATGATTTCGCGCGTGGCCTTGCCGTACTCGCGCGCCTCGTACAGATGGGCAATCGCGTCGCCCGCGCCGCGCACCTCGGCCAGCAGGGCCGCGCCTGCGCTGCCGAAGTCGCTGCTCAGTTGGCCGCCAAAGCGCTTGGTCAGAAAGCCCGCCGCGCGGCTGGCAATGTTCACGTACTTGCCGATCAGGTCGCTGTTGACGCGCGCCAGAAAATCGTCGGCATTGAAGTCGATGTCTTCGTTGCGCGCCGAGAGCTTGGCCGCCAGGTAGTAGCGCAGCCACTCGGCGTTCATGCCCAGGCTCAGGTACTTGAGCGGGTCCAGGCCCGTGCCGCGGCTCTTGCTCATCTTCTCGCCGTTGTTCACGGTGAGGAAGCCGTGCACGAACACGTTGTCGGGCGTCTTGCGGCCGCTGAAGTGCAGCATCGCGGGCCAGAACAGCGTGTGGAAGGTGACGATGTCCTTGCCGATGAAGTGGTACTGCTCCAGGGCGGGGTCGGCCATGTAGGCGTCGTAGCTCTCGCCGCGCTTGTCGAGCAGGTTCTTGAGCGACGCCAGGTAGCCCACGGGCGCATCGAGCCAGACGTAGAAGTACTTGCCCGGTGCGTCGGGGATCTCGATGCCGAAGTAGGGCGCATCGCGCGAGATGTCCCAGTCGCCCAGGCCTTCGCTCGTGCGTGCCGTCGGGGTTGGTGCGCACGCTGAACCATTCCTTGATCTTGTTGGCGACCTCGGGCTGGAGCTTGCCGTCCTGCGTCCACTGCTGCAGGAACTCCACGCAGCGCGGGTCGGACAGCTTGAAGAAGAAATGCTCGGAACTGCTTGAGCTCGGGCTTGGCGCCCGACAGCACCGAGAACGGGTTGATCAGGTCGGTCGGCGCGTAGACCGAGCCGCAGACCTCGCAGTTGTCGCCGTACTGGTCCTTGGCGTGGCACTTCGGGCATTCGCCCTTGATGTAGCGGTCGGGCAGGAACATGTTCTTCTCGGGGTCGAAGAACTGCTCGATGGTCTTGGTCTCGATCAGCGAGCCGCCCGGTCTGCCGGAATGTCGCGCAGGTCGCGGTAGATCTGGCGTGCCAGTTCGTGGTTTTCGGGACCGTCGGTGCTGTGCCAGTTGTCGAAGCCGATGTGGAAGCCGTCGAGGTACTGCTGGCGCCCGGCGGCAATGCCGGCCACGAACTGCTGGGGCGTCTGGCCGGCCTTTTCGGCGGCGATCATGATCGGCGCGCCGTGGGTGTCGTCGGCGCCGACGAAGTTCACCGCATGGCCCTGCATGCGCTGGAAGCGCACCCAGATGTCGGCCTGGATGTATTCCATGATGTGGCCGATGTGGAAATTGCCGTTGGCGTAGGGCAGGGCGGTGGTGACGAAGAGTTTGCGTTCTGGCATGAAGGTGCGGCTTTCGTGGCGTGGGGCGCCGTCGGGCGGAACCGGCAATTTTAGGCGCTGCGGTGCGGCGCGCGGCGCGCTCAGTCGGCGGGTGCCGTGCGCAGCGGCGCGCCGTGGTCGGTCCAGCCCAGGAAGCGGCACACCTGGGCGCGCTGGGCCAGCGTGTCGGCGCGGCCCAGGGCCATGAGCTCGCGCGTGTAGCCCGACTCGAACAGCAGGTAGCTGGCAAGCGCCGCGCCGCTCACGTCCTGCAGGTCGGCCGACACGCCCAGGCGCCCCGAGCAGCGTGCGCACGGGGGCCGGCAGGTCGGCCACATGGCGTGCGGCCATCGCGTCCATTTGCTGCGATGGCGCAATCACCAGCAGCTCGATCGGGCGCAGCGCGCTGCCGCTGCGCGAGGCCTGCGGGATCAGCGACAGCGTGTGGTTGATGCGCTGCATGCGCTCGACGTCGACCGACAGCGCGTCGAGAAAGATGTTGGACAGCGCGTGGCCCGCGATCTGGGCCAGCGTCGGGTAGCCGGGCGGGCGCGGGTCGCCGGGCTCGGCCCGCGGCTCGTGCATGCGCCCCGCGCCCACGACCAGGATGCGCTCGGCCCCGAGGTGGATGGGCGCGGCCATGGGCGCGGACTGGCGCATCGAGCCGTCGCCGAAGTACTCGGTGCGCCCGTCCACCGCGATGCCGGTGGCCGGAAAGACGAAGGGAATGGCCGACGAGGCCAGCAGGTGCGCGTGCGTGATGCAGTCGCGCACGGCGCGGCGCTGCGAGCGCACCCAGGGGTCCAGGCGCTCACCGGCTTCGAAGAACGTGACGTGTTCGCCCGTGGTGTAGCTCGACGCCGTCACCGCCAGGGCCTGCAGGTGGCCCTGGTCGATCAGGCGCGGCAGGCGCGCCAGCGGCACCATCTGGCAGCAGCAGCTGGGCCAGCGGCGTGTTGTCGAGCAGCGAGCGCGGGCGCATGCGGCTCCAGCGCGCCAGCGCCCAGCCCAGCGACAGCAGCGTGAGCCAGCGCGCGCCGCTGCGCAGCACGCTCAGCGAGTCGGCGCGGTAGACCTGCTGCGCATGCAGGCCGCGCCACAGGCGCGCCATGCGGCGCACCGTGCGCTCGAACTGGTCGGCGCCGCAGGCCAGCGCCGCGGCGTTGATGGCGCCGGCCGAGGTGCCGGCGATGATGGGAAAGGGGTTGGGCCCGTCCGCCTGGCCACAGGCGCGGCGCAGGTCGGCAATGGCTTCGAGCACACCGACCTGGTAGGCCGCACGGGCGCCGCCGCCGGTCAGCAGCAGGCCAGTGGCCGGTGGCGTGGGCGCGGGGCGGACGGGCGGCATGCAGCGGTCCAGGCGGTGTGGGCAGGGGTGTGCGGCACGGCAGCGCTGCCGTCAGCGCCGCGCCGCGCGCAGCAGCTGCGCCAGCGCCGGGCCCTGCAGCACCAGCAGGCCGTGGTCGCGTGCGAAAAGGCGCGCGGTCTCGCTCAGCTCGCCCTGCACCGCCAGGTAGGCGCCCGACGACGCGCCCTGCGCCTGCACCGCGGCCAGCAGCTGGCGCAGCGGCTCGACGCCGTGGGTCGCGGCCTTCCAGCGACGCGCGCACACCAGCGTCACGCGGCCGTCCTGGGTCAGGCGAAAGTCGGCGCTCGGGCTGTCGAGCCGCTCCACCGTGGCGCCGCCGGCCTGCCAGGCCGCGGTGAGCGCAGCGGCAAAGTCGCGCCAGGGCAGGGCCAGCGCCGCGTGCAGCGTTTCGCTGACCTGTGCCGCGCTGGGCGCGCGCAGCTGGCGCCAGGCCGCGACAAAGCCGACGGCAAGGATGGGCAGGCCGCCGATGGCGCCGAACAGCGCGTACTGCGTAGGCAGCAACGCCGCCGCGGCCAGCGCAATGGCGCCGGCCACGACAAAGCTGATCCACCACGGCGAGCGCAGCAGGATCGCAAACAGCGAATTGGGGGCCATCTTGAATTTCACGCGGGTCCTTTGCAAAGTGGGGCCGGGGCAGTCGCGCGTCCGGTGCAGCGCAGCATTGTCGCGGCAGTCGTGGGGTCGGTGGCTTGCGAATAGACTTGGCGGCTACCTAGGAGACTTGAAATGGCTGTTTCAGAACAGGATCTGTTGCAGGCGCTCGGCGCCGTGAAGGACCCGCACACCGGCAAGGATTTTGTCTCGTCGCGCGCGCTGCGCAACCTGCAGATCAATGGCGGCGACGTTGCTTTTGACGTCGAGCTGGGCTACCCGGCCAAGAGCCTTATCCCCGAACTGCGCCGCAGCTTCGTGGACGCTGCCAAGGGCGTGGCCGGCGTCGACAACGTCTCGGTCCACATCGGCTTCAAGGTGGTGGCGCACGCGGTGCAGCGCGGCGTGCAGCTGCTGCCCAAGGTCAAGAACATCATCGCCGTGGCCTCGGGCAAGGGCGGCGTCGGCAAGAGCACCACCGCCGTGAACCTGGCGCTGGCGCTGGCCGCCGAGGGCGCCAGCGTGGGCGTGCTCGACGCCGATATTTACGGCCCCAGCCTGCCGATGATGATGGGCGCACAGGGCCGGCCGACGAGCGACGACGGCCAGACCATGGAGCCGCTGGAAAACCACGGCGTGCAGCTGATGTCGATCGGTTTCCTGGTCGACGCGGACCAGGCCATGATCTGGCGCGGCCCCATGGCCACGCAGGCGCTTGAGCAGCTGCTGCGCCAGACCAACTGGCGCGAGCTCGACTACCTGATCGTCGACATGCCGCCCGGCACCGGCGACATCCAGCTCACGCTCTCGCAGCGCGTGCCCATGACCGGTGCGGTCATCGTGACGACGCCGCAGGACATCGCGCTGCTCGACGCCAAGAAGGGCATCCAGATGTTCGAGAAGGTGGGCGTGCCGATCCTCGGGATCGTCGAGAACATGGCCGTGCACGTGTGCACCCAGTGTGGCCATGTCGAGCACATCTTCGGCGCCGAGGGCGGCAAGAAAATGGCCGCCGAGTACCACATGGACTACCTGGGCGCGCTGCCGCTGGACATGCAGATCCGCCTGCAGGCCGACAGCGGCAGGCCCACCGTGGTGGCCGACCCCGACGGCGAGGTCGCGCAGATCTACAAGCAGGTGGCGCGCAGCGTGGCCGTGAAGATCGCCCAGCAGGCCAAGGACTTCTCGTCCAAGTTCCCGACGATTTCGGTCAGCAAGGAAACCTGAGGCCGGGGCGGGGCGCTGCAGCGCGTTCGAGATCGGGCGCTGCAGCAGCCTTGCGACCTCAACCGGCAGAGCCGCGGATCTGTAGTGCAACGGCTGCTGCGCTCGCGCTGGCTTGTCTGAGATCGCTTGATTCCTCATCCATGGCTTGGGCCAGGAATCCAGAACGCCGCTTTGCGGGAGCAGCGTCAACCATGGGCAGGTCGCCCATGCGCTGCCCGGGCCGGTGATGTCAGTCCACCGTCACCTTGGCAGCGTCGATGATTTTCTTGTAAATCGCGGCGTCGCGCGTGATCAGCGCCTGGAACTCGGCGGGCGTGCCGCCGACGGCCCCGAAGCCCAGGGCTTCGAGTTTGTTCTTGACTTCAGGCGATTGCACGGCCGCCGCAATTTCCTTCGACATGCGCGCGACGATTGCGGCTGGCGTGCCGGCAGGCGCCATCACACCGGCCCAGGAGCTCATCACAAAGTCAGGGTAGCCGGACTCGACCATGGTGGGCACGTTCGGCTCGCCCGGCCAGCGCTTGGCCGAGGCCACGGCCAGCACGTTGATCTTGCCGGTCTTGACATGCGGCATGGGCACGAGCAGGGGATCGAACACCATCGATACCTGGCCCGACATCAGATCGGCCAGGATGGGGGCGCTGCCGTTGTAGGGCACATGCTGCGCATCGAGTTTCTGCTCCATCGCCAAACGCGCGCCCATCAAGTGGGCGCTGGCGCCCGTGCCGCTCGATGCATAGTTGAGGGGGTGGGTCTTGCCGTAGGCGAGCAGCTCGGCCACGTTCTTCACCGGCAAATGCTTGCTGGTGAACAGGAACATGGGCAGCTCGGCCATCTGGCTCACCGGCACCAGATCGGTGGGCTTGTACGGCAGCTTCTTGTACAGCGACATGTTCACCGCGTACGAGGCCAACACGCTCAAGAAGGTATAGCCGTCCGCCGGTGCGCGTACGACCTGCGCCGAGCCCAGGGTGCTGTTGGCGCCGGGCTTGTTGTCGATCACGATGGGCTGGCCCAGGCTCTGCGCGACTTTTTCAAAAACCACGCGGCTTACGGTATCGGTCGAGCCTCCCGGGGTGTAGGGCACGACCAGCTTGATCGGCTTGGTCGGCCATTCGCCGGTTTGCGCAAACGCGGGGTTGGCCAAGGCGCATGCTGCGGCGATAGCGGTAGCGAAAGAAATCAAGCTGGCACGGCGGCTGCAGGAAGGGGCAAAAGGCAGGGGTTTCTTCATGGGGGAGTTTTCTCTGGCGCAAAAGTTCGCCGGCCAATCCGGCGGCACTTGGAGGGCATTCTGTACCGCAGCTGCTCACAACATGCTGGGCACAGTATTGATGGCAACCTTCCATTCTGGATGTGAATGGAGCCGTTGTATCCGACGTTTCCATCAGGATTACCCTGTTAGCAAAAATACGTAGAGTGGCCGGAACAATGCGGCGCGGCAAAGACCCCAAATTGACGCTGGCGTGGCTCCCGGCCACACTGCCTGCGCCCGCCTTTCCATGAATCCGCTGCCCGCTATGCCTTTCCGACCCGACTCCCCCGCCGTGCCTTTGGCCACGGCGAACGACATGCGCGAGCGCATTCGCCGCAAAAGTTACCTCAAGGGCCGCCAGCCCGAGTTGGAGGCCATGGCCGAGGTGGCCGCGCTGCTGGACGAGCGCCCGGCGGAGGGGTTTCGGCGCGACCTGCTGATCGAGTACCTGCACCGCTTGAACGACCACTTCGGTGTGCTGCACGATCGCCACCTGGTGGCGCTGGCGCGGCAGATGAATGTGCCGATGGCCGAGGTGTACGAGGTGGCCAGCTTCTACCACCACTTCGAGATCGTGCGCGGTGCCGATGTGCAGGCGCCCCGGCTGGTGCTGCGTGTGTGCGACAGCCTGGGCTGCAGCCTCGCCGGCGCGCGGGATCTGCTGGCAGCAACTGCCGGCGCGCCTGCGCGCCGCCGGGCTGTGGCGACGTGCAGGTGCAGGCCGTGCCTTGCGTGGGGCGCTGCGAGCAGGCGCCGGTGGCGGTGCTGCACCAGTGCCCGCTGCCGCAGGCCACGGTGGAGCAGGTGCTGGCCAGCATCCATTCCATGCCAAATCGGGCTCTGGCGCTGATGCAGACTGCGAAAGATGCTATCAACTTTGATTTTTCCGCACAGGTGCAAAGCGCCATTACCTGTGGCACGGAAACGCTGGCACCGGCGTTCACCGACCTGGCCACCTACCGCGCCCACGGCGGCTACGCGCTGGCGGCGGCGCTGGCGCAGGGCGGCGAGAGGGAAACCGAGCGCGTTATCCAGGCCATGGAAGACTCGGGCCTGCGCGGCCTGGGCGGCGCCGGGCTTTCCGGCCGGGCGCAAGTGGCGCATCGTGCGCGAGCAGCGGCGCCGCGCCTGATGGCGGTGAACATCGACGAGGGCGAGCCCGGCACCTTCAAGGACCGCACCTACCTGGAGCGCGACCCGCACCGCTTTCTCGAAGGCGTGCTGGTGGCAGCGCAGGTCGTGGGCATCGAGGCGGTCTACATCTACCTGCGCGACGAATACCACGGCTGCCGCGCGCTGCTGCAGGCCGAGACTTGCCCAGCTGCAGGCCGACCCGCCGTGCGACCTGCCGCGGATCGAGCTGCGCCGCGGCGCCGGTGCCTACATCTGCGGCGAAGAGTCGGCGATGATCGAAAGCATCGAAGGCAAGCGCGGCGAGCCGCGCATGCGCCCGCCCTACATCGCGCAGGTGGGCCTGTTCGGCCGGCCGACGCTGGAGCACAACTTCGAGACGCTGTACTGGGTGCGCGACATCGTCGAGAAGGGCCCGCAGTGGTTCAGCGGCTTTGGCCGCCATGGCCGCAAGGGGCTGCGCTCGCTTCAGCGTCAGCGGCCGGGTCAAGCAGCCCGGCGTCAAGCTGGCGCCGGCCGGCATCACGGTGCGGGAGCTGATCGACGAATACTGCGGCGGCATGCAGGACGGCCACGCAGCTCTACGCCTACCTGCCGGGCGGCGCCTCGGGCGGCATCCTGCCGGCCAGCCTGGCCGACATGCCGCTGGACTTCGACACGCTGCAGCCGCACGGCTGCTTCATCGGCTCGGCCGCGGTCATCGTGCTGGGCCAGCACGACAGGGCGCGCGATGCGGCGCTCAACATGATGCGCTTCTTCGCGCACGAGAGCTGCGGCCAGTGCACGCCCTGCCGCGTCGGCACGGCCAAGGCGGCGCGCGCTGATGGAGGCGCCGGCGTGGGACCACGCGACGCTCGAGGATCTGAACGCAGGTGATGGCGCGACGCGTCGATCTGCGGCCTGGGCCAGGCGGCGCCGAACCCGGTGCGCTGCGTGCAGAAGTATTTTCCGCATGAGGTGGCCTGAATGAACGCTCCCGCCCGACTTGCCGAAGTGGCCGTCCCCACCGTCGCCTTCACGCTCGACGGCCAGACCGTCCACGCCTTCGAGGGCGAAACCATCCTCAAGGCCGCCCAGCGCCACGGCGTCGAGATTCCCGCACCTTTGCTACAAGGACGGCCTGCGGCCCGACGGCAACTGCCGCGCCTGCGTGGTCGAGATCGCGGGCGAGCGCACGCTGGCGCCGAGCTGCTGCCGCAGCGTGACGCGCCGGCATGGAGGTGCAGGCGCAACAGCCAGCGCGCCCTCAAGAGCCAGAAGATGGTGCTGGAGATGCTGCTGTCGGACATGCCGGACACGGGCTACAAGTGGAACGAAGCCGACGAGTCGCTGCAGCACGGCGAACTCAGCGACTGGGCCGCGCGCATGCGATGTCGGCCGTGCGCCCGGAACTCAAGGCCCTGCGCCGCGAGCAGCCCCCGGCCGACCTGTCGCACCCGGCGATGGCGGTCAACCTCGACGCCTGCATCCAGTGCAACCGCTGCGTGCGCGCCTGCCGCGAGGAGCAGGTCAACGACGTGATCGGCTATGCGCTGCGCGGCGCGCACAGCGAGATCGTGTTCGACCTCGACGACCCGATGGGCGAGAGCACCTGCGTGGCCTGCGGCGAATGCGTGCAGGCCTGCCCGACCGGCGCGCTGATGCCCAAGACGCAGATCGGCTCGCAGATCGTCGACAAGCAAGGTCGATTCGGTCTGCCCGTTCTGCGGCGTCGGCTGCCTGCTGACCTACAACGTCAGGGACAACGCAGATCGTCAGCGTCGACGGCCGCGACGGCCCGGCCAACCACAGCCGCCTGTGCGTCAAGGGCCGCTTCGGCTTCGACTATGCGCACCATCCGCAGCGCCTGACCGATGCCGCTGATCCGCAAGGCCGGCGTGCCCAAGGACCTGCGACGCACGCGCCGCGACCCGGCGACTGGTGCGACGTGTTCCGCGAAGCCAGCTGGGAGGAGGCGCTGGCGCTGGCCGCCGGCGAGCTGCAAGAGCCTGCGCGACACCCACGGCAAGAAGTCGCTGGCCGGCTTCGGCTCGGCCAAGGGCAGCAACGAAGAGGCCTACCTGTTCCAGAAGCTGGTGCGCACCGGCTTTGGCAGCAACAACGTCGACCACTGCACGCGCCTGTGCCATGCGTCGAGCGTGGCGGCGCTGCTCGAAGGCGTGGGCTCGGCGGCGGTGAGCAACCAGGTCAACGACGTGGAGCATGCCGAGCTGATCTTCGTCATCGGCTCCAACCCGACGGCCAACCACCCGGTGGCCGCCACCTGGATGAAGAACGCGGCCAAGCGCGGCGCGAAGATCGTGCTGGCCGACCCGCGCATCACCGACATCGGCCGGCATGCCTGGCGCACGCTGCAGTTCAAGCGCCGACACCGACGTGGCCATGCTCAACGCGCTGATCCACACGGTGATCGACGAGGGCCTGGTCGACCAGGACTTCATCGCGCGAGCGCGCCAGCAACTACGAAGCGCTGCAGCGAAAACGTGCAGGGCTACAGCCCCGAGGCGATGGCGCCGATCTGCGGCATCCCGGCGCAGACGCTGCGCGAGGTGGCGCGCGCGTTCGCCACAGGCCAAGGGCGCGATGATTCTGTGGGGCATGGGCGTGAGCCAGCACGTGCACGGCACCGACAACGCGCGCTGCCTGATCGCGCTGGCCACGGTGACCGGCCAGATCGGCAAGCCCGGCTCGGGCCTGCACCCGCTGCGCGGCCAGAACAACGTGCAGGGCGCCAGCGACGCCGGCCTGATCCCGATGATGTTCCCCAACTACCAGCGCGTGCGACAACGCCGGCGCGCATGCCTGGTTCGAGAACTTCTGGGGCATGCCGCTGGACGACCAGCCGGGCTACACCGTGGTCGAAATCATGCACAAGGCGCTGGCGCCCGACGAGCGACCCGCACAAGGTGCGCGGCATGTACATCATGGGCGAGAACCCGGCCATGAGCGACCCCGACCTGAACCATGCGCGCCATGCGCTGGCCAGCCTGGAGCACCTGGTGGTGCAGGACATCTTCATGACCGAAACCGCCTGGCTGGCCGACGTGGTGCTGCCCGCCACCGCCTGGCCCGAGAAGACCGGCACCGTCACCAACACCGACCGCATGGTGCAGCTGGGCCGGCAGGCGCTCGAGCCGCCCGGCGACGCCCGGCCCGACCTGTGGATCGTCCAGCAGATGGCCGCCGCGCATGGGCCTGGACTGGCACTACGAGGGCGAGCACAGCGGCGTGGCGGCCGTCTACGAGGAAATGCGCCAGGCCATGCACGCGGCGATCTCGGGCATCAGCTGGGAGCGGCTGCAGCGCGAGTCCAGCGTGACCTACCCTTGCCTGAGCGAAGAGCGACCCCGGCGCGCCGACGGTGTTCATCGACCGCTTCGACACCGAGGACGGCCGCGTGCAGCTGGTGCCGGCCGACATCATTCCGGCCGAACGAGCGGCCCGATGCCGACTATCCCTTTGTGCTCATCACCGGCCGCCAGCTGGAACACTGGCACACCGGCAGCATGACGCGGCGCGCCGCCGTGCTCGACGCGCATCGAGCCGATGGCGACGGCCTCGCTGTGCGGCGCCGACCTGGCAGGCGCTGGGCGTGCAGCCCGGCGACGTCATCACGGTGCAGTCGCGCCGCGGCGAGGTGGCGATCCATGTGCGCCGCGACGACGGCACGCCGCACGGCGCGGTCTTCATTCCCTTTGCCTACTACGAGGCGGCGGCGAACCTGATGACGAACGCCGCGCTCGACCCGTTCGGCAAGATCCCGGAGTTCAAGTACTGCGCGGTGGCGCTGCGGCGCGGCGGTGTGGTGGCTGCGGTCAGGGGCTACGGTGCCGCTGACTGAGGCGGCGCTGCCGTGCGATATGCGGAGTCGCCTGCAGGCCGGCAGCGCCAACACGTGGCGGGGCGGGCCGTAACGCGGGAGCTGGAACTGAGCCGGCGGATCGGCCGCTCTGGTCCTCAGCGCCGGGCGAGCGCCACCGCAGCCACGAGGCGCTCCACTGCCTGTTCGATCTGCGGCACCTCGGGGGCAGCGAATGAGAGGCGCATGGTGTGCAGGTCGGGCGCGGCCGGGTAGAACGCCTTGCCCGGTACGTACAGCACGTGCTGGGCCACGGCAGCATCGAACAGGCGCTGCGGATCGAGGCTGCGGTCGAACGACGCCCAGACGAACATGCCGCCTGCCGGCGGTGCGCACTGCACGCAGTCGGCCAGCCGGTGGTGCAGGCCCTGCACCAGCGCGTGCATGCGGCGCTGGTACTCGGCGCGCGCACGCTGCACGGTGGCCGGGTAGCGACCGCTTTGCAGGTAGCAGGCGGCCACCGTCTGCGCCAGCGGCGAGGTGCACAGATCGACGGTCTGTTTGGCCACGGTGCACCGGCGCTGCAGGCCGGCGTCTGCCAGCATCCAGCCCACGCGCAGCGCGGGCGCGACGGTTTTGGACAGGCTCGACAAATAGACCACCGGGTTCGCGCCGCCTGCGGCCAGGCGCTCGCCCACGGCGCGCAGCGTCGGTGGCAGAGGCTCGCGCGCACCGGACGGGGTGTCGAACTGCAGTTCGCCATAGGGATCGTCTTCCACCACCCAGAAGCCGTATTGGCATGCCAGCTGCACCAGGGCCTCGCGCCGCTGTGCGGGCAGCAACGTGCCGCGCGGGTTCGAAAAATTGGGCACGCTGTAGAGCAGCTTGGGCTGCTGCGCCGCGGGCAGATCGGCCAGCAGCGCGGCCAGCGCATCGGTCTGCAGGCCGTGTTCGTCCATCGGAACGGGCACGATGCGCGCCTGGGCCAGGCGCAGCGCCTGCAGCGTGGCCGGGTAGGCCGGCACCTCGACCAGCACGGTGTCGCCCGGCTCGATCAGCACCCGCACCAGCAGGTCGAACGCCTGCTGCGACCCGGTCGTGACCAGCAGCTGCCCGGCCTCCGCCTGCATGCCGCGTTCGCGCGCCTGTTCGGCCAGGGCTTCGCGCAACGCCGGCAGCCCTTCGGTGGCGCCATATTGCAGCGCCTGGGCACCCTGGCCCATGGCCTGGGCAGCGGCCTGGCCCAGGCCTTCGGCATCGAACAGGCTGGGCGAGGGGTAGCCGCCAGCCAGCGAGACCATGCCCGGGCGGCTCAGGTACGGAAAAAGCTCGCGGATGGGCGAGCCGGCGGGCTGCGCGAACGGGGCTGCAAACGCTGCCATGGCAGCCGGTGGGGTCGTGGTCTCGGGGGTCATGGCAATGCGCTCAAAGAAACGGGGTGGGTGCCGCGCCGCTGCGGTGGGCAAGGGCGTGGGCATGGCGGGGTTCCTGCGGCTCAGGGCTGCGGCGCAGCGCCGAAGTCCACGGCGCCGCACAGCTGCTGCGGGTCTACCAGGCGGCGCAGGCCCTGCGCCAGCCGGCGCGCTGCGGGCGCCGTATAGCGCTGGTAGTAGGCGATGTTGTGCGGGCCGATCCCATGCTCGGCGCTGTAGCTGCCGGCGAACTGCTGCACCACCAACGCATAGATGCGCTCGCGCAGCGCCTGCACCACGGCCGCGTCACAGGGCGCGCCTGCACCGCTGCGCCAGATGGCGTTGAAATGCACGCCGCCGTCGGCGATGTGGCCAAACTCCACCACGTGCAGGAACGGAAACTCGGCTGCCACCACCGCCCGGGCCGCCCGGCAAAACGCCATGGTCCGCGAACGCGGAACAGACACGTCGAACGCGATCGGCGTGCCCAGTGCGCGCGCGCCTTCGGTGATGCTGTGGCGCAGGCGCCAGAGTTCGTGGCTGTTGCCGATCACCGCGTTGTCAATCGTCTGCCCGAACTGGTCCTGCAAGAACCGGTTCAGTGCCTCCTGGAGGTCCAGGCCGGTGTAGGCCTTGCTGCTGGCCGCTTCGAGCTCGATGAGGATGGCAAAGTCCGGTGCGCGCTCGGGCGCAAACGGGTTGCGCAGGCCCGCCACATGGTCGATGGCGGCCTGCATCGCGTGGCCGGACAGTCCCTCGAAAGCGCTGAGGTAGTCGCCCAGGTCCCGCTCAAGCGCCTGCAGCAGCTCCAGCACGGCGCCGTCCGAGGTCGGCACGACCAGCGCGGTGGCCGACTGGCTGGGGCGCACCTGCACTTGCAGCGTGGCGCGCACCACGATGGCGCCCGCGCCCGAGGTGCCAACGAACAGCTGCTTGAGGTCGGGCCCGGTGTTGTCCTTGCGCAGCGCGCGGCCCATGTCCAGCAACTCGCCCGCGGGCTCGAGCAGCACCGCCTGCAGTGCGAGCAGGTTGTGGCGCACATCGCCATAGCGGATCAGCCGGGTGCCGCCGGTGTTGGCGGCGACCATGCCCCCGACCGTGGGGTTGGCGCCCAGGTCGACCGGAAACCACAGCCCGTGCGGTGCGAGCCGGTCGTTGAGCTCCTGCAGCGTCACCCCGGCATCGACCACCACGCTGCGGTTGGCCGCATCGATTTCGCAGCTGTTGCGCAGGCGGCTGGTGGACAGCACCACCTGCGTGCCGCTGGCATCGGGCGTGCTGGCGCCCACGAGGCCCGTGTTGGCGCCCTGCGGCACCAGGCGCACCCCGCGCTCGGCACACCACCGCACCACGGCCTGCACCTCTGCCACGCTGGCGGGGCGCACAACGCACAGGGCCCGGCCCTGGCCGTAGCGGGCGCCCTGCTCGCAGGCCGCCATGTCGGTGCCCTGCAGCACGCCGCGCTCGCCCAACAGCGCGTGCATTGCCTGGGCGACCGCCGCGGCGCTCGGACCGCTCATGCAGCCACCTCGGTGGCAGCGGCACGCAAGGCCGCGTGCACCCGCTCGATCGAGCGGCGCTGTGCGCTTTCGTACAGGGCGATCTCGTCATGGACCGGCGCGCCCAGGGCCGCTTCGAATGCCTGCTGGGCCGCGTTGGCCTCGTAGTGCTTTTGCTCCTGCCCGCCGAGGTTGGACTGGAAGATGCCGGCCGCGCTCACGGGCAGGAAATCTTCGTAAGTGATCGGTTCGGCCTGCACCCAGCCGCGCTCGACCAGGGTCTGCAGATCGGCAACCGCGCCAGCGCCGGCGTGCGCGCGCCCCTGCTCGGTCAGGCCGTAGCGGTAAAAAGCCAGGTCTTGGGCGCGCAGCTCGGCGTGCGTGTCCGGGAACTGCGCAAACACCTGCGCCAGGCGTGCGCCGTAATCGGGCGCGGCGCTGCCGGCGTGGCCCATGCCACGCACCTGGCCAAGCAGCCGGTCGTACAGCGCGCGCCCCTTGCGGGTCAGGGCCACGCCGCGCTGCTCGATTTCGCCAAAGCGCGCGGTGTGCGCGCCACAGGCGTCCGCGCTCCCGTCGGTGAAGCGCACGGCCTCCTGGAGGGCCTTGAAGCTCGTCTGGCGCAGCAGGATCGGGCAGTTGCGCCGGGGCGGGCCCTCCACCACGTCCTTGGGGTCCATGCCATACCCAGGCATGGCCGCCTGTGCGGCGTCGATGTCGAGCGTGCGCGGAGTCAGGTGGTTGATGTGCGGGCCCTTGAAGCAGACCACGTCGGCGACCAGGCGGTGGGCTTGTTGCAGGGCCTCGTAGGTGGCGGCATCCACGGTGGCTTCGCTGTGCCAGCGGAAGGTCTGCAGCGCTTCGCGCACAAAGTCATCGGCCTCGGCGCTGGTGAAGCCGCCTGCGGCTTCGCCCTGGGCGATCAGCTCCAGTGCGCGCGCAGTGAAGATGCGCCGGCGCGCCAGGATCGCGCTGGCCTGCAGACGCAGGGCCTCGTCGGCCACGAGCTCCAGGCGCAGCAGCGAAGTAAACACCCGAAACGGATTGGCCCGCAAGGCCGCATCGCGGACCGGGCGGAAAGCTGTGGAGTGCACCGGCACGCCGGCCACCGACAGGTCGTAGTAGCCCACGGGCTCCATGCCCATGAGGGCAAACAGGCGGCGCAGCGTGGCCAGTTCGGCTGCAGTGCCCACGCGGATGGCGCCGTGGCGCTCGACATCCAGGCGCTGCACTTCGCCGGCGCGCTCCATCTGTGCGCGCAGCGCTGGCTGCTGCGCGAACGTGCGGGCGTTGGTCTCGGCCACCAGTTCGACGAGGCGGCCGTACTGCGGCACCTCCTGGCGGTACATCTCGGACATCGCGCGCGAAAAGCGTGCGCGGATCTCGTCGCTGCCAACAAGGGCAGAAGAAGGGGAAGGGCAGTGCGTGGCGCTCATGACAGGGACGGGGGTAAAAGGATCGAAAAAGGTTTTGTTCCATGGCACCGGCGGCTGCGCTCGGGGCCGGGTTGCTGGCGTGCGCGATGCGCCGTCCGCGTGCCATGGTCGAGGGCTGCTGCGCATGCTAGTGGGGCGCCTTGACACGGGTCAAACGATAATTGGGGCACAGGTCATTCCAAAACCGAATGCCTGGCTTTCTTCTACGGGCCCTTTTTCACGATGCTGTCTCGCCGCTTCCTGCCTCCCATGTCCCTGCTGTGTGCGTTCGAGGCGGCCGCACGCCACCAGAGCTTCACAGCCGCGGCCGCCGAGCTGCACCTGACCCAGAGCGCGGTCAGCCGCCAGATCCGTGCGCTGGAGGAGCGGCTGGAGGCCGAACTGTTTGTGCGCGAGCGCCAGACCGTGCGCCTGAGCCCGGCCGGTCAGGCCTATGCCCAGGAGATCCGTGGCGCGCTGATGCGCATCTCGGGCGCGACGCTGGGTTTTCGCGCCAACCCGCAGGGGGGCAGTCTGAACCTGGCCATCCTGCCGACCTTTGGCACCCGCTGGCTCGCACCGCGGCTGCCCCAGTTCTTTCATGCCCACCCGGGCATCACGATCAACCTGGCCACGCGGCTGTCGCAGTTCGACTTCCAGCTCGAAGCCGTGGACGCAGCGATCCATTTCGGTTTGCCGCACTGGCCCGGGGCAGAACTGGAGTTCTTGATGAGCGAGACCGTGGTGTGCGCCTGCAGCCCGGCCCTGCTGGCGCAGCACGGCTTTGTGCAGCCGCAGGATCTGCTGCGCGCGCCTCTGCTGCACCTGGCCTCGCGGCCCGACGCCTGGCAGCGCTGGTTCGCGCGCCACGAGGTCGCCATGGCCGACACGCAGGGCATGCTGTTCGACCAGTTCGCCACGGCCGCGCAGGCGGCCATCGCCGGTGTGGGCGTGGCGCTGTTGCCGCGGTTTCTGATCGAGCGCGAGCTGCAGCAGGGGGACCTGGTGCGCGCGCTGCCCCACCTGCCCGAAATGGAGAGCGCTGAGCGCTACTACATGGCGTGGCCGACCAGCCGCGGCCACTACCCGCCGCTGCAGGCCTTTCGGGCCTGGCTGAAGCAGGCCGCGCGCGACTTCATGGACGGCGGCGAGGCAGGGCAAGGCCCGGCCGTCTGAAAGACCGCCAAGCCTAAAAAAGGCGTGCGGCCGCCAGCGTGCAAAAACCGGGGGACACCGCCGGCGCTGCCGGTGCAGCGCGGGCGGTGCCCGCACCGGCTTCGCGCCCGTCAGCTGCTGTAGGCTTCCAGTGGCTTGTCGTTGGGGTTTTTCAACAGCTCCTTGAGGGCCTCGCTCATGGGCAGGTTCAGCGACATGTTCTTGGGTGCAATCGGCTGCACGAACCACTTGTCGTAGATCTTGGCCACTTCGCCAGACTGCATCATGGCCACCAGCGCATCGTCGACGGCCTTTTTCATGGCCGGGTCATCGCGGCGGAACAGCAGGGCAATCGGTTCGGCCCCGAGCACCTCGCCGACGATCTTGTAGCCCTTGGGGTTCTTGGAGTTGGCGATCACCCCGGCCAGCAGGTTGTCGTCGAGCACAAACGCATCGGCACGGCCCGACTCCAGCATCAGGAAGCTTTCGAAGTGGTCCTTGCCCAGGGAGGTGGGGAGGGTGATGTTCTGGTCGCGGCTGTACTTGCGCAGCAGCTGCACGGCGGTGGTGCCCGCCGATGCGGCCACGGTCTTGCCGTCGAGCTGCTTGAACGATGTCACGGGCGAGTCGGCGCGCACGGCCATGCGCACCTGGCTCACATAGGTCGTCACGGCAAACGCGACCTGCTTCTGGCGCGCCATGTTGTTCGTGGTCGGGCCGCACCCCAGGTCGACCGTGCCGTTCTGTACCAACGGCAGGGTGTTTTGCGCGGTCACAGCCATGTAGTCGATCTTGGCCTCGGGGGCAATCTGCTTGAGGACTTTCTCGCACAGTTCCACGTGGTAGCCCACGTACTTTTCCATGGAACCCAGCATGTACGCCATGGGTGCGGAACTCTCGCGCACCCCGATCACGACTTTTCCGGCGCTGCGAATCTTCTCGAGCGTGCCACCTGCTGAAGTTTGCGCCTGGGCGCCGAGTGCCCCCACTGTCGCCATGCCTGCCAGTGCCAAACGGCACACCCAATAACGCATCGGAAATCTCCTTGAATTTGTTTTGACTACGGACGCGGGTTGCGCCCAGTGCCGGGCCGCCTGCCCGGGAGGCCCGCGCGGGCCTGGACAGCGCGGTCAAGCACCTGCATCAACTATCAGGCAATCAGCGCCGGCCAGCCAACGATAAAACGGAAGGAGGTCATGCCGTCGGCGCATGACCGCTCCTTGGGCGCGCGCGAACGAACTCGTGCACGGCCTTGGCGCAGCCGTGCCGGGCGCCCGCAGGGCGCGGCGCATTTCCAGGGCATAGCCACCGCGTCAGGCGACCGGTGCCGTTGCCGCAGTTGCGCGCTCGCGCGCAAACGCCAGCATGGCGTCGAGCATCCGCCGCAGATACGGCTGCACTGCCGCGGCGCGCTCGGGCAGGTAGGCGAACGGCATGGCTTCCTGCATGTAACTCGACTGCGTCATCTCGAGCTGCACCGCATGGATGTTGCGCCCGGGCTGGCCGTACTGGCGCGTGATGTGGCCGCCCGTGAAGCGGCCGTTGAGCACGGCGCTGTAGCCGGTGGCCGCCTTGCCGATGTCCAGCAGGGTTTGCGCGAGCGCCGGGTCGCAGCTGGCACCGTTGGCCGTGCCTAGGTTCAGGTCGGGCAGCTTGCCTTCGAAAAAGCGCGGCAGCACCGAGCGGATCGAATGGGCGTCCCACAGCATGGCGACGCCGTGCGCGGCGCGGATGCGCTCGAGCTCGGCGCGCAGCTGCTGGTGGTAGGGCACCCAGATGGCGTCGCGGCGCTCGGCAATCTCGGCGTCGCCTGGGCCGGTGCCGCTGGCATAGACAGGCGTATTGGCAAAAGTGTCGACCGGGCACAGACCGGTCACGCTCTGGCCGGGGTAGAGGCTGGCGCCGTCGGGCGGGCGGTTCAGATCGACCACATAGCGCGAGTGCGTGGCCACCAGCACCGAGGCGCCGATCTCGTCGGCAAAGCCGTAGAGACGTTCCAGGTGCCAGTCGGTGTCGTGCACCTGCTGCGCCTCGGGCGTGAGGCGCGGGGCCAGCGCCGGCGGCACATGGGTGCCAACGTGCGGCATCGAAATCAAGAGCGGCTGCGTGCCCTGGCGGAAGCGGAAAGCGGGTTCGGTGGTGTGAAAACGCATGGTGTCCATCGGTCTGTGGATTGGTGTTGCGATTATTGGGCCAGCAGGGCACCACGGGCCTGCCGTCAGAGCGGGCCGGGTGCAAGCCCGGGCTGCAGAACGGCCTGGTCGCGGCCCTGCTGCTTGGCGGTGTAGAGGGCCGCATCGGCCTGCTCGAACAGCGCCTGGGCAAGGCCGGCGTCCAGCGCCGTTCCAGACGCCGGCACGGCGCTGCCGGCATGCGCCGCGCCTGCGCTGCAAAACATGGGGTGCAGGCAGGCGACGCCGATGCTCACCGTGACATGCGGCGCAGTGTCGGAGCTGGCATGCGCAATGCTCAGCTGTCGCACCGCAGCGCACATTTTTTGCGCCAGCGCGAGGGCCTGCGGGGCCTCGGTGTCGGGCAGAAGCACGGCGAACTCCTCGCCGCCGTAGCGCGCGACCAGCTCATCGGCGCGCGTGACCATGGCGGCGAGCGTGCGCGCAACGCGCTGCAGGCATTCGTCGCCCTCCACATGGCCATAGTGGTCGTTGTAGCGCTTGAAGTGGTCCACGTCGATCATCAGCAGCGACAGCGCGCGCTGGCTGCGCATGGCGCGCTGCCACTGCGTTGCCACGTGTTCATCGAGCGCGCGGCGGTTGGCGACGTCAGTGAGCGGGTCCAGGCGCATCTTTTCTTCGAGCGCCGCGCGGTAGTCGGCCAGCGCCTGTTCGGACTCCTTGCGCTCGGTAATGTCCTGCACGGTGCCGAGCATGCGCGCCACGTGCGGATCTGCTCCTCCGGTTTCGTATTCGCCCCAGACCTGCACCCAGCGCGTGCCCTGGCCATTGGCGCGGCAGATGCGGTACTGCGCCTGCAGCGGTCCGCGCTGCGCGATCGCGCGCTCGTGCACACCGAGCACTTCCTGGCGCTGCTCGGGGTGGATCAGGCCGATCCATTGGCGCAGTGGCATCGAGCTGCCCGGCGCCAGGCCAAAGATTTGACTGGCCATTGAAGACATGGTGAACGTGCGCGGCGCCACCTCATAGGCAAAGTAGCCCAGCGTGGCGGCCTTTTGCGCGCCTTCAAGCCAGCGCATGTTGCGTTGCAGCTCGGTCTTGAGCGCCCGCTCGCGCAGCCGGCCGCGCCGCTGCAGCTCGGCAAAGACCAGGCCCACGCCCAGCAGGCCCAGGCTGATGGGCAGGCTCAGCGCGAGCACCTCGCGCAGCTGCGTGTCGGCAAACACCTCGGCCGTGTCGATGGTCGTGACCACGTGCCACGGCGATGCCGGCACGGCGCTGGCCGCCGCCATGACGGGACTGCCGCGGTGGTTCTGCCCGTAAAAAATGCCGCGCGCACCGGCCAGGGCCTGGACCGCGGGATCGCTGGTGTGCGCGAGGGGAATGCGCAGCGCCAGTTCTTCCTCTTTGGGCGAGCGCAGGGGGCTCAGGTGCAGCGCCACGTCGCCGCTGCGGCTGACGATGCCGGACTCGGCAGATGCGCTGCGCGTGGGCCAGTGCTCGAGCAGCGGGTAGAGGCTGCTGCGCACGTCGCTGACCAGCCAGACCGCACCCAGGGGCTGCGGGCCGTCGAACAGCGGCGCCAGTACGCTGACAAACGGAAAGGCAAAAAACGGGTCGTTGCGCGGTTCGGCCATGCGCGCCTGCGCGCTGGCCAGCGCCGCGCGCAAGGCCTGCTGCTCGGGTTCGGGCAGCCGCGCGCCCGTGGCGCCCGCGCCCATGGGGGCCAGCAGCACGCGGCCATCGGTATCGACAAAATACACCGCGGTGTAGTTGGCGCGCTCTTGCAGTAGGCGCAGGCGTTCGAGCAGTGGGGTTCCGGCCAGCGTGTCTGGCGCATCGCGCCACTGCCGTGCCGCCTGCTCGAACAGCGCATCGTCCGACAGCGCCATGGCATCGGTCAGGCGCTGCTCACGCCAGGTCAGCACGCTTTGGGCCTGCAGGTGGTTGATCGTCTGCAGTTCGCGCTCGGCCTGGTGGCGGTAGTGGTCCTGGCGCTTCTGGAAGCTGGACACCGCACCCCATGCCATCAGTGCCAGGGCGCCCGCGGCCAGCAGCGCGAGCGCCTTGCCGCCATGGCGGCGCGCGCGCCGCAGGTTCGTGACATCGGACAGAGAACGCATGCGCAAAGAGAAGGAGGGTTTCAGCGCAGAGAATTGGAAGCCTGCACCCTGGCGCTGCAGCAGCGGTGCACGTCAAGGGTCCACTATGTCAGAATTTGAAACAAAATATTGCATTTCCCGCGCGGTCGGGTGCTTTGCAAACGCCACGCGGGGTCGCCGTAATCACGCTCTGAAGGACTCGCATGTTGTTGACCCGGCGCCACCTGGTGCAGGACATGGCCACATACGCTGGCCTGCTGGCGCTGGCCGGCGGCGCGGCGTTGCCTGCACGGGCGCAATCGGGCCCGGCGGGCGTGGTGTTCAATATTTCGCTCGAACCCGACAGCCTGGATCCCACGCTGGCGGCCGCGGCCTCGGTGGGCCAGGTGGTGCACTACAACGTGTTGGAGTCGCTCGTCAAGATCGACGAAAACGGCGGTATCTCGCCGCTGCTCGCGCAATCGTGGTCCATCGACGGCACCGGCCTCGTCTACACCTTTGGGCTGCGCAGGGGCGTGCGGTTCCACGACGGCACGGCCTTCGATGCCGCTGCCGTGCGCTTCACGTTCGAGCGGGCGCAGGCTGCGGGCTCCACGAACAAAGGCAGGAAAGCGCTGTTCGACAACATCGCCGCGCTGGCCACGCCCGATGCGCACACCGTGGTGCTCACGCTGCACCATGCCGACAGCAACACCTTGTTCCGGCTCGGCGAAAGCGCGGCCGTGGTCCTGCATCCGCACAGCGCTGGCCAGGCCGCACACCACCCGGTAGGCACCGGGCCGTACCGCTTCACCCACTGGAAGAAGGGCTGGGGCATCACGCTGGAGAAAGCGCCTACCTACCGCGATGCGGCGCAGGTGAAGATCGGCTCAGCGACTTTCCGCTTCATCTCCGACCCCGCTGCGCTGGCGTCGGCGGTCGCCGCGGGCGACGTGGACGTGTTTTTCAACATCGCCACGCAGAACGTGAACGAATTCCTCGCCGACCCGCGCTACCAGGTGCTGATCGGGGCCTCCAGCGGCAAAGGCATGCTGGCCATCAACCACCGGCGCAAGCCCTTGGACGACCTGCGGGTGCGCCAGGCCATCAGCCATGCCATCGACCGCGAGGCTTTCATCAGCCAAGTGCTCGACGGCCGGGGGCGCGCCATCGGCAGCCACTTCTCTCCGACCGACCCGGGCTATGTGCACCTGGTCGGTGTGCACCCGTTCGACCCGGCGCGCGCCAGGGCGCTGCTCAAGGCGGCGGGCGTTCGCCCGCCCCTGGCGCTGCGCCTGGCCTTGCCGCCCACGCCCTATGCGCGCCTGGGCGGCCCGGTCATTGCGGCAGCACTCAAAGAAGTGGGCATCCATGTGGTGCTCGAGCCTCTGGACTGGGCGCAGTGGCTGGGCGGGCCTTTCAAGGGGCGTTTCGACCTGACGCTGATCAACCACGTCGAGCCGCTCGACTACCCGATCTACACCGATCCCGGCTACTACTTTGGCTACGACAGCGCGCAGTTTCGCAGCCTTGTCGCGCGCCACGGCGCCAGCAGCCAGGCGCGCGAGCGCCAGCAGCTGTTTGTCCAGATCCAGCGCAAGCTCGCGGTCGATGCCGTCAATGCCTGGATTTTTGCGCCCCAGGTCGCCACCGTGGCGCGCAAGGGGCTGCAGGGACTGTGGATGAATTACCCGATCTTTGCCCACGACATCGCCGCCCTGTCCTGGGATTAGCCCCACGCCGGCGGCGGTGCACCGATACCGCCGCCGCGCCTGTTTGCGCTAAGGTGGCGCTTCCATGAACCTGGCTTTTGTACGACTTGGCTGGCGCACGCTGTGGCGCGACCTGCGCGCGGGCGAGCTGCGCCTGCTGGTGGTGGCCGTCACGCTCGCGGTGGCGGCGCTCACCTCGGTGGGCTTCTTTGCCGACCGCCTGCAGGGCGGGCTGCAGCGCGATGCGCTGCAACTGCTCGGCGGCGACGCCGTCGTCGCCAGCGACCTGCCCACACCCGCCGCCGTGGTCGAGCGTGCCCGGGCGCTCGGTCTGCAGACCGCCACCAGCGTGGGTTTTCCGACCATGGGCCGGGCCAGCGAGGCGCAGGGCGGCGCCGCCAAACTGGTGGCGCTCAAGGGCGTGCAGAGCGGCTACCCGCTGCGCGGCAGCCTCAAAGTGGCCGATGCGCCTGGCGCGGCCGCGTATGCGACGCGCGACATTCCGGCGCGCGGCGAGGTCTGGGTGGATGCGCCGCTGCTCGACTCGCTGGGCCTGCGCATCGGCGACCTGCTGCTGCTGGGCGACGCGCAGTTGCGCATCGCGCGCACCATTGCGCTCGAGCCCGACCGCGGCGCCGGCTTCATGAGTTTCGCCCCGCGCGCCATGGTCAACGCGGCCGACCTGCCGGCCACCGGCCTGGTGCAGCCGGCCAGCCGGCTGACCTACCGCTTCGCCGTGGCCGGGCCGGCGCGCGCCGTGCAGCAATTCAGCGCCTGGGCTGCGCGCGAAATCAAAAAGCCCGAGGTGCACGGCGTGCGCCTGGAGTCGCTCGAGAGCGGCCGCCCGGAAATGCAGCAGACGCTCGAGCGGGCGCAAAAATTCCTCAACCTCGTGGCACTGCTGGCCGCGTTGCTGTCGGCCGTGGCCGTGGCGCTGGCCGCGCGCGGCTTTGCCGCGAGCCACCTCGACGCCTCGGCCATGCTGCGCGTGCTCGGCCAGAGCCAGCGCACGATTGCCTGGAGCTACAGCTTCGAATTTGCCCTGGTCGGCCTGTGCGCCAGCGCGCTGGGCGTGGCGCTGGGCTTTGGCGTGCACTACCTGTTCGTGCTGCTGCTGGCCGGCCTGGTCGAGTCGGCGCTGCCCGCGGCCAGCCTGTGGCCCGTGGCGCTGGGGCTGGGCGTGGGGCTGACGCTGCTGCTGGCCTTTGGCCTGCCGCCGGTGCTGCAGCTGGCGCAGGTGCCGCCGCTGCGCGTGATCCGGCGCGATGTGGGCGCGCTGCGGCCCGCGTCGCTGGCCGTGCTGGGCCTGGGCGTGGCCGGCTTTGCCGCGCTGCTGCTGGCCGTGAGCAGCGACCTGCGGCTTGGCCTGATTGCCGTGGGCGGATTCGCCGCTGCAGTGGCCCTGTTTGCCGCGCTCGCCTGGGTCGCCGTCAAGTTGCTGCGCCGCGGCGTGAACGAAGCCACGGCGCCGCGCTGGCTGGTGCTGGCCACGCGGCAGATCTCGGCGCGCCCGGCCTATGCCGTGGTGCAGGTCAGCAGCCTGGCCGTGGGTCTGCTGGCGCTGGTGCTGCTGGTGCTGCTGCGCACCGACCTGATCGCCAGCTGGCGCCAGGCCACGCCGCCCGACGCGCCCAACCGCTTCGTCATCAATGTGCAGCCCGACCAGGCCGAGGCCTTCCAGAAGGCGCTGCGGGACGCGGGCGTGCGCGACTACGACTGGTACCCCATGATCCGCGGCCGCCTGGTGGCCGTGAACGGCCAGCCCGTCGGCCCCGACAGCTACGCCGAAGACCGGGCCAAGCGCTTGGTGGACCGCGAGTTCAACCTGTCCACCGCGGCCCAGCAGCCGCCGCACAACCAGCTGGTCGCGGGCCGCTGGACGCCCGGAGAAAAAGACGCCATCAGCCTCGAAGAAGGCATTGCCCAGACCCTGGGCCTGAAGCTGGGCGACCGCCTGCGCTTTGACATCGGCGGGGTGCAGAACGAGGCCCGCATCACCAGCCTGCGCAAGGTGGACTGGGGGTCGATGCGTGCCAACTTCTTTGCCATGTACCCGGTCGACCACCTGGAGGGCGTGGCCGTGACCTACCTCGCCGCTTACCGGGCGCCCACCACGGCGGGTTTCGACAATGCGCTGGTGCGCCAGTTTCCCAACATCACGAGCGTGGACATGGGCGCCACGCTGGCCCAGGTGCAGGGCGTGCTCGACCAGGTGATCCGCGCGGTCGAATTCCTGTTCGGCTTCACGCTGGCCGCCGGCCTGGTGGTGCTGTTTGCCGCCGTCACCGCCACGCGCGAGGAGCGCGCGCGCGAATTCGCCATCATGCGGGCGTTGGGCGCACGCGCGAGCCTGCTGCGCCAGGTGCAGCGAGCCGAACTGGCCGGCGTCGGCCTGCTGGCAGGCTTCCTGGCCAGCTGCGTGGCCGTGGCCGTGGGTTGGGCACTGGCGCGCTATGTGTTCGATTTCAGCTGGACAGCCTCGCCCTGGGTGCCGCTGCTGGGCGCCCTGGCCGGTGCCGTGCTGGCGTTGCTGGCAGGCTGGTGGGGCCTGCGCGCCGTGCTCAACACGCCTGTGGTGGACACGCTGCGCCGCGCAGCGGAGTGAGGGCCCAGCGGGAAGTGCATGCGGCGTGCGCCACTTCAGTGGTGACCACCGCCGCCATGGCCTCCTCCTCCAGGGCCGCCGCCATGCCCACCACGCCCGCCGCCCCAGCCACGACCGCCGCCCCAGCCACGACCGCGTCCGCCGCCGCTCCAATAGCCAAAGCCGAAGTTGAGCGACACTGGCGGCCCGACGTAGGCTGGGCCGTAGTAATACGGGGCCGTATACACGGGCGTGGTCGCATAGGGAGCCGCATAAACGGCTTGGCCGTTGGCGTCGGTTCCGTAGTAGGTATAGGGGGGTGGCGCATAGACCGCGCATCCGCCCAAAGCGGACAGTGCCAGCAGCGAAAATGTCAGGCGTTTCGCCGTGCCTTTCAGGGAGTAAGTCATGGTGGGCTTCCGGTCTGGAGTCTGGATGAACGTTAGAACGGAAATTGCCGCCCGCAGTTCATTGGAGAGGGCTGAATGCAGCGGCGCAGCGCGTAAAGTTCCCTTTACATTGCAGGTCCCACCCGACGGAACCCATGGGAGTAGCGTGACCCCAATCGTCTGCGCCGAGCCCTGCGGCCCGGCCATCGCCTTCACAAATCCTTTTTCACTCCATTGCCGATGCCAACCGAAGAAAAGCAGTCCGCCGACCCGGCCGTTGAAACCCCTTATGCCTGGATCGGCGGAGAAGCGCGCGTGCATGCGCTGGTCGAGCGTTTCTATGACCTCATGGAACTGGAGCCGGCCTACGCCGCACTGCGCGCGGCCCACGGCAGCACGCTGCAGGAGGCACGCCAGAAGCTGTTCTGGTTCCTGTGCGGCTGGCTGGGCGGCCCCGACCACTACGAAAGCCGTTTCGGCCACCCGCGGCTGCGCATGCGTCACATGCCGTTTTCGATCGGCATCCAGGAGCGCGACCAGTGGGTGGCGTGCATGGACCAGGCCATGGGCGACACCGGTGTGCCCGCCGAACTGCGCACGCGCCTGCGCGAGAGCTTCATGAAGACCGCCGACTGGATGCGCAACCGAGGCCAGTAAGCCCCTGCGCGAAGTGCGCAGGGTGCTTCAAAAAGAATAGCTATTAGCGCATAGGCCTATTGGTCTATAGCCTGATTTCATGCCAAAAAGGCTGGCGCCTCAAGCGGCGCTGCGCTGCTCGGCTTTCAGCGGCGGCGTGCCCTCTTTGAACATCGAGCTCAGCTGCTTGCGCAGGTCGGGTGAGTCGGTGTGGCCGTGCACCGTGGTTGCGTGCTGCACGGCGGCTTCGAGCAGTTCTTCCTTGCTGTCGGCCGACAGCGCCACACTGCAGTTCATGGTGCTCGGGTACTCGCGGCAATCGATGTATTGGCGTGACATGGCAGGCTCCTTTCTTCAGGGACGGGCTTCATAGACCAGGTTGAACGGCGTCTGGGTGGCGCGCCGGAAATGCGTGAAACCGCCTTGCGTGACCACGTCGCGCATGCGCGCCTCGCCGGCCTGCGCACCCAGGCACAGCCCGACCTCCTGCGCGCGTGAAGCGGGCGTGCAGATGAAGGTCGAGGCAGAGAAAAACACCCGGCCGACCGGGTTCAGGTTGTCTTCGAGCCGGTCGTTGGCGAAGGGCTCGACGATCATCCAGCTGCCGTCGGGCTTGAGGCTTTGCTTGACATGGGCCGAGGCACCGACCGGGTCGCCCATGTCGTGCAGGCAATCGAACACCGTGACCAGGTCGTAGCCGCTGCCCGGATAGTTCTTGGCGCTGGCCACCTCGAAGCGGACGCGGCCGTCCAGCCCGGCGCGCAGCGCTGCTGCGCGTGCGTGTTCTATCGAGGGTTCGTGGTAGTCGAAGCCCGTAAAGCTTGACTCGGGGTAGGCCTGCGCCATCAGGATGGTCGAAGCGCCGTGGCCGCAGCCCACGTCGGCCACGCGCGCGCCCTGGGCCAGGCGCGCGTCGACGCCGTCGAGCGCGGGAATCCACTGGCTCACGAGGTTGGCCGCGTAGCCGGGGCGGAAAAACCGCTCGGTGCCATGGAACAGCGCGGCATCGTGCTCGTGCCAGCCCACGCCCAGGCCGGTGCGCATGGCCTGGACCATTTTGGTGATGCCTTTGTACTGGTCAATCGCAATCTGGAAGGCGCCGGGAATGAACGCCGGACTGCCTTCTTCGGCCAGCGCAAACGCCTGCTCTTCGCTGAGCGAAAAGCGGTTGCTTTCAGGGTCGTAACAGACGTAAGCGCTGGCCGCCTGGGCCGACAGCCATTCGCGCAGGTAGCGCGCGTCGGTCTCGGTGCGCCGGGCCAGTTCTTCGGCCGTGGCCGGCCCTTCGGCCAGCGCCTTGTACAGGCCCAGCTGGTCGCCGACGACAACCGTGGCGCCATGCATCACGGCCCCGAAATCGTGCACGAACTGGCCCATGAATGCGTTGAGCTTGTCCTCGTTGATGGCCATGTCTTGCTCCTTGTGGCCGCGCTTGCGTGGGCCCAAAGCGCTTCCTATACTGCGCCGAGACAGACCGCCCACAGCCCCATGTTGGGGGTGTCCCGGTAAAGCCCCAATACGCAGCCTTGCGTATGCACAGGCCGGGTGTCGCCACACCATGAACCACCTCACCCGACACGACTACGCCAGCGCGCTGCAGTTGCTCGCGCGCATCGAGGCGCAGGCCAGCGGCGTCGAGGCCTTTGCGCGTGCGGTGGTGTTGGCGCTGCACGACTACATCGCTGCGGAGCTGACGACGCTGTCGGTCTGTGACCTGGCCACCGGCCACCGCCGGGTGGTGGGCCTGCCCGGCGTGTGCCTGGGGGCCGACGAGATCGCCTGCTTCGACCGGCATTTTTTCGAGCACCCGCTGGTGCGCCACCACGGCCTTCAAGGTGGCCCGCTGACGCGGCGCCTGTCCGATCTGGTCGGCCGCCACGACTTTCAGCGCAGCGCGCTGTATGGCGACTACTACCGGCGCATCGGCCTGGAGTACGCCATTGCCGTGCCCCTGCTGCGCAATGCGCGCATGCTGGTCAGCGTGGTGCTGAACCGGCGTGGGCGCGATTTCGACGAGCGCGACCGCGAACGGCTCGATCTGCTGCGCCCGCACCTGGCTTTTTTGTTCCGCCACGTGTGCCGGGCCGGGGTCCCGCCCGCCGCTGTGGGCCTGTGGCCGCCCGAGCCGTTGGCGCCGGTGGCACCGCCCGAGGCGGGCTGCGCAGGTTTGACTGCGCGCGAAAGCCAGGTGATGCGCTGGCTGGCGTGCGGCAAGACCGATGCCGAAATCGCGGCCCTGCTGTCCATCAGCCCGCGCACGGTGCAAAAGCACCTCGAGCATGTGTATGTGAAGCTCGGGGTGGAGACGCGCACCGCGGCAGTGATGCGCGCCCACGCCGGCCAGGGCAGCGCGTGAACCGGTTTGCTGGCAGTGGGCGGCGGGGTGGGCGCGCCACCATGCTCACGAAGTAGGAGCTGCTGGCGCAGTCCCCATCAGGGCTGAAGGCCGAAAAGGCTCTGATTGGCCAGCCCGTCGCATCGCTCTGCCCGTTAAGATGCGCGCCTAAAAGACACACAGGGGGAGCAGCCATGTCGATGACAGCCGGGGTGATCGTGGTGGGTTTGGTCGCGGCGGTGGTGTGGGCCATCGCGGCCTACAACCGGCTGGTGCAGTTGCGCAACCGCATCGCCAACGCCTTCGGCCAGATCGACGTGCAGCTCAAGCGCCGCCACGACCTGGTGCCGAACCTGGTGGAAGTGGCGCGCGGCTACCTGCGGCACGAGGCGGCCACGCTCGAAGCCGTGGTCCAGGCGCGCGGTCGGGCGCAGGGGGCGGCCGCGGCGGCGCGCTCCGCGCCCGCCAGCGCAGCGAACCTGGGCGCGCTGGCCGTGGCCGAAGGCGCGCTGGGCGGCAGTCTGGGTCGCCTGATGGCGGTCGCCGAAAGCTACCCCGACCTCAAGGCCGACGCCACCATGCGCTCGCTGTCCGAAGAGCTCACCAGCACCGAAAACCGCCTGGGCTTTGCGCGCCAGGCCTACAACGACGGGGTGCTCGAATTCAACAACGACGCCGGCCAGTTCCCGACGCTCATCGTTGCGCGCCTGCTGGGCTTTGCGCCCGCGCCCATGCTCGAGGCCACGCGCAGCGAGGCCGAGCGCGCTGTGCCGCGGGTGCAGTTCTGAGCGGCAACACCCCTGACACGCGCCGATGAAGTTCTGGGACCGCCAGCAAGACGCGCGCGTGGAGACGCGCCGCCTGCTGTGCGCCTTTGCGCTTGCCGTCGTGCTGCTGCTGGTGGCCGTGCATGCCGCGCTGGCGCTGGCCTGGTGGCTGATGGCGCTGCTGCTGCCCGGGCACCTGCCCGAGCCGGCCGGTTTTCTGGCGGCCAACGTCGGCGTGTCGCTGCTGCTGGTGCTCGGCGGCTGGTGGGTCGAGACCTCGAACCTTCGCGCCGGCGGCGCCAAGTTCGCTGCCCGCATGGGCGCGCGCGAGGCGCGCCCGGCCGTCTCGCACGCCGAGCAGCGCCTGTGCAACATCGTCGATGAGCTGTGCATTGCCGCCCACATGCCGCGCCCGCGCGCCATGGTGCTGCCGCGCGCCGAGGCCATCAACGCGTTTGCCGCCGGCTGGGACGCGTCCGACGCCATCGTCGCCGTCACACAGGGCGCGCTCGACTACCTCACGCGCGAGGAGCTGCAAGGCATGGTGGCGCACGAGCTCTCGCACCTGCACGAGGGCGACACGCGCCTGAAGATGCGGCTGGCCGGCATGGTGTTCGGCCTCGAACTCGTCAGCAACTTTGGCGGCGAGATGCGCGAGCGCGGGGGGCTGGCCTGGTGGTTTGGCTCGGCCGTCATGGGCGCGGGCTTTGCCGGCTGGCTCACCGGGCGCCTGCTCAAGGCCGCGGTCTCGCGCCAGCGCGAGTACCTGGCCGACGCGCGCGCCGTGCAGTGGACGCGCAGCCGCGACGGCCTCGGCGGCGTGCTGCGCAAGGTCATGGCGCAGCGCCAAAGCGCCCCCGCCGGCGCCGGGCGCGGCGGTCTCGCGCACCCGGCGGTGCAGCACCTGCTGCTGGTCGATGTGCCCGGTGGCAGCGCGCTCGAGCGCCGGCTCGACACCCACCCCACGCTGCAGGCGCGCGTGCAGCGCATCTATGGCCGGCGCATGGCGCCGCTGCCGCTGGTGCGCGTGCCTGCGGCGCCCGGGCCCGTCGGCACGCACGGCGCTGCGCCGGCCAATGCCCAGGCCGGCGCGCCGCCGCTGGCGGCACTGCTCGATCCGTTTGCGCGGCTGTAACGGCGCCGGGGCGGCGCGGCGGCCGGGGTGCAGGCTCAGCGCACAGGCCGCGGCGTATGCGTGGGCAGCGCGCCGCTGTCGCCGTCCTGGTGGAGCATCTTGAGCCGCACCCTCTCGATCGCGTGCGAGGGCTCCAGCCCTTTGGGGCAGACCTCCGCGCAGTTCATGATGGTGCGGCAGCGAAACAGCCGGTAGGCATCGTTCAGGTCGTCCAGCCGCGCCTCGGTCGCCCGGTCGCGGCTGTCGAAGATGAAGCGGTAGGCCTGGATCAGGCCGGCGGGTCCGACGAACTTGTCCGGGTTCCACCAGAACGACGGGCACTGGCTGCTGCAGCACGCGCACAGAATGCACTCGTAGGCGCCATTGAGGCGCTCGCGTTCGCGCGGCGACTGCAGGCGTTCTTTCTCTGGCGGCGGTTCGTCGTTGACCAGGTAGGGGCGGATCGAGTGGTACTGCCGGAAGAACTGCGTCATGTCCACGATCAGGTCGCGGATGATCGGGAAGCCCGGCAGCGGCCGCAGCACCACGGGCTCGTGCAGGTCACGCACGCGCGTGATGCAGGCCAGGCCGTTCCTGCCATTGATGTTCATCGCGTCCGAGCCGCACACGCCCTCGCGGCAGGACTTGCGCAGCGACAGGCTCGGGTCTTGCGCCTTGATGCGCAGCAGCACATCGAGCAGCATGCGGTCGCCGTCGGCCAGTGCGATGTCGACCTGCTGCAGCCAGGGCTTGTCGTCCCGGTCGGGGTCGTAGCGGGAAATGGAAAAGCGCATGGCGGTCTCTCCAGGCAGGGCGGTGGTTCAATGGTTCATGCCGGTATGCGCAGCACAGTGGCCGCCGCCCACAGCGCCAGGCCGCACAGCCCCGCCGCGAGCACGGCAAGCAGGCCGGGGCGCAGGCGCGCGGGCCGCGCGTAGTCGAGCAGCACATCGCGCAGCCCCACCCACAGGTGCGCCAGCAGCGCCGCAAAGAACAGGGCCAGCGCTTCGCGCATGCCCGGGCGTGCCAGCCACAGCATCCAGTCGGCATGGTGGTGCACCGGCTGGCGCCAGAGCGAGACCAGCACGAACAGCAAAAACAGCAGCAGGTACAGCGCACTGGCGCGCTGTACCAGCCAGGCTGGCAAGCCGGTGGGCCCGCGCTTCACCACACCGCCCCCACAGCGAGCACGGCGGTGGCCAGCGCCGCCAGGTTCACGCCCCAGGCACTGCGGCGCGCAGTGCCCAGGGTGGAGCCGACGTGGATATCGGTGAGCAGATGGCGCACGCCGGCCAGCGCGTGGTGCGCCAGCGCCCAGGCCAGCGCCACCAGCAAGCCCTTGGCCCAGGGCTGGCGCAACACGCCTGCCACCTGGTCGAAACCGGCCTCGCCATCGAGCGAGCGCCCCAGCAGGTACAGCGTCGCCGGCACGCCCGCCGCCAGCAGCACGCCGCTGATGCGGTGGCAGATCGAGGTGATGGCGCCCACCGGCATGGCGATCTGCGCCAGGTTCAGGAACAGCGGCCGTTTGCGGGGTGGCGGGGGCGCAGGTGCGGGCATGGCGTGCCTTTCAGTGGGAGCCGGTGCCCAACACGCACTGGCGCAGCAGCGTTTTTTCGAACGCGCCGGCGGCCGCCGCGCTGGCAACCCGCCGGGTGTTCATCGGAGCGCCTCCTGTGCCGGCCAGTGTAGGGGCCCTCCCGGTAAAAGCAAGGCGGCGGGCTGGGCATGGGCGCAGTGTGGGAATGCCGGCGCGCGCCCCGTATGCAGCAGAGGAGTTTCAAAAACCATAGCTGCAAGCGGTTACCAGGCAAGCGCTGCAGGCCGTTTTCATGCCTGAAACGTGCACTGGGTCCTGTGCGCCGGGCAGCAGCGCCGCCCGCATCCAGAGGTTTGACTTTTCCCCTGCCGCGGCATTGAATCCGCCCATCCAGCCTGCGGAGCCCACGCCATGCCCACACTGCCCGCGCCGTACTTTCCGATCGTCTACGTGCGCGGCTATGCGATGACGCCGGCCGAGATCGCCGACGCGGTGTCCTCGCCCTACATGGGCTTCAACGTCGGGGCGACCAAGCTGCGCCAGGCCTGGGACGGCCAGGTGAAGCGCCACGTTTTCGAGTCGCCGCTGGTGCGGCTCATGAAGGACTGCGGCTACCGCGACATCTACGACAACGGCGCCGAGATCGTCGGCCCGGTGCCCGCGCGCAGCGTGGTCATCTACCGCTATTACGACAGCGCCGACCGCGACCTGGGCGACGGCAAGGCGCTGTCCATCGTCGCGGCCGCAGAGGGGCTGCGCGACCTCATCCACCAGTTGCGCGCACAGGTCTGCGGCGTCGATGCCGAGGCGCTGGCCCAGTTCAAGGTGCATCTGGTCGCGCATTCGATGGGCGGCCTGGTGTGCCGCTGCTTCCTGCAGAACGACATCGTCAGCACCGCCGAAGACCGCGCGCTGGTGGACAAGGTCTTCACCTACGCCACGCCGCACAACGGCATCGAGCTGGCCGGCATGCAGGCGCCCGCGGTGCTGGGCCTGTGGGACATGAACAACTTCAACCGCTCCGTCATGGCCGGCTACCTGGACCTGCCGATCGGCAGCGACCGCGTCGACTCGCTGGGCGGCAAGTTCGATCCGCAGCGCTTTTTCTGCTTCGTCGGCACCAACGCCCGCGATTACGCGGTCGCGCTGGGGCTGTCGCGCGCGCTCGCCGGCGAGATGAGCGATGGCCTAGTGCAGATCGAGAACGCCACCGTGCAGGGCGCGCCGCGCGCCTTCGCTTACCGCAGCCACAGCGGGCCGTACGGCGTGGTCAACTCGGAAGAGGGCTACCAGAACCTGGTGCGCTTCCTGTTTGGCGACGTGCGCGTGGACGGCGTGCTCGAGGTCGATGCGCTGCCGCTGCCGCCGTCGGTGCAAAAGGCCAAGGACGCGGGCCGCGAGGTGCGCGCTTCGTACTACTTCGAGGCCACGGTGTCGCCGCGCGGCGCCAACGACTACGCGCTGAGCGAGCGCCGCTGCGACACCTTCAGCGCCGTGCTGCGCAGCTTCGACGAACTGCTGCGCGTGGACAAGGCCGGGCTCGACGCGCCGCGCTCGCCGGTGCTGTTTTCGGTGTTTCTCGACACGTCAAAGATCACGGTGGGAAAGACGGTGGTGTTCAGCCTGGAGCTGGCCGTCTCGACGACGGGCTACACCATCGACCGCAAGCTCTGGCTCGACCAGCATGTCGAGGGTGAATACCTGTTCCGCGACACGCTCACCCTCCGCGCCACGCCGACCGCGGACGGCTGGAACGTGCGCTACCTGCGCACCGACGAGCGCTGGAGCGAGGCCCTGGGCACGCTGGCCGAGTGGGACGGCACGCACTACTGGATCGCGCTGGCGTCGCAAAAGGGCTTCAAGGCGCGGCTGCGACTCGACGTGCAGCGCATCGCGCCGGACGCCAGCGCGCAAGGCGCGGTGCTGGTGGGGGCGGGCACAGGGCGCGGCTAGAGGGCGCGGCCTGAACCGCGCGTCAGTCGCTGCGCGGCCCCGAGGGCTGCAGCAGCACCACCAGCGCCCCGGCGCCGCCCTCGGCCGGGCGCGCCTGCACAAAGGCCAGCACCTCGTTCTTCTGCACCAGCCAGCGCTGCACGCGGCCCTTGAGCACCGGCGCCCGGCCGGGCGAACCCAGGCCCTTGCCATGCACCACGCGCACGCAGCGCAGGCCGCTCTTGTGCGCCTGGCGGATGAACTGGCCGAGCGCCTCGCGCGCCTCGTCGACGCGCAGGCCGTGCAGGTCGAGCTGGCGCTGGATGCTCCAGTGGCCCGCGCGCAGGCGCCGCGTGATCTCCACGCCGATGCCCGCGCGCCGGTAGCTGAGCTGATCGTCGGTGTCGAGCAGGGTGCTGACGTCGAAGTCGTCGCTGATCGATTCGAGCAGCGCGCGCTCCTCGTCGAGCCACAGCTGCAGCGGCAGCGGCTCGGGCGCCGCAGCGGGCAGCTGCGCCAGGTTGGTGGTGCGCAGCGGCGTGACCGGGCCGACCGCGCGGCTGAACAGCTGCTGCTCGGCCTCGCGCCGCGCGGCCGCAGCGCGGCGCGCCTGCGCCTCGGCCGCGGCGCGCACCTGCTGCTCGCGCAACTGGTGCGCGAGTGCGCCCAAATCGGTGATGCGCTGCGCGGCCGGCCGCGGCGCGGGCGCAGTGCGGCGCGCGCGGCCGCGCGGTGGGCCCGCAGGGGGCGGAGGCGCGGCGCGGGCCGCAGCGGCCGCCGCTGCGGCCGCACGCAAACTCGCGCGGCTCGGGCGCGGCGCGGGCGGTGGCAGGGCCGTGGACGCGCCGCCGAGCGCCCGGTCCAGCGCGGTCTGCAGCGCGGTGCGTTCGGGCCGGCTCACACGAGCCCCTGTTCGGCCATCGACAGCGCCTGGCCTGGCGCCACGATGATGTGGTCGAGCACGCGCACGTCCACCAGGGCCAGCGTGGTCTTGAGGGTCTGCGTCAGCGCCTCGTCGGCGCGGCTCGGCTGCACGCTGCCGCTGGGGTGGTTGTGCGCCAGCACCACGGCGGCGGCCTGGTGGTGCAGCGCACGCAGCACCACTTCGCGCGGGTAGACGCTGGTCTGCGTGAGCGTGCCGCGAAACAGCTCTTCGAGCGCCAGCAGCCGGTGCTGGCTGTCGAGGAACAGCACCGCAAACACCTCGTGGCCCTTGTGCGCCAGGTGCAGCTGCAGGTAGTGCTTGACGGCGTCGGGTGAATCGAACGCCTCGCGCTGGCGCAGCTGCTGCGCCAGCGCCCGGCGCGCCAGTTCCATCACGGCCACGAGCTCGGCGCGCTTGGCCGGGCCCAGGCCCTTGGTGCGGCGCAGATCGTCGCTGCTGGTGTGCAGCAGGCCGGCAATGCCGCCAAAGCCGCCGCTGGCGCGGCCCGTGTCGGGGCAGGTAGACGGCGGGCTCAGCAGTTCCTGCGCGAGCTGCAGCACACCCTTGCCCGCCATGCCGGTGCGCAGCAGGATCGCCAGCAGCTCCGCGTCGGCCAGCGCCGCCGGGCCGCGCGCGAGCAGCTTCTCGCGCGGCTGGGCGTCGGTGGGAAGGTCTTTGAGGGGCATGGGCGCGGGCCGGGTTCTAAAATGGCGCCAGTTTATAGAGGCACCCATGGCAACTGTTCAACCGGGCTCATTCCTGACCCTGCATTACCGTCTGGCGGGCCCCGCCGGCGACGTCATCAACACCTTTGCCGACAAACCGGCCACGCTGACGCTGGGCAACAGCGAGCTGTCGCCGGCCATGGAGCAGCGCCTGCAGGGCCTGGCCGAAGGCGCGCGCGCCACGTTCGAGCTGGCTGCGGGCGAAGCCTTCGGCGAGCGCAACCCCGAGATGCAGCAGTGGGTGGCGCGCCAGCTGCTGAACCAGCTGGGCGATCCCGACGAGCAGTACCAGGTCGGCGACGTGGTCAGCTTTCCGACGCCCGACGGCCTGGGCAGCTACGCCGGCACGGTGATCGAGGTGCGCGGCGACGGCGCCGTGCGGTTTGACTTCAACCACCCGCTGGCAGGCCAGCCGGTGACGTTCGAAGTGCAAGTGATCGGCGTGCTGTGAAACATCCCCAAGAGGTTTTGCTGGCCGAGCCGCGCGGTTTCTGCGCGGGCGTGGACCGCGCCATCGAGATCGTCGAGCGCGCGCTGCAGAAGTTCGGCGCGCCGATCTACGTGCGCCACGAGATCGTGCACAACACCTACGTCGTCAACGACCTCAAGGCCAAGGGCGCGATCTTCATCGAAGACCTGAACGACGTGCCGCCGGGCGCCACGCTGGTGTTCAGCGCGCACGGCGTGAGCAAGGCGGTGCAGGCCGAAGCGCGCGCGCGCGGCTTCAGCGTGTTCGATGCGACCTGCCCGCTGGTGACCAAGGTGCACGTCGAGGTGGCCAAGCTCGCGCAGGAGGGCTACGAGTTCATCATGGTCGGCCACAAGGGCCACCCCGAGGTCGAGGGCACGATGGGCCAGCTCGACAGCGGCATCCACCTGGTCGAAGACGTGCAGGACGTGGCGCGCGTGCAGCCGCTGCAGACCGAGCGGCTGGCCGTGGTCACGCAGACCACGCTCTCGGTGGACGACGCGGCCGAGATCATGGCCGCCGTGCGCGCGCGCTTTCCGAGCGTGCGCGAACCCAAGCAGCAGGACATCTGCTATGCCACGCAGAACCGCCAGGACGCGGTCAAGCTGCTGAGCCCGCAGGTCGAGCTGGTCATCGTGGTGGGCAGCCCCACCAGCTCCAACAGCAACCGCCTGCGCGAGCTCGCGGCCAAGCTCGGCACCACGGCCTACATGGTCGACAGTGCCGACGAGCTGCGCCCCGAGTGGTTCGACGGCATCGCGCGCGTGGGCCTCACGGCCGGCGCATCGGCGCCCGAAGTGCTGGTTGAGCAGGTGATCGCGCGCATCAAGGCGCTGGGCGCGGTGTCGGTGCGCACCATGGACGGCATCGCGGAAACCGTGAAATTCCCGCTGCCCAAGGGACTCAAGATCGATGCCGCCACCGGCCTCGCGCTGGCCGAGCGCCGCCCGGAGACCGGTGCCGCAGGGCATTGATTGCTTCTCTATTGATAGCTACCAACGCTTGCTGCATAAGCGCTGAAGGCCGATTTCACTGAAAATTGGTGCTGCGCCTCAGCTCCACAGGTCGAGCGGCGGATCGGCCGCCACGGCGCGCAGGATGTCGGTGCGCGAGATGAAACCTGCGAGCCGGCCCGCCGCGTCGGTCACGGGCAGGCCGGGCAGGCCGGTGTCGAGCAGCACGCGGGCCACGCGGCGCAGTTCGGTGTCGGCAGACACCGTGGGCACCGGGCTCACCATCACCTCGGCGACCGCGCGGCGCGCGAGCCGCACCGTCTCGCCGACCGCGCCGGGTTGGGGCAGCAGGTCCGGCGGCGCCATGTCGGCGCGCAGCAGCAGGCCCACCACCTGGCCCTGCGCATCCACCACGGGGGCCTGCGCAATGCGGTGCTGCGCCAGCTGCTGCCAGGCGTGCTCCACGCGCGCATCGGGCGGCACCGTCAGTGCACCGGTGGTCATCACGTCGCGCACGCGCGTCAGTGGCCGGCGCGCCTCGTGCGGGCCCTGCAGGGTCTGCGCGTAGGCAGCCATGGCATCCTGCGCGCGCAGGTGGATGCTGGCCGGGGCGCTGTCCGGCGCGGCCTCGGCGCCGGGCGCGGGCACCGCCACGCGGCCGGCGCGCAAGGCCTGCGGCCGCTGCACGCGGCGCACCGGCGCCACCTGGGACAGCTTCTCGGGGCCGCCGCGGTACATCTGGCCCGAAGGGCCGAAGACAAAGAACATTGGATCCTCCTGCAGGCGGGCGGCAGAGCCCCCATGGCCATGTTATCGGCCGCTGCGGCGAAAAGTGGTGTGCCGCCGCTTCGGGGCGCGCAATGCGCTGGCGCCCCTACACTGCCCAGCCTTGCCTTCCACGGAGCCAGAACCATGATTGACCGCGCCGCCATCGCCGCCGCCCGCCGCCAGTGCGCCACCCAGCCCGACTTCCTGCGCACCACGCCGCTGTGGCGCGTGGCGGGCCGGCAGCTGGGGGTCGATTGCGCCGAGGTCTGGCTCAAGCTCGAGCACCTGCAGGTGGGCGGCAGCTTCAAGGCGCGCGGCATGCTGTACCGGCTGCTGGCCCACCCGGTGCCGGACAGCGGCGTCGTCATCGCGTCGGGCGGCAACGCCGGCATTGCCATGGCCGCGGCAGCGCAGGCGCTGGGCGTGCGCTGCGAGGTCTATGTGCCCCAGGTGTCGCCCGAGGCCAAGCGCGCACGCCTGCGTGCGCTGGGCGCTGACGTGGTGGTGGCGGGCGCGGTGTATTCCGAAGCCCTGCAGGCGTGCCTGGAGCGCCAGCAGGCGACGGGCGCGTTGCTCGCGCACGCCTACGACCAGCCCGAGGTGGTGGCAGGCGCGGGCACGCTGGCGCAGGAGATGGAAGAGCAGGCCGGCCGGCTGCCCGACACCGTGCTGGTCAGCGTGGGCGGCGGCGGCCTGATCGCGGGTGTGGCCGCCTGGGTCGAGAGCCGCGCCCATGTGGTGGCCCTGGAGCCCGAGCGCGCGCCCACGCTGCACAGCGCACGCGCGGCCGGTGCGCCCGTCGATGTGGAGGTGGGCGGCCTGGCTGCGGACTCGCTGGGCGCGCGCCGCCTGGGCGCGATTGCCTGGGAAGTGGGCCAGCGCCATGTCCACGAGGCGCTGCTGCTGCCGGACGAAGCCATCCGCGCCGCGCAGCAGTGGCTGTGGAGCGCGCTGAAACTCGCCGTCGAGCCTGCGGCCGCCCTGGGCCTGGCGGCCCTGCACACCGGCGCCTACCGGCCGCAGCCCCAGGAGACGGTTGCGCTCATCCTGTGCGGCGCCAATTTCGACCCGGCCAGCCTGGCCTGAGGCCGATACGCCACGCCCTCTAAAATCGCACCATGCTTGACATCCTTCTTCTCCGCAAAGACCTCGACACCGCCATCGCGCGTCTGCAAACCCGCAAAAATCCCCAGGCTTTCCTGAACGTCGAAGCGTTCCAGACCCTGGAATCCGAACGCAAGACACTGCAGACGCGCACGGAGGAACTGCAGGCCCAGCGCAACCAGCTGTCCAAGCAGATCGGCATGCTGATGGGCAAGGGCGACAAGGACGGCGCCGAGGCCGCCAAGGCCCAGGTGGCGGCGTCCAAGGCGGAGCTGGAGCAATCGGCCGCGCGCCTGGAGCAGATCCAGGCCGAGCTGCAGGCCATGCTCATGGCCGTGCCCAACCTGCCGCACGAGAGCGTGCCCGTGGGCGCCGACGAAGCCGGCAATGTGGAAGTGCGCCGCTGGGGCACGCCCGCCAGCTTCGCCTTCGAGCCCAGGGACCACGTCGACGTGGGCACGCCACTGGGCCTGGACTTCGACATGGGCGTCAAGCTCTCGGGCTCGCGCTTCACGGTCATGAAGGGCCCGATCGCGCGCCTGCACCGCGCCCTTGCGCAGTTCATGCTCGACCTGCAGACGCAGGAGCACGGCTACACCGAATGCTATGTGCCGTATGCCGTGAACGTCGACTCGCTCAAGGGCACGGGCCAGCTGCCCAAGTTCGAGGGCGACCTGTTCGCCGCCAAGAAGGGCGGCCAGGACGGTGAACCCGTGCCCGACAACGCCGCGCTCTACCTCATCCCCACCAGCGAAGTGCCGCTGACCAACTTCGTGCGCGACGTGGTGGTGGCGGAAGACCAGTTGCCCATCAAGCTCACGGCCCACACGCCGTGCTTTCGCTCCGAGGCCGGCAGCTACGGCCGCGACACCCGCGGCATGATCCGCCAGCACCAGTTCGACAAGGTCGAGATGGTGCAGATCGTGCACCCCGACACGAGCTACGAGGCGCTCGAAGAGATGACCCGCCACGCCGAGGCCGTGCTGCAAAAGCTCGACCTGCCGTACCGCGTCATGAGCCTGTGCACCGGCGACATGGGCTTTGGCGCGGCCAAGACCTACGACCTCGAGGTGTGGCTGCCCGGACAGAACAACTACCGCGAAATCAGCTCGGTGAGCAACTGCGAGGCTTTCCAGGCGCGCCGCCTGCAGGCCCGCTTCAAGAGCGCACAGGGCAAGAACGAACTGGTGCACACCCTCAACGGCTCGGGCCTGGCCGTGGGCCGCACGCTGGTGGCCGTGCTGGAAAACTACCAGCGCGCGGACGGCAGCGTCGAGGTGCCGCAAGTGCTGCGCCCCTACATGGGCGGCGTGGAATTTTTACGGCCCTGAATTGCTGCTAGAATCGCAGGCTTCGACACACAGGAGAGGTGGCAGAGTGGTCGAATGTACCTGACTCGAAATCAGGCGTAGTGGCAACACTACCGTGGGTTCGAATCCCACCCTCTCCGCCACAGACAAGGCCCTGCAGCTATCTAAACCATAGCGCAGGGCCTTTTTCTTTTTGGGGTGCTGGTAAAAATTTGGACAACTGGCCAATCTTCAGCACTGCCGATGCGAGCGCATCCGTGTTCAGGTGGCTGTAGCAGCTGGATGCTGCGCTGGTCTTTGTGCCCCAGCACCTTGCCGATGACGTAGAGGTCCCCCCGGCGTTCAGCATGGCGCTGGCGGCGCTGGCGGCGCTGGCGGCGCTGGCGGCGCTGTGCCGCAGGTCGTGAAAGTGCAGATGGGGATTCAGGCCTGCGCCTTCGCTCCCTTGGGCACCGTGAGCATGATCGAGAGGATCGCGATCGCGACCATCAGCACGTTGAAGCCCAGTGCAACGATGGCGGCCTCCCGCACGGCCAGGTTGGTCTGGCGGCCACTGAAGGTGATTACCCCCTCAAGCCAGTTCATGCTCGCGCTGTCGCCGCTGAGCGCGGTGAAAAGGGCGGCGGAGATCGCCACGCCGAAGGCGGCGCCGAGCGACGAAGCCATTTTGTAGATACCCGAGCCCGACCCCGTCTGGGCCGCTGGCAGGTTCGATAGCGCCGCATCGGTCGACGGCGTCGCATAAAACGCCAGACCGACACCGAACAGCGTGTAGCCGACGCTCGCAAAGATCTTGTAGTTCGACAGCAGCAGATTGGCGGGCGACACCAACAAGATCGCCAGGCCCGTGATCAGGCAGCCCCAGATCATCGGCTTGCGTGGGCCGAAACGCTGCAGCAGCTTCTCACCCACGCGAATGAAGGCGATGATGGCAAGCGCGTAGCCCAGCGTCAGAAAGCCCGCCTGTTGGGCGTTCATGCCGCCGCCGATCTGCACCAGTTGCAGCGACACGATCAGCGTGCCAGCCGTTCCGTTGATCAGGAAGTTGGAAATCGTCGCACCGGTGTAGGTCGAGTTCTTGAACAGGCTGAAATCGAAGAACGCATTCAACGCCTTGCTCTCGGTGCGCAAAAACAGCCAGCCGAACACCGCCGTGACCGCCAGCAGCCCCAAGCCCACCGGACTGGTCCAGCCCAACTTGTTGCCCTGCGTTACCAGCACCTGCAACGCCACCATGGTGACCATGAAAGTCAGCACGCCGGTCAGGTCAAACTTGTACCCACCCGTGGTTTCGGCCTTGCTCTCGGGCGTGCCGCGCATCATCCACAGGCCGAGCACGCTCACAGCGATGGCCACCCAGAAGATCGAGCGCCAGCCGAAGTGCTGCGACATCAAGCCGCCGAACAGCGCGCACAGGCCTGAACCGCCCCACGAACCGATCGACCACATGCTGATGGCACGTTGGCGCTCGGGGCCGTCCCAAAAAGCCTTCACCAGCGCCAGACTGGCCGGCATGATGCAGGCAGCCGACAGGCCTTGCAGCGCACGGCCCAGCAGCATGACCGGTGCGGCCAGTTGCCCCCGGGGTGTGCTGGCCACCAGCAGCGAGCCGGCGATGCTCAGGTAAAAGCCCACGCGGGTGATCTTCAGCCGGCCAACACGGTCGGCCAGGCCGCCCATCACCACGATAAAGATGCCCGAAAACAGCGAGGTGATGGCCACCGCGACGTTCATCATGTTCGCATCCATGCCAAGATCGCGGCCCATGTCGGGCGCGATATTGAGCGTCGTCTGGGCAAACAGCCAGAACGCGATGACGCCCATGATGATGCCGAATAGCAGCCGGTCGTTGCCCTTGTACGCCACCTTGGGTTGAACGCTGGTATTCATTTGATTCTCCCTTGCGCCTACGCAACCGGGCTTATCTCGACGACGGCATCACCGAGAAGCACCGGCCGCTCAACCACTGCCGCCGGCGGCGGCAGTCATGCGTCCCGCGGCAGCACCGCCATCACGCGCGCGATGAACTGGTGGAAATCCGACATGTAGTTGCGCAGGAACTCCGCCGTGCTTTCATTGGTCACGTCGCCGTCTTCGGTGATGAGGCCGGGCGTGAACTGGATGTAGGCCTCGGGCGCGTTCATCTGGGGCGCGTTGCAGAAGCCGAGCACGCTGCGCAGGCTCTGCTGGGCTATCGCGGTGCCGATGGCGCCGGGCGATGTGCCAATCACGGTGCAGGGTTTGCGCGTGAAGGAGTTTTTCCCCCACGGCCGACTGGCCCAGTCGATGGCATTCTTCAGGCCGCCGGGGATTGAACGGTTGTATTCCGGCGTGACGAACAGCAGCGCATCGACATCGGCGATGGCCTGCTTGAAGGCGCGTGCCACCGGTGGGTAGTCGGCGTCGTAGTCGTAGCTGTAGAGCGGCAGGTCCTTGATCGGTATCTCCGTAAACACCAGCGCGGGCGGTGCCAGCTTCACCAGCGCCTTGGCGAGCTGGCGATTGATGGAGGCCTTGGCGAGGCTGCCGATCAGGTAGCCAACTTTGTGGGTAGTCATACGAACCTTCCTTTCAGCACGAGAAGTCGATGCGATCGTCCGGCCGGCGCCGGCGCTCGGGTTGCCGTGACAGCCCTTGCGGGAACCGGCCCTGTCAAGGCGGACGGGCCACGATACGCCTATTGGCAGGTGCTGAATAGGCGCAGGGCATGGCTGGCATGCGGTGTCTAGGGATGTTCTGCACAGCATCAGGTGGCCGCCTTGGAATCCCCATCGATCGGGAACATTTGACCGGAGATGCTGCGCGCGTGTGGACCCGCAAGGAAGACCGCCAACTCAGCGATGTCGGCCGGGTCGACGAACTGCTTGATGGCCTGGTTGGCCATTGCCAGATCCCTCTCTTGCTCGACGGTGTGTCCGGAAACCTTGGCGCGCCCCTCGAAAACACTCTGGAGTCGCGGCCCATCCACAGCGCCCGGGTGAATTGAGTTGGCGGTGATGCCGTACGGCCCCAGTTCAAGCGACAAGGTCTTGGTGAAGCCGACCAAGCCCCACTTCGTTGTCGAGTAGGCCACCCGGTTCGGATAGCCGAAACGTCCCGCCAGGGAGGACATCACGATGATCGAGCCCGCAGAGGACTGCTTGAGCAGGGGAATGGCACGCTGGGTGACCATGAACGTTCCGGTCAGGTTGATGCTGACGACGGCGTTCCAGGTATCGATCGGATAGTCGGTGACGGGTGCCGTGGCTCCTGCGATGCCCGCATTGTTGACGAGCACGTCGAGACCGCCCAGTTGGTTCTGCACCTCGTGAAAGAGGGTGTCCATATCCGCCGCCTTGCTGACGTCGCCGACGGTGCCACTGATCTCGGGGTATTGCTGGGTGATGTCCTGCACGGCCTGCGCGTTGACGTCGGCAATGTGCACGCGTGCGCCGCGGGAAACAAAAGCCTTGGCAACAGCCAGACCGATCCCGCCAGCGCCGGCGGTGATGAGTACGCGTTGTTTCATGAGTGAAACCCCCTGGAGGACGCGGAACGGCAGGGACCCCTGTGTGTTCCGAGAGTCTGCGCTCACAGACTACGCCGTTCACCGTTGAAGTCAACGCGGCGCATCCGGCGCGGGTTCTGGCCGACATCGCATGCTCTCAAGGCAACGATGAGGTTCACCCTGGAGGCCAAGGCTTGCGTACTTTCCAATGGGCGCGATGCGGCGTACGCTGTGTGTTCCCCGCCGGGCCGAGGGGTTCGAGGTGCCGCGAGGTCCACGTGCATGAAGCGGCAGTCCTCGCCACGAACCTTGGAGAAATCGTATGCAGTACATCGTCAGTTGGACGCTGCCGCAAGGCACCTTCAATGCCGCCATCGCGCGGTTCCTGGAAACCGGTGGAGCGCCCCCGAACGGGGTGCAACTGCTGGGGCGCTGGCACGGGATGAGTGGACAGGGCTTCGCCATCACCGAATCGAACGACGCCAAGGCCATGTTCGCGTACCAGGCGCAGTGGTCGGACCTGCTCGCGATGACGGTGACGCCGTGTCTCGAAGACGCCGACGCCGGGGCGGTGCTCGCGTCGCTTGGCAAGCGCTGAGTATGCCGTCGCGATCGGGACTTTTAGACGTCGCGCTCCTCGGTGGGGATAACTGGCCGATCGTGCGCACTGCACGGAATACAGCCTCCATGCTCAGACGCCGCCTGCGTCCTTCGGCGCCGCGGGCGGCTGGCCTTGGGGCGGTAGCGGCGGTGTGAGCACGGACGCGGTGTCGGTCTGCGTGGAGATGGTGAGAAACGCGAGGTGGGCTTCGTAGCGCTCGAGCACGTCGTCGATCACCTGCTGCTTGGTCAGGCCCATCAGGTCATAACCGCCCGAACCGGTCTGCGTGAACACCTCGATCCGGTAGTAGACGTCGGTCTCGCGCGACATCCGGCCGCTGAACATCGGCACCGGTGCCTCGACGATGGCGACGTGGTAGTGGAAGTCGCGGAACGCGTCCATCAGCACCCGCAGCAGCGGCTCCTCGATGCCGTTCGCGTTGGTGATGGCGCCCCGCTCGACCTCGTAACCCTGCTTGCGGAACTCGGCGGCGACGTCGTCGAGTGCCGGACGCACCGTGCGGTCGAGGAACTGGGTGACCTGCTTGAGCGACGGGTAAGCGAGCAGTTGCTCCAGCCGCTGCTTCCACGACCGCTCGGGCACGTGGCCGCCGCTGGGCGCGATGGAGCGCCTGCGCAGCACCTGGCCCTCGCGCTCGGCCCGCTCCATCCGCAGCACCTTGTAGAAGGACGCCATCACCAGGTAGGCGATGACCGTCACCGGCAGTGCGAAGATGAGCGTCGCGTACTCCATCGTCGTCACACCGCCGGCGAGCAGCATCGCCACGGTGAGCACTGCGGTGAGCACGGCCCAGAAGATGCGCGACCACTTCGGTCCGTCCTGCGACGGGTCCGGGATCGAGGCCGAAAAGTTCGACATCACCATCGCGCCCGAGTTCGCGCTCGTGAGATAGAACAGCAGCCCCGAGAGCGTCGCCAGCCCGATCAGGAACATCGCGCCCGGGAACATCGCCAGCAGGGCGTACCAACCCCGCTCAGGGCTCTGGACCGCGAGTTCGGCGAACGCGGTGTTGCCCTGCAGCACCTGGTACAGGGCCGAGTTGCCGAACAGCGAGACGATGATGAAGTCGCACAGCACCGGGGCGGTGACCGCTGCGATCACGAACTCGCGCAGCGTGCGCCCGCGCGAGATGCGGGCGAGGAAAACGCCGACGAATGGCCCCCACGCGAGCCAGAACGCCCAGAAGAACAGCGTCCAGCTGCCCATCCACTCGCTGCCACCGGGTTGGTAGACGAAGGTCTGCAGCGTGCGTTCGGGGAACGTGAGAATGAAACGGCCGATGTTCTCGACCAGAGCGTTCAAGAGGAACGCCGTCTGTCCGGTGACGAGGATGTAGACCATCATCGCCACGGCGCTCCAGAGGTTCAGTTCGGAGATCCAGCGGATGCCGCGGTCGACGCCCGACGTGGTCGCCGCGATGGTCAGGACCACCGCGCCGATGACCAGCGCGATCTGCAGCGCCAGGCCCTGCTCCAGGCCGAAAATCAGCGCGAAGCCGACGTTCAGCAGCACCACGCCGATGCCCATCGATGTGGCGACGCCGAACACGGTGCCGACCAGCGCGATGATGCTGATGCCGTCGCCCAGGGGGCCGCGCACGCGCTTGCCGAGCAGCGGGTAGAGCGCCGCGCGGATCGACAGCGGCATGCCCCAGCGGTAGGCGAAATAGCCCATCGCCATGCCGAGCAGCGCATACATTGCCCAGCCGGCGATGCCGTAGTGGAACATCGTCCAGACGACCGCATCCTGCATCGCCGCAGAGGTGCCACCTTCGCCCGAGGGCGGGTACAGGTACTGCACGACGGGGCCGGTGACCGAGAAGAAGAGCATGTCGATCCCGACTCCTGCAGCGAACAGCATCGCGACCCAGGTCACGAGCTTGTACTGCGGCCGCGAGTGGTCGGGACCGAGCCGCACGTCGCCTTCCTTGGAGAACGCGACCCAGAGCACGAAACCGATCACCAGCGTCATCGTGAGCACGTAGTACCAACCGAGGTTGGCCGCGATCCAGTCGACGGCCGTCTTCATCGACGTGCGCGCGTCCGCGGGCGACAGGATGGCCCAGACCGAGAACGCGAGGATCACCACCGACGAGATCACCAGAACGCCCCAGTTGATGCGGGCCGTGCGGTGCTCGAGCAGTTCCTCGGGGCCCTTGCTGAGGTCGCTGCGCGACACCGGCGCGTCGTCGTCGACCGGGCGCTCAGGCCGGCGCTGCGTGCCGCCGAACCGGCTGCGCTCCAGCGGCGGAAGCGACTTCGCCGCGGGAACGCTCGGCGTTTGCATGCTCGGCGCAGCGGTGTCGGAGCGCTCGGCGTCGGATGGCTCGGTAGGCATGGTTCTATTCCTTCTTCAGGGGCGCGCGGCCTCTCCCCTCGGAAGCGGATAACGCGGCGATGAACTCGGCGACAGCCCGCCTCCATGGCAGGCCGTTCGCAATGGCGGGAGTCCATTGCGAACTGATGCAGGTGCATTTTGGCGCCATCCGGCGGCAGGGCGCATCTTCTGCACGTCTGGCGTGGGCAAGTCGAGAAAACCGCCTCGATCCATGGCGGTTGAACATTCCGCGCTTTCCTTCGGCAAATCGAAGCTGTCTGGCAATGCTACGGCTGGGGCATGGCCCGGCGCGGCGCCTGGGACCTGGGGCGCTCAGGCCGGTCTTCGCGCACCAGGCGCATGCCGACCAGGGTGTAGCGCGTTTGCGGGCTGTTCCAGTTGCGGTACGCGCAGCGCGCATAGAACGCCCAGGTGTGCCACGAGCCGCCGCGGCGCACGCGCACGCTGCCTGCGGCCGGGCCTTGCGGATCGTTGCGCGGGGCATGGGCGTAGTAGGTTTCGCCGTGCCAGTCCGCGACCCACTCCCAGGCGTTGCCCAGCATGTCGTGCAGGCCAAAGGCATTGGGCGCGAAGCTGCCCACGGGCGCGGTGAAGGCGTAGCCGTCGCTGCCCTGCAGCGCATGGGCGTGCCAGCGCGGCCAGTAGCGCGCGGCCTCCTGGTCGAAGGTGTTGGCATGGCGCACCAGGCCTTGCGGATCGTCGCCATGCGGGTAGCGGGTACGCGTGCCGGCGCGGCAGGCGTACTCCCATTCGGCCTCGGTCGGCAGGCGGTAGCGGTGGCCTTCGGTGCGGCTGAGCCAGGCGGCCAGGGCCTGCGCGTCGTTCCACGTGACGTTGACCACAGGGTGGTGGTCGCCCTGCGCAAAGCCGGGGTTGCGCCACGAATAGCGCGGGTCGCGTCCCTCGAACGCGTCGCCGCGCGCACTGGTGGCGGGGTCGTAGCCGGGGTTGTAGCCGTAGCCGCCGGTGCCGTCGGCCTCGGATTCAGGCTGGTAGCCCGACGCTGCGATGAAACGGCGGAACTGCCCCACCGTGACCTCGTGCTGGCCCAGATAGAACGCGCGGCGGATGCGCACGGCGTGCACCGGCGCCTCGTCGCCCAGCAGCCCGAAGCGCTCGGGCTCCAGGCTCGGGTAGTCGCGCGCCAGGGCTGCCGGGGCTTCGTCGCTGCCCATGGCGAACTGCCCGGCAGGAATGCGCACAAAGGCCATGCCCAGCGTGTTGCGCCACACCTGCACGCTCGCCTGCGGCGGCGCCGGTGGCGCGCGGTCTTGCGCAGCCCCGGGGGCAGCGAGCAGCGCCAGGACGCAGGCAACCAGGGCGGGCGCGGGGTGGGACATGGCAGTGTCTTTCGAAGCGGCCACGGCGGCCTGGAACGGTGCAGTGTAGGTGGGGCGGGCCGCGTGCCGGGCTGCAAATTTGGTGTTTTAGGCCTCCATCGCTTATGCAGCAAGCATTGGTGGCTATCAAAAAAAGAGCGCTTCAACAGAAGCGCTCGCGGCCGGCGGATCGCGTGCCGGTCTCAGCTGGCCCCGGCGTCCGCCAGCGCCTGCAGTACGGCGGCCACATCGCTGTCGGCCACGCCGTCCAGCGGCGCCAGGTGCGGTGCCAGCTCGGCCAGCGCCGCGGCGCCGCGCTGCTGCAGTTGGGCAATGGCCTGGCCTGCGTCGCGCGGTGCGGCAAAACCCGTGCTTTGCAGCAGCACGCGGCCGTCTGCCGCCACGAGCTTGAAGTAGAACCGACCGTCGGCCTCGCGGTACTGCTTGAAGCTGGGCAGCGCGGCCTTGGCCGCCTTGGGCTGGGATGGGGCCTGCGGCGCCGCGCCCGCCACCAGGCTGCGCAGGCCGACGGCGCTGCGCAGTTCGCGCATGAACGGCGTGGCCAGGGCCCGGGCGCGCTCGGCGCCCGCGAGCAGCGTCTGCTCGATGCGTGCGGGGTTGTGGACCAGCGCTTCGTAGTGCTCGCGCATCGGTGCAATGACCTGGTCTACGCGCTCGAACAGCACCTGCTTGGCATCGCCCCAGGCAATGCCGTCGGCAAATTGCTGGCGCAGCGCGGCGGTCTCGGCCTCGGTGGCGAAGGCCTGGTAGATCTGGAACAGGGCCGAGCCCTCGGCTTCCTTGGGCTCGCCCGGTGCACGCGAGTCGGTCAGGATGCCGCCAATGAGCTTGCGCAGCTGCTCGCGCGACGAGAACAGCGGAATCGTGTTGTCGTAGCTCTTGCTCATCTTGCGGCCGTCGAGGCCGGGCAGCGTCGCCACATGCTCGTCGATGGCCGCCTCGGGCAGCGTGAAGTGCTCGCCATAGAGGTGGTTGAAGCTGGCGGCCATGTCGCGCGCCATCTCGATGTGCTGGATCTGGTCGCGCCCGACGGGCACCTTGTGCGACTTGAACAGCAGGATGTCAGCGGCCATGAGCACGGGGTACATGAACAGGCCCGCCGTCACGCCATCGTCGGCATCGCGGCCGGCGGCCAGGTTCTTGTCCTGCGACGCCTTGTAGGCGTGGGCGCGGTTGAGCAGGCCCTTGCCGGCCACGCAGCTCAGCAGCCAGTTGAGCTCGGGAATTTCGGGGATGTCGGACTGGCGGTAGAAGGTGACGCGCTCGGGGTCGAGGCCCGCGGCGAGCCAGCTGGCCGCGATCTCCAGCGTCGAGCGCTGGATGCGCAGCGGGTCCTCGCACTTGATCAGCGCGTGGTAGTCCGCGAGAAAGTAAAAGCTCTGCACGCCCGGCGTGCGGCTGGCAGCCACCGAGGGGCGGATGGAACCGACGAAGTTGCCCAGGTGGGGGGTGCCGGTGGTCGTGATGCCGGTGAGAAAGCGCGTGGTACTCATGGAGCGGGGGAATAAAAGTTCAGTCGGAACACGTTCTTACAGCAGCAGTGCCGTCAGGGGGGTGAGCAAGAGGTTGATGGCGGCGTAGCCCAGCGACATGAGCGGGCGTAGCCACAAGGCGCCGACCACGCCGGCAATGACCAGCGCCATGACGATGAAAAAGCCCCAGGGCTCGACGCGCGAGACCAACTGGGCCTGCTTCCAGGGCAGCAAACCGACCAGGATGCGACCGCCGTCCAGCGGCGGCAGCGGAAACAGGTTGAAGGCCCACATGACCAGGTTGACGAGCACGCCGGCGCGCGCCATTTCCATGAAGAAGCGCTCGTGCAGCCCCGAGCCGACAAGCACCACCAGCACCGCGCCCCAGAGCAGGGCCTGCGCGAAGTTGGACGCCGGGCCCGCCAGGGCCACCCACACCATGTCGCGCTTGGGGTTGCGCAGATTGCCGAAGTTCACCGGCACGGGCTTGGCATAGCCGAACAGGAAGGCGCCCGAGGTGGCGAAGTACAGCAGCAGCGGCATCAGGATGGTGCCGACCGGATCGATGTGCTTGAGCGGGTTGAGCGTGATGCGCCCCAGCATGGCGGCCGTGTTGTCACCGAAGTGGCGCGCCGCATAGCCATGGGCCGCCTCGTGCACCGTGATGGCAAACAGCACAGGCAGGGCGTAGATCAGAATGGTTTGGATGAGATTGGAGAGGTCCACCGCCGCCATTGTCTCAGACGCGCAGCCCGGGTTCAGCCACGCGGTTGGTTTGCAGGGCCTTGGGCCCGCCTTGCTGCCGCCGCGCGTGCCGGGCAATGAACGCGTGTCGGATGGCGCTGTAAGCGTGGTGACTGGGACCCACGCCATTCGTTGGTAGTATTTGCTTCTGTTACCAAATGTCGCTTCGTCCCGAGCCACCTGCAGCCACTGGGCAGGGCGGCCCAGGCGCCGCGGCGGCATCGGCGCGATCTTCCCATTTTCTGGAGACTTTCTTGGCCTTGAACAACATGAAAATTGGCACCCGCCTGGTGCTGGTGTTTGGCACCATCGCGCTGCTGGTGGCGCTGCTCATCGGCGTGGCGATCGCAGGCATGGGCCAGGCGGCCGACGCGCACCGCGCGGCGATGGCCCTGGCCGGCGGCCTGGCCGATGCGCAGCGCGCCCCGCTCGAGCGCGCCGTGCAGGGCGCCCAGGCGCACCTGGACAGTGTGCGCATGTGGCTGTGGATTCTGGGCTGCGCCGTGTTCGCGGTGGCGGCGCTGGCGTTTGTGCGCTTGCGCAGCGCCATCGTCCATCCGCTCAACCAGGCCATCCTGATCGCCGAGACCGTGGCCGCGGGCGACCTGAGCCAGGAGTTCAGCACCGAGCTGCAGGGCGACTTCGGTCGCCTGCTGGGTGCGCTGGGCACCATGGAAGACACGCTCACCGACCTGGTCTCGCGCATCAAGCAGTCCACCGACTCGATTGCCGATGCCGCGGGCGAGATCGACTCGGGCAACTCGGACCTGTCGCGCCGCACCGAAGACCAGGTGACGTCGCTGACGCAGACCGCCGCCAGCATGGCGCAGCTCACCTCCACGGTGCGCGCGAACGCCGAGCGTGCCCAGTCGGCCAGCGGCCTGGCGGTCGATGCCTCGGGCATTGCGCGGCGCGGCGGCGAGGTGGTCAGCGAGGTCGTGCAGACCATGCAGGCCATCAGCGGCAGCTCGCGCAAGATCGTGGACATCATCCAGGTCATCGAGGGCATCGCCTTTCAGACCAACATCCTGGCGCTCAACGCGGCCGTCGAGGCCGCGCGCGCCGGCGAGCAGGGCCGCGGCTTTGCCGTCGTCGCGTCGGAAGTGCGCAACCTTGCGCAGCGCAGCGCCGTGGCCGCGCGCGAGATCAAGGACCTGATCGGCCAGTCGGTGCAGCAGGTCGAGAGCGGTGCCGGCCTGGTGGGCCAGGCCGGCTCGACCATGGCGGAAATTGTCGGCGCCGTGGGCCAGGTGACATCGCTGCTGGGCGATATCTCGCAGGCGCTGCGCGAGCAAAGCGAGGGCATCGAGCATGTCAACCATGCCGTGGCGGACATGGACGGCGCCACCCAGCAAAACGCCGCCCTGGTGCAGCAGGCGGCCAGCGCGGCGTCTGCCCTGTCGGCCCAGGCGCGCGACCTGCAACTGGCCGTGGGGGCCTTCCGGCTCGAAGACGATGGCGCTGCGGCGCCCATGCAAGGCAGCTTGCTGCGCCTGAGCGCTGCCTGAGAGGGGACTCTGGCGCATTGCACGCCGTGCGCCGTGGGCCCTGGCCGCGCCGGGCGGGCGTCAGAGACCGAGGGCTTCCAGGCTGCCGCGCCCGGTGCGCAGCACGGTGGGGTCGTCGCCCTTGTCCATCGGCGTGAGGTCGATCACGGTGGTGGGCTCGAGCGGGCAGGCGCCCGCGTCGACGACCGCGTCGATCAGGCGCTCATAGCGTTCGCGGATTTCTGTCGCATCATTGAGCGGCTCGGTTTCGCCCGCGGGGATCAGGGTCGTGGCCAGCAGCGGCCCGCCGTGCAGCTCCAGCAGCATCTGCAGCCCCTTGCGGTCGGGCACGCGCAGGCCGATGGTCTTGCGCGACGGGTGGCTCAGGCGGCGCGGCACTTCCTTGGAGGCTTCGAGGATGAAGGTGTAGGGGCCCGGCGTGGCGAGCTTGAGCAGGCGGTACTGCCGGTTGTCCACGCGCGCATAGCTCGAGAGCTCCGAGAGGTCGCGGCACAGCAGCGTCAGGTGATGCTTGTCATCGACCTGGCGGATGCGGCGCAGGCGCTCGACGGCATCCTTGTCGTCGATCTGGCAGACCAGCGCATAGCTCGAATCGGTGGGCACGGCCAGCACGGCGCCCTTTTGCAGCAGCGCGGCGGCCTGCTTGAGCAGGCGCGGCTGCGGGTTGTCGGGGTAGATCTCAAAGAGCTGGGCCATGGCGCGGGGCTTTCAAAGGGCAGGGCGGATGCGCTCGGCGAGCAGTTCCCACACGGGCGTGACACCGCTGGGCAGCGGCGGCAGTGTGCCCAGGTCGGTGTGCGACTCGGTCGGGCTGTGGAAGTCGCTGCCGCGCGAGGCGGCCAGGCCGAACTCGCGCGCCATGTCGGCGTACACCGCGTATTCAGGCACCGAATGGCTGCCGGTGACGACCTCGACGCCCTGGCCGCCATGCTGCTTGAATTCGGAGAACAGCGCGAACTCTTCGTTGGCGCTGAGCCGGTACCGCGCCGGGTGCGCGATCACGGCCACGCCGCCGGCCTGCGTGATCCAGCGCACCGCATCGCCGAGCGCGGCCCAGCGGTGCGGCACAAAGCCCGGTTTGCCCTCGGTGAGGTACTTGCGGAACACCTCGGAGGTCTCGCGGCAGACCCTGGTTTCGACCAGGAAGCGCGCAAAGTGCGTGCGCGAGATCAGTTCGGGGTTGCTGACGTACTGCAGCGCGCCCTCGTAGGCGCCGGCGATGCCCACCTGGGCCAGGCCCTGCGCCATGTCGCGCGCGCGCTGGCCGCGGCCGCCGCGCGTGGCCGCGAGGCCCTGCGCCAGCGCCGCGTCGTCGGGGTCGAACCCCAGCCCCACGATGTGCACCGTGGTGCTGGCAAAGCTGACCGAGATTTCGGTGCCCGTGAGGTAGGCCATGCCCTGCGCATGTGCTGCCGCTGCGGCGCGGTGCTGCCCGCCGATCTCGTCGTGGTCGGTCAGCGCCCACAGCTGCACGCCGTTGCGGCGGGCGCGCGCGGCCAGCTCTTCCGGCGTGAGCGTGCCGTCGGAGACGACAGAGTGGCAGTGCAGATCGGCATTGGTGGGGGTGGGCACGCGGCCATTGTAGGACTGTGGCAGAGCGCTGCGGCGACGGCCCCGCCAGTGGTAAAGATGTGCTCTAAACGGCAACCACTGCCGAGAAAAATGTAATTAAAAGTAGAATCTTGTGCATTGCAACATAGGCCCGGAAGACTTCTCAGGCCGAATTTTTGGAAATGGCGATGCATCTCAACAACGTGCGCATGGGGCGCAAGCTTTGGTCGGTTCTTCTCGGGTTGACGCTGGCCATGCTGGCGCTGGCCTGGGGCCAGCTGGCCTATATGGCAAAGGTCGACGAAGACGTTGCCAAATTCGTCCAATTCAACGAGGACCGCATCAGCCTGGCACTGCGCTGGCAGGGCATGACCAAGCTGAACGTCGAGCGCGCGGTGGTGGCCGCCGTGTCCTCCGACGAGGCCATGGCGCAGCAGATGCAGCAGCTCATGAAGACAGGCAGCGAAGAGATCACCGAGATTCAGAAAAAGGTGAGCGCCACGGTGTTTGGCAGTGAGGGCAAGCAACTGCTCGAGCGCATTGCCGAAGACCGTGCGGCGATGCTGCAATTCCAAGCGCAGGCGCTGGAGAGCCGAAAAATGGGTGACCTGGACACGGCGCGGCAGATCGTCGAAGAGAAAATGCGGCCCGCCGTGGCCAAGTATGTGGCATCGCAAGAAGCGTTCGTGCAGCGCCAGGAGATGCGGCGCGACGATGCCAAACGAGAGGGCGCCGCCAAGCGCGCGACCGCGAACTGGATCGGTGGGGGCCTGGCCGCTGTATTGATGCTGCTCGCGGCGGTGCTTTCCGCCGTGTTGGTGCGCTCGATCACCCAGCCCCTGCAGCGCGCCGTGGACCTGGCCGATGCGATTGCCGGCGGCGATCTCACGGCCGATGCGCACGACGACCGCAAGGACGAGCTGGGCCATCTGCTGCGCTCGCTCTCGGCCATGGCGGCGCGGCTGCGCGGCGTGGTCGGTGAAGTGCGTGCGGGGGTCGAGTCGGTGTCTTCCGCATCGACGCAAATCGCCATGGGCAACCAGGACCTGTCGGCGCGCACCGAGCAGACGGCCGCCAACCTCGAAGAAACCGCGGCCAGCATGGAGGAGCTCACCGCCACGGTGACCCAGTCGGCCGACACCGCGCGCCAGGCCAACCAGCTCGCGTCGAATGCGGCGCAGGCGGCCACGCGTGGCGGCGAGGTGGTGGGCCAGGTGGTCTCCAGCATGCAGCAGATCACCGACAGCTCGCGCAAGATCTCCGACATCATCGGCGTGATCGATTCGATCGCGTTCCAGACCAACATCCTGGCGCTCAACGCCGCGGTGGAAGCCGCGCGCGCAGGCGAGCAGGGCCGCGGCTTTGCCGTGGTGGCCAGCGAAGTGCGCAACCTCGCGCAGCGCAGCGCCGAGGCGGCCAAGGAGATCAAGACGCTGATCGGCGCCTCGGTCGACAACGTGGAATCGGGTTCGCAGCAGGTCGCGCAGGCCGGCCAGAGCATGACCGAGATCGTGGCCAGCGTGCAGCGCGTGAGCGACCTGATCGGCGAGATCACCGCCTCGTCGACCGAGCAGCGCGACGGCATCGCCCAGGTCAACCAGGCGGTCACCAATCTCGACCAGATGACGCAGCAGAACGCGGCTCTGGTCGAAGAGTCGACGGCCGCCGCCACGGCCATGCGCGACCAGGCCCAGCACCTGGCCAGCGTCGTTGCCGCGTTCAATGTGGGCACCCAAGCCCCGGTCGTGGCCCGTGCCGTGCGCGCAGCGCCTGCGCGCGCGCCGCTGCCAAAGCCTGCGCCGGCGCCCACCGCGAAGGTGGCGGCAGCGCCCGTCGCGAAAGTGGCTGCGACTTCTGCCGGGCGGCCTGCCGCCGCGCGCGCCAACGCCCCGGCGCCGCGCATTGCAGCGCCTGCACCGCAGCCGGCCAAGGCCGGCGCGGACGACGACTGGGAAAGCTTCTGATCCCGCGCCGGTGAGGGTGCTGCAGCGGCAGCACCTACTCACAATTCCATAGCTTCCAGCCCTTGCTGCACAAGGGCTGGAAGCTATTTTGTTTGCAAGACCCAAATCAGCTCTGCGCGCCCTCGACCAGGAACTGCACCTTGCGCTCGCCCCGCCACTCGTTCACGTCGAGGCGGAAGGCCAGCAGCACGCGGCCGGGCAGCGGATCGGTGTGGCCGAACCAGATGCCGTCGACCGGCGCGCCCTGGTGCAGCAGCTTGAGCGAGAGGTGGTTGCGGCCTTCGCCCACCAGGCGCTGCGAGAGCACCTCGACTTCCTCGCTGAACGTGGGCGGCGCAAAGCCCTGGCCCCAGACTTCGCGGTGCAGCGTGTCGACCATGTCGGCGCGGCAGTATTCGGGCGCGAGCGGCCCGTCCGTGTCGAGCCGGCGCGTCAGCGTCGCGGCGTCGAGCCACTCGTGCGCGACCTGCGCCAGCGCCTGCTCGAATACCTCGAACCGGTCGGCGGGCACGGTGCAGCCCGCGGCCATCGCGTGGCCGCCAAATTTGAGCAGCACGCCCGGGTGGCGCTTGGCGACCAGGTCGAGCGCGTCGCGCAGATGAAAGCCTGCAATGGAGCGGCCCGAGCCCTTGAGCTCGTGCCCCTTGCCGCTTGCGCTGCTGGCAGCGAACACAAAGGCCGGGCGGTGCAGTTTGTCCTTGATGCGCGAGGCCACGATGCCGACCACGCCCTCGTGGAAGCCGGGGTCGAACACGCTGATGGCGGGCGGCGGCTCGTCGCCCTCGGCAAACAGGCTCTCGGCCATCAGCAGCGCCTGCTCGCGCATGCCGCCCTCGATCTCGCGGCGCTCGCGGTTGATCGCGTCGAGCGCGCGCGCCAGTTCGCCGGCGCGCCCCGTGTCGTCGGTCAGCAGGCATTCGATGCCGATGGTCATGTCGGCCAGGCGCCCGGCGGCGTTGATGCGCGGGCCCAGCGCAAAGCCGAAGTCGAACGTCGTCGCCGCCGCCGCTGTGCGCCCCGCCGCCGTGAACAGCGCGGCCACGCCCGCGGGCATGTGGCCTGCGCGGATGCGGCGCAGGCCCTGGGCAACCAGGCGGCGGTTGTTGGCGTCCAGGCGCACCACGTCGGCCACCGTGCCCAGCGCCACCAGTGGCAGCAGCGGGTCGAGCTTGGGCTGGCTCGCGGCATCGAAGACACCGCGCGCGCGCAGCTCGGAGCGCAGCGCCAGCAGCACGTAGAACATCACGCCCACACCGGCCATGCTCTTGCTCTCGAAGCCGCACCCCGGCTGGTTGGGGTTGACGATGGCGTCGGCGTCGGGCAACTGCGCGCCCGGCAGGTGGTGGTCGGTCACGAGCACCTGCAAACCCAGCGCCTTGGCCTCGGCCACGCCGTCCACGCTGGCGATGCCGTTGTCCACGGTGATCAGCAGGTCGGCGCCGCGTTCCTTGACGCGCCGGGCGATCGGGGCGGTGAGGCCATAGCCGTCGTTCACGCGGTCGGGCACCAGGTAGTCGACGTGCTGCGCGCCCAGCAGGCGCAGGCCGCGCACCGCCACGGCGCAGGCGGTGGCGCCGTCGCAGTCGTAGTCGGCCACGATGCACAGGCGCCGGTGCTGCGCGATGGCGTCGGCCAGCAGCTGGGCGGCAGCAGCGATGCCCTTGAGGCCGGCGGGCGGCAGCAGGCGCGCCAGGCCATCGTCGAGCTCGTCCTTGGCCGTGACGCCGCGCGCTGCGTACAGGCGCGCCAGCAGCGGGTGCACGCCGGCCTGTTCGAGCGCCCAGGCGGCACGGGGAGGGATGTCTCTCGCTACTATCTTCATAGCTGCTCGCGCACGCTGGCAAAGCGCTGGGGGCTGAAAATGCTTGAAACCTTTTGCCGCAGGCTGCGCGGCGCCGTGTGCCATGACAGCGCGCTGCGCTCGCCGCACAGCGTGAGCTGCGCGGCACCGCCGCGCGCCACATGGGCGCCGAGCTGGGCGATCGGGCCGGCGTCAAGCTGCTGCCAGGCGCTGGCCCAGGCGGCCCAGTCTTCGCGCAGCGCGGGGCCGCGCAGCGCCAGCTCCAGCGTGGGGGCCGCCGCGGGTGCCGCTGGCGCGCCGGCGGGCAGCTGGCCCGTGCCGTGCACCCAGAACGCGTTCACCGTGGGCAGGCCGCGCGCTTCGCGCTCGGCGTTGAAGGCGTGGGTGTAGAGCAGCATCTGCACCTCGCTGTGCAGGCGGCGCAGGCCGGCGGCCTGCGCGCTCGGCCGGCATCCAGGCGCGCACATCGCGGTGCAGCACGCGCTCGAGCGAGGCCGTGGCCAGGCCCGCGAACACCGCGCCGTGCGCGAGCCAGCGCGTGGGCTGGTCGTAGTGCAGCGCGATGCCGTCCTCGGCGAACCACGGCGCGACCACCGCCAGCAGCGCGCGCGAGGCGGCCTCGTCGAGCGCCAGAGCGGCCGGGTCTTCGAGCGTGACATGGTCGGTGCGCACCTGCCAGTGGCACGGTGTGACGAAGGCCCAGGCGGCGTCCTGCGGGGCGGCCGGGGCGGCTGCGCCCAGACCGCGCACCTGCGCGGCAGCCCAGGGAATGAGGCCGCCCGCATCGGGCAGCCCGCTGGCGCGCGCCAGGGCGCGCTCGTGCGGCGTGGCGAGGTTTTCTTCATCGCCCAGGTCGCTGGCCAGCGGCGTCAGGCGCGCCAGCAGCCGGTCGAGCTGGGGCAGGGCGAGGCCGGCCAGCGTCTGCTGGCCGCCCGGTGAGTGGAGCGCCGCATAGGGCACGAGCAAATGGGTGGTGTCCGACATGGCGGTATTTTGCGGGATGCCACAATCGCGGGCACATGCAAATTCCCTACGAACTCGCCCTGGGCTGGCGCTACACGCGGGCCGGGCGCGCCACGCGGCGCAATGGTTTCATCTCCTTCATCTCGGGCGTCTCCATGCTGGGCATTGCGCTGGGCGTGGCGGCGCTCATCATCGTGCTGAGCGTGATGAACGGTTTCCAGAAAGAAGTGCGCGACCGCATGCTCAGCGTCGTCTCGCACATCGAGATTTTTGCGCCCGGCGGCGCGGCGCTGCCCGATGTGGCGCGCACCATGGCCGAGGCCCGGCGCAACCCGCAGGTGGTGGGCGCGGCGCCGTTCGTGGCCGCGCAGGCCCTGCTGGCGCGCGGCGAGGACATGAAGGGCGTGCTGGTGCGCGGCATCGATCCAGCGCACGAGGCCGAGGTGACCGAACTCGCCTCCGCCAACGCCGCCGCGGTCGCGCAGCTGGTGCCCGGCGAGTTCCGCGTGGTGCTCGGTGTGGAGCTCGCGCGCGCGCTGGGCGTGCGCACCGGCGACGCCGTGACGCTGATCGCGCCCAGCGGCCAGGTGACGCCGGCCGGCGTCGTGCCGCGGCTCAAGCAGATGACCGTGGCCGGCACCTTCGACTCGGGCCACTACGAATACGACTCGGCCCTGGTGCTGCTGCACCACGACGATGCGCAGCGCATCTTTCGCCTCGAAGGCCCGACGGGCATCCGCCTCAAGCTCAAGGACCTGCACCAGGCGCGCGCCGTCGCCTACGAACTGGCCGGCAGCCTCAGCGGCGACCTGCTGATCCGCGACTGGACGCAGCAGAACAAGACCTGGTTTGCCGCCGTCGAGCTCGAAAAACGCATGATGTTCATCATCCTCACGCTGATCGTCGCCGTGGCCGCGTTCAACCTCGTCTCCACGCTGGTCATGACGGTCACCGACAAGCGCGCCGACATCGCCATCCTGCGCACGCTCGGCGCGAGCCCGCAGAGCATCATGGGCATCTTTGTCGTGCAGGGCGCGATGGTGGGCGTGATCGGCACGCTCAGCGGGCTGCTGCTGGGCCTGGCGATCGCGGTCAACATCGACGTGATCGTGCCGGCGATCGAGCATCTGCTCAACGCCAGCTTCCTGCCCAAGGACATCTACCTGATCAGCAAAATGCCGAGCGACCCGCAATCCAGCGACATCGCGCCGATCGCCATCATTTCCCTGGTGCTGTCCTTCCTGGCCACGCTGTACCCGAGCTGGCGCGCCAGCCGCGTCAACCCCGCGGAGGCCCTTCGCTATGAATAATGCAGCTGTCAGTGCCCGCCCAATCAGCGCTCAAGCCCAAAATGACGCCAACAAAAAAGTGGTGCTGCAGGCACGCGGCCTGACCAAGCGCTTCACCGAAGGGCGCCTGGACGTGACGGTGCTGCACGGCGTCGACCTCGATGTCTACGCGGGCGAGACGCTGGCCATCGTCGGCGCCTCGGGCTCGGGCAAGAGCACGCTGCTGCACCTGCTGGGCGCGCTCGATGCGCCCACGGCCGGCAGCGTGCAGCTGCTGGGCCAGAACCTGGCGCAGCGCTCGGCCGCGCAGCAGGGCGTGCTGCGCAACCAGCACCTGGGCTTTGTCTACCAGTTCCACCACCTGCTGCCCGAGTTCAGCGCGCTCGACAACGTTGCCATGCCGCTGCGCATCCGCCGCCTGCCGTACGCCGAATGCACGCGCCAGGCCGCGCAGATGCTGGCCCATGTCGGCCTGACCGAGCGCGTGCACCACCGCCCGGCCGAGCTCTCGGGCGGTGAGCGCCAGCGCGTGGCGATCGCGCGCGCGCTGGTCACGCAACCCGCCTGCGTGCTGGCCGACGAGCCCACCGGCAACCTCGACCGCAGCACCGCCGAAGGCGTGTTCCAGCACATGCTGGCGCTGGCGCGCGAGCAAGGCACGGCATTTGTGATGGTGACGCACGACGAGACGCTGGCCGCGCGCTGCGACCGGCGCCTGCGCCTGGTCGCGGGGCGGCTCGTGCAGGCCGCCCAAGGCTGAGCGCCGTGCACGCCTACGTCGCGCTGGGCATCGCCATCGTGGCCGAGGTGGCCGCCACCTCGGCGCTCAAGGCGAGCGCGGGGTTCACGCGCCTGGGGCCGTCGGCCATCGTGGTGCTCGGCTATGGCGCAGCGTTCTATTGCCTGTCGCTGACGCTGCAGACCGTGCCCGTGGGCGTGGCCTATGCCATCTGGTCGGGCCTGGGCATCGTGCTCGTCACCGTGGCGGGCTTCTTTCTGTACCGCCAGAGCGTGGACGCGCCGGCGCTGCTGGGCATGGCGCTGATCGTGGCCGGCGTCGCCGTGATCCAGCTGTTTTCCAAGACCGCCGCGCACTGACAAAAAAGCGCGGCTGCCTTGACCCTGGAGGCCGTTCCCGAGACGATCAGGGACTTACCCCCACCGATTGCCCACATGCAACCCCACCAGCAGCGACAGGGCCAAGGCCTGCTCACCCTCGGGGCGCTGGGCGTGGTCTATGGCGACATCGGCACCAGCCCGCTCTACACCATGAAAGAGGTGCTCAATCCGGCCAATGGCGTGCGGCTGGACGCGACCGATATCATCGGTGCCGTCTCGGTCATTTTCTGGATGCTGATGCTGGTGGTGACGCTGAAGTACGTGGTGCTCATCCTGCGCGCCGACAACCGCGGCGAAGGCGGCATCATGGCCCTGACCGCGCTGGCAGCGCGCGCTGCCGGCAGCACGGCCCAGCGCCGGCGCGCGCTGCTGCTGACGGGCGTCTTCGGCGCCGCGCTCTTCTATGGCGACAGCGTCATCACACCGGCGATCTCGGTGCTCGGTGCGGTCGAAGGGCTGCAGATCGCCACGCCGGCCCTCAAACCCTACGTGCTGCCGATTTCCGCGGTGGTGCTGGTCGCCCTGTTCGTCGTGCAACGCCGCGGCACGGCGACCGTGGGAGCGCTGTTCGGGCCGGTGATGCTGGTGTGGTTCGGCGTGCTCGCGGTCACCGGGGGCCTGCAGATCACCCAGATGCCGGAGATTCTGGTCGCGCTGAACCCGGTGCACGGCGTGCGCTTCCTGCAGGCGCGCGGCTGGGAGCTGTTCGTGGTCATGGGCTCGATCGTGCTGGCGCTGACCGGCGCCGAGGCGCTCTATGCCGACATGGGGCATTTTGGCAAGCGCCCGATCCGGCTGGCCTGGACGGCCCTGGTGCTGCCGGCGCTGGCGCTCAACTACCTGGGCCAGGGCGCCTTGCTGATGCGCGACCCGGCGGCGCTGGAGAACCCTTTCTTCCACCTCTTCCCCGACGCCTGGCTGTTGCCCACCGTGCTGCTGGCGACCTTCGCTTCGGTGATCGCGTCGCAGGCCGTGATCTCGGGCGCATTCTCGCTCACCAAGGAAGCCATCCAGCTGGGATTGCTGCCGCGGATGCGCGTGCAGTTCACTTCGGCGCAGGCCATGGGGCAGATCTACCTGCCGACCGTCAACTGGGTGTTGCTTGTCGCCGTGCTGCTGGCGGTGTTCGGCTTCGGCAGCTCGTCGGCCCTGGCATCGGCCTACGGGATTGCGGTCACGGTCACGATGTTCATCACCACCGTGTTGACCTTCTTCGTCGTGCGCCATGCCTGGCACTATCCGCTGCCGGTGGCGCTGGCCGCAACCGGCCTGTTTCTGGTTGTGGATGCGGTGCTGGTCGTTTCCTGCGCGCTCAAGTTCATGCAAGGCGGCTGGTTTCCGCTCACGCTGGGGCTGGCGCTGTTTGCCGTGATGGCGACGTGGCGGCGCGGGCGCGAATGCCTGGCCGAACAGATCCGCGCCGAAGCGCTGGAGTTGCAGCCCTTCATCGCGTCGCTGGCCAGCGAGGGCGCACTGCCGCGCTCTGAGCGCACAGCCATCTACCCCACGGCCCATCCCGACATGGTGCCGCCGGCGCTGCTGCACAACCTCAAGCACTACCAGGTGCTGCATGTGCGCAACGTGGTGCTGAAGGTGCGTTTTCTGGAAGAGCCCTGGGTGCCGGCCGAGCAGCGCGTGCACGTCACCGCCCTGCCGGGCGGCTTCTGGCAGGTGCAGGTGGACTACGGCTTCAAGGATGAGCCCGACATTCCGGCCGCGCTGGCGCTGTGCCACGGCCAGGGGCTGGACCTGGATCCCTTCCAGGTGTCGTACTTCCTCAGCCGCGAACTGGTGGTGCCAGCGGGCGGTGCCGCCATGGCGCCTTGGCGCAGCCGCATGTTTGCCGCCATGTCGCGCAACGCCGGGAGCGCGGCCGACTATTTCCGGTTGCCCAACAACTGCGTCATCGAACTGGGCTCGCGCGTGCAGCTTTGAAGGCCCACCGCACCGCACGCCGCCCGCGCGTTGCGGCATGATCGCCGCCATGCCGTGCTGGATCGACACCCATTGCCACCTCGATGCGCCCGAGTTCGCGCACGACGTGGATGCGGTGCGCGCCCAGGCGCGCGCAGGGCGTGCAGCACCTGGTGATTCCGGGCGTCGAGCTGGCCCATGCGCAGGCCGTGCGCCAGCTCGCGCAGCGCCATGGCGACAGCTATGCGCTCGGCATCCACCCGCTCTACACGGGCCGCGCGGGCGATGGCGACGTGGCCGCGCTCGCGCAGGTGCTGCAGGCCCACCACAACGATCCGTCGTGCTTGCCGGCCTTGTGCTGGACTTCGCCGTCCGCGCGCAGCTGCTTGACCTTGGCTGCGTTGTCGGCGATCAGCGTCGGGTTGGCCGCCAGCTTGGTGCCGATGGCCTTCATTTCGTTGGGGCAGCTATGGGCCAGCGCGATGCCGGCCGCGAGGGTGAGCAGCACCAGCGCTGACGCTTTGGTCAGAGAACGCATCACAGTCTCCTTTGGGTTCACGCCACGCCGCTTCCGGACCGGCGCGACGGCGACGCTTGCGTCTGCGGTGCCCGGGGCCTACATCACCCTCCCGTACCACCACACCGAGAGTGCTGCCGCCAGCAGTGCCAGCGCCGCACCCGCGAGTGCTAGCAGGGAGGAGATTTCGGTTTCCTTCTTCTCAACCGTCAAGCGCGAGCTCAGGGTGGCATAGACCTTCTTGAGATCGTCGGCCGAGGCCGCATGAAAGTAATCGGCATTGGTGCGCGCCGCCACGGCCTTGAGGGTTTCCTCATCGAGCCGCACGCGCATCGACCAGCCTTCGAAGCCGATGGTTTCGCCCTCCAGTGTGCCCACGCCCACGGTGTACACGCGCACGCCCCGGTCGGCGGCCCACTTGGCGGCTTCCAGCGGATCCACGCCGGTGGTGCGCTGGCCGTCGGTCAGCATGATGATGGCGGCCGAGTTGTAGGAGCCCGGTGGCACCGGTTTGAAGGACTTGGCGGGGTCCTGCGGCTTGTCGATCTCGTTGATGGGCCGGGCCCGCATGGCCTGCTGGCCACCCAGGGCCGAAATGTCGATGCCGGCGTCGGGGAAGAGGGTGGCCAGCGAAAGCATGATGCCGTTGCCCGTGGCCGTGCCGCGCTGCAGCTGAAAGCTGTCGATGGCCTTGACCAGGTCCTCGCGACTTTGCGTGGGCAGCTGCGCCAGCTGGGCGCTGCCGGCAAAGGCGACGATGCCCACGCGCACGTGGCGCGGCAGCTCGGCAATGAACGCCTTGGCGGCGTTCTGGGCGGCGGTGATGCGGTCGGGCTCCACGTCGGTGGCACGCATGCTGCCCGAGACGTCCATCGCCAGCATGATGGTCTGTTCCTGCGAAGGCAAGGTGATCACGGCCAGAGGCCGGGCGGCGGCCAGCAGCAGCGCGACCAGCGCCAGCAGGAACAGGGCCGGCGGTATGTGGCGGCGCAGGCGCTGGCCGGGCCCGAGCGCCTCGCGCACCAGCGAAAGGCTGGAGTAACTCACAGCATTTTTCTTGCGCCGGTGCAGCAGCCACCAGTACAGCAGCACCAGGAGCGGCGCGAGCAGCAGCAACCAGAGCAGGGTGGGCCAGAGGAAAACCATGGTGCGGGTCCTAGATGGCGGTGGCGTGGGTCAGGCAGCGCTGGCCACGGGCGCGGCGGTCAGCGGCGTGCCGCTGCGTGGCGCCCGGACGCGGTGCCGGCGCAGGTCCATGAAGCGCAGCAGCGCGTCGACCAGGTCGTCGTCGGTGCACAGCTCGAGCGTATCGGCGCCGGCGCGCGCCAGGCCTTCGCGCAGCGCCGCTTCGCGCTCCGCGGCCAGCCGGGCAAAGCGGCGGCGAAAGCCGCTGTCGTGCGTGTCGACGTGCAGCTGCTCGCCGCTTTCGGCATCGCGCAGGGTGATGAGGCCCAGGTCGGGCAGCGTGAGCTCCAGCGGGTCCAGCAGCCGCACGGCCACCACGTCGTGGCGCTGTGCAAGCTGGGCCAGGGGCTTGTCCCAGCCGGGAGCGCTGATGAAGTCGGACACCACGAACACCGTGGCGCGGCGGCGCAGGTTGGCAACACCGGTCTGCAGCAGCCGGTGCAGCTCGGTGGCGGCACCTGCGCCCGCCGGGGCCGCCTCGGGAGCGAGCAGAAGGTGCACCAGGTGCAGCACATGGGCGCGGCTGCTGCGCGGGGGCAGCACCGCATCCACCGCGCGCTCGCCGCCATGGCTGGAGCCGCCGTACAGCATGGCGCCGACCCGGTTGCCGTGGCGCGTGAGCAGGCGCGCCAGCACGGCCACGAAACCGGTGAGGATGTCGCGCTTGGCACGGCCCTGGGGCCCGAAGTTGATGGACGGGCTCAGGTCCAGCAGGAACCAGGCCGTCATCTCTCGGTCTTCCATGAACACCCGCACATGGGGCGCATTCAGGCGCGCCGTGACGTTCCAGTCGATGTGGCGCACTTCATCGTGGGGCTGGTATTCGCGCAGATCGGCCAGGTCCAGGCCGCTGCCGCGCATCAGGGTGCGGTAGTCGCCCTGCAGCAGGCCGTCCAGGCGCCGGATGACTTTCCACTCGAGCTCGCGCAGCAGGCGGTCTGCCTTGCCAGGCAGCGTAGGCAAGGTATGCACAGCGGCGCTGGCGGGTTCAGGCGGCTTTTTGCTCATGGTGCAGCGGGCGAGCGGGCGCCGGGATCTTGGCCATGATGCGCCCGATCAGGGCGTCGGCATCCAGGCCTTCGGACAGCGCCTCGTAGGAGAGCGAGACGCGGTGGCGCAGCACATCGGCGGCCAGATCGGACATGTCCTCCGGCAGTACATAGTTGCGCCCGCGCAGCATGGCCAGCGCCTGGGCGCCCTCGGCCAAGGCAATGGTGGCGCGGGGGCTGGCGCCGCAGCTGATGTAGGCCGTCAGGTCCTTGAGGCCGTGCTTGGCCGGCACGCGCGTGGCAGCCACCAGTTTGACGGCGTACTGCAGCAGCGAGGGGTCCACATAGACCATGCGGCACTCGGCCTGCAGTGCCGCCAGCTGCGCGGTGGTGGCCACCGGCAGCACCTGCACGGGCACCTCGAGCGCGCGCTGGGCGATCACAAATTCTTCTTCTTCGCTCGGGTAGTCCAGCAGAACTTTCATCATGAAGCGGTCCACCTGGGCCTCGGGCAGGGCGTAGGTGCCCTCGGTCTCGATGGGGTTTTGCGTCGCCATGACGAGGAAGGGCTCGGGCACGCGGTGGGTCTCGCCGGCAATCGTGACCTGGCGCTCCTGCATCACTTCGAGCAGGGCGCTTTGCACCTTGGCCGGTGCCCGGTTGATCTCATCGGCCAGCAGCAGGTGCGTGAACACGGGCCCGAGCGCGGTGCTGAATTCGCCCGTCCGCTGGTTGTACATGCGCGTTCCGACCAGGTCGGCGGGCACCAGGTCGGGCGTGAACTGAATGCGCTTGAAGCTGCCCTGGATGGTGCAGGCCAGCGTCTTCACGGTCAGCGTCTTGGCCAGGCCGGGCACGCCCTCGACCAGCAGGTGGCCCTGGGCGAGCATCGCCACCATGACGCGTTCCAGGAAACGGTCCTGTCCGACCACCACCCGCTTGACCTCGTAGAGCACCTGTTCCATCAAGGTGGCGGTGGCGGCGTTCGTTGCGTTGGGCGATGGGATGAATTCCATGGTGCTCCTCGGTCAAGGTCGGTCGAAGGGATCAGAACGGCGGCATGCCCACGGCCGACGCTGCGTTCTCGATGGGTACGGCGAAACCGATGCCGATGAAGGTCCGCGCCGGCGTCGGGTTGAGGATGGCGGTGACGATGCCGACGACCGCGCCATCGAGCGTGACCAGCGGACCGCCCGAATTGCCGGGGTTGACCGCGGCGTCGAACTGGATCAGGTTGCTGAGCTGTCGGTTGCCTTCGGGCGAGGTGAATTCGCGCTGCAGACCCGAGACCACGCCGGCAGAGGCCGATGGGCCGATGCCGAACGGGAAGCCTACCGCCACCACATGGTCGCCAGGGCGCAGGTCCTGGGTGGAGCGCAGCGGGGCGGCCGCCAGATCGTCGGGCACCTTGTGCGCCTGGAGCACCGCCAGGTCGTTCTCGGGCTGGGCGCCGGTGATGCTGGCGCCGGTTTCCAGGCCGTCGTGAAAGGTCACCACGATGCGGTCTGCACCCAGCACCACGTGCAGATTGGTCAGGATGATGCCCTTGTCGACGATGACGACGCCGGTGCCCACGCCGCGCCCCACTTCCTCCTTGCCATTGCCCGAGATGCGATAGCCGACGACCCGGACCACCGAGGGTGCGATCGCTTCGACGGCCCGGGCCGCGGCCGAGGGCGGGGTGGTGGTCTCCAGGGTGCGCAAAACGGCGGCGTCGATGTCCTTTTGCGTGATCCGTTGGGGCGTTGGCCGCTGTTGCAGCCCCAGACTGGCCGCCAAAAGCACGCACAGCACGGCGATCATGGACCACAGTGCCCGCGCGTGGCGGCGCGACAGTGCTGACGGGGCGGGAGAAACCGCTTGCGGCGCGTTGTCGCCTTCAGCGGCGGCCGGCTCCGCGGCGGGCGCAGCATCCGCTGCGGCCGCGTCGTGCGCCACAGGGCGGCGGGCGGCGCGGGAATTGCTGTAGAGGGCGGGCCGAGGCATCCTGTCACCTTTTCTACTGCGCCGCGAACGAGCGTATGGTTTTCACGTTAGCACGTATTGCAGCCGGATGCATTCCCCGGGGCGGGAGAGACCGCGTTCTCGTGCATCATGGCCGAATGACCGCCTGGATCGACACCCATTGCCACCTGGACGCCCCCGAGTTCGACGCCGACCGCGACGTGGTGCGCCAGCAGGCCCGTGACCGTGGCGTGGTGCACTGCGTGATTCCGGCGGTGGCGCAGGGCAACTGGGCCGCCGTGCGGGAGCTAGCGAACCGGCACGGCGACAGCTATGCGCTGGGCATCCACCCGCTGTGTACGGGCACCGCCGCCGAAGACGATCTGGAGCGCCTGGCGCAGGAGCTGCAGCAGCACCGCGCGGACCCGCGTCTCGTTGCCATCGGTGAGATGGGCCTGGACTACTTTGTCAAAGGCCTCGATCCTGCGCGCCAGGAGCGCTTTTACCGCGCCCAGCTGCAACTGGCGCGGCGCTTCGATCTGCCGGTGGTCCTGCACGTGCGCCGCTCGGCCGACCGGCTGCTCAAGGGCCTGCGCGAGGTGCCGGTGCAGGGCGGCATTGCGCACGCCTTCAACGGCAGCCTGCAGCAGGCGCGCGCCTTCATTGCGCTGGGCTTCAAGCTCGGCTTTGGCGGCGCGCTGACGTTCGAGCGCGCGCTGCAGCTGCGCCGCCTGGCCACCGAGCTGCCGCCCGAAGCGCTGGTGCTCGAGACCGACGCGCCCGACATGCCGCCGCACTGGATCTACCGCACCGCCGCCGAGCGCGCCGCCGGCGCGCCCCAGGGCCGCAACGCCCCGGCCGAGCTGCCGCGCATCGCGCAGCAACTGGCCGGCTTGCGCGGCATGCCCTTGGCTGCGCTGGCGCAGCAGACCGCCGCCAATGCGCTGGCGGCGCTGCCGCGCTTGCAGGGGCGGTTTGAAATAACGGTGAAAAGTGCCTCTAACGCATGATGGGCAAGCGCTTGTAGCTATGAATAATGTAGTTTCCTCGGTCCAGCCCACCCGTAAAAAAGGCCACGCTCCATGACTTCCTCCGCTTCCGCTCCTGCGGCGCCCGCTGCCGCGTCCCGGCTGGTGGGCCTCGCGCCCGTGGTCGGTGCCGGCACCGTGCTGCTGGTGCTGGGCAGCTTTCCGGGCGCGGCCTCGCTGCGCGCGCAGCAGTACTACGGGCATCCGCAAAACCACTTCTGGCGCATCCTGCAGGCGCTGTGGCCCCAGCACCCGATGCCCGGCCGCGCCGATTACACCGGTCGCTGCGGCTGGCTGCTGGCACGCGGCCTGGGCCTGTGGGATGTGTACGGCGCCTGCGAGCGCGAAGGCAGCCTCGATGCGCAGATCCGCCATGCCGAGGTCAACGATTTCGCCGCATTGCGCGTGCGCTGCCCGCGCCTGGCGGCCATCGCCCACAATGGCGGCGAGAGCTTCAAGCACGCGCGCGCCACGGCGGCGCTGGGCGTGCCGGTGTACAAGCTCCCTTCCACCAGCCCCGCGAATGCATCGTGGAGCTTCGAGCGCAAGCGCCAGGCCTGGGCCGAGGTCATGGCGGCGCACGGACTGCTTTGAATCGAGAACGAATGGCCCGCAGCAAAAAAATTTCTTCCTCCCCTTCTCCCGACCCCGCCGAACTGCCCGAAGTCACCGTCTCCGACGACGGCGAGGTGCGCCACCTGCACCTGGGCACGCCCTGGATCCAGGGCTCCATGCGCGTCAAGGAGCCGTTCGAGATCGAACTCGAATACGTGCAGCGCATGATGGCCTGGCTGCTGTTTGTCGAGCCTGCCAGCGTGGCCGAGCGCCATGCCATGCAGCTGGGCCTGGGCGCGGGCGCGATCACCAAGTTCTGCCACAAGAAGCTGCGCATGTGCAGCACCGCCATCGAACTGAACCCGCAGGTGCTGGCGGTGTGCCGCTCGTGGTTCAAGCTGCCGCCCGACGGCCCGACGCTGCGCGTGGTGCTGGCCGATGCCGCGCAGGAGGTGCGCAATCCGATGTGGCACGGCACGGTCGATGCGCTGGCGGTCGACCTGTACGACCACAACGCGGCCGCGCCGGTGCTCGACAGCGCAGAGTTCTACGCCGACTGCCGCGCCTTGCTCAGCGACGACGGCGCCATGACCGTGAACCTGTTTGGCCGCGCGGCGAGCTACGGCGAGAGCCTCGAAAAGATGGCCGCCGTGTTTGGCGAAGACGCGCTGTGGGCCTTCAAGCCCACGCGCGAGGGCAACACCGTGGTGCTCGCGCAGCGCACGCCCACGCACCCCAAGCGCGCCGAACTGCAGGCGCGCGCCGAAGCCATCCAGGCGCGCTGGGACCTGCCCGCCGCCAAGTGGATGCGCGTGTTCAAGCCCGTGGCCGGCTGATGCCGGGGTGGCCCTTCCATTTTCCGGACCTCCGATGACCTCTGCCCACGCTCCCTTGCCTGCCGCAGCTGCGCCTTCTTTTGCCGGGGCGCTGGACTGGCGCCGCATCGTCGACTGGCTGCACGCCGACGGCGTGATCGCCCCCGAGGAGGCGCAGCGCACCGTGGCGCGCTGCGCGCAGGCCGAGAGCCGCCAGCACCCGCTGGTGCGCCTGGCCAGCGTGGCCATGGCGCGCGCCAGCGACGGCAAGCCGCTCGATACCGAGATGCTGACCGAGTACCTCGCGCAGCGCTGCGGCCTGGCCTATCTGCGCATCGACCCGCTCAAGGTGGACGTCGGCAAGGTCGCCGACACCATGAGCGCCAGCTACGCCGAGCGCCACAAGGTGCTGCCGGTGCAGGTCACGGCGCAGGAGGTGGTGGTGGCCACGGCCGAGCCCTTCGTCACCGACTGGGTGGCCGAGGTCGAGCGCCAGGCGCGCCGCCCGGTGCGCCGCGTGCTGGCCAATCCGCAGGACATCCAGCGCTACACGGTGGAATTTTTTGCGCTTGCCAAGTCGGTGCGCGCAGCGCAAAAGGCCGGCGGCAGCGCCGGCGCGAGCAGCTTCGAGCAGCTCGTCGAACTCGGCAAGACGCACAAGCAGCTCGACGCCAACGACCAGGGTGTCGTCAAGGTGGTCGACTGGCTGTGGCAGTACGCGTTCGACCAGCGCGCCAGCGACATCCACCTCGAACCGCGGCGCGAGCAGGGCGTGATCCGCTTTCGCATCGACGGCGTGCTGCACCCGGTCTACCAGATGCCGATGGGCGTGATGAGCGCCATGGTGGCGCGCATCAAGCTGCTCGGGCGCATGGACGTGGTCGAAAAGCGCCGCCCGCAGGACGGGCGCATCAAGACGCGCAACCCGCGCGGCGACGAGGTGGAGATGCGCCTGTCGACGCTGCCCACGGCCTTCGGCGAGAAGATGGTGATGCGCATCTTCGACCCCGACACGGCGCTCAAGGACCTCGATGCGCTGGGCTTTGCACCGCACGACTCGCAGCGCTGGGAAGCGCTCATTGCGCGCCCGCACGGCATCATTTTGGTGACCGGGCCCACGGGCTCGGGCAAGACGACGACGCTGTACTCCACGCTCAAGCGCGTGGCGACCGAAGAGGTCAACGTCAGCACCGTCGAAGACCCGATCGAGATGATCGAGCCGAGCTTCAACCAGACGCAGGTGCAGCCGCAGCTCGACTTCAGCTTCTCCGAAGGCGTGCGCGCGCTCATGCGCCAGGACCCCGACATCATCATGGTCGGCGAGATCCGCGACCTGCCGACGGCCGAGATGGCGGTGCAGGCTGCGCTCACCGGCCACCTGGTGTTCTCGACGCTGCACACCAACGACGCGCCCAGCGCGGTCACGCGGCTCATGGAGCTCGGGCGTGCCCAACTACCTGATCAACGCGACGCTGCTCGGCGTGCTGGCGCAGCGCCTGGTGCGCACGCTGTGCAAACAGTGCAAGCAGCCCGACCCCGAGGCCTCGGCCCAGGCGCTGGCCGAGGCCGTCAAGCCCTGGAAGCTCTCGGGCGACTACCGGCCCTTCAAGGCCGTGGGCTGCGTGGACTGCCGCATGACGGGGTTTCGCGGCCGCATGGGGCTGTACGAACTGCTCACGGTGAGCGAGGCGCTCAAGGACGGCATCACGCGCGAGCCGGCCATCGACGCGCTGCGCCGCCAGGCCGTGCAGGACGGCATGCGCCCGCTGCGCATGGCCGGCGCGCTGCGCGTAGCGCAGGGCCTGACCACGCTCGACGAGGTGATTGCGGCGACGCCGCCGCCGCAATGAAAGTGTTTCCTAGGGTAAACGCTTAGGCTTCCTGTAGGTGGAATCCACATCGAAAGCGGTCCCAATCGAACGCAAAATCATCCGCTTGTGATTTCCTTCTGGGGGACGTTTTTGTGAAAATCAAGAGTCAGAAAGACTTCTTTTCCGGTCTCATGTTCATGGGTGTCGGAGGAGCGTTTGCCATAGGTGCTACCACCTATAACGTCGGTTCGGGCGCCCGCATGGGACCCGGCTACTTTCCGCTGATCCTGGGCATCCTGCTGGCCATTCTGGGGGTGGTCATCACCTTCAAGGCGACCGTGGTGGAAACCGAAGACGGCGACAAGGTGGGCAAGTGGGCATGGAAGCAGATCTTCTTCATCCTGGCCTCCAACTTTGCCTTCGGCATCCTGTTGGCCGGGTTGCCAAGCATCGGTGTTCCCGCCATGGGCCTGATCGTCGCCATCTACGGCCTGACGTTCATCGCCAGCCTGGCAGGCGACCAGTTCCATGCCAAGTCGGTGTTCGTTCTGGCCACCGTTTTGGCGATTGGTAGTTACGTGGCTTTCGTGTGGGCACTGAAATTGCAGTTCCCCGTGTGGCCGAGCTTCATTTCGGGTTAAGCGAGATTACCGACCATGGAATTGTTTGATCACTTGGCGATGGGCTTCGGCGTCGCCTTCACGTTTCAAAACCTTATCTACTGCTTCATCGGCTGCCTGCTGGGCACGCTGATCGGCGTGCTGCCCGGCATCGGTCCGGTGGCCACCATCGCCATGCTGCTGCCCGCCACCTACGCGCTGCCCCCGGTGGCCGCGCTGATCATGTTGGCCGGTATCTACTACGGCGCGCAATACGGTGGCTCGACCACCGCCATCCTGGTGAACCTGCCGGGCGAATCCTCGTCGGTGGTGACCGTGATCGACGGCTACCAGATGGCGCGCAAGGGCCGGGCAGGGCCGGCGCTGGCGGCAGCGGGCATGGGCTCGTTCTTTGCCGGTTGCGTGGGCACGCTGATCCTGGCCGCCTTTGCGCCGCCGCTGACCGAAATCGCCTTCAAGTTCGGCCCGGCCGAATACTTCTCGCTGATGACCCTGGGCCTGATCGGCGCCGTGGTGCTGGCCTCGGGCTCGCTGCTCAAGGCCGTGGCCATGATCGTGCTCGGCCTGCTGCTGGGCCTGGTCGGCACCGACGTGAACTCGGGCGTGGCCCGCTACAGCTTCGACATCCCTGAGCTGACCGACGGCCTGAACTTCGTCGTGATCGCCATGGGCGTGTTCGGCTACGGCGAAATCATCGCCAACCTGTCCAAGCCCGAAGACGAACGCGAGGTGTTCACCGCCAAGGTGCAGGGCCTGATGCCGACCAAGGAAGACTTCAAGCGCATGATCCCCGCCGTGCTGCGCGGCACCGCGCTGGGCTCGGCCCTGGGTATCCTGCCCGGTGGCGGTGCGCTGCTGTCGGCTTTTGCTGCCTACACGATCGAGAAGAAGACCAAGCTGCGTCCCGGCGAGGTGCCGTTCGGCCAGGGCAACATCCGCGGTGTGGCCGCGCCTGAAGCCGCCAACAACGCCGGTGCGCAAACCTCCTTCATCCCGCTGCTGACGCTGGGCATTCCGCCCAACGCCGTGATGGCGCTGATGGTGGGCGCGATGACCATCCACAACATCCAGCCTGGCCCCCAGGTGATGACCAGCAACCCCGAGCTGTTCTGGGGCCTGATCGCCTCGATGTGGCTCGGCAATGCGATGCTGATCATCCTGAACCTGCCGCTGATCGGCATCTGGATCAAGCTGCTGACCGTGCCCTACCGCTGGCTGTTCCCGTCCATCGTGCTGTTCTGCGCGGTCGGGGTGTATGGCACCAACAACAACACGTTCGACGTGTGGCTGGTGGGCATCTTCGGCCTCGTGGGCTACATCTTCCACAAGCTCGGCACTGAACCTGCGCCGCTGCTGCTGGGCTTCATCCTGGGGCCAATGATGGAAGAGAACCTGCGCCGCGCGCTGCTGCTCTCGCGCGGTGACTGGAGCGTGTTTGTCACGCGTCCGATCTCCGCTGGCATGCTGGTGGCCGCCGTGATCCTGCTGATCATCGTGCTGCTGCCCGCCGTGAAGAACAAGCGCGAGGAAGCCTTCGTCGAAGACTGACGCGGGCGGGCTCTGCCATCGCACACAACGGCACCTTCGGGTGCCGTTTTTTTTGCCCTGCCTGGTGCGCGCGGCACGCCTCCAGGGCCGGAGAACGCCGCCACAATAGCGGGCTCACAGGTCTCTGCCCATGCCCCTTGCCCTGACGCCACTGCAGCACCCCCAGCGGGTGCTGTTGCACAACGAAATCCATGCGCGCCCGCCCGAGTCGATGGCCGCGCCTTTGGCCATCTCGCACATCGTCATGCTGGCCGATGCGGCGGGGCGCGAGGCCAGCCGCGCACACTTGGCGGCGCTGCTGCGCGAGCGCCACCTGGCTTTGCCCGATGCACACACCACGCACCTGCGCATGGACCTGGGGGCCTTTCGCATCCGCTGGGAGCTGCACACCGAGTTCGTGACCTGGACCTTCATGGTGCCCATGCAGGCCGAGGGTTTTGGCGCGCGCGAGCCCGTCAGCGCCACGGCGGCCGTGCCGCGCGAATGGCTGGCCGCGCTGCCCGGGCAGTGCCTGTGCAGCCTGAACCTGTGGGTGCTGTGCACCGAGGGCTTTGGCGCGGGTGCGCTGGTGCCCCACGTGCTGCACGAGGACACGCTGGTGGCCTCCACCGTGGCGGGCGGCCACGGCGAGGTCTACACCGACTTCGCGCTCCACCCCGACGGCTCCTCGCGCATGGTGCTGCTGGCCGGCCGCATGGCGCCGCGGCGTCTGGGCCGCCTGGTGCAGCGCCTGCTCGAAGTCGAGACCTACCGCATGGCCGCGCTGCTGGGCCTGCCCGCTGCGCGCGGCGCCGCCGCCGAGCTGGCCAGCGCCGAGCGCGAACTGGCCGCGCTGGCCGACGCCATCCGCACCGCCGACCGCCATGCCGAGCCGGCGCTGCTGGACCGGCTCACGCGCCTGGCCGGCCAGGTCGAGAGCCAGTACGCGGCCACGCATTCGCGCTTTTCGGCGAGCAAAGCCTATTTCGAGCTGGTGGACCTGCGCATTGCCGACCTGGCCGAATCGCGCCTGGCGGGCCTGCAGACCATCCGCGAATTCATGGACCGGCGCCTGAGCCCGCGCGCGCAGCACCTGCGAATGGGCGGCGCGGCGCCAGGAGGCGCTGTCGCAGCGCGTCTCGCGCATGAGCAACCTGCTGCGCACGCGCGTCGAGATCGAGCAGCAGCAAAGCAGCCAGGCGCTGCTGGCCACCATGAACCAGCGCCAGGGGCTGCAGCTGCAGCTGCAGTCCACCGTCGAGGGGCTGTCGGTGGCGGCCATCACCTATTACATCGTCGGGCTGGTGAGCTACCTGGCCAAGGGCGCGCAGCCGCTGGGCTGGCCGCTGGCGCCGGAGACCACGGCCGCCATCGCCATTCCGGTGGTGGCGCTCGCCGTGTGGGGGTCGCTGCGCCGGCTGCACCAGCGCATGTTCCATCCGGGTGCGTGAGCGCGGCACCGCCGCGCCGTTGCCCGCCATCGCCTTTCAGAAGTAAGTATCAAAAGTGCCTTCAGCCCAAGCCAGTCAAGCGCCAGAAGCTAGCAAAAACGTAGCAGTCGGCATCGCCCTCGCAGTGCTCGGGGCCATCGCCTTCAGCGGCAAGGCCATCATCGTCAAGCTCGCCTACCGCCACGGCGTGGACGCGGTCACGCTGATCATGTACCGCATGCTGTTTGCCCTGCCGCATCTTTGCGGCCATGGCCTGGTGGGCCAGCCGGGGCAAGCCGCCGCTCTCGCGCAAGGACTGGTGGGGCGTGCTGGGCCTGGGGGTGTCGGGCTACTACCTGGCGAGCTTCCTCGACTTTGCCGGCCTGGCCTACATCAGCGCCAGCCTCGAGCGCCTGATCCTGTACCTCAACCCCACCTCGTCATGGCGCTGGGCTGGCTGCTGTACGGCCGCACCATCCGCTGGCAACAGCTGCTGGGCATGGCCATCAGCTACTGCGGCGTGGTGCTGGTGTTCGGGCAAGAGGCGCAGAGCCAGGGCGCGCACGCGGCCTGGGGCGCGCTGCTGGTGTTCCTGAGCGCGGTGAGCTATGCGGTCTACATGGTCTACAGCGGCGAGATGGTGCAGCGCCTGGGCGCGCTGCGCCTGGTGGGGCTGGCCACCACGGTGGCGTGCCTGTGCTGCCTGATCGCAGTTCGTTCTGCTGCGGCCGCTGTCGGCCGCGCTGGTGGCGCCCGAGGTGGTGTGGCTGTCGGTGCTCAACGCCACGCTGTGCACCGCTGCGCCGGTGCTGATGGTGATGATGGCGATCGAGCGCATCGGCGCCAGCGCCGCGGCGCAGACCGGCATGGTCGGGCCGCTGTCGACCATCCTGATGGGCGTGTGGCTGCTGGGCGAGCCGTTCACGGCCTGGGTGGCGGCGGGCACGGCGCTCGTGATCGCCGGGATTTTTGTCTTCTCGCGCACGGTGCGGCGGCCGCAGGCCTGAGCGCGGCGTGCAGTGAGAAAGTGGTGGAACGCTGGCGCTGCCAGCCTATGAACGGAGGAAGGTATGGATCTGGGAATTGCAGGCAAATGGGCGCTGGTGTGCGGCGCGAGCAAAGGGCTGGGGCTGGGCTGCGCGCAGGCGCTGGTGCGCGAGGGCGTGAACGTGGTCGTCAATGCGCGCCAGGCCGACGCGCTGGCGGCAGCTGCTGCTGATTTGAGCGCCATGGGCGCAGAAGCGGCAAGCGCCAGAGGCCAAAAAGGCGCTGCACCGCAGGTGCTGAGTGTGGCCGCCGACATCACCACCGCCGAGGGCCGCGCCGCCGCCTTCAGCGTGGCGGGTGGGCCGGGGCAGGGCTTCGACATCGTCGTCACCAACGCCGGCGGCCCGCCGCCGGGCGATTTCCGCGACTGGGACCGGGCGGCCTGGCTGGCGCGCTCGACGCCAACATGCTCACGCCGATCGAACTGATCCGTGCCACGGTGGACGGCATGGCAGAGCGCGGCTTTGGCCGCATCGTCAACATCACGTCGAGCGCGGTGAAGGCGCCGATCGACATCCTGGGGCTGTCCAACGGCGCGCGCAGCGGCCTGACGGGCTTTGTCGCGGGCGCGGCGCGCAGCAGCATCGCAGGCAAAGGCGTGACCCTCAACAACCTGCTGCCCGGCAAGTTCGACACCGACCGCCTGGCCACCACGCTGCAGGTGGCCGCCGAGCGCTCTGGCCGCGCGCTCGACGCGGTGCGCCAGGCCCAGCAGGCGCAGATCCCGGCAGGCCGCTTTGGCCAGCCGCAGGAATTCGGCGCCATCTGCGCATTCCTGTGCAGCGTGCATGCGGGCTACATCACGGGGCAGAACGTGCTGGCCGACGGTGGGGCCTACCCAGGCGCGTTCTGAAACCAGGGCGCCGGGACAGCGCCTGTGGCTTATGTCCCGGCGCATGAAATGCCGGGTGTGGGCCTGTCAGTCGCCCGGTCCTCCCACTTTTTTGTTACCCTGCGGCCCATAACGTCGCAAGGTGTTAAACAGGTGTCTCTTTTGCTGCGGTTTCTGGTGCCGCAGGTGATTACGGAAAGGCCCATGTCGCTTCTGCCCCGCTTGCGAATGCCCTGGCTGCGCCGCGCCGCACTGTGCAGTGCGCTGCTGTTGGCGGCACTGGGCGCCCCGGCGCAGGCTCCCGCGCAGGCGCCACACGCCTCTGTGCTGCGCTTGCGCGTGGTCGGAGGGCTTGCCGGACTCAACCAGTTCACACGCTGGGAGCAGCCCTTCTGGACGCAGGAGCTGGGGCGCCTCAGTGGCGGGCGCTTCACTGCCGACATCGTGCCCTTCGACCGCGCTGGTGTTCCGAACGTCGAAATGCTGAGCCTGCTGCAGCTGGGCGTGGTGCCCTTTGGCACCATGCTCATGAGCGCCATGGCGACGCAGTACCCGCAGTACAGCGCCCCCGATCTGGCGGGCCTGAACCCCGACATGGCCAGCCTGCGCGCCAGTGTTGCGGCCTTTCGCCCATACCTTGAAAAGACGCTGCGCGAGCGCCACGGCGTGGAAGCGCTGGCCCTCTACGTCTATCCCGCACAGGTGCTTTTCTGCAAGCGACCGCTGACCACGCTGGCCGACCTGGCGGGGCGGCGCACGCGCGTGTCGTCCACCACCCAGGCCGACTTCGTCGGCGCCTTGGGCGGCGTGCCGGTGCACACCGGCTTTGCGCAGATCGCCGGGGCCCTGCAGGCGGGCAGCATCGAATGCGCCATCACGGGCGCCACGTCGGGCCGCGCGGTGGGCCTGCACACCCTGACCAGCCACCTGTACGCCATGCCCCTGAACTGGGGCCTGGCTGTTTTTGGTGCCAACCGCAACGCCTGGGACGGCCTGCCGCCCGAGCTGCGCGCGTTACTGCGGCGCGAACTGCCGCGCCTGGAAGCGCAGATATGGCGCGAGTCCGAGCGTGAAACCACCGAGAGCCTCGCCTGCAACAGCGGCGCGTCCAGCTGCGCCAGTGCATCCAAGGGCGCCATGGCGCTGGTGCCGGTCTCGGTCCAGGACGAGCGCCGCCGCGCCGACATCTTCCGCGCCGCCGTGCTGCCGCGCTGGCTGATGCGCTGCGCCAGCGGGTGCGCAGACCTGTGGAAATACACCATCGGCGCGGCGCGGGGCATTGCGCTGCCCGCGACGCCGTAACGCCGTGACGCAACCAGCTTCCTCCCGGATCGGGCCCACGGTGGCGGCCCTGGCCGGGGCGTTCTTGCTGGCGCTGGCACTGGCGGCGGCATCGCTGGTGTGGCAGACCCGGCAGGCCGAACTGGGCGACAGCGAGGCGCAGGTCACACGCTTCGTGGCCGGGGCCGAGGCCGCGCTCAACCGCTCTTTTCTGGCCATCGATGTGATGCTCGCCAGCACCGGCGACCTGCTGGGGCTGTCCCGCACGCAGGCCGAATGGATCCACCCTGGCGCCACCAGCGCGCTGCTGCGCGCCACCATGCGCCAGAACCTGATGGTGCGTTCGGTGGCGCTGCTCAATGCGCGCGGCCAGGTGCTGGCCTCGTCCGATGCCGCGGGCGCGCGCCTCTCGCTGCGCCTGCCCGAGGGCTTTGTCGCCGAGGTGCTGGCGCCGCCCATGCCGACCCTGGTGGTCAGCGCCCCCACGGTGAGCCTTGCCAGCGCCGAGCGGGTGCTGTACTTCGCCCGCTCTCTGCGCTTGGCCGACGGCGCCCGCGTGCTGGCGGTGGCCGAGGTGCCAATCGGCATGTTGGTGTCGGTGCTCGCCCAGGGCGTGTCGATCGACGGCATGGAAGTGGCGCTCGAGCGCAGCAACGGCGAGCTGCTGCTGGGCGTGCCCGATCCCGGCGACGCTTCGGCGCGCACGCCTTCCACGGCGCCCGCGGCGCTGGGGCCCTTGGCCTGGGACATGGACGCACGCCTGAGCGGCGTGCCCGCGCTGGTGGTCGCGCGGCCCATCCTCTACCCGGACCTGTGGATTTCGGCGAGCCTACCTGTGCAGGCGGCGCTGGCCAACTGGCAGACCGAGCGCACCGCCATCATCGCGGTGGCGCTGGCCTTTGGCCTCATGGTCTTGCTGGCCGCAGGCTTTGCGGTGGCCTACCTGCAGCGCACCACGGGCGCGCGGCTGGCCATTGCGCAGTCCAAGGCCACGCTGGACCAGGCGCTCGAATCCATGGTCAGCGGCTTTGTGCTGCTCGATGCGCAGCACCGCGTGCTGCAGTGGAACCAGCGTTTTGAAGAAATCTTCCCCTGGCTGGCCGGCATGATGGCGCCGCAACTGCCGTTCCGCGCCGTGCTCGAAGCCACCGTGCGCCACCACCTGCCCGGCGCCAGCGCGGCCGAGCAGCAGCGCTGGGTGGAGCAGCGGCTGGCCGCGCAGCGTGTTCCTTCTGGACCCTTGGAGCAGACCCTGCCCAATGGCCGCTGCATCCAGATCACCGAACGCCCCACGCCCGAGGGCGGTCTCGTGATCACCTACCACGACGTCACGGACCTGCGCCGCGCCAGCGCGGAAGTCGAGAGCCTGGCCTTCTACGACCCGCTCACGGGCCTGCCCAACCGGCGCCTGCTGCTCGACCGCCTGGGCCAGGCCACAGTGAATGCCGTGCGCTCGGGGCAGCTGGGCGCGGTGCTGTTCCTCGACCTCGACCATTTCAAGGTGCTCAACGACACCCAGGGCCACGAGGTCGGCGACCAGCTGCTGCTGCAGGTGGCCATGCGCATCCAGACCGCGCTGCGCGAGTCGGACACCGTGGCGCGCCTGGGCGGCGACGAGTTCGTGGTCATGCTCACCGAACTGTCGCCCCACAGCAGCGAGGCCGCGGCGCAGGCGAAACGCGTGGGCGAGAAGGTGCTGCTGAGCCTGGCGCGCCCCTACGCGCTGGGCGCGCATTCGCACCACGGCACCTGCAGCATCGGCGCCACGCTGTTCGGCAAAACCGAACAGTCGGCCGCCGAGCTGCTCAAGCAGGCGGACATCGCCATGTACCAGGTCAAGGCGCAGCGCGGCAACGGGCTGTGCTTTTTCGACCCGCAGATGCAGACGCTGATCAGCGAGCGCGCCGAACTCGAGGCCGACCTGCAGGTGGCGATCGAGCGCGGCCAGCTGGCGCTGCACTACCAGCCGCAGTTCACGCTCGACGGCCGCATCGTCGGCGCCGAGGCGCTGCTGCGCTGGCAGCACCCGCGCCGCGGCATGGTCTCGCCGGCAGAGTTCATCCCTGTGGCCGAAGACAGCGATCTGATCGTCGCGCTCGGCGACTGGGTGCTGCGCACCGCCTGCCAGCAGCTGGCCGCGTGGCAGGGCGATGCCCGGCTGCGCCAGGTGCAGGTGTCGGTGAATGTGAGCGCGCGCCAGTTCCGCAAGCCCGGCTTTGCCCAGCAGGTGATCGGCGCGATGCAGGAGGCCGGCATCCGGCCGCACCTGCTGCAGCTGGAGCTGACCGAATCGGTGGTGCTCGACAACGTGGACGACACCATCGCCAAGATGCACCAGCTGCGCACCAAAGGCGTGCGCTTCTCGGTCGACGACTTTGGCACCGGGCAGTCGTCGCTGGCCTACCTCACGCGGCTGCCGCTGCACGAGCTCAAGATCGACCAGTCGTTCGTGCGCAACCTCGGGGTGCGCCCCAACGACGACGTCATCGTGCAGACCATCATCGGCATGGCCAGCAACCTGGGGCTCGAGGTCATTGCCGAGGGCGTGGAGACCGCGGCGCAGAAGGACTTCCTGGCGCGCTACGGCTGCAGGCTGTTCCAGGGCTACCTGCTGGGGCGGCCCACGCCGGTGCAGGCCTTCGAGGCGCTGCTGCTGGCGCCGCGCCGTGTCGGCGCCGAAAAATAAAAATGATAGCTATAAGCGCTGATGGGGTAAGCGCTTGAGCTGTTTTGGATGCGTATCCAGACGGTGCGCGCATGGCGCCGGCGCCTTCAGCGCCGCGACGACACCACGATTCCGCCGGCGATCAGCGCAAATGCCACGCCGTGGTACGCATGCGGCAACTCGCCCAGAAAGGCCACCGACAGCAGCGCCGCAAACAGCGGCGTGAGGTTGGCAAAAAAACCCGCCACCGCCGGCCCCACGCGCTGCACACCCATGCCCCAGCAGCGGTAGGCGACGATGGCCGGGCCCACAGCGATGTAGACCAGCGCCAGCGCCAGCGGCCAGCCCCAGGCGATCTGGTGCCCACCCAGCGCCCATTCGCCGCCCGCCATCAGGCCCGACCAGCCCAGGCCGAATACCATTTGTGCCATCAGGAAGGCGGCCCAGTCATCGCGCACGCCGGCCGGCCCGGCCGTGCGCACCAGCAGCCAGCTGTAGAGCGACCACGACAGCGTGGCCAGCAGCATGAACAGATCGCCCGGCACCAGGCGCAGCGCCAGCAGGGCACTCCACTGGCCGTGGCTGAGCACGCACAGCACGCCGGCCATCGACAGCACCGCGCCCAGCAGCTGGCGTCGCGTTACGGCCACGCCGAAGAACAGGGCGCCCAGCACCAGCATCCACAGCGGCATGCTCGAGCCGACCAGCGTCACGTTGAGCGGCGTCGAGGTCTGCAGCGCCAGGTACTGCAGCGCGTTGTACAGGCCCACGCCCAGCAGGCCCAGCAGCGCATAGCGCCGCCAGTGCGGCCACAGCGGGCTGCCGGCGCGCAGCACGCTGTGAGCCAGCGGCAGCAGCAACGCGAACGCCAGCGCCCAGCGCAGGAAGTTGAGCGTGATCGGCGGCACCAGGTCGTGCACCAGCCGCCCCACCACCGCATTGCCTGCCCACAGCAGCGGCGCCAGGGTCAGCAGCGCGGCCGTGCCAGGTGTGATTTTTTGTGTCATCACGCCACTGTAGCGGCGCTCGGCGGGGCAAGGCTTGCAGAAACATGGCAGGATGCAGACCCGTTTTCACCGTGTCCTGGAGATCCTCCCCCATGAGCCTTGCCATCCAGATCCGCCAGCATGGCGGCCCCGAAGAACTTCAGATCGCCGATGTGGCCGTGGGCGAGCCCGGCCCCGGCGAGGTGCGCATCCGCCACCATGCTGTCGGCCTGAACTTCATCGACGTCTACCACCGCACGGGGCTGTACCCGCTGTCGATGCCGGCGGGCATCGGCATGGAAGGCGCGGGTGTCATCGAGGCCGTGGGCGAGGGCGTCACGCACCTGCGCGTGGGCGACCGCGCGGCCTATGCCAGCACGCCGCCAGGCAGCTACTGCGAGGTGCGCGTGATGCCCGCCCGCTGCGTGTGCCGGCTGCCCGACAGCATCGATTTCGACACCGGCGCCGCCATGATGCTCAAGGGCCTGACGGCGCAGTACCTGCTGCTCAAGGCGCGGCCGGTCGAGGGTCTGGTGCCCGGCGACTTCGTGCTGTTCCACGCGGCCGCTGGCGGTGTCGGCCTGATTGCCTGCCAGTGGGCGCGCGCGCTGGGCCTGCAGCTGATCGCCACCGCGGGCAGCGACGCCAAGTGCCAGCTGGCGCTGGCCAACGGCGCGGCGCACGCCATCAACTACCGCACCGAAGACTTTGCCGCGCGCGTCAAGGAGATCACCGCGGGCCAAGGCGTCAAGGTCGTGTACGACTCGGTGGGCAAGGACACCTGGGACAAATCGCTCGACTGCCTGCGCCCGTTCGGCCTGATGGCGAGTTTTGGCAACGCTTCGGGCCCGGTGCCGCCGTTTGCGCCCGGCATGCTGGGCGGCAAGGGGTCGCTCTACGTGACGCGCCAGACGCTGTTCACCCACATCGCCACGCGCGAGAGCACGCAGGCCATGGCCGATGCGCTGTTTGCCGTGGTGCAGAGCGGGCAGGTCAAGATCCACATCGACCAGCGCTACCCGCTGCAAGAGGTGCAGCAGGCGCACCGCGATCTAGAGGCGCGCAAGACCACGGGCTCGACCATTCTGACGCTGACCTGAGCCGGTCGGCGCGGCGGTGGTCGCGCCGCAGTGACCGCCCGCCGCCGCTGCGGCAGCGGGCCAGGGCTCAGGTCGATCCGCGCAGGCGGCTCGGCGCCAGCGAGCCGGTTTGCTCGAGGATGGGGTAGGCGATCGAGCACAGCAGCGAGTTGATGCGCTTGAAGTCGCTGATCAGGTCGATGTGCAGCGAACTGGTCTCGATGCTGGGCACCGAATTGACGGACAGGCGCGCCAGGTGCGTGGCCGCATAGGCGCGTTCGAGCTCGCGGAAGTGCGTCTTTTCCTCGATCAGGCGCTTGGCGTCGCGCTCATTGTTGTTGAGGAAGACGCTCATGGCCAGGCGCAGGTTGTCCAGCAGGCGCGCATGCAGCTCGTTGATCTCCTGCATGCCGGGCTCCGAGAACTTCAGCCCCTTCTTGATCTTCTTGTCCTCGATGTCGATCAGCACGCGCTCGATGATGTCGGCGACCTGCTCCATGTTGATCGTGAAGCCGATGATGTCGGCCCAGCGCCGCCCTTCCTGCTCGTCCAGCGCCTCGCGCGGGATCTTGGTCATGTAATACTTGATGGCCGAGTACAGGCCGTCGACCTGGTCGTCGAGGCGGCGCAGGTCCTGCGAGAGCTTGAGGTCGTTGGTGCGGATGACGGTGTGGATGCCCTGCAGCATGGTCTCGACCACGTCGGCCTGGTGCAGGGCCTCGCGCGCCGCGCACGAAATGGCCAGCGACGGAGTGGCCAGCGCCGACGGGTCGAGGTGGTGCGGGCGCGTGTCGGTGGCCTGGAGATCGTCGGCGGGCAGCAGGCGCGCCACCAGGCGTGCGACCGGGCCGGTCAGCCCAATGCAGACCATGGCCATCACGGTGTTGAAAGCGAGGTGGAACAGCACGACCAGCGCGGCATCGTTGGCCACATAGGGGCGCACGTACTCCATCCATGGCGTGACCAGCGGCGCCATGATCAGCACCCCTGCGATCTTGAACAAGAGGTTGCCCAGCGGCACCTGGCGCGTGGCCACATTGGCGCGCAGCGTGGTCAGCACGGCCAAGAGGCCGCTGCCCAGGTTGGCGCCCAGCACCAGTCCCAGCGCCACCACCACCGGAATGCCGCCCGAGCCGACCAGCGTGGCCGTCAGCAGCACGGTGGCCAGGCTCGAGTACGACACCAGCGCCAGCACGGCGCCCATGGTGATCTCGAGCAGCAGGTCGCTGGTCAGCGCGCCCAGGATGGCGCGCACCGTCTCCGACTGCGTCAGCACCGTCGTGGCCTCGGTGATCAGGCGCAGCGCCAGCAGCATCAGGCCCAGGCCGATCAGCACGCGCCCCATGCGCCCCACGGTGGCGTCCTGGCGCGGCACGTAGAGCACCACGCCGACAAAGATGAACAGCGGCGACAGCCAGGACAGGTCGAGCGAGAACACCACCGCCATGATGCTGGTGCCCACGTCCGCCCCGAGCATCACGGCCAGCGCCGCCGGCAGCGCCATCAGGCCCTGGCCGACAAACGAGGAGACGATGAGCGCGGTGGCCGTGGCCGACTGCACGACGGCCGTGACCCCGACCCCCGACAGCGCCGCCGTCAGCGGCGTGCGCACACTGCGGGCAATGATCTGGCGAAGGCTGGCGCCGAACACCCGCAAGATGCCGGTGCGCACGAGCTGGGTGCCCCACACCAGCAGGGCGACGGCGGCTAAGAGATTGAGTAGGTGCTTCATGAAGTGAGCCGGACACTATAACGGCGCCACTCCAACTTGTACCAGACTGTACGCAATAGTGCACCTGGCAGTGCGCTATTGGCGTGCAGCGTTTTCAGCGTGCCTGGCGCACGCGCAGCAGCTCGTCGACGATCAGGCAGGCCGCACCCACGGTGATGGCGGCGTCGGCGATGTTGAAGGCCGGGAAGTGCGACGCCGCCCAGTGGAAGTCGAGGAAGTCGACCACATAGCCGTGCATCATGCGGTCCACCACGTTGCCGACGGCGCCGCCGAGGATGCTCGAGCAGCGCGAACGCAAACAGCTTCTGCCCCGGGTGCGCACGCAGCTGCCACAGGATGAACAGCGCCGCCGCCACGCCAAAGCCGGTGAACAGCCAGCGCTGCCAGCCGCCGGCTTGCGCCAGGAACGAGAACGCCGCGCCGGTGTTGTGCGCGCGCACGATGTTGAAGAAGCTGGTCACATAGGTCGCGTCGCCCAGGCGGTAGGCGCCCAGGATCAGCGTCTTGGTGAACTGGTCGGCGATCAGGATCAGCAGGGCCCAGCCCAGCCAGGGCCAGAGGCTGCTTGCCGAGCGGCCGGGAGCCGCGGCGCGGGCCATTAAGCGTGCTCCCGGTGTTCGCCGGCGCCGAACAGGTTGCTGGTGCAGCGCCCGCACAGGGTCGGGTGCGCGCGTCGTGGCCGACGTCGCTGCGGTAGTGCCAGCAGCGCTCGCACTTGGTGTCCAAGCTGGCTGTAACGCTTGCCTGGAGAGCGCTTGCCCGCTACCAATTCGATAGTCGATGTGATGAACACGAACTTCAGGTCGTCGCCCAGGCTGGCCAGCAGTGCGTGGTCTTCGGGCGCCGCCGTGAGCACCACGTTGGCCTGCAGCGACGAGCCGACCTGGCCTTCGGCGCGCACGGCTTCGATGTCCTTGTTGACCATGTCGCGGATCTCGCGGATGCGGCTCCACTTGGCCAGCAGCGCCGTCGTCGGGCTGGCCCAGGGCCTGGAATTTCTCGACGAAGATGGAGTCGCGCCCGCCAAAGACCTTCCAGGCCTCTTCGGCGGTGAACGACAGGAACGGCGCCATCCAGCGCAGCATGGCGTGCGTGATCTGGTGCCAAGCGCGGTCTGGGCGCTGCGCCGCGCCAGGCTGCCCGGCGCGGTGGTGTAGAGGCGGTCCTTCAGGATGTCGAGGTAGAAGCCGCCCAGGTCTTCCGAGCAGTACAGCTGCAGCTTGGCGACCACCGGGTGGAACTCGTAGACCTTGTAGTGCGCCAGGATCTCGTCCTGGAACTGCGCCGCGCGCACCAGCGCGTAGCGGTCGATCTCCAGCATCTGTCGAACGGCACGCGTCGCGGGCCGCGTCGAAGTCGCTGATGTTGGCCAGCAGGAAGCGCAGCGTGTTGCGGATGCGGCGGTAGGCGTCGACCACGCGCGCCAGGATCTTGTCGTCGCCCGCGATGTCGCCCGAATAGTCGGACGCCGCCACCCACAGGCGGATGATTTCGGCGCCGAGCTTCTTGTTGATCTCCTGCGGGTCGATGCCGTTGCCCAGCGACTTGCTCATCTTGCGGCCCTGGCTGTCCACCGTGAAGCCGTGCGTGAGCAGGCCGCGGTAGGGCGCGCGGCCTTCCAGCGCGCTGGCCAGCAGCAGCGAGCTGTGGAACCAGCCGCGGTGCTGGTCGTGGCCTTCGAGGTACAGGTCGGCCTCGGGGCCGCTGTCGTGGTGCACGGTGGGATGCGTGCCGCGCAGCACGTGGCTGAAGGTCGAGCCCGAGTCGAACCACACTTCGAGGATGTCGGTGCTCTTGGTGTAGTGCGCGCGTCTTCGGCGCCGAGGATGTCTTCGGCCGTCACGCGGCTCCAGGCCTCGATGCCGCCCTGCTCGACGATGTCGGCGGCCTGGTCGAGGATCTCCATGGTGCGCGGGTGCAGCTCGCCCGAATCCTTGTGCAGGAAGAACGGGATCGGCACGCCCCAGCTGCGCTGGCGCGAGATGCACCAGTCGGGCCGGTGGGCGATCATGTCGTGCAGGCGGGCCTTGCCGTTCTCGGGATAGAAGCTGGGTGTGCTCGATGGCCTTGAGCGCGGTCTGGCGCAGCGTTTCGGGCGCCTTGTCCGTCGTGAACACGCCTTCGCCCTCGTCCATGCGGATGAACCACTGGGCCGCGGCGCGGTAGATCACCGGCGTCTTGTGGCGCCAGCAGTGCGGGTAGCTGTGCGTGATGTTCTCGGTGGCCATCAGGCGGCCGGCGTCGTCGCAGCGCCTGCGATGATGGTCGGCACCGCCTTCCAGATGTGCTGGCCACCGAACAGCGACAGGTCGGTGCGCGTAGGCGCCGTTGCCCTGCACCGGGTTCAGGATGTCGTCGTAGGCCACGCCATGGGCGATGCAGGAGTTGAAGTCGTCGACGCCGTAGGCGGGCGACGAGTGCACGATGCCGGTGCCGTCGTCGGCCGTGGCGTAGTCGGCCAGGTACACGGGCGACAGGCGGCGGTAACCGTAGTTGCCCTTGCTGTCCTGCACGTCGTAGAGCGGATGCTCGAATTCGAGCCCGCCGAGCTTCTCGCCCACGGTGGTGGCCAGCACCTGGCCGTCGATGCCATAGCGCAGTCAGGCACTTCTCGACCAGCGACTCGGCCAGCACCAGCAGGCCGCGCGCGGTGTCGACCAGCGCGTAGTCCAGCTCGGGGTTGAGGTTGAGCGCCTGGTTGGCGGGGATGGTCCAGGCCGTGGTGGTCCAGATCACCGCGAAGGCGTCCTTGGGCAGCGCTGGCCAGACCGAAGGCCGCCGCCAGCCGGGCCGGGTCGTGCGCCTTGAACGCCACGTCGAGCGTGCTGCTCTTCTTGTCGGCGTATTCGATCTCGAACTCGGCCAGCGAGCTGCCGCAGTCAAAGCACCAGTACACGGGCTTCAGGCCGCGGTAGACGAAGCCGCGCTCGATCACGCGCTTGAAGGCGCGGATTTCGCCGGCCTCGTTGGCGAAGTTCATGGTCTTGTAGGGGTGGTCCCAGTCGCCGAGCACGCCCAGGCGCTTGAAGTCCGACCATCTGCTGCGCGATCTGCTCGGTGGCGTAGGCGCGGCTCTTGGCCTGCATGTCGTCGCGGCGAGAGCTTGCGGCCGTACTTCTTCTCGATGGCGTTCTCGATCGGCAGGCCGTGGCAGTCCCAGCCGGGCACGTACAGCGCGTCGAAGCCTTCGAGCTGGCGCGCCTTGACGATCATGTCCTTGAGGATCTTGTTGACCGCATGGCCCATGTGGATCTGGCCGTTGGCGTAGGGCGGGCCGTCGTGCAGGATGAACTTGGGCGCGCCGCGGCGGGCGTCGCGCAGGCGCTTGTACAGGCCCTCGTCCTCCCATTCCTTGACCCAGCCCGGCTCGCGCTTGGGCAGGTCGCCGCGCATCGGGAAGGGCGTGTCGGGCAGGTTCAGGGTGCTGCGGTAATCCGTGGCAGAAGGGGCGGGGCTGGCGGTGTTGGCGTCGGACATGGCGATCTTTGAAAGGCTTCGACAAGCTCAGCCCGAACGTCTGTGCGCCCGGGTGGCGGTATGGGAGGGGTGCTGGCGGTCCGCCGGCCTGAGCCTGTCGAAGGCAGCAGGCGGCGCCAACGCATCAAATTCGGTCGCGCGTGGTCTGGCGGCGGGTTTCGGCGTGGGCGGCAAACAATGCACGCGCGTCGGCACAGTCGCGGTCAATGCCGGCGGTGAGGGCGTCCAGGCTGTCGTATTTGAGCTCGTCGTGCAGTTTGTGCAGCAGTTCCACGCGGATGATTTTACCGTAGGCCCCCTCGGCGCCCAGGTGCGCGGGCCATTCGAGGCAATGGGTCTCGAGCAGCACACGCCCGCCGTTGACATCCTGCGGGTCGAGCGACGGGCGGACGCCGAGGTTGGCCACGCCGGGCAAGGGGGCTCGCGTCCAGCCCATGCACCAGCACCGCGAAGATGCCGCTGGCGGCCGGCTTCCAGTGCGCAAAGCGCAGGTTCAGCGTGCGAAAGCCGTCGCCGGCCGCGGCGCTGCTGGCGCCGAGCGCGCGCCCGAGCTTGCGCCCGTGCACCACGTGGCCCGAGATGGAATAGGGCCGGCCCAGCAGGCGCGCGGCGTCGTCCATGCGGCCGGCGGCCAGGGCCTCGCGCACGGCCGAGCTGGACACGCGCAGGCCGGGCCCGCTGCCGTGCGGGTCGGACACTTCGTAGCTGTTCATGCGCGCGACCTCGAAGCCCTGCGCCCGGCCGGCGGCGTCGAGCAGGGCGTAGTCGCCCGCGCGCTGGCGGCCAAAGCGGAAGTCGTCGCCCACCAGCACATAGCGCGTGCCCAGCCCCTGCAACAGCACCGCGTCGATGAAAGCCTGGGGCGACTGTGCCGCCAGGCGCGCGTCGAACGGCAGCACCACGGTCTGCTGCACGCCGCAGCGCGCCAGCTCGGTGAGCTTGTCGCGCAGCGTGCCGATGCGCGCGGGCGCCAGCTCGGGCTTGCGCAGCGCGCCGGCAAAGTAGTCGCGCGGGTGCGGCTCGAAGGTGAGCACGCAGCTGACCACGCCGCGGTGCTGGGCCTCGTTGTGCAGCAGGGCCAGCATGGCCTGGTGGCCGCGGTGCACACCGTCGAAGTTGCCAATCGTCAGAGCGCAGGCGGGCGCAATGGCGGGGTGGCGGAAGCCGCGGAAAATCTTCATGGGGTGTTATCTTTTTAATAGCGCGTGGCGCACGGCCACCAAGCGCCTGGCGCCGGTTTGACGTGAAAAAAGCGTATATTGTGACGCAGCCATGGGGCGCCTCTGTCGCATCTGCGCAGTGCGCAGGCGGGCCGCGCTCCATTCCTTGTGTGCATTGTTGTTCCAGGAGGCGCGTTGTGAAGGTCTTGAAGCTCTCGGCCCAGGGGGTGCCCCAGTCGTGGATCACGCTGGAGCAGGCGGTGATCCACAGCGCAGCGGGCGACGTGCGCTGGGTGGCCGGCAGCGAGGTGGCCGTGTTCCATGGGGGGCACAACGCCGTCACGGGCCGCCAGTCGGTGATTGCCGTGAACAGCATCATCGGCACGCGCGGTGTCTCGCGCATCAACCCCTTCGAACTCAAGCCGGGCCTGGCCAACAACAAGCTGTTTGCGCGCGACCGCAATGTCTGCGCCTATTGCGGCGGGCATTTTGACGAGCACGACCTGACGCGCGAGCACATCGTGCCGCTCGCGCAACGGGGTGCCGACCAGTGGATGAACGTCGTCACCGCCTGCCGTCCCTGCAACCACCGCAAGGGCCCGCGCACGCCCGAGCAGGCGCGCATGCCGCTGCTCTATGCGCCCTATGTGCCCAGCCTCTGGGAAGACTTCATCCTGCGCAACCGCCGCATCCTGGCCGACCAGATGGAATTTCTGGCCGCGCACCTGCCGCGCTCCTCCCGGCTGCTGAACTGAAGCGGCGCATCCGCGCGCAGGCGCAGAGCCGCACTCCGCCCGGAGCGCCCCGTTCCGCGAATGTTCTGGCCCGCGCAGGGCCAAGGCTGTGCTCCAATAAGGGTTTTCCCTGACTCGCATGCGCTGCCCATGATCGTTCGCGACCGTCCTTCCGGACTGCATTTGTTCCTCATGCTCCGGGGTTCCATCCTGCAGCGCATCCGCACCACCCTGGTGCTCAACATCGTGCTGGCCACGCTGGTCACGCTGGTGCACGGCAACCTGTTCACGCTGAAGATCACGGTCACGCCCATCCCGTTCACGCTGATCGGCCTGCCGCTGGCGATCTTCCTGGGCTTTCGCAACAACACGGCCTACGACCGCTACTGGGAGGCACGCAAGCTCTGGGGCGAGCTGCTGCTGCGCATGCGTTCGCTCTCGCGCCAGTGCCAGGGCCTGATCCGCCTGGACCAGCCGCTGGACCCGGCGCGGCGCGACGATGACGTGCGCGTGCGCATGGTGCACCGGGCCATCGCCTTTGCCCACGCGCTGCGCCTGCAACTGCGCGACCAGAAGGACGATGCGCTGCTGCAGCGCTGGGTCGTGCCAGAGGAGTTTGCCCGGGTGCGCACCGCCTCCAACCCCGCCGACGCGCTGATGCTGGCCATGGGGCGCGACCTGGGCGAATGCGTGCGCCGCGGGCAGCTCGAACCCTGCCTGGCGGTGCCGCTGGACGGCACGCTGACGGCGCTCACGGCCGCGGCGGCCTCGTGCGAGCGCATCAAGAACACGCCGGTGCCGTTTTCCTACACGCTGCTGCTGCACCGCACGGCCTACCTGTACTGCTTTCTGCTGCCCTTCGGTCTGGTCGACACCACCGGCTTCATGACGCCCTTCGTGGTGGGCATCGTGGCCTACACCTTCTTTGGCCTCGACGCGCTGGGCGACGAGATCGAGGAGCCGTTCGGCCTGGAAAGCAACGACCTGCCGCTGGACACCCTGTGCCGGGCCATCGAGGTCAACCTGCGCGAGTCGCTGGGCGAGACCGACCTGCCCCCACCCTTGCGGCCGGTGAACTACCAGCTTACCTGAGCGGTGTGCGTGGTAGTCCGAAACGCCCGCACCCTCGGGCAGTGGGGCTGAGCGGCACCCAAACCTGTGCATGTCTTAAAAAATTACAATAGAGGGTTTTCCCCTCATAGCCACCTCTCCAAGGACCCTTTACCCATGCGCATTTCCCGCCGCTCTCTCGTTGCCACCTGCGCCACCGCTGCGCTCGCTGTGTCCTCCGGTTCCGTGTTCGCCCAGCAGGCCAAGGAAGTCAAGCTCGGCTACGCCCTGGCCATCAATTCACACTATGGCGCGGCAGCCAACGCCTGGGCGGATTCGGTGGAGAAGGCGACCAACCAGGCCTTCAAGTTCAAGCAGTTCCCCTCCAGCGCGCTGGGCGGCGAGCGCGAGCTGATCGAAGGCCTGCAGCTGGGCACCGTCGAGGCGGTGATCGTCTCCACCGGCGCCCTGAGCAACTTCGTGCCCGACGTGGGCGTGGTGGATATTCCGTTCCTGTTCCGCGACACGCAGCACGCGCGCGCCGTGCTCGACGGCCAGTTCGGCCAGGACCTGCTGGCGAAGTTCAAGGCCCGGGGCCTGATCGCGCTGGCCTGGGGTGAGCAGGGCTTTCGCCACCTGAGCAACAACAAGCACGCGGTGCAGAAGATCGAGGACCTCAAGGGCCTGAAGATCCGCGTGACCGAGAACCCGGTGCACATCACGGCGTTCAAGACCCTGGGCGCCTCGCCCACGCCCATGTCCTGGCCCGAGGTGATCGGCGCGCTGCAACAGGGCACGATCGACGGCCAGGAAAACCCGATCTCCGTGCTGGCCTCGGCCAAGCTGTGGCAGGTGCAGAAGCACCTGACGCTGACCTCGCACGTCTACGCGCCCGTGGCGCTGATCGTGTCGCCCAACTTCTGGAGCGGCCTGACCGACGCGCAGAAGGCCGCGTTCACGCAGGGCGCCAAGGTGGGCGCGCTCGCGTCGCGCGCCTTCGTCGACGCCGTCGAGAAGAAGGGTGTGGAAGAGGCCAAGAGCCACGGCATGCAGGTCGTGACCCAGGTCGATCAGGCGGCCTTCCGCAAGGCGCTCGAGCCGGCCTACAAGCAGTACGCCACCAAGTTCGGCCAGAAGACGCTGGACGCCATTGCCAGCGTGAAGTAACGCGGCTCTTGGTGCGATCGCAACCGCCCGGCCTGGCCGGGCGGTTTGTTTTATTCCTTCAAAAATAGGCGACCCTCATGCTCAATCGCGTGGAACGCGCGCTGGTGGCTTGCAACCGCTGGGTGCTCATCGTGCTGCTGCTGGCCATGGCCTGCATCGTTTTCGCCAACGTGGTGCTGCGTTACACCACGGGGGACTCCATCGTCTGGGCCGAAGAAGTGGCCCGGCACCTGATGATCTGGTGCACCTTCCTCGGTGCGGGGCTGGTGCTGCGTTTTGGCGGCCATGTCGCCATCGACAACCTGCACACTGCCGTGAGTGCGCGCGCGGCGCGGGCGATCCGCACGCTCGTGGTGTTCGGGGTCGGCCTGTTCTGCCTGGTCATGGCCTATTTCTCGGTGCTCTATGTCTGGGCCACGCGCTTTCAGACCACGGCGGCCACCGATGTGCCGATGGCCTGGATCTACGTGGCCATGCCGGTGGGCTTCGTGCTGATGTTCCTGCACCTGCTGTTCATTGCGCGCGGCTTTATCGCGGACGGCAGCTATGTCGAGTCCGGTGAGATGGACGCCGAAGCGGCGGCCTCGATCTGATCCCAGGGAAAGAAACAAAACATGGCTCTCACGCTTTTCATTGCCATCGTCGTGTTGCTGGCGCTGGGTTTCCCGGTGGCTTTTGCACTGGCGATTTCGGCCGCGCTCGCGGTGTTCGTGGGCGGGCGCTACCCGCAGCTGGTGGTGTTCAAGGAGATGTTCACCGGCATCGACAGCTTTCCGCTGATGGCGGTGCCGTTCTTCATTCTGGCGGCCGAGCTGATGTCGGGCGGCGCGCTCACGGCGGTGCTGCTGCGCTTTGCGGCGCAGTTCGTCGGCCACCTGCGCGGTGGCCTGGGCTACGCCAACGTGCTGTCGCTGACGCTGTTCTCGGGCATCTCCGGCTCGGCCCTGGCCGATGCGGCCGGACCGGGCTCGATGATGGTCAAGATGATGGACAAGGCCGGCTATGCGCGCCCCTATGCCGCCGCGCTCACGGCCAGCACGGCCATCGTCGGCCCGATCATTCCGCCTTCGGTGAGCATGATCATCTATGCGCTGCAGGACGAAAACGTCTCGGTCGGCGGCCTGTTCATCGCCGGCTTCCTGCCGGGGCTGTTGATCGCGGCGGCCATGGCGGCCGTCAACTGGTATGTGTGCCGCCAGCGCGACTACCGCTCGCGCGAGCCGCGCCCGAGCGGCCGCGAGATGCTGGTGACCAGCATCAAGGCGATTCCGGCGCTGATGCTGATCGTGCTGATCATCGTCGGCATCCGCTTTGGCATCTTCACGCCCACCGAGGCCTCGGTGGTCGCGGTGTTCTACGCGCTGGTGTGCGGCAAGTGGATCTACCGCACGCTGGAGTGGAAGGCCCTGCCCGGCATTGCCGCGCGCTCGGCCATGCTGACCTCGTCGGTGCTGCTGGTCATGGCCACGTCGGCCGCGTTCGCCTGGGTGCTCACGGTGGAGGGCATTCCGCAGTATCTGTCGGAGCTGATCGTGAGCTGGCAGCTCTCGCCCGTGATGTTCCTGATCGCCGTGAACGTGCTGCTGCTGGTGTTCGGCATCTTCATGGAGCCGCTGCCGGGTGTGATGATCCTGGTGCCGATCCTGGCGCCGATCGCCGCCGCGCTCGGTATCGACCCGATCCACTTCGCCATGGTGGTGATCGTCAACCTGACGCTGGGCATGATCACGCCGCCCGTGGGAGGGCTGTTGTTTGTGACGGCGGTGTCCACGCGCGTCTCGATCACCGCGCTCACGCGCGAAATGCCGCTGTTCCTGCTCGCGCATTTCGTGGTGCTGGTGATGCTGACCTTCATTCCCGCGATCTCGACCTGGCTGCCCCACGCGCTCGGCTTCTGACGTCGGCGAGCCCATGAAAAAGCCCCGCAGGCCTGGCGCCTGCGGGGCTTTTTTGCGCGGCGCTGTCAGGCGAACACGCCGGCCGTCTCCTGCATGCGCGCCGACACCTCGCCCAGGTGGTGCAGCGTGTCGCCAAACTGCATCTCCATCTGGGTGAGTTTCTTGAAGTAGTGGCTGCCGATGTATTCGTCGGTCACGCCAATGCCGCCGTGCAGCTGCACCGATTGCTGGCCGACAAAACGCATCGACTGGCCCAGCTGGACCTTGGCGCGCGCCATGGCGCGGCGGCGCTCGGGCGCCGGGGCGCCGAGCTTGAGGCTGGCGTAGTAGCCCATCGAGCGCGCCAGTTCGAGCTGCATCTTCATGTCGGCCACGCGGTGGCGCAGCGCCTGGAAGCTGGCGATGGCGACGCCGAACTGCTTGCGCTGGTTCATGTACCCGACGGTGAGCTGGACGGTCTGGTCCATCACACCCACGGCTTCGGCGCAGAGGGCGGCGATGCCGGTGTCCACGGCCAGTTCCAGCGCGGCCAGGCCGTCGGTGGTGATGAGCGTGGCCGGGGCGTTGTCCAGCTGCAGTTCGGCGGCGCGGCTGCCGTCCTGCGTGCCGTAGCCGCGCGCGGTCACGCCTGCGGCGGCGCGCTCGACCAGGAACAGCGCGATCTGGCCATCGAGCTGCGCAGGCACCAAGAAGGCGTCGGCTTGGTCACCGGCCGGAACTATGCTTTTCATAGCTATAAGCGTATGACCCGTGGGCGTTGCAGTCGCTTTTGCCTCGCAAACGTCGAGCCGGTAGCGGGCTTTGCGCTCCTGCTGGGCCAGCACCACCAGGGCTTCGCCGCTGGCGATGCGCGGCAGCCAGGCGGACTGCACGGCGGCGGGCGCGTACTGCGACAGCACACTGCTCGCGATGAAGCACTGCGCCAGGGGTTCGAGCACCATGCCGCGGCCCAGTTCCTCCATGACCACCATCGCATCGACCGCGCCCTGGCCCAGGCCGCCGTGCTGCTCGGGCACGGTCAGGGCCGTGAGGCCGAGGTCGGCCAGCTCGCTCCAGGCGGTGCGGTCAAAGCCGCCAGCAGCCGCGATGGCGCGGCGGCGCTCGAAGGTGTAACCCTTGTCGACCCAGCGGCGCACGGCGTCGCGCAGGTGTTGCTGGTCGTCGGAAAAGTCAAAATCCATTTTGTTCACTCCTGAAGCCGGTCTGCTTGGACGCCTTGGCGCCGTTCATGGCCAGCGAAGCTCTTGCTGGAACCCCCCTCCTGGAGGGGTACGGGGGAGCCGTCCTGCCGCGCACCGCGCGGACTGTCCGAGGCGTCAGCCGAGGACAGTCTGCGCCACGATGTTGCGTTGCACTTCATTGCTGCCGCCATAGATGGTGGTCTTGCGCAGGTTGAAGTAGGTCGATGCCAGTGGCGCATTGGCCGCGGCGCCGCCCGGGAAGTCGCCTTGCCAGCCCGCTTCCATGGCTTCTTCGATGAAGGGCAGGGCAAACGGGCCCGCCGCCAGCATCATGAGTTCGCTGTAGCGCTGCTGGATTTCGCTGCCCTTGATCTTGAGCAGGCCGGCGATGTCGAGCGAGTTCTTGCCCGATTTCTCGGCCGACAGCACGCGCAGCACCATCATCTCGAGCGCCACGATGTCCACTTCGAGCAGCGCGATCTGGTCACGAAAGCGCTGGTCGTCCCACACGCCTTCCTGCTTGGCGATGCGCTTGAGGCGCTCGAGCTCGCGCTTGCTGCGGTTCACGTCGGCGATGTTGGTGCGCTCGTGGCTGAGCAGGTGCTTGGCATAGGTCCAGCCCTTGTTCTCTTCGCCGATCAGGTTCTCGGCCGGCACTTCGACGTTGTCGAAGAACACCTCGTTGACCTCGCACTCGCCATCGAGCAGCTTGATCGGGCGCACGGTGACACCGGGGCTCTTCATGTCGAGCAGCAGGAAGCTGATGCCGGTCTGCGGCTTGCCTTCGTTGCTGGTGCGCACGAGGTTGAACATCCAGTCGCCGTACTGGCCCAGCGTGGTCCAGGTCTTCTGGCCGTTGACGATGTACTTGTCGCCCACGCGCTCGGCGCGGGTCTTGACCGAGGCCAGGTCCGAGCCCGAGCCCGGTTCGCTGTAACCCTGGCTCCACCAGACCTCGCCGCTGGCAATGCCGGGCAGGAAGCGCTTTTGCTGCTCGGCATTGCCGAACGCCATGATCACGGGCGCGACCATCACGGGCCCGAACGGGATGATGCGCGGCGCCCCGGCCAGCGCGCATTCCTCTTCGAACAAATGCTTTTGCACGGCGGTCCAGCCGGGGCCGCCGAATTCCTTGGGCCAGCCAAAGGCCAGCCAGCCTTTCTTGCCGAGGATCTTGGCCCAGCCCTGCAGGTCCTCGCGGGTCAGGCGCAGCGCGTTGTGCACCTTGTGGGCAATGTCCGGCGGCAGGTGGCTGCGAACCCAGGCGCGAACTTCGTCGCGAAAAGCCTGCTCATCGGGGGTGAATGCGAGATCCATGGGGTATGCCTCCTGAGAAGGCATATTTGTAGCACGCTCGTTCGATTCATTCCTGTCCGGGCGGCGACATGGGCGCGGCGGGCTCCGCAGCGTTCAGGCCGAGTTCGGCGCACAGGCGCTGCAGCGTGGCCTGCAGTGCGGCCACCTGCTGCTCCAGCGCCTGCACGCGGGCCTGCAGGGCAGGGGGCGCGGCACCGTGCGGGACACCGGCGGGCTCGCTGGCGGAGGACGGCGCCGTGGTGTCCACCGGGCCGCACAGCAGCTGGGCCCAGCGCTGCTCGCGCGCGCCGGGGGCGCGCGGCAGCTGCACGACCAGCGGGCCGCCCTTGTCGCTGCTGCGTTCCTGCAGCTCGTCGAGGAAGGCCTCGACCGACGAGATGTCGGCAAAGCGGTGCCAGCGCTCGGCGTTGGTGCGCAGCTCGGCGGCGGTCTGGGGGCCGCGCAGCAGCAGCAGGCCCAGCAGTGCGGCCGACTGGTCGGGCACGCCCACGCCGCGCTGGAAGTTGTGCTCCCAGCGCGTGACGCGGCTGCCGCCGCCCTCGCACACCAGCGCCAGGCGCTGCAGTTCGTCGAGCGCTTCCTGTGCCTGGGCGTCGGTGACATTCATCACCGGCTCGCGCGTGGTTTTCTGGTTGCAGCCGGTGACCACGGCGTTGAGCGTGAGCGGGTAGCTGTCGGGCACGGTGCGGGCCTTTTCCATCAGCGTGCCGAGCACGCGGGCTTCGATGGCGGTCAGGGGGCGGGTGCGGGGGTCAAAAGGCATGGCAGGGATAATTCCAGCAAATGAAAAACATCGTGATTCTGATTTCGGGCGGCGGCTCCAACATGGCCGCCATCGTACGGGCTGCGCAGCAGCAGGACTGGGAGCGGCGCCTGGGCGCGCGGGTGGCGGCGGTGGTCAGCAACCGGGCCGATGCGAAGGGGCTGGAGTGGGCCCGGGCCCAGGGCATTGCCACTGAAGTGCTCGACCACAAGGCGTTTGCCAGCCGCGAAGCCTTCGACGCCGCGCTGGCCGCGCTGATCGACCGGTACGACCCCGCGCTGGTGGTGCTGGCGGGCTTCATGCGCATCCTCTCGCCGGGGTTTGTGGCGCACTACGCAGGGCGCCTGACCAACATCCACCCTTCGCTGCTGCCAGCCTTCACCGGCCTGCACACGCACCAGCGTGCCATCGATGCGGGCTGCAAGGTGGCCGGCGCCACGGTGCACCTGGTGACGGCCGAGCTCGACGTGGGCCCGATCCTCGACCAGGCCGTGGTGCCGGTGCTGCCGGGCGACACGGCCGAGACGCTGGCGGCGCGCGTGCTCACGCAGGAGCACCTGCTCTACCCGCGCGCCTTGGCCGCTTGGTTGGAAAACAGAACGCTGGAAAGGCAAGGCCCCGCCGCGCCTGGCGCTTAACGGCCTGGGTTTGCACTGCAGCGCATGTTTGCGCGCAGGCAATCGAAGGCGTTCCGGCTTAGGGCGCGGCTAAAAAGTGCTCAGCGCCTCTGCGCTGGTGGCCGTCAGCAGGTCCTTGGCCGCCTGCGTCTGGTCGGCATTGGTCGGGTGCAGCACCAGCGCCCAGCGCCCGCGGGCCAGCGCACTGCGCACCGAGGTGATCAGCTTGACATGGTCGGGCCGCAGCGCGATCAGGCCGCCAAACATCAGGCCGAACGTGGTGGCAAAACCCACGATGGCGATCAAGGCCAGCAGCGGGCTGCTGGTGATCATGGGCTGGCCGCTGCGGTAGAGCCAGGCAAACAGCAACAGGCCGAGCACCCCGCCGGCCACGCCGGTGACCGCGTGGGCCCGGAAAATCGTCTGGAAAATGCCGTGCTGCTCGGGCTCCAGGCTGCGGCCAAAAAAGTCGCGGTGTGACACTTTGGCGTCTTCGGGGCCCAACAGGCGCACCTGGCCGGGCGCCATGCCGGGCAGGGACTGCGCCCGGGCCGCAGCCGCGCGGGCGTTGTCCGGGTCGCTGTAGAGGCCGACCACCTTGGTGACCGATTGCTCGCCGAACAGGCCTTTTTTGAGAAGGTATTCCACGGTTGACTCCTTTCGCTGCGCCGGTTCCCAGGATTGCGGGGCCGCCTGCGCAGCAGCACGCCAAGCTCCACCTTAGGCCGCTGCCGCCGCTGCCCCTGTAGGACGCTGGCGTGTGCGTCCGCCGGCCGGCAGCGGCGCGCGGGCCCGGCAAAGCAGTGGGGCAGGGCGTGTGCAGCGCACTGGCCTGGGGCGCAGCGCGCCCCTGCGCAGGCTGCGCAGGCTGCGCAGTTCGGCAGTGGGACAATCGCTGCCTATGCACCCCAATGTCTTGATCAATGCCTGCGCTGAACTCGTCAGGCTCACCCTCACTTTTGAACACCCGGCCGACGCGGTGGTGTCGCGCTTTTTTCGCGACCACCGCAGCCTGGGCCAGCGCGAGCGCGCCGCGCTCGCAGAAACCGTCTACACGGTGCTGCGCAAGAAGCTCTTGTTCGACCACATGGCGCCGTCGGGCTCCGGCCCCAAGGAGCGGCGGCTGGCCATCCTCGGCTACGCCCACTGGCAGGACGAGGAAGCGCGCCGCACGAACCCGCAAGCGGCGCACGGCGCGCGCGACTTTCTGTACGGCGCCCTGAGCGACCGTGAAAAGCAGTGGCTCGAGCAGTGCGACGCGGTGCGCGAGGATGAACTGCTCGAACGCCACCGCCACAACCTGCCCGAGTGGCTGGCACAGCCGCTCAAGGCGCAGCTGGGCGATGGCTTCTGGCCGCTGGTGCAGGCGCTCTCGCGCAGCGCGCCCCTGGACCTGCGCGTCAATGTCTTGAAGGAAAAACGGCCCGAAGTGCAGAAGGAGCTTGCGCAGGCAGCTATTAAATCCGTAGCGACACCGTATTCGCCCTGGGGCCTGCGCGTCGAGGGCAAGCCGGCGCTGGCGAAGCTGCCTGCGTTCGTGCGCGGCGCCATCGAGGTGCAGGACGAAGGCTCGCAGCTGCTGGCCCTGCTGCTGGACGCCAAGCGCGGCGAGATGGTGGTGGACTTCTGTGCCGGCGCGGGCGGCAAGACGCTGGCCATTGGCGCGACCATGCGCAGCACCGGGCGCCTGTATGCGTTTGACGTGGCGGGCCACCGGCTCGATGCGCTGGGGCCGCGGCTCAAGCGCAGTGGGCTGTCGAACGTGCACCCGGCCGCCATCGCCCACGAGCGCGACGAGCGCGTCAAGCGCCTGAGCGGCAAGATCGACCGCGTGCTGGTCGATGCCCCGTGCTCGGGCCTGGGCACGCTGCGCCGCAACCCCGACCTCAAGTGGCGCCAGACGCCCAAGGCGGTGGAGGAGCTGGTGGCCAAGCAGACCGCCATCCTGGCCAGCGCGGCGCGGCTGGTGAAGGCCGGCGGGCGCCTGGTCTATGCCACCTGCAGCGTGCTGCCGCAGGAAAACGAGGCCATTGCCGAGGCCTTCGCCGCCGCGCACCCGGACTTCGTGCCGCTGGACGCGGGCGAGGCGCTGGCGCAGCTGAAGGTGGAGGGCGCCGTGGGCCTGTGCAGCGGGGGCGAGACCGGCAGCCGCTACCTGCGCCTGTGGCCCCATGTGCACCAGACCGACGGTTTTTTTGCCGCGGTCTGGACCCGAAAGGCCTGAACAGCGCAGAAGTCAGCGTAAACCCAGGGGATAAGTCCTGCCTCTGCGGGCGCCGGCCTTTTAAAATTCGGGGTTCGCTCCTGCTGGAAGGGGCGCCCACGAGATGGCGAAAAGGGCTGGTGAGATATGTTGTTACCCGATGGGGTGGTTTTGAATGCGGCCATGGACTGGCTGACCGACGGCGCACTGCGCCTGGCGTGGTGGCAGGTGGTGCTGTGCACGCTGCTGTTCACGCACATCACCATCGCCGCGGTGACGATCTTTCTGCACCGCTCGCAGGCCCACCGCTCGCTGGACCTGCACCCGATTCCTGCGCATTTCTTCCGCTTCTGGCTGTGGCTGACGACCTCCATCGTCACCAAGGAATGGGTCGCGATCCACCGCAAGCACCACGCCAAGTGTGAAAGCCCCGACGATCCGCACAGCCCGCAGACGCGCGGCCTGCGGGCGGTGCTGTGGCGCGGCGCCGAGCTCTACCGCGCCGAGGCTGACAACCCCGCCACCCTGGCGCAGTTCGGCCGCGGCACACCCGACGACTGGGTCGAGCGCAACGTTTATTCGCGCTTTGTCTCGTGGGGCATTGCGCTCATGCTGGTCGTCAACGTGGCGCTGTTCGGCGTGATCGGCCTGACCGTGTGGGCCGTGCAGATGGCCTGGATACCGTTCTGGGCGGCCGGTGTGGTCAACGGTCTGGGGCATTTCTGGGGCTACCGCAATTTCGAGTCGCAGGACGCCAGCACCAACCTCGTGCCCTGGGGCATCCTGATCGGCGGCGAGGAGCTGCACAACAACCACCACACCTACCCGACCTCGGCCAAGCTGTCGGTCAAGCCATACGAGTTCGACCTGGGCTGGATGTACATCCGCCTGATGCAGAAGGTCGGCTGGGCCAGCGTCAAGAAGGTCGCGCCGCGGCTGCGCCTGGGCGCCGTCAAGCCGGTGGCCGACGAGAAGACGCTGGAGGCGCTGATCGCGCACCGCTACGAAGTCATGGCCGGTTACGCGCGCAGCGTGCGGCGCGCCTGCCAGGACGAAATGGCCGCCTTGCAGGCGCGCAAGGCCGATGTGTCGGTGCTCCAGGCCGCGCGGCGCTGGCTGCACCGCGATGCCGAGAAGGTTCCAGCCCGGGTGCTGCCGCACCTGGAGCAGGCGCGCGCCGCGCACCCGGTGCTCGACAAGATGGTCACCATGCGCGAAGAGCTGCGCCAGCTGTGGCTGAGCACCTCGCACTCGCGCGAACAGCTCACCGCAGACCTGCAGGCCTGGTGCCACCGCGCCGAGGAAAGCGGCATCCATGCGCTGCGCGAGTTCTCGATGAAGCTGCGCGCCGTGCACGCCTGAGCGGCACTGCCCGAACCCCGCCCGCCGCATGGCGGCCCTGGTCCGGGGCCCATGCGGCTTTTTTGTGCCTCTGTCCTGGGCGGGTTGCAGGCGCAAAAAAACCGCCCGGCAGTGACGCGGCGGGCGGTTTTCGCTGGAACAGCGAAGGCTGAATTACTTCAGCTTCATTTCCTTGTACTCGACGTGCTTGCGAGCCTTGGGATCAAACTTCGTGATCAGCATCTTCTCGGGCATCGTCTTCTTGTTCTTGGTCGTGGTGTAGAAATGACCGGTACCCGCAGTGGATTCCAGCTTGATCTTGTCGCGTCCGCCTTTGGTTGCCATGGTGGTTCTCCTTAAGCCTGGCCACGTGCGCGCAGGTCTGCGAGCACAGAATCAATACCGTTCTTGTCGATCAGACGCAGACCGGCGTTGGAGATGCGCAGGCGCACCCAACGGTTTTCGGTCTCGACCCAGAAACGGCGGTATTGCAGGTTCGGCAGGAACCGGCGCTTGGTTTTGTTGTTGGCGTGGGAAACATTGTTCCCGACCATGGGCTTCTTGCCCGTGACTTCACATACGCGTGCCATGAGGACACTCCGATATTTTTACGGCCCGTGAACGCAGCCAGGCGCATGCAGGCATGCGCGCGGTGTCCCAGGGGCCTCACCTCGCCATTACAGGGTGGCGGTAACCCGATTGCCGTGGCCCACATGGCCCTGGCCGTGCGCAGTCAAGAGCGCAGCCAGTTTTGGCAAAGCCATGGATTATAGCGCGGGCTCAGGCAGACGGGCTTTGCTCCAGAAAACGCTGGGCGTCGAGCGCCGCCATGCAGCCCGTGCCGGCGCTCGTGATGGCCTGGCGGTAGACATGGTCCTGCACGTCGCCCGCGGCAAACACGCCGGGCACGCTGGTCTGCGTGGCAAAGCCCTTGAGGCCGCCCTGCGTGACGATGTAGCCGTTTTCCATCTCCAGCTGGCCCGCGAAGATCTCGGTGTTGGGCGCATGGCCGATGGCGATGAAGCAGCCCTGCAGCGCGATGTATTCGATGGTGCCGTCTTGCGTGTTCCGGATGTGCACGCCGGTCACGCCGCTGGCGTCGCCGATCACTTCGTCGAGCGTATAGAAGGTCTTGAGGTCGATCTTGCCGGCAGCGACCTTGTCCATCAGCTTGTCCATCAGGATGGGTTCGGCCTTGAACTTGTCGCGCCGGTGGATCAGCGTGACCTTGCGCGCGATGTTGGACAGGTACAGCGCCTCCTCGACGGCGGTGTTGCCGCCGCCGACCACGCAGACGTCCTGGTCGCGGTAGAAAAAGCCATCGCAGGTGGCGCAACCCGAGACCCCCTTGCCCATGAAGGCGGTCTCCGAGGGCAGGCCCAGGTACATGGCCGACGCGCCGGTGGCGATGATCAGCGAGTCGCAGGTGTAGGTGCCGCTGTCGCCCGTGAGCGTGAACGGACGCTGGCTGAAGTCGACCTTGCTGATGTGGTCAAAGATGATGTGGGTTTTGAAGCGTTCGGCATGCTCCAGAAAACGCTGCATCAGCTCGGGGCCTTGCACGCCCATGACGTCGGCCGGCCAGTTGTCGACGTCGGTGGTGGTGGTGAGCTGCCCGCCCTGGGCCATGCCGGTGATGAGCACGGGGTTGAGGTTGGCGCGCGCGGCATAGATGGCGGCGGTGTAGCCGGCGGGGCCGGAGCCGAGGATGAGAACTTTGGCGTGTTGGGGCTTGGTCATGGTGGAAATTCAGGTTCTGGCGCCCGGTGCGAGGGGCGAGGGCGCTGAAGGCAGATGGGAGCGAAGCCGCAAGTATCAACCAACTGCCGGGCCGGACCGGCCGGCGCCATCGCTGTTACGGCGATTGAAAAAACCAATGGCACTGCCTCTGCGCGGGCCGCGCCCGGGCCGCCAAGCCCGTCCTGGGCATCGGGTAAGCTTCGCCCGCACGCTTATGACCTACTCACTCAATACCCTGAATGCTTCATCTGGCGGCAAGTCTGCGCCGCGCTCCGGGGCCGCGCGCTTTGGCCAGGAGGTGGGCTTGGTTGCGGGCCTGCTGGCCCTGGTTTTCTGGTTGCTGGCGCTGCTCAGTTATTCGGCGCACGATCCCGCCTGGTCGACCTCGGGGGTCGCGCCTGCGGGCATGGTGGCCAACTGGGCCGGGCGCCTTGGCGCCTGGCTGGCCGATGGCAGCTATTTCCTGCTGGGATTCTCCGTCTGGTGGTGCGTGGCGGCCGGCGTGCGCGCCTGGCTGTCGTCGCTGGCGCACTGGATGCGCGGCGGCGAGGAGGCCGGCACGGCGCATCCGCTGGCGCGCCGTGCGCTGTTCTGGGGCGGCCTGGCGCTGTTGATGGCGGCCAGCACGGCGCTGGAGTGGTCGCGCATGTACCGCTTCGAAAGCCTGCTGCCCGGCCATGCGGGCGGGGTGCTGGGCTACCTGGTGGGCCCGGCCAGCATGCACTGGCTCGGGTTCACGGGGTCGGGCCTGCTGTGCATCGTGCTGGCCGTGGCGGGCGCGGCGCTGGTGTTCCGATTCTCCTGGGGCCATGTGGCCGAGGTCCTGGGCGCGCGCATCGACGCGCTCGTGCAGTCGCGCCGGGTGCGCCGCGAAGTGGCCAAGGACCTGGCCGAGGGCAAGCGCGCAGCGCGCCAGCGTGAAGAGGTGGTGCTCGAGCAGCGCACCGGAACCGAGGAGCACCCGCCCCGGCCGGTGCAGATCATCGAGCCGGTGCGGGCCGAGCCGCCGCCGAGTGCGCGCGTGGTCAAGGAGCGGCAAAAGCCCTTGTTCACCGAGATGCCCGACAGCCGCCTGCCGCAGGTCGGCCTGCTCGACGGGCCACAGCCGCACAAGGAAACCGTCTCGCCCGAAACGCTGGAAATGACCAGCCGCCTGATCGAGAAAAAGCTCAAGGATTTTGGCGTGGAGGTGCGTGTGGTGGCCGCCATGCCCGGCCCGGTCATCACGCGCTACGAGATCGAGCCGGCCACGGGCGTCAAGGGCTCGCAGATCGTCGGCCTGGCCAAGGACCTGGCACGCAGCCTGAGCCTGGTGTCGATCCGCGTCGTCGAGACCATTCCGGGCAAGAACTTCATGGCCCTCGAATTGCCCAACGCCAAGCGCCAGACCATCAAGCTGAGCGAAATCCTGGGTTCGCAGGTCTACCACGACGGCAAGTCCATGCTGACCATGGGCCTGGGCAAGGACATCGTCGGCAACCCCGTGGTGGCCGACCTGGCCAAGATGCCGCATGTGCTGGTGGCCGGCACGACGGGCTCGGGCAAGTCGGTCGGCATCAACGCGATGATCCTGAGCCTGCTCTACAAGGCCGAGGCCAAGGACGTGCGCCTGCTGATGATCGACCCGAAGATGCTCGAAATGTCGGTCTACGAAGGCATTCCGCACCTGCTCGCGCCGGTGGTCACCGACATGAAGCAGGCCGCGCATGGCCTCAACTGGTGCGTCGGCGAGATGGAGCGGCGCTACAAGCTCATGAGCAAGCTCGGGGTGCGCAACCTGGCCGGCTACAACGTCAAAATCGACGAGGCCAAGGCGCGCGAGGAGTTCATCTACAACCCGTTCAGCCTTACGCCTGAAGCGCCGGAGCCGCTGCAGCGCCTGCCGCACATCGTCGTGGTGATCGACGAGCTGGCCGACCTGATGATGGTCGTGGGCAAGAAGATCGAGGAACTGATCGCGCGCCTGGCGCAGAAGGCCCGCGCCGCCGGCATCCACCTGATCCTGGCCACGCAGCGCCCCAGCGTCGACGTGATCACGGGCCTGATCAAGGCCAACATCCCGACACGCATTGCCTTCCAGGTGTCGAGCAAGATCGACAGCCGCACCATCCTCGACCAGATGGGCGCCGAAGCGCTGCTGGGCATGGGCGACATGCTCTACATGGCCAGCGGCACGGGCCTTCCGGTGCGCGTGCACGGCGCATTCGTCAGCGACGAGGAGGTGCACCGCGTGGTCAGCTACCTCAAGAGCCAGGGCGAGCCCGACTACATCGACGGCGTGCTCGAAGGCGGCACGGTGGACGGAGACGGCGATATGCCCGGCGAGGGGGGTGAAGGCGGCGAAAAAGACCCCATGTACGACCAGGCCGTGGAGGTGGTGCTCAAGGACCGCAAGGCCAGCATCTCGTACGTGCAGCGCAAGCTGCGCATTGGTTACAACCGTTCGGCGCGGCTGCTCGAAGATATGGAGAACGCGGGCCTGGTCAGTGCCCTTACCACCAGTGGCCAGCGCGAAGTGCTGGTGCCCGCGCGCAGCGAGTAGCCGCCGTTCCCTTCTGGAGTCCCGATGAAAAAGATAGTCACTGCTGTTTTGATAGCGGCTCAGCGCACAGCTGGCAAGCGCTGACGGCCTCAAAAGCCTGGAATCGTTCATGGCCCGCACGCAGGCCGCGCGCGCCGATTTCACCCAGGTGGTGACCTCGCCGCCCAAGGACGGCCAGGCCGCGCGCAGCAAGACCTCGAGCGGCACCTTCGAATTCCAGCGCCCGGGGCGCTTCAAGTTCGTCTACCTCAAGCCTTTCGAGCAGACCATCGTGGCCGACGGCCGCACGCTGTGGCTCTACGACGCCGACCTGAACCAGGTCACGCAGCGCGCCCAGGCGCAGGCCTTGGGCTCGACGCCGGCCGCGCTGCTGGCCGCGGCGCCCGACCTCAAGGCGCTGCGCGCCGATTTCACGCTCGCCTCCGCGCCCGCGCAGGACGGGCTGGAATGGGTGCTGGCCACGCCCAAGACCAAGGACGGGCAGCTGCAGAGCGTGCGCGTGGGCTTTGACGGCGACCAGTTGGCCGCGCTCGATATCCTCGACAGCTTCGGCCAGCGCTCGCTGATCCGCTTCACCGGCCTGCAGGCCAACCCGGCGCTGCCGGCCTCGGCCTTCGAATTCAAACCACCGGCCGGCGCCGACGTGGTCCGGCAGTAGCGCGGGGGCGCTACCGCGGCGCAGCGCCGGCCAGCACGGCCGCGACGCGCGCGCGCAAGGCCGGCACCAGCTCGGCCTCGAACCACGGATTGATTTTGAACCACCCGTTGTTGCGCCCGCTCGGGTGCGGCAGCACCACCACGCCGGGCCAGCGGGCCTGCCACTGCCGCACCGTCTCGGTCAGCGGGCCGCGCGCCTCTGGCACGTGCCAGGCCCGTGCGTACTGCCCGATCACCAGCGTGAGCTGCAGGTTCGGCAGACAGGCCAGAAGCCGATGGCGCCACGCGGGCGCGCATTCGGGACGGGGCGGCAGGTCGCCCGACAGGCCTTTGCCCGGGTAGCACAAGCCCATCGGCAGGATCGCCACCTGGTGCGGATCGTAAAAAGTGGCGTCCGACACCCCCATCCAGGCGCGCAGGCGCTGGCCGCTGGCGTCGTCGAACGGCACGCCCGACAGGTGCACCTTCGTGCCCGGCGCCTGGCTGGCGACCAGAATCCGCGCTTGCGGGTGCAGCTGAAACACCGGGCGCGGGCCCAGCGGCAGGTGTCCGGCGCACAGGGTGCAGCGGCGCACCTCGGCAAGCAGGGCGGGAAACGGCTGGATGGGCTGCATGGGCTGTCTTGGGCCTAGGCGCCCTGGCGCTCGCGCGCAGGCTGGTTCCAGTAGGTGAATTCGTCCGCGTGGACTTCGATGTCGATCTTCATCACGCTGGGGAGGTGGATATCCATGGGTGGATTTTCGCGCACCCGCGCGCCCACGGCCGCGGTGTGTTGGAATCGGGCAGGGCGGTGGCCATGCCGCCACCGCAAGAGCACACTGAGAACAGCATGATGGGACCCCACGATTTGAAACCGGCCGCAGCCACGCCGCACCAGCCGCTGGCCGAGCGCCTGCGCCCGCGCACGCTCGCGGACGTGATCGGCCAGCAGCATGTGCTGGGCCCGGGCATGCCGCTGCGCCTGGCCTTCGAGTCGGGCCGGCCGCACAGCTGCATCCTCTGGGGCCCGCCGGGCGTGGGCAAAACCACCATCGCGCGGCTCATGGCCGATGCGTTCGATGCGCAGTTCATCAGCATCAGCGCCGTGCTCGGCGGCGTCAAGGACATCCGCGAGGCCGTCGAGCAGGCCACCGCCGCGCGCAGCGGCCTGCTGCAGCAGCGCACCATCGTGTTCGTCGATGAGGTGCACCGCTTCAACAAGAGCCAGCAGGATGCGTTCTTGCCGCACGTGGAAAGCGGTCTGTTCACCTTCATCGGCGCCACCACCGAGAACCCGTCGTTCGAGGTCAACTCGGCCCTGCTGTCGCGCGCGGCGGTCTATGTGCTGCAGCCGTTGTCCAGCGACGATTTGAAGCAAATTGTGGCCCTGGCCCAATCCCATCAAGCGCTTCCAGCTATCGAAAATATAGCAATAGAGCGCCTGGTGGCCTATGCCGATGGCGATGCGCGGCGCCTGCTCAACACGCTTGAGACCCTGGCCATGGCGGCCACGCAGCAGCAGCTCGGCGAGATCACCGACGCCTGGCTGGTGCAGGTGCTGGGCGAGCAGATGCGCCGCTACGACAAGGGCGGCGAGCAGTTCTACGACACCATCAGCGCGCTGCACAAGTCGGTGCGCGGCAGCGACCCCGATGCCGCGCTGTACTGGCTGGTGCGCATGCTCGACGGCGGCGCCGACCCGCGCTACCTGGCGCGCCGCCTGGTGCGCATGGCCAGCGAGGACATTGGCCTGGCCGACCCGCGCGCCCTGCGCCTGGCGCTGGACGCGACCGAGGTCTACGAGCGCCTGGGCAGCCCCGAGGGGGAGCTGGCGCTGGCCGAATGCGTGATCTACCTGGCCGTGGCACCCAAGTCCAACGCGGTCTACAAGGCCTACAACGCGGCGCGCGCGCTCGTCAAGAACGATGGCACGCGCCCGGTGCCCATGCACCTGCGCAATGCGCCGACCCAGCTCATGAAGCAGCTCGACTACGGCCGCGGCTACCGCTACGCGCACGATGAGGACGGCGGCTTCGCCGCGGGCGAGCGCTACCTGCCCGACGGCATGGCCGATCCCGGCTTCTACCAGCCCGTGCGGCGCGGACTGGAGATCAAGATCGCCGACAAGCTCGACCAGCTGCGCGCGCGCAACGCCGGGGTGCGCGCGCCCGACGCCGGGCCCTGATCCCGCGGCGCGGGCCGGATCGCGCAACGGTGGGCCCTGGTTCTGCCGGTGGCAGGTCTCCGAGACCCGATAAGTTCGCGCGTCTTCTTTGAATACGTCATCAGTATTTCTTATGCGTTGCAAGGCCCTCTAAGAGGCCTCAAACCCGAGGGAAAACCCCGCCAAAACGGCTCTGGGCGCGGGTTTCCGAGGCACTACAATTTTGTTCAGAAACCCGCATGGCTGCATTCCTGGCGGGTTTTTTGCTAGATGGATGCCAGACCCAAAAGGCTGTGCCGACACCAGCGCCTTTGGCATGAGCCGCTACCAACGAAGGAATCTTTATGGATATCTTGCTGCAGCAGATCATCAACGGTCTGGTTCTCGGCAGCATGTATGCCTTGATAGCCCTGGGCTATACGATGGTGTACGGCATTATTCAATTGATCAATTTTGCCCACGGCGAGGTGCTCATGGTGGGCGCCTTGACGAGCTGGAGCTGCATCGGCCTGATGCAGCAGGCCATGCCCGGCACGCCGGGCTGGGTGATCCTCTTGCTGGCCACCGTGATCGCCTGCGTGGTGGCCGCCGCGCTGAACTTCACGATCGAGAAAGTGGCCTACCGTCCGCTGCGCAACAGCCCCCGACTGGCCCCCCTGATCACCGCGCTGGGCATGTCCATCCTGCTGCAGACGCTGGCCATGATCATCTGGAAGCCCAACTACAAGCCCTATCCGACCCTGCTGCCCACCACGCCGTTCGAGATCGGCGGCGCGGTCATCACGTCCACCCAGGTGCTGATCCTCGGCGTGACCGCCGTGGCGCTGGCTTCGCTGGTGTACCTGGTGAGCTACACCAAATTGGGCCGTGCGATGCGTGCCACGGCCGAGAACCCGCGCGTGGCGGGCCTGATGGGCGTCAAGCCCGACATGGTGATCTCGGCCACCTTCATCATCGGCGCCGTGCTGGCCGCGATCGCCGGCATCATGTACGCCTCCAACTACGGCACGGCCCAGCACACCATGGGCTTTCTGCCGGGCCTCAAGGCCTTCACGGCGGCGGTGTTCGGTGGCATCGGCAACCTGCCCGGCGCCGTGATCGGCGGCATCCTGCTCGGGCTGATCGAGGCCATTGGCTCGGGCTACATCGGCACGCTCACGGGCGGCGTGCTGGGCAGCCACTACACCGACATTTTCGCTTTCATCGTGCTGATCATCATCCTGACGCTGCGCCCCTCGGGCCTGATGGGTGAGCGGGTCGCCGACCGCGCCTGAGGACGATGCCATGAAGCACAACAAACTCACGACCTGGGTCCTCGGCGGCATTGCGCTGCTGGTGCTGCCCTTCATCCTGCAGTACTTCGGCAACGCCTGGGTGCGCATCGCCGACCTGGCCCTGCTGTATGTGATGCTGGCGCTGGGGCTGAACATCGTGGTCGGCTACGCCGGCCTGCTCGACCTGGGCTACGTGGCCTTCTATGCGGTCGGCGCCTACCTGTTTGCGCTGTTGGCCTCGCCCCACCTGTCGGACACCTTTGCCGCAGTCGCCGCCATGTTTCCCAATGGCCTGCACATTTCACTGTGGCTGGTGATTCCACTGGCCTTGCTGGTGGCCGCCGGCACAGGAGTGTTGCTGGGCATTCCGGTGCTCAAGCTGCGCGGCGATTACCTGGCCATCGTGACGCTGGGCTTTGGCGAGATCATCCGCATCTTCCTGAACAACCTCGACCACCCGGTCAACCTGACCAACGGCCCCAAGGGCGTGGGCCAGATCGACTCGGTCAAGATCTTCGGGTTCAACCTGGGCAAGCAGCACGAACTGTTCGGCTTTGACGTCAACTCCGTCACGCTCTACTACTACCTGTTCCTGGCGCTGGTGCTCGTCACCATCGTCATCTGCTACCGCCTGCAGGACTCGCGCATCGGCCGCGCCTGGATGGCGATCCGCGAAGACGAAATCGCCGCCAAGGCCATGGGCATCAACACCCGCAACATGAAGCTGCTGGCGTTCGGCATGGGCGCCTCGTTCGGTGGCGTCTCGGGCGCGATGTTCGCCGCCTTCCAGGGCTTCGTCTCGCCCGAGTCGTTCAGCCTGATGGAGTCGGTCATGATCGTCGCGATGGTGGTGCTCGGCGGCATTGGCCACATCCCGGGCGTGATTCTGGGCGCCGTGCTGCTGTCGGCCCTGCCCGAAGTGCTGCGCTACGTCGCCGGCCCGCTGCAGGCGATGACCGAAGGGCGGCTCGATGCGGCCATCCTGCGCCAGCTGCTGATCGCGCTGGCCATGATCATCGTCATGCTGCTGCGCCCGCGCGGCCTGTGGCCCTCGCCCGAGCATGGCAAGAGCCTAGAGCAAAAGTCCTGAACACCACCGAAAGTTAGAACATGGCAGAGAAATCGAACGATGTGGTGCTGCGGGTGGCCGGCATTTCCAAGCGCTTTGGTGGCTTGCAGGCCCTGTCCGAAGTCAGCATCACGATTGAGCGCGGGCAGGTGTATGGACTGATCGGCCCCAACGGCGCCGGCAAGACGACCTTCTTTAACGTGATCACCGGCCTCTACACGCCCGATGCGGGCGTCTTCGAGCTCGCCGGCAAGCCCTACGAACCCACGGCCGTGCACAAGGTGGCCCAGGCGGGCATTGCGCGCACCTTCCAGAACATCCGGCTGTTTGCCGAAATGACGGCGCTCGAAAACGTCATGGTGGGCCGCCATATCCGCACCAAGTCGGGGCTGGTGGGCGCGGTGCTGCGCACCAAGGGTTTCAGGCAGGAAGAGGCGGCCATTGCCAAGCGCGCGCAGGAACTGCTCGACTACGTGGGCATCGGCCGGTTTGCCGACTACAAGGCGCGCACCCTGAGCTACGGCGACCAGCGCCGCCTGGAGATCGCGCGCGCCCTGGCCACCGACCCGCAGCTGATCGCGCTGGACGAGCCCGCCGCCGGCATGAACGCCACCGAAAAAGTCCTGCTGCGCGAGCTGATCGACCGCATCCGCAACGACAACCGCACCATCTTGCTGATCGAGCACGATGTGAAGCTCGTCATGGGCCTGTGCGACCGTGTCACGGTGCTCGATTACGGCAAGCAGATTGCCGAAGGTACGCCGTTTGACGTGCAGAAGAATGAAAAAGTGATTGAGGCCTACCTGGGCACCGGAGGACACTGAGCATGGCCGACACATCGAACAAGATTTTGCTGAAGGTCACCGGCCTGCGGGTGGCCTATGGCGGCATCCAGGCGGTCAAGGGGGTCGATTTCGAGGTGCGCGAGGGCGAACTGGTCTCGCTGATCGGCTCCAACGGTGCCGGCAAGACCACGACCATGAAAGCCATCACGGGCACGCAGCCGATCAGCGATGGCGACATCGAATACCTGGGCCACAGCATCAAGGGCAAAGGGCCCTGGGACCTGGTCAAGCAAGGCCTGGTGATGGTGCCGGAGGGGCGCGGCGTGTTTGCGCGCATGAGCATCACCGAAAACCTCAAGATGGGCGCCTACACGCGCAACGACAAGGCCGGCATCCTGGCCGATATCGAAAGGATGTTCGTGCTGTTTCCCCGCTTGCGCGAACGCAAGGACCAGCTTGCCGGCACCATGTCGGGCGGCGAGCAGCAGATGCTGGCCATGGCGCGCGCCTTGATGAGCCAGCCCAAGGTGCTGCTGCTCGACGAGCCGTCCATGGGCCTGTCGCCGCTCATGGTCGACAAGATCTTCGAAGTGGTGCGCGACGTGTATGCGCAGGGCGTCACGGTGCTGCTGGTCGAGCAGAACGCCAGCCGCGCGCTGGCCATTGCCAACCGGGGCTATGTGATGGAGTCGGGCCTGATCACCATGACCGGACGGGGCCAGGACCTGCTCAATGACCCCAAGGTGCGGGCGGCTTATCTGGGCGAATAGGCTGCGCGGCGGCGACGCCAACGGCGCAAAAGGCACTGCAGCGAGGGCAGTGCCTTTTTTTGCGGCATCTCGTCCCCGTGGGCACATCTGTGTGCGCAGCCTTGGCTGGCCTGGTACAGCAGCCGGCCAACCGCATTGGTTTCACGCTTTTCAACGTGGGCCGGCGGAAATTCTCCAAGAGGTGATCACGCTGGTGGTGTTCGTTCCGTTTGCGGTGCTGTACCTGGACCAGCCGCTCAAATGGGACTATCTGTGGGCTAGCCTGTGCATGCTGGGCGCGGTGTATTTCATTTTTCGCGGCGCCTGACACCGGCCTGCGGTGTCACACAGGCGTCAGCTTTGTGTGGCAACTGCGGCCTGGGGGCACGGTTAAACTCCCCCGGGTCACGCAGAACGCATGGGGGTTTTCCATGCTTGCGCCATTTTTGTTTTCCGATTCCCTTGAGGAGTTCTCATGCTGTTTGGCAAGCTTTTGCCGCGCGAAGGTAATTTTTTCGAGATGTTCAACCAGCATGCGGACCGCATCGTGGATGCCTCGCACGCCTTTTCGCAACTCGTCGCAAACTACAACGACCTGCACCTGCGGGACAAGTACAACCAGGACGTGGACAACGCCGAGCGCGCGGCCGACCGCGTGACGCACGAGGTCAACAAGGCCGTGCACAAGACCTTCATCACGCCGATCGACCGTGAGCAGATCCACTCGCTGATCAACACCATGGACGATGTGGCCGACCTGATCCAGGACGCCGCCGAGACCATGGCGCTCTACGACGTGCGCCACATGACCGACGAGATCAAGCGCCTGACCGACCTGAACGTCAAGTGCTGCGAGCGCGTGCGCGATGCGGTCAAGCTGCTCGCCAAGCTGGCCGACCCGAGCGCGGCCGAGGCGGCGCTCAAGACCTGCGAGGAAATCGACCGCCTCGAAAGCGATGCCGACCGCGTGATGCGCGCTGCGATGAGCAAATTGTTCCGCGAGGAGCCCGATGTGCGCGAACTGATCAAGCTCAAGGCCATCTACGAACTGCTGGAGACGGTCACCGACAAGTGCGAGGACGTGGCCAACCAGATCGAGGGCATCATCCTCGAGAACTCCTGAGCGCGGCGGGCTTCACAAGCATGGAAACCGTACAAACTGCCCTGTGGGTCGTCGTGCTGCTGGTGGCGCTGGCCATCGTGTTCGACTTCATGAATGGCTTCCACGATGCCGCCAACTCGATTGCGACCGTGGTCTCCACCGGCGTGCTCAAGCCCGGCCAGGCCGTGGTGTTCGCAGCGTTCTTCAATTTCGTCGCCATTTTTGTCTTCCACCTGAGCGTGGCGGCGACGATTGGCAAGGGGATTGTCCAGCCCGGCGTGGTCGACACCCACGTGGTGTTCGGCGCCCTGGTCGGGGCCATCACCTGGAACCTCATCACCTGGTACTACGGTATCCCGAGCAGCTCGTCGCATGCGCTGATCGGCGGCATCGTCGGCGCCGTGATCGCCAAGGCCGGCGCTGGCTCGCTGATGTCCTCGGGCATCTTGAAAACGGTGGCCTTCATCTTCGTCTCGCCGCTGCTGGGATTCCTGCTCGGCTCGCTGATGATGGTGGCGGTGGCCTGGATCTTTCGCCGCACGCGCCCCAGCAAAGTGGACAAATGGTTTCGCCGGTTGCAGCTGGTCTCGGCCGGTGCCTACAGCCTGGGCCATGGCGGCAACGATGCACAAAAGACCATCGGCATCATCTGGCTGCTGCTGATCGCCACCGGCTATGCCTCGACCAGCGATGCGTCGCCGCCGGTCTGGGCCATCGTGTCGTGCTACGCGGCCATCGGCCTGGGCACGATGTTCGGGGGCTGGCGCATCGTCAAGACCATGGGCCAGAAGATCACCAAGCTCAAGCCTGTGGGCGGCTTCTGCGCCGAAACGGGCGGCGCCATGACGCTGTTCCTGGCGACCATGCTGGGCATTCCGGTATCGACCACGCACACCATCACGGGCGCCATCGTCGGTGTCGGCTCCACGCAGCGTGCCAGTGCCGTGCGCTGGGGCGTGGCGGGCAACATCGTCTGGGCGTGGATCCTGACCATTCCGGCCAGCGCCTTCGTCGCCGCGATCGCCTACTGGGTCAGCCTGCAGCTGTACTGAGTCCGCAAGGTGCTATCAAAAAAAGAGCTTCCAGCGCTGAATACACAAGCGCTGGAAGCTCTTTTGGCTTGAAACCGGGCGTTATTGCGAAATCTTGCGCGCTTCCTCGATCTGGTATTCAAAGTAGCGCTGGAAGCTGAAGGCCAGGCTGGCCATGAGCACGGCGGTGCCCACCAGCAGCGAAAAGGCGATGGCGGCAATCGTGAACCAGTGGGTGCGTCCCGGGCTGGCTTCGGGTGGGGCGCCGGGATTGAAGCGGGCGTTCCACCGGTCGGGCGTCATCAACCCATAAAGGATCGCGCGCAGCGCGCAGGCCGCAATCGTGAAGCCCAGCAGCGGGATCAGGAACCAACTGAGCTGGTCGTCCTGGCCGAACTGCTGCACGCGCTCGATGCCGTAAATGCCCAGCGCCGTGGGGATGGGCAGCAGCCAGCCGAGCAGGTCGGTCAGGCCATGGAGGTAGAAGCGGTGCAGGCCCAGCGGCCCACCGAGAAAGGCCAGCCAGGCCGCGACGGTCTTGTTTTTCATGGGCTGCATTATTCAGGCGAAGTGCTGTCGCCCGTGGCCAGGGGCTTTTCCGTGGGCACGGGGCGCGCCTGACGCTGTGCTTCCTGCCCACCGAGCGCACCCCGTGGCGGGCATGGATGGCGGTGGTTGGCGGCAAATCGCCGTTGCGCCGGGGGTGGATGGGTAGCATGGAGCAAACGGCGATATAATTTCAGGCTTTGCAGCGTGTCGCTGGCCGGGTGGCCATGTCGCGTGTCTCAACGTTGCGAACACTGGGCTTGAGGCGCAAGGCGTCGGTCCACCACCCGAAGGATAAATCATGGTCGTCATTCGACTCTCCCGCGGCGGCTCCAAGGGCCGTCCTTTCTTCAATATCGTCGTGGCCGACAAGCGCGTGCGCCGCGATGGCCGTTTCATCGAGCGCCTGGGCTTCTACAACCCCACCGCCAAGGAAAGCGAAGAAGGTCTGCGCATTGCGCAAGACCGCCTGACCTACTGGAAGAGCGTGGGCGCCCAGTCGTCCCCGACCGTGGACCGCCTGATCAAGCAAGCCGCCAAAAAGGCTGCCTGATTCCGCTTCCCGAAAAAGGGCGGGTTTCGTCGGTCACCCTGACGAGCCCGCCCTTTGCCATTTCCGCAAGGCCTCACCATGACCACTGAACTGAATCTCGAGCCCGCCGACCTGCCCGCAGATGCGGTGGAGGTCGGCCGCATCACCGATCCCTGGGGCGTCAAGGGCTGGTTCAAGGTGCTGTCGCACAACACCGATCCGCAGGCGCTGCTGGCCGCGCGCAGCTGGTACCTGCAGCCCAGCGAGCGGGGTGCGCGCACTTTCAGTGGCACGGCCCAACTGACCATCCGCCAGGCGCGCCCGCATTCCGACTCCATCGTGGCGTGGGCGCAAGGCATCGACGACCGCAATGCCGCCGAACTGCTGCGCGGCGCGCGCATCTTCGTGCCGCGTTCGGACTTTCCGCAGCCCCAGGCCGACGAGTACTACTGGGTCGATCTGATCGGCCTCGATGTGGTCAACCGCGAAGGCGTCGCGCTGGGGCAGGTGCGCGAGCTCCTGTCCACCGGCCCGCAGACCGTGCTGGTGCTGGCGGCAGAGCAGGAAGGCAAGCCGATCGAGCGCATGATCCCCTTCGTCTCGGCCTTCATCGACAAGGTCGAGCTGCCGGAGCGCTGCATCACGGTCGACTGGCAGCCCGACTATTGATGCAGGTGCCTGCCTGACCGCGTGCCATGCGCTTTGACGTCATCACCCTGTTTCCCGAGCTGTTTGGCCCGTTTCTGGCCAGCGGTGTGACGCGCCGTGCCTACGCTTCGGGGCAGGTCGATGTGCGCCTGTGGAACCCGCGCGACCATGCCGAGGGCAACTACCGCCGCGTCGACGACCGCCCGTTTGGCGGTGGCCCGGGCATGGTGATGATGGCGCCGCCCCTGGCGCGCTGCCTGGCGGCGATCCGCGCCGAGCGGGCCGAGGCGCCGGGTGCAGAGGCGCCCGTGGTGCTGTTCTCGCCCATTGGCGCGGCGCTGGACCATGCGGGCGTGGAGCGCTGGTCGGCCAGTGCCGGTGCCGTCTTACTGTGCGGCCGCTATGAAGGCATCGACCAGCGCTTCATCGATGCCCATGTGGATGTGCAGATCAGCCTGGGCGACTTCGTGCTCTCGGGCGGCGAGATTGCGGCGCTCGCGCTGCTCGATGCCGTCGCCCGCCTGCAGCCCGGCGTCCTGAACGACGCGGGCAGCCACCAGCTCGACAGCTTCAACCCTGCGCTTGACGGGCTGCTCGACTGCCCGCACTACACGCGGCCCGAAGAGTGGGAGGGCCGCCCCGTGCCGCGCGAACTGCTGTCGGGCCACCATGCGCAGATCGAGCGCTGGCGCCGCGCCCAGCGCCTGGCCTTCACGGCACGGCACCGCCCCGACCTGATCGAAGCGGCGCGCGCGGCCGGCCGCTTGGCGCCCGCCGATGAGGCCGAGCTGGCCAAGCGCTGCTGAGTGGTTATAATCAGAGGCTTTTCGATCCTCTGGCCGGCCGCCCTGCAACGACTTTGCCGGGCCTGAACGTCAATCCCGACGCTGCCACTTATGGCGCGGACACGATCGTTGGATGCAACCATGAACCTGATCCAGACCCTCGAAGCGGAAGAAATCGCCCGCCTCGGCAAAACCATCCCCGAATTCGCCCCCGGCGACACGGTCATCGTGAGCGTCAACGTGGTCGAAGGCACGCGCAAGCGCGTCCAGGCCTACGAAGGCGTCGTGATCGCCAAGCGCAACCGTGGCCTCAACAGCGGCTTCACCGTGCGCAAGATCTCCAGCGGTGAAGGCGTGGAACGCACGTTCCAGACCTACAGCCCGCTGATCGCCAAGATCGAAGTCAAGCGCCGTGGTGACGTGCGCCGTGCCAAGCTGTACTACCTGCGCGAACGCAGCGGCAAGTCGGCACGCATCAAGGAAAAGCTGCCACAGCGCGTCAACAAGGCAGCAGCAGCTGCTGCGACGGCTGCATAAAGCACCGCCGCCTTGAGCGCCTGAGCCGCTACAGCCACTGTCTGTAGCGGCTTTTTCTTTTCCAGAGTCCTCCGCCTTGTCGCCTCTCCCTGTCTCGCCATTCATCCCGTCCTTGTCGTCGCTGCCCGACTTCGACCCGCGCCGCGTGCAGGTGGTGGGGGTGGACGCGCACCTGCCCGCCGTGCCCGCGCTGGCGCAGACGCCCGCAGCGCTGCGCCAGCGCTTTGCAGCGCCGCCCGTGTGGCAGCCCGAGGTGGTGCAGGAGAAGAGCTTTTCGAGCCGCGCGCTGGCCCATGCCGCGGTGCTGGTGCCCATCGTGCTGCGCGACCAGCCCACGGTGCTGCTGACCGAGCGCACGGCGCACCTGTCCACGCATTCGGGGCAGGTGGCGTTTCCGGGCGGGCGCGCGGACCCTGAAGACGCCAATGCCGCCGCCACCGCCCTGCGCGAAGCCCACGAAGAAGTCGGTCTCGACGCGCACTTCGTCGAGGTGCTGGGCACACTGCCAACCTATGTGACCGGCTCGTCCTTCATCATCTCGCCGGTGGTGGCGCTGGTGCAGCCCGACTGCGTGCTGCACCCCAACCCCTACGAGGTGGCGGAAATTTTCGAGGTGCCGCTGGCCTTTCTGCTCGATCCGGCACACCACCAGCGCCATGTGTTCGAGTGGCAGGGCGTGCGCCGCGAGTGGTTTTCCATGCCCTACCAAGAGGGCGCCAAGAGCCATTACATCTGGGGCGCCACGGCGGGCATGCTGCGCAATTTCTACCGCTTCATGCAGGCCTGAGCCGGCGCGGCGCGGCGCGCGGCGCCACAGTGCCGTGGGCTCGGTATCATTCGGCTCCATGAGTTTCTTTGCCATCCTGTTCGCCTTGCTGATCGAGCAGGCCCGGCCGCTGGCTGCGGGCAATGCCGTCCACGCCGGATTGCGCGCCTGGGCGCTGGCCATGGGCCGCAACTTCGATGCCGGCAAGCCGCACCACGCATGGCTGGCCTGGGCCCTGGCGGTGCTCGTGCCTGCACTGGTGGCGCTGGGCGTGCACTGGTTGCTGATCTGGGGGCTGGGCTGGCCCTTCGCCGTGCTGTGGAATGTGGCGATCCTCTACCTCACGCTGGGCTTTCGCCAGTTCAGCCACCATTTCACGGGCCTGCGCGATGCGCTCGAAGAGGGCGACGAAGACCGCGCGCGCGCGCTGCTGGCGCAATGGCAGCAGGTGGACGTGGGCGCGCTGCCGCGCAGCGAGATCGTGCGCCACGTGATCGAGTATTCGGTGCTGTCTGCGCACCGCCATGTGTTCGGGGTGTTGGCCTGGTTTTCGATATTGGCGGCGCTCGGCCTGGGCCCGGCGGGCGCGGTGCTGTACCGCATGGCGGAGTTCATGGCGCGCTATTGGAGGCAGCCGCGTGGCCCGGCGGCGCATTCCGCCAGCGCCGCATTGCAGCGCGCTTCCACGCTGGCCTGGATGGCGCTGGACTGGCTGCCCGCGCGGCTCACGGCGCTGTGCTTTGCCGTGGTCGGCAGCTTCGAGGAGGCGATCGAAGGCTGGCGCTTCCACGCGCAGCGCTTTCCCAATGACAACGATGGCGTGGTGCTGGCGGCCACGGCCGGGGCACTCAATGTGCGCCTGGGCGGTGAGGCGCTGAAGGCGCGCATCGAGCTATTGGCGCCGCAGGGCTTCGAGGCCGATGCCGACATCGGCGACAGCGACAGCACGCCGGGCCGCGAACCGGAGGTGGGCCACCTGCGCAGTGTGGTGGGGCTGGTGTGGCGCTCGGTGGTGGTGTGGCTGCTGCTGTTGGCGCTGCTGACGCTGGCGCGCTTGCTCGGTTGAGGCCCGGTGCCGCGGGCGCGGCTCAGTAGCGGCTGTGGCTCAGTTCGGCAAATAGTTCACTATATATTTTATAGCGCGTAACGCTTATCCCATCTGCATTAGAGGTGCTTTCGACTGCATCGAGAACGCCGCAGCCCGGCTCGTGCAGGTGCGTGCAGTTGTAGAACCTGCAGTCCGTGGCGTGGGCCGCGATATCGGGCATGCAGGCGGCCAGCTGCATGGGCGCAATGTGGTGCAGTCCAAATTCCTGGAAGCCCGGCGAGTCGATGAGCGCCGTGGTCCGCTCTTCGTCCACCCAGTACAGGGCGGTGCTGGTGGTGGTGTGCTTGCCCGAATTCAGCGCCTGCGAGATTTCACCCGTCAGCACGGTGGCGCCGGGCACCAGCAGGTTGATCAGGGTGCTTTTGCCCGAGCCCGAGGGGCCGAGCACCAGCGTGGTCTTGCCGCGCAGGTGCTGTAGCAGCAGGTCACGGTCCACGTCGCCCGAGGCGGTGAGCGACAGCGGCAGAACGCCATAGTGGTGGCTGCCGTCGCCGCTGCCGCGCATGCGGCGGTAGGGCTGCAGGCGCGCCCAGGCGCGCGCAAAGGGCTCGACCAGATCGGTCTTGTTGAGTGCGATCAGCGGCGTGATGCGGGCCGCCTCGGCCGCGATGAGCGCGCGTGCCAGCTGGCTCTCGGAAAACACCGGCTCGGCGGCAATCAGGATCAGCACCTGGTCGAGGTTGGCGGCAAACGACTTGGTGCGGATCTCGTCCTGGCGGTAAAACAGGTTGCGCCGCTCCTGCACCTTCTCGATCGTGCCCTCGTGGCCCTGGCCTGCCGGAGCGGCCTGCCACAGCACCTGGTCGCCCACGACGGCCTGGCTTTTCTTGCCGCGCGGGTGGCAGATGCGGCGCTGGCCGTCGGGCGTTTCGACCACGCAGTGGCGCCCGTGGCTCGCCACCACCAGGCCCGGCATGAGCGCGCTGCGTTCGCTCATGTCATGCCTGCAGCAGGGCGTCGATGCGCGCGGCGCAGTCGAAGTCGGTGGCCGAGAGGCCGCCCACGTCGTGCGTGTTCAGGCGCACCACGCAGCGGTTGTAGTGCACCGAGAGGTCGGGGTGGTGGTCCTGCGCGTGCGCAATGAAGGCCAGGGCATTGACGAAAGCGATCGTCTCGAAGTAGTTGGCAAAGCGGTAGGTCTTTTCGATGGCCACGTTGGCGCCATCGCCGCTCAGCGTCCAGCCCTCGACCTTAGCCAGGTTTGCTACTACTTCTGTCGCTGTCAGCGCACGCCGGGTCTGCGCAGACCAGTCTTTTTTCTTCAACATTGTCATGGTGCGGGGGCCGCGGTGGGCATGCGCGCCAGCCGTTCGCTGGCGGGTGGATGCGAGTAATAGAACTTCACGTACACCGGGTCGGGGGTGAGGGTGGAGGCGTTGTCCTGGTAGAGCTTGAGCAGGGCCGAGGCGAGGTCTGCGCCGCGCGTGTGTGCCATGGCGTAGGCATCGGCCTGGAATTCGTCATGGCGCGAGAGCTGGGCGAACAGCGGCGTGAGGAACACCGTGAACACCGGCACCGTCAGCAGGAACAGCAGCAAGGCCAGGGCGTCGTTGGGAGCCGCGGAGGCGTTGGGCACCAGCAACGCCAGGCTGGGGCGCACACCCAGGCCGGTGTAGAACCACGCCTGCGTGGACAGCCAGCCCAGCAGCGCAAAGCCGGCCAGGCTCAGGCCGAACAGGGCGGCCATGCGCTTGGCGATGTGGCGGTGGTGAAAGTGCCCCAGCTCATGCGCCAGCACGGCCTCGACCTCGTCCGGCGCGAGCTGGCGCAGCAGCGTGTCGTAGAACACCACGCGCTTGGCAGCGCCAAAGCCCGTGAAGTAGGCGTTGGCGTGCGCACTGCGGCGGCTGCCGTCCATCACGAACAGGCCCTTGGCGGAAAAACCGCAGCGCTGCATCAATGCCGTGACGCGCGTCTTGAGCGAAGCGTCTTCGAGCGGTTGGAATTTGTTGAACAGCGGCGCGATCACGGTCGGATAGACCACCATCAGCAGCGAGGTTCAAGCCCATCCACAGCCCCCAGGCCCACAGCCACCACAGGCTTCCGGCGGCGGCCATGAGCCACAAGATGGCCGCTGCGATGGGCAGGCCGATGAGCGCGCCGACCGCCGTCGACTTGAGCAGGTCGGCGAGCCACAGGCGCAGCGTGGTCTGGTTGAAGCCAAAGCGCTGCTCGATCACAAAGGTCTGGTAGAGCGTGGCCGGCAGGTCGATCAGTCCGCTGATGAGCGCAAATGCCGCCAGCAGCGCCAGCTGTTGCACCATGCCGCCGCCCAGTGCAGCGAGCAGCCCCTGGTTGAGTGCGTCCAGGCCGCCCAGCACCGTCCATCCCAGCAGCACGGCGGCGCCCAGCGCCATCTCCAGCAGCCCGAAGCGGGTCTTGGCGATGGTGTAGTCGGCGGCCTTCTGGTGGGCCTCCAGCGCGATGCGCCCGGCAAACGCGGGTGGCACGCTGGCGCGGTGGCGCGCCACGTGCCGAATCTGGCGCGAGGCGAGCCAGAACCTGAGCAGCAGACCGAGAACCAGCGCGGCGACAAAGGCCAGGGTGAGGACCAGTGAAGGCGGGAAGTAATCGGGTGGGACGGCAGGCATGACGCGCGAGTGTAGGGCATAGGCGACAATGCCGCCCATGTCAGAAACCTCTTCCACCACCCTGCCAACCCTTGCCAAATCCGACCAGAACCTGGTCTGGCTCGACTGTGAAATGACCGGCCTGGACCCCGCAGGCCGAGCGCATCATCGAAATCGCCGTGGTCGTCACCGGCCCCAGCCTGGAGCCGCGCATTGAAGGCCCGGTGCTGGTCATCCACCAGTCCGACGAGCTGCTGGGCAAGATGGATGCATGGAACAAGGGCACGCACGGCAGAAGCGGCCTGATCGACAAGGTCAAGGCCTCGACGCTGACCGAAGAGCAGGCGCAGCAGCAGATCATCGATTTCCTGGCCCGCTACGTGCCCAAGGGCAAGGTGCCGTTGTGCGGCAACAGCATTGGCCAGGACCGGCGCTTTTTGGCGCTCTACATGCCCAAGCTCGAAGCCTTCTTCCACTACCGCAATGTCGATGTGAGCACGCTCAAGGAACTGGCCAAACGCTGGAAGCCCGAGGCCTACACTAGCTTCAAAAAGGCGCAAAAACACACGGCGTTGGCCGATGTGCACGAGTCGATCGAAGAGCTGGCGCACTACCGCACCCACCTGTTAGCGATCTAGGTGCTTGCGGGAAAACCCGCATCCATGGCATAATCACGCACTGCATCGCACCCGCCATGCAGATTGCGCATCTCCCTTCACACACCGGGTCTGCGAACTCGCCGGACGGCCCCAAGCCGCCGCTTTGAGTTTCGCGTCAAATACCCAGCCGCACTGGCCACGCCGGTGCAGGTTTCGTCTGATGGTTGATGTTTTTTAACCATTGACGAAGCCATCGCAGGCTGCGCTTGCGATCGTATTCGTGTGAGAAAAATACATGACCGACACTTTTCAAGTGCAGGGCGAATTCGCGCCTGCTGAATCTTTTGCTGCCGAAATTTTCGTGCAGGACACTGTTGAAACCACCGTCGACGAAGCGGTGACCGCGGAGCCCAACGGCTTCATCGAACTGGGCCTGGCCAAAGAGTTGGTGCAGGCTGTGGCCGACCTGGGCTACACCCAGCCCACCAGCGTGCAATCCAAAGCCATTCCCTTGGCCATGGGCGCCGGCGCTGAAGGCGGCCGTTTCATCGACTTGATGGTCTCCAGCCAGACCGGCAGCGGCAAGACTGCTGCTTTCCTGCTGCCCGTGCTGCACACGCTGATCCGCCAGCAGGCCGAAGCCGAAGCCGAAGCCCGTGCCGAATACGAACGCGCTGCCGCCGAGGCCGTGGCACGCGGCGAAGCCCCGCCCAAGCGCGCCAAGCGCAAGGACCCGACGAACACCCGCAACTTCAAGCCTGCGGTGCCCGGCGCGCTGATCGTCTGCCCGACGCGTGAGCTGGCCCAGCAGGTCGCGCACGACGCCATTGACCTGGTCAAGCACGCCCGTGGCCTGCGTGTGGCCAACGTGGTGGGCGGCATGCCCTACCAGTTGCAAATTGCCAAGCTGCAAAACGCCGACCTGGTGGTGGCCACCCCAGGCCGCCTGCTGGACCTGCAGCGCTCGATGCAGATCAAGCTCGACAAGGTGCAGTTCCTCGTGGTGGACGAAGCCGACCGCATGCTCGACCTGGGCTTTTCAGACGACCTGGCCGAGATCAACCAGCTCACCAGCCAGCGCAAGCAGACCATGATGTTCAGCGCCACGTTTGCGCCGCGCATTCAGCAGCTGGCCATGCGCGTGATGCACGACGGTGGTTCCTCGGTCAAGAAGATCCAGATCGATACGCCCCACGAAAAGCATTCGAACATCAAGCAGGTGCTGTACTGGGCCGACAACGCCCAGCACAAGCGCAAGATGCTGGACCACTGGCTGCGTGACACCACGATCAACCAGGCCATCGTTTTTGCCAGCACCCAGGTGGAGTGCGACGGCCTGGCCGCCGACCTGCAGCAGGAAGGCTTCAGCGCCGTGGCGCTGCACGGCGCCCTGAGCCAGGGCCTGCGCAACCGCCGCCTGATGGCGCTGCGCCAAGGCCAGGTGCAGATCCTGGTGGCCACCGATGTGGCAGCGCGCGGCATTGACGTGCCCACGGTGACCCACGTCTTCAACTACGGCCTGCCCATGAAGGCCGAGGACTACACGCACCGCATTGGCCGCACCGGCCGTGCCGGCCGCGACGGTCTGGCAATCACCTTTGCCGAGTTCCGCGACCGCCGCAAGATTTTCGACATCGAAGGCTACAGCCACCAGCAGTTCAAGGCCGAGGTCATTCCCGGTCTGGAGCCGGTGCAGCGCTTCCCGCAGGGCGGCAGCCGCCCGCAAGGCGACTTTGGCGGCGGCCGTGGCGGCCCCTCGCGCGACCGCAAGTTCGGTGGACCCGCACGCGGCGGTGACCGCGATCGCGGCGGCTTTGGTGGTGGCTATGCCGGCAGCAGCGGTTTCAACGACCGCCAGCGCACGCAGGGCCGTCCGGGCGACGACCGTCCGCATGGCGGCAGCGGCGGTGGTTTTGGTGGCGGCTTCGGCGCGCCGCGCGACGACCGCGGCTTTGCACCGCGCCGTGACGGCGAAGGCTACGGCCGCAAGCCTGGGTTTGGCGACGGCGCGCGCGCTGGCTTTGGTGCGCGCAACGAGGGTGGCGCACCGCGTGGCGACTTTGCCCCGCGCAACGAAAGTGGCGCACCCCGCGGCGACTTCGCACCGCGCAAGCCGGCGTTTGCCAAGCCCGGTGCAGGCAAGCCTTTCGTGCCGCACGACGCGCGCAAGCGTCCTGCCCGTCCCGCCCGCTGATCGCGCGCAATTCCATTGAAACCGGCCCTGAAAGGGGCCGGTTTTTTTGTGCCTGTTAGGTAGGCTGCAGTTATGCGTCCAGGGCGTAGCCGTACAAGCGCTCTGGCGGCACGCGCGCGAGCAGGCTGCGGTCGGTCGCGGCCCCGGTCACCGCATAGGCCGGGTCTGAAGTGTCGCGCTGCAGGGTGCTTGTCACGCTGCGGCCCTGGGCGTCGCTGACGGCGGCGACCAGCGGGGTGCGCGCTTCGGCGCCGCGCCGAAGCACCACGCCCAGCTCGCCCGAGGCCAGCTGCACCAAGTCGCCGGGCGGATAAATGCCCATTTCCTTGATCACTGCCATGGACAGGGAGCCGCCCTGGTCGTCGCGGAACATCTGCCGTGCAGCTTCCTGGATCGACAGCGGCGCCCTGAGCGTGCGCGGGCTGATGCGCGCCATGAAGACGTCGGCCATGCGCAGCACCTGTGCAGGTTCATCCACCGCAGCAGCCCCCGTGGGGTAGCCACCGCCGCCGACCTGTTCGTGGTGCTGGCGCACGGCGGCAAGCCAGCCGGCATCGGTGATACCGGCGCGCGCCAGCAGCGCGGCGCTGTCGTGCGGGTGTTGGCGGATCCGGGCGCGCTGGCGGTCCAGCACAGGATGGTCCTGGTGCGCCATGTGCCCTTGCAACTCGGCAATGCTGGCATTCATGGTGAGCGCCGCCAGCGTGAGCTGCAGAACGCGCTCCGCGGTCCAGCCCAGGCGCTGCGCCACCAGCAGGGCCAACAGCGCAGTGTAGACCGAATGGCTGTAGCCATAGCGCAGGTGGCGCGCCTGGTCCTGCCGCATGGCCATGAAGAGGGCGATATCGGTGTCCAGCGATGCCAATTCCAAGATCTCGGCCGCCAAGGCGTGGATGCGGGGCGCAAAGTTGGCGCTCTGGTCCAGCAGCGTGGGCAGCACCAGCTCCAGCGTATCGATGGCGCCGGTCCAGCGCGCATAAATGGTGCGGGTGGCGCGCGGCGGTGGCGCCTGGGCCGCAGCCAGTGCGCAGACCTCTTCTGCGTCCACATACATGCCGCGCTCGAGCAGCATGTCCAGCTGCGACCCGTTGCGAATCACATAGGCCTTGGCCAGCAGCAGGGTGCAGTCGCGGTTGCGCACATTCCAGGGCAGTGGCACGCCGATCCGAACTTCCGACTCCACCAGTTTCAGTAACTGCATTTCATGCCTCACGCTGGCCGCAGCGGCCTCTGCACATTTCCCACTGCCGCGCAGCAAGAAATACATTGTTACATGTATGTGGGAGGGGCCAACGCCAAGGGCATTCAGGCGGGGTGGGCTGTACGGCCGATCTCGGGCCAGCGGTGGTGCAGGTAGACCCAGGCGGCCAGGCCGATGCACATCAATGCCATCGAGGCCAAGGCCAGCAGCACCGTCGAATGCATCACCAGGGGCACAAGCACGCCAGCGACCAGACCGTTGGCCACCGAGCCCACGAACGCCTGCAGAGACGATGCCATGCCGCGCCGCTCGGGGTACAGGTCCAGCACCAGCAAGGTCACCACAGGCACCATCAGTGCCCAGCCGAACGAGAAAACCGCAATGGGAAACAGCGCCCAGGGCACATGCGCGGGCAGCAGCAGGTTGGCCGCCAGGTTGAGGGTGGACACCGTGAGCATGATCACGAAGCCATGGCGGATCTGGCGCTTGGGGGCGATCCGCCCGGCCAGGCGGCCACTGAGCCAGGCGCCGCTCATGATGCCCGAGATGGTCATCATGAAGAACCAGAAGAACTGCGTGGGCTGCAGCCCCAGGTGCTCGCCGAGAAAGGCCGGGGCCGCCAGCACATATAAAAACATGCCGTTGAAGGGCACCCCGCTGGCCAATGCGAGCAGCAGGAAGCGTGGGCTGGATCCCAACTGCCAGTAGCCGCGCATCAGGTGCTTCACGCTCAGAGGCTGGCGGTGCTCCGCATGGAGTGTTTCGGGCAGGAGGCGGAAGTTGGCAAACCACAGCGCGACCCCGACCAGCGTCAGGAACCAGAAGATGCTGTGCCAACCGGCATGCACGTACAGCCAGCCGCCCACCATCGGCGCGATGGCGGGCGCCACGCCGAAATAGATGGTGACCTGGCTCATGACCTTTTGCGCCTGCGCAGGCGCAAACATGTCGCGGATGACGGCGCGGGACACCACAATGCCGGCGCCCGTGGACAGGCCTTGCAGTGCGCGGAACACCACCAGCTGACCCACCGTCTGTGACAGCGCGCAACCCGCCGAGGCCAGCGTGAACATGGCAATGCCCCACAGCACCACAGGCCGGCGTCCAAAGCTGTCGGCCAGTGCGCCATGGAACAGGTTCATGAAGGCAAAGCCGAACAGGTACGCCGAAAGCGTCTGCTGCATCTCGATGGACGAAGCACCCAGGGTGTGCGCCATGCCCGAGAACGCAGGCAGGTAGGTGTCGATCGAGAACGGGCCGAGCATACCCAGCACGGCCAGCAGGGCTGCCAGGGCCCAGCGGGGGGCTTTCCAGAGAAGGTGCGCGTCGGGGTTCATTCAGCGAAAGGGGCGGGCAGGAGCAGAGGCCAGTGAAAGCGGCCCAAGATACCCGATTTTTGCGCGCCGAAATGCCTCAACGGCACCCGGCATGTGCCTTGGATGGGGCAGAAGAACAAAAGCGCTTGAGCAGCAGGAAGCCGGCGCCGGTTCCATCCGTGGGCGCTGCAAGACAACCAGAGGGGCATCCGATCCTGGATCGGGGAAGGGAGCTCCTCTCGGGCTAGCGTTGCGCCGGGGCCGACAGCCGCTCCCGCGTCGCGCGTGCCACGTCCTTCACCCAAGGCTGCGCCGCCCAGTGCCGGGCGGCAAAGGCGTTGATTTGGTCCGCGTACGAAAGCGACGCGCCGATCACATCCAACCCTTGCAGGAACATGCGCTGGTGCCGGTCTGACAGCGTGAAGCTGGCCTGGTGCTGCGCACTGCGCACCAGGCGCTGCTGTACATCGATCTCCAGCGCTAACGGGCCGCACCGTTGCGCTGCTTCGCGCATGAAGGCCTGCACATCGTGCTCGGGCACCATGGCCAGCAGCAGGCGGTTGTTGAGGGCGTTGGAGTAGAAGATCTCGCCAAAGCTCGATGCCACCACGGCCTTGAAGCCGTATTGCTGCATGCCCCACACGGCATGCTCACGGCTGGAGCCGCAGCCGTAGTTGGAGCCTGCAATCAGCACATCCACCGCGGCAAAGGCGGGCTGGTTGAGCACGAAGTCCGGGCGCGGCTGGCCTGCGCCGTCAAAGCGCAGGTCGTACAGCAGGCCCGGCGCCAGGCCCGATTTGTCGATGCCGCGCAGGAACTGCTTGGGCATGATCTGGTCGGTGTCGAGGTTGGGGGTGGCCAGCACGGCGGCGTGGCCGCGCAGCACGGCGTGGTCCGTGGCGGTCTGGGTGGCAGGAAGGGTCATGCGTGCAAGGTCTCCAGGGTGCGCACATCGGTGATGCAGCCCGTGACGGCAGCTGCGGCGGCCATGGCCGGGCTCATGAGGTGCGTGATCGCGCCCCGGCCCTGGCGGCCCTCGAAATTGCGGTTGGTGGTGGATGCGCAGCGCTGGCCCGGGGCCAGCACGTCGTCGTTCATCGCCAGGCACATGGAGCAGCCCGGCTGGCGCCATTCAAAGCCCGCGGCCTGCAGCAGGCTGGCGATGCCCTCGGCCTCGGCCTGTGCCTTCACGGCGCCCGAGCCGGGCACGACCATGGCGCGCACGCCCGGCGCCACATGGCGTGTGCCCACCACCTTGGCCACTTCGCGCAGGTCTTCGATGCGCGCATTGGTGCACGAACCGATGAACACATGCTGCACCGGCACGCCCTGCAGCGCCTGGCCGGCATGGAGTGCGGTGTAGCGCAGGGCCTGTTCGGCACTGCTGCGCTGCACGGCGTCCACCATGCTGGCGGGTTGCGGCACCGCGGCGTTGATGGCCATGGCCTGGTCGGGGCTGGTTCCCCAGGTCACGTAAGGCGCCACTTCGCCGGCATCGAACCGGTGCTCGACGTCGAACACGGCGCCTTCATCGCTGTGCAGCGTGGCCCAGTGCGCCAGGGCCTGCTCGCGCACACTGCCCGTGATGTCGGGTGCACGCGCCAACACGTAGTCGATGGCGGTGCGGTCCGGCGCAATCAACGCACCGCGTGCACCCGCCTCCACGGCCATGTTGCACAGCGTGAAGCGCGCCTCTACCGACAGGGCGCTGATGGCACTGCCGCAGAACTCCACTGCATAGCCGCGCGCGCCCTGGGCGCCGATGCGGCTGATGACCATGAGGATCAGGTCCTTGGCCGTCGTGCCCAGCGGCAGGCGGCCATCCACACGGATGCGCATGTCCTTGGCCATGCGGTACACCAGGGTCTGCGTGGCCAATACATGTTCCACCTCGGACGTGCCGATTCCAAAGCCCAGCGCGCCCAGCGCACCGTAGGTCGTGGTGTGGCTGTCGCCGCAGATGATGACCATGCCCGGGCGCACCATACCGTGCTCGGGTGCAATCACGTGCTCGATGCCCTGCAGCGGGTCGTTGGTATCGAACAGCGGGATGTGGTGCCGGTCGCAGTTGGCCTTGAGGTTGCTGGCCTGCAGGGCCGAGGGCGGGTCCTGGATGATGCGGTGGCGCACCGGGTGCGTGGGGATGATGTGGCTCACCACCGCCACGTTCTGGCCCGGCACGGGCACGCCGCGCCCGGCCTCGTGCAGGCCTGCAAAGGCCTGCGGGCTGGTGTATTCGTTCATCAGGTGCAGGTCGCAGAACAGCAGCACGTTCTGTTCGTCCAGCGCTGCAACCGTGTGCGATGCCACCAGTTTCTGGTAAAGGGTTTGGCGGGGTGGCGAAGGATGGGTCATGCGTCGGTTTCCAGCAAGAAAGGCAGGGCGGCTGCCAGCAGGGCGTCGGGCGCCTCTTCGGCGATGTAGTGACCGCAGGGCAAGGCGTGGCCGCGCACATTGGCCGCCACGCCTTGCCACTCGGTCAGCGGCTTGAAGCACCGGTGCACCACGCCCTGCTCGCCCCACAGGACCAGCAATGGCATGCCAAGCTGGCGCCCCGCGTCGCGATCGGCTCGGTCGTGCACGAGGTCGATACCGGCGGCGGCGCGGTAGTCCTCGCAGATGCCGTGGGCGGTGCCCGGCAGTGCCAGGCAGCGCGAGTACTCGGCCAGCGCCCGCGGGTCGAACGGGGCCAGGCCCGCGCTGCGCCGGCCCATCACATCGTGGACATACGCAGCAGGGTCGGCCTCGATCAGGCGCTCGGGCAGCGGCGCGGGCTGGATCAAGAAGAACCAGTGCCAGTAGGCGCGGGCAAACGCATTGCTGGTCTGCTCGTACATGGCCAGCGTGGGCGCAATATCCAGGAGCACCATGCGCTGCACGGCCCCAGGGTGGTCTGCCGCCAGGCGGTGCGCCACGCGCGCGCCCCGGTCGTGCGCCAGCACCGCAAAGCGCGCATGGCCCAGGTGTTGCATCACCGCCAGCATGTCGGCGGCCATGGTGCGCTTGCTGTAGTTGGCGTGCTCCGCACCCCCCGCGGGCTTGGCCGAGTCGCCATACCCGCGCAGGTCGGCCAGCACCACCGTGAAATGCCGAGCGAGCGCAGGCGCCACCTTGTGCCAGAGGGCCGAGGTCTGTGGGTGCCCGTGCAGCAGCAGCAATGGCGGGCCACTGCCGCCCGCCAACGCCTGGATGTGCTGGCCGTCGGGCGTGGAAATGCGCTGCGCGGCAAAGCCGGGGAACAAAGAGAGATCGGTCATCGCAGATAACGTGTTGCGGACGGCAGGTGAGGCCCCTCAGTCGGTGGTGATGCCGCGCTCCTTGATGAGCTTGGCCCACTGGGGCATTTCCTTTTCCAACCGGGCGCGCGCCTGCTCTGGGGTGGAAGGCATGGGGTCAAAGCCGTCTTTGGTCATGCGCTCTTTGAGCGCGACGGTGCCAAGCGCCTGGTTCAGTGCGGTGTTGAGCTTGTCGATGACGGGTTTGGGTGTGCCCGCGGGCGCGAACACGATGAACCAGGTTTCAAACGAATAGTTGGGCAGGCCCGCCTCGGCAATGGTGGGCACATCGGGCATCAGAGCCGAGCGCTTGGCGCCCGTCACGCCCAAAGCGCGCAACTTGCCTGCCTGCACGTGCGGCTGTGCCGCCGACAGCACAGGAAAACTCAGCGCCACCTGGCCCGACATGGTGTCGAACATTGCCGGGCCGCCGCCCCGGTAGGGAATGTGCACGATGGGCACACCCGCCACCGCCTTGAACAGCTCGGCCGACATGTGGAAGGTGCTGCCCGCCCCGGCCGAGCCATACGAGTACTTGCCAGGCTCCGCCTTGAGCAGCGCCACCAGCTCCCTGACGTTCTTCGCCGGCAGGCTGTTGTTGACCACCAGCACATGTTGCGAGCTGGCCACCAGGCCGATCGGGGTCAGGTCCTTCAGGGTGTCGTACGGCATCTTGGCCGTGAGCGCGGGGTTGATGGCCAGAGAAACGGTCTGCAGGCCAATCGTGTAGCCATCGGGCGCGGCCTTGGCCACCATGTCCACCCCGATGTTGCCGCCGGCGCCGCCCTTGTTCTCAATGAACAGCGAGCCACCCAGCGCCTTGGCCCATTCATCGCTCACCAGACGTGCGGCAATGTCGGCACTGCCACCGGGCGCATAGGGCACCACCAGCTTGATGGCCTTGGTGGGGTAAGCCTGCGCCAGGGCGGCGGTGGAAAGCAGCGCAAGCGCTGCGGTGGCCGCCATGCGACGGGTCAGGGAGGGCCAAGCGGGGATGCGGTTCATGGGAATTGTCTCCTGTGAGGGTGGCTGCGTTGGTTTGAGGCGCATCTTATGAGTGATTGAAAAATGAATAAAGTCATTCAAAATGACTTTATTCATAAATCAAAAGCACGAATTACCCCGTATGGATGGCTTTACAGACCTGCGCTTTTTTGCCTTGCTGATGAAAGAAGGCAGCTTGGCTGCTGCCGCTCAGCAGATGGGCCTCACCCCGCCAGCCGTCAGCCGGCGCCTGGCTCAACTGGAGCACCGGCTGGGCGTGCGCCTGCTGCACCGAACGACCCGCCGCATCAGTCTGACGCCCGAGGGCGAAACCTATTTGCTGGACGGCGCCCGCATCCTGAGCGATCTGGAGGCGCTGGAGCGCACCGTGGCCGGCGCGCGCAGTTCCCCGCGCGGGCTCATCAAGCTGGCTGCCACGCTGGGCTTTGGCCGCGTGCACATTGCCCCGGCCCTGTCGGCCTTTGCGCAGGCCTTCCCCGAGGTGGAGGTTCAACTGCACCTCACCGACCGCCCGGTGAATCTGGTGGAGCAGGGCTTTGACGCCGCGGTGCGCTTTGGCGACCTGCCCGATTCGCGCCTGACAGCCCGCCGTCTCATGTCCAACCAGCGTGTGCTGTGCGCGTCCCCCGCCTATCTGGCCCGGGCGGGCGAACCCACCCAACCGGCCGACCTGCTCGCCCACCAGTGCATCGTGATCCGCGAGAGCGATGAAACCTATGGCACCTGGCATGTGCGCCATGGGGAGAAGCAAGAGACGGTGAAGGTGCGCGGCCTGCTCAGCACCAACGATGGCAGCGCCGCCACCCACTGGGCGCTCCAAGGCCACGGGGTGCTCATGCGCTCTGAATGGGACGTGGCACCCTATCTGGCATCGGGTCGGCTGCTGCGCGTGCTGCCCGGCTGGGCCTTGCCGGCGGCCGATGTGACGCTGGTGTACCCGACCAAGGGTGACCTGTCTGCGAAGACACGGGCCTTGGCGGATTTCTTGCGGGATTGGTTTGCACAGCAAATGCCATCTGCTGAAGTCAGTGAAAATTCGGCCACGCTGCCGAACCTTCCTGGATCCGCCTGAACCAACGGAAAAACCCGACGCAGCAAGGATCATTGCAGACCCATAAGCTGACCTGCAGATTTTTCGGCCCCCGATCGATTTTTCGCTGGCGGCAACAGTCACCCCCGAAGGAGCTGGTATGAGCGACAACAGCGGCGAGAAGAAAGGCTTTCCCGCGTCCGCGGGCATCTTTTTTGGCTTGGGGCTCGGGGGCTTCTTCGATGGAATCGTGCTGCACCAGATATTGCAGTGGCATCACATGCTGACCAGCGCCGGGTATCCACCCGACAGCGTTCACAACCTCCAGGTCGACACGCTTTGGGACGGCATCTTTCACGCCTGCACCTACCTCTTCGTTGTCGCGGGCTTGGTCATTCTCTGGAGGGCGGGGCATCGCAGCCATCTGTGGTGGTCCGGCAAGATGTTGTCCGGCACCATCTTGATGGGCTTTGGCATCTTCAACCTCGTTGAAGGCATTGTCGACCACCACATTTTGGGCATCCACCACGTCAACGAGACGGTGCCAAGGGACCAGTGGATTTACTGGGATCTTGGCTTTCTGGTCTGGGGAGCCGCGATGTTGATCGGTGGCTGGGATGCTTCTGCGGGCAGGCAGGACAGACACGAGCGGCCAGTCTGCTGGCCGATTAGCGGGTGCGGCCGCGCTGCACAGGGAGCTGCCAAAGCGCCTCCACCCGTGAACGGCCCACAGCTGGCACAGCCGATACTGCGCACACGAACCGGAGAACGTCATGCCGTCGATCCCAGTGCCCATGACCGCACGACAGGACATGGTGTGACGCGGCAGCTCTGGAAACCAGCGAATCCTGCGTTGAAAACATGAGCACGCCTGCGCCCGAGGCGCCTTCTTCCGCTCTGAGCCCGTTTCGCCATCGGGCCTTCGCGGTCATCTGGGTGGCAACCCTTGTGTCGAACATCGGCGTCTGGATGCAAAGCGCGGCCGCGGGCTGGCTCATGACGAGCCTTGCGCCCGACGCGCGTTACGTCGCGCTCGTCCAGGTCGCGAGCGCGCTGCCGATGTTCCTGCTGGGCCTGCCGGCGGGCGCGTTCGCCGACATCTTCGACCGGCGCCGCCTGCTGCTGACGATGGAGATGGCGGGCACCGCGCTGACCGCGGGTTTCGCGGTGCTCGTCGCCACCGGGAACGTGACGGCCGTGGTCCTGCTGGGCTTCGTCTTTCTCGCCAGCGCCGCTGCAGCTTCGATCGCACCTGCCTGGGAGGCGATCGTTCCGCAGTTGGTCGAGCGCCGCCAGGACCTGGCGCCAGCCGTCGCGCTCAACAGTGGCAGTGTCAACGTGAGCCGCGCCATCGGCCCGGCGCTGGCGGGGGTCCTGATCGGCGCGTCGAGCATGGCGGCACCCTACTGGATCAACGCCGTATGCAACCTCGGCTGCATCGCGGCGCTGTTCTGGTGGCGCCCGGCCGCCCACGTGCGCGACCTGCCGCCCGAGCGCGTCGGCAGTGCCATCCTGGTCGGCTTGCGCCACGCCCGCTACAACCTGCCGCTGCGGGCGACGCTCGCGCGCGCCAGCGGCTTCTTCCTCTTCGCCAGCGCCTATTGGGCGCTGCTGCCGCTGCTGGCACGCGAGCAGCTCGGCGGCGGTCCGCAGACCTACGGCATGCTGCTGGGCGCCATCGGCCTGGGCGCGGTCGGCGGAACGCTGGTGCTGCACCGCCTCAAAGCGTGGCTGGGCGCTGACGGGCTCGTCGTTGCGGGCTCGCTCGGGACTGCCGTCGCGCTGGTGCTGTTCGCCATTGCGCGCGCCACCGGGCTCGCCTTGCTGGCGAGCGCGGTCGCCGGGCTGTCCTGGATCGCCGTGCTGTCGACGCTCAACGTTTCGGCACAGACGGCATTGCCCGGCTGGGTGCGCGGGCGCGGCCTGGCCACGTACGCCACGGTCATGTTCGGCGCGACCACGCTCGGTGCTCTGGCCTGGGGGCAGACCGCCTCGGCGCTCGGGCTGCCGATCGCGCACGCTGCTGCGGCGGCCGGGCTGGTGGTGGCCATCGTGCTGCTTCGCGAGCAGCGGGTCCAGTCCAGTGCCGGGCTCGACCTGCGGCCGTCGATGTACTGGCCCGAGCCGGTGCTGTCGGACGACGTCGATGACGACCGTGGCCCGGTTCTGGTGACCATCGAGTACGACATCGAGGGCGCCGACCGCGCGGCCTTCCTCTCCGCTGTGTACCGCCAGGGCGCGGCGCGCAAGCGCAACGGTGCCTACCGCTGGGGCATCTTTGAAGATGCCGCCGCTCCGTCGCGCTGGGTCGAGACCTTTCTGATCGACTCGTGGCTCGACTACCTGCGCCAGCGCGAACGCCTGACCAAGGCCGACCAGCAGCTCGAAGCCGAAGTCCGCAGCCACCAGGCGCAGGGCGAGCCCAGGGTCAGCCGCTTCATCGGACCGGAATGCGACCCAAATCGGGCGACAGGCGCGCACGATGGCACGACAATCAGGTGAAGATGGGTTCGTGGCCGACCGCAAGGGACCCAAGGCTTTGCCGGCTAGCCGGTTGCGCAGCGCGAAACGCAGCATGTGCCAGTGCACGCGCACATGCTCCACGGTCGCTGCCTGGCCAAGGACGTGCGCGCGTTCCAGGTACTGGAAGGCGGTGTGGAAGTGTCCCTGCGTTTCTGCAGATGCTGCTGCGTCGAGTTCTGCTTGCACGCTGGGTTGGATGCGAAGGGCGAAGGTTGTCATAGGGGTGCTCCGGTGAAGGTGGATACACCCGAATTCTTCGCTTTCGAGGCGTTTGGGGCTTGAATGCAGCGGCTAGATGGGCAGCCTTTTCGTTCAAGGCGCTGCGCTCAGGTTGAGCGCGGCGCGGCAGAGTTGCCTGTGCTTCACGCTTTCCCCGCTGGGGTGCAAGTCGCACCTGGATGCTGCTCAGGTTGCACAGCCACCACCGCCTGAGCTGGCGCCACTGGCGGCCGGCCGCCGGACGCTCCAGGCACTGAAGATGTTGCATCGGATCTCTTGGGCCGCGCCTTTGTCAAACCCAAGGCGGAATCACCGTCTTTGGTCCCGGACTATCCCGCTAACGCTCGAATGTTCCCGCGCTTACCAGACGGTCGGAAGCGTTGCCGACCCATACCGTATAGGCGCCTGGTGGGACCACGAATGCATTGCGCGACGTGTCCCACACGCTCAACGGATGGTGGCTGGCGGCCGGATCGAGGCTGATCGTTACGCGCTCGCTAGCGCCAGGCTGGAGCACGACCTTGCGGAAGCCGACCAGCCGCTTCGGTGGCTGCGGCAGGCCGGAGCCCGAAGGCACGGACAGGTAGACCTGCACCACTTCCGCGCCCGCACGGTCGCCTGCATTGCGCACGGTCGCCTCGACCCGATAGGCGCCTGCGCCGTTGGCGGGCGCAAGCAGCTGCGGCGCCTCGATCGCAAACGTGGTGTACGACAGGCCGTGGCCAAAGGCGAATGCAGGCTGCCTTTTGTGGGCGTCGTACCAGCGGTAGCCGATCTGCAGCTGTTCGCTGTAGTCGACTTGGGGAATGCCTTGGGCGTCCATGGCCCCCGGGTACTGGCTGGGCGATACCGCCTCCATGAAACCCTGGCCTTCGATGGGAAACGTCACGGGCAATTTGCCCGAGGGGTTGTGGATGCCCAGCAGCAGGTCGGCCACGATGTGGCCGTCTTCCTGTCCCGGGAACCAGACTTCGAGCATCGCAGGGCCGCGCACGCCAAGCCAACGTGCAGGCAACGGAACGCCGGCATTGTCCTTGAGGACCAGCGCGGTCTTGGCATGCGTCGGCCGCGCGGTTGCAGACTTCACGCCCAACAGGCGATCGACCATCGCGATGGTGCGGCTGTCGCGGCCCGCATTGTCGCCGCCGTTGAAGGAAATCGCCTTGGGTGCTGGCGCATACCAGTCGAGGGAGTCGCCCCGCGCGGTGAGCGTTGCACCTGTCGCGTCACCGAAGCTGGCGCGGTCGGCGCCTTCTTCGGCGACGGTGCCCGCCATGATCACTACCGCCTCTGCGCTGGCCGCGGCCTTCAGCACGTCGTCGAAGCCGGTGGTTTTGCCATTGAGTGTGGCGTTGGCATTGGCGTCATCCACCAGTGCCAGCTGGATGTCGACCGCTGCATTGCCCGACTGGGCGAAGACCGCGCGCAGGCCTGCCGCGGGCGTGACGGTATAGAAGGGCACGACATCGGAGCTGCCGCCGCCGGCGCCCATCACCGTGCCGACCGTCGATCCGCCGGCCACCGCCTGCTGTGCATAGATCTGGCTCGCCTTGCCGACCAGCAGCACCCGCCGCACGTCGCGCGGCAAAGGCAGCGCGCCATTGTTCTGCAGCAGCACCGCGGTCTGGACGCCCATCGCACGCGCCTTCCTGCCGCCGCCTTCGACATCGAGCGGCCGCTGCACGATCGGGCGGTCAAAAATACCGAACTTGAACATCTGCACATACCGGCGCCGCAGCGCGGTGTCGATGTCGGCCATCGTGAGCTCGCCGGCATCCAGCGCGGCGCGCAACTTGTCCGGCGCAAAGAACTGCGGCAACGGCATCTCGTGGTCGAGTCCAGCGCGCATCGCCTTGGCGGTGCTCTTGGTGGCGAAGAAGTCCGACTGCACGTAGCCTTGGAAGCCCCACTGGTGGCGCAAGACCTCGGTCAGCATCTCCTCGTTCTCGCAGGCAAACGCTCCGTTGAGCGCGTTGTAGGAGCACATCACCGCGCCGGTTTCGCCATCCTTCACGGCCATCTCGAAGGGCAGCAGGTACAGCTCATGCAGTACCTGTGGATCGATGCGCTCCCACACCGACATCCGGTTCACTTCCTGCTCATTGCCGACGTAATGCTTGGCGACGGCAATCAGGCCCTTGCCCTGCACGGCGCGCGTCTCGGCCACCGCCATGGCGCCGGCCAGGTACGGGTCTTCGCCCTTGTACTCGAAGTTGCGGCCTGCCAGCGGCAGGCGCGCCAGGTTCATGCCGGGCGCCTCGAACACATGCAGCGCCAGACGGCTACCTTCCTCGCCGATCAGTTCGCCGAACGCGGTGGCCACGGCAGGATCGAAGGAGGCGGCAACGGCGATCGAGGAAGGGACCGCGGTTGCCTTGGCGGAGGACGCATCGAAGTAGACCGCCGTATCGACATGCAGGCCATTCACGTCAGCCATCCGGGGTGGGGTATCGCGCGCGACGCAGTCGTTCTGGCCGATGCCGACCGGGCCATTGGTGACCCGCAGCGTAGGGATCCGCAAAGCGGGGATGCCCGTGACATGCCTTGCGCCCTTGCAGTGGGGCAATTCGGGAACAATCTCGGGCACTGCACCGGTCAGCTGCTGGGCCTTCTGGGCAAAACTCATGCCGGCAAGCAGCAAGCCGGCACGTTGCTCGGGCGCCAGGGACTGGACCATCCACGGCAGTGTCTCTGCGGCAGCCGCAGGTTCGCCATAGGTCACCGGGCCGTTTGCGCACCCCGCCAAAGCGACCGCAGCAACGAACAGCGCACTCGGAAATGTGGGCTTGTGGCACAGCGGGAAGGATTGCATGAGAGTCTCCCGATCCAGGGACTACGCAAGGCTGAAAGTGGCCTGATGGAACCACTCTGCGCCGAACGGCCGGCATAAGTCAACCCATTCCCTGGCGTGCCGGATGCCGGGTGCTCCGGCCAGATGAACGCTGAGAGCCAGGCGACCTGGTGTATGTGTGCGGCGAACCTGTTGACCGCCGAACGGTCATGGCTTCAGGTGTTGACAGCCACCGGCTTTCCAGCGGTGCGGCGGCAGCTCTTCAATGCGGTGGCTTGGTGCATCGCATGCCGCGCCACCGTGAGGTCCACGACATGCGCTTGAGCGTGACCAAGCCACACGCTCGCCGAAGCGTGACACGAACGGCTTTTTTGTTTTTCAAAACAAAAAAGCCTGCTATTTTTTGAATAGCAGGCTTTGCAGCGCTTATGCGCTAAAGTGAGTGGTGGGTCCTGACAGATTCGAACTGTCGACCTACGGATTAAGAGTCCGCTGCTCTACCAACTGAGCTAAGAACCCCACTTTTAAATTGTTTCTGCGTTGCTGCAGAGCCTCGAATTATGCACCAACTTTTTCCTTGTTTGCAAGCGATGGCAAAAAAATCGGCGCAAAAATTCACTGCATGGCGTTGCGGCTGGCCAGCTCCACGAACAGGCCGCTCTGGTCCAGTTCGCCCAGGCCGTGTTCGACGCCTTGGGCGTACAAGGCCTCGAACAGCGTGGTCACGGGCGCGTCAAAGCCGATTTCGCTGGCCGTGGCCAGGGCGTTGCGCATGTCCTTGAGCTGCACGTGCATGCGCGCGCGCGGCGCAAAGTCGCGTTCGACCATGCGCTGGCCGTGCAGCTGCAGGATGCGGCTGTCGGCAAAGCCGCCGCTGATGGCTTCGCGCACCTTGGCCATGTCGGCGCCGCCCTTGGCGGCCAGCAGCAGGGCTTCGGCCACCGCGCCGATGGTGATGCCGACAATCATCTGGTTGGCCAGCTTGGCCAGTTGGCCCGCGCCGTGCGGCCCGACGTGGGTGGGCCGGCCCAGCGCGGCAAACACCGGCAAGGCCCGCTGGTAGTCGGCGGCCTTGCCGCCCACCATGATGGCCAGGGTGCCCGCTTCGGCACCGACGGTGCCGCCCGACACCGGCGCATCCAGGTGGGCCAGGCCCATCTCATCCAGGCGCGCTGCATGGTCGCGCGCCTCGCGCGGCTGGATCGATGCCATGTCGATGAACAGGCTGCCCGGGCGCAGGGCCTGGGCCACGCCTTGCCCGAACAGCACCTGCGCCACCACGGGCCCGCTTTCCAGCAGGCTGATGGCGATGTCGGCCGGGCGCACTGCATCGGCGGCGTGGTCGTGCACGGTGGCGCCGGCCTCGGCCAGTGGCTCGGCCTTGGCGCGGGTGCGGTTCCAGGCGTGCACCTGGTGGCCGGCCTCGCACAGGCGGCGGGCCATGCGCAGGCCCATCATGCCGGTGCCCAGCACGGCGATGCGAAGAGGGGAAGTGGCGGTCATGGGAAGGCGTCCTCGGCTGTGGGTTGGGTGTCCGTGGCCGCATGATGGGCGTTTTTCGCGCGCCAGCCTGTCAGGCAGCTTGCAGCTGCGCTGGCCGCTGCGGCCCCAGAGCGCGCGCCAGGCAGCGCCGCGCCCCGGGCTCCCTCTCACATCAGGTGTTCGCTCGCGTTGTCTCCGCCGAGGACCACATAGTTGACCTTGCGGATGTCCATGAGCTTCTTGCCGCCCGAGTAGCTGATCGAGCTTTGCACGTCCTGCTCCATCTCGACCAGCGTTTCGGCCAGCGTGCCCTTGACCGGCTCGAGGATGCGCTTGCCCTCGACGTGGCGGTACTCGCCCTTGTTGAAGTCGGACGCGCTGCCGTAGTACTCCTTGTAGAGCTTGCCATCGACCTCGACGGTCTGGCCCGGCGACTCCTCGTGGCCCGCCAGCAGCGAGCCGACCATGACCATGGTGGCGCCAAAGCGGATGCTCTTGGCGATGTCGCCATGCTCGCGGATGCCGCCGTCGGCAATGATGGGCTTGGTGGCCACGCGCGCGCACCACTTGAGGGCCGAGAGCTGCCAGCCGCCCGTGCCAAAGCCGGTCTTGAGCTTGGTGATGCAGACCTTGCCAGGGCCGATGCCGACCTTGGTGGCGTCGGCGCCCCAGTTTTCCAGGTCGATCACGGCCTCGGGCGTGGCCACGTTGCCCGCGATGACGAAGGCGGCGGGCATCTTCTTCTTGATGTAGCCGATCATGTCCCGCACGCTGTCGGCATGGCCGTGCGCGATGTCGATGGTGACGTACTCGGGCACCAGGCCGGCGGCCGCGAGCCGGTCCACGGTGTCGTAGTCGGGCTGCTTGACGCCCAGCGAAATCGAGGCGAACAGGCCCTTGGCCTTCATGTCGCGGACAAACTGCACGTTGTCGAAGTCAAAGCGGTGCATGACGTAGAAGTAGCCGTTCTGCGCCATCCAGACGCAGATCGCCTCGCTGACCACGGTCTTCATGTTGGCCGGCACCACGGGGATGCGGAAGGTGCGCCCGCCCAGCTCCACGCTGGCGTCGCACTCCGAGCGGCTGTTCACGCGGCATTTGCGCGGCAGCAGCAGGATGTTGTCGTAATCGAAGATTTCCATGAAATTCCAAGCTCCATCAAGGGACGTGGCAAAACAATTTTTGCCGCGGTGGGCGCTTGGCTTGGGACCGGAATTTGCGGGTGGCTACCGAAAAGGCCCACCGAACCCTGCTCTGCGCAGGCACAAAAAAACCGGGCGTCAAGAAACTTGGGCCCGGTGACTGATTCTACCCATGCCTTCAATCCCCTGCCCGGCAGTGCGATTGCGCGGCGGCCACCACGCGGCCCTGGGCATCCTGCAGCCAGCCGGCCACGGACAAAGACGCGGGGGCGGCGCCATCGGGCATGCGCATGGGGCGCAGTTCAGCCCAGCGGTTGGGCTCTTTGGGAGGCCGCTCGTTGTGCTGGTCCCAGCTGAGCTGCAGCACATTCCTGACCAGGTTCCGCGCCACCGGCGTGCCCTCGGTGCCGGCGGGCACGGCCTGCACCAGCACCAGCCACAGCGTCCAGGGGCCGTGCTGCTGCGCACGCGCCGCTGGCGAACGTGCCAGCGACGCCACCGTGCCCAGGTAGTCGCTCAAAGGCGGGCCCTGCGCCACGCGCAGCCGCCCGGGGCCTACAGGCTCGACCGGCGCGGTGTGGATGTCGCTGCCTTCGGGCCGTGCGCGGCCCAGGGCCTGCAGGCGCTCGGCGGCTTCGGGCAGGGCGGCGGCCGACAGTGGCGCCGCGTCGCCCTGGGGGCCGGGAACAATCCAGTCGAGCACGAGGGCGCGCGGGCCCGGCGCGGGCGTGGTCGGGTCGCGCCAGCAGTCCTCGCAGCTGGCGCCGGTGAAGCGCTCAAACAGCGCGGCCGGCTGCGGCACGCCGTCGCTGCTGCACACGGCCTGCGCGGCGCTGGGCAGGCTGTGCAGGCAGAGCCCAGCGACGGCCAGGGGAGCGAGCAGGTGTTTCATGGTCCGGTGTCCTTGCCAGCGTTTTGCGGTGGTGCTTTCTACAATGGCGCATGTTCCCACAAGACCTGTTTTCTGGCGCCCCCGCGCCCGCCGCCGCATCGCCGCTGCTGCACCACCTCAACCCCGAGCAGCTGGCCGCCGTCACGCTGCCTGCGGGCCACGCGCTGATCCTGGCGGGCGCCGGCTCGGGCAAGACGCGCGTGCTCACCACGCGCATCGCCTGGCTGCTGCAAAACGGCCTGGCCACGCCGGGCAGCATTTTGGCCGTCACGTTCACCAACAAGGCCGCCAAGGAGATGGTGGCGCGTCTGTCGGTCATGCTTCCCGTCAGCGTGCGCGGCATGTGGATCGGCACCTTCCACGGTCTGTGCAACCGCCTGTTGCGCGCGCACCACCAGGCGGCGGGCCTGCCGCAGGCGTTCCAGATCCTCGACACGCAAGACCAGCTCTCGGCCGTCAAGCGTCTGTGCAAGCAGCACAACGTCGACGACGAGCGCTTTCCGCCCAAGCAGGTGCAGTACTTCATCGCGGGCTGCAAGGAAGAGGGCATGCGCCCGGGCGACGTGCCGGTGGCCGCGCACGACGTGGACGGGCGCAGGAAGGTCGAGCTCTACCAGCTCTACGAAGAGCAGTGCCAGCGCGAGGGCGTGGTCGACTTCGGCGAGCTGATGCTGCGCAGCTACGAGCTGCTGCGCGACAACGACCCGGTCCGCGCGCACTACCAGCGGCGCTTTCAGCACATCCTGGTCGACGAGTTCCAGGACACCAACAAGCTGCAGTACGCGTGGCTCAAGCAGCTCGCGGGCGACGAAGTGGACGGCCGCTTTGCGCCGCGCGGCAGCGTGATCGCCGTGGGCGACGACGACCAGAGCATCTATGCCTTCCGCGGTGCGCGCGTGGGCAACATGGCGGACTTCGTGCGCGAATTCGATGTGCAGCGCCAGATCAAGCTCGAGCAGAACTACCGCAGCTACAGCAACATCCTCGATGCCGCCAACCAGCTCATCAGCCACAACAGCGCGCGCCTGGGCAAGAACCTGCGCACCGACCAGGGCCCGGGCGAGCCGGTGCGCGTCTACGAGGCGCCCAGCGACCTGATGGAGGCGCGCTGGATGGTCGACGAGATCCGCCAGCTGGTCCGAAGCGACGGCTTTGCGCGCCAGGAAATCGCCGTGCTCTACCGCAGCAACGCACAGAGCCGCATCATCGAATCGACCCTGTTCAATGCCGCCGTGCCCTACCGCGTCTATGGCGGCCTGCGCTTTTTCGAGCGCGCCGAAATCAAGCACGCGCTGTCGTACCTGCGCCTGCTCGAGAACCCGCACGATGACACCAGCTTCATGCGCGTGGTCAACTTTCCGCCGCGCGGCATCGGCGCGCGCAGCGTCGAGGTGCTGCAGGACGCCGCGCGCAGCGCCGGCTGCTCGCTGCACGATGCGGTGAGCGCCGTGCCCGGCAAGGCTGGCGCCAACCTGGGCGCCTTCGTCGCCATGGTTGACGTGCTGCGCGAGCAGACGCAGGGCCTGACGCTGCGTGCGATCATCGAGCAGATGCTCGAGTCGTCGGGGCTGCTCGCGCACTACCGCGCTGAAAAGGAAGGCGCCGACCGCATCGAGAACCTGGAGGAACTGGTCAACGCCGCCGAGAGCTTCGTCACGCAGGAGGGCTTTGGCCGCGACGCTGTGGCGCTGCCGCTCGACGAGCATGGCGCGCCGCTGACGCAAAGCCCGGCCAGCCAAGGGCTGGACCCGGATGCGCCGCTGCTCGACGCGCCGTTGAAGCCGGCCGTGCCTGGCATCGTCGACATCGACACCGGCGAGACGCTGTCGCCGCTGGCGGCGTTCCTGACGCACGCGGCGCTGGAGGCCGGCGACAACCAGGCCCAGGCCGGCCAGGACGCGGTGCAGCTGATGACGGTGCACGCGAGCAAGGGGCTCGAATTCGACGCCGTGTTCATCGGCGGCATGGAAGACGGCCTGTTCCCGCACGAGAACGCCATGAGCGACCGCGCAGGCCTCGAAGAAGAGCGCCGCCTGATGTACGTGGCGATCACGCGCGCGCGAAAGCGCCTGTACCTGAGCCACTCGCAGACGCGGCTGTTGCACGGCCAGACGCGCTACAACCTCAAGAGCCGCTTCTTTGACGAGCTGCCCGAGGGCGCGCTCAAGTGGATCACGCCCAAGCAGGCGGGCTTTGGCACGTTCACTCCTGATTCCATAGCTGGAGGCGCTTACCCATCGGGCGCTGGAGGCCGATATGGCCATAAATCCGAAACCTTTGCCAGCCCGCCCGTGCCGGTGCAGAAGGCCGCGCCATCGCACGGCCTGCGCGTGGGCCTGGCGGTGTTCCACACCAAGTTCGGCGAAGGCAAGGTGCTCGCGCTCGAAGGCACGGGCGACGACGCACGCGCGCAGGTCAGCTTTCCGCGCCACGGCACGAAGTGGCTGGCGCTGTCGGTGGCCAAGCTGACGGTGGTCGAGTGACCTAGGCACCCTTTATGCCCAAACAAGACGATCCCGCAACGACATCCCGGCGCCTGCGCGGCGCGTCGCGCGGCGCCTCTGCGCGCCATCTCGTCAGCCCGGCGCAGTGGGCCGAGAGCGTGGCGCTCGGCGCACCGCCCTCGCTGCGCATCTTCACCATTGCGGGGGTGCAGGCCGCGCTGGCCGTGCTGCTGGCGATCGTGGCAGTGCATTTCTCGCCCTGGCCGCAAATGGTGGGGTTCGCTTCGCTCGGCGGGTTGGCGGCCCTGTTCGGGCGCTTTGCCACGGTGGAGCGGCGCATGCGCATCGTCGTGATTTGCGCGCTGCTGCTGGCGCTGGGCGTGCTGGTGCCGTCGCTGGCCTCGTGGGGCGGCGCGCTGCCGTGGATGATGGTGTTGGTGCTGGCCCTGGTGGCCGGCGCGTCCACCGTCGCGGTGTCGTGGTGGAGCCTGGGCGGGCCCGGGGCGGTGATCATCGTGTTTGCGGCCGGCGCTGCATACAACCCGGTCGGCAGCGGCGCCGAGGTGCTGGCCCGGGTGCTGGCGACCCTGGCCGGCGGTGTGGTGGCGGTGTTGACCTGCCTGGTGACGGACCGCTGGCGCGCCCCGGAACTCAAGGCGCTGCGCTTGCCGCCTGCCCATGTGGCCCCCTGGTCGCACCAGTGCATTGCCGCGGCGCGCATCACCGCCTGTGCCGCGTTGGCGGCCTGGATTGCCGTCATGGCCGGCTGGCACCACCCGGCCTGGGCGGCGATTGGCGCGGTGTCGGTGATGCAGGGCGGGCACCTGCACATCACCATGAACCGCGCACTGCAGCGCATGGCGGGCACCATCGTGGGCTCCTTCCTCGTCTGGGCCATGCTGGCGCAGCAGCCTGGGTTCTGGACCGTGGTGGCGGCGATCGTGGCGTTCCAGTTCCTGACCGAGGTGATCATTGGCTACAACTACGCGCTCGGCCAGATCACCATCACGCCCATGGCGCTGCTCATGACCTACCTGGCATCGCCGGCGGTGGCCCAGAGCATGCCGGTCGAGCGCGTGCTCGACACCATCCTGGGCGCGGCGCTCGGCATCGTGTTTGCCGTGGTCTTCTCGAGCGTGGACGACCGCGTGCACCTGCATGAGCACCGCAGCAAGGCGCGCTGAACTGGGCAGGCAGGCCGGATACTATTGAATTGATAGCTTCTCGCGCTTTCCGTGTCTGCGTTTAGGCCGTATTTCGCTCTCAGTTCGGGAGCCTCGGGCGCAGAACTGTTGCGCTGGGCTGTGCCCGCAGCGCCTGGCGCAACGCAAAAAGGCGGGGCACAAGCCCCGCCTTCCGGTGTGCAAGGCATGCCACGTGCATGCCCGCAGAGGGATCAGCCCAGCTTCATCTGCGTTGGCGTGCCGGTGAGGTAGCCGACAGCCGCGCCGAACTTGTCCTTGTAGTTGGCCTTGATCAGCGGATCCAGCGTGTCCTTGACCACGCTGTGGATGCCGCCCCAGTCGCCGGCATGCTGGAAGTTGCTCATGATGTAGGTCCAGCCGTTGATCTCGTCCACGGCGTGCAGGCCCGTCGATTCGCCGCCAGCGGGAATCGACATCACGCGCGAGAGCTGTCTTGGTGTCGATGTTGTAGGCCCACAGGAAGTTGTTCACGTGCTGGCTGCTGTCTTCGCCGATGAACAGGGTGCGCATCTTTTCCGAGAACTTGAGGTTGTCGGGGTTGGCGATCTTGTTCGGGTTGGCGGTGTTGCCCAGTGCGTCGCCCTTGAGGGTCTTGCCATCGGCGTCCAGCAGGTCCTCGCCGGCCAGCAGGGGCTTGGTGTCCACGGGCATCCATTCGCTGTTGATGGCAGTGCCACTGGTGTCCTTCTGGCCGCCCCGAAGGTTCAGCGCCATCACCACGCCAGCCACCAGCTGCTTGGGGACCGAGATGCCGTTGCCCGGTACGTTGGCGGCATGGCCGGCCACCATCGAGGCCTGCACGTTCTGCAGCGCCGAGTAGGCGATCTTGTCCTTGGCGTTGACGGTCGTGCCTTCCATCTTGGTGAAGCCCATGCTGGCGCCGACATAGGCAGCGTAGCGGTGGGTTTCGAGGAAGGCGGCGGCCTTTTCCATGCCGGGGTTGATCTTGATCCACTCGGTCTTGCCGTTGGCGACGATCTTGGTGTAGCTCGCGTCGTTCGGGTCGGCCTTCACCACGCTCATGATGTCGGTGGGCTTGAGCGTGTTGGCCAAGGCCTCGATCTCGGCGCTGGTGGCCGAGCCGAGCTTGATCCAGCTCAGCGCTGCGGCGCTGCCCGTGGCCGGGTCGATCGAAAAGCCCGCACCCACCTTGGCCGCATACAGCGTGCCCGAGGACAGGTCTTTTTCCTTGTCGGCGACGAACACGAAGTAGCCGCTGTTGGTGGCGTCATCGCCCATCAGCGCGGTGCGGTTGTCGGGCATGACCTGCACCAGCTCGTGCGAGATGCGGCCCATGCAGTAGTGCTTCTTGATGCTGGCCGTGCCATCGGTGTTGACGATCACTTCCGGCATGTGGCCGTAGTGGTAGGGGTTGGCCGTGGCGGCGTTGCCGTACAGGTTCTGGCTGAAGGCCTGCAGCTGGGCGTTGGCGGCATTGAAGGCGTCGGGTTCGTACTCTTCGCTCGACAGGTGCGTGCCCCAGGGCGAGAGGCTCGCGCCGCAGGTGATCCACAGGCCGTGCACCTTGGAGGTGTCGACATTGTGGTACTTCACCAGCGTCAGCTTGCCGGTCTTGGGATCCTGGTCGAGCGTGAGCACGGCGATCGGCGAGGGCAGCTTGCCGTACATGTCGGTCTTGCCGTCCTGGGCCCAGGTGGCGTACTCGAACTGCACCACGGCAAACACCGCGTTGCCCTTGACGCCGTCGACCTTGGCGCCCGGCACCGTCAGCAGCGAGGTGCCGTCGGGCGAGTCGGAGAAGTACTGGCGCTCCTTGCCGGGCACGGTGGCGTCGATGATCGGCTGGTTGTGGATGTCGTAGTAGCCGCCGGCCAGCGTCTTGCCGCCCTTGCCGTCGGCCACCATGTCGCCGGTCACGAAGAAGGGCTGGTAGGCCAGGTCGTACGACAGCACCGATTTGTCGCTCGAGCGTCACCTTCAGCGCCGAGCCCACCGTGGTGGTGGCCATGGCCTTGGCGTCGATCAGCGTGGGGGCGGCCATGGAGGTGAAGGCGGCGGACACGTAGTTGGCGGCGGCGGGGACATCGTCACTGCCACCGCCGCAGGCGGCCAAGAGCGTGGCAGAGGCGCCAGCGCCCAGCGGCAGCAAAGGCACGCCGGCCAGGAATTGCAGGGCTTTGCGGCGGGTGGGCATCGTCGAGTGGGGCATTGTGGGTGTTTCCAGAAAAGGGAGGCAAAAGGCAGTCGGCGCGCCAAAAAGGCGCGCGATCCGCCAAAGCGTGGAACAGGCGCAGTGCCTGTTTCCTGCCCGGATACTAGAAACGCAATGTGACAGCCATTTGAAAACAAGAAACCCGGCCAAGGCCGGGTTGCAGGGGAGCGCGCGGATGGGGCGTCAGGGCGTGGCGTGCGCCGGCGCTGCGGGGGGCTCGGGCGGCTCGAAGCAGTCGCGGAAGGTGAAGACGATCGAGCTGAAGAACATCGCCGCCATGATCATCGCCAGGCCGACCATGAGGCCGCCAATGGCGCTGGGCGCCGATTCGGCGCTGAACACGCCCAGCACGGCCAGCAGGCCCGACACCAGGCTGATGAGCACGCCGCCGAGCGCGAACACCGCCAGCCAGCCCAGGCCATAGACCGTGAACGCGCCGAAGTTGCGCATGCAGGCCACGATGCTGAAGAACAGGCTCTTGACGGGCGGCACGCCATGCCAGTGCACGAGGCCCGGCGCATGCCAGAACAGCAGCGACAGCGGCAGGTACAGCGCCATCGAGACCCACATGGCGGTCTGGAACTCGGGGTTTTCGGCGATCTCGCGCGACATGGGCTCACCGCCCAGGTAGACCTGCGCAAACAGGCCGCCGTCGAACAGCGCCGAAAAACCCATCACCAGCAGGAAGCCGGCCGCGTACAGCGCGCCCAGCACCAGCATGTGGCGCAGGCGCTTGCGCCCGGTGCGAAACGCCACCAGCAGCACGGCGGGCGTCGGAAAGCGCCCCTGCACGGCCTCGGCCGAGGCCACCATCATGGCCAGCGTGGCCGACGGCAGCAGGACGAGCGCCAGCGCCGGCCCGATCAGCGGCACCAGCGTGGCCAGCGACATGGCGGCCATGGTCATGAAGAAGAGGGCGGCCATGGCCATGGGCTGGCGCCAGAACACGCGGATGCCGCTCTTGACCCAGGCGATGCCGGTGCGGGCGGGGACGATGTGGAGTTTCATGGGTTCCTGCAGGGTGGGGGTGCCGCCGGCTCAGGCCTGCGGCGGGTGCGCAACGCGCTGGCGCAGAACGCGCTCGAAGTGGCTGGGGTCGTGCGGCGTGAGCAGCGAAGCCTCGCGCGGCAGGTGGTAGTCCCACAGGCGCGAGATCCAGAAGCGCAGCGCCCCGGCGCGCAGCAGCGCCGGCAGCAGGCTGCGCTCGGCCGCCGTGAGGGGGCGCACGGCCTGGTAGGCGTGCAGCATGGCGCCAAAGCGCACGGCATCGTGCGTGCCATGGTCCAGGTCGATGCACCAGTCGTTCAGGCACACGGCCAGGTCGAACAGGAAGGTGTCGACGCCGGCGAAGTAAAAGTCGAAGAAGCCGGTGAGCGTCTCGCCCTCGAACATCACGTTGTCGCGGAACAGGTCGGCGTGCACCGGCCCGCGCGGCAGCGCGGCATAGGCCGACGAAGCCGCGATGTGGTTCTGGTAGGCCAGTTCGGCGCGCAGCAGCGCCGCCTGCTCCGGGCTCACGTGCGGCAGCACCACGGGCACGGTCTCGTTCCACCACGGCAGGCCGCGCAGGTTGGGCTGCTGGCGCTCGAAGCTGCGCCCCGCCAGGTGCATGCGCGCGAGCATGTCGCCGACGGCGGCGCAGTGCACCGCGCCGGGCGCGAGCTGGCTGTGTCCGCGCAGCCGGTTGACCACGGCCGCGGGCTTGCCGCAGACGCTGTGCAGGATGCTGCCGTGCTTGTCGGCCTGCGGGTCGGGCACCGGAATGCCGGCGTGCGCCAGGTGGCGCATCAGGTGCAGGTAGAACGGCAACTGCTCGGCCGTGAGGCGCTCGAACAGCGTGAGCACGAATTCGCCCTGCTCGCAGGTGACGAAATAGTTGGTGTTCTCGATGCCGCCTTCGATGCCGCGCAGCTTGTGCAGCTCGCCCAGTTGCAAACGGCGCAGCAGCTCGCGCGCCTCTTTCAGGGAGACTTTGGTAAATACGGCCATCGCTCAGGACAAAACGGAAATAGGGGCTGGAAGAGGGGCGCGCACCCAGGGCGCGCGCGAAGCGGTGCGGGCGCCACCGCACGCGGCGCGGCGGGGTGCGCCAAAAGAGGAGGCGCGCGTCAGAACTTCTTGAGGTTCCACACGCGCGAACCGGTGTCGGTTTCTGCGCCGTTGCGGGGGCGGTTGCGCACGCCGTCCGACGGTTGGACCTCGTACTCGGGCATATTGCCCACCTTGGGCTGCACCTTGATGCTCTGGGTCTGGCCGCCAATGCGCAGCTCATCGACGCGGCTGCCGCCGTCTTCGACATGGATGCGTTCGGTGCGCTGGTTCAGGCGGTCGGGTTTTTGCTCTTTGTTTGATAGCTGTTCACGCTCACTGGCATTGGGCTCAGCAGGTTTTTGGCTGGTATTTTGAGCCAGGGCAGGGCTGCTGGCCAGGGCCAGCAGCAAAAGAAGTGGTAGAGCGCGCATGGCGCGATTGTAGGGCGCGCGCGTCGCCGGGAACAGGGGCCGCGGCAGGCACGGCCGCGGCCTCGCCATCGACCGCCTTCTGCACCGCCTGGTAGAACGCCTCGCGCGCTGCGCTGGCCACGGGGTCCCGCGCGCCGCCTGCCCAGTTGGCGTTGGAGGCGATGACGAGCTTGCGTCGGGGATCGATGAAGATGCCCTGGCCGAAAATGCCGCGCGCAGTGAAGCTGCCGTCGTCGTAGGTCCACCACTGGTAGCCGTAGCCGCGCCCGCCCTGGCCGATGTCGGTGCGCGCCGTGGTGGCCTCGCGCAACCAGCCTTCGGGCACGACGCTGTGGCCGTCGGCGATGGCGCCCTCGAGGATGAATTGCCCAAAGCGCGCGAAGTCCCGCGCCGCAGCCTGGATGCAGCAGCCGCTGATTTCCTGCCCGGTCTTGCTGAGCAGCCAGGTGGCCTGCTGCTCCATGCCGGCGGGGCCCCAGACCTTCTCCTGCAGGTACTGCGACAGGGGCTTGCCGGTGGCCTGGCCCACGAGGATGCCCACCAAGTTGGTCTCTCCCGTGCTGTAGAGCCAGCGCGTGCCCGCGGGCACGTCGCGCGGCAGGCCGGCGCATGTAGCTCACGAGCGCATCCACGCCCGGCTCGGGCTGGTGGTTGTTGAACCGCGCCACATCGGAGCCGGGGTCGCCGTAGTCCTCATTCCAGCGGATGCCGGACGTCATGGTCAGCAGCTGGCGGATGCTCACGGCGTCATAGGCCGAGCCCCGCATCTGCGGGATGTAGTCGCTGACCTTGTCGTCCATGCTCCGGATGTGGCCGTCGCGCAGGGCGGCGCCCACGAGCGTCGAGGTCATGGACTTGGCCACCGAAAAGCTCGTCCAGCGCCCGGCGCTGTCGAAGTCCAGGCCGTAGCGCTCCAGCCGCAGCCTGCCGTCGTGCAGCACCAGCAACGCCGCGCTGCGCTGGCCGGCCAGGTAGGCATCGATGTCCAGCGGCAAGGGCAGCGGCGGCCCCGGTGGCAGCGGCCGGGGCGTGGCGCTGGCGGCGACGGCGCGCGAGCGGGCCAGGACGGGCAGCCGGTCGAGCGCGCGGAACGCAGCGTCGCGCTGCGGCTGGCTCCAGAACAGCAGGTCGCGGTTGGTGGGCAGGGCCTTGAGCAGGCCGCGCGTTTCCGCATCGAGGGCGAGCCAGCCGGCCGTGCCGGCAACGGCCAGGGCCAACAGCGCCCCGAGGGCAATCTTCTGGATGGGCTTCAATGCGGCACTCCTCAGGGGACGTGTGAACACGGGGTGCCGCCATTGTGGGCCGAACCGCTGCGCTGGCATGCGCCGCGGGGCCTGGCGCACCGGGGCTTGGCTGGGCGGTGGGCGCGCCACTTCGTGTGCACAATCGCCGGATGACCGACAAAAAGACCCTGGTGCTGGTCGATGGCTCCAGCTACCTCTACCGCGCCTACCACGCCATGCCCGACCTGCGCGCCGTGCCCGGCGACCCGCACAGCGCCGCCACGGGCGCCATCCGCGGCATGATCAACATGATGGGCGCGCTGCGCAAAGACGTGCAGGCCGACTACGCCGTGTGCATTTTCGACGCCCCCGGCCGCACCTTCCGCGACGACCTCTACCCCGAGTACAAGGCCCAGCGCGCGCCCATGCCCGACGACCTGCGCGCGCAGATCGCGCCCATCCACGACGTGGTGCGCATGCTCGGCTGGACCGTGCTGGCGATTCCCGGCGTGGAGGCCGACGACGTGATCGGCACGCTGGCCGTCACGGCCGCGCGCCAGGGCATCCATGTGGTCATCTCGAGCGGCGACAAGGACCTGAGCCAGCTCGTGGACGCGCACATCACCGTCATCGACACCATGAACGGCAAGAAGCGCGACGTGGCCGGCGTGACGGCCGAATTCGGCGTGCCGCCGTCGCTGATGGTGGACTTCCAGGCGCTGGTGGGCGACGCCGTGGACAACGTGCCCGGCGTGCCCAAGGTCGGGCCCAAGACCGCGGCCAAGTGGCTGGCGGAATACGGCTCGCTCGACGCGCTGGTGGCGCGTGCCGACGAAATCAAGGGCGTGGCCGGCGAGAACCTGCGCAGCGCGCTGGCCTGGCTGCCCACGGCGCGCCAGCTCGTCACGATCAAGACCGACTGCGACCTCGACGGCCATGTGCCCGGCCTGCCTGCCATCGATGCCATCACCGTGGGCGCGGAGCAGACCGACGCGTTGCGCGATTTTTACGAAAAGTACGGCTTCAAGGGCCTGGCGCGCGCGCTCGGCACGGCCAGCGCCGCCCCGGCCACGCCGCCCGCCGGCAAGAAGAAGGGCGACGGCGGCACCGCCGACCTGTTCGCCGACCCGGCCGCCACCGCGGTGGCCGAGGCCGCGCAGCACCGCGACGTGGCCTACGAGACGGTGCTGACCTGGGACGCCTTCGACCGCTGGCTGGCCCGCGCGCAGGCGGCCGAGCTGGTGGCCATCGACACCGAGACCACCTCGCTCGACGAGATGCGCGCCGAGATCGTCGGCGTTTCGCTGAGCGTGCAGCCGAACGAGGCCGCCTACATACCGCTCGCCCACGCCGGCCCCGACGCGCCCGAGCAGCTGCCGCTCGAGGAGGTGCTGGCCAGGCTCAAGCCCTGGCTCGAAGACGCCAGCCGCGCCAAGCTGGGCCAGCACGTCAAGTACGACCGCCATGTGTTCGCCAACCACGGCATCGAGGTGCGCGGCTACGCGCACGACACCATGCTGCAAAGCTACGTGCTCGAAGTGCACAAGCCGCACGGCCTGGCCAGCCTGGCCGCGCGCCACACCGGGCGCAATGGCCTGAGCTACGAGGACCTGTGCGGCAAGGGCGCGCACCAGATCCCGTTCGCCCAGGTGGCGGTGGACAAGGCCGCCGCCTATTCGTGCGAGGACTCCGACCAGACGCTCGACGTGCACCGCGTGCTGTGGCCGCAACTGCAGGCCGACGAGAAGCTGCGCGGCATCTATGAGCTGGAGATGGCCACCAGCGAGGCGCTGTTCCGCATCGAGCGCAACGGCGTGCTGATCGACGCGGCCACGCTGGCCGCGCAAAGCCACGAGCTGGGCCAGCGCATCGTGCAGCTCGAAGCCGAGGCCTACGAGATCGCCGGCCAGCCGTTCAACCTCGTCGAGCCCCAAGCAGCTGGGCGAGATCTTCTTCGACAAGCTGGGCATGCCGGTGGTCAAGAAGACCGCCACCGGCGCGCGCAGCACCGACGAGGAAGTGCTCGAAAAGCTCGCGCTCGACTTCCCGCTGCCGGCCAAGCTGCTCGAGCACCGCAGCCTGTCCAAGCTCAAGGGCACCTACACCGACAAGCTCGCGCAACTGGCCCATCCGCGCAGCGGGCGCGTGCACACGCACTATGCGCAGGCCGTGGCCGTGACCGGGCGCCTGTCGAGCAACGAGCCGAACCTGCAGAACATCCCCATCCGCACGCCCGAGGGCCGGCGCATCCGCGACGCTTTCGTGGCGCCGCCGGGCCGCGTGATCGCCAGCGCCGACTACTCGCAGATCGAGCTGCGCATCATGGCGCACCTGAGCGGCGACGAAGCGCTGCTGCACGCCTTCCGCGAGGGCCTGGACGTGCACCGCGCCACGGCCGCCGAGGTGTTCGGCGTCGCGCTCGACGAGGTGTCGAGCGAGCAGCGCCGCTATGCCAAGGTCATCAACTTCGGCCTGATCTACGGCATGAGCAGCTTTGGCCTGGCCAGGAACCTCGGCATCGAGACCAAGGCCGCCGCCGCCTACATCGACCGCTACTTCCAGCGCTACCCCGGCGTCAAGCGCTACATGGACGAGACCCGGGCCCAGGCCAAGGCGCAGGGCTATGTCGAGACGGTGTTCGGCCGGCGCCTGTACCTGCCCGAGATCAACTCGCCCAACGGCCCGCGCCGCAGCGGCGCCGAGCGCGCCGCGATCAACGCGCCCATGCAGGGCACGGCCGCCGACCTGATCAAGCTGGCCATGGTGGCGGTGCAAAAAGAGCTCGATGCGCACAAGCCCGAGGTGCTGGATGATGCTGCAGGTGCACGACGAACTGGTGTTCGAGCTGCCCGAGGGCGACGTCGACTGGCTGCGCAGCCGACATCCCGCGCCTGATGGCCGGCGTGGCCGAGCTCAAGGTGCCGCTGCTGGCCGAGGTCGGCGTGGGGCCGAACTGGGACCAGGCGCATTAGTCTTTGCCCCCCTGAGTCGCCTATGGCGCCGTCCCCCCAGGGTGACGCCCCAGCGCGGCGGGGCGGCCCTTGCGCGGAGGCCCTGGTATGGGTCGCGCCCATGGCATGGACTGGGGATGTGTGAATTGCCCGCGCCCTTGTCCCGGCACACCTGCAATGCGGTTGTCCTCCATTTTGCAGTGTTTTTGGCCTCCAGCGCTGATGTAGCAAGCGCTGGTAGCTATCAAAATTAATTTCAATGAATACCCCCCACCGACTTTGCGACCCGTCTTCCTGGACCCCCGCCGTGCGCATGGGCCTGTCGATTTCCGTCGCCACCGGGCTCTACGGCATCTCGTTTGGCGCGCTGGCCGTGGCGGCCGGGCTCACGGTCGGGCAGGCCATGGCGCTGAGCCTGCTGATGTTCACCGGCGGTTCGCAGTTCGCCTTCATCGGCGTGATCGCCGGCGGCGGCGCGGGCTCGGCCGCGCTCGGTGCGGCCGCGCTGCTGGGCGTGCGCAACGCGGTCTACGGCATGCAGATGAACCGCATGCTCGCCCCCACCGGCTGGCGCAAGGCCGTGGCCGCGCAGCTGACCATCGACGAATCCGCCGCCACCGCCTCGGGCCAGAGCGCGCCCGACGAACAGCGGCGCGGCTTCTGGACCGCGGGCGTCGGCGTGTTCGTGCTCTGGAACCTGTTCACGCTGCTCGGCGCGGTGCTCGGCGACGCGTTGGGCGACCCGCGCCGCTGGGGCTTGGATGGCGCGGCCGTCGCCGCCTTCCTCGGCCTGCTGTGGCCGCGCCTCTCCGCAGCGCGAGCCCGTGGCGCTGGCCGTGCTCTGCGGCGTGGCCACCGCGCTGGCCGTGCCGGTGGTGCCGCCCGGCCTGCCGATCCTGCTGGCCGCCGGCGTCGGCGCCGCCTGGGGCTGGTGGGTGCGCAGCCCGGATGCGCCCGCCGCTGCAGACGGGGAGGGCGCGCCATGACGCTCTGGAGCGCGATTCTGCTGGCCTGCGCCGCCACCTACCTGACCAAGCTGGCCGGCTACGCCGTGCCCGCCCGCTGGCTGCAGAACCCGCGCATGGCGCGCGTGGCCGGCGCCATCACCGTGGCGCTGCTGTCGGCGCTGACGGTGATGAACACCTTTGCCTCGGGAACGGCCCTGGTGCTCGATGCCCGGCTGGCGGCGCTGGCGGTGGCGGCGCTGGCGTTGTGGGCGCGGCTGCCGTTCCTGCTGGTGGTGGTGTTGGGGGCGGTGGCAGCGGGGGTGGTGCGGGCCTGGGGGTGAGCGGGGAATGGCGGGTTGATCGGTGGAATGGCATCGGGGTCTAATTCCCCATGGACACGCGCTCTTCCCCTCTGCCTTCCCCGTGGCCGATTGTCGCCGTGGGTCTCGTATCCCTGGCGATAGCGATGGGGATCGGCCGGTTTGCTTTCACGCCGTTGATGCCGCTGATGCTGCGCGATGGAACCCTGGACGCGGTCACCGGAACCGAGTGGGCGGCCGCCAACTACATCGGCTATCTGGCCGGGGCGCTGACCGCGTCGTGGTTTGCGCGTGCGCCCCAGAGCGGTATCCGGGTCGGGCTGGTCGGTGTGGTGCTGACGACCGCGTGCATGGCCTGGAGCGGTGTTTCACTTGCCTGGGTGGGTGCGGCTTTGCGCGGTGGCGCCGGCGTGTTCAGCGCCTGGGTGCTGGTGTGCGCAAGCAGCTGGTGTCTGCCCGAGCTGGCCCGCAGACAGTCCACGACCTTGGGCGGATGGATGTACACCGGTGTCGGTCTGGGGATCGCGTTCACCGGCGTGCTGGCATGGCTCGGGGGAAACCAGTCTGCCCTGTGGCTGTGGATCGAGCTGGCCCTGTTGGCCGCCGCAGGCACTGGTTTTCGTGCTGCGCGGCCTTGCAATGCAATCTGCCCCTTTGACCGCCCAGGGCGCCCGCCCCAGCGCCCCGGGGGCGTCAAGGCCGCATCCGGGTGGCGGTCATCTGGGGCTGGTGCTTTGCTATGGCGCTTTCGGGTTCGGCTACATCATCCCGGCCACCTACTTGCCAACCATGGCCAGGCAACTCGTGTCCGACCCCCTGGTCTTCGGGCTGACCTGGCCGATTTTTGGCACGGCAGCGGCCCTGTCGGTCGCTTTGGCGTCTTACTGGCTGTCGGCCTGGCCGCGCAGAAAAGTCTGGGCCATGGCGCAGGCTGTCATGGCGTTGGGCGCCTTGCTGCCACTGTGCCAGCACGCGTTGTGGACGCTGGCCGCGTCGGCGGTGTTGGTGGGAGGCACTTTCATGGTTGCGACCATGGCCGGCCTTCAGCTGGTGCGCGAGCGCATGCCATCGAACCCGACGCCGCTGCTGGCCCGCATGACCGCCGGTTTCGCAGCGGGCCAGATCGCTGGCCCGCTGCTGGTGCGGCTGCTGGGAAGCACGCACCTTGCGGGGTGGGATGCGTTGAGTTGGGCCAGCGCGCTCGCCAGCTTGCTGCTGGCGGGCAGTGCGCTTTGGCTGTGGCGCGGTGCTGCGCCCTCCCGGCAATAGGCCCACCGCGCGCCTCGGCCGGGGGCCATGTTTTTCGGGTGTGGGACCCTTGCGGGGATTAAAGTGGCCCGTCGCCGAAGCACTGCGTGCTTTCCGCATGAACTCAATCAGATGAGCCCCTCGCCATGACCATGTCCACTCCCGCCCGCGCCAACGCCTCCTTTCCGATGGGTTTTGTGCCGCTGGAAGGAACGCGGCGCGACTGCGAAGAATGCGGCAAGGGTGCGCGGCTGGACTTTGGTTTTGAATACGCGTACCAGCCTATCGTGGATTTGGAGCGCCGTGCCATCTACGCACACGAAGCGCTGGTGCGCGGACCACACGGGGAGAGCGCAGCCAGTGTCCTGGCGCAGGTCAACGAGGCCAACCGCTATCGGTTCGACCAGGCTTGCCGCGTCAAGGCCATCAAGGGCGCCAGCGCCTTGGGCATGGTCGAGCATCTGTCGATCAATTTTTTGCCCAACGCCATCTACAAGCCCGAGCTGTGCATCCGCACCACGCTGGAGGCCGCGCGAGCGCACGCGTTTCCGCTGGAGCGCATCATTTTTGAAGTGACCGAAGGCGAACGGGTCGAAGACGGCCCCTGGTTCGCCGAAATCTTGCGCGAATACCAACGCTGGGGCTTCAAGACCGCCATCGACGACTTTGGCGCCGGCTATGCCGGCCTGTCGCTGCTGGTGGACTTCCAGCCCGACCTCATCAAGCTGGACATGGGCCTGATTCGCCACATCGACACCGATCGCGCCCGCCGTACCGTCGTGCGCAACCTGGTGCGCATGTGCGAAGAAATGAACATCAAGGTGATTGCCGAAGGCGTAGAAACGGCCGCCGAGCGCGACGCCCTGCGCGACGCCGGCATCCACCTGATGCAGGGCTACCTCTTTGCCCGGCCCCGCTTTCAGGCCGTGGCGTCGGTGGCGTCGGTGGTGTTTGCGGGGTAGGTGGGTGCATGCAAGGGCTTGCTCTGCGGCAGTAGGCGCGCCCACACATCGCCGCTACACTTTTCTGCCCCGTGGCCGCACAGCGCCAGTCACTCCCTGATCTGCCTTAGGAGCCTGAGCATGACCGATTCCTCCCCCTACGCCCCACCCGCCATCTGGCAGTGGAACAAAGACAACGGCGGCAAGTTCGCCCACATCAACCGCCCCGTGGCCGGCGCGACGCACGACAAGGAGCTGCCGGTGGGCAAGCACCCGCTGCAGCTCTATTCGCTCGCCACGCCCAACGGCGTCAAGGTCACGGTGATGCTCGAAGAACTGCTGGCGCTCGGCCACGGGGGCGCCGAGTACGACGCGTGGCTGATTCCGATCAGCGAAGGCGCGCAGTTCGGCAGCGGTTTTGTCGCCGTCAACCCGAACTCGAAGATTCCGGCCTTGGTGGACCGCAGCGGAAGTACACCGGTGCGGGTGTTCGAGTCGGGCGCCATCCTGCTGTACCTGGCCGAGAAGTTCGGCGCGTTCCTGCCGGCCAGCGGGGCCGAGCGCGCCGAGTGCCTGTCGTGGCTGTTCTGGCAGATGGGCAGCGGGCCGTTTCTGGGCGGCGGTTTCGGACACTTCTATGCGTACGCGCCGTTCAAGATCGAATACGCGATCGACCGGTTTGCGATGGAGGTCAAGCGCCAGATGGACGTGCTCAACCAGCGCCTGGCCGCGAACGAGTTTGTGGCGGGCGACGCCTACACGGTGGCCGACATGGCGATCTGGCCGTGGTACGGCGCGCTGGCCAAGGGCCAGCTCTACGAAGCAGGCGAATTTTTGCAGGTGCACGAATACACCCACGTCGTGCGCTGGGCCGAGCAGATCGCCCAGCGCCCGGCCGTGCAGCGCGGCCGCAAGGTCAACCGCACCTGGGGCGAGCCCGCCAGCCAGCTGCACGAGCGCCACGACGCCAGCGACTTCGACACCCAGACGCAGGACAAGCTCGCCGCGTCTTCTTGACCGTTTGTCTTTCCACCGTTGCAAAGGCCTGCCCATGATCACCCTGTACGACTGCGCCACGGCGCCCAGCCCCCGCCGGGCACGCATTTTTCTGGCCGAGAAGGGCGTCGCCTATGACACCGTGGCGGTGGACCTGCGCAGTGGCGAGCAGTTGGGCGAGGCCTATCGGCGCATCAACCCGCAGTGCACGGTGCCGACCTTGCGCACCGAGGAAGGGTCGCTGCTGACCGACAACGCTGCCATCACCGCGTACCTCGAAGCGCGCTTTCCCGAACCGCCGCTGCTGGGCGAGACGCCCGAGGAAAAGGCCGACATCGCCAGCTGGAACTGGCGCATGGAATTCGAGGGGCTGCTCGCGATTGCCGAGGCGCTGCGCAACAGCGCGCCGGCCATGGCCAACCGGGCGCTGCCGGGAACGGTGAACTACCCGCAGATTCCGCAGCTCGCCGAGCGCGGCCTGGCCCGCGTGGCGCAGTTTTTCGTGCTGCTGAACGAGCGTCTGGCGGGCCGCGACTTCGTTGCCGCGGGCCGGTTCAGCGCGGCCGACATCACGGCCGTGGTGGCGGTGGACTTTGCGCGCGCGGTCAGAATCAAGCCCAGCGAGCAGCACCCGCACGTGCTGCGCTGGCGCACGGCCATGGCGGCCAGGCCGTCGATGGCGCTGTAGCCGCATGGGCGCGCGCAAGACGCTGCTGATCGTCTACCACTCGATGACCGGCGGCGCGCGCCAGATGGCCGAAGCAGCGCGCGCCGGCGCCGCAGCGGAAGCGGGCTGCATGGTGCGGCTGCTGCACGCCGCGCAGGCCGGGCCTGCCGATGTGCTGGCGGCGGACGGCTATGTCTTTGCCACGCCCGAGAATCTGGCGGCGATGAGCGGGCAGCTCAAGGACTTTTTTGACCGCAGCTACTACGCCGTGCTCGACCAGGTCAACGGCCGCCCGTATGCCAGCCTGGTCTGTGCGGGCAGCGACGGCAGCAACGCGGCGCGGCAGATCGCGCGCATCGCGACCGGCTGGCGCCTCAAGAGCGTGGCCGAGCCGCTGATCGTATGCACCCACGCCCAGACGCCCGAGGCCATCCTGGCGCCCAAGCAGATCGGTGCGGAAGACCTGGAGCGCTGCCGGGCGCTCGGGGAAGCGCTGGCGGCAGGGCTGGTGCTGGGGGTGTTCTAGTTTGCTATCGATTGAATAGCTTCTTGCGCTTGCCTGGTAAGCGTTTGATGCCTATTTGTTTCAAATCTATGGCTGTGCTGTGCCCCGGCGGTGCAGCCGGCCCGAGCGCCACTCCAGCGTTGCTCAGCGCCACGCGGTTGCCACCAACTGGCTGTAATGCACGCCCGGGCGTCCCAGCAACTGCTCGAAAGCCGCCGGATTGCCGACGTTGTCGCTGCCCAGCATCGCCAGGGTTTCGCTGCACCAGGGGGACTGCGGCACCGCGTCACCCAGGCGCGCGCTCAGTTGCGCGAGCGGCTGGGGCAGGCGCAGCACGGTGGCCGGGGGGTGGCCCAGTTGCTGGCGCAGACTGGCAATGAAGGCGCCCATGGCCAGCGGCTCGGGCCCGGTGCACTCGATGGTGCCGGTCTGGTCCATGGCCGGGCCCAGCAGGGCGACCACGGCGGCAGCCAGGTCGTGCACCGACACGGGCTGCACGCGCGCGTCCAGGACCGCGCCAGGAAGCAGCGCCACCGGCAGGCGCGCCAGGTTCATGAACAGCGCGCTGCTGTCGCCGCCTTTGCCGAACACAATGCTGGGCCGCAGGATGGCGGGGCGCAGCCGGCCCTGCGCTGCCAAGCCGTTCAGGTGCGCCTCGGCCGCGAGCTTGGTCTGGGCGTAGCGTGTGGCGCTGCCGGCAACGCCCAGGGCCGAGATCTGCACCACGCGCTGCACACCGGCCTGGGCGCAGGCGTCGAACAGCGCGATCGGGGTGTCGCGGTGCACGGCGTCGATCGGACGCTCGCGCGTGTCGCGCAGCACGCCGACGGCGTTGACCACGGCGTCCATGCCCGCCAGGCGCGGCAGCCAGGCGGCGGCCGTGGTGTCGTGGGCAAAGTCCATCGGCACCTGGCCGGGTTGCAGCGTGCTGCGGCGCGGCGAAACCCCGCCGTGCACGCTGTGGCCCGCGCGCTCCAGCGCCGCTTGCAGGGTGTGGCCGATAAAGCCGGTCGAGCCGGTCAGCAGGATGTGCATGGTGTTCCCCAGACAGGAGGCGTGGAACCGCACGATATCGCGGTTTGGGTGGTGGTGCTGGCGTGGGCAGGCCAGCGGGCCTTGGGACGCGGTGCGGCCCGAAGCATCAGCGCAAATGTGCTCCAGCCCCTAGACTCGGGCGTGCATTTTTCCGCGCCCCACGCGCTCTTTTTCCAGGAGAAGCCGCCATGCCGTTTGAAGACCTCCGCGCCGATGTCCATTCCCTGCTGCCGGGCCGCAGCACCGAAGCCGGTGCCACCCGGCGCACTGCGCTGCACGCCGCGCTGGGCCTCGGTTATGCGGCCGCTGCCGCGCCGTTGATGGCGCAATCGGCAGTTGCCACGCCCGCGGACGGGCTGGACGTGGGCACCGTGCACTACGAGGTCAACGGCTTCCAGGTACCGGCCTACCGCGCGGCGCCCGCCGGCAAGACCGGCCTGCCGGTGGTGCTGGTGGTGCAGGAAATCTTTGGCGTGCACGCCTACATCGCCGATGTCTGCCGCCGCCTGGCCAAGGCCGGCTATCTGGCGATTGCGCCCGAGCTGTATGCGCGCCAGGGCGACCCGGCCCGGTACAGCGATGTGTCCAAGCTCATGGCCGAGGTGGTGTCCAAGGTGCCGGACGCGCCAGGTCATGGCCGATCTCGACGGCGCCGTGCAGTGGGCCACCGCGCACGGCGGCGACGCGGCGCGCGTCGGCGTCACGGGCTTTTGCTGGGGCGGGCGCATCGCCTGGCTGTATGCCGCGCACGGCCCGGTCAAGGCGGCTGTCGCGTGGTATGGGCGCCTGGTGGGCAACGCCAGCGCGCTCACGCCCAAGCACCCGGTGGAGATCGCGCCGATCCTCAAGGCGCCGGTGCTGGGGCTGTACGGCGGACAGGACGGCGGCATCCCGCTTGACACGGTTGATAAGATGAAAGCCGCCTTGGCGCAGGGCTCTGCTGCCGCTGCCAAGGCGTCCGAGTTCGTGGTCTACCCCGACGCACCGCATGCCTTCCATGCCGACCACCGCCCCAGCTACCGCCCGGGACCGGCCGAGGACGGCTGGAGGCGGGCGCTGGCCTGGTTCAAGGCGCATGGCGTGGGTTGACGCCGGCGCAGGCACTGCGCGGCGGCCGCGCCTGGCGCGTGGGATGATGCCGCCGCATTGACATGCGCGACGCCAGAGCGGCGCGCACTGGCTGCAACGACACAGCCGCCCCGCCAAGGCAGGGCGGCTTTTTTGGTGCCGATGGCAGGGCCGCGGCAGGCTGCCGCAGGGTATTGGTTTTTAATAAAAAAGGCCTCAAGGCCTTACTGGGTAAGCGCAGATAGCAATGATATTGATAGCAATCATTTTGGCCACTCTGGCCGCCGGCATTGGCAGCGTGTGGCTGGCCGCATGGCTTTTGCGTGCCGGGTTGGCGGGCGGCTCCAGCAACGTCGGACCGCAGCATCTGCTGAGCCTGGCGGCAGGCGCGTTGCTGGCCACGGCCTTCATGCACCTGCTGCCCGAGGCGTTTGAAAGCCAGGCCGGTGCGCAAGACCTGTTTGCCACCTTGCTGGTCGGCGTGGTGTTCTTTTTCCTGCTCGAAAAGGCCGAGCTGTGGCACCACGGGCATGAGCATGGGCATGAGCACGGCGATGCGCAGCCGGGCCATGGCCACGATCACGGCCATGGGCAGGGCCACGCGCATGGCCACCGCCATGAGGGCGGCGGCGCCGTGCGCCTGGGCGGCTGGACGGTGCTGACCGGCGACAGCGTGCACTGCTTCGGCGACGGCGTGCTGATTGCTTCGGCCTTTGTGGCCGACATCCGGCTCGGGCTGATTGCCGCTGCCTCGGTGCTGGCGCACGAGGTGCCGCACCACATGGGCGACCTGGTGGTGCTGCTGCAAAGCAGCGCCAACCGCCGCGTGGCGCTGGTCAAGGTGTCGCTGGCCGGTGCGGTGACCGCACTGGGCGGCCTGGTCGGCTATTTCTTGCTGGAACGGCTGCACGACTGGCTGCCGTACTTTCTGGTCGTGGCGTCGAGCAGTTTTATCTATGTCGCGCTGGCCGATCTGATTCCGCAACTGCAAAAGCGCCTGTCGGTGCGCGAAACCGCCCTGCAGGTGGCGATGCTCTTGGCGGGCATGGGCGTGGTGACGCTGGTCAGCCACCTGGGGCACGGCCACTGAGCGGCCGCAGCCGCATCAGCGCCCGATGGCAAACACCGCCGGCGTGTGCTTGTCGGGGCCCACGGGTTGCTGGCGCCACTGCTGCACGCTCTGGCTGCGCGTGTGGCCGCTGGCCAGCGTCAGGCCGCTGCTGACCGACAGGCGCGTCGCGGGCTGCAGCGTGTGCAGCAGCGCCTGCAGCACGGCGGCGTTGCGGTACGGCGTTTCAATGAACAGCTGCGTCTGGCCGCTTTTGACGGCCAGCGATTCGAGGGCGCGGATGCGCTGGGCGCGTTCGTCGCTGTCCTGCGGCAAATAGCCGACAAAGGCAAAGTTTTGCCCGCCCAGGCCGCTCGCGGCCAGCGCCAGCAGCAGCGACACCGGCCCGACCAGCGGCACCACGGCAATGCCCAGGTCGTGCGCCGCGCGCACCACCGAGCTGCCGGGGTCGGCCACGGCCGGCATGCCGGCCTCGCTGACCAGGCCGATGTCGTGCCCGGCCAGGGCTGCGGCCAGCAGCGGGCGCGCATCGAACACGGCCGCGCCCTTGCCGCCGTGGTCGCCTTTTTTGTGCACTTCGCGCGGCAGCTCGGTGATGGTTTGCTCCTGCAGCGGCAGGGCCAGCGGGTGCACGGCGTCCACGCGCTTGAGGTAGGCGCGCGCGCTCTTGGCGTTCTCGCAGACCCAGTGCGTCAGCCGCGCTGCGGTCGCCAGTGTGGCGTCGGGCAGGCTGTGCTGCAGCGGCATCTGCGTGTCGCAGCCAAAATCGAGCGGCGCGGGCACCAGGTACAGCGTGCCGCGAGCCGAGGTCGAAGCGGTCGCGCTCATGGCAGCACCAGTCCGGCGGCGCGCAACATGCGGCAGGTGCGGATCAGCGGCAGGCCGACCAGCGCCGTGGGGTCGTCGCTGTCGATGGCGTCGAGCAGGCTGATGCCCAGGCCCTCGCTCTTGGCGCTACCGGCGCAGTCGTAGGGTTGCTCGGCGCGCAGGTAGCGTTCTATTTCTGCGTCGGACAGGGCGCGAAAACGCACGGTGACCGCCGCGAGGTCGACCTGCTCGAAGCCCGTGGCCAGACACACCACGGCCACCGCCGTTTGAAACACCACGCTGTGGCCGCTCATCTGGCGCAACTGGGCTGCGGCGCGCTCGTGGGTGCCGGGCTTGCCCAGGGGCTGGCCGGCAAGGTCGGCCACCTGGTCGGAGCCGATCACGACGGCGCCGGGCTGCTGCGCCGCCACAGCATGCGCCTTGGACCGCGCCAGGCGCATCGCCAGGTCGCGTGGGGCTTCGCCGGGGCGGGGTGTTTCGTCGATATCCGGGGCCAAAACACTGAACGGAAGACGCAGGCGCTGCAGCAATTCGCGCCGGTAAGGAGAGGTCGAACCCAAAACCAGGGGCCGCTGTGGGGAGACGAAATCGTGCATGCCTTGATTCTCTTACACTGCGCGCATGACCAAGGACTACTCACCCGACCGGCTCGATGTCAAGGCTTTTGTGCAGGCGGGCGCCCAGCTGAACGGGCACGACTCCCTGTTGAAATACGAGCGCCTGGCGCAGGAAGCCCAGGGCCTGCACCCCGACTTGTATGTGGACTGGCAGGCGCACGGCGAGCTGCGCGTGCTCGACGGGGATGTCAGCCAGGTGTGGCTGCACCTGAAGGCGCAGGCCGCGTTCCCGATGGTGTGCCAGCGCTGCATGACGCCGGTGGATGTGCCCCTGGAGGTCGATCGCTCGTTCCGCTTTGTCGCCGACGAGGCCACGGCCGAAGCGCTCGACGACGACGTCGAGGAAGACCTGCTGGCGCTCAGCCGCGAATTCGACCTGCACGAACTCATCGAGGACGAACTGCTGATGGCCTTGCCCGTGGTGCCGCGCCACGACGTGTGCCCCGTAGCCGTGCCCATGGCCTCGAGCGAGGACGATTTCGAGGCCGCGAGCGCCGAAAAACCCAATCCGTTCGCGGCCCTGGCGACCCTGCGCGTCGACAAACCCGAAAGCTAAATCCGCTTCGGATATAATTGAAGGCTTCGCGCGAATCCCCTTGTGTCTTTTGAATGGGCTGATCGCGTTTTTACCCACCCCTTTTTCAGACCAGGAGCCGACCATGGCCGTTCAGCAAAACAAAAAATCCCCTTCCAAGCGCGGCATGCACCGCTCGCACAATGCACTGAATGTGCCCGGCATCGCTGTGGAGCCCACCACGGGCGAAACGCACCTGCGCCACCACATCAGCCCCAATGGCTTCTACCGTGGTCGCCAGGTGCTGAAGAACAAGGCCGAAGCCTGATTCGTTCACGAGCTTCGATCGCCGGGGCCCGTTGCTACTGAGTAGCACGGGCCTTTGTTTTGTGCGCTGCACTTTCAACTTGGGCTGCATCAGCGGCCAGACACACCTTCAATGATTACCCTGGCTGTCGATTGCATGGGGGGCGACCACGGCCCCCGGGTCACGCTGGCAGCGTGCCGCCAATTTCTGAGCGTCCATGCCGACGCGCGGCTGCTGCTGGTGGGGCTGCCCGAGGCGCTGCAGGGCTTTGTGCACGAGCGCGCCACGCTGGTGCCTGCCAGCGAAGTCGTGGCCATGGACGACCCGGTCGAAGTGGCCCTGCGCCGCAAGAAAAATTCGTCCATGCGCGTGGCCATCGAGCAGGTCAAGAACGGCGCTGCCGATGCCGCCGTGTCTGCGGGCAACACCGGCGCCTTGATGGCCATTGCGCGCTATGTGCTCAAGACGCTCGACGGCATCGACCGGCCTGCCATTGCCAGCCAGCTGCCCAATGCCCGCGGCGGCTCCACCACGGTGCTCGATCTGGGCGCCAACGTGGATTGCAGCGCGCAGCACCTGCTGCAGTTCGCGGTCATGGGGTCGGCGCTCGATTCGGTCCTCAAAGGCAAGGAGCAGCCCACGGTGGGTTTGCTCAACATCGGCGAAGAGGCCATCAAGGGCAGCGATGTCATCAAAAAAGCCGGTGATTTGCTGCGTACGGCCGGCAACTCCGGATTGCTGAATTTTTATGGCAATGTCGAGGGCAACGACATTTTCAAGGGAACGACCGACATCGTCGTCTGCGACGGTTTTGTCGGCAATGTGGCGCTCAAGGCCAGCGAAGGCCTGGCCAGCATGGTGGGGGCTTTCCTCAAGCAGGAATTTTCGCGCAACGCGTTCACCAAAATGGCCGCTATCGTTGCCTATCCGGTGCTATCTGCGTTCAAAGACAAGGTGGATCACCGCCGCTACAACGGCGCAGCCTTGCTCGGGCTGCGTGGCCTGGTGTTCAAAAGCCATGGTTCCGCCGACGACGTGGCCTTTGGGACCGCTTTGAACCGCGCGTATGATGCAGCCCGCAACAACCTGCTGGACCGTGTCCGCCACCGCATCGACAGCGCAGCGCCTTTCTTGCTGCCCGAACATGCGTCTGCAGACAGCGGCGCGGCGCCGGCGCCACATTGATGAAACGCTACTCCCGTATTACAGGCACCGGAAGCCATCTGCCGGCACGCCGGGTGTCCAATGCCGACCTCGTGGCCGAGCTGGCTGCGCGGGGCGTCGAAACCTCCGATGAATGGATCGTCGAGCGCACCGGCATCCGGGCGCGCCATTTCGCCGCGCCCGACGTGGCGTGCAGCGACATGGCCCTGGACGCTGCGCGCCACGCGCTGTCCGCGGCCGGGCTGGCACCGCAGGACATCGACCTGATCATCGTCGCCACGTCCACGCCGGACATGGTGTTTCCGTCCACCGCCGCCATCCTGCAGCACAAGCTGGGCGCCAATGGCTGTCCGGCGTTTGACGTGCAGGCGGTGTGCAGCGGCTTCGTCTATGCGCTGACGGTGGCCGATGCCATGATCCGCGCCGGCACGGCCAGCAAGGCCCTGGTGGTGGGTTCCGAAATCTTCAGCCGCCTGCTGGACTTTGACGACCGCACCACCTGCGTGCTGTTTGGCGACGGCGCCGGTGCCGTGGTGCTGGAAGCGTCGGACGAGCCCGGCATCCTGGCCAGCGACCTCCATGCCGACGGCAAGCACGTGGGCATCCTGTGCGTGCCCGGCCATGTCTCGGGCGGAAAGATCACGGGCGACCCGCTGCTCAAGATGGACGGCCAGGCGGTGTTCAAGCTGGCCGTGGGCCTGCTCGAGAGCGCGGCCCGCGCGACGCTCGACAAGGCCGGCCTGGCCGAGGCCGACATCGACTGGCTGGTGCCGCACCAGGCCAATATCCGCATCATGCAAAGCACGGCGCGCAAGCTCAAGCTGTCCATGGACAAGGTCGTGGTCACGGTGGACCAGCACGGCAACACCTCGGCCGCGTCGATTCCGCTGGCGCTCGACCATGGCGTGCGCTCGGGCCAGGTGCGCAAGGGCGAGACGCTGCTGCTCGAAGGGGTGGGCGGTGGCTTCACCTGGGGCGCGGTGCTCCTGAAGTTGTAGCTTCTGGCGCTTGCGCAGCAAGCGTTAGAGCCTGTTTTTGCCATTATTTTCAGAACGACCATGAAGTCTTTTGCATTTGTCTTCCCGGGCCAGGGATCGCAGGCCGTGGGCATGCTCGACGGCTGGGGCGATCACCCGGCCGTCGTGCAGACGCTGCAGGAAGCGTCCGACGCCCTGGGTGAAGACGTGGGCCGCCTGATCCAGGAAGGCCCCAAGGAGCAGCTCGCGCTGACCACCAACACCCAGCCCGTGATGCTGGTGGCCGGTGTGGCCGCCTGGCGCGTCTGGCGTGCCGAGGGCGGCGCGCTGCCCGCCGCCGTGGCGGGGCACTCGCTGGGCGAGTATTCGGCGCTGGTGGCGTCGGGCGTGCTGACGCTGGCGCAGGCCGCGCCGCTGGTGCGCCTGCGCGCCGCCGCCATGCAGGAAGCCGTGCCCGTGGGCACGGGCGCCATGGCCGCCATCCTGGGCCTCGATGCCGCAAAAGTCATCGCTGGCTGCGCAGAGGTGACGAGCGCTATGGCCGGAAATGGCGTGGAAGTGGTCGAAGCGGTCAATTTCAACGACCCCTCGCAGACCGTGATCGCGGGCAGCAAGGCGGCGGTGGAAAAGGCCTGCGAGGTGCTCAAGGCCGCCGGCGCCAAGCGCGCGCTGCCGCTGCCGGTGTCCGCGCCGTTCCATTCGAGCCTGATGAAGCCTGCCGCTGAAAAGCTGCGCGTGGCGCTCGCCGCGACGGCGCTGGCCGCGCCGCAGATCCCGGTGCTCAACAACATCGACGTGGCCGTGCAGCAGGACGCCGACGCCATCCGCGATGCGCTGGTCCGCCAGGCTTTCGGGCCCGTGCGCTGGGTCGAGTGCGTGCAGGCGCTGAAGGGCCGTGGCATCACCCATCTGATTGAATGCGGCCCCGGCAAGGTGCTGGCGGGCCTGGTGCGTCGCATCGACGCCGAACTGGTGGGGGCGGCGCTGTACGACCCCGCCACCCTCACCGAAGTCAAGGAACTGCTGGCATGAGCGAATCCACTGCAAAGGCGCCTGTGGCGCTGGTCACCGGCGCGTCGCGCGGCATAGGCGCGGCCATCGCCCAAGAGCTGGCCGTGCGCGGCTACCAGGTCATCGGCACCGCCACCACCCCCGAAGGCGCGGCGCGCATCAGCGCAGCGCTGGCGGGCCACCCCGGCTGCCGCGGCGCGGCTCTCGATGTGAACGACGGCGCGGCCGTAGACGCGCTGATCGACGGCATCGTCAAGGAGCAGGGCGGCCTGCAGGTGCTGGTGAACAACGCCGGCATCACGCGCGACACCCTGGCCATGCGCATGAAGGACGACGACTGGGACGCGGTGCTCGACACCAACCTCAAGGCCGTGTTCCGCGTCAGCCGCGCCGCCATCCGGCCGATGATGAAGCAGCGCTTTGGCCGCATCATCAGCATCACCAGCGTGGTCGGTGCCTCGGGCAACCCCGGGCAGGCCAACTACGCGGCCGCGAAGGCCGGTGTCGCCGGCATGGCCCGCGCCCTGGCGCGCGAACTGGGCAGCCGCGGCATCACCGTCAACTGCGTGGCGCCTGGCTTCATCGACACCGACATGACCGCCAAGCTGCCCGAAGCGCAGCAAAAGGCGCTGCGGGACCAGATTCCGCTGGGCCATCTGGGCCAGCCCGCCGACATTGCGCATGCCGTTGCCTATCTCGCATCCAACGAAGCCGGCTATGTGACGGGGCAGGAATTGCACGTCAATGGCGGCATGTACATGTAATTGATGCATACACGCCGCTCCATCCGTACGGCGGGCCGTTCAAGGGGGAACTCCCCGAACCGGCTAGAATCGCGGATCTATTCACAACCCCCAGAGGGAAACCATGAGCGATATCGAAGCACGTGTCAAAAAAATCATCGCCGAACAACTCGGCGTGGAAGAGTCTCAAGTCACCAATGAAAAAGCCTTTGTGGCCGACCTGGGTGCCGACTCGCTCGACACGGTCGAACTGGTGATGGCCTTGGAAGACGAGTTCGGCATCGAGATCCCGGACGAAGACGCCGAGAAGATCACGACGGTGCAAAACGCCATCGACTACGCCACCACCCACCCCAAGGCTTGAGCGGCGCCCTGCGCCTGTCCTCGCGTTTAGCACAAGGTTTTTCTGCATGAGCCGTCGTCGCGTTGTCGTGACCGGCCTGGGCTGCGTCAGTCCCGTGGGTAACACGGTGACCGAGGCCTGGGCTAACATCCTCGCTGGCCAGTCCGGCATTGACCTCATCACGAAGTTCGACGCGTCGGATTTCTCCTGCAAGATTGCCGGCGAGGTCAAGGGTTTTGATCTGGAGTCCTACATGAGCGCCAAAGAGGCGCGCACCATGGACTCCTTCATCCATTTCGGTGTTGCCGCAGCCGCCCAGGCCGTGGCGGATGCCGGCCTGCCCACGGGCGAGGCGCTGGATGAAGAGCTGGCCACGCGCATTGCCTGCGTGATCGGCTCGGGCATCGGCGGCCTGCCGCTGATCGAGAACACCCACGCCGAGTATGCGAACCGCGGTCCGCGCCGCATTACGCCGTTTTTCGTGCCTGCTTCCATCATCAATATGGTGGCCGGGCATGTGTCGATGCGTTTTGGCTTCAAGGGGCCGAATCTGGCGGTCGTCACGGCCTGCACCACGGGACTGCATTGCATCGGCGAAGCCGGTCGCATGATCGAATACGGCGATGCCGACGTGGTCGTGGCCGGTGGTACGGAGTCGACCGTCTCGCCGCTGGGCATTGGCGGCTTTGCGGCCATGCGCGCCCTTTCGACGCGCAACGACGACCCGAAGGCGGCATCGCGGCCGTGGGACAGGGACCGCGACGGTTTTGTGCTGGGTGAAGGCGCGGGCGTGATGGTGCTCGAAGAGTATGAGCATGCCAAGGCCCGCGGCGCCAAGATTTATGCGGAACTGAGCGGCTTTGGCATGAGTGCCGATGCCGGGCACATGACCGCCCCCAACATGGACGGCCCGCGCCGCGCCATGCTGAATGCGTTGCGCAATGCCGGCATCAACGCCGACCAGGTGGACTACCTCAATGCGCATGGCACGTCCACCCCGCTGGGCGACATCAACGAAACCAATGCCATCAAGGCGGCGCTGGGCGAACACGCCAAACGCACCGTGGTCAGCTCCACCAAATCCATGACCGGCCACCTGCTGGGCGGCGCAGGCGGTATCGAAAGCATCTTCACGGTGCTGGCGCTGTACCACCAGAAGGTGCCACCCACCATCAATCTGGACAACCAGGATCCAGAGTGCGACCTGGACTTCTGCGCCAATACCGCGCGGGACATGAAGGTGGATGTGGCCGTCAAGAACAACTTCGGTTTTGGCGGCACCAACGGCACGCTGGTCTTCAAGCGCGCTTGACGCGCGGGGGCCGCACCCGCTGCGGGCGGCGCTGCCTCACGTCCTGTGCTGCTCGATGCACGCGAATTCCGGCGTGGGCCGCCTGACGGCGTGATGTCTTCTTTTCTCCGCCACCACGCACCTGCTGTGCGCTACCCCGTGGCGCGCGGTGTCTGGCTCGGCTGGGCGCTGGTGGCATATGCAACTGCAGGCTTTCTGGCGCTGCTCGCCTGGGCGCTTTGGGGTGCCGGGCCGCGCAATGCCATGGTGGGAGCGGCTGGTGTGCTGTGGCTAGGGTGCTGTGCCCTGGCCCTGCATTTCTGGTGCAGCTGGCGACCGGCCACGCTGATATGGAATGGCAGCCACTGGAGCCTGGAAGCCCCTGCAGGAGCCATTGCATCCCCAGCGACGATACAGGTCCATCTCGATCTGCAGCGCTGCCTGTGGGTGCGTTTGCAACCGGAGCTGCCCCGGCCGGGCCGTGGGCACTGGTTGTGGCTGGAGCAGTGCAGCGCGCCAGAGCATTGGGGGGATCTGCGCCGTGCGGTATATTCGCGCGCCAGGCAGGACGCTGCGGATATTTCCAGCCACGCCTCGCACAGCGGCCCCCAGGCGTGACACCTTCTCATCCATGACCGTTTTGCCCCCCGCCGATCCGCCCGCTGCCGACCACAGCGACCTGCAACTCGTCGAGCGCACGGTTGCGGGCGACCAGCGGGCGTATGAGTTGCTGGTCATCAAGTACCAGCGGCGCATAGAGCGGCTCATTGGCCGCATGGTCCGCGACACCGACCTGATCCAGGACATTGCGCAGGAAACCTTTATCCGCGCCTACCGGGCCCTGCACCAGTTCCGTGGCGAGGCCCAGTTCTATACCTGGCTGTACCGCATCGCCGTCAACACCGCCAAGAAAGCGCTGATGGACCTCAAGCGCAACCCGGTGGTCTACGAAGGCGCCTTGCGCGGTGGCGACGATGAAGATGAAACTTCGCGCCTCGGCCACGAACTAACCACCGACGAAACCCCAGAAACCGTGCTGGCTGCGCAAGAAATTGCGGCAGCGGTGAATGCGGCCATGGACGCTTTGCCCGAAGACTTGCGCCAGGCGGTGACCCTGCGCGAGATCGAGGGGCTCAGCTATGAAGAAATCGCCACCGCGATGGCCTGCCCGATCGGCACGGTTCGCTCGCGCATCTTTCGAGCGCGCGAGGCGATTTCGGTGCGTGTGCGGCCGCTTCTGGAGAACCAGACGGGCAAGCGGTGGTAAGTGCCAAATGGGTTGACAGGTGACACCATGAATGAAATTTTGGACCAACGAGAACAGCTCTCTGCCTTGGCAGACGGGCAGCTTCAGGGCGAGGCGATGGCGCAGGCCTTGCAGTTCGCGCATACGGCCGAAGGGCTGGCGACATGGGAGCTCTACCATGTGGTAGGGGATGTGCTGCGCTCGCCCGAACTGGCCCGCCATGCCAGCGACGCTGATTTTCTCAGCCGGCTGCAGCAGCAGTTGGCGCGTGAACCCCAGCCCCTGCGCCCCTTGCCGGTGCATGCGGGTTTGCAGCAGATTGCCGAGCCCTCCGCTGCCATGCCAGAGGCCGCGAATGCCTCGGTGTTTCGCTGGAAGATGGCGGCGGGCTTGGCTTCCATGGCCGTGGTGCTGGCGGTCGGCTGGAATTCCTGGGACACCTTGCAGAACGGCAGCCCGTCGGGTGCGCAGCTCGCTGCTGGCGCCACCGGCGCCCGAGCAGGCCGCTGTGGCTGTGGCAGAGAACCAGGCGCCCCAGGTCATGCTCCGTGACCCGCGCCTGGATGAACTCTTGGCTGCGCACAAGCAGTTTGGTGGCACCTCCGCGTTGCAAATGCCGGCGGGATTCTTGCGCAATGCCACCTTCGAGGCGCCGGCCCGTTGACCGCTGGCCCACGTGAAGACGTGAGAGCGCACCCCGATCCGCTGCGCGGCGCGCGCAGGCAGGCAAGACACAGTTCATGGGAGCTCTGGCGCTGGGCCGCCGTTGGGATCGCGGCCGGCGGTGCTGTGCTCCCGCTGGGGGCCGCGCCTGCGTCTGCGCCTGCAACCGCGGCTGCAGCAGCACTGCCCGGTTCCGCTCAGGAAGACATCGCGCAATGGATCGAGCGCTGGCACACCGCGTCGCGCACGCGCAGCTATGTCGGCACCTTTGTGGTGTCTTCCGCTTCGGGTGCCATGGCCAGTTCGCGCATCGTGCATGCCTGCATGGGCACGCAGCAGATGGAGCGCGTCGAGGCCCTGACGGGGACGCCCCGCATCACCTACCGCCACAACGACGAAGTGCGCACCTTCTGGCCCCAGGCGCGCGCCGCGCGTTCGGAGCAACGCGAGCAAGCCGGTGCCTTTCCGCAGTTGCCTGGGCCCGGCGGCGCAGAGGTGGCCAGGTTCTACAGTGCGCAGCGCCTTGCCGGCGAGCGCGTGGCGGGCTTGTCGGCCGATGTGCTGTGGCTGCAGCCGCGGGATGCCTTGCGTTATGGCTACCGCATCTGGAGCGAGCGCGCATCCGGCCTGGTGCTCAAGATCCAGACCCTCGAGTCCGGCGGTCAGGTGCTGGAGCAGGTGGCCTTTTCAGAGATTGACCTGAATGCCCGCGTGCCCCTGCAGCCACTGCGCCGCATGATGGACGACACGAGTGGCTACCAGGTGGTGAGCGTGCCTCGGCGTAAAACGTCTGCGGCCGAGCACGGCTGGGTGCTGCGGCAGCCTGTCGATGGCTTTGTGCCGCTGAACTGCTACCACCATGGGGCACGTGCCGGGCACGAAGAGGAGGGCGCAAGCGCCTTGCAGTGCATTTACTCGGACGGATTGGCGACAGTGTCCCTGTTCCTCGATGTCTACGATCCCCATCGCCACCGCGCCGGGCATTGGAGCATGGGGGCCACGCACACGCTGGCGCAGCGCCTGGGCACGGACCATTGGGTCACGGCGGTGGGCGAGGTACCGCCGGAAACGCTGCAGCTGTTTGCGTCCCGGCTGGAGCGCAAGCGCTGAGAAAAACCGGGTCCGCCGCGGTGCGGAACCAATTGCGAAGCCGGGTTTCACAATGCCAGGCGCCGTGGGCGCGCATGGTTCGCTGGATTTTAGAAAGGTTGTTGATGATGAAGATCGATTGGAAGGCTCTGCACGCGTTTGCATTGGCCAGCGTGTTCGCTGCGGTGGCTGGCATGGCCGCAGTGCCAGTGGGCGGGGCCTATGCCCAGCCCGCTTCAGTGCGGGGATTGCCGGACTTCACCGATCTGGTGGAACAGGTGGGACCGTCGGTGGTGAACATCCGCACGGTGGAGAAGGTGGCGGCACGCGGCAGTGCCAATGGCATGGACGAGGACATGCTGGAGTTTTTCCGGCGTTTTGGCGTGCCCATTCCCAACATGCCGCGCCAGCAGCGTCCCGATCGCTCACCGCAGGAAGACGAGCCGCAGCCGCGTGGCGTGGGCTCCGGCTTTATCCTGAGCGCCGATGGCTATGTCATGACCAATGCCCATGTCGTGGAGGGCGCGGACGAGGTTCTGGTGACCTTGACGGACAAGCGCGAATTCAAGGCCAAGATCGTCGGTGCCGACAAGCGCACCGACGTGGCGGTGGTCAAGATCGAGGCCACCGGCCTGCCTGCAGTGAAGATTGGCGACATCTCGCGCCTGAAGGTCGGCGAATGGGTGATGGCCATCGGCTCGCCGTTCGGGCTCGAAAATACCGTGACAGCGGGCATCGTGAGCGCCAAGCAGCGCGATACGGGCGACTACCTGCCTTTCATCCAGACGGATGTGGCCATCAATCCCGGCAACTCGGGCGGTCCGCTGATCAACATGCGCGGCGAGGTGATCGGCATCAACAGCCAGATCTATTCGCGCTCGGGCGGCTTCATGGGCATCTCGTTTGCGATTCCCATTGACGAGGCCATGCGCGTGAGCGAGCAGCTGCGCGTGAGCGGGCGCGTCACGCGCGGGCGCATCGGCGTGCAGATTGGCCCTGTGGGCAAGGACGTGGCCGAGTCGCTGGGGCTGGGCAAGCAGCAGGGCGCACTGGTCACGGGGGTCGAGTCGGGCTCGCCCGCCGAAAAGGCCGGCGTCGAGGCCGGGGACGTCATCACGCGGTTCGAGGGCAAGGCCATCGATAAGGTCAGCGACCTGCCGCGCATGGTCGGCAACACCAAGCCGGGGACCAAGAGCACGGTCACGGTCTTCCGGCGCGGCAAGGCGCGCGACCTTGCCATCACCATCGCTGAAATCGAGCCGGAAGCGCCCGTGCGCAAGGCCGCAGAGCGCGACACCAAGCCCAAGCCCAAGGCCTCGGCGCTGGCGCAGCAATGGGGGCTGTCGCTCTCCGAACTGACCGACGCGCAGAAGAAGGAACTCAAGCTCAAGGGCGGGGTGCGGGTGGAGGCGTGCCACCGACGCGGCCGCGCGCGCCGGACTGCGCGAGGGCGATGTGATCCTGGGAGTGGCCAACACCGAGGTTTCCAATCTCAAGGAGCTGGAGGCCGCGCTGGCGAAGGCCGACAAGAACAAGCCCGTGAATGTGCTGTTCCGGCGCGGTGAATGGGCGCAGTACGCGCTGATCCGGCCGACTCGATGAGGAGGCGTCCGAAGGGGCATTGGCAGCAGGGCCTAGATTCCTGCAGCATCGCGCAAAACTTTCCAAGATGGGCGCCCTGCTGCCGGTTGCCTTCTCAATGGTCGAAATTGGTAGAATGACGGCTTTTAATGCGCACATATCGGCATATCAAGGTCCAAAAAGCCGCGATGCGGAATTGCGACCAGAGTGCAGCGATGGTGCACAGATGCCACAAAGCTTGACCACGGTGGGCTGGGGCGACGGTCCATGCAGTGTGAATAATGCGTGTGTGGCAACACAGCCCATCCCAGCCGGCGTGGTGCCAGCATGAACCAGCGGTCTTTTTGCCTACAATGAAGCTCCAACCATCGCAGTTGCCAAAGATGTTGGTTCAGGGCGCGTCACCAATCGACGCGCCCTTTTTTCTTGCGCGCAGCTTTGCCATCCCATCACTTGACGTTTTCCGTTGATGAATCACATCCGAAATTTTTCCATCATTGCGCACATTGACCACGGCAAGTCGACGCTGGCCGACCGCCTGATCCAGCGTTGCGGCGGCCTTGCCGAACGCGATATGGAGGCCCAGGTGCTCGACTCGATGGACATCGAGAAGGAGCGCGGGATCACCATCAAGGCGCAGACGGCGGCGCTGCAGTACAAGGCCCGGGACGGGCAGGTCTACAACCTGAACCTGATCGACACACCCGGCCACGTCGACTTCTCGTACGAAGTGAGCCGCTCGCTGTCGGCGTGCGAAGGCGCGCTGCTGGTGGTCGATGCTTCGCAGGGCGTGGAGGCACAGACCGTGGCCAACTGCTACACCGCGCTGGAGCTGGGCGTGGAAGTGCTGCCCGTGCTCAACAAGATGGACCTGCCCAACGCCGACCCCGACAACGCGCGGGCCGAGATCGAGGACGTGATCGGCATCGACGCGACCGACGCCATTCCGTGTTCGGCCAAGAGCGGCATGGGCATCGACGACATCCTCGAAGCCGTCGTGGCCAAGGTGCCGCCCCCCAAAGGCAACCCCACGGGCCCGCTGCGCGCGATGATCATCGACAGCTGGTTCGATCCCTATGTGGGCGTCGTGATGCTGGTGCGCGTGGTCGATGGCCGGTTGCTCAAGGGCGAGCGCTTCAAGATGATGGCCTCCGGTGCGGTCTACAACGCCGATAACCTCGGGGTCTTCACCCCGGCCAACGAGCCGCGCACGTCGCTCGATGCGGGCCAGGTGGGCTACATCATCGCCGGCATCAAGGAGTTGCAGGCGGCCAAGGTGGGCGACACCATCACGCTCGAAAAGAAGCTGCCCAACAACGCGGGCCCGGCCGCCGAGGCCTTGCCCGGCTTCAAGGAAATCCAGCCCCAGGTGTTTGCCGGCCTGTACCCGACCGAGGCGAGCGAATACGACCAGCTGCGCGATGCGCTCGAAAAACTCAAGCTCAACGACGCCTCGCTGCAGTACGAGCCCGAAGTCAGCCAGGCCTTGGGCTTTGGCTTTCGCTGCGGCTTCCTGGGCCTGCTGCACATGGAGATCGTGCAAGAGCGCCTGGAGCGCGAGTTCGACCAGGACCTGATCACCACCGCGCCCAGCGTGGTCTACCAGGTGGTCCGGGCCGATGGCGAAGTGCTCATGGTCGAGAACCCTTCCAAGATGCCCGACCAGGGGCGCCTGGAAGAAATTCGCGAGCCCATCGTCACCGTGCACCTGTACATGCCGCAAGACTACGTCGGCCCGGTGATGACGCTGGCCAACCAGAAGCGCGGCGTGCAGATGAACATGGCCTACCACGGCCGCCAGGTCATGCTGACCTACGAGATGCCGCTGGGCGAGATCGTGCTCGACTTCTTCGACAAGCTCAAATCGGTATCGCGCGGCTACGCATCGATGGACTACGAGTTCAAGGAGTACCGCGCGTCCGACGTGGTGAAGGTCGACATCCTGCTCAATGGCGAGAAGGTCGATGCGCTGTCGATCATCGTGCACCGCAGCCAGTCGCAGTACCGGGGCCGCGCCGTGGTCGCGAAGATGCGCGAAATCATCAGCCGCCAGATGTACGACGTCGCCATCCAGGCCGCGATCGGCGCCAACATCATTGCCCGCGAAACCATCAAGGCGCTGCGCAAGAACGTGCTGGCAAAATGCTACGGCGGCGACGTCAGCCGCAAGCGCAAGCTCCTCGAAAAACAAAAAGCAGGCAAAAAACGTATGAAACAGATCGGTTCGGTCGAGGTGCCCCAGGAGGCCTTCCTGGCCATTTTGCAGGTGGAAGACTGATGCGGGCCGTGCAGGTTCTCACCGCGCTGGTGCTCGCGGCGTTCGTGGCCTATGTCGGCGCCTGGTATTTCGGCGCGATCGAAGGCAACTTCGCGCTGCTGCTGTTCCTGGCCACCGTGGTCACCGGCTGCTACTGGCTGGCCGAGCGCTTGTACTTCCTGCCGCAGCGCCGCCGCGCCGCGCAGGCGATCGAGGACGCTGCCGTGCAACGCCGCGCCGAACTCGACCGCATGGGCATCGCCAAGGTCGATGTGGACGTGCAGGAAGCCAAGGGCCGCATCCTCATGCAGCCCTGGTGGCTGGACTGGACGGCGGGACTGTTTCCGGTCATCGCGGCCGTGTTCCTGCTGCGCTCTTTCCTGTTCGAACCGTTCAAGATCCCGTCGGGCTCGATGATCCCGACGCTGCTGGTGGGCGACCTGATCCTGGTGAACAAGTTCACCTATGGCGTGCGCCTGCCGGTCATCAACACCAAGATCACCGAAGGCACCCCCCCCCAGCGTGGCGACGTGATGGTGTTCCGCTACCCGCCGCAGCCCAGCCTGGACTACATCAAGCGCGTGGTCGGCGTACCCGGCGACGAGGTCGCCTACCTGAACAAGCGCCTGACCATCAATGGCCAGGCCGTGCCCACCGCAGCCGCGCCCGACTTCTTCGATGAAGACGCCATGCGCTACTTCAAGCAGTACCAGGAGCAGCTGGGCACGCACAGCCACCGCCTGCTCAACAACCCCGAGGTGCCCGCCTTCGTCCAGGGCGCCAGCAACTTCGCCTACCGCGAAAACTGCCGCTACAGCGTCGAGGGCGTGGTCTGCAAGGTGCCCGAGGGCCACTACTTCATGATGGGCGACAACCGCGACAATTCGCTCGATTCACGCTACTGGGGCTTCGTGCCCGACAAGAACATCGTGGGCAGGGCCTTTTTTGTCTGGATGAATTTTGGCAATCTCAAGCGCATCGGGTCGTTCAACTGAGCCGCCGCCGCGGTACACAAGCAAGAGGGAGTGGGGCATGGGGATTCATCGCACAGCCATCCGGTCGCGCCAGAGCGGCATGTCGTTCATCGGCCTGATCGTCGCGGGCGTGCTGGCCGTGTCGGTCTTTGCCATCGGTGGCCAGTCGCTGCCGATCTTCCTGGAGTACCAGGCGGCCCGCAAGGCCATCGACAAGGCCAAGCATGAAACTACGGTGCCGGCCGTGCGCGCCGCGTTCGACCGTGCCGCCGCGATCGACGACATCCACTCGGTCAAGGGCTCCGACCTCGACGTCACCAAGCGCGGCGAGAAGGTGGTGGTGTCGTTCAACTACGCGCGCGAGATTCCGCTCGCGGGCCCGGCCTACCTCGTCTACCGCTTCCAAGCGCAGACCGACTAAGTGCAGCCCGGTCTTGTCTCGCTGCAGGCGCGCCTGCAGCACCAATTTTCCGATCCCGCACTGCTGCAGCGTGCCGTGACGCACCGCAGCTTCAGCGCCGACCACAACGAGCGCCTGGAATTCCTCGGCGACTCGGTGCTCAACCTGGCCGTGGCCAGCCTGCTCTATGCGCGCCTGAGCGCGCAGCCCGAGGGCGACCTCTCGCGCGTGCGTGCCAACATGGTCAAGCAAGAGACGCTGCACCAGCTGGCGCTGGGGCTGCAGGTGGCCGAAGTGCTGCGCCTGGGCGAGGGTGAATCGCGCTCGGGCGGGCACAAGCGCCCGTCGATCCTGGCCGACGCTGTCGAGGCCCTGATCGGCGCCGTCTACCTCGACGCCGGGTATGGCCCGGCCGAGGCCCTCGTGCACCGGCTGTTCGCCGCGGTCGAGATCAACCCGCAAATGCAAGCCGCTGCCAAGGACCCCAAGACCGCGTTGCAGGAGTGGCTGCAGGGCCGCAAAATGAAGCTGCCCGAATACCGCGTGGTGGCCACCGTGGGCGCGGCCCACCGGCAAACCTTCGATGTGGAATGCCACATCCCCGAACTGGCGCTCACCGAGCGCGGCATTGGTGGCTCGCGCCGGGCCGGCGAGCAAGCTGCCGCCGCCGCCATGCTGGCCACCCTGAAAGCAAAGAAACCATGAACGACGCTACCAAAAAAGTAGCTGCCAGCGCAGACCCCGTCAGCGCTGAAGCGCTGAAAGACCTTGAAACTCCCGTGGCTTCGCAGACCGCTGGCGCGCCCGATGTGTCCGAAGCGACCGAAGTGTCCGAAGCACCCGAGCCTGCGGCCGAAGAGGGCGCGGGCGGCCCGCAGCGCTGCGGCGTGATTGCCATCGTCGGCAAGCCCAACGTCGGCAAGTCCACGCTGCTCAATGCGCTGGTGGGGCAGAAGATCAGCATCACCTCGCGCAAGGCGCAGACCACGCGCCACCGCATCACCGGCATCCGCACGCTGGGACAGACGCAGTTCGTGTTCGTCGACACGCCCGGCTTCCAGACGCGCCACGCCACGGCGCTGAACAAGTCGCTCAACAAGACCGTGATGGGCGTCATCAGCGACGTGGACCTGATCCTGTTCGTGGTCGAGGCCGGCAGCTTCACGCTGGCCGACGCCAAGGTGCTGTCGCTCTTCAAGCCCGGCATTCCCACGCTGCTGATCGCCAACAAGTTCGACAACATCCACCGCCGCGCCGACATCGCGCCCTGGCTCAAGAGCATGCAGGAGCGCCATCCGTTTGCCGAGTTCGTGCCGATGTCGGCCAAGAACAAGAACGACATCCAGCGCCTCTACGGCATCTGCGAGAAGTACCTGCCCGAGGCGCCCTGGTGGTACGACGCGGACGAGCTGACCGACCGCAGCGAGAAATTTCTGGCGTCCGAGACGGTGCGCGAGAAGCTGTTCCGCTTCACCGGCGACGAGCTGCCCTACACCTCGACGGTGATCATCGACCAGTTCGGCGAAGAAAAGAGCAAGAACCACAAGCGCCTGGTGCGCATTGCCGCCACCATCGTGGTCGAGCGCGACAGCCACAAGGCCATGGTCATCGGCGACAAGGGCGAGCGCCTGAAACGCATCGGCATGGAAACGCGCCAGGAGCTTGAAAAGCTCATGGACTGCAAGGTGTTCCTGGAGCTGTGGGTCAAGGTGCGCTCGGGCTGGGCCGACGACGAGGCGCGCGTGCGCTCGTTCGGCTACGAGTGACGTGAGCCACCGCAGCGCCGGCCGCGCCCCGGCCCCTGGTGCGGCCGTGCGGGGCCCGGCCCGGCGCGCGCAGCCGCGCCGGGCCGGCGCCTGAAGGAATGCCGTGGCCACCGCGCGCCGCTTCACCCACGAACCCGCCTTTGTGCTGCACCGCTACGACTGGAGCGAGAGCAGCCTGATCCTGGAGGTGTTCACGCGCCAGCACGGGCGCGTGGCGCTGGTCGCCAAGGGCGCCAAGAAGCCCAGCTCCAACTTCCGCCCGGTGCTGCTGCCGCTGCAGCCGTTGAACCTGACCTGGACGCACAGCAGCGCTGCAGCCGCAGGCGCCAACGACATCCACACCTTGAAGGGCGCCGAGTGGGTGGGCGGCCACACCATGCCCACAGGCGACGCGCTGCTCTCGGGCACCTACCTCAATGAGCTGCTGCTGCGCCTGCTGGCACGCGACGACCCGCACCCCGCGCTGTTCGATGCCTACGCCGGCGTGGTGCGCGTGCTCGCCAGCGAGCATGGCGACGCGCTCGAACCCGTGCTGCGCACCTTCGAGCTGCTGCTGCTGCGCGAGATCGGCCTGCTGCCCACGCTCGACGCGCAAACCCTGACCCTCGGCGCGCTGCAGGGCGAGGCGCGCTACACCCTGGTGCCCGAAGGCGGCCTGCGCGCCGCCACGCCCGGCGAGCGCGCCAGCCTCAGCGGCGCGCAGTGGCAGGCGCTGCAGCGCGCGCTCGACGGCGGCGTGCGCTTTGCCGCACTGCTGCGCGCCTGCGCGCCCGTGGCCTTCGAGCTCAAGCCGCAACTGCGGGCCCTGCTGCAATACCATTGCGGCAGCCCGTTGCTGCGCACGCGCCAGCTGATGCTCGATCTGCAAAACCTATGACCCCTCCTACCGCTGAACACCGCACCGCCCTGTCGGTCAACGTCAACAAGGTTGCGCTGGTGCGCAACACGCGCCACCTGGGCATCCCGAGCGTGCTGCGCGCCGCCGAGCTGTGCCTGCAGGCCGGCGCCCAGGGCATCACCGTGCACCCGCGCCCCGACGAGCGCCACATCCGCGCGCACGACGTGTTCGAGCTGGCCGCGCTGCTAGAGGCGTGGCCCGGGCGCGAATACAACATCGAGGGCAACCCCTCGCACAACCTGATGGAGTTCATCCGCCAGGTGCGCCCGCAGCAGGCCACCTTCGTGCCCGACAGCGAAGACCAGTTCACCAGCGACCACGGCTGGAACTTTCCGCAGGACGCCGAGCGCCTGGCGCCGCTGATCGCCGAGTGCCGGCAGCTGGGCGTGCGCGTGAGCCTGTTCATGGACCCGGTGCCCGAACAGATGGCGCAGGCCAGGGCCGTGGGCGCCGACCGCGTCGAGCTCTACACCGAGCCCTATGCCGCGGCCTGGGGCACGCCGCGCCAGGCCGCGGAGCTGGAGCGCTACCGCGCCGCCGCCCAGGCCGCGCAGGGCGCCGGCCTGGGCGTGAACGCGGGGCACGACCTGAACCGCGACAACCTGGCGGCCTTCGTGCGCGGCGTGCCGGGCGTGCAGGAGGTCTCGATCGGCCACGCGCTGATCGCCGACGCGCTCGAGCTAGGCTACGGCGTCGCGGTGCAGGCCTACCAGGCCTGCATCGACGCCGGTTGTGCGGCAGAAAACTCCTGAATTGATAGCTGCTAGCGCTTTACCCATCAGCGTGAGAGCCAGATTTCATTCAAATCCATGATCTACGGCATTGGCACCGACATCTGCGATGTGCGCCGCATCCGCGCCACGCTCGATCGCCATGGCGACCGCTTTGCCGCCAGGGTGCTGACCGAGGCCGAGCTGGCCACCTGGCACAGCCGCAGCGCGCGCTGGCCCGAGCGCGGCGTGCGCTACCTGGCCACGCGCTTTTCCGCCAAGGAGGCGTTCAGCAAGGCCATTGGCCTGGGCATGGTCATGCCCATGACCTGGCGCAGCTGCGAAGTCGCCAACCTCGCCAGCGGCCAGCCCACCATCGTGCTGCACGGCGCGCTCAAGCAATGGTTTGACGCGCGCGGGCTCAGCGTGCACCTCAGCGTGACCGACGAATCCGACTACGCCGCCAGTTTCTGTGTTGTAGAGAAAACAGCCCTGTAACGCTTACAGGGTAAGCGCAAGTAGCTATCAAATAAATAGTAAACCGTGAAGACCATGACCGAACACGCCCCGATCGTTCTCGACATTGCCGGCACCGCGCTCAGCGCCGCCGACCGCCGACGCCTCGCGCACCCGCTGACCGGCGGCGTGATCCTGTTCGCGCGCAACTGGGAAAACCGTGCCCAGCTGCTCGAACTGACCAGCGCCATCAAGGCCGTGCGCGGCGACCTGCTGGTCTGCGTCGACCACGAGGGCGGGCGCGTGCAGCGCTTTCGCTCCGACGGCTTCACCCACCTGCCGCCGATGCGCGCGCTGGGCGAGATGTGGATGCACGACGGCAAGGGCGGGCAGGGCAGCGGCGCGATGCGCGCCACCAACGCCGCCACGGCGGCCGGCTATGTGCTGGGCAGCGAGCTGCGCTCGTGCGGCGTGGACTTCTCCTTCACGCCCGTGCTCGACCTCGATTGGGGCGAGAGTTCGGTCATCGGCGACCGCGCCTTCCACCGCGACCCGCGCGTGGTGGCACTGCTGGCCAAGAGCCTGATGCATGGCCTGCTGCAGGCCGGCATGGCCAACTGCGGCAAGCACTTTCCCGGCCATGGCTTCGTCCGGGCCGATTCGCACACCGAGGTGCCGGTCGATCCGCGCAGCCTCAAGGCCATCCTGGCCGACGACGCCGCTCCCTACCCGTGGCTGCGCAGCACGCTCACCAGCGTCATGCCCGCGCACGTGGTCTACCCGAAGGTGGACCGCCGGCCGGCGGGCTTTTCGCGCAGGTGGCTGCAAGACATCCTGCGCCAGCGCCTGGGTTTTGACGGCGCCATCTTCAGCGACGACCTGAGCATGGAGGGCGCACGCCGCATCGACGGGCAACTGGTGGGCTACACCGAGGCCGCCGTGGTCGCCCTGCAGGCCGGCTGCGACCTGGTGCTGCTGTGCAACCAGAGCCTGGGCGACGGCGCCGCCGTCGACGAACTGCTCGACGGCCTGGCGCAGCAGCAGCGCCAAGGCCACTGGCAGCCCAGCGCCGACAGCGAGGCGCGCCGCGTGGCGCTGCTGCCGCACACCCTGCCGCAGGCCTGGGACGACCTGATGTTCCAGCCGGCCTATCTGCAGGCGCTCGAGATGCTGCCCTGATTCAGCGCTGGCCGGGGGTGCCGCTGCCCGGCGTGGCCGCGGCACCGGGTACGGGCGACGCGGCGGCGGCAGCACGTTCGGCCGCTGCCGCATACGCATCGAGCACCGGCGGCACGGGCTGGCCCATCCTCCAGCGCCGCACCACGCGCTGGAAGATCAGCGCGTTCGGAATCTGCAACAAGGTGCCGGTGCCCTCGACCAGACTGTCTTCGAGCGTGGTGTAGAGCAGGTTGATGTCCACCACGCGCCCGCGTGCGCCGGGCTTGTCGGCGGTGTCGAGCAGCTCGATGGTGTCACCCACGCGAAACGGCCCCACGGTGAAGATCAGGAACGCGCAAAACAGGTTGGACAGCACGCTCCAGGCGGCAAAGAAGGCCACCGCGGCCACGGTGGCAAAGCCCGTGAAGGCCGTCCACAGCACAGTGGCGGACACGCCCAGGCGCTCGAGCACCAGCAGCACCGCGCTGAGCATGATGGTCCAGCGCAGCAGGGCCTTGATCGGCACGAGCAGCTCGTGCGGCAGCGCGTAGTGCTGGCTCGCGCGTGCCACGAGGCGGCGCAGCAGGTACTGCAGCAGCAGCGCGGCGAGCAGGATCAGCAGGATCTGCAGGCCCGGCACGATGAGTTCGAGCCAGTCCTGGGCCCATTCGGGCAGGTAGAGCTTGAGGGAGCGTTGCATGGTCGGTCCGAAAAGAACACCGGGCGCCGCAGCGCCCGCAAAAGAGAGGGCGCCGTGCATCAGGCCAGCCGCTGCTCGACCGTGTCCATCTGCATCTCGAAGCTGAAGAAGCGGTCGCGCCCTTGGGCCTTGGCAGCATACAGCGCCTGGTCGGCGCGCATGAGCATGCTCTCGGCGCTGGTGTTGTCGTCGGGCAGGCAGGTGGTGATGCCGCCCGACAGCGTCAGCTCACTGCCCAGCGGCGAGTCGGGGTGGGCGATGGCGCGCACGCGCAGCAGCTGGCCCAGCGCGCGCGCAAACGTCATCGCGCCCGAGCGCGGTGTGTTGGGCAGGATCAGCGCAAATTCTTCGCCGCCATAGCGCGAGGCCACGTCGCGCGGGCGCACGCAGACTTCGCGCAGCAGGCGGCCCACTTCTTTCAGGCACGTGTCGCCCTGTACATGGCCGCTGGCGTCGTTGTAGCGCTTGAAGTGGTCCAGGTCGCAGAGCATCAGCGTCAGCGGCGTGCCGTCGCGCCGCGCCGCGAGGATTTCGCTGTGCAGAATGCGGTCAAAGCCGCGCCGGTTCACCAGCCCGGTGAGCGCGTCGGCTTCGACCATTTCGTTGAGGCGCTGGTTCGCCTGGTGCAAGTCGTCGGTCAGCGCCACAAGGCGCCGGCGCATGTCCAGCAGGCGGCGCATGGCGCGCAGCTTGGCCACGAGCACGATCGGCGTGACGGGCTTGACGAGGTAGTCGTCGCCACCGGCCTCGACGCCGCGCCACACGTCCAGGTCGCCGTCCAGACCCGACAGGAAAATGATCGGCGTCCAGCCGCCGGGCTCGGCAATGCGCATCTGCTGCGCCACCCAGTAGCCGTCGTGGCCGGGCAGCTTGATGTCCAGCAGCACCAGGTCGGGCCGGCGCAGCTTGAACAGCTGCAGGGCCGCGTCGCCGCTGGCGGCTTCGAGCACCTCCGAGACGCCGGCATGGCGCAGCTCGCCGACCAGCGCGGCACGCACCGCGACCTGGTCCTCGACCACCAGCACCGTGAACGGGCCCGTGGGGGCCTGCGCCGCGGACAGCGCAGGGGCTGCGGCCGGGGCCACGGCGGCGTGTGGCGTCATGCCTCGCGGCGCAGCGCCGGAAACAGGATCACGTCGCGGATGCTGGCGCTGTCGGTCAGCAGCATCATCAGGCGGTCGATGCCGATGCCGCAGCCGCCTGCGGGTGGCATGCCGTATTCGAGCGCGCGCACGAAGTCGTGGTCGAAGTACATCGCCTCGTCGTCGCCGCTGTCCTTGGCCGCGACCTGCGCATGAAAGCGGGCGGCCTGGTCCTCGGCGTCGTTCAGTTCGCTGAAGCCGTTGCCGAATTCGCGGCCCGTGATGTAGAGCTCGAAGCGCTCGGTGACGTCGGGGCGCGCATCGTTGGCCCGCGCGAGCGGGCTGATTTCGGTCGGGTGCTCCATGATGAAGGTCGGCTGCCACAGCTGGTCTTCGACGGTTTCCTCGAAATACAGCACCTGCAGGCTCGCGAGGCTGCGTTCGGACAGCTTGTTCCGGGCCTCCGACAGGCCCAGTTTCTTGAGCGCGCCGATGAGCCAGGCGGCGTCGTCCACGTGCGCGCCGGCCTCGGTGTACTGGAAGATGGCTTCGCGGATGGTCAGGCGCGCAAACGGCTGGGCCAGGTCGACCGCGCGGCCCTGGTAGGAGAGCTGCAGCGAGCCCGTGGCCTTGAGGGCCGCGTCGCGCACCAGCTCCTCGGTAAAGCCCATGAGGTCCTGGTAGTTCCAGTAGGCCGCATAGAACTCCATCATCGTGAACTCGGGGTTGTGGCGCACCGAGATGCCTTCGTTGCGGAAGTTGCGGTTGATCTCGAACACGCGCTCGAAGCCGCCCACCAGCAGGCGTTTGAGGTACAGCTCGGGCGCGATGCGCAGGAACATCTCCTGGTCGAGCGCGTTGTGGTGCGTGGTGAAGGGCTTGGCGTTGGCGCCGCCCGGAATCGGGTGCAGCATGGGCGTCTCGACCTCGAGGAAGCCGTGCTGCACCATGAAGTCGCGGATGCCGCTCACGGCCCTGCTGCGCGCCACGAAGCGCTTGCGCGCCGCCTCGTCGGTCATCAGGTCGATGTAGCGCTGGCGGTATTTGACTTCCTGGTCGGCGATGCCGTGGAACTTGTCGGGCATTGGGCGCAGGCTCTTGGTCAGCAGGCGCAGCTGCGTGACCTTGATGGAGAGCTCGCCGGTCTTGGTCTTCATGAGCGTGCCTTCGGCGCCCACGATGTCGCCCAGGTCCCAGTGCTTGAAGGCGGCGTAGCGCTCTTCGCCCACCGCATCGCGCGTGATGTAGAGCTGGATGCGCCCGCCGGTGGTGCCGAACGAGCCGTCCTGCACGGTGGCGAAGCTGGCCTTGCCCATCACGCGCTTGAGCATCATGCGGCCGGCCACGCTGATCTGCACGGGCTGTGCTTCGAGCGCCTCGGCTTCCGTGGCGCCGTGCTGCGCATGGACCTCGGCCGCCTGGTGCCGGGGCTTGAAGTCGTTCGGAAAGGCCACGCCTGCGCCGCCCTGCAGGGACGCGCGCAGCGCGCGCAATTTCTCGCGGCGTTCGGCGATGAGCTGGTTTTCGTCTTGGGGGGCGGGGGCGGGATTCAGATCAGACATAGATGCCGGCGATGCGGGACGTAAAAAATGGGGCTGCGCGCAGCCGAACCGGTGATTTTATGGTGTATGGCCGCCCGGGTGCGGGCCGGCGGTTTGCGCGCCGGTTTACGGCGGTGCAATCCCGGTGCGTTCGAGCACGTCGCCCACCAGTTCCAGGCGCACCAGCGGGTTGTCCAGCTCCATCAGCTGCTGCTTGAGCGCCAAAGGCATAGGCAGCAATTCGCACCAGCGGTTGGCGACCCAGCCGCTGTCGGCCAGCTGCGCCGGCGTCGGCGCGATGGCGCTGGGCACGCCCGGGTCGCGTTGGCGCAGCGTGGCCAGCACGTGCGCCAGGGCCTTCGCGGTCGGCGCCAGGTCTTCGGGGATCGGCACGCGCAGGTCGGCCGCCATCTGCTCCACGTCGGCCACCCACAGCCCGTGGGGTAGCAGGGTGCGCCGCAGGATCTGAAAGCGCGTGCCGCCATGGCACTGCAGCGTGAGCAGACCGTGCTGGGGCGCCTCGAGCCGCTCGATGCGCGCGAGGGTGCCGACGTCGTGAAATTGCTCCAGGGGCGCGCCGGCGCGGCGCACTTCGTGGCCGCTGTGCAGGGCCACCACGCCAAAGGGCGCGCCAGCCTGCTGGCATTTGCGCACCATGTCGAGGTAGCGCACCTCGAACACGCGCAGCGCGAGCACGCCGCCGGGGAACAGGACGGCGCTGAGCGGGAACAGCGGCAGCGAAGTCAGCGTGAGGTGTTGCGTCATGGTGGCATGGCCCGGTTGCATTCCCCGCACGGCGGCGCGCCGGCGCCCGGCACGGGGTCGCGCCCTGCGTTGCGCCGAAATGGCCCTGTGGTGCGTCCCGGTGGGTTGGCCCCGGCAGTGGGTTGGCTATCATCCCATGGCGCATCGCCGACCCAACCCCGACCTGCCCATGCTCTATCAAATTGTTTCGTTTTTGCTCGATGTGGCCGCTGGCCTGCTGTGCGGCGCCTGCCTGCTGCGCATCTATATGCAGTGGCAGCGCATCGGGTTTGGCAACCCGGTCGGAAGGCTGGTGTTTGCGCTCAGCGACTGGATGGTGCTGCCGCTGCGCCGGCTGCTGCCTGCCGTGGGGCGCTGGGACTGGGCCAGCCTGGTCGCGGCGGGGCTGGTGGAGCTGGCGCAGTACGTGCTGCTGTGGCTGGTGCTGGGCGCGGGCGCCGGATGGGCGTGGCTGCCCTGGCTGGCGTTGCTGGGCCTGGTGCGCGTGGCCATCACGGGCACGATCGGCCTGCTGATCGTCTATGCCGTGATGTCGTGGGTGCAGGCGCGCTCGCCCATCGCCGATGTCATTGCGCGCCTGTGCGAGCCCTTGCTGCGGCCGGTGCGCCGCGTGCTGCCGACGCTCGGCGGCATCGACCTGTCGCCGCTGGTGCTGCTGGTGCTGCTGCAGATTGCCATGATGGTGCTGGCGCAGTGGCAGGTGTCGCTGCTGTTGCCCTGAACGCAGCAGAATAAAGATTCAAGCCAAATATGGCTCCAGCGCTTACCAGGAAAGCGTTTAGAGCTATCAATTTAATAGTGAGGTGCAGCATGCCTGACGAGGCATGCTGCTGGCTTCAAGCGACTGCGTCGGCGGGCAGGCGCTGCAGCATGGCCAGGCTTTGCGCGACGGTGTTGCGCAGTTCGCGGCGGTCGCAGATGAAGTCGACCGCCCCCTTGGTCTGCAGGAATTCGGCGCGCTGGAAGCCTTCCGGCAGCGTCACGCGCACGGTCGACTCGATCACGCGCGGGCCGGCAAAGCCGATCAGCGCCTTGGGCTCGGCAATGACGATGTCGCCGACGAAGGCAAAGCCGGCGCTCACGCCACCCATGGTCGGGTCGGTCAGCACGCTGATGTAGGGCAGGCCCTTTTTCGCCAGGCGCGTCAGCGCGGCGTTGGTCTTGGCCATCTGCATCAGCGAGAGCAGGCCCTCCTGCATGCGCGCGCCGCCCGTGGCGGTGAAGCAGATGAAGGGCACCTTCTGCTCGATCGCGGTTTCGACGCCGCGCACGAAGCGCTCGCCAACGACCGAGCCCATGCTGCCGCCCATAAAATCGAACTCGAAGCAGGCAACGACCACGTTGATGCTCTTGACCGCACCGCCGAAGACGATGAGGGCATCGGTCTCGCCGGTGTTCTCCAGCGCTTCTTTGAGGCGCTCGGGGTACTTGCGGCTGTCCTTGAATTTGAGCGCATCGACCGGCAGCACTTCCTGGCCGAGCTCGTAGCGCCCTTCAGGGTCCAGGAACGCGTCGAGCCGCATGCGCGCGCCGATGCGGTGGTGGTGGCCGCAGGTGGGGCAGACGCACTGATTGTGCTCCAGGTCGGCCTTGTAGAGCACGCTGTCGCAGCTCGGGCATTTGACCCAGAGGCCTTCGGGCATCTGGCGGCGCACCGTCGGGTCGGAGGGCTGGATTTTGGAGGGCAGGAGTTTTTCAAGCCAGGACATGGGGTTTCCTCTTCAACGGCGCTGGCGTTGCCCATCGGTGGGGCGCCAGCGCAGGATTATGCGTCGAGCGCCTTGCGCACACCGCGCAAGAAACTCACCGCCAGCGGCACGATTTTTTCGTGGGGTTGGTCGTCGAGCAGCTGGATGATGCGGCTGCCGATGACGACGGCGTCGGCCACGCGGCCCACGGCCTGGGCGGTGTCCGCGTCGCGGATGCCAAAGCCCACGCCGACGGGGATGTGCACATGCGCGCGGATGCGCGGCAGCATCTCTTCGACGGCCGAGGTGTCGAGCGCGGCCGAGCCGGTCACGCCCTTGAGCGAGACGTAGTAGACGTAGCCGCTGGCCACGCGCGCCACCTGCGCCATGCGCTCGGGCGTGGAGGTCGGCGCCAGCAGGAAGATCAGGTCCATGCCGTGGGCGCGCAGCTGGGCGGCAAAGGCTTCGCACTCCTCGGGCGGGTAGTCGACGATGAGTACGCCGTCCACGCCCGCGGCCGCGGCGTCGCGCACAAACGCGCCGTCGCCGTGAATCTGGTCGTAGCGCTCGACCGGATTCGCGTAGCCCATCAGCACCACGGGCGTGGTCTGGTTGCGCTTGCGGAATTCGCTGACCTGCGCGAGCACCTGCACCATGCCGATGCCCAGCGCCAGCGCCTTTTCACCCGCCTTCTGGATCACCGGGCCATCGGCCATCGGGTCGGAGAACGGCACGCCGAGCTCGATGATGTCGGCCCCGGCCTCGACCATGCCGTGCATGAGGGCCGGCGTGATGTCGGCAAACGGAAAGCCGGCCGTGACGTAGGGGATCAGCGCGGTGCGGCCCTGCGCCTTGAGTTGTTCGAAAGTGGTCTGGATGCGGCTCATGGTTTGCTGTCTCCGCCCTTGACGGCCAGACCGCGCTGGGAGGGGCGGTCGTAAAAATCGGCGCCCGAGAGGTCGGCCACCGTGCCGATGTCCTTGTCGCCGCGGCCCGAGAGGTTGACCAGGATGGACTGGTCGGAGCGCATGCTCTTGGCCAGCTGCATGGCGTAGGCAAACGCATGGCTCGATTCGAGCGCGGGGATGATGCCCTCGGTGCGGCACAGGTGGTGGAAGGCCGCCAGCGCTTCCTGGTCGGTGATGCCGACGTATTCGGCCCGGCCGATCTCTTGCAGCCAGGCGTGTTCGGGGCCGACGCCGGGGTAGTCCAGGCCCGCGCTGATGCTGTGCGTCTCGGTGATCTGGCCGTTGGCGTCCTGCAGGATGAAGGTGCGGTTGCCGTGCAGCACGCCGGGGCTGCCCTTTTGCAGCGAAGCCGAGTGCCGGGGCGTATCGAGCCCTTCACCGGCGGCTTCGACGCCGATCAGGCGGGTCTTTTCGAACGGAATGTAGGGGTGGAAGATGCCCATGGCATTGCTGCCGCCGCCCACGCAGGCGACCACCACGTCGGGCTGCTCGGCAGCGATCTTCTGCTCGGCCAGCATGGCGGGCATCTGCGCGAGGCATTCGGTGCCGATCACGCTCTGGAAGTCGCGCACCATCATGGGGTAGGGGTGCGGGCCGGCCACGGTGCCGATGATGTAGAAGGTGTTGTCGACGTTGGCCACCCAGTCGCGCATGGCTTCGTTGAGCGCGTCCTTGAGCGTCTTGCTGCCCGATTCGACCGGCACCACGGTGGCGCCCAGCAGCTTCATGCGGTAGACGTTGGGGCTTTGGCGCTTGACGTCTTCGGCACCCATGTAGACCACGCACTCGAGGCCGTAGCGCGCGCAGATCGTGGCCGTGGCCACGCCGTGCTGGCCGGCGCCGGTCTCGGCAATGATGCGCGGCTTGCCCATGCGCTTGGCGAGCATGGCTTGGCCGATCACGTTGTTGATCTTGTGCGCGCCGGTGTGGTTGAGGTCTTCGCGCTTGAGGTAGATCTGCGCGCCGCCGATCTCGCGGCTGGTGCGTGCGGCGTGGTAGATGGGCGAGGGCCGGCCGACGAAATGCGCGAGTTCGTAGGCGAACTCGGCGACAAATTCCGGATCGTGCTGGAAGCGCGCATAGGCGTCGCGCAGCTCCTGCAGGGCAAAGGTCAGGGTCTCGCTGGCAAAGCTGCCGCCGTAGCGGCCGAAGTGGCCCGAGGAGTCAGGTTGTTGGTAGGAAGCCATGGGAGGTGTTCGCAAGTTGGGCATCGGCCGCACGCACGGCGGCGACGAAGCGATGAATCTTGTCGGCGTCCTTGATGCCCTTGATGGGCTTGCCATCGGGGCCGTCAAGCTCGACGCCGGAACTGATATCAACGGCCAGCGTCTTGCAACGCGGGCGCACCTGCAAGATGCCATCGGTCACGTTTGCAGGCGTGAGTCCACCACTTAAAACGAGGTGACAGGCGACGCTTGGAGGTAGCAGTGACCACTGAAAGGACTGGCCGCCGCCGCCATAGCCTTCGACATGGGCGTCGAGCAGGATGGCTTGGGCGCGAGAGTGAACATGGGCATATTCTACGAGGTCGAAGCGCGCACCCTCGGCCCCCAGGGGAATGCGCGCGGCGCGCACGAAGGTCCGGGCGCCCTGGCCACTGGCCGCCCAGCACTGCTCGGGCGTCTCATCCCCATGAAATTGCAGTGTAGCGCCCGCCACGTAAGCGCTTGCAGCTATCACATTGGAAGCGGACTCGTTCACGAACAGCAGCACCGGCGTGACAAACGGCGGCAGGCGTGCGGCCAGCTGCGCGGCGCGCGCGGGCGTGACGGCGCGCGGGCTCGCGGCGTAGAGCACAAAACCCACGGCATCGACGCCGGCGCGGACTGCGGCATCGACGTCCTGCTCGCGTGTCAGGCCGCAGACCTTGATGCGGGTGCGCGGTGCGGGTGCGGGAGGGGTGGGGAAAGGGCTGGGGGGAAGGCTGCTCATGGCAGCCAATCATACGCAGCGGTGCGTGCGGGCAGGCCCCACGCCGCGTCGTAGACCGGCCCCAGGAAGTACAGACCGTCGGGCGAGAACGTGGGCGCGGCCGCCTTGCGCGAGCGCGCCGCCAGCACCTCGCGCACCCAGTCGGCGGGCTGCGCGCCCTGGCCCACGGCGATCAGGCAGCCCATGAGGTTGCGGATCATGTGGTGCAAAAAGGCGTTGGCCTCGAATTCAAAGCGCCAGTAGCAGGGGCCGCCGGCGTCGCCGGCCTGCGCCGGCCCGGGGCCGCGGCGCGTGATGTCGATGCGGTGCAGCGTCTTGACGGGCGTGGGCGACTGGCAGGCGGCGGCGCGAAACGAGCTGAAATCGTGCTCGCCCAGCAGGTGGGCGGCCGCGGCGCGCATGGCATCGCCATCGAGCGGGCGGAACACCCAGCCGACACGGCCGGCATCGACGCTCGGGCGCACCGGCGACTGCAGCAGCACGTAGGCGTAGCGCCGCGCGGTGGCGCTGGCCCGCGCATGGAACGCGCTGGGCACGCGCTGCGCCCATTGCACCGCAATGTCGGCGGGCAGAAAGGCGTTCGTGCCACGCACCCACGACTGCGGCGTGCGTTCCAGCGGCGTGTCGAAATGCACCACCTGCATGAGGCCGTGCACCCCGGCGTCGGTGCGGCCGGCGCACAGCGTGGACACGGGCTGGGTGGCAAAGCGCGCCAGCGCGGCTTCGAGCCGGTCCTGGATGGTCTGGCCCGAGCTCTGGCTTTGCCAGCCCTGGTAGCCGCTGCCGCTGTAGCTGACGCCCAGCGCGAGCCTCATGGCATACCCCCGAAGGCGCTGCGGCGCCCCGTGGGGCGCCGCACAGGCGTGTCCGTCGAGAAGATCAAGCGATTTCGGACAGCAGACGCTGCGCCCGGGTCTTGAGCTCGCCGGACGACTCCGCGATCACTTCCTCGATCAGCGTGCGCGCACCTTCACTGTCGCCGATGGTGTTGAACTCCTGGGCCAGCGCCAGCTTGGTGGCCAGAGGGTCGTCGGGCTGGTCCGGAAGGGCCGGCTCAGCGCCATCGGTACCGGCCTCTGCATCGCCGAGGTCCAGCGAAAGATGGCCCAGATCGAATTCCATCATGCCCGAATCGGGCACGGTGAAAGGCGCCGGCGCGGTGGCCAAAGGCGCGGGTTCGGTGTCGAACGCGGTGCCGTCGAGCGGCGGCAGGTCCAGAGGAAAGTCGATGTCGGCCTCTTCGGGCGGCGGCACGGCCGGGGTGCTGGCGACCGGTGCGGGTTCCGGGGCGCTGAGTTCGGGTTGGAAATCCGGGTCTTCGCTCTGCCGTGGCAGTTCCGGCACGCCGTCGTCTTCCACAGGGGGCGGCGCGGCAGGCATGTCGCGCCGCGAGGGGGCCGCGGCCTGGGCGATGGCGGCGGCGGCGGCCGCTGCGGCCAGGCTGTGTTGCTCGGGGGGCGGCGCCTCGGTCAGCGCATCGTCGGGCAGGTCGAAGCCGAGGTCCAGATCGAGGTCCGGCAGCGGCGCGGGGGTGTCGGAAGCCGGCGTGTGGGCCGGTGCGCCGGCACGGGTGGCGGCAGGCGCGGTGCCGGGCTGGTAGAGCGGGTTTCCAGGGTCCAGCTCACGCCCGAGCTCGGCCACGTGGGCCCAGTCGGGGCCTGCACCGCCGGTGAGGCCCAACACCTCGCGGGCCACGGCCTCCAGTGCCTTGCGGTCTTGGCGCTTGGCGTAGATGTCGCCGAGCTTGGTGTGCACTGCGACCCGGGACGGATTCTGGCGCGCGGCTTCCTTGAGGATTTCCTCGGCCTGCAGATCGCGGCCATAGGCCAGGTAGACGTCGGCCTCTGCCACGGGGTCGACATCGCCGCCGGCATCGAGCTGGCTGGGCGAGTAGGCCAGCGAGGAGTTGCCGGTGGTGCTCTCGCTGTTGGCCGTGTTGACACGCTGGCCGCCGCTGGCGCCGAAGAACGAGTCGCGCTGTGCGCGGCTGTCCAGGAAGGCGCTGTCCGCAGGGTTGGCCGTGCGGCGGCGCTGGGCCACGCGGTAGGCGCCATAGCCCAGCAGCAGGGCCAGCAGCGCGCCGGCGGCCAGTGGAATGGCCGGGTCGTCGGACAGGTCGGACAGCATGCCGGACTCTGGTGCAGCGGCCGGCGCCGCGGCTGGGGCCGGTGCGGGCGCTGCAGGCGCAGCAGGGGGTTCGGCACCCGCTGCGGCCTGCGTTTCGGCGGCGGGTGCGCCCGTGCTGGCCACAGTGGGGGCGGCCGGTTCGGTGGGTGCGGCGGCGGGAGCGGCGCTGACGCCCGGGTTGCTGACGTTCAGGCCGGGTTCCGTCGCACTGGCGGCCGCGTCGGGCGCCGCCGCAGTGCCCGAACTGGCGCTGAGCTTGTTCAGCTCTTCGATGTTCTTGGCCAGCTCTTCGGCGCGCGCCGACGCCGCATGGGCCTGCTTGCGCTGGGCCAGCAATTCCTCGGTGAGCTTCTGGCCCTGCAGGGCGCCCTTGGACAGGGTGAGCTTGTCGGGCGCGGTGCTGGCAGGGCGCTGGTCTTCGGTGTGGGTCTGCACGGTGCCCGTGGCCGAGCGTTCGGCGGCTGCCTGCACGGTCGCCGGTGCTGCGCCGGCCAGCTTGCGCCGGAATGCGTTGAAGTCGCGGCTTTGCACCGCCACGATCTGGCGTGCCTCGCCGGCCGGGACGGCCTGTGCCTGGGCTTCGCTGGGCAGTTGCAGCACGGCGCCGGCCTTGATGCGGTTGACATTGCCATCGACGAAGGCGCCGGGGTTGCTGCGCACCAGGGCCACCAGCATCTGGTCGAGCGAGACGCCGTCGGGGCGGTGCGCGCCGGCAATGCGCCCTGCCGTGTCGCCACGTCGCACGGTGACGGCGGCGCTGTCTTCAGTTGCAGAAGGCATGGGACGGGCAGCGGCAGCGGCACGCGGTGCGGCCGCGATGGCGCTGCGGGGCGGGCTGGGCGCGGCGGGTGCGGCCATTTGCGGCAGCGCTGCCGGGCTTGCGGGGGCCTTGCGCGCCGTGGGGGGGTCGAGCAGCAGGGTGTAGCTGCGTGAAATGCGCCCGGCGCCCCAGGTGGCGTTGACCACCAGATCCAGGAACGGGTCGTTGACAGGGTTGCTGCTGCTCAGGCGCAGCACGGTGCGGCCGTCGGCACGGCGCTGCAGCTGCATCTGCACCTGGGGGGCGGTGGTCGAATATTCCATGCCCTGGGCGCGGAAGACCTCGGGCGGTGCCGTGGAGGCGCGCAGGGAGTCGGCTTCGGCGGGCGTGATCTGCGGCAGGTCGATCTCGGCGCGCAAGGGCTCGCCCAAGGCGGACTGCACCGTGATCGTGCCCAGAGCCAGGGCGCTGGCGTCTGGCGCGTAGACGCCCAGTGACAGCGCAGCAGCGGCCGCGAGCACGGAATATTTCCAACGATGCATGTGTTTTATCAACTGGTAGGGGGTTGCAGCCCGATCAAGCGGCTTGCTGTTTTCATGGTCTGTGCCGGCACCGCTGTGGCTGGAGAAAAGGGGTGAAAAGCACCATAGCAGCAATGTTTTGCACTGACAAGGCAAGCCCGCGGGCGGGCCTGGGAAGGAAACGGAACAGCAGCAGGCGTACAGAAATTTGTTGTCCAAAGACAACGACAGTAACCAGACGTTTCTTGCCGGTGCTGTGCCCGTCTCCCTCCAGACCGCGGAACTCAGGCCTCGAGCAGGATGCGCAGCATGCGGCGCAGCGGCTCGGCGGCGCCCCACAGCAGCTGGTCGCCGATGGTGAAAGCGCCGACGTATTCCGGGCCCATGGCCAGCTTGCGGATGCGGCCCACCGGAATGGTCATGGTGCCGGTGACGGCCACGGGCGTCAGGTCGCGGATGGTGGCCTCGCGCGTGTTCGGCACCACCTTGGCCCATGCGTTGTCGGCGGCGATCAGCGCTTCGATGTCGGCCACGGGCACGTCCTTCTTGAGCTTGAAGGTCAGGGCCTGGCTGTGGCAGCGCATGGCGCCCACGCGCACGCAGAAGCCGTCGACCGGGATGGCGGAGGTGCCGAAGCCCTCGCCCTGGCCCAGGATCTTGTTGGTTTCGGCCATGCCCTTCCACTCTTCCTTGGACATGCCGTCGCCCAGGTCCTTGTCGATCCAGGGAATCAGGCTGCCGCCCAGGGGCACGCCGAAGTTGGCGGTTTCGTGGGCCGACAGCGTGCGTTGCTTGGCGATGACCTTGCGGTCGATCTCGAGGATGGCGCTCTTGGGGTCGTCGAGCAGGTGGCGCACCTCGGCGTTGAGCGTGCCGTACTGCGTCAGCAACTCGCGCATGTGCTGCGCGCCGCCGCCGCTGGCCGCCTGGTAGGTCTGCGTGCTCATCCACTCGACGAGACCGGCCTTGTACAGCGCGCCCACGCCCATCAGCATGCAGCTGACGGTGCAGTTGCCGCCGACCCAGTTCTTGCCGCCCTGCGCCAGCGCGTTGTGGATGACCGGCAGGTTGACCGGGTCGAGCACGATGACCGCGTCGCCGTTCATGCGCAGGGTCGATGCCGCGTCGATCCAGTGGCCGTTCCAGCCCGCAGCGCGCAGCTTCGGGAAGACTTCGGTGGTGTAGTCGCCGCCCTGGGCCGTGACGATGATGTCGCAGCGCTTCAAGGCGTCGATGTCGAACGCATCCTGCAGCGTGGTCTCGTTCTTTGCCATGGCCGGAGCCTTGCCGCCGGCGTTCGAGGTGGAGAAGAACACCGGCTCGATCAGGCCGAAGTCGTTTTCTTGCACCATGCGGTCCATCAGGACCGAGCCGACCATGCCGCGCCAGCCGACCAAACCTACCAACTTGCTCATTTTCAACGCCCTTATCAAGTAAAAGAAACAGTGCCGACCGGGACTGCTCGCCTGGCTCGTCTGGCCAGGAAGGGCGCACGACGAACCAGGCTGGATCAGCCCTTAATGGTGGTCGTGGTTTTGGTGATGGTTGCGCACGCAGCCGCGGCTGCCAGGGCGGCAGGGGCGGTGTTCAGGGCGAACGGGCGGGCGGCAAACATAGCCTTCAATTGTAGCGGATCGCTGTGCGCACGGGCGCGGAGAGCGGACGCCGGGGCGCGGAATCCGTGGGATTCCACCCCTGCGCGCAGTGGCCGGCGGCCGCCGCCGGGCTCGCGGCCTGGTCAGCCCAGCGCCTGCACCACCGCATCTCCCATCTGCGCGGTGCCGACCTTGGTCGTGCCTTCGCTCCAGATGTCGGGCGTGCGCAGGCCCTGGGCCAGCACCGTTTGCACGGCGCTCTCGATGCGGCGGGCCGCTTCTTCCTGGTTCAGCGAGAAGCGCAGCATCATCGCGGCCGAGAGGATGGTGGCCAGCGGGTTGGCGACGCCCTTGCCGGCGATGTCGGGCGCGCTGCCGTGGCTGGGCTCGTAGAGGCCCTGGTTCCTGTCGTTCAGGCTGGCCGAAGGCAGCATGCCGATCGAGCCGGTGAGCATGGCCGCGGCGTCGCTCAGGATGTCGCCGAACATGTTGCCGGTGACGACCACGTCGAACTTCTTGGGCGCCTTGACCAGCTGCATGGCGGCGTTGTCGACGTACATGTGGTCCAGCGCCACGTCGGGGTATTGCTGGCCCACTTCCACCATCACGTCCTTCCAGAGCTGGAAGGTTTCGAGCACGTTGGCCTTGTCCACGCTGGTCACGCGCTTGCTGCGCTTTTGCGCCGCCTTGAAGGCGACATGGGCGATGCGCTCGATCTCGGGGCGCGAATAGCGCATGGTGTCGAAGGCTTCCTCGGCGCCGGGGAAATGGCCGTCGGTGGCGATGCGGCGTCCGCGTGGCTGGCCGAAGTAGATGTCGCCCGTGAGCTCGCGGATGATGAGGATGTCGAGGCCCGACACCAGTTCGCGCTTGAGGCTGGAGGCATCGACCAGCTGCGGGTAGCAGATGGCGGGGCGGAAGTTGGCGAACAGGCCGAGGTTCTTGCGCAGGCCCAGGATCGCTTGCTCGGGGCGCAGCGGCCGGTCCAGGGTGTCGTATTTCCAGTCGCCCACGGCGCCGAACAGCGTGGCGTCGGCGTCTTTGGCCAGCTGCAGCGTGGCCTCGGGCAGCGGGTGGTCGTGGGCGTCAAAGGCGGCGCCGCCGACCAGGGCCGATTCCATCTCGAACGACAGGTCCAGGGCGTCCAGCACCTTCACGGCTTCGGCGACGATTTCGGGGCCAATGCCGTCACCCGGCAGAACTGCGATTTTCATTGTTACTTCTCTTTTGATAGCTGAAAGCGATTGGTGGGAAAGCGCTCAAGGCGGATTGGACGGTAAATGGAGTTCAGGGCGCCATGGTGTGCGCGAGCCACGGCTTGGTGGCCAGGCGCTGGGCTTCGAAGGCGGCGATCTTGTCGGACTGGCGCAGGGTCAGGCCGATGTCGTCGAAACCGTTGAGCAGGCAGTACTTGCGGAACGCCTGCACCTCGAACGGGATCTCCTGGCCCTGCGGTCGCACGACCACCTGGCGCTCGAGGTCGATGGTGAGCTGGTAGCCGGGGAAGGCCAGCACTTCATCGAACAGCTGGGCCACGGTGGACTCGGGCAGCACGATCGGCAGCAGACCGTTCTTGAAGCAGTTGTTGAAGAAGATGTCGGCAAAGCTCGGTGCGATCACGGCGCGGAAGCCGTACTGGTCGAGCGCCCAGGGCGCGTGCTCGCGGCTCGAACCGCAGCCGAAGTTCTTGCGCGCCAGCAGGATCGAGGCGCCGGCATAGCGCGGCTGGTTCAGCACGAAGTCGGGGTTGGGCTTGCGGCTGGCCGGGTCCTGGCCCGGCTCGCCCGGGTCCAGGTAGCGCCACTCGTCGAACAGGTTCACGCCGAAGCCGGTCTTCTTGATCGACTTCAGGAACTGCTTGGGAATGATCGCATCGGTGTCGACGTTCTCGCGGTCCATGGGGGCCACGAGGCCTTGGTGAAGGGTGAATTTCTGCATGGTGGGGGGCCTCTTACTTGGCGGCGCGCTCGATGGCGGAGCCGGCTTTGCCGATGTCCTGGCCCACACCCTTGACGGTGTTGCAGCCGGCCAGCGCGAAAGCCAGCGCCAGGGCGATGAGGGAAGCGGTCTTTTTCATGGAAACAATCTTCTTGGGGCGGTTCAGGCCAAGGGGCGGATGTCGACGAAGTGGCCGTGCACGGCGGCCGCGGCCGCCATCGCGGGGCTGACCAGGTGCGTGCGGCCACCGGCGCCCTGGCGGCCTTCGAAGTTGCGGTTCGAGGTCGAGGCGCAGCGCTCGCCGGGCTCGAGCCGGTCGGCGTTCATGGCCAGGCACATGCTGCAGCCCGGCTCGCGCCACTCGAAGCCGGCGGCCTTGAAGACCACGTCCAACCCCTCGCGCTCGGCCTGCTCCTTGACCAGGCCCGAGCCCGGCACGACCATGGCGAGCTTCACGTTGCTGGCGACCTTGCGGCCGAGCTTCTTGACCACGGCGGCGGCTTCGCGCATGTCCTCGATGCGGCTGTTGGTGCACGAGCCGATGAACACCTTGTCGACGGTGATGTCGTTGATCGCCTTGCCGGGCTGCAGACCCATGTAGGTCAGCGCGCGCTCGATGGCGCCGCGCTTGTTGGCGTCCTTTTCCTTGTCGGGGTCGGGCACGCGCGCATCGATGCCCAGCACCATCTCGGGCGAGGTGCCCCAGGTGACCTGCGGCACGATCTCGGCGGCGTTGAGCCGCACCACGGTGTCGAACTGCGCGTCGGCGTCCGAGTGCAGCGTCTTCCAGTACTGCACGGCCTGGTCCCACTCGGCGCCCGTGGGCGAGAGCGGGCGGCCCTTGACGTAGGCGATGGTCTTGTCGTCCACCGCCACGAGGCCGGCGCGCGCACCGGCTTCGATGGCCATGTTGCACACCGTCATGCGGCCTTCCATCGACAGCTGGCGGATCGCGCTGCCCGCGAATTCGATGGTGTAGCCCGTGCCGCCGGCCGTGCCGATCTTGCCGATGATGGCCAGCACGATGTCCTTGGCGGTGATGCCCGGCGCGACCTGGCCGTCGACCTGCACCAGCATGTTCTTGGCCTTCTTGGCCAGCAGCGTCTGCGTGGCCATCACGTGCTCGACCTCGCTCGTGCCGATGCCGTGCGCCAGCGCGCCAAAGGCGCCGTGCGTGCTGGTGTGGCTGTCGCCGCAGACCACGGTCATGCCGGGCAGGGTGGCACCGTTTTCGGGGCCGATGACGTGCACGATGCCCTGGCGCTGGTGCATGAACGGGAAGAACGCCGCAGGGCTGATCTGCGCCATGTTGTCGTTCAGCGTGGTGATCTGCTCCTTGCTGATCGGGTCGGTGATGCCGTCGTAGCCCGCGTCCCAGCCCGTGGTGGGCGTGTTGTGGTCGGCCGTGGCGACGATCGAGCTCATGCGCCAGACCTTGCGCCCGGCCTGGCGCAGGCCCTCGAAGGCCTGCGGGCTGGTCACTTCATGGACCAGGTGGCGGTCGATGTAGAGGATGGCGGTGCCGTCTTCCTCGGTGTGGACGACGTGCTCGTCCCAGATCTTGTCGTACAGGGTGCGTCCCATGGCGTGGTCTTCCTTCAGGTGGGTGATTCGATTTTAGGTGGGCAGTGCGGCGCCCGGCGGTGCCTGGGCGCCGGCCGGCGCCAGGTGCTCGACCAGCAGCCGCGCCGTGGCGGGCAGGGCGCCAAAGTCGCGCGCCACGAGGCGCAGCTCGCGCTGCGCCCAGGGGTCGCGCAGCGCAATGGCCTGCAGCCGGCCGACGCCGCGCATCAGGGCAAAGGCGCGGTCGGGCAGCAGGCCCACGCCCAGGCCGTTGTCGATCATGCGGCACATGGCGTCCAGCCCCGTGACCTGGATGCGCTGGCGCAAGGGCCGGCCGGCCGCGGCGGCGGCGGCACGCATGGCCAGGCTGATGCTGCTGTTGGCGTGCAGGCCGACGATGTCCCAGTCCAGCACGTCTGCAAAATCGATCGCGGCCTGCGCCGCCAGGGCGTGGCCTTGCGGCACCACCAGCACCAGATGGTCCTGCCGGTAGGCGCGGCTTTGCAGCGCGCTGGCGCCGTTGTGCGCGGCCGCCGTGCTGCAGATGCCGATGTCGGCCGCGCCTTCCTGCACCGCGTGCAGCACGGCGCTGCTCAGGTGTTCCTGCAGATCGATCTTGACCTGGCTGTGGGCGCGCGCGAACGCGCCCAGGTCTTCGGGCAGGAACTGCACGATGGCCGAGATGTTGGCGTGCATGCGCACATGGCCGCGCACGCCCTGCACGTATTCGCTCAGCTCGCCCTGCAGGCGCTCGAGGCCGAACAGCACCGTGCGTGCATGGTGCAGCAGGCTCTCGCCCGCGGGCGTGGGCGTCACGCCGCGGCTGTGGCGGTCGAGCAGGGCGGTGCCGGCGGCGCCCTCCAGCTCGGACAGGCGCTTGCTCACGGCCGACGCGGCGATGAATTCGCGCTCGGCCGCGCGGCCGATGCTGCCGAGCTCGCACACGGCGACGAACAGCTGCAGCGAAGTCAGGTCAAGGCGGCGCGCAAAACTGCGCTCGGAGTTTTTCATGGCGGAGGTTGTCTTCTCATTTCAAGAAGACTTTGCATTTTCGCCCATATTGATGGAGTCCGCCATCGTGAAGCGCGATGGCCTTCATCGTGCACCTGCGGCACAGTGGCGCTGGGTGGCAGCTTGCTTTTCAAAAATGAGAGCTGCTAGCGCGCGGTCCTGAAGGGTTTCGGGGTGTTTTCATCCCGAAACCATGGAGCATGAAGCGCTGTGCGCTATGGTTTTTGATAGCACGGCCGCCTCCGCGCTGCGCGCCCATGAAAAAACCGCCTGGGCCGGGGGCGCAGGCGGTTTCGGAAGGCATCAACTGAAGAAGTTCTTCAGCTTGTCGGTCCAGCTCTCGCCGCTGGGCGAGTGGCGGCCGCCGCCCTTCTTCAGCGATTCTTCGAGTTCGCGCAGCAGCTTGCGCTGGTGCTCGGTCAGCTTGACGGGCGTTTCGACGGCAATGTGGCAGTACAGGTCGCCCGGGTAGCTGGCGCGCACGCCCTTGATGCCCTTGCCGCGCAGGCGGAACTGCTTGCCGGCCTGCGTGCCTTCGGGGATGTCGATGGCGGCCTTGCCGGCGAGCGTCGGCACCTCGATCTCGCCGCCGAGTGCGGCCGTGATGAAGCTCACCGGCACCTGGCAGTGCAGGTCGTCGCCGTCGCGCTCGAAGATGTCGTGCTTCTTCAGGCGGATCTCGATGTACAGGTCGCCGGGCGGGCCGCCGTTGGTGCCGGGCTCGCCGTTGCCGGTCGAGCGGATGCGCATGCCGTCGTCGATGCCGGCCGGAATCTTCACTTCCAGCGTCTTTTGCTTCTTGACCTTGCCCTGGCCGTGGCAGCTGGTGCAGGGCTCGGGAATGATCTTGCCCGTGCCGCGGCAGTGCGGGCAGGTCTGCTGCACGCTGAAGAAGCCCTGGCGCATCTGCACCGAGCCCGAGCCCGCGCAGGTGCTGCAGGTCTTGGCGCTGGTGCCGGGCTTGGCGCCGCTGCCGTGGCAGGTGTCGCACGACTCCCACGACGGAATGCGGATCTGCGCGTCCTTGCCGCGGGCGGCCTCCTCGAGCGTCACTTCCATCGCGTAGCTCAGGTCGCTGCCCCGGTAGACCTGGCGGCCCCCGGCGCCGCGTCCGCGTCCGCCCTGGTTGAACATGTCGCCAAAGATGTCGCCAAACGCCTCGGCAAAGCCGCCAAAGCCCTCGGCGCCCGGACCGCCGCGCATGTTCGGGTCCACGCCCGCATGGCCGTACTGGTCGTAGGCGGCGCGCTTCTGGCTGTCGGAGAGCATCTCGTAGGCCTCCTTGGCCTCCTTGAATTTCTCTTCGGCCGCCTTGCCGGCATCGCCCTGGTTGCGGTCAGGGTGGTGCTTCATCGCGAGCTTGCGATAAGCCTTCTTGATCTCGTCCTCGGTGGCGTTCTTGGCGACGCCGAGGGTTTCGTAATAGTCTCTTTTGGACATGGATGTAGGGGCCCGGTTGGAACAGGAACGCCGCGCCGGCCCTCTGCAGAGGCCCGGGCGCGGCGGCTGGGTTCAGCGCAACCGCTGTTTAGCCCTTCTTGACTTCCTTGACTTCGGCGTCCACGACGTTGTCGTCGTGTTCGGGCGCTGCGTTGTTGCCTGGGGCGGCGCCAGCGTCAGGGCCGGGTGCCTGGCCGGCCTGCTGCTGCGCCTGGGCTTCGGCGTACATCTTCTCGCCCAGCTTCTGGCTGATGGCCATCAGCGCCGTGGTCTTGTCGTCGATCGCGGCCTTGTCTTCGCCCTTGAGCGCGTCTTCAAGCTCCTTCACGGCGGCGGCGATCTTGTCCTTTTCGCCCGCGTCGAGCTTGTCACCGTGCTCGGCCAGGCTCTTGTTCACGCTGTGCACGGCGGCTTCGCCCTGGTTGCGCGCCTGGACCAGTTCGAGCTTCTTGTGGTCCTCGGCGGCATTGAGTTCGGCGTCCTTCACCATCTGCTGGATTTCTTCTTCCGACAGGCCCGAGTTGGCCTTGATGGTGATCTTGTTTTCCTTGCCCGTGCCCTTGTCCTTGGCGCCCACGTGCAGGATGCCGTTGGCGTCGATGTCGAACGACACCTCGATCTGCGGCGTGCCGCGCGCGGCCGGCGGAATGCCTTCGAGGTTGAATTCGCCGAGCAGCTTGTTGCCCGAGGCGATCTCGCGCTCGCCCTGGAACACCTTGATGGTCACGGCCGGCTGGTTGTCGTCGGCCGTCGAGAAGGTCTGCGCGAACTTCGTCGGGATCGTGGTGTTCTTCGTGATCATCTTGGTCATCACGCCGCCCAGGGTCTCGATGCCCAGCGACAGCGGCGTCACGTCCAGCAGCAGCACGTCCTTGCGGTCGCCCGAGAGCACCTGGCCCTGGATCGCGGCGCCCACGGCCACGGCTTCGTCGGGGTTCACGTCCTTGCGCGGGTCCTTGCCGAAGAATTCCTTGACCTTGTCCTGCACCTTGGGCATGCGCGTCATGCCGCCGACCAGGATCACGTCGTTGATGTCGGAGACGCTGATGCCGGCGTCCTTGATCGCGGTGCGGCACGGGGCGATGGTGCGCTCGATCAGGTCATCGACCAGGCTCTCGAGCTTGGCGCGCGTGAGCTTGATGTTCAGGTGCTTGGGGCCCGAGGCATCGGCCGTCACGTAGGGCAGGTTGATGTCGGTCTGCGCGCTGTTGGACAGCTCGATCTTGGCCTTTTCGGCCGCTTCCTTCAGGCGTTGCAGGGCCAGCACGTCGTTCTTGAGGTTGACGCCGGAGTCCTTCTTGAACTCGTCGATGATGTAGTCAATGATGCGCTGGTCGAAGTCTTCGCCGCCGAGGAACGTGTCGCCGTTGGTCGACAGCACCTCGAACTGCTTCTCGCCGTCGACGTCGGCGATCTCGATGATCGAGACGTCGAACGTGCCGCCGCCCAGGTCATAGACGGCGATCTTGCGGTCGCGCTTGTCCTGCTTGTCCAGGCCAAAGGCCAGGGCCGCTGCGGTGGGCTCGTTGATGATGCGCTTGACTTCGAGGCCGGCGATGCGGCCGGCGTCCTTGGTGGCCTGGCGCTGGGCGTCGTTGAAGTAGGCCGGCACCGTGATCACGGCCTCGGTCACGGGCTCGCCCAGGTAGTCCTCGGCGGTCTTCTTCATCTTGCGCAGGATGTCGGCGCTGACCTGCTGGGCCGAGATCTTGGTGCCGCGCACTTCGACCCAGGCGTCGCCGTTGTCGGCCGCCACGATCTTGTAGGGCATCAGGTCGATGTCCTTCTGCACTTCCTTTTCGGTGAACTTGCGGCCGATCAGGCGCTTGATCGCGTACAGCGTGTTCTTGGGGTTGGTGACGGCCTGGCGCTTGGCCGAGGCGCCGACCAGCACTTCGCCGTCGTCCTGGTAGGCCACGATGGAGGGCGTCGTGCGGGCGCCCTCGCTGTTTTCGATCACGCGCGTGGTGTTGCCTTCCATGATGGAAACGCAGCTGTTCGTCGTGCCGAGGTCAATGCCGATGATTTTTCCCATTTTTCTTCTCCGCGATGTGTGATTGGGTTGGCTGGCAAGCGCCAGCAATGCCTAGTAACTTGTGGATAACCTGAAAGGGTTCAAGCCGTGGCCAGTGTTTTTATTTCGGGCCCGCGACCGTGACCAGGGCCGGGCGCAGGATGCGCTCGGCAATCAGGTAGCCTTTTTGCAGCACCGAGACCACGGTGTTGGCCTCCTGGTCGGCCGGAACGACGCTGATGGCCTGGTGGAAATTCGGGTCGAATTTGTCGCCTGCACCGGGGTTGATGGCCAGCACCTTGTTGCGCTCGAGCGCCGAGAGCAGCTGGCGCAGGGTCGCGTCGGTGCCTTCGCGCAGCTGCTCGGCCGTGGCGTTCTGAATCGCCAGGGCCGCGTCCAGGCTGTCGGCCACGGGCAGCAGGCTTTCGGCAAAACTCTCGATGCCGAACTTGCGCGCCTTGGAGACTTCGTCTTCGGCGCGGCGGCGGGCGTTCTCGGACTCGGCCTTGGCGCGCAGGAACTGGTCGGCCAGCTCGGCGCTCTTGGCCTTGAGTTCGGCCAGCTCGGCCTGCAGGCGCTCCATCTCGTCGGAAGCGTTGGCGGCCATGGCCGCTTCGAGTTCTTCGGGCGGCAGATTGCCGGACGCGTTGGCGTGGGGAGTGTGGTTGGACATGTCGGATGGTCTCGTATCTGTCTAGGAAAAGATGCCGTTAGCGCGCACCAGCTGGGGTTGTTGCCAGGTATTTCAAGGTGGCGGGTGCAAAAGTCAAGGCGGCGGACGTGCGCGCAGGCCCGAAAACGGTGCGAGTGTACAGAGGCGCCACTGCGTACTATAATTTGCGGCTTTGCCTTGCCACACCACTACAGGCGCAGTGGGTGGTTTCAATCCAGAAGGAGTATGCATGCGTCATTACGAAATCATTTTGTTGATCCACCCGGATCAAAGCGAGCAGGTTCCCGCCATGCTCGAGCGCTACAAGGGCATGATCACCGCTGGCGGTGGCAAGGTGCACCGCGTGGAAGACTGGGGCCGCCGCCAACTGGCGTACCTGATCAACAAGCTGGCCAAGGCCCACTACCTGTGCGTCAACATCGAAGCCGACCAGGCCGTGATGGCTGAACTCGAGCACGCGTTCAAGTTCAACGACGCCGTGCTGCGCCACCTCACCGTGCAGAAGAAGAAGGCCGACACCGGTCCTTCGTCGATGATGAAGACGGTCGAGCGCGAAGAAGCCCGCAAGGTCAGCCAGGCAGAGTACGCAGCATCGGGCGAGCGCGGTGAGCGCCCCGACCGCGGCGAACGCGCTGAGCGCACCGAGCGCGCAGAGCGTTAAGCACCTCGCTTAGCCCAAGGGAGTGGAGAACCGCGTCGCCCTGACCGCTTGCATCGCCGAGGCCCAGGCCCTGCGATTCACGCCCGCCGGACTGCCCGCCATTGAATTGCGCCTCGAGCACAGCTCGCAGCAGCAAGAGGCCGGCCAGCAGCGCGAAGTCAAGGCGGTGGTCAAAGCGGTGGCTTTTGGTGCGATGGCCGAGCGATTGGCCAAGCAGCCCATCGGCAGCCTCTGGTGTTTCACCGGATTTTTGGCCACCCCGCGCAACGGCAAGCATGCAGTGCTCCACGTTCAGGATATTCAACAAGATTAATTTTCAAGAGGTCCGCAATGGCCACGTTCAAGAAGTTCAACAAAGACAAGCGCCCCAAGCGCAACACCCAATCGCTGCTGTTCAAGCGCAAGCGCTTCTGCCGCTTCACCGTCACTGGCGTCGAAGAAATCGACTACAAGGATGTCGACACGCTGCGCGACTTCATCGCTGAAAACGGCAAGATCATTCCCGCACGCCTGACCGGCACGCGCGCCATCTTCCAGCGTCAGCTCAACACCGCCATCAAGCGCGCGCGCTTCCTGGCGCTGGTGCCTTACAGCGACCAGCACAAGATCTAAGGAGCACAACCATGCAAATCATCCTGCTCGACAAGGTTGTGAACCTCGGTAACCTCGGCGACCTGGTCAAGGTCAAAGACGGCTACGCCCGCAACTTCCTGATCCCCGCGGGCCGTGCCCGCCGCGCCACGGAGTCGGCCAAGGCCGAGTTCGAAGCCAAGCGCGCTGAACTGGAAAAGGCTGCCGCCGAAAAGCTGGCCGCGTCGCAAGCCGACGGCGAAAAGCTCGCCGGCAAGGTCTTCAAGCTGACGCAAAAGGCGGGCGTGGACGGCCGCCTGTTCGGTTCGGTCACCAACGGCGACATCGCCGAAGAGCTGAACAAGCAAGGCTACAAGGTCCTCAAGGGCCAGGTGCGCATGCCCAATGGCCCCATCAAGACCATTGGCGACAGCACCATCAGCGTGGCCCTGCACACCGATGTGGTGGTTGAAGTGACGGTTTCTGTCTACGGCGAAACCGTCTGATCGGCACTGCCTCCGCACACGAGCCGCCCTTGGGCGGCTTTTGTGTTTTTTGCGCGTGCACGCCGGGCCGTACACGGCTGTCAACCGCCTGCACACGTCTTGCCCACAGACTTGTCCACAACTGGCAGGGTGCTGCGCGCTGCGCGCCTGCTAGGATCAAAAGCTTGCCCAAGGAATCCGATGTCTGACGCCTTCATGCCCCTGGACGGTGGCTTTGCCCCCTTCGACCGCGAGATCTCGCAGCTGCGCGTGCCGCCGCACTCGATCGAGGCCGAGTCCAGCGTGCTGGGCGGCCTGCTGCTCGACAACAACGCCTGGGACCGCGTGGGCGACCTGCTGGTCGAGGACAATTTCTACCGCTTCGAGCACCGCCTGATCTTTTCGGCCATCGCCGGCCTGGTCAACGCCAGCAAGCCGGCCGACGTGATCACGGTGTACGAGCAGCTGCAGAGCCTGGGCAAGTCCGAGGAGATCGGCGGCCTGGCCTACCTCAACGCGCTGGCGCAGTACGTGCCCAGTGCCAGCAACATCCGCCGCTACGCCGAGATCGTGCGCGAGCGCTCCATCCTGAGGAAGCTGGTCACGGCCAGCGACGAGATCGCCACCAACGCCTTCAACCCGCAGGGGCGGCCGGTGGCCAAGATCCTCGACGAGGCCGAGCAGAAGATCTTCAACATCGGCGAGGAAGGCTCGCGCATGAAGCAGGGTTTCCAGGCCATGGACACCCTGGTGGTCGACCTGCTCGACCGCGTGCAGGAGATGGCCGACAACCCCAACGACATCACGGGCGTGCCGACGGGCTTCATCGACCTGGACCGCATGACGTCGGGCCTGCAGGCGGGAGACATGGTGGTGCTGGCCGCGCGCCCGTCGATGGGCAAGACGGCGTTTGCCGTGAACATTGCCGAGCACGTGGCGCTCAACGAGGGCCTGCCCGTGGCCATCTTCTCGATGGAAATGGGTGCGGCGCAGCTGGCGGTGCGTGTCGTCGGCTCAATCGGCCGCATCAACCAGGGCAACCTGCGCACCGGCAAGCTCACCGACGACGAGTGGCCGCGCCTGACCGAGGCCATCGAGCGCCTGCGCACCGTGTCGCTGCACATCGACGAGACGCCGGGCCTCACGCCGTCCGAGCTGCGCGCCAATGCGCGCCGCCTGGCGCGCCAGTGCGGCAAGCTCGGCCTGATCGTGGTCGACTATTTGCAGCTCATGAGCGGCTCGAGCGGCAGCCAGGGCGAGAACCGCGCCACCGAACTTGGCGAGATCTCGCGCGGCCTGAAGATGCTGGCCAAGGAGCTGCAGTGCCCCGTGATTGCGCTGTCGCAGCTCAACCGCAGCGTGGAGCAGCGCACCGACAAGCGCCCGATGATGAGCGACCTGCGCGAGTCCGGCGCCATCGAGCAGGATGCCGACATCATCATGTTCATTTACCGCGACGACTACTACAACAAGGACAGCAAGGAGCCGAACGTGGCCGAGGTCATCATCGGCAAGCAGCGCAATGGCCCCACGGGCACCGTGAAGCTGTTCTTCCAGAAGTCGCAGACACGCTTCGAGAGCCTGGCGATGGGGTCGGGCAACGATTTCTAATGAAAACAGCTGCCAGCGCTGATGGGGTAAGCGCTGGCAGCTATCAAAATTGAAGCGGCAAGAGGGCCTGGTCCGCAGGCGCAGAGCGGTCCGCTAGCGGGTCAGAACCCAGGCCAGCAGCCCGGCCCACAGCGCGCCCAGCACGGCCATGGCGCCGAGCAGGCGCTTTTGGCGCAAGCGCAGCGCCTGCACCATCTGCACGACCTGCAGGTTCTGCTCGGCCAGGGACTGCAGCAGCGCCGCGGCGTCGCGCTGCTCCTGCTCCAGCTGCGCCACGCGCTGCTCGAGGGCCTGCAGCGCGCCGGCGCCGCTGTCAGCAGGTGCGGCGCTGGCGGGCGCCTTGTCGCTGGCGCCCAGCAGCCGCCGCGCGCCCTGCACCAGCTGCGGCGTGGCCTCGATCACCTGGCTCCACGGCACGAGCTTGAGCGCGCTGATCCATCCGGCAGCCATGGCGCTCTTACAGCACTTCGCTGGCGAAATCGGCCAGGCGCGAGCGCTCGCCGCGTGCCAGCGTGATGTGGCCGCTGTGCGGCCAGCCCTTGAAGCGGTCCACGGCAAAGGTCAGGCCCGACGAGCCTTCGGTCAGGTAAGGCGTGTCGATCTGCGCCAGGTTGCCCATGCAGATGATCTTGGTGCCCGGTCCGGCGCGCGTGATCAGCGTCTTCATCTGCTTGGGCGTGAGGTTCTGCGCCTCGTCGATGATCACGTACTTGTTCAGGAAGGTGCGCCCGCGCATGAAGTTCATGCTCTTGATCTTGATGCGGCTGCGGATCAGCTCGGTGGTGGCCGCGCGGCCCCATTCGCCGGGGTTGCCGCCGTCGCCCTTGGCCAGGAATTCGAGGTTGTCGTCGAGCGCACCCATCCACGGGCCCATCTTCTCCTCTTCGGTGCCGGGCAGGAAACCGATGTCCTCGCCGACGCTCACCGTGGCGCGGGTCATGATGATCTCGGTGTAGCGGCGCTCGTCGAGCACCTGTGTCAGGCCCGCGGCCAGCGCCATCAGCGTCTTGCCGGTGCCGGCCGTGCCGGCCAGCGTCACGAAGTCGACTTCCGGGTCCATCAGCAGGTTGACGGCGAAGTTCTGCTCGCGGTTGCGCGTGGTGACGCCCCAGACGGCATTCTTGGCGTGGCCGTAGTCCTTGAGCGTCTTGAGCACCGCGGTCTTGTCGCGGATCTCGCTGACGCGTGCGTACAGGCTGGGCTCGCCGGGCGCCTCGAAATAGACGAACTGGTTGATCATCAGCTGCGGCACGATCGGCCCGCTGATGCGGTAGTACGTGTGCGCGCCGCTTTGCCAGCTCTCCACTGCCTTGCCGTTGCGGCTCCAGAAGTCGGTCGGCAGGGGCAGGATGCCCGAGTACAGCAGGTCGCCGTCGTCGAGCGCCTTGTCGTTCTGGTAGTCCTCGGCCGGCAGGCCGAGCGTTCGCGCCTTGACGCGCATGTTGATGTCCTTGGACACCAGCACCACCTCGCGCGGTGCATGCAGTTTGCGCAGCGCTTCGACCACGCCGAGGATCTGGTTGTCGGCCTTGCCCTGGGGCAGGCTGGCGGGGAGGTGGTAGTCCAGCGGCACGGTCTGGAAGAACAGGCAGCCACCCGCAGCGCGCTGGCCGGTCGAGTCGAGCTTGAGGCCGAGCGCGATGTCGGCGCCCTTTGCGCCCACCAACGCGTCGAGCGAGCGGCTGACCTGGCGGCCATTGCGCGCGACCTCGGTCATGCCGCTCTTGTGGGCATCGAGCTCTTCAAGCACCACCATGGGCAGGAAGATGTCGTGCTCCTCGAAGCGGAAAAGGCAGGTGGGGTCGTGCAGCAGCACGTTGGTGTCGAGCACGAAGAGCTTGGCCGGGCCCGTGCCGCGCGCCTTGCGGGCGCGCGCAGGCGCTGCGGCAACCACGGGGGCAGGGGCGCGTGCCGCGGGCGCAGCCTTCGCAGCGATTGGCACGACCTCAGGCGCCGGCGCGCGGGCTTTTGCCGGGGCGTCGGGGGTGTGGCGCGCAGTGTCTGCAATGCTGCGCACCTTGCGAAGTTCCAGTGGCGGCTTTGCGCGCCGGGGCCCGCGCCGGGGTCGCTTGCGCGGCGGTTTCAGGCGCTACGGGCAGGGCCTCGGCTGTGGCCTGTGTGCCAGTGCGGCGGACAGGGGCTTCGTAGGCCTCGGGCGAGAGCAGGGCGGCGCGCCGGGTGGGGGCGGGGGGCAGGGGCATGGTGCAAGGCCTCGGACAGGTAGGTCTGGATAGCAAAAAGCCGCCTGGTGGCCCAGGCGGCTTGTGTGCAGGAGGAAGGCGTCACGCAGTTCAGCGGCATTGATCCATTATGCATGGCGCCCGAGACCGTTCGCCAGCATGTTGGGCGCGCTGGCCGCAGCCAGAAGAGGTCAGGCCGCTTTTTTCAGAGCGTTGAGGGACTTGACGGCCTTGAGCACTTCTTCGACGTGGCCCGGCACCTTGAGGCCGCGCCACTCGTGCGTCAGGATGCCTTCCTCGTCGACCAGGAAGGTGCTGCGCTCGATGCCCTTGACCTTCTTGCCGTACATGATCTTGTTCTTGACCACGCCGAACATGTGGCACATTTTTTCTTCGGTGTCGGCGATCAGCTCGAACGGCAGCTCGAGCTTGGCCTTGAACTCGTCGTGCGACTTCATGTTGTCGCGCGAAACGCCGAACACGGCGGCGCCGGCCTTCACGAAGTCCTTGTATTTGTCGCGGAACTGCATCGCCTCGGTGGTGCAGCCGGGCGTGTTGTCCTTGGGGTAGAAATACAAAACCATCACCTGGCCGATGTGCGAGGTGTTGGACACCTTGACGCCACCGGTGGCGTTGGCTTCGAATTCGGGAAGGGGTTTGTTGACAACGATCGCCATATAAACTTCAATCTCTCTGGGTGAGGTCGTTGAAAAGCCGGGGATGTGGGTCGTTCTTGCTTGCTTGAGGTGTCCCGGCCGCAACCTGTAATTTTACCCTGAAACGCCTGTCTTGCCGGTCAGAATGCCGGCTGTTCGAGAATCAGGGCGGCAATCACATTGCGTCCTTCTCCCGCCAAAATGTTGTAGGTGCGGCAGGCCGCGTGGGTGTCCATGGTCTCCACGCCGATGCGCCGCGCCATCAGGGGCTGCAGCCACGCAGGCGGCGCAAAGCGGTTTTGCGGTGCCGCTGCCAAACAGGATCAGTTCCGCATCCAGCTGCGCCAGCTGGGCGAAGTGCGCGGGCGTCAGGTCTTCGAAACGCGCGCAGGGCCACGCCATGCGCAGGCCGCGGGCGCCCAGCATGATGCTGTCGCTGATCTTCTCGCTGTCCACGCTGATCCAGCCCGGGCCGTAGCCGGTGATGCTTTGTGCGTCGGAATGCTCGGGCTGAAATTTCATGGTCTCTTGGGGAAAATGGGGCACTGCGCGGTGCCCGCAGCGGGCTGTGGAACTGTGGTCAAATTATAGGTTTCGCCGTGGCCCTGGCTGCGGTAATGCCTTTGCACTCCCGTCCTACTGCGCATGAAAACCGTCCAAAAATCCGCCAAGCTGGCCAATGTTCTCTACGACATTCGCGGCCCGATCATGGACGCGCGCCCGGCAGATGGAGGAAGAGGGCCAGAAGATCATCAAGCTCAATATCGGCAACCTGGCGGTGTTCGGCTTTGACGCGCCCGCGGAAATCCAGCAGGACATGATCCGCAACCTGCCCAATTCGGCGGGGTATTCCGACAGCAAGGGCATTTTCGCGGCGCGCAAGGCGGTGATGCACTACACCCAGCAGCAGGGCATCAAGGGCGTCACGCTCGAAGACATCTACCTGGGCAACGGCGCCAGCGAGCTGATCGCCATGGCCACCAACGCCCTGCTCGACGACGGCGACGAGCTGCTGCTGCCGGCGCCCGACTACCCGCTGTGGACCGCGTCGGTCAGCCTCTCGGGCGGCACGCCGGTGCACTACATGTGCGACGAGGCCAACGGCTGGATGCCCGATCTGGCCGACATCCGCGCCAAGATCACGCCGAATACCCGCGGCATCGTCGTCATCAACCCCAACAACCCGACCGGCGCGCTGTATTCCGACGCGCTGCTGCGCGGCATTGTCGAGATTGCGCGCGAGCATGGCCTGGTGATCCTGGCCGACGAGGTGTACGACAAGGTGCTCTACGACGGCGCAGTGCACACGGCGCTGGCCTCGCTCAGCGACGACGTGGTCACGCTGACCTTCAACTCGCTCTCCAAGAGCTACCGCTCGTGCGGCTACCGCGCCGGCTGGATGGTGATCTCGGGCGACAAGGCCGCGGCCAGCGACTACATCGAGGGCCTGAACATGCTCTCGAACATGCGCCTGTGCCCCAACGTGCCAGGGCCAGTGGGCGATCCAGACCGCGCTCGGCGGCTACCAGAGCATCAAGGACCTGGTGCGCGAAGGCGGGCGCCTGCGCCGCCAGCGCGACATGGCCTATGAGCTGATCACCGCCATTCCGGGCGTCAGCTGCGTCAAGCCCCAGGCGGCGCTGTACATGTTCCCGCGCCTGGACCCGGCCGTGTACCCGATCACCGACGACCGCCAGTTCTTCCTGCGGCTGCTCGAGGAAACCCGCGTCATGCTGGTGCAGGGCACGGGCTTCAACTGGCCCGAGCCCGACCATTTCCGCATCGTCTTCCTGCCCCACGAAGAAGACCTGCGCGACGCCATCGGCCGCATGGCCAAGTTCCTCGAGCAGTACCGCAAGCGCCACGGCGGCGCGTGATTACTCTCTTTTTGATAGCTGCTTGCGCTTGCTGGACAAGCGCCAGAACCACTTTTTACCTTTAAGAAGCACCATGAAACCAATCCAGGTCGGCCTGCTGGGCATCGGCACCGTCGGAAGCGGCGTGTTCAACGTACTGCAACGCAACCAAGAAGAAATTCGCCGCCGCGCCGGCCGCGGGATTGACATCACCATGGTGGCCGACCTGGACGTGGAGCGCGCCAGGAGCGTGGCGGGCGCCGGCGTGCAGGTGGTGAGCGACGCACGCGCCATCATCGCCAACCCCGACATCGACATCGTGGTCGAGCTCATCGGCGGCTACGGCATTGCCAGGCAGCTCGTGATGGAAGCCATCGCCGCCGGCAAGCATGTGGTCACCGCCAACAAGGCGCTGCTGGCCGTGCACGGCACCGAAATCTTTGCGGCCGCGTCGGCCAAGGGCGTGATGGTCGCGTTCGAAGCGGCCGTGGCCGGAGGCATCCCGATCATCAAGGCGCTGCGCGAGGGCCTCACGGCCAACCGCATCCAGTGGCTGGCCGGCATCATCAATGGCACGACGAACTTCATCCTGAGCGAGATGCGCGACAAGGGCCTGGACTTCGACGCGGCCCTGAAAGATGCGCAGCGCCTGGGCTACGCCGAGGCCGACCCGACCTTCGACATCGAAGGCGTGGACGCGGCGCACAAGGTCACGATCATGAGCGCCATCGCGTTCGGCATCCCGGTGCAGTTCGACAAGGCCTACGTCGAGGGCATCACGCAGCTGGCCGCCGCCGACATCAAGTACGCCGAGCAGCTGGGCTACCGCATCAAGCTGCTGGGCATCACCAAGCGCGCCGCCAGCGGCGTGGAGCTGCGCGTGCACCCGAGCCTGGTGCCGTCCAAGCGCCTGATCGCCAACGTCGAGGGCGCGATGAACGCCGTGGTGGTGCAGGGCGATGCCGTGGGCGCGACGCTGTACTACGGCAAGGGCGCCGGTTCCGAGCCCACGGCCAGCGCCGTGATTGCCGACCTGGTCGACATCGCGCGCCTCAACACCGCCGACCCGCACCACCGCGTGCCGCACCTGGCCTTCCAGCCGCACACGCTGGTCGACGCCATGGACAGCCTGCCCGTGCTGCCCATGAGCGAAGTCGTCACCAGCTACTACCTGCGCCTGCGCGTGGCCGACCAGGCCGGCGTGCTGGCCCAGGTGACCGGCATCCTGGCCGCGCAAGGCATCAGCATCGACGCCATGCTGCAGCGCGAGGCCGACGAAGTCGGCGGCGAGGGTTCGCTGCAGACCGACCTGATCATCCTCACCCACGACACGCGCGAAGGCACCATGAACGACGCCATCGCGCAGATGCAGGCGCTGCCGACGGTGCTGGGGCCGATCACGCGCATCCGCAAGGAAGAGCTCAACTGATGCTGTACCTCTCGACCCGCGGCCACGCCGGCCGCAAACACTTTTGCGACATCCTGCTCGAGGGCCTGGCGCCCGACGGCGGCCTGTACCTGCCCGAGCACTACCCGCAGATCGACGACGCGGCGCTCACGCGCCTGCGCACGGCCTACCACGAGCAGGGCTACGCCGAGCTCGCGTTCCAGATCCTCTCGCTCTACATCGACGACATTCCCGCCGCCGACCTGCGTGCGCTGTGCGAGAAGACGTACACCGCCGAGGTCTTCGGCACCGGCGAGATCGTGCCGCTGCGCCACCTCGAAGACGGCCTGTGGCTCGAAGCCCTGTCCAACGGCCCGACGCTGGCCTTCAAGGACATGGCCATGCAGCTCTTGGGCAACCTGTTCGAGTACGAACTGGGCCGCCGCGGCGAGCAGCTCAACATCCTGGGCGCGACCAGCGGCGACACCGGCAGCGCGGCCGAATACGCGATGCGCGGCAAAGAGGGCGTGCGCGTCTTCATGACCAGCCCGCACGGGCGCATGAGCGCGTTCCAGCAGGCGCAGATGTTCAGCCTGCAGGACGAGAACATCCACAACATCGCCATCGAGGGCGTGTTCGACGACTGCCAGGACATCGTCAAGGCCGTGAGCAACGACCACGCCTTCAAGGCGAAATACAAGATCGGCACCGTCAACTCGATCAACTGGGCGCGCCTGCTGGCGCAGGTGGTGTACTACTTCGCCGGCTACGTGCAGGCCACCACTTCGAACGACCAGAAGGTCAGTTTCACCGTGCCCAGCGGCAACTTCGGCAACGTCTGCGCCGGCCATGTGGCGCGCAGCATGGGCCTGCCGATCGACAAGCTGGTGGTGGCGACCAACGAGAACGACGTACTCGACGAGTTCTTCCGCACCGGCGTCTACCGCGTGCGGGCGAGCTGCGACACGCACGAGACGTCGAGCCCGTCCATGGACATCAGCAAGGCCAGCAACTTCGAGCGCTTCGTGTTCGACCTGCTGGGCCGCGACGGCGCGCGCGTGCAGGCGCTGTTCGGTACCGCGCTGGCGCAGCACGGCCAGTTCGACCTGGGCGGCGATCCGGCCTTTGCCGGTGCGGCGGCGCGCTACGGCTTTGTCAGCGGCAAGAGCACGCACGCCGACCGCCTGGCCACCATCCGCGACACGCACCAGCGTTTTGGCGTGACCATCGACACCCACACCGCCGACGGCGTCAAGGTGGCGCGCGAACACACCACGCCCGGCCAACCGATGCTGGTGCTCGAGACCGCGCTGCCGATCAAGTTCGCCGAAACCATCGTCGAAGCCCTGGGCCACGCGCCCGAGCGCCCGGCCCGGTTCGCCGGCATCGAAGACCTGCCCAAGCGCGTGCAGGTCATGGCCGCCGATGTGCAGCAGGTCAAGGACTACATCGCGCGCCACTGCGATTGATGGTCAAATCGGGCTGCAGCGCTTGCCAGTCAAGCGCTGATAGCTATTTAAACGATAGCGTTTCAAGGAGCGGCGCATGAATGTCGTCGGCTTTGCCGGGTTTTCGGGCAGCGGCAAGACCACGCTGGTCGAGCGGCTCATTCCCGGACTGCGCCAACGCGGCCAGCGCGTCTCGGTGGTCAAGCATGCGCACCACCGTTTCGACATCGACCACCCCGGCAAGGACACCTGGCGCCACCGCGAGGCCGGGGCCTTCGAGGTGGTGGTGGCGTCGGACCAGCGCCTGGCGCTGATGCGCGAGTTCGAGCAGCCGATGCAACTGAGCGTGCACCACCTGCTGGCCGAGCTGTACCAGGGCGTCGATTGGGTGCTGGTCGAAGGCTTCAAGGACTGCGACCTGCCGAAGATCGAGATCTGGCGCGCGCCGCCCGGCGCGGAGCCCGGCCGCCCGGCGCACTATGCCGAAGACGGCTTCATCGTCGCCATCGCCACCGACGCTCCCGGGCAGCTGCCCCGCCCCACGCAGCTGCCCGTGTTCGACCTGAATGCGCCCGACCCGATCGTGGACTGGCTGCTCAGCCAGGGCGACCGGTTCGCCTACGATTGGGAACTGCACGGAGACCCACTGACATGCGCCCCCCGATGAAACCCCTGGACGAGGCCCTGGCCGAGCTGCTGGCCCAGGCCACGCCGCTGCCGGGCACCGAGCGCGTCGCCACCTTCGACGCCGACGGCCGTGTGCTGGCGCAGAGCGCCGTCTCGCCGCTGCAGGTGCCGCCGCAGGACAACAGCGCCATGGACGGCTACGCCCTGCGCTGCGCCGACGTGGCCCAGGCCGGCGCGCTGTTGCCGGTCTCGCAGCGCATCGCGGCCGGCAGCGCCGGCGGCCCGCTGCAGCCGGGCACGGCGGCGCGCATCTTCACGGGCGCCCCGATTCCCCCCGGCGCCGACGCCGTGCTGATGCAGGAAGACTGCGAGGCGGTGGACGGTGGCCAGGTGCGCGCCAACGCCGTGCCGCAGCCGGGCCAGTGGATCCGCCGCGCCGGCGAAGACATCGCGCTCGGCGCTGTGGTGCTGCCGGCCGGCACGCGCCTCACGCCGGCCGGGCTCGGCCTGGCCGCCAGCATGGGCCTCGCGCAGCTGCAGGTGGCGCGGCGCCCGCGCGTGGCCTTGTTCTCGACCGGCGACGAGCTTGTCATGCCCGGCGAAGTGGCGCCGCAGGACATGCGGCCGGGCGCCATCTACAACAGCAACCGTTTCTTCCTGCGCGCCCTGCTGCTGCGGCTGGGCTGCGAAGTGACCGACCTGGGCATCGTGCCCGACCGGCGCGATGCCACCGTCGAAGCGCTGCGCCAGGCCTCGGCCGCGCACGACGTGGTGCTGACCAGCGGCGGCGTCTCGGTCGGCGAGGAAGACCACATCAAGCCCGCTGTGGAGTCGCTCGGCCACCTGGGCCTGTGGCAGATCGCCATGAAGCCGGGCAAGCCCTTCGCCTATGGCCGCCTGGGCGCGGCGCACTTCATCGGCCTGCCGGGCAACCCGGTGTCGAGCTTCATGACCTTTTTGCTGCTGGTGCGGCCCTTTGTGCTGCGCCTGCAGGGCGTGCGCGACGTGGCGCCTGCGTCCACGCCGATGCGCGCCGACTTTGCGCGCCCCAGGGCCGACGCGCGCCGCGAGTTCCTGCGCGTGCGGCGCAACGCCCAAGGTGGCCTGGACCTGTTTGCCAACCAAAGCTCGGGCGTGCTCACCTCGACCGCCTGGGGCGACGGCGTGGTCGACCACCCCGCCGGCCAGACCATTGCGCAGGGCGACAGCGTGCGCTTTATTTCGTTTGCGGAGCTGCTGTCATGAAAAAGATCACGGTGCGTTATTTCGCCTCCATCCGCGAGGCCGTGGGGCAGGGCAGCGAGTCGGTGGACACCGGCGCCGTCACCCTGGGCGCGCTGCGCGACGAGCTGATCGCGCGCGGCGGCGCCCACGCCAGCAGCCTGGCCCGCGGCAAGGCCGTGCGCATGGCGCTCGACCAGGTGTTGAGCGACGAGGCGGCGGCACTGGCCGATGGCGCCGAGGTGGCGTTCTTTCCGCCCGTCACGGGCGGCTAGGCCATCGCCGCACGCCGTCTGGCGCACACCTCGCGCCGCGCGGGCATTGTCGAGCTGCTTTACATCTGCCGGCCTCCTGCCCGGCAGGCGGCGGCACTGTTTCCATAAAAATCATAAAAATCAAAGACTTATATCGGTAGCCCAGCCTTGGACCGCATCTTGCTGTAGCGGATGCGGCGGCGCTTGCTTCTAAGCGCGATGCCCTCCAACGCAAAGGATCTGCCCATGAAAGCCTCCCTCCTCTCCGCCGTGGCCCTGGCCGGGGCCATGACCTTCGGAACTGCTGCGCAGGCGGCGCCTCTGGGGCTCGATTTCACGGGCGGCACCGTGTTCCAGGTGGGCGATTTCAACAACGTGGGCTGGTCATTCCAGGTGACGTCGGCAGTCACCGTGGATGGGTTGGGCCTTTTCGACGCCGGCCTGCCGGGTTTGACCGACGCCCACCAAGTCGGTCTGTGGAATGCGGCGGGCACCCTGCTGCGCCAGGCGACGGTGTCGAACGCGAGTGCGGTGGAGGCGTCGGCCTCGGGGCTGGGCCGCTGGCTGTTCGCGGACATCGCTGCGATCACGCTGGCCGCAGGCACCTATGCCATCGGAGCGTTCTATCTCGATCCCATCCCTCCCGCAGACCCCGAAGAAGACCCCGACACCGACTTCGTGGTCGGCTTCGCGACGGGCCTGATCCTGGCACCGAACATCACCTACCTCACGTCGCTGGCATCCGACGCCAGCGCCTTCGCGGAGCCTGGGGAGTACGGCGCGGCCCTGCCGGGCGTGTTCGGGCCGAACTTTCGCATCGCGGTGGAGGTGCCTCCGGTCACGGTGCCAGAGCCTGCGTCCCTGGCGCTCATCGGGCTGGCGCTGGCGGCGGTGGCGGCGGCAAGGCGCCGTTCGGTGCGCCCGGTCCCCGCGCGCGTCTTGGGTTGACGTGCCGCTGAGGCCTGGCCCGGGCGCACGCGGTGGCGGTGCCGCCGCCTTCCAGCGCGGCCGGGTGGCGGGATCAGGTGTCCGCAGCAGGCAATTCGGGGCACGGCCACGCCAGCAGCTCGGCCAGCCGGACCACGATCCAGGTCGCCTCGCCCGGCGCGATGCCGGATTCGGCGCCGATCAGGCCCGCATGGATGCGCCGCAAGATCTCGGACTCCGAGGGCGCTTGCACGTGGTACAGGGTTTGCGCCTGCTCCACCAGATGGTTGGCCAGGTCTTCGCACAGCTCGTAGCGTGCGCGCACTGCAGCGGCGCTTTCGCGCAGGCGCCCGCGCGCGTCGGTGTACACCGCCATGAACGACGGCGGCACGAAAATCTGGTTGTCGTCGTCCATGGCGCTAGTCGGGCGTGAACAGGCGCTCGAAGCGCGCCTGGTCGGCAGCAAGCTCGAACGTGACGAGCTGGCCCATCTTCATGTCGGCCAGGCGGCAGGCGGCAAACAGCGTGGCCTTGCCCGCCAGGTCGTAGTCGGGCAGGTTGATCAGTGCGTAGGGGTAGGGCACAAACAGTTGCTGCGCGAAAACCGTGGTGTGCAGGTTGCGCGGCGACGGGTAGAGCTTGTAGCCGTGGGCGGTGATTGTTTGGGTGGCCATCGTGCGGGGAGCGTTAAAGTGCGGCCCATGCTACCGGCATTTCCGTCGGACTTTAAGAGGGCCTGTATGGCGCGTGCAAAAAGCGAGTGGGCTGCCAAGGTGCTGGCGCTGGTCAAGGCGGGCAATGTGCCGGCCGCCATCGCGCAGATCAAGGTGGCGCCCACGGTGGGCGATGTGGAGCGCTTGCAGGCGCTGCTGGCGGCGCTGCCCGCGTCGGCGGCCCTGAAGCAGCTCAACCAGGTGGTGGAGGAAGAGCGCGCCCTGCTGGCCGCGCCGCGCCTGCACCGCTCGCCCTGAGCCGCCCGCCTGGCGCCGGGGTTTTCCATCTCTACCGAATCTTGTGACCTTGCCATGAACCCGCTGCGCATTTCCATCCAAACCGCCGATTTCGACGTGTCCGCCGAGCTGGCCGCCTTGCGCGCGCAGGACAAGCGCGTGGGCGCCGTCTGCAGCTTCGTCGGCACAGTGCGCGACCGGAACAGCGCCCCCACGCTCGGCACTGGCGTGTCCTCGCTGCCCCCCGAGGGGGCCCTCTCGCCTTGGGGCGGCCCGGCGGCGATAGGCGAAGGCGACCAGGTGGCGTCGATGGAGCTCGAGCATTACCCCGGCATGACCGAAAAATCGATCGAAGCGATGGGCGCCGAGGCGTTCCGGCGCTTTGACATCTTCGGCGCGCGCGTTATCCACCGCGTCGGCCTGCTGCGGCCGCTCGACCAGATCGTGCTGGTGGCCGTCACCAGCGCACACCGCGGCGAGAGCTTTCAGGCCTGCGAGTTCCTGATGGACTACCTCAAGACCCAGGCGCCGTTTTGGAAGAAAGAGCAGACCGCTGCGGGCGCGCGCTGGGTGGACGCGCGCGTGAGCGACGACGCGGCGCTCGCGCGCTGGGGCATCAGCGCCAGCAACGCCTGAAGAGGCGCCGGCAGGCGCGCGGGCGCAGGATCGGGCTTGAAAACGGCTCCAGCGCTGATAGGACAAAGCGCTTGCAGCTATGAAAACAGTAGTGATTCGGGCGCGCCGGAGCGCATGAATCCCTTGACGCAGCGCAGTCTTCGGCCCGGCTGCTGCCTTGAAATCGGGCCGGACCTGCCCCAAGTGCAGCGCAATTCGGAGGATATCGACCATGCGTCTCGACAAATTCACCACCAAGTTCCAAGAAGCCCTGGCCGACGCGCAGTCGCTCGCGCTGGGCAATGACCACGCCTACATCGAGCCCGTGCACATGCTGGTCGCCATGCTGCGCCAGGACGATGGCCCGCGTGCGCTGCTCGAGCGTGCCGGTGCCAACGTGCCGGGCCTGCTGGCGGCGGCCGAGGCCGCCGTCAAGCGCCTGCCGCAGGTGCAGGGCCAGGAGCAGGTGCAGGTCGGACCCGAGCTGGGCCGCGTGCTGCAGGCCACCGAGAAGGAGGCCATCAAGCGCGGCGACAACTTCATTGCCAGCGAACTCTTTCTGCTCGCGCTGACCGACAGCAAGGGCGAAGGCGCGCGCATTGCCAAGGAAAACGGCCTCACGCGCAAGAGCCTGGAAGCGGCCATCGACGCCGTGCGCGGCGGCCAGAAGATGGACAGCGCCGAGAGCGAAGGCCAGCGCGAGGCGCTGAAGAAATACTGCATCGACCTGACCGAGCGCGCGCGCATCGGCAAGCTCGACCCGGTGATTGGCCGCGACGACGAGATCCGCCGCGCCATCCAGGTGCTGCAGCGGCGCACCAAGAACAACCCGGTGCTGATCGGCGAGCCGGGCGTGGGCAAGACGGCCATCGTCGAGGGGCTGGCGCAGCGCATCGTCGCCGGCGAGGTGCCCGAGTCGTTGAAGAAAAAGCGCGTGCTCTCGCTCGACATGGCGGCGCTGCTGGCCGGGGCCAAATACCGCGGCGAGTTCGAGGAGCGCCTGAAGACCGTGCTCAAGGAGCTGGCGCAGGACGAGGGCCAGACCATCGTCTTCATCGACGAGCTGCACACCATGGTGGGCGCCGGCAAGGCCGAGGGCGCGATGGACGCGGGCAACATGCTCAAGCCGGCCCTGGCGCGTGGCGAGCTGCACTGCGTGGGCGCAACCACGCTCGACGAATACCGCAAATACATCGAAAAGGACGCTGCGCTCGAGCGGCGCTTCCAGAAGATCCTGGTGGGCGAGCCCACCGTGGAGGCGACGATTGCCATCCTGCGCGGCCTGAAAGAGCGCTACGAGAAGCACCACAACGTCGAGATTACCGACCCGGCCATCGTGGCGGCGGCCGAGCTCTCGCACCGCTACATCACCGACCGCTTCCTGCCCGACAAGGCGATCGACCTGATCGACGAGGCCGCCTCGAAGATCAAGATCGAGATGGACTCCAAGCCCGAGGTGATGGACAAGCTCGACCGCCGGCTGATCCAGCTGCAGATCGAGCGCGAGGCCGTGCGCAAGGAAAAGGACGAAGCCTCGCAAAAGCGCTTCGAACTCATCAACGAGGAGATCACCAGCCTGCAAAAGGAGATCGCCGACCTCGATGAAATCTGGAAGGCCGAGAAGGCCAGCGCCCAGGGCAGCGCCCAGGTGCGCGAGGACATCGACCAGCTGCGCTTCCAGATCGAGGAGCTCACGCGCAAGGGCGACTTCAACCGCGTGGCCGAGCTGCAGTACGGCAAGCTGCCCGAACTCGAGAAAAAGCTCAGCGAGGTGCAGGCCAAGGAGGCCGGCGCGGACGGCGCGGTGGCCACGCCGCGCCTGCTGCGCACGCAGGTCGGCGCCGAGGAGATCGCCGAGGTCGTGAGCCGCGCCACGGGCATTCCGGTGGCCAAGATGATGCAGGGCGAAAAGGACAAGCTGCTGGTCATGGAGGACAAGCTGCACGAGCGCGTGGTCGGCCAGGACGAGGCGATCGCCGCCGTCGCCAACGCGATCCGCCGCTCGCGCTCGGGCCTGTCCGACCCGAACCGGCCCACCGGCTCGTTCCTGTTCCTCGGCCCCACGGGCGTCGGCAAGACCGAGCTGTGCAAGGCGCTGGCGGGCTTTCTGTTCGACAGCGAAGACCACATGGTGCGCATCGACATGAGCGAGTTCATGGAGAAGCACTCGGTGGCCCGCCTGATCGGCGCGCCGCCCGGCTACGTCGGCTACGAGGAGGGCGGTTATCTGACCGAGGCGGTGCGCCGCAAGCCCTATTCGGTGCTGCTGCTCGACGAGGTCGAAAAAGCCCACCCCGACGTGTTCAACGTGCTGCTGCAGGTGCTCGACGACGGCCGCCTGACCGACGGCCAGGGCCGCACCGTGGACTTCAAGAACACCGTGATCGTGATGACCAGCAACATCGGCTCGCACCTGATCCAGGCGATGGTCGGCCAGGACGCGGAGGACATCAAGGAAGCGGTGTGGGGGGAACTAAAAAACCATTTCCGCCCCGAATTCCTCAACCGCATCGACGAAACCGTGGTGTTCCATGCGCTCGACGCCAAGAACATCGAGTCGATCGCACGCATCCAGCTGCGGCTGCTCGAAGGGCGGCTGGCCAAGATGGACCTGGAGCTGCGCGTGTCCGACACGGCGCTCGCCGAGCTGGCCAAGGTCGGGTTCGATCCGGTGTTTGGCGCGCGGCCGCTCAAGCGCGCGATCCAGCAGCGCCTTGAGAACCCGCTGTCCAAACTGCTGCTCGAAGGGCGCTTTCCGCCCAAGAGCGTGATTTCGGTGGAAGTCGATCCGGTGCTCGAGCCGGGCGTCTTCCACTTCAACGCGGCCCAGCCTGCGTGACGCGGCGGGATTGAAAATGATAGCTGCCGGCGCTTGCTGCATCAGCGCTGGCGGCCTTTTTGGCTTGAAACCTGCGGCCCCGTTGGCCGCCCAGGGGACAGACCCTTGAAGGAGATGGATTGAACGATTTTGTCGCGGGCCTGACCCGCTGGCTCATCCGGGCCGTGTTGCTGGCCGCCGGGCTGGTGCTGTTTTTGAGCCTGCTCGCGGCCGCGCTGGTGCTGGCCGTGGTCTGGGGGCTGCGCGCCGGGTGGGCGCGGCTGACGGGCCAGCCCGTCGTGCCCTGGACGATGCGCATGGACCCGCGCAGCGGCTGGAGCACGGTCTACCGCTCGGGTGCGCGCTGGACCGGCGCGCGCGCCGACCCTGCGGCTGCGGCGACGGAGCCCCCGCGGCGCGGCGGCGTGCTGCCCGGCGCGCACGACGTGACCGACGTGCAGCCGCGCGATCTTTGAACGGCCGTTCTCTCAACGGCTTTTCCTACAGGCGCGCGCAGGTGCGGCACCTATGATGTTTGCATGACCGCTGCCGACCTCCGCCCCCTGTTCGACGCCCAGTACGCGGCCAGCCGCACGCACACCGACGTGCCCCTGCTGGTGCGCCGCGAACGCCTGCTGCGCATGCAGAAGCTGCTCGACGAACACGGCGCGACGCTGGCCGCCGCTGTGCAGGCCGACTTTGGCGTGCGTTCACCAAAGTTGACAGAAGTTGCGGATATGTTCGTGTTGCGCACGCTGCTGTCGCACACGCTGCGGCGCCTTGCGCGCTGGGCCAAACCGCAAAGGGTGCGCACGCCGCTGTACCTGCAGCCCGCGCGGGCCTGGGTGCAGCGCCAGCCGCTCGGGGTGGTGGGCGTGATCTCGCCGTGGAACTACCCGGTGCAGCTGGCACTGGCGCCGGTCATCACGGCGCTGGCGGCGGGCAACCGCGTGATGCTCAAGCCCAGCGAGCTCACGCCGCACACCGCGGCGCAGCTCGCGCTGCTGGCGGCGCAGTTCTTTGCGCCCGACGAGTTCTGCGTGGTGCAGGGCGACGCCGCCGTGGCGGGCGCTTTTGCCGCGCTGCCGTTCGACCATCTGGTGTTCACCGGCTCGACCGCCGTGGGCCGCAAGGTGGCGCAGGCCGCGGCGGCCCACCTCACGCCCACCACGCTGGAGCTGGGCGGCAAGTCGCCATGCATCCTCGACGCCGACTGCGACCTGGGCGATGCCGCGCTCAAGATCGCCCACGGCAAGCTGCTCAACGCCGGCCAGACCTGCATCGCCCCCGACTACGTGCTGCTGCCGCGCGGGCGCGAGGCGGCCTTTGCCGAGGCCTACCGCGCCGCGGTGGCGCGGCTGTTCCCGCGCATCGTCGGCAACCCCGACTACGCCTCGATCATCAGCCCGCGCCACATCGCGCGGCTGCGCTCCATGCTGCAGCAGGCGCAGTCGCAGGGCGCCGAAGTGCACGACATGGACCCGGCCCCGGGCGCCGCGCCGCACGCGGCCAGCGCCGTGCTCGACGGCGGCATGGGCCGCCAGATGCCACCCACGCTGGTGCTGGGCGCCACCGCGGGCATGCAGCTGATGCAGGAGGAGATCTTCGGCCCGATCCTGCCGGTGATCGCCTACGAACGGCTCGACGACGCCATTGCGCACATCAACGCCGGGCCGCGCCCGCTGGCGCTCTACTGGTTCGGCAACAGCGAGGCCACGCGCGACGCTGTGCTGCACCGCACCGTGAGCGGCGGCGTGACGGTCAACGACACGCTGATGCACATCGCGCACGACAACCTGCCGTTTGGCGGCGTTGGCGACAGCGGCTGGGGCGCGTACCACGGCGAGGCCGGCTTTCTGCGCTTTTGCCACCAGAAGGCCGTGCTGGTGCAGTCGCGCTGGTCGCTCGGCGCGCTGTTCTATCCGCCCTACGGCGCGCGTTTCGACCGCGTGATGGGCCTGTTGCGCCGCTGGCTATAAGGCCGGGCGCCGGCCCGGGCGCACCCGGCCCGGGCCTTCTGCCGGGGCCGGTGCGGCAGGCGCTGCAGCGGCCGGACGCACCACAGCGTTGAGGTTGGAAATTCGTTTCGGCGACAATGCCGCTCCTTTCTGTTTTTTTTCGTTTCCGTTCGGTTTTCCCATGTCCAGTATTCAGGTACGTCCCGCCACGCTCCGCGATGCCAAAGCCATCGCCCAAATTCACACCCTGTCTGCCCAGACCGCCTACAAAGGCCTGGTGCCGGATGACCAACTGAAATCCATGTCCGTCGAAAAGCGCCAGGCCTACTGGCGCGAAGCCATCGAGTACTGCGAGCCGCAGGTGCAGGTAGCGGTGGAAGACGAAAAAATCGTCGGTTTCGTCGGCTACGACCGCTCGCGCGACGAGAAATCGCGCCCCACCACCGGAGAAATCTGGGCCATCTACGCCGCCCCCACGCACTGGAACAAAGGCGTGGGCCTGGCGCTGTGGGACGCCGCGCGCGACGGCCTGGCTGAAGAGGGCTGCACCAACGTCACCGCCTGGGTGCCGCTGCGCAACGAGCGCGCCATCCGCTTCCACGAACTCGCCGGCTTCAAGCGCGAAATGACCACCGCCAAGACGGCCGTGGTCGGCAGCGTGAAGATCGAAGAAGTGCGCCTGAAGCGCCCCCTCAACTGAAAGCTCCCATGATTGAATGGAACGAACAGGGCGAGGTGCGCTCCGCGCGCTGGCGTTCCGAAAGCGGCGCGCCGGCGCCGCGCCGCGTCGAACTGGCCAAGGACACTTTGTCGGCCGATTCCGCCTACCGCTTCGCCTGTGCCGGCACCGCCATGCTGTGGCGCAGCGACTTTCAGAACGCCCGCCTGCTGCTGCAGGCGCTGCAGCGCCGCATCGAGGCCAAGCCGCCCAAGGCGGCCGCCCGCGCGGCCGAGAAAATCGCCCGCTCGACGCCCGAAGAGGTGTTCCACCTGCACCGCCAGGCGCAGTCGCAGCGTGCCCGCACGCTGGCGGCCATCGTGGTTCGCGTGGAAGGCGACTACAGCATCAAGCTGCGCCGTGCCCCCGACTGGACCGAGGCGCTGACCGAAGCCTGGGGCCCGGCCACGGGCGAGGCGCAGGTCGTCTCGCTGCGCGAGCTGCTGGGCGTGGTCGGCGCGCACGAATGGCGCAAGAAGGGCGTCGAGATCGCCGCTTTAGGCGAGGGGCCGAACAACCGCATCCACCCGCACTACGGCGTGTTCTCGCCGGTGCGCGGCGAATACATCGACCTGGTCGCCCAGGCGCCGCTGCCCTCCAAGGAGCTGGCCTTCGACATCGGCACCGGCACCGGCGTGCTGGCCGCCGTGCTGGCGCGCCGCGGTGTGCGCCGCATCGTGGCGACCGAGAACGCGCCGCGCGCGCTGGCCTGCGCCCAGGACAACCTGCAGCGCCTGGGCCTGCAAAAGCAGGTCGAGCTGCAGGACGTGGACCTGTTCCCGGCCGGGCAGGCGCCGCTCGTCGTCTGCAACCCGCCCTGGGTGCCGGCGCGCCCGAGCTCGCCGATCGAGCACGCCGTGTACGACGAAGGCAGCCGCATGCTGCGCGGCTTCCTGGCCGGGCTGGCGGCGCACCTGGCGCCCGGCGGCGAAGGCTGGCTGGTGCTGTCCGACCTGGCCGAGCACCTGGGCCTGCGTTCGCGCGAGCAGCTGCAGGCCTGGATCGCCGAGGGCGGCCTGCGCGTGGTCGAGCGCCGCGACGTGCGCCCCCAGCACGCCAAGGCCACCGAGTCGGGCGATGCGCTGCAGGCGGCGCGTGCGGCCGAGGTGACCTCGCTGTGGCGCCTGGCCGCGGCCTGACCACCGCGCCCGCGTGACCAGGGCCAGGCAGCGCGCGTTGCCTGGCTCTTTTTTTGATAGCTGCAAGCGCTTGACAGGCAAGCGTTTGAGGCCGATTTGACCGAAACCTTCGCGCCGTGGCGCGGCGCCTGCACCGCATGACCCTGCTGCTCGCCCCGATGGAGGGCCTTCTCGACTTTGTGCTGCGCGACGTGCTCACGCGCGTCGGCGGGGTCGACCGCTGCGTGTCCGAGTTCATCCGCGTCACCGGCACGCTGCTGCCCGACAAGGTGTTCTACCGCTACCTGCCCGAGCTGCACCACGGCGGCCGCACGCTCGCCGGCACGCCGGTGCGCGCGCAGCTGCTCGGGTCCGACCCCGCGAGCATGGCCGACAACGCGGCGCACCTGGCCGCGCTGGGTCCCGAGGGCATCGACTTGAACTTCGGCTGCCCGGCCAAGGTGGTCAACCGCCATGGCGGCGGCGCCGCGCTGCTGCAGGAGCCCGAGCGCATCGCCACCCTGGTGGCGGCCGTGCGCCGCGCCGTGCCCGCGCACCTGCCGGTCTCGGCCAAGATGCGCCTGGGCTTCAACGACGCCAGCCTGGCGCTCGAATGCGCCCAGGCCATGCAGGCCGGCGGCGCCTGCGAGATCGTGGTGCACGCGCGCACCAAGCTCGACGGCTACCGCCCGCCCGCGTACTGGGAGCAGATACCCGCGATCCGCGCGGCGGTGTCGATTCCGGTGGTCGCCAACGGCGAGATCTGGACCGTGGAAGATGCGCAGCGCTGCCGCGCACTCTCCGGGTGCGACGCACTGATGCTCGGGCGCGGCATGGTGGCCGACCCGGGCCTGGCCTGGGCGATCCGCGCAGCCGATGGCGCGGCCCCGGGCACGCAGCCCGCGCCAGTGCAGTGGGCCGACCTGCTGCCGCACATCGCCGACTTCTGGCGCCTGGTGTGCCGCGACCTCGAGCCGCGCCAGCGCGCAGGGCGGCTCAAGCAGTGGCTGAACCTGCTGCGCCGGCGTTTTCCCGAGGCCGAGCTGGCTTTTCAGCAGGTGCGCACGCTGACCGACGAAGACGCGGTCAGTGTCTGGGTGCGGGCGGCGCATGCGCCGGGTGCTATGGACCGCTTCATCCAGGCTGGATGATCCCCCCGCAAGGGACGACCGCTGTCGGCGCTCTCAGGTTTCCGTCTGCTTCGAAAAGCATGCGCCTTGGCGCACGGATCGTTCAGGTTGCCGTTCGCCGGCTGTGCACGCCGCGATCTTTCATGGTTGGCTTTCTGGCCGCTCCCAGGAGCGGGGATGTGGAAAGGCAGTGCTCGGGTTGCTCCAGCGTGACATGCGAGGCCAAGGCGTCTACGCTGAGGGCGCCGCTGCAGGGCGCATATCGTCGAGCCTGGCACGCCAGGTCGATGGGGCTTGCCGTCGTTCGTCGACGGTGTGCGAGGTGCCCTCGGGCGGGCGCGCCGACCGGTCCACTTAACAGGAGTGAAAACATGCCCTACATCGATGGTTTCGTGATTGCGGTGCCCACCGCCAACAAAGAGAAGTTCATCGCGCACGCGCGCCAGTTCGACGCGATGTTCATTGAGCTGGGCGCAATCCGTGTGATCGAAGCTTGGGGCGACGACGTGCCCGACGGCAAAGTCACCGATTTCCGCCGCGCAGTGCAGGCCACGGCCGAGGAGACGGTGGCGTTTTCATGGGTCGAATGGCCGGACAAGGCCACGCGCGACGCCGCCATGAAGAAGATGATGCAAGACCCGCGCATGGATCCGTCCGCACCTGGCAACCCACCGATGCCCTTCGACGGCAAGCGCATGATCTTCGGCGGCTTCGAACAGGTGGTCGAAGTGAAGGCCTGAGCGGCGAGACGACGCCGCCGCAGGTCGCACCACGCGTTGCAGCGGGCGTCTGGCGTCTGGCGTCTGGCGCAAACGGTCGGCCGCGCAGGTGGTGGCTCCGAAACATCGCGCGAGCGCCCGGGAGCCAGCAAACTCCGTGCCTCTCCCCGTTGCCATCTCCGTATGCAGGCTCTCAGAACCCTGCATGGCTTCACTCGCGGCCATTACGATCGTAGTCAGTCACCAGAACACCCCGCGACATGCTCTCCCATATCTCTGTAAGCGTCAGCGATTTCTAGCGCGCCCTGCGCTTCGACTGCGCAGTGATGGGCAGTCTTAATGTTGAGCTGCGCTTCTGCGAGCAGCGGGTCGGCCGACCGCTTCAGACGGCAAGCCGGCCTGCAACAAGACTGTGACTGGCAGCATCCGACCCGTTGCCGCCCGTGATTTCGCGCAGATCGGCGACCGCTTTGCGGCCGTCCTGTCGATCGGATTTCTGGCGTGCGGGACAGCTAGCGCCTTCTGGCTGTCCGAGTAGTAGATCCGCGGTCGCTGTTTCATGTCCAACACTCCTTCGGCCTGAGCGGCTCTTAGTGTGCATTGACCGGTGGAACCCCCCAGAAGCTGCCACTTAGGTGTTGGACCGAGCAATGTTATGGAGGGAGGCTACATGGGCGGCGAGAGAGAAGGCGCAAAGGCGGCTCGCAAGGAGATTCGACATTTCCAGGAACACATAAATTCAGCACGCCTTGTTCCTGGTCAGTGAGACAAAATGTCCAGTGCTGCCTACCCACTGGCTTGCTACGATCGCGATAGACAGTGTCAAGTAATAGCCAGGAAATATTCAAAGATGGATTGGGTCCCTATAGTCTTCTTTACGTTCAAGGTTCTCGTGTTCGGCACGTGCATGTTCTTCGCCATCAAGTGGCATTACGATCAAGGGAAGAAGAAGAAAAACGAAACCGGCGGACAGTAAGCGTCCGCCAAACACATCCTTGGCGCCTCAGATTGGCTTTGATACACAAATCCATCTGAGAGCGAACTTGGCCAAGCCCCAGGTTCGGCTTCTCCGAAGGAGTCGCGGTGTTCGAACATGCTTTGGATGCCAGTGGCAGTGGCTTGTTCTGTGAGCTGCTCCTGGCCGCCCGCCGGCGGCCCCGACTGGCGCACAGGTGATCAAACGCTGTACCGATTTCGATGACGGAGATGCCAACGCCAGGCCCAGAGCGCAGGCGATGTTCCACGCATCGAAATGACCTCGACGTGGTTACTTCGGCGTGAGCCGGTACAGGCCGCCCTCGCGGTCGTCCTCGATCAACCACAACGCACCATCTGGCGCCTGCGCGACGTCGCGCACGCGAAAGCCGACCGTCCAGTGCTCGGCCGGTGTCGCGCTCGCGCCGTGCACCTCGATCCGGTGCAGGGCGCGGCTGACGAGTCCGGTCGCGAACGCCGAGCCCTTCCACTGCGGAAACATCGCGCCGCTGTAGAACATCAGGTTGCCCGGCGCGAAAACCGGCGTCCAGTAGATCACGGGCTTGGCGAGGTCGGGGCGCGTGTCGGGGCTCGCGATGGGCACGCCGTCGTAGTTCACCGCATAGGAGACAAGCGGCCAACCATAGTTCTTGCCCGGCTCAATCAGGTTGAGCTCGTCGCCGCCGCGCGGCCCATGCTCGAGTTCCCAAAGGCGGCCATCCGGTGCGAACGCGAGGCCGTAGGGTGTGCGATGCCCCGTGGTCCATGTCTCGGACGGCGTCAGATTGGGGCCGTCAAAGACATAGGTGCGCACAACCGGCGCGCGCTTGGCGGCCTCCGTATCTCTGGGCGGATCAATCACCGCAATCGACCGTGCACCGATCTTGCCCTCCATGGGGTTGCCGGGAGCGGGCTTGCCGTCCAGGGTCAGTCGCAGAATCTTGCCGGCCGGTTGGTTGGGGTCTTGGGCGGGGGTGAAGCGCTGCCGATCGCCGGCCGTGAGGAAGAGAAACCTCTGGTCCGGCGAAAAGGCCACGGCAGCGCCGACCTGGCCCCCCTTGCCCTTGATGGGGTCGTGCCAGATGACCTGCAGGCCCTCCAGCGCGGCGGTGCCGGTGCCGATCTTGAGCGTCGCGCGGGCGAGCGCCAGGCTCGAGGTGCCCGGGATCTGCCCGGGCTCGGAATAGGTCAGGTAGATCGCCCCGTCGTTCGAATAGGACGGGGCCAAGTAGACGCCGAGCAGGCCGTTCTGATTTTCGTACAGCACCGGCGGCACGCCAGTGACTTCCAGCTTTTGCCCAGATGGGGTCGCGAGAAAGAGCTTGCCGATCTTCTCGGTGATCAGCATGCGTCCGTCCGGCAGGAAGGCAATGCGCCACGGCAGATCGAACTGCGCGACCTTCGTGAGCTTGAACGGAGGCGATGGGGTGGGGGGCAGCGTTCCGGCATTGATCTGCGCTGCCACGGGCGTTGCCCCGAGGAGCAACCAAGGGATGGGTCCGAACTTCGGCAAGTGCATGGTTCGCTCCTCAATGGATAGTCCGAAGAGTACCGCGAGAGCACTGCCGAGCACCAGACTATCGGCGCGATGCGCGCTGAGCCTCGCTTTCTGGGACGTCTGCCGCTTGCGTTTCCGAAAGCCGCCTCTCACCCACGGCAGCTGGTGGCCGCAAGCTGCCTTTCCACTCGAATGATTCTTTGTCGCCTGTTTGATCGCGATGCAGCGGTGTACTCAGGCGCCGCAGTTGTGCTCAACAAAAAAGCCACTGGCACGCAGGAGCGTGTTCAGTGGCTTTTTCTTGGTTGCTACTGCAATGCTAGCTATCAGCGCTTTCTGGGTAAGCGCTTGAGGCCAATTTTGCTCTTATTTCGCGGCCGCCATGGCCTGCGCGATCCAGCCGTCAAAGGTTTTCTGGTGCGCCTTGATCCAGCTGTCGGTGTGGCGCTCGATATCCTGCTGGCGGTTTTCGCCGTCCCGCAGGCGCCGGTTCTGCCGGCTGATGTCGCCAATCGGCAGTTCCATGACTTCGAACAGCTTGGCGGCGGCCGGGTTCTTTTCGACGAAGGCCTTGTTGGCCACGATGTACTCGTTGTTCAGCGGGAAACCGTAGTTCTTGCCGTTGGGCAGGCGCGTGTCCGTGCCGGCCTGCAGCCCTGGCATGGCCGAGAAAGGCACTTCGAGCCAGACGACTTCCTTGCCCGGGCGCAGCACGTTGCTCAGCCAGTAGGGCGTCCAGGCGTAGTAGAGCACCGGTTTGCCGGCCTTGAAGCGCGCCACGGTATTGGAAATCAGCGCCGGGTAGTTGCCCTGCGTGTAGGTCACGGTGTCGCGCAGCTTGAAGGTGGTGAGGTGGTGCTCGATCACGGCTTCGCCGCCCCAGCCGGCGCTGGCGCCGATCAGGTCGGCCTTGCCGTCGCCGGTGCTGTCGAAGAGTTGGGCCAGCTTCGGGTCGGTGAGCTGGCTCAGGTGGGTGATCTTGTACTGGTCGGCGGTTTTCTTGTCGATCAGGTAGCCCTGGGCGGCGCCGGCCGAGTAAACGCCGCGGCGCGAGAGCTTGGCGTCGCCGCCGGCGGTCTTGTAGAACTCGGAGTGGTGCGGGTTCCAGTGGTTGGCGATGAAGGTGGCGTCGCCGTTGGCCACGGCCAGATGGGCCGTCGGGTAGGCGACTTCCTTGATCGGCTGCACGTCGTAGCCGAGCTTCTCGAGCGCGCGGCTGACCAGCAGCGTCTGGAAGGTTTCCTCGGTCAGCGCGCTTTGCAGCGGCTGCACCTTCACGCCCTTGCCGGGCAGATCGGCGGCGGCGTGCGCTGCCAGGCCCAAGGCCAGCAGGCTGGCGGCGAGCAGGGTGGAGGCGAAATGGCGGGTGTTCATCATGCGGGGTTCCTTTGCGTGCGAAGAGAGAGAAACGGAACCACCGGGGCGCATCGAAAAGGCGCCATCAGCTACTTTTTAAATAGCTGATGGCGCCCTATCGGTGAGCGCCTGGGGCCGATGGGGCTGTTACTTGGCGGCGGCCAGGGCCTGCGCGACCCAGCCGTCGAACGTCTTCTGGTGGGCCTTGATCCAGCCGTCCACGTGGCGCTCCACGTCCTTTTCCTTGTTCTCGCCGCTGTTCATGCGCTGGTTCTGCGCGTTGATATCGGCCACGGGCAGCTTCATCAGCTCGAACAGCTTGGCGGCGGCGGGGTTCTTGTCGGTGAAGGCCTTGCTGGCCACGATGCGCTGCACGTTGACGATGAAGCCATAGTCGCGGCCGTCGGCCATCTTGGTGCTGGTCTTGGAGGGGTTGCCGGTCTGGGCCGAGAACGGAACCTGCAGAAACACCACCTCCTTGCCGGGGCGCAGCACGTTGCTGATCCAGTACGGGGTCCAGGTGTAATAGAGGATCGGCTTGCCCTGCTTGTAGCGCGCCATCGTGTCGGCCATCAGCGCCGCGTAGCTGCCCTGGTTGTGCGTGATGCTGCCGCGCAGCTGGTAGGCGTCGAGGTGGTGCTCGATCGCGAGTTCGCAGCCCCAGCCGGGGTTGCAGCCGGTCAGGTCGGCCTTGCCGTCGCCGTTCGTGTCGAACAGTGCGGCGATCTTCGGGTCGGAGAGCTGCGAGAGGTTCGTGATCTTGTACTGGTCGGCCGTCTTCTTGTCGATCAGGTAGCCCTGCAGCGAGTTGTTGACATAGGTGCTGTTGCGCCAGATCTTGGCGTCGCCGCCGGCGTTCTCGAAGAACGCGATATGCAGCGGGTCCCAGTGGTTGGCCAGGAAGGTCGCGTCGCCGTTGGCCAGCGACAGGTGGCCGGTCGCGTATTCGATCTCCTGCGCGGGCTTGACGGTGTAGCCGAGCTTTTCAAGCGCGCGCGACACCAGCAGCGACTGGAACAGTTCTTCGGCCACCGAACTCTTGATCGGCTGCACGGTGATGCCCTTGCCGGGCAGGTCGGCCGCGGCAGCCGGGGCGGCAAGCCCCCAGGCGAGCAGGCCGGTGGACAGGATGGTGCGTGCGAGCGCGCGGGAAATGTTCATCGGGAGGGTCTCCTTTCGATTGCGGAAAAACGGGCGGACGCTGCAACGCGTCACTGCGGCTGGGAGGCCAGCTGCGCCGCGGCGTCGGGCTGGCCCTTGGGGGCTGCGGCAGAGGCGTCTGCCGCGCGCGGCACGCGCCGGCGCAGGCTGCGCAGCACCAGGCCCGCGGGGCCGGTGTGCCACCAGTGGCGCACGCCGCGGCGCGGCTGGCCCAGCGACTGCGTGATGCGGTCGAGCGTGATGGCCAACAGCACGATGCCCAGGCCGCCGACGGTGGCCAGCCCCATGTCGAGGCGGCCGATGCCGCGCAGCACCATCTGGCCCAGGCCACCGACGGCGATCATCGAGGCGATCACGACCATCGACAGCGACAGCATCAGCGCCTGGTTCACGCCGGCCATGATGGACGGCATGGCCAGCGGCAGCTGCACCTTTACCAGCATCTGCCAGGGCGAGGCGCCATAGGCGCGCGCCGCCTCGATCAGGTCGGGGCGCACCTGGCGGATGCCCAGGTTGGTCAGGCGCACCAGCGGCGGCAGCGCAAAGACGATGGTCACGATCACGCCGGGCACGTTGCCAATGCCAAACAGCATCACCACCGGCACCAGGTAGACGAAGGCCGGCGTGGTCTGCATGGCATCGAGCAGCGGGCGCATCCAGCGCTGGGCGCGGTCGCTGCTGGCCAGGAAAATGCCCAGCGGCAGGCCAATCGCAAGGCAGAACACCAGCGAGGTCAGCACCAGCGACAGCGTGACCATGGCTTCGGACCAGATGCCCAGCATGGCCACGAGCAGCAGCGACACCACGGTGCCGACGGCCAGCGCCCGGCCGGCAAACTGCCAAGCCAGCAGGCCCAGCAGCGCAATCATCGCGAGCGAGGGCACGCTCTGCAGCAGGCCTTCGACACCGGTCAAAGTGCTGTCGATCGGGCCGCGCACGGTCTGGAAGAAGGGGCGGAAATGCTGCACCACCCAGTCCAGGCCCTGGTTGATCCAGGACTCGATGGGCAGCGAGCCGTCCCACAGCTGGTGCAGCGCAAAGCCATCACCGGCCGCATCGGCCGCGCCCACGGCGTCCAGGCCCGCGGCGGGTGCATCCAGCCAGTCGCTGCCGGCGTCGGCGTCGCCCTCGGTGGGCGACAGCGCCGCCCAGGGGTCGCTGGGCGTGTCTGCCATCGGCGTGGGGGCGCTCGCGTCCCACGGCGATGGCTCGGCCGCCATCTCAGCCTGGCTGGCCCAGGGGTTGGTGTCGGTCGGCGGTGGCAAGGTGGTGGCGGTGCCGGCGGGGGCCGTCGGGTCGGTCGTGGCAAGGGGTTCGTTCATGCTCAAACTCTCGGGTCAGTGGGCCGCGGCGCCGGCGGTCTCGGGCACGGCGGCAGGCAGGGGAGGGAGGGCGGCGCTGGCCTCGATCGGCGGCGTGTCGCGGTCGAGAAAGCGCAGCAGCGTGGTCTTGCTGATGGCGCCGCAAAAGCGGCCGCCGTCGCTCGACCACCGGCACCGCATGCGGCGCGTGCGCCACCTGGCCAAACAGCCCGGCGACCAGCGCATCGGTGGCGATGGTCTGCACGCCGGGCAGGTACGCATGCTGCAGGCCCAGCGGGCCGACATGGCCGTGCAGCGCGGCGCGCAGCGAGTCGGCCGAGACCATGCCCAGGTACTGCTGGCGCGGGCTGACCACGTAGGCATAGTCGCGGTCGTGCTCTTCGAGCAGCTGCAGCGCGGCGCGGCAGCCGCGGTCGCTGCGCTCGGAGACCACGGTGAACGCCTTGCGCGCAATGTCGCCTGCCTTGAACACCGCCGCGGCATCGACGCCGCGCACGAAGCTGCGCACGTAGTCGTTGGCGGGGTTGCGCAAGATCTCGTCGGGCGTGCCGACCTGCACCACCTGGCCGTCTTTCATGATGGCGATGTGGTCGCCGATGCGCATGGCCTCGTCGAGGTCGTGCGAGATGAAGACGATGGTGCGGCGCTTGACCTCTTGCAGGCGCATCAGCTCGCTCTGCATTTCGGTGCGGATGATGGGGTCGAGCGCGGAGAACGCCTCGTCCATCAGCAGGATCGACGGGTCGGACGCCAGCGCCCGCGCCAGGCCCACGCGCTGCTGCATGCCGCCCGAGAGCTCGTCGGGGTAGCTGGCGCCCCAGCCCTCCAGCCCGACCTGGGCCAGCGCCTGCGCGGCCTGGCGGTGGCGCTCGGCGCGGCCGACGCCGGCCAGTTCCAGGCCCAGCGCGGTGTTGTCGAGCACGGTCAGGTGCGGCATCAGCGCGAACGACTGGAACACCATGCTGATGTCCTTGCGCCGCAGCGCGCGCATCTGGGCGTCGGACAGCTGGTTGATGTCCGTGCCGTCGACCAGGATGCGCCCGGCCGTCGGCTCGATCAGGCGGTTGAGCATGCGCACCAGCGTGGACTTGCCCGAGCCCGACAGGCCCATGACGACAAAGATCTCGCCGGCGGCAATGGTGAAGCTGGCGTCGAAGACGCCGATCGACTGGCCGGTGCGCGCGAGGATGTCCTGCTTGCTGACGCCTTGGCGCACCAGCTGCAGGGCGTCCTCGGGCGCATCGCCGAAAACCTTGAATACATGTTCGATGGTGATTTGTTTGGCCACGGGGGCAGGTCTCCTCGGTTGTGGGTGCGGCGCTGCAGCGAAAAAGCCGATGCGGCGGCCACGCCCGGTGGTGCGGATGCACGCGGAACGAAAAAATTGGACACGGGTGTGTGACCAGCAGGCACCTGCAGGGCGGCGAAGCCATGCGGTGCCCGTCGTGCGCTTCAAAAGAGGTCTGGGCAGAGGACTCTTGAATCACGCGGACAGCGGGCAAAGCCTGCACGCTGCCGGGGCATCAGGGCCGAAACATCGGCCGGAGGTGGGCGCGGGGCCCAAGGGGCGATTTCCGCAAGGGAAACGCCGATTACCTGTATTGAAGGTTGTAAAACACGCAGAAAGTATAGAAATTTAAGGTGTTTGAGTCAAAAAAATGGTTTTTCAAAATTTGCTATACGCGCGCGTTGCACAGCAGGTGCTGCACCAAAGTATGTGTTTTTTTGTCAATAACGTGCAAGCTTGTCAACCGAAACGCGGGTCTGCCACTTAATATGGAGCTTGTGCGGCTTCGGCCGCGCGGTCTTTTGGGCTTGCGGTCTTGTGCCGCTGCACCGCCCCTGCCACTGCCCATGCACCCTTCAGCCTCCCGCAACCCTTTGATCGATGCGTTCAAGGGGTTGGCCTGTGCCGCCATCGTCTGGCACCACCTCGCGTTTTACGGACCCATGTCCGACATCGCCCAGCCGCTGTGGCCGGGGGCGGTGGCCTGGCTTTACGACTATGGCCGCATGGCCGTGCAGGTGTTCCTGGTGCTGGGCGGCTATCTGGCCGCTGCGAGCCTGGCGCCCCTGGGCGTGGCGCGGTTCGACAGTGCCTCTGTGCTGGTCACGCGGCGCTTTGTGCGCCTGGTCGTGCCCTACGCCGCGGCCCTGGTGCTGGCCGTGCTGGCCGCCGCGCTGGTGCGTCCCTGGCTCGACGACGCCAGCGTGCCGGGCGAGCCGAGCCTGCCGCAGCTGCTGGCCAACGCCTTGCTGCTGCAGGACATCGTGGGCGAGGAGGCCTTGTCGGCCGGCGCCTGGTATGTGGCGATCGACTTCCAGCTGTACGCGCTCGCCTGCCTGTTGCTCGTGGCCACGCGCCGGGTGCCCGGGCTGGCGCCGGCGCGCAGGGTGCAGTGGACGCAGGCGCTGGTGGTGCTGGCCACGGCGGCTTCGCTCTGGGGTTTCAACCGCGACAGTGGCCTGGACATGTGGGGCGTGTACTTTTTCGGCTCGTATGGGCTGGGCATGCTGGCGTTCTGGGCCGTGCGCGCGCCGCGCGCCACCCGGTGGCTGGCGGTCATCGCGCTGCTGGGCGCGCTGGCGCTGGCGCTGGAGTTTCGGCTGCGCATTGCCGTGGCCTGGGGCGTGGCGCTGGGGCTGGTCTGGGCGCTGCGCTCGCCGGCGCCGGCCTGGGCCGGTCTGGCGCCGCTGCAGCGGCTGGGGCAGATGTCGTACTCGGTGTTCCTGGTGCACTTTCCGGTGTGCCTGGTGGTCAATGCGGTGGTGGCCCGGCTGTGGCCCGACTCTGCGGCCTGGAACGCCGCAGGCATGCTGCTGGCGTTCGTGCTGTCGGTGGCGGCAGGGCGGCAGCTGTACGAGCAGGTGGAGCGCCGCGTACCGTCGTGGACGCTGGCGCTGCGCTGGCAGGCGGGCCTCGTGGGGGCGGGCGTGCTGGTGGCGCTGGCCGGCAACCTGCCCTGACAGCGCGGCCGCAGGCCGCCTTCAGGGGGCGTCTGGCGGCGTGCGGTCCCTGCGCCGGCGGTCCATGAACCATGCGAGAAACGGCAGCAGCACCATCGAGCCCGGCACCACCCAGATCAGCAGGTAAGGGCTCACGGACGAGGCGGTGCGCATGGCCTCGCGCAGGCGCGCGCGCTCGTGCGCGCTCCAATGGCCTTTGCGCCGCTGGCGCACCAGCCACACGACCGAGCCTTTGAGGGTCGACATGTCGCGGCTCAGGCGGGTCTTTTCACGGCTGTTGCCCGCCAGGAATGCGCCAAACCAGTCGGGTGCACGGTCCATGCGGCGCTGGAACGCGCTGCGCCGGGGCGCTTCGGGCGCGGGAGGCAGTGTGGTGGGGTCTGGGGCCTGCGCAGGCTGGCGGTCGCACCCGGCCGGCGCGTCGTCTATTCGATGCGGGGCAGGGCGTGTCACGGTGGTGGCAGGCCTCGGGCTGGCGGCGTGCTGCTTCAGCGGTGCAACTCGCCCGCGCGCTCGGGCTGGTAGATGACTTCGGTCACGCGCACCGTCATGGCCTTGCCGCCCGGGCCGGGCCAGGCCAGTTCGTCGCCCACGGACAGGCCCAGCAGCGCGCCGCCCACGGGCGCGAAGATCGAGATGCGGTCGGCGCTGCCGTCCATGTCGCGCGGGTACACCAGCGTCAGGCAGAACTCCTTGCCGGTTTCCAGGATGGAGAACTTGACGGTGGAATTCATGGTGACCACGGTTGGCGGCACCTGCTCGGGGGGCAGCACATCGGCGCGATCGAGTTCGGCCTGCAGCTCGGCCTTGCCGGCCAGGGCACTGGCCGGGATGGCCGCCAGCAGGGCTTCAATCCGGTCCATGTCCAGCGACGACAGAATGATCGGTGGTTTGCGCACGATAACTACCTCAGGCAAGTCTTTAACACCCGACTGTAGCTGATCGGCAATGCTACTGCGTCCCGCGCGGGCAATCGCGCGGGGTTCGCGCCCGCGCCGGGCGGATGGGCCGCGCTTTTACTGCGCAGGTGCCGCGCTGCGGCAGCCGGCGTAGATGTCTTGCGCGGGCTCGTAGGCGCTGGTGTGCACGTCCATGAGGCCGAGCACCGAGTGGAAGTAGTTGTCGTGCGAGATGCGGCGCTCGGCCAGCGTGCGCTGCAGGCAGGCGGTGGCGATGCCGCTGCGCGCCTGCATGCCGGGCGAGAGCCAGGTGATCCAGGGCACGTGTTTCTGCACGTCCGGGGCCACCGCGTAGGGCAGGCCGTGCAGGTAGAGGTTGTTCTCGCCCAGCGATTCACCGTGGTCCGAGACATAGACCAGCGCGGTCTGCGCCTGGGCCGACCGCGCTTGCAGCCACTGCACCGTCGCGTCGAGGAACTGGTCGGTGGCGACGATGCTGTTGTCGTAGGCGTTGACCACCTGTTCGCGGCTGCATTCCTGCAGGGCATTGGACTCGCATTCGGGCAGGAATTTTTTCTGCGCCGCGGTCGAGCGCTTGGCGTAGGCCGGCCCGTGGCTGCCCATCTGGTGCAGCACCACCACCGTGCCGCGTGCGCGCTGCTCGGCCGGCAGGGCGGCGAGGTGCGCATCCAGGTCCTTGAGCATGATGGGGTCCTGGCATTCGCCGCCGGCGCAAAGACCCGGGTCTTTGAGGTCGCTGGTGCCGATCTCTGTCACGCGGTCGCACACGCCCTTGCAGCCTGCCTGGTTGTCCACCCAGAGCACGGCCAGGCCTGCGTGCCGCAGCACGTCGAGCAGGTTCTCGGAGTTGGCCGAGCGGTTCGCGAAGCCGCTGCGGCCCAGGTGCGAGAACATGCAGGGCACCGATGCGGCCGTGCTGGTGCCGCACGACCAGGCGTTGCGCGCGCTGGCCAGGTCGGTGCGCGCCGACAGCAGCGGCGTGGTCGGCCGTTCATAGCCGTTGATCCCGAAGTTGGCGCTGCGCGCGGTCTCGCCGAGCACCAGCACCAGCAGCGGGGGCGCGGACTGCGTGGCGTAACTGGTGCCCAGCTGCGCGTCGCGGCCCAGCGGCAGCAGCGTGCGCGTGTCCATGCGCAGCGGCGTGGCGGCGGCGTAGCCGAGTGCGTACACGCTGTTGAGCGGGTTGATCAGGTAGCGCAGCTGGGTGTGGTTGCGCATCGTCGAGGCGAAGTCCTGGAACACCAGCAGCAGGCTGCCCAGCGCCACCACCACCGCAGCAAGCAGCAGCAGGCCGTTGTGCAGCAGATGGCGCCACGCGCCCAGCGGCCGCACGGGCTGGCGCAGCAGCCACCACAGCGGCGGCCCGACCAGCAGCACCAGGGCCGTCGCCATGCGCCAGTTGAGCAGATCCCTGGCCTCGCGCGGGTCGGTCTGCATCACGTTGACCAGCATGTTGGGGTCGATCACGATGCCGTAGCTCAGCATGAAATACGTGCCCACGGCCGCCACCACCAGCACCAGCACCAGCACCGGCTTGAGTGCGCGCCCCCAGGCGAGCACGCTCAGCAGGGCGACGTTGCCGGCCGCCACGATGGCGGCGAAGGCCAGCGCGAAGCCCCAGCCGCGCAGCCCGGTGTGGCCGGGCAGCGCGGCGACCGCGCGCCACAGCGGCAGGTTGCAGACCGTGGCCAGCCAGAGGCCGACCAGCAGCACCAGCCAGGCCGGGTGCAACGCGCGGTGTGCCGGGAGGGGGGAAGAGGCCGCCGCATGGGGGCCAGGGCTGGCGGGCGAACGCCGCCAGCGCTGCAAGAAGTCGGGCATGGAGCGCGATTCTAGGGGGCGGCGCCTTAAGCGCGCATTAACCCGCGGCGCGGGTCAGCCCAGCGCGGCGGCGTGGTGGCGCAGGTGGTCGCCGATGAAGCTCTGGATGAAGTAGTAGCCGTGGTCGTAGCCGGCGTGGCGGCGCAGCGTCAGCGGCTGCCGGGCGCGCGCGCAGGCGGCCTCGAAGGCTTCGGGCAGCAGCTGGTTTTCGGTCAGGAATTTGTCGGCCAGGCCCTGGTCGATCAGGATGCCGCCGGGGTAGGGCGCCGCCTCCTGCGCGGCCATCAGCGCGCTGGCGTCGTGCTGGCGCCACTGGGCCTCGTCGCTGCCCAGGTAGCCGGCGAAGGCCTTGCGGCCCCAGGGGCACTGCGTGGGCGCGGCAATCGGGGCGAATGCCGAGAGGCTCTTGAACAGGCCCGGGTGGCGCAGCGCGAGCGTGAGCGCACCGTGGCCGCCCATGGAGTGGCCGAAGATGCCGACGCGCTCCGGGTCGATCGGCAGCTGCTGGCCCAGCAGCGGCAGCAGCTCGCGCGTGAGGTAGCTTTCCATGCGCCAGTGCGGCTGCCACGGCGCCTGCGTCGCATCGAGGTAGAAGCCGGCGCCGACGCCAAAGTCCCAGCTGTCGGCTTCGCCCGGCACGCCCGCGCCGCGCGGGCTGGTGTCGGGCGCGACCAGCGCCAGGCCCAGCTCGGCCGCCAGGCGCTGGGCGCCGGCCTTGGTCATGAAGGTTTCTTCGTTGCAGGTCAGCCCGGCCAGGTAGACCAGTGCCGGCACCGTGGCGCCCTGCAGCGCCTGGGGCGGCAGGTAGACCGAGAACTTCATCGGCAGGCCGATCTCGCGCGAAGCATGGCGGTAGAAGCGCTGCGCGCCGCCAAAGCAGGCGTGGGCGCTCTGCAGCTCCAGGGAAACGTCGGACATGGTGGACTCCTAAAAAAAGAGCTGCCGGCGCTTGTCTGAAGCGCATTGGCAGCTGTTTTGATGCGCAAACCCTGGTGGGGCCTGCGCTACATGCTCATCTTTTTAATACACGACCACCGAGCGGATCGACTTGCCGGCGTGCATCAGGTCGAACGCTTCGTTGATGTCGGTGAGCGGCATGGTGTGCGTGACGAACGGCGCGAGCTGGATCTTTCCGCTCATCGCGTCTTCGACCATGCCTGGCAGTTCGCTGCGGCCCTTGACGCCGCCGAAGGCCGAGCCCAGCCACTTGCGGCCCGTGACCAGCTGGAACGGGCGCGTCGAGATTTCCTGGCCCGCGCCGGCCACGCCGATGATGACCGACTGGCCCCAGCCGCGGTGCGCGCATTCGAGTGCGGCGCGCATCACGCTGGTGTTGCCGATGCATTCGAAGGAATGGTCTACGCCCCAGCTGGTCATCTCGACGATGACCTGCTGGATCGGCTGGTCGAAGTCCTGGGGGTTGATGCAGTCGGTGGCGCCGAAGGTCCTGGCCAGGTCGAACTTCGCGGGGTTGGTGTCGATGGCGATGATGCGGCCGGCCTTGGCCATTTTGGCGCCCTGGATCACGGCGAGGCCGATGCCGCCGAGGCCGAACACGGCGACGGTGTCGCCTTCCTGCACCTTGGCGGTGTTCTTCACCGCGCCCAGGCCCGTCGTCACGCCGCAGCCCAAGAGGCACACCTGCTCGGGGTTGGCGTCGGGGTGGATCTTGGCCAGCGAGACGGCGGCCACCACGGTGTACTCGCTGAAGGTCGAGCAGCCCATGTAGTGGTAGATCGGCTCGCCGTTGTAGCTGAAGCGCGTCGTGCCGTCGGGCATCAGGCCCTTGCCCTGCGTCGCGCGCACGGCCACGCACAGGTTGGTCTTGCCCGATTTGCAGAACAGGCATTCGCCGCATTCGGCGGTGTAGAGCGGAATGACGTGGTCGCCGGGCTGGACGCTGGTCACGCCTTCGCCGACTTCGACGACGATGCCGGCGCCTTCGTGGCCGAGCACGGCCGGGAACACGCCTTCGGGGTCGTCGCCGCTCAAGGTGAACGCGTCGGTGTGGCAGACGCCGGTGTGGGTGATCTTGACGAGCACCTCGCCGGCCTGGGGCGGGGCCACGTCGATCTCGACGATCTGCAGGGGTTCTCCGGCTTTGAAGGCGACGGCGGCACGGGATTTCATGGGCGGATCTCTGGAAAAGGGTGGGAGAGAAAGGGCAGAGGGCGCGCTGCGGCTGAAGGACAATGGCCTCTGCGCTGAACCCCTGGGCAATGCACTACTGTAGGGCATGCCCTGGGCCACAGCGGTGGCGATGGCCGATGGCACGGCCGCTTTGTCCGAATGTCATCGGGAAACGCGCGCCCGGCCAGGCCATGCGCTGCCAGCGCCTGCGGTGTTTCATCTGTTTTTTGCCTGCACACCTGTCCATGGACCACCACCACGCCAACGCCCACCGCGTCGATCTCGTCGTTTACCCCGGCTTCAAGGCGCTCGAGGCCGTGGGGCCGATGTCGGTGTTCGACTATGCGAACGTGCACCTGCGCCAGCATGGCCGGCCAGACGGTTATGCGGTGCGCGTGGTGGCGGCGCGGCGCGGCGCCGTGCCGTCCGACACCTTGATGGCGCTGAACGCCACGCACACGCTGGCCGAACTGGAAGAGGGCGGCGCCGGTTGCACGGTGGTGCTGGTGGGCTCGCGCAACATCGAGCAGGTGCTGGCCGCCTCGCCCGAACTGGTGGACTGGGCCGCGCGCGTGGCGCCGCACGTGCCGCGCATGATCGCGCTGTGCTCGGGCAGTTTTTTCCTGGCCGCCGCGGGGCTGCTGGACGGCCGGCGCGCGGCCACGCACTGGAGCGTGGCCGCCGCGCTGCAGCAGCGCTATCCACGCATCGCGGTGGACGCCGACGCGATCTATGTGCGCGACGGCCATTTGTGGACATCGGCCGGCGTGACGGCCGGCATCGACCTGGCGCTGGCCGTGGTGGAAGAAGACTTCGGCCACGCGCTGGCGCTGGAGGTGGCGCGCGACCTGGTCATGTACCTCAAGCGCCCGGGCGGGCAGTCGCAGTTCAGCGTGCCGCTGGCGACACAGACCACGGGCCACCGCGGCGTGCAGGCGGTGCAGCAGTGGGTGCTGGGCCATCTGGCCGAGCCCTTCAGCCTGGCGCAGCTGGCGGCGCAGGCGGCGATGAGCGAGCGGCACTTTCGCCGCGTGTTCCAGCAGGAGACCGGGCAAAGCCCGTCGGCGTTCGTCGAGGCGGCGCGGCTCGAAGGCGCCAAGCAGCTGCTCGAAGCGCACGGGGGTCTGCCGCTCAAGACCGTGGCGGCGCGCGTGGGGCTCGGCTCCGAGCAGGCGTTGCGCCACCTGTTCGTGCGCTACCTGGGCATCACGCCGCAGGCATACCGCGAGCGCTTTGGCGGGCCGGTGCGCAGGGAGCGCCCATAAAAAAGCCCGCAGGCGGGGCTGCGGGCTTGTGTGGAGCACCAGGCGGATCAGGCCGGTCAGATGCCCTTCACGTCGCGGCGGGCCGGGCCGGTGTAGAGCTGGCGTGGGCGGCCAATCTTGTACTCGGGGTCGCTGATCATCTCGTTGAGCTGGGCAATCCAGCCGACGGTGCGGGCCAGCGCGAAGATGCCGGTGAACAGGTTCACCGGAATGCCCATGGCGCGCTGCACGATGCCCGAGTAGAAGTCCACGTTCGGGTAGAGCTTGCGCGAGACGAAATAGTCGTCTTCGAGGGCGATCTTCTCGACCTGCTTGGCCAGCTTGAACAGCGGGTCGTTCTCCAGGCCCAGCTCGGCCAGCACTTCATTGCAGGTTTCCTGCATGAGCTTGGCGCGCGGATCGTAGTTCTTGTAGACGCGGTGGCCAAAGCCCATGAGCTTGACGCCCGAGTTCTTGTCCTTGACCTTCTCCATGAACTCGCCCACCTTGGCCACGCCACCCTGGCGCTGGATGTCTTCGAGCATGTTCAGGCAGGCTTCGTTGGCACCGCCGTGGGCGGGGCCCCAGAGGCAGGCCACGCCGGCTGCGATGGCGGCAAACGGGTTGGTGCCCGAGGAGCCGCACAGGCGCACCGTGGAGGTGGAAGCGTTTTGCTCGTGGTCGGCGTGCAGGATGAAGATGCGGTCGAGGGCGCGCTCGAGCACCGGGTTGACGACGTAGTCCTCGCACGGCGTGCCGAACATCATGCGCAGGAAGTTGCCGGCGTACGAGAGTTCGTTGCGCGGGTACATGTACGGCTGGCCCTTGCCGTACTTGTAGGCCATGGCCACCAGCGTCGGCATCTTGGCGATCAGGCGGATCGCCGAGATCTCGCGGTGCTCGGGGTTATTGATGTCGGTGCTGTCGTGGTAGAAGGCCGACAGCGCGCCCACCAGACCCGTCAGCACGGCCATGGGGTGGGCATCGCGGCGGAAACCGCGCAGGAAGAACTGCAGTTGCTCGTTGACCATGGTGTGGTCCAGCACCAGCTTGTGGAAGTCGGTGCGAGCGGCTGCGTCGGGCAGTTCCCCCTTGAGCAGCAGGTAGCAGGTGTCGAGGTAGTCGCATTGCGTGGCCAGCTGCTCGATGGGGTAGCCGCGGTACAGCAGCTCGCCCTTGTCGCCATCGATGTAGGTGATGGCCGACTGGCACGAGGCCGTCGACAGGAAGCCCGGGTCGTAGGTGAACATGCCGGTTTGCGCATACAGCTTGCGGATGTCGATGACGTCCGGGCCAATGTTGCCTTGGTAGACAGGCAGGTCCACGCTGGGGCTGCCGTTGGTGAACGACAGGGTGGCTTTGTTGTCAGCTAGCTTCATTGTTACTTTCCTTGGGTTGCCGATGATCGGTGGGGGAGCTGGCCGGTCAGTGCGGCCGCACGCTGGTGCGGCCACCCTGGCGCAGCATGCCGAGCACTTCGTGCACCTGCGGCGCGTCGAGCGCGCCTTCGGGCTCGCGCCGGCACAGCAGCAGGTCCAGCAGGTCGTTGTCGGCCAGGTCCATCAAGGCCAGAAGGCCGTGGGCATGGCGCTGCGTCAACTGGGGTTCGAAGCGCGTGAAGAACTGTTCGATGAACAGGTCGTTCTCCAGCAGGCCGCGCCGGCAGCGCCAGTGCAGCTTGCTCAGTTCACGCTGGTCCAGCAGCGGCGACGCAGCCGCCGCGCTGGGGGTGGAAGCGTCGTCCATGTCCGTGCTCAGATGGCGCGGCGCACCATCAGTTCCTTGATCTTGCCGATCGCGCGCGTGGGGTTGAGGCCCTTGGGGCACACGTCCACGCAGTTCATGATGGTGTGGCAGCGGAACAGGCGGTATGGGTCTTCGAGGTTGTCGAGGCGCTCGGCGGTGGCTTCGTCGCGGCTGTCGGCGATGAAACGGTAGGCCTGCAGCAGGCCCGCCGGTCCGACGAACTTGTCGGGGTTCCACCAGAAGCTCGGGCAGCTCGTGGAGCAGCTCGCGCACAGGATGCACTCGTAGAGGCCGTCAAGCTCTTCGCGCTCCTCGGGCGACTGCAGGCGTTCCTTTTCAGGTGGCAGTTCGTCGTTGATCAGGTAGGGCTTGATCGAGTTGTACTGCTTGAAGAACTGCGTCATGTCGACGATCAGGTCGCGGATCACGGGCAGGCCGGGCAGGGGTTTCAACACGATGGTGCCCTGGAGCGTGTTCATGTTGGTCAGGCACGCCAGGCCGTTCTTGCCATTGATGTTCATGGCGTCCGAGCCGCAGACGCCTTCGCGGCACGAGCGGCGGAACGACAGCGCAGGGTCTTGTTCCTTGAGCTTGATCAGGGCATCGAGCAGCATGCGTTCGTGGCCGTCGAGTTCGATCTCGATGGTCTGCATGTAGGGCTTGGTGTCCTTGTCCGGGTCGTAGCGGTAGATTTGGAATGTGCGTTTTTGCATGGTTCTTCTCTCGTGGGGCTACCTGGTTAGAACGTGCGGACCTTGGGAGGCACGCTGTCCACCGTCAGCGGCTGCATGTTCACCGGCTTGTAGGTCAGGGTGTTGCTGGCGCTGTGCCACAGGGTGTGCTTGAGCCAGTTGATGTCGTCGCGGCCCAGCGGCGCCGTCGGGTGATCGGCGGGGTGTTCGTAGTCGTATACCGTGTGTGCGCCGCGGCATTCGTGGCGGGCGGCTGCGGACACCATGGTGGCCTGTGCCACTTCGATCAGGTTGTCCACTTCCAGCGCTTCGATGCGCGCGGTGTTGAACACCTTGGATTTGTCCTGCAGCGTGACGCCGCCGACGCGCTCGCGCAGGGCGGCAATCTTCTCGACACCTTCGTCCATGCTGGCCTGGGTGCGGAACACGCCGGCGTGCTGCTGCATGGTCGAGCGGATGTCGCCTGCGAGCACCTGCGAGTAGATGCCGCCGGTGGAGTTTTCGAGCTGGTTGAGGCGCTCGAGCGTGCGGTCGGCCGCATCCTTGGGCAGCGGCTTGTGTTCTTTTTGCCGGTTGTTGAATTCGACGATGTGGCGGCCCGCGGCCTTGCCGAACACCAGCAGGTCGAGCAGCGAGTTGGTGCCCAGGCGGTTGGCGCCGTGCACGCTCACGGCCGAGCATTCGCCCACGGCATACAAGCCGTTCACCACCACATTGCCCGTGCCGTCGTGCGCGACGACCTGGCCGTGGATGTTGGTGGGCACGCCACCCATCTGGTAGTGGATGGTGGGCACGACGGGAATGGGCTCGCGCGTGATGTCGACGTTGGCGAAGTTGATGCCGATCTCGTAGACCGAAGGCAGGCGCTTGTGGATGGTCTCGGCGCCCAGGTGGTCGAGCTTGAGCAGCACGTAGTCCTTGTTCGGGCCGCAGCCGCGGCCTTCCTTGATTTCCTGGTCCATCGAGCGCGAGACGAAGTCGCGCGGCGCCAGGTCCTTCAGCGTCGGGGCGTAGCGCTCCATGAAGCGCTCGCCATTGCTGTTCAAGAGGATGGCGCCCTCGCCGCGGCAGCCTTCGGTCAGCAGCACGCCCGCGCCGGCCACGCCGGTCGGGTGGAACTGCCAGAACTCCATGTCCTGCAGCGGAATGCCGGCGCGCGCCGCCATGCCCAGGCCGTCGCCGGTGTTGATGAAGGCATTGGTCGAAGCCGCGAAGATGCGGCCCGCGCCGCCGGTGGCCAGCAGCACGGTCTTGGCTTCAAGGATGTACAGCTCGCCGGTTTCCATCTCCAGCGCGGTCACGCCGACCACGTCACCGTCCTGGTCGCGGATCAGGTCGAGCGCCATCCATTCGACGAAGAAGTTGGTCTTGGCCTTGACGTTTTGCTGGTACAGCGTGTGCAGCATGGCGTGGCCCGTGCGGTCGGCCGCGGCGCAGGCGCGCTGCACGGCTTTCTCGCCGTAGTTGGCGGTGTGGCCGCCAAACGGACGCTGGTAGATGGTGCCGTCGGGGTTGCGGTCGAACGGCATGCCGAAGTGCTCGAGCTCGTAGACGACCTTGGGTGCTTCGCGGCACATGAACTCGACGGCATCCTGGTCGCTGAGCCAGTCGCCACCCTTGATGGTGTCGTAGAAGTGGTAGTGCCAGTTGTCCTCGGACATGTTGCCCAAAGAGGCGCTCACGCCGCCTTGCGCTGCCACGGTGTGCGAGCGGGTGGGAAAGACCTTGGACAGCGAAGCCACGTTGAGGCCTGCGCGGGACAGTTCCAGGGCTGCGCGCATGCCGGAGCCGCCGGCGCCGATGATGACGACGTCGAACTTGCGCTTGGTGATGTTGGCGTTGGTATAGCTCATTGATTTAGCCTTTGATCGCGGTATGGGGCGTGGGGATCACATGCGCCACAGGACTTGGAAGCCCCAGGCGGTGCAGCCGACCAGCCAGGCAAGCGTGAAGACCTGCAGCGCCAGGCGCAGGCCCACGGGCTTGATGTAATCCATCCAGATATTGCGCATGCCCACCCAGGCGTGCCAGGCCAGTGCGATGATGACGATGAAGGTGAGGAACTTCATCCATTGGCTGGCGAAGATGCCGGCCCAGAGGTCGTAGCCCACCGGCCCCCTGGAGAAGATCAGCTGGGCCAGCAGCGCCAGCGTGAACAGCACCATCAGTGCCGCGGTCACGCGCTGGCTCAACCAGTCGCGCAGGCCATAGTGGGCACCTACGACGGTGCGTTTGTATCCGTAATTGTCGGACATAGTGGGTTTCCTCTCAGTCAATCGTGGAGCGCCCCGCCGTGCGGTACGGGGCAGCCAGGTGAATCAGTACAGGCCGAACAGCTTGGCGCCCAGCACCAGCGTCAGCGCGATGCTGACCACCAGCGTGAACAGGGCCGATGTCTTGCCGAATTGCTTGTTGACTGCGTCGTGGCTGACATCCATCCACAGGTGGCGCAGGCCGGCAATCAGGTGGTGCAGATAGGCCCAGACCAGGGCCAGCGCCACGAGCTTGAGGAACCAGCCCGGAACGAACCCCAAGCCTGCGCTGAAGGCGGCGGTGAAGCGGCCGAACGAGATCTCGGACGACACCGAGGTGTCGAACATCCACAGGATGAAAGGCAGCAGCAGGAACAGGATCGCGCCGCTGGCGCGGTGCAGGATCGACACCCAGGCTGCCGGTGTCATGCGGTAGGTGGTCAGGTCTTTGAAGGCATGGATGTTGCGGAATTCAGGCCGCTTTTTAGCTAGCTCGGTCATGTCATGTGCTTTCGTGGATGTAACTGCTTGGTAATTCGTGCGCCGGGGAAAGGCAAAATTCTATTGCAATGCAGCAAGAGGAGTGGTGCCAACCCGCCATTCTCGACTTTTTTGGGCTCCGGTCGGCGTGGACCGCCGAGTGCCGTCAGCTCAATTCGTTGTGGTAGTGGTGGGTGTCGGTGCGGTAGAGGCCGCGGCGTAACTCCATGGGAACATCGTTGTAGGTGTAAGCAACTCTTTCGACGCTCAGCAGCGGCGTTTCTGGCGTGACTTGCAGCAGCGCCGCCTGGGCGGCATCGGGCAATACGGCGCGGATCTTTTCTTCGGCGCGCACCATGCGCACGCCAAAGTCGAGCTCCAGCATGGCGTAGGTTGGACCCGGGTAGCTGGCCATCTGCGCGGCCGTCAAGCCCTTGAAGGCCTGGCCAGGCAGCCAAATGTCTTCGAGGATGGTGGGCACGCCGACAAACGACAGCACGCGGCGCGCCTGCACCACCGAGTCTGCGGGGCGCAGGCCCAGCGTGCGCGCGATCTCGGCGCCTGCGCGGATGCGCCGGCACTCGAGAATGTGGCGCTCTGCCGGGCCTTCGACGCCGGCGTCGCCGGTATCGGGCAGCAGCTTCAGGAAGCGGTACTGCACCTGGCGCTCGGCGTGCGTGGCGACGAAGGTGCCCTTGCCCTGGCGGCGCACGACCAGGTTTTCGGCGGCCAGGTCGTCGATGGCCTTGCGCACCGTGCCCTGGCTCACGCGAAAGCGCGCCGCCAGGTCCATCTCGCTGGGAATGGCTTCGCCGGGCTTCCATGCGCCGGCCTGCAGGCTCTGCAGGATCAGTCCCTTGATCTGCTGGTACAGCGGGCTGAACGCGGGCGCGGGCAGGCCGGCCGCGCCGGAGGGCGGGGCAGAGTCGTCTGGGGCGGACAGGGGCAGGGAGGACATGGGCGCGGTGGGTGCGTGGGTGCGCCGGAGCGTTGTCCGGCACGGCGCACATCATATCTTATATAAGACATAAGACAAATTGACGCAGTGCGGAAATCGGCGCTAAAATCCGACCGCAATTTGCGGGGCACGTGTTGCTGGTCACAGGCGCAGGTGGTCTCCGCCGCTCCCACCTGTTTTCCTTCACCTCTGGAGTTTCCACATGACCAAGAAACCCGTCCGCGTGGCCGTCACCGGCGCCGCTGGCCAAATCGGCTATGCCCTGCTGTTTCGCATCGCTTCCGGCGAAATGCTGGGCAAGGACCAGCCCGTCATTCTGCAACTGCTCGAAGTGCCCGCCGAGGGGCCGCAAAAAGCGCTCAAGGGCGTGATGATGGAGCTCGACGACTGCGCCTTCCCGCTGCTGGTCGAGATGACCGCCCACAGCGACCCCATGACCGCGTTCAAGGATGCCGACTATGCGCTGCTGGTCGGCTCGCGTCCGCGCGGACCGGGCATGGAGCGCGCCGAGCTGCTGGCCGTCAACGGCGCCATCTTTACCGCGCAGGGCAAGGCCCTGAACGCCGTGGCCAGCCGCAACGTCAAGGTGCTGGTGGTCGGCAACCCCGCCAACACCAATGCCTACATCGCGATGAAGTCGGCCCCCGACCTGCCGCGCAAGAACTTCACCGCCATGCTGCGCCTGGACCACAACCGCGCGGCCAGCCAGATCGCTGCCAAGACCGGCAAGCCGGTGGCCGACATCGAGAAGCTCACGGTCTGGGGCAACCACTCGCCCACGATGTACGCCGACTACCGTTTCGCCACCATCAACGGCGAGAGCGTCGCCCAGATGATCAACGACCAGGAATGGAACGCCAACGTGTTCCTGCCGACCGTCGGCAAGCGCGGCGCGGCCATCATCGAAGCGCGTGGCCTGTCGTCGGCCGCTTCGGCAGCGAACGCCGCCATCGACCACATGCGTGACTGGGCGCTGGGCACCAATGGCAAGTGGGTCACCATGGGCATTCCGTCGGACGGCCAGTACGGCATTCCGAAGGACACCATGTTCGGCTTCCCCGTGACCTGCGAAAACGGTGAGTACAAGGTCGTCGAGGGCCTGGAAATCGACGCCTTCTCGCAAGAGCGCATCAACAAGACCCTGGACGAGCTGCAAGGCGAACAGGCTGGCGTCGCCCACCTGCTGTAAGGCAATCGGCCCATGCTCGACTGGAATCCCGCGCTCTATCGCCGCTACGAGGATGAGCGCACGCGCCCCGCACAAGAGCTGCTGGCGCGCGTCCCGCTGACCGAGGCCGCCCGTGTGGTCGATCTCGGCTGCGGTCCGGGCAATTCCACCGAGCTGCTGGCCGGGCGCTTTCCCGGTGCCGACCTGCTCGGCATCGACAATTCCGGCGCCATGCTCGCCAGTGCGCGCGAGCGCCTGCCGCAGGCGCGCTTCGCATTCAGCGACATCGCGACCTGGGCGCCCGATGTGGCGCCCAACCTCATTTATGCCAACGCGGCCTTGCAATGGGTGCCGGATCACGAAAGCCTGATTCCGCGCCTTTTCGCCGCGCTGGCGCCCGGTGGTGTGCTCGCCATCCAGATGCCCGACAACCGGCAGGAGCCCAGCCACCGCCTGATGCGCGAAGTGGCGGCCGAGGCGCCGTGGGCCGAGCCCATCGGCGACGCCGACCGGCTGCGCACCGAGTTGCTCGGCATCGGCGGCTACTACGACCTGCTCGCGCCCCTCGCGGCCCGGACCGATGTCTGGCACACCGTCTACCAACACCCCATGGCATCGCCCGCCGCCATCGTCGAATGGGTGCGCAGCACGGGGCTCAAGCCTTTTGTCGACCGCCTGCCTGCCGACCTGCAGGCCTCCTATCTGGCCGAGTACGAGCGCCGCGTGGCCAAGGAGTACCCGGCGCGTGCGGACGGCCGCCTGCTGCTGGCTTTTCCGCGCATGTTCATCGTGGCAGAGCGCAAGGCATGACCGTTCATTCTTCCCCCTCCCATCCCCGCGATGTCCTGCTGGGCGCTCAGGCGGGAGCCGTCGCGCTGCCCGTGTGTGATCACTACAGCGGTGTCGAGGCGCGCATGCGCAAGAGCCTCGCGCTGCAGGCCGAGATGGCCGAAGAGTTCGGCGCCTGCGTGTTCGACGTGACGCTCGACTGCGAAGATGGCGCGCCCGTCGGTGGCGAAGCCGAACACGCCGCCATGGTGACCGAGCTGGCGCTGGGCGCCGCGCCCGGCATGCGCGTCGGCGTGCGCGTCCACCCGGTCGAACACCCGGCTTTCGGCGCCGACGTGGCCACCATCGCCGGCCGTGCCGGCGCCCGGCTCAGCCACCTCATGGTGCCCAAGGTCGACACGCTGGCCGACGTGCAGCAGGCCGTCGCTGCGCTCGATGCAGCGCAGGCGCAGGCGCTGCCGCTGCATGTGCTGATCGAATCGCCGCTGGCGGTGCGCAATGCGTTCGACATCGCCGCGCATCCGCGGGTGCAAAGCCTGAGCTTTGGGCTGATGGATTTTGTCTCGGCCCACGGCGGCGCCATTCCGGCTTCTGCGATGGCCTCGGCCGGGCAGTTTGCGCACCCGCTGGTGGTGCGCGCCAAGCTCGAGATCGCCAGTGCCTGCCATGCGCACGGCAAGGTGCCCTCGCACTGCGTGGTCACCGAGTTCAGCGACCTGGCCGCGCTGCAGGCCGCCGCCGGCCGCGCCGCGGGCGAATTGGGCTACACGCGCATGTGGAGCATTCACCCGGCACAGATCCGCCCCATCCTGAAGGCCCTGGCGCCGGCGCAGGACGCCATCGACAATGCTTCCAAACTCATAGCTGCTGGCGCAGCTGCCCATTGGGCTCCCATCAGTTTTGAAGGAGCGTTGCACGACCGCGCCAGCTACCGGTACTTCTGGCAGGTGCTCGAACGTGCCCACCAGACGGGCCAGCCTCTGCCACCTGCGGTACAACACTGGTTTTCTCCGCCCACCCCCTGACCCCTTTTCCACTTTGCTGGAGCTCTTATGAAAACCCTGTTTGCATCCGCCCTGATGGCCCTGGTGTCCGGCCTTGCCGCGGCCCAGACGCCGGCGCCTGCCGCCGCCCCCGCTTCCAAGCCCGCTGCCAAGGCCGCGGCGAAACCCGCTGCCAAGGCCCCCGTCGCCAAAGCCAAGAAAGAAAGCAAGGCCGTGGTCGCGAAGGCCCAGCCGAGCAGCAGCCGCACGCAGCTCAAAAGCGCCACCGGCCAGGTGGCCACCGGCCTCATGGCTGCCGAGGCCGCCCTGACCCCGGCGGAGCTGGCCATTGCCGAGCGCGTGCATGTCGGCCATATCCCGTGCGAGCTGGGCGCCAGTGTGCAGATCGACGCCGATCCGCAGTCGCCGGGCCACTTCCATGTGGGCGGCAAGGGGTTCAAGTACTACATGGCACCGGTCGCCACGACCACCGGCACGGTGCGGCTCGAAGACGCCAAGGGCGGCGCCGTCTGGCTGCAGATCGCCAACAAGTCCATGTTGATGGACCAAAAGCGTGGCCAGCGCCTGGCCGACGAATGCATGAGCCCCGCCCAGGTGGTGGTGGCGGAGGCCATCAAGAAGAACCCCCCGCCCAGCGTACTGGAAGCGCCGCCGGCCAAGTGACGGCATCCCTGCCGGGTTGCCCCGGCCCCCATTGATGAATCAGAAGTAACCGGAGAAAAAAGTACATGTTGCAAGCCTACCGTGAACACGTGGCCGAGCGCGCAGCGCTGGGCATCCCGCCGCTGCCCTTGACCGCCAAGCAGACTGGCGCGTTGATCGAGCTGCTCAAGAGCCCGCCTGCAGGCGAGGAAGCCATGCTGCTCGACCTGATCACGCACCGCGTGCCCGCCGGTGTGGACGACGCCGCCAAGGTCAAGGCCAGCTACCTGGCTGCCGTGGCGCACGGAACCGAAAACTGCACGCTGATCGGCCGCGAAAAGGCCACCGAGCTGCTGGGCACCATGCTGGGCGGCTACAACCTGACGCCGCTGATCGACCTGCTCGACGACGCCGCGGTGGCTTCCGTCGCCGCCGAGGCGCTCAAGAAGACGCTGCTGATGTTCGACCAGTTCCACGATGTCAAGGAAAAGGCCGACAAGGGCAACACCTTCGCCCAGGCCGTGCTGCAGAGCTGGGCCGATGCCGAGTGGTTCACCAGCCGCCCCGAAGTGCCGCAGAGCATCACGCTCACGGTGTTCAAGGTCACTGGCGAAACCAACACCGATGACCTCTCCCCGGCCCCCGACGCCTGGAGCCGTCCCGACATTCCGCTGCATGCGCTCGCCATGCTCAAGAACAAGCGCGACGGCATCACGCCCGAGGAAGACGGCAAGCGCGGCCCGGTCCAGTTCATCGAGGACCTGCGCGCCAAGGGCCACCTCGTGGCCTACGTCGGCGACGTGGTCGGCACGGGTTCGAGCCGCAAGTCGGCCACCAACAGCGTGCTGTGGTTCACGGGCGAAGACATTCCCGTTCGTGCCCAACAAGCGCTTCGGCGGCGTCTGCCTGGGCAGCAAGATCGCCCCGATCTTCTACAACACCATGGAAGACGCCGGCGCGCTGCCGATCGAGCTGGACGTGAGCCAGATGCACATGGGCGACACCATCGAGCTGCTGCCCTACGCCGGCAAGGCGCTCAAGAACGGCCAGGTGATTGCCGAGTTCGAGGTCAAGAGCGAAGTGCTGTTCGACGAAGTGCGTGCCGGCGGCCGCATTCCGCTGATCATCGGCCGCGGCCTGACGACCAAGGCGCGCGAGGCGCTGGGCCTGGAGCCGTCGACGCTGTTCCGCCTGCCGCAAGTGCCCGCCGCCACCGGCAAGGGCTTCACGCTGGCGCAAAAGATGGTCGGCCGCGCCTGCGGCCTGCCCGAAGGCCAGGGCGTGCTGCCCGGCACCTACTGCGAGCCGCGCATGACCTCGGTCGGTTCGCAGGACACCACCGGCCCGATGACGCGCGACGAACTCAAGGACCTGGCCTGCCTGGGCTTCAGCGCCGACCTGGTGATGCAGTCGTTCTGCCACACCGCGGCCTACCCCAAGCCCGTGGACGTGAAGATGCACCACGAGCTGCCCGACTTCATCAGCACGCGCGGCGGCATCTCGCTCAAGCCCGGCGACGGCATCATCCACAGCTGGCTCAACCGCATGCTGCTGCCCGACACCGTCGGCACGGGCGGCGACAGCCACACGCGCTTTCCCGTGGGCATCAGCTTCCCGGCCGGTTCGGGCCTGGTGGCCTTCGCCGCTGCCACGGGCGTGATGCCGCTGGACATGCCCGAGTCGGTGCTGGTGCGCTTCAAGGGCCAGATGCAGCCCGGCGTCACGCTGCGCGATCTGGTGCACGCGATCCCGCTGTACGCCATCAAGGCAGGGCTGCTGACCGTGGCCAAGCAGGGCAAGAAGAACATTTTCTCGGGCCGCATCCTCGAGATCGAAGGCCTGCCGGACATGAAGGTCGAGCAGGCGTTCGAGCTGTCCGACGCGTCGGCCGAGCGCTCGGCCGCCGGCTGCACGGTGCGCCTGAACAAGGCGCCGGTCATTGAGTACCTGCAGTCGAACATCGTGCTGCTCAAGAACATGATCGCCCAGGGCTACGAAGACGCGCGCACCATCGCCCGCCGCATCGAGGCCATGGAAGCCTGGCTGGCCAACCCGCAGCTGCTGGCGCCCGACGAGGATGCCGAGTACGCCGCCGTGATCGAGATCGACCTGGCCGAGATCACCGAGCCGATCGTCTGCTGCCCCAACGACCCCGACGACGCCAAGACGCTCTCCGACGTGGCCGGCACCGCGATCGACGAGGTGTTCATCGGCTCGTGCATGACCAACATCGGCCACTTCCGCGCCGCGTCCAAGCTGCTCGAAGGCAAGAAGGACATTCCGGTCAAGCTGTGGATGGCCCCGCCCACCAAGATGGACGCGCAGCAGCTGACCGAAGAAGGCCACTACGGCGTCTTCGGCGCCGCGGGCGCGCGCATGGAGATGCCGGGCTGCTCGCTGTGCATGGGCAACCAGGCGCAGGTCAAGGAAGGCGCGACCGTGATGTCGACCAGCACGCGCAACTTCCCCAACCGCCTGGGCAAGAACACCAACGTCTACCTGGGATCGGCCGAGCTGTCGGCGATCTGCTCCAAGCTGGGCCGCATTCCCACCAAGGAGGAGTACCTGGAAGACGTGGGCATCGTCAACCAGAACGGCGACAAGATCTACCAGTACCTGAACTTCGACCAGATCGCGGAGTACAAGGAAGTGGCCGACGGCGTGGCCGCCTGACGGCCGACAACCCGCGCGGCTGAAAGCCCGGTGCTCGCAAGAGCACCGGGCTTTTTTGCTATTGCTTCAATAGCTATCAGCGCTTGCTGTATGGGCTCTAGAGGCCAATTCTGTCTGAATTTCTGTCGGACTCGAGCACGCGTGCCAGGCGGCGCGCATGCGCTCCAGCGAGCCGGCAGGCAGCAGCAGTTCGGGGCTCTTGAGGAGGTCCGCGATTGTCGGACGACACCTCGGCCGGCATCCTGCGCTGGCTCAGCAAAACGGCAGATCGCGGGCCCCTGCGGTGCTCGGGGCCGTGTCAGTCCCTGGGGCGGAAGCCGATTTCGAGCGACGAGGGCACGCGTCCGTCCACATCGCGCGGCAGCGTTTCGGTCTTGTCGAGGGCCCGCAGCACGGCATCGTCCCAGGCCTTGTTGCCGCTCGACTGCACGAGCTTGGTGCCGACGATGGTGCCGTCGGGTGCGGCGCGCACCTGCACCACGGCGCGCGGGTTACCGCTCACCGCATCGGGGTAGACGATGTTGGGTCGGACCTTGGCCGCAACCTTGCCGCCATAGCTGCCCGAGGGGCCCGAGTCCTGCTTGGCACTGCCGGTGGCGGTTTCGCCACCCGTGGCGCCGGCCAGGCCCTGCATGCGGCGGATGTTCTCCTGCCGGCGCGCTTCGGCGGCCTTGGCGCTGGCCTTCTCGAGCGCCTCCTGCTTGCGCTGCTCTTCCTGCGCCTGGCGCTTCTTGTCTTCGGCGGCCTGCCTTTGCTTTTCGAGCTTCTCCAGCCGCTCTTTCTCGCGCTCGGCCTTTTCGGCTTTTTCGGCCTTCAGCTGCTCGGCCTTTTCCTTTTGCAGACGCTCCTTTTTCTCTTGCTCAAGCCGGTCGCGGCGCTCTTCTTCCTTGCGCTCCTTCTCGCGCTTGTCGCGTTCGAGCTGCTGCTGGCGCTCCTTCTTTTCCTTTTCGAGGCGTTTTTTCTCGCGCTCGATGGCGATGTCGGCCGCGCGCGTGTCGGGCTCGGCCTGGCGTGGTGGCGCAGGGGGTGGCGGCGGAGGGGGCGGCGGCGCGGGCCGGGCGGGTTCAGGGACCGGCGGCGGCGGCGCAGGGGGCTCCGGGGGCTCGGCCGCGCGCGGCGCCGCCTGCTGGGGCACGGCAGACCACAGCTGTGCCTCCACGGCCGGCTGGTCGCTCTCGCTCTTCCAGTTCACGCCCCAGGTCAGTGCGCCGATCAGCACCGCATGCACCAGCAACGCGAGCGCCACGGCACGCAGGCGCGCCGGAGGGCGGGGCGGGGCAAACTGGTCGCGGTCGTCGGGGAAATGGTGCATGCGAAGAAAAAGGCGGCTGGGCGGTTGGAACAGAAAAAGGGAAAAGAAAACGCGGAGGGAAGAAAAAGACCCCGTCAGCCGCCTTGCTTGACGGCCAGGCCGACGCGTTCCACGCCGGCCTTTTGCAGCGCGCTCATGGCCTTGACGACGGCCTCGTAAGGCACGGATTTTTCGGCGCTGATGATGATCGCCGCTGTGCCATCGGGTTGGTCTTTTTGCCAGCGCAGCGCGGCTTGCGCGGCTTCGCTTTGCGACACGGTGCGCGTGTTGCCGTCGCTTTGCAGCTGCAGCAGGCCGTCACTGCCGACCGTGAGCGTGGCGAATTTTTCGGGCTGCCGGTTGGCCTTGCCGACCGAGGGCACGTTGATCACGCCGGGCGTGAGCATGGGCGCAGTCACCATGAAGATGATCAGCAGCACCAGCATCACGTCGATGAACGGCACCATGTTGATTTCGTTGATGGTGCGGCGGCCGCGGCCGCGGGATGCCATGGCGGGCATGGGGTACTCCTTCAGTGGCCCGAGGCCGAGGCTGCGGGCTGCGCGCCCAGGTTGCGCTGCAGGATGTTGGAAAACTCCTCGATGAAGGTCTCCTGCTGGTTGGCCACGCGGTCGATGTCGTGGGCGAAGCGGTTGTAGGCGATCACCGCCGGAATCGCGGCGAACAGGCCGATGGCGGTCGCCACCAGCGCCTCGGCAATGCCGGGTGCCACGGTGGCCAGCGTGACCTGTTCCATGCCGGCAAAACCCGTGAAGGCGTGCATGATTCCCCAGACCGTGCCGAACAGGCCCACATAGGGCGAGACCGAGCCGACCGACGCCAGGAACGACAGGCTCGACTCGATCACGTCGAGCTCGCGCTGGAAGCTCGCGCGCATCGCGCGGCGCGCGCCGTCGAGCAGGGTGCCGGGGTCGCTGATGCGGCGCTCGCGCAGCTTCTGGTATTCGCGCATGCCGCTGGCGAAGATGCGTTCCATGGGGCCGGCGTTCTTGGCGTTCTGCGCAGCGCTGGCATAGAGATCGTTGAGGCTGGTGCCCGACCAGAAATCGCGCTCGAATTCTTCGTTGAGCGAGTTCACGCGCTTGAGCGCGAACAGCTTGCGGAAGATCGCCGCCCAGCTGGCGACGGACACGCCCAGCAGCAGCAGCATGACGAGCTGCACGACCCAGCTGGCGTTCAGCATCAGCGACAGGATCGACATGTCTTGGGAATTCATGTAGAGTTGTTCCAGGAGGGAGTTCGGGATGCGTGCGGGGCGCAGGCTGGCGGCGTCCACCCAGCCGATGCGGATGGTGCCTTCGCTGACGAGCGTGGGCGCTGCGCCGCTGGGGCACTCATTCTTCAATAGCGCCTGCTGCCTGATTGTCAGGGAAGCGCGGCCGGCTTCCTGCAGCTCGGCGGTAACAAGGAGTTCATCGTCGAGGCGCGCCGGACGCAGGTAGCGCACGCGCGCTTCGGTGACCACGAACATGCCGCCGCTGTGCTCGCGCAGCCGGCTGCTGTTCGAGCCCGAGCGAGCGCAGCCACTCGGTGCGCGCGCGCTCGAAGAACTTGAGGTAGTTGGCATAGAACACGATGCCGCCGGCATCGGTGTCTTCCCAGTAAACGCGGACGGGCCAGCTGAAAGGCATGGTTTCTTCAGCCCAGCAGCCTGCGCAGCCGCGCCACCGATTCCTGCAGCTGCGCCATCGAGTTGGCGGTGGAAAAGCGCACGAAGCGCGCGGTCTCGGCGCTGCCGAAGTCGCGCCCCGGCGTGACTGCCAGGTGCGCACGGTGCATGAGCTCGAAGGCGAAGTCCCAGCTGCCCTGCGACGCCGAGCTTTTCGGCGCGCGCGCGTGCAGTCGGCCCAGGCGTAGAAGGCGCCGTCGGGCATGCACCGGCACCGCCAGGCCCAGCGCCTGCAGCTGCGGGGATGAAGTAGTCGCGCCGCGCCTTGAACTCGGCGCGGCGGCGCTCGTATTCGGCAATGCTGTCGGGCTCGAAGCAGGCCAGCGCCGCGTGCTGCGACACGGTGCTGGCGCAGATGAACAGGTTCTGCGCCAGGCGCTCGACCACCGGCACCAGCGCCTCGGGCACCACCATCCAGCCCAGGCGCCAGCCGGTCATGTTGAAGTACTTGCTGAAGCTGTTGATGCTGATGATGTTCTCGTCGATGGCCAGCGCGGTCTGGCCGAAGGCGTCGTCGTAGGACAGGCCCAGGTAGATCTCGTCGATCAGCGTGATGCCGCCGCGCTCGCTGCACCACGTCGTGGATGCGGCGCAGCTCGTCGGGCGCGATCGAGGTGCCCGTGGGGTTCGAGGGCGAGGCCAGCAGCACGCCGCGGGTCTTGTCGGTCCAGGCGGCCCGCACCTTGTCGGCGCTGAGCTGGTAGCGCTCGTGCGCCGTGGTCGGGACCAGCACCGCCGTGCCCTCGGCGGCGCTGACGAAATGGCGGTTGCAGGGGTAGCTCGGGTCGGGCATCAGCATCTCGTCGCCGGCGTCGATCAGCGCCAGGCAGGCCAGCTGCAGCGCGGCCGACGCGCCGGCCGTGACGACGATGCGCCGCGCCGGCACGTCGACGCCGAAGCGCTGCGCGTACCAGCCGCTGATGCGTTCGCGCAGGCGCGTCGAGGCCCGGTGGCGTGCGTGTACTGCGTGGCGCCGCGGCGCACGGCGCGCGCGGCGGCTTCCTGCACCAGCGGCGGCGCGGTGAAGTCGGGCTCGCCGATGTTCAGGAAGATCATCGGCCGGTCGCTGTGCGGCCACCTCGCGCGCCAGGGCCTGCGGCGGCCTTGGCCACTTCCATCACGTAGAACGGTTCGATGCGCTCGGCGCGCGCTGCGAGATCCTCATGCGGCTGGCGCCTTGCCGGCCTTGCCCGTGGCGCGGTCGGCCGCGACTTCGGCGGCGCGCAGCTGCGGCGCCAGGCCGTTGAGCACGGCGTTCACGTACTTGTGGCCGTCGGTGCCGCCGAACTCCTTGGCCAGCTCGATGCATTCGTTGAGCACCACGCGCCACGGCACGTCCAGGCAGTGCTGGAACTCGTAGACGCCGATCCACATCACGGCATGCTCGATCGGCGAGATCTCGTCCATCTTGCGGTCCAGCAGCGGGAGTGATCAGCGCGTCGAGCTCGCGCGGCCTGCGTCGATGCAGCCGTGCAGCAGCGCGTCGTAGTGCGCCGCGTCGGCCTTGTGGAAGCCCGAGAGGTCGCGCGTGAACGCGTCGATGGCCTCGGCGCTCGTTGCGGCCCACCAGGTGCTGGTAGAGCGCCTGCAGCGCGAACTCGCGCGCGCGGCTGCGGTTGGACTTGGAGGCCGCCTTGCGCGCGCCGGTGCTGGTCAGGCCGGTGCGCGGGACTGGCGCGGCTTGGCAGGCGTGGGGGAGGTGTTGTCGCTCATGCCACGTCCTCCAGCAGGTGGGCCATTTCGACGGCCACGCGGGCCGCATCGCGCCCCTTGTCGGTCTGGCGGGCGATGGCCTGTTCGAGGTTTTCGGTGGTGATGATGGCGTTGGCGACCGGCAGCTGGTAGTCGAGCGCGATGCGCGTCACGCCCGCGCCCGATTCGTTGGCCACCAGTTCGAAGTGGTAGGTCTCGCCGCGGATGATGCAGCCCAGCGCGATCAGCGCGTCGTACTGGTCGCGCTCGGCCAGCGCCTGCAGCGCCACGGGCACTTCGAGCGCGCCGGGCACCATGCACGTGGTTGATGTCGTCCTCGGCGCACGCCGAGCGCCAGCAGCTCGGTCGCGGCAGGCGCTGGCCAGTGCGTTCGTGATGCCTTCGTTGAAGCGGGCCTGCACGATGCCGATGTGCAGCTCCTTGCCATCGAGCCTGTCCGCTGTTCCTTTGTCTGCGCCAAACATGTCTGTTATTCCTTGCGGGATGTAGCCGGTGATTTCGAGTCCGTAGCCCGCCATGCTGGGCATGCGGCGCGGTTGGCCCATGAGCTGCATTTTGTGCACGCCGCATTCGCGCAGGATCTGCGCGCCCACGCCGTAGGTGCGCAGGTCCATGCGGCCGCGCTCGGGCGCCTGGGCCGGCGCGCGCCGTGCCTTCGAACTGCGCCAGCAGCTGTTCGCCGTTTTCGCCGCAGTTGAGCAGCACGGCCACGCCGTGGCCCTCGCGCGGCGATGTACTGCAGGCTGGTGTCCAGGCTCCACGAGTGCATCGAGCGGTGCACTTCCAGCGCATCGAGCACCGACAGCGGCTCGTGCACGCGCACCGGCACGGCCTCGTCGGGCTGCCACTGGCCCTTGACCAGCGCGAGGTGCACGCCTGGCTGGGCTTGTCGCGGAAGGCGTGGGCGGTGAACTCGCCATAGGCGGTCTGCAGCGCGCGCTGCGCCGACCTTCTCGACCAGCGATTCGGTGCGGCTGCGGTGCTCGATCAGGTCGGCGATGGTGCCGATCTTGATGCCGTGCTCGGCGGCGAACACCTGCAGGTCGGGCAGGCGCGCCATGGTGCCGTCGTCGTTCATGATCTCGCAGATCACGGCGGCGGGGCTGCAGCCGGCCATGCGCGGCCAGGTCGCAGCCGGCCTCGGTGTGGCCGGCGCGCATCAGCACGCCGCCATCGACGGCCTGCAGCGGGAAGATGTGGCCGGGCTGCACCAGGTCGCTGGCCTGGCTGCCCTTGGCGCCACGGCGGCCTGCACGGTGCGCGCGCGGTCGGCGGCCGAGATGCCGGTGGTCACGCCCTCGGCAGCCTCGATCGAGACGGTGAATGCGGTGCTGTAGGCCGGTGCCGTTGCGCGCCACCATGGGCGGCAGCTTGCAGGAGCTCGCAGCGTCTCGCGCGTGAGCGTCAGGCAGATCAGGCCGCGGCCGAAGCGCGCCATGAAGTTGATGGCCTCGGGCGTGACATGGTCGGCGGCCAGCACCAGGTCGCCTTCGTTCTCGCGGTCTTCCTCGTCCACGAGGATGACCATGCGCCCGGCGCGCATTTCGGCCACGATGTCTTGCACCGGCGAGATGGGTGCGGGAGGTTGGGGGGGTGTCATGGAGGCTTTCGTCGGGGGACCGCAGGGGTGCGCAGCGCATGCAACGCAGGTTCCCCGGTGCGGGCGCTGGCCGCGGGGTGCGATCCGCCTGGCAACGCCCCAAAGAACATGCGATGCGGCGCTGCCGCACGTTGGGCCGGTCCGTGCTGGGCACGCCGGTCCGCAAAAAGGGGGGATTTTAGTGCAGCCCGGCGGGGCTTGTGCGCAATGGGGCCAAGCTGGGCGGCAGGGCGCGGCGCCGCGGTCCGTGGTGCGGCGCCGGCACGCCCTCAGCCGCTGGTTTTTTCGAGCACCACGTCGCTCTCGGGGTAGGCCACGCAGGGCAGCACGCAGCCGCTGGCACGTTCTTCGGGCGACAGGCCCGGCCATTCGATCTCGTAGCGCACGCGCCCCTCGACCAGCTGGCCGATGCAGGTGCGGCAGGTGCCGTTGCGGCACGAGCTGGGCCAGTCCAGGCCGCCTTGCTCGAGCGACACCAGCAGCGGCTGGTCGGGCCAGGCGTCGCATTGCGCGCCGGCTTCGGTGCGGGCGGTGAAGAACGGGGCGCTCAGGGGCGAAAGGTCGGATGCGGTCATGGGTCTCAACGGGTGATCGGCGTGCGCTGCGGTATCCCGGACCGCCAGCGTGGGACGCACGCCAGCGGGCCAGGGCTTGCTGCAGCGAAACGCAAGGGAAGGGTGAAAGGCGAACAGGCGACCGATTGTGCTTGGTGCGGCGGCGTCCGCAGGCCAACACCCTCCTGCAACGCTGCCGCGAGCCCTGGATCGTCCCCTGCGCTCAGAACATTTCAGCGGCGCTGCCCGCCGCCCTGGGGCTCTTCGCGCTCCTTCCAGGCTTTGAGCGCCTCGATCAGCGTGTTGAGCTGGGCACCGTTGGCAAAACGCAGCGCGTTCACGTGCACCGTGCGCTGGACCCAGGCATTGAGCGCCTGCTCGCTGGGGTTGCGCACCACCCCGTCGCGCCCGAGCTGGTGCCACAGCGCCCACACCATGCGCTCCTGGGGCGTGGCTGCGGCCTTGGCCTGCTCGAACCGTGCGGGCGCGGACGGCTCTGCGCCGATGCGCTCGGCCAGCTGTTGCATGTGGTCGCGCACGGCGTGCCGCTGGCGCTCCGTCAGGTCCTTGCTGCTGGTGCGGCCGGTCAACTGGGCCAGCAGCGCGCGGTAGTCGGCATCGGACAGGCCGAGCTTGGATTTGAGAACGTGGATGGCTGCGGTGTGGTTGGGCGCCATGCTGCAAATCCTTTCCGCCCAGTGCGGCTGTGGCAGCGCGAAGGCAGTCGCGCCAGACCTTCCTTCACTTGGAGGGTGAGGGCGGCGCTTTCAAGCTTTGCAGCCTCGGGTGGTGCGCGTGTTGCCCGCCCGCGGCCGTGGTGAGCTGACAGCGCCGGCCCCATGGGCCCGGCGGGCCTGCAACCCCAGCCCTTCAGGCAGCGTTCAACGGCTGGCGTTCGAACACCAGCAGCAGGTTGTTGGCGGGCAGCGCGTGGCGCGCGGTCAGGCGCAGGCCGGCATGGGCGGCTTCGCGCGCCACGTCACCGAGGCGGCGGATGCCCCAGGCCGGATCGCGCTCGCGCAGGCTGGCGTCGAACGCCACATTGCCGGGCGCGGTGGGCACGCCATCTTCGAGGTAGGGGCCGTAGGTCACGAGCCGGCCGTGCGGCGCCAGGTGGCGCGCCGCGCCGTGCATCAGGCCGGCGCAGCAGGCCCAGGGCGCGATGTGCAGCATGTTGGCGCAGTAAATCAGGTCGAACGGCTCGGCAAAGGCCGGCTTGGCACTGGGCCAGTGCGGCGCCAGCACGTCCAGCAGCACCGGTGCGAGCACGTTGCGCGCGCCCGCTTGCGCGCACCAGGCGGTGATGGAGCCGAACGCGTCGGCCTGGGCATCGCTGGGCTGCCAGGTCCATTGCGGCAGGTGGGCGGCGAACCAGGCCACGTGCTGGCCGGTGCCGCTGGCCACTTCAAGCGCGCGGCCGCTGGCCGGCAGCAGGGCTTGCAGGTGCGCCAGGATGGGCGCACGGTTGCGTTCGGCGGCAGGGCTGTGCTGGCGTGGCGGCATGAAAATGGTGAAAAGTGGCTGTAACGCAGGCGAGATAAGCGCTGGCAGCTATCAATACAAGAGCGGTTGGCGCACGCTTGGCGGCGAACTCTGGGTGCTTAAAAAACAGGCGCTGCAGCGCAATGCCTTGCAAATCAAGCACTTGGCGCTGCCATACAAGGCTTGTCCGCAGTTATCCACATGATTGTCCAGTGCCGGCCGGGATAACCACGGCATGTGGACAACTGGACTGCCTAAAAAACGGGCAATGCAGTGGATTTCCTTATGCATCAAGCACTTGCAGGTGCCATACAGGGCTTGCCAAAACTTGTCCACAAGATTGTCCAGTGCCGACAGGGATAACCACAGGCTGTGGTCAATCGGTCACCTGCACGTCTTTCCAGAACGCCACGCGGCCGCGCACCATCTCGGCTTCGGGCCTCGGATCGGCATAGGTCCAGGCGGCCTCGGGGTTGAGCTCGCCGTTGACCAGCAGCGACAGGTAGGTGGCCTGGCCCTTCCAGGGGCACATGGTCTTGTGGTTGCTGAACGTGAAGTGTTCGTGTCGCAGCGCACTCTCGGGGAAGTAGTGGTTGCCTTCGACCAGCACGGTGTCGTCGCTCTCGGCAACGACCACGCCATTCCAGGTGGCTTTCATGGGGAACTCCTTCGCAGCCGCGGCTGCAGTTTGCAGAAAAAACGGCCCAGGCGCTTGCTGTGCCTGCGCTTTAAGCTATTAAAACCAGAGTATCTCAGGTGCCGCGCGCAGGGGTGTGGCAGGGGCAGCACCCTTGGCGGACCGCTGCGCCTTGGCCAGAATGCGCGGCATGACCACCTTACGCGATTATTCCCAAGGCGCCGCCTTTGTGCGCGGCCGGTATGTGCCCATCGGCGAGGCCGCCATTCCGATCACCGACTGGGGCTTTCTGCGCTCGGATGCCGCCTACGACGTGGTGACCGTGTGGGAGGGCAGTTTCTTCCGCCTCGATGCCCACCTCGAGCGCTTTGTCGCGCAGCTGCGCGCGCTTTCGCCTCGACCCGGGCCTGGCGCCGGCGCAGATCACCGCGGTGCTTGCGCAGTGCGTGCGCCTGTCGGGCCTGCAGAGCGCCTATGTGGAGATGGTCGCCACGCGCGGCCAGCCGCCGTGGGGCTCGCGCGACCCGCGCCTGGCGGTCAACCAGTTCTATGCGTTTGCCGTGCCCTATGTGTGGATCGCCAACGCCGAGCAGCGCGAGCAGGGCCTGAACCTCGTCGTCAGCAGCGTGCAGCGCATTCCGGCCGCCAGCGTGGACCCGCGCGCCAAGAACTACCACTGGAACGACCTGACCATGGGCCTGCTGGGCGCGCTCGACGCGGGCGGCGACACGGTGGTGCTGACCGACAGCGCCGGTAACGCCGTCGAAGGCCCGGGCTTCAACCTGTTCTGCGTGAACGCGCAGGGCGTGCTGGTGACGCCGCAGGACGGCGTGCTCGAAGGCATCACGCGGCGCACCGTGATCGAGATCGCGCAGGCGCAGGGCCTGCCGCTGCAGCTGCGCGCACTGCCGGCCGCCGAGCTGCGCGGCGCGCGCGAGGTGTTCGTGACCAGCTCGGCCGGCGGCGTGCTGCCCGTCACGCGCGTCGATGGCGTGCCCGTGGGCAGCGGCAGCCCCGGCCCGCTCACGCGCCAGTTGCAGCAGACCTATTGGGACTGGCACCGCGATCCGCGCTACAGCCTGGCGGTGGACGCGGTGGGCGTGCCGGACGCGGTGGATGTGCCGGACGCGGTGGCGGCAAGCGGCTGAGCGCGCCCGGCCGGGGCCGGCCGGCTCTCAGTCGAACAGCGCGTCGAACCCGGCCTCCGGCACAAAGCGGCGCTCGCGCAGGCACAGCCGCGTCGGGCCGGGCAGCGCGCGCTCGAGCACCGTGTGGTGCGCGTCGCCGGGGTAGCAGATCACGCGCATGCCATCGCGGTCGAACGCCTCGGGCAGGATGGTGGGCGGGCGCTGGCCGCGCGCGGCATCGAGCACGCTGCGCACGCTGGCGTGGCGCGCCAGGTGCGCCAGGCTCATGATCTGCGGCGGCGCCAGGTCGATGCGGCCGTCGCGGTACTGCTCGAGCGCCATGCGCGGCGCCAGCCACACGCTGTCGGTGCTTTCCTCGTCGTCGTGCAGCGCGGTCTGGTCGGCCGGTGCCTGGGCCACGAAAAAGCGCGTGTCAAAGCGCCGCGTGGCCATGGACGGCGCCAGCGGCGTGATCCAGCGCGACCAGGCAACGATCTGGCGCGTCTGCAGGCGCAGCCCGAGTTCTGCCAGCACCTCTTCGAACGGCAGGCCCTCGCGCAGCAGGGCGCGCGCGCGCAGCGCATCCACTGCGGTGCCGCCACCGTCGTTGCCGCGCAGGGGCTCGGCCAGCAGCAGGCCGCATTCTTCCAGCGCCTCGCGCAGCGCCGCCACGTGCAGACCGGTGGCCGTGGCGGCGTCGGTCTGCGGCTCGTGCAGCGCCGCGTGCAGTGCCTCGCGCGGCTGGTCGAGCCGCGCCGCGTCCACGGCCGTGTCGGCGGCGTCGAGCTTGCCGCCCGGAAACACGTGCAGCCCCGCCATGTTGGCCAGCTGCGCATGGCGCCGCTGCAGCAGCACCTCCATGCCGCAGTCGCCTTCGCGCAGCAGCACCACGGTGGCGGCGGCGCGGGGTGTTTCGGGAGCGTGGGGAGCGGCTGGCTGCATGGCGAAAGGTTCCGGGCGGGTGGGGCTGGTGGCGGCGTGTCGGTGAATAGGGCCGGGCAGGGCCGGCAGTCGCAAACTGTACTGGCAACGGCCGGTGGCGCGCGTAAAGTGCGGGACGCCCGGCGCTCTGCCCAGCAGCTGCGCCGATGCGGCAGCAGCGCAGGGCCGGCCTTTCCAACCATTCCAACTTTCGGGAGCAACACCACCATGGGTATCGATTTCACCGGCCGCGTGGCCATCGTGACGGGCGCCGGCGGCGGCCTGGGCCGCCAGCATGCGCTGGCATTGGCGGCGCGCGGCGCCAGGGTGCTGGTCAATGACCTCGGTGGCAGCGTGCACGGTGAAGGCGGCTCGGCCAGCGCGGCGCAGGCGGTGGTCGACGAGATCCGCGCCGCGGGCGGCCAGGCGCTGGCCAATGGCGCGTCGGTGACCGACTTTGCCGCGGTGCAGGCCATGGTGCAGCAGGCCGTCGATGCCTGGGGCCGCGTCGATGTGCTGGTCAACAACGCCGGCATCCTGCGCGACAAGTCGTTCGCCAAGATGGACATGGCCGACTTCCGCCTCGTGGTCGATGTGCACCTGATGGGCGCGGCCTACTGCTGCAAGGCCGTGTGGCCGCACATGGTGGCGCAGCAATATGGCCGCATCGTCATGACGACCTCGTCCACCGGCCTCTACGGCAACTTCGGCCAGGCCAACTACGGCGCGGCCAAGCTGGCGCAGGTGGGGCTGATGCAGACGCTGGCGATCGAGGGCGACAAGCACAACATCCGCGTCAACGCGCTGGCGCCCACGGCCGCCACGCGCATGACCGAGGGCCTGATGCCGCAAGAGGTGCTCGATGCGCTGCGGCCCGAGGCCGTGGTGCCCGCCATGCTGGTGCTGGCGCACGAGAGCGCGCCCACGCGCGCCATCCTGTGCGCGGGCGCAGGCAGCTTCGAGGCCGCGCACATCACGCTCACGCAGGGCATTCACCTGGGCCAGGGCGCCGATGTGCCCGAGCAGCTGGCCGCGCGCCTGGCCGAGGTCACGGCGCGCGCGGGCGAGCAGGTGCCCGGCAGCGGCGCCGCACAGGGCAGTGCCGAGGTGCAGAAGGCGCTGGCGGCCCGCGGCTGAGCCGCGCACCGGGCGCACGCCGCGCCGGTGCAGCACAGTTTGCGGGTGCTGCGCTCGCGCGCTGCGTGTTTTCCGCCGTCCGCGCGGCCCTTGAGGCAGCGCCAAGCGGGCCCGGGCTGGCCGTGCTAAGTTCCGGCCGACCCCAAAAATCGGCCACGACCCATGAGCACCTTGCAGCAAAAAATCGACGCGCAGCCCCCCGAACGCCTGGCAGGCATCCGCCGCGGCATCGAAAAGGAGGGGCTGCGCGTGCTGCCCACCGGCGACCTGGCCCTGACGCCGCACCCTGCGGCGCTGGGCTCGGCGCTCACGCACCCGAACATCACCACCGACTACAGCGAGTCGCAGATCGAGCTGATCACCGGCGCGCACCGGGGCGTGCAGGACTGCCTGGACGAGCTCACGCAAGTGCACCAGTTCGCGCTGCGCACGCTGCGCGATCAGGGCGACGAGATGCTGTGGGCCTCGAGCATGCCGTGCCGCCTGCCCACCGACGAGACCATTCCGCTGGCGCGCTACGGCAGCTCCAACGTCGGCCGCGCCAAGAGCGTCTACCGCATGGGCCTGGGCCACCGCTACGGCCGGCGCATGCAGACCATTTGCGGCATCCACTACAACTGGTCGATGCCGGGCGTCGACAGCGAACAGTATTTCGCGCTGATCCGCAACTTCCGCCGGCACGCCTTCGTGCTGCTGTACCTGTTCGGCGCCTCGCCCGCGCTGTGCCCGTGCTTTGCCCAGGGCCGCCCGCACGCGCTGCAGCGCCTGAGCGACCAGGCGCTGTACCTGCCGCATGCCACGTCGCTGCGCATGGGGCGCCTGGGCTACCAGAGCGACGCGCAGGCCACGCTGGCCGTGAGCTACAACGGCCTGCAGGGCTACGCCGATTCGCTGCATGCGGCGCTCACGCAGCCCTATCCGGCCTACGAGGCGGTCGGCATCCGCAACCCCGGCGGCGACTACAACCAGCTGGGCACCAGCCTGCTGCAGATCGAGAACGAGTTCTACGGCACGATCCGCCCCAAGCGCGTGATCCAGCCCGGCGAGCGCCCGCTGCACGCGCTGCGCGAGCGCGGCGTCGAATATGTCGAGGTGCGCCTGATGGACCTCGACCCGTTCGTGCCGGTCGGCATCACGGCCGAGACCATGCGCCTGCTCGACGTGTTCCTGCTGCACTGCCTGCTCTCCGACAGCCCGCCCGATACGCCGGCCGAGATCACCGAGCTCCAGCACAACCAGCACCTCACGGCCGCGCGCGGGCGCGAGCCCGGCCTGTGCCTGCTGCGCAACGGCCAGAGCGTGCCGCTGGTCGACTGGGCCGCGCAGGTGCTGGGCGAATGCGCGCCGCTGGCCGCGGCGCTCGACGCCACGCACGCCAGCAGCGACTACAGCGCCGCCCTGGCCAGTGCGCGCGCGCTGCTGGCGCAGCCGGCGCAAACGCCCTCGGCGCGCGTGCTCGCGCAGATGGCCCGCGCCCACGGCAACAGCTTCACCGGTTTTGCGCTGGGCCAGTCCGAGCGCCGCGCGCGACGCGCTGCTGGCCTTGCCCTGGAGCGCAGAGCAGCAGGCGCACCACGCTGCGCTGGCCGAGCAGTCGCTGGCGGCCCAGAAGGCCATCGAGGACGGCGACACGCTGCCGTTCGAAGAGTGGCGCCAGCACTACATGGCCGCCCAGGGCCTGGGCTGATCGGCCGCCGCGGGCACCGGCGCATTCGGCCATGAGCACCCGCACCGCACTGCGCCTGCGCATGGCGGCACGCATCCGTGCGATGCGGCGCGTGGCCCTGAGCCATTACGTGCTCAACGGCCTGGCCGGGGCCCTGGGGCTGCTGCTGATCTCGACCGCCGTGCACCTGTGGCTGGGCGCGCTCGCGGCGGCGACGGCCACCGTCGGTGTGATCGTGGCGATTCCGCCCGACAACGTGGCGCCGCAGCGCGGCAAGTTCTGGCAGATGCTGCCGGCCCCGCTGCTGAGCATGCCGCTGTTCTTTGCGGTGCAGCTGCTGTACGCCTCCCCGCTGGCGCTGGGCCTGCTGCTGGTGCCGGCCACCTTCCTGGTCTTTCTGGGCATGGCCTGGGGCAAACGCGGCGCGCCGGTCGCCATCGCGATCATGCTGGCCACGGTGTTCGCCATGGCCGTGCCGGTCCACCAGGGGGGCGACGCCCTGGCGGCGGCGCTGTCGACCACGCTGTATTTCGGCCTCGGCGCGGTGCTGTACCTGCCGTATGCGCTGCTGATCAACCGGCTGTTCAACGCGCGCTACCGCGTGCAGCTGCTGGCCGACGCCTTGCTGTCCGTCGCCGCGCTGCTGCGCGTGCAGGCGCGCCAGTTCACCCCGATCCGGCCCGGCAGCGCGCCGGCGCCGCTCACGGGCCAGCTGCTGCGCCAGCATGCCGCCCTGGCCGAGCAGCTGCAGGCGGCGCGCGACGTCGTGCTCGAGTCGCCGAACACGCCGCGCCGCCAGCGCCTGGCCGGCATGCTGGTGCAGGTGCTCGAAATGCGCGACCACCTGCTGGCCTGCGAGCTGGACCTGGACGCCGTGCGCGCCCAGCCGGGCCAGGCGTCGGCCCTGGCGGGCCAGCGCGCCGTGCTGCAGGCCCTGACCGCCGAGGTGGCCCGGCTGGCCGATGCCTTGCTGCTGGGCCGCCGGCCTGCGCCGTTCCCGAGCCTGCGCCCGCGGCTGGTCGGCGCCGCGCTGCCCGACGAGAGCGAAGGTGCGGGTTTCACGCCCTCGCTGCTGGCGCGCGGCCTGGCCGCGCGCATCGGCCACATCAACGACGAGGTGCTGAGCCTGATCGCGCTGGCGCGCGGCGAGGCCGAGCCCGACCTGGCGGTCGTGCGCGCCAACTGGCAGATGTTTGTCAGCCCGACCACCTGGTCGTGGCGGCCGTTCGCCGGCCTGTGGCGCTGGGAGGCGCCGGCGCTGCGCCACGCCATGCGCGCTGCGCTGGCGATCGCGGCCGGCTACGCCGTGGCGCAGCTGCTGCCCTGGGGCACACATCCTTATTGGGTGCTGGTGACCATCGTGGTGGTGCTGCGCGGCAGCCTGGCGCAGACGCTCGAGCGGCGCAACAGCCGCGTGGCGGGCACCTTGCTGGGCTGCGTGCTGGCGCTGGGCCTGCTGTCGGCCCACCTGCCGCCACTGGCGCTGGTCATCTGGATCACGCTGGCGCAGGGCGTGGCCCACGGCTTTGCGGTGCGCCGCTACCTGGTCACGGCAGTGGCTGCGACCACGCTGGGCCTGCTGCAGGCGCACATGCTCAACAACGGGGGCAGCACCGCCTTTGCGCTGTTCGAGCGCGTGGCCGACACGCTGATCGGCACCGGCATCGCCTGGGTCTTCTCCTATGTGCTGCCGTCGTGGGAGCGCACGCAGCTGCCCGCGCTGGTGGCGCGCACGCTGGCCGCGCAGGCCCAGCATGCGCGCGTGTCGCTCGGCCTGGGCCAGCTGCAGGCGGTGGACAACGCGCCCGAGCTGGCCTGGCGCCTGGCGCGGCGCGAGGCCTACGACAGCCTCTCGGCGCTGGTGCAGGCCACGCAGCGCTCGCTGGCCGAGCCGCGCGCCGTGCGCCCGCCGCTGGCGGCGCTGGAGCACCTGCAGGCGCGCGGCTACCAGCTGCTGGCGCAGCTCACGGCCGTCAAGACCCTGCTGCTGCTGCGCCGCGGCCTGCTGCCCGCCGAACAGGTGCAGGCGCCGCTGGAGCTGGCGGCCGAGCGCATCGGCACCCTGCTGCTGGGCAGGCAGCCGGCTGCCGCCAGCGCGCCCGGGGCCGGGGCGTCGCCCGGGCCCGAGCCGCTGCCGAGTCCGTACGAGAGCGACCTCAGTGCCTGGCTGCTGCGCCGCCTGCGCCTGGCCACGGAGCTGGCCGCGCAGCTGCGCGCCGACGCCGACCGGGTGCTGGCTTCGCTCGTGGCCACCGTGCCCGACCTGCCCGTGGCAGGCGCGGTCGACGCGGAAGCGCCGGTGGCGGAGAATCAAAAAACATAGCTGCAGGCGCTTGCTGCATCAGCGCTGGAGGCCGATTTGGCTTGAATTCAGCGGTCGGCCGCCGACCGGGCCGGCGCTCAGCGCGGGCGCGCCGACCGGTGGGCCGCGAGGCGCCGCAGGCCGTAGCGCCCCAGAAACGCGCAGCCCAGGATGAGCGCAAACCAGCCGACCAGGTAGGCCTGGCGCATGAGGTCCTGCACGCTGGCCGATTTGGCGACATAGGGCGCCAGCAGCACGACGGCGCCGATCAGCGCGCAGGTCATGCCCTTGATCAGCAGTTCGTTGTCTTCCTTGTTGCGGGGGCGTCGGGCAGGGGGCTTGGGCAGGGGCATGGCAGAGGTTCAAGGGCACGGGGATGGGAGCGCGATTATCCTTGGCACCCCCCGACCCCCCGAAAAAGCGAAAGATCTCCCCATGGCCATCCAGTGGTTTCCCGGTCACATGCACCTGACGCGCAAGGCCATTGCCGAGCGCGTGAAAGACATCGACGTGGTGATCGAAGTGCTGGACGCGCGCCTGCCCGGCTCGAGCGCCAACCCGCTGCTGTCCGAGCTCACGGGCCACAAACCCACGCTCAAGGTGCTCAACAAGCAGGACGTGGCCGACCCCGAGCGCACCGCGCTGTGGCTCGACTGGTACAACGCCCGGCCGGACACGCGCGCCGTGGCGCTCGACGCGCAGGATGCCGCGCCCGCGCGCAAGCTCATCGACGGCTGCCACCAGCTCGCGCCGAACCGCGGCGGCATGGCCAAGCCGATGCGCGTGCTGATCTGCGGCGTGCCCAACGTCGGCAAGTCGACGCTGATCAACACGCTCAGCGACAAGCGCCAGGCCAAGACCGGCGACGAGGCCGGCATCACCAAGCTCGAGCAGCGCATCGTGCTGGCCGACGACTTCTACCTGTGGGACACGCCCGGCATGCTCTGGCCGCGCATCACCGTCGAGCAAAGCGGCTACCACCTGGCCGCCAGCGGCGCCGTCGGCCGCAACGCCTACGACGAGGAACTGGTGGCGCTGGAGCTGCTGCGCCGCCTGCAGCAGCACTACGCGCCGCTCCTGGAGGCGCGCTACAGGCTCGGCCTGGCCAGCGACGCGGTGGCGCAGATGCACGACGAAGAGCTGCTCGAAGCCATCGGCAAGAAGCGCGGCGCCATGCAGGGCGGCGGGCGCGTCAACCTGCAGAAGACGGCCGAGATCGTTCTGACCGACTTCCGCAGCGCGATCCTGGGCCGCATCACGCTGGAGGTGCCGGCCGAGTTCGAGGCCTGGAGCGCGGTCGCCGCGGTGCAGGAGGCCGAGCGCGCGGCGCGCAAGGAAGCGCGCAAGGCCAAGCCCCAGCGCAGCCAGCGCTGAACCGCCACCGCGTTGCGGCGAACGCCCACGAAAAAGCACCCGGTGCCGCCGCATGGCAGCACCGGGTGCTTGGTTTCGGGCCGGCGCAGGGCCTTACTTGTTCTTCAGCTTGCCGCGCGGCGCCACGGCGGTGACGGGCGGCGTGGGCCGGTCGGACACCGAGCCGCCTTCCTTGGGCGGCGAGGTGTCCTTCTTGGGCTTTTTCGCCATCTTGTTGTTGTGCATCTGTCCTTTGGCCATACGTCCTCCGTGTCGGTCTCGGGATGGGACCTCATGTGCCGATGGTAAGGCACAAGCACCCTCCGCCTGGGCTGGCGGGGGCTCTCAAGCGGCCTGCGCCGACAGGCGGATGCTGCCCTCGCGCACGAAGCGGTCGAACTCGTCGCGCGGGATCGCCGTCAGGCCCGCAGCCTGGTTGTCTGCGGTCCAGCTCAGCGTGACGCTGTCGGGGGCGAAATCAAGGTCCACCGGCCCGAGCGGGATCGGCAGGGGCGCGCCGTCGCCGGGGGTGTAGGTCACGGGGCCGGTGATGGTGGCGTGTTGGCTCATGTCTGCTCCTTCAGAACGGGTTGCGATCGCATGCACGCGCCGTGGCGCGGCAAACCACCATTGGGCCCGCATTGCGCGGCCCTGTCTGTCAGACCACATCCCCTGTGTGCACTGCCGACGCGGTGACAATTGCGTCCATGAAACCTCTCTTTTCTCTGCGACTGCCCGTGGGCCCAAGCCTTGCCGACCCCCAGCCGCTGGTCATCTACCACGGCCGCCGCTGCCCCGACGGTTTTGGCGCGGCGCTCGCCGCCTGGCTCTATTACGGCGACAGGGCCCAGTACCTGCCCCTGGACCACGGCGAAATCCAGGCGCTGGACGATCTGCCGGCGCTCGAGGGCCGCGCGGTCTACATCCTCGACTTCTCGTTCCCGGCCGACCTGCTGCGCGGCATCGAAGAGCGCGCCGCCAAGCTCGTCATGCTCGACCACCACAAGAGCGCGGCCGAAAAGCTCACGGGCTTCGCCTGCCGTTGCGGTGTGGTGCACTTCGACCTGTCCAAGTCGGGCGCGCGCCTGGCCTGGGAGTTCTTCCACCCCGAGCAGCCAATGCCGGCCTTGCTCAAATACATCGAAGACCGCGACATCTGGAAGTGGGAGTTCGCCGAAAGCGCGGGCTTCCTGTCGGCGCTCGACATGGAGCCGCAGGAGTTCGCGCGCTGGCAGCAGATTGCCGCCTACAGCCCCGCGCAGCTCGACGCCTTCATGGCGCGCGGCGCCGCCATGGACGAGAAGTACCGCAAGCTCGCGGCCGACATTGCCGAGGGCGCGCAGCCGCTGGTGTTCAACGGGGTTGCGGGCCTGATGGTCAACGCCCCCGGCATGTTCCACAGCCTGGTGGGCGACCTGCTGTCGGCCCAGACCGGCACGTTTGCGCTGCTGTGGAGCGCGGGCAGCGGCGGCGTCAAGGCCGGCCTGCGCTCGCAGCGCAACTTCGACTGCATCGCCCTGGCCGAGAGCATGGGCGGCGGCGGCCACGCGCAGGCCTGCGGCTTCAAGATGGGCACCGACCGCCTGCCCGAGCTGCTCAGCGGCACGTTCGACGCCGCGCCCGCGCGCGCCGCCTGAGCCGTGCGCCGGACCCCTGATCGCGACTGCCGGCCGGCCTAGGCGCCGGGCAGGGCGGCGGGCGCCGGTTCCGCGTCCACGCGGCGCCACGCAAACCGCTGCTGCAGGCGCAGCCAGTCGGCCGCATCGGGCACGCTCGCCTGCAGCGCGGCCCAGTCGCAGACCAGCTCCAGGTCCCGCCCCGTCACCGGGTGCGGCACCGTGATCGCCTGGGCGTGCAGCCACAGCCGCTGTCCGGCCCAGGCGCTCGGCCCACCAGCGGTTGAGCGGGCCCTTGCCGTGCGTGGCGTCGCCCAGGATCGGGTGCGCCAGGTGCTTGAGGTGGCGGCGGATCTGGTGGCGCCGGCCGGTGCTCGGCACGGCCTCGACCAGCGACGGCGCGCGTGCCCGCGTGGCGCGCGTCGAACGCCTCGGCCAGCTCCAGCCGCGCCAGGCAGCGAAAGCGCGTGTGCGCGTCCTGCGCCGGCGCGCCCTGCGGCGCGTCGTCGGGCTGCAGCGCGTGGTCGACCTCGGCGGCATCGGGCAGCCAGCCGCGCACCAGTGCCACATAGCGCTTGTGCGTGCGCTGCTGCTCGAACGCCTGCGCCAGCGCGCGCGCAGCGTCGCTGTGCAGCGCCATCACCAGCACGCCGCAGGTGCCCTTGTCGAGCCGGTGCACCGGGTACACGCGCTGGCCCAGCTGGTCGCGCAGGGTCTGCACGACAAAGCGCGTCTCGCCCGCGTCGAGCCCGGTGCGGTGCACCAGCCAGCCCGCGGGTTTGTAGAGCGCGACGAGGTGCTCGTCGCGCCAGAGGATGTGCAGCGGCGGGGCCATCAGCTGCGCGCGGGCGCGTCGGCCGCCTGCTCGAATTGGTCCACGGTGCGCAGCGGCTTGAACAGCAGCGCCCAGCCGCCGACCACGGCGAGCGTGCACAGCCCGCCGACCACGGCCGCGGGCACGGCGCCGAGCCACGCGGCGCTGGTGCCGGCGCGGAACTCGCCGAGCTCGTTGGACGAGCCGATGAACAGCATGTTGACCGCGTTGACGCGCCCGCGCATGGCGTCGGGCGTGGAGAACTGCACCAGCGCGCCGCGGATGTAGACGCTCACCATGTCGGCCGCGCCGGCCACCAGCAGCGCTGCGAACGACAGCCAGAACAGCGTCGAGAGCGCGAACACCAGGTTGGCCGCGCCAAAAATGGCCACCGCGATGAACATGGTGCGGCCGACATGGCGGTTGAACGGGCGCAGGCTCAGGTACAGGCCCGCGCCCACTTCGCCCACCGCGATGGCGCTGCGCAGCGCGCCCAGGCCCGCCGGGCCGACGTGCAGCACCTCGCTCGCGTAGATCGGCAGCAGCGCGACCACGCCGCCCAGCAGCACGGCGAACAGGTCAAGCGAGATCGTGCCCAGGATGATCGGCCGCGAGCGCATGAACACCAGGCCCGCGCCAAAGCGCTGCCACATGCTGCCCTGCGCGGGCGCTGGCGGCGCGGCGTGCGCCACGGCCACGCGCGCCAGCAGCAGCGCGCCCAGCGCAAAGCAGACCAGGCACAGCGCATAGGTGAGCCGGCCGCCACCGAGCGCATAGAGCACGCCGCCGAGGAACGGCCCGCCAATGCTGGCCGCGCGCATCAGCATGCTGTTGGCCGCAATCGCCGGCGCCAGCTGCGCGCGCGGCACGATCTGCGGCAGCAGGCTTTGCAGCGCCGGCCCCGAGAACGCGCGCGTGCAGCCGTACAGCACCAGCACCGCATAGATGCCGGCCACGCCGGCGCTGCCCTCGGCCGACAGCCACCACAGCAGGCCGCTGCACAGCGCGCCCACGCTCCAGCTGGCGGCCAGGATGCGCTTGCGGTCGAAGCGGTCGATCAGGTCGCCGGCCGGCAGCAGCAGGCACAGCATCGGAATGAACTGCGCCAGCCCCACATAGGCCAGCGCGAGCGGGTCGTGCGTGGTGTCGTAGACCTGCCAGGCCACGACCACGGCCTGCACCTGCGTGGCGAACACGGCCACCAGGCGGGCGATCAAAAAGGCGACAAAGCCGGCGTGGCGGTAGACGCTGGCGGGGGCGGTGGCGAGAGAGGTCACAACAGGGAAGGGGTCCGGCGCCCGGAGGCGGGCCGTGGACTATACCTGCAGCCATGCCAAAAAATTGGGCACCGCGTTGCAGCCCAATGCCGGCGCGGGTTTGGCGGGTTGTACCGAAGGTTTTCCACAGAACAGCCCACAGCGGCTGGGTATAAGTACAAACCCTAGGTTGTTGGCGCTGTCACCGTGCTGCCACAAAGCGCCGCAGCCTGCCGGCGCGGGGGTTTCAGGTTATTTCGATGAAATAGCGCTCCAGCCCTTGCGCAGACATCGCTGTATGCTATTTAATTAATAGCATTCTTTGCGCTGCGCCATTTCCTCGATCATCGCGCTGCCGCGCAGGGATGGGTGGTTGCCTCCTTTTAAGGCAGGCCGCGCAAACCCAGTGCCGGCGCGGTGTGCGGGGCTTGTGCACGCGCTTATCCACACGGTGCTGCACATTCGGCGGGCATAACCGCAGAGCGGCGGAAAAGCCACGCGCCAGCGCGGCGGGCGCGTGCGCATCACCGACAATGGCGGGTTGCCGCCGGGGCCCGCCGCGCCCTTTCTTTTCCACCGCTTTGCTGAAAGCCAGTTCTCTGTGATCAAGGGCATCGTTGCGTCCGTGCTGGCTTCGGTCCTGTTTGGCGCCATCTACTACCTCTCGCCGCTGCTGGCGCCGCTCGATGGCGAGCAGATCTTTGGCTGGCGCGTGCTGCTCACGCTGCCCTTCACCACCGCCTTTCTGCTGTGGCGCGGCGACGGCAGGCACGTCTGGGCGCTGTGGCTGCGCGCGCGCCAGGCGCCGCGCACGGCGCTGCTGCTCCTGGCCAGCTCCGCGATGCTGGGCGTGCAGCTGTGGCTGTTCATGTGGGCGCCGCTGCACGGGCGCGCGCTGCCGGTGTCGCTGGGCTACTTTCTGCTGCCGCTGGTGATGGTGCTGACCGGGCGCGTGTGCTTTGGCGAGCGCCTGTCGGCCGCGCACAAGCTGGCCACGGCGCTGGCCGCCGCGGGCGTGGCGCACGAGCTGGTGCGCGCCGGCGGCATGTCGTGGGAGACCGGGGTGGTCGCGCTCGGCTACCCCGTCTATTTCGTGCTGCGCCGGCGCCTGGGCTCGGACCACCTGGGCGGCCACTGGCTCGACATGGCACTGCTGGTGCCCGCGGCGCTGTGGTTCATGCTGCGCGCGCCGTCGAGCCTGCCGCTGGTGCCCGCGCACCCGGTGCTGCTCGCGCTGCTGCCGCTGCTGGGCGCCGTGAGCGCCGTGGCGCTCGCGCTGTACATGGCCGCGAGCCGCTGGCTGCCGATGGGGCTGTTCGGCCTGCTCTCCTACGTCGAGCCCGTGCTGCTGGTGCTGGTGGCGCTGCTGCTGGGCGAGAGCGTGGCACCGGGCCAGTGGCCCACCTATGGCCTGGTGTTTGCCGCCGTCGGCGTGCTCGTGCTCGACGGCGCGCGCCAGCTGGCGCCCGAGCGCCGCGCCCGTTTCCCCGCCTGAATCGGGCACATTTCTTGTTTTTTCTTTCAGCACCACAGGACGACACTATGAGCGACACCATCCGCATCGGCATCGCCGGTTATGGCAACCTGGGCCGCGGCGTTGAAGCCAGCATTGCCCGCAACCCCGACATGGCCCTCGCGGGCATCTTCACGCGTCGCGCGCCCGCGCAGCTCACGCCGCTGCACGCGGGCGCGCCGGTGTTCCCGATGGACGCGCTGGCGCAGCACCAGGACGCCATCGACGTGCTGATCCTGTGCGGCGGCTCCAAGGAAGACCTGCCGCGCCAGGGCCCCGAGCTGGCCGCGCTGTTCCACACCGTGGACAGCTTCGACACCCATGCGCGCATTCCCGAGCACTTCGCTGCCGTCAACGCGCCGGCGCTGGCCGAACCGGCAAGACCGCGCTGATCTCGGCCGGCTGGGACCCGGGCATGTTCTCGATCAACCGCGTGATGGGCGAGGCCCTGCTGCCCGACGGCGCCACCTACACCTTCTGGGGCAAGGGCCTGAGCCAGGGCCACTCCGACGCCATCCGCCGCGTGCCGGGCGTGGCCGGCGGCGTGCAGTACACGCTGCCCGTGCCTGCGGCCGTCGAGCAGGTGCGCAGCGGCACGCGCCCCCAGCTGTCCACGCGCCAGAAGCACACGCGCGAGTGCTTCGTCGTGCTGCAGGACGGCGCCGACGCGGCCGCCGTGCGCGAGGCCATCGTCACCATGCCGCACTACTTCGACGAGTACGACACCAGCGTGCACTTCATCAGCGCCGAGGTCCTGCAGCGCGACCACGGCGCGATGCCCCACGGCGGCTTCGTCATCCGCAGCGGCAACACCACGGCCGAGGCCACGCAGGTGATCGAGTACGGCCTCACGCTGGGCAGCAACCCCGAGTTCACCGCCAGCGTGCTCGTGGCCTATGCGCGCGCCGTGCACCGCATGGCGCAGATGGGCCAGCACGGCGCCAAGACCGTGTTCGACGTGCCGCCCGGCCTGCTCTCGCCCAAGAGCGCCGAGCAGCTGCGCGCCGAGCTGCTGTAGAGAGCCCATGGACATCCTGATCCTGGCGGCGCTGATCGCCTTCAGCGCCCACCTGCTCAAGACGCGCTACCAGGCGCGGCGCATTGCGCTGCTGGGCAGCCACCTGGCGCAGTTCCAGATCGAGAAGCTCATGGAGAACCTGACCCAGGGCTACCTGCGCGCGCTGGGCGAGAGCGACGCCGGGCGCCGCGAGCAGGTCTGGAACCTGCTGGCCGGCACCGAGGTGGCGCTGTGCGAGCAGTTCAAGCGCTTTGCCGCCGACTTCGCGCGCGTCGACGCCGAGGAGACGCGCGTGAGCAAGCTGCCGATCGCGCTGCCCTATGCCGACCGGCTGCTGCCCGCGGCCACGTTCGACCTGCGCCAGGCGCTGCAGATCCATGCGCAGGGCATCGAGGCGGCCGCGCGCAACGAGGCCGGGCGCAGCCTGCGCGACAAGGCCTTCACGATGTCGGCCGAGCTGTTCCTGATGCAGCACACCTGCCACTGGTTCTGCAAGTCGAAAACCGTGGCCTCGGCGCGCATGCTCGCGCGCCACCAGACCTCGCACGACCAGCTGGTCGCCGCGGTGTCGCCGGCCACGCGCAAGGCCTATGGCCAGCTGGTCGGGCGCTGACGCGTGGACGCCGTTTTGCATCAAATCGGCCGCAAACGCTTGCTGGGCAAGCGCGAGCAGCTATGAAAAGTGAAGCGCGCGCGCCGGTCTTCTAAAATCGGTGGAACCGGCCGCGCGGCGCTTGTCCCAGATGCGCCGTGGCCCGGCCAGCCCGAACATGCCAAGGAGTGCCAGGTTTTGAGTCTGTCCCACACGCGCCCGCGCGCCCCCGTTTCCGCCGCAGGGCCGACGCGGCTGTGGCGCGCCGCCTGGGCCGGCGCGGCCTGCCTGCCCGTGCTGCTCGCGGGCTGTGGCACCCCGGCCAAGCGCTTTGCGCCGCAGGAAGACTTCGGCTCCGGCACGACCTATTCGCGCCTGTTCGACGCCACCCCGACCCGCACCTGCGAGGCCGCGCGGCGCGCGCTGCTCAGCCAGGGCTACATCATCGGCACCGCCAAACCCGAACTGGTGGAGGGCCAGAAAAACTTCCAGCCCACGGCCGAGTCGCACCTGCAGATGGTGATCCGCGTGGTCTGCGTGCCCGACAGCGCCGACGGCACGGTCAGCCTGGGCTTCGTCACCGCGCTGCAAGAAAGCTATACGCTCAAGAAAAGCAACAACTCCGCCAGCCTGGGCGTGGGTGGCGTCGGTTCGGTCTCGCTGCCCTTCATGTCGGGCGGCGGCGAATCGCTGGTCAAGGTGGGCAGCGAGACCATCGCGTCGGGCAGCTTCTATGAAAGCTTCTTCGACCTGGTCAAAGGCTACCTGGCGACGGACGCGGCGCCGACCGAGGACTGACCCGCACCTGCGGGCGCGCAAGCGCTCAGTTGTCGCTGCTGCCCGCCACGGCGCGCACGCCTGCGGCGCCCACATCCACCGCCGTGCCCACCACCGCGGCGCCGACCTTCACGGTCGTCGCCACCACCGTCACCGCCGCATCGGCGACGGCCACCACGGCGCAGCCGCTGCAAAGAGCGGCAACCAACAAGGCAAAAAGGGCAGGGCGCATGGCGGGGGGCTGGGGCGGTGTGGACGAGGCACCGATTGTGCCGCCTGCGAGCGGGCCACAGCGGCGTGGTAAATTCAGCAGTCCGAATCGGCATGTAACCCATGTTACATATACGTCGATAGCTATCTATTCGATAGCAAAAATCTGCCTCTTTCCGGCCGCCACGCGCCGGGCCCGCACCCAAGGACCCTCTCTGTGATCACGTTCCAGCTCGACATCGCCCAGACCGTCGGCATTGCCGCCGTTCTGCTGGTGGTGGGCGAATTCATCAAAAAACACGTCCGCCTGCTGACGCGCTATTTCATCCCCGGCCCCGTGATCGGCGGGCTGCTGTTTTCGCTGATCGCGCTGGCCGGCCACGCGAGCGGCAGCTTCACCTTCGAGTTCTACGACAACATGCGCGCCTTCCTGATGATGGTGTTCTTCACCACCATCGGCTTTTCCGCGAGCTTCGAGCTGCTGAAGAAAGGCGGCGTGGCCGTGGCGGTGTTCCTGCTGGCGGCCATCGGTCTGGTGCTGATCCAGAACACGCTCGGCGCGGCGCTGGCCAGCGCGCTGGGCCTGCACCCGCTGATCGGCGTGGCCGCGGGGTCGGTCTCGCTCACCGGCGGGGTCGGCACGTCGGCGGCCTTCGGCCCCTTGATGGAGCAGGCCGGCGCGGCCGGCGCGCTGCCCGTGGCCATTGCCGCCGCCACCTACGGCCTGGTCGCCGGCTGTGTGGTCGGCGGGCCGCTCGGTTCGCTGCTGATGCGGCGCTACCGCCTGCAGGGACCGGCGGGCCAGGACGGCGGCCCGGTCGAGCCCATCGCCACGGCGCCCGAAACCACCGAGGCCACCGACAAGACCGTGATGTACGCGTCGATTCTCATCACGCTGGCCATTGGCACCGGCACGCTGCTGGTGGACTGGCTCAAGGGCCTGGGCATCACGCTGCCGTCGTACCTCGGCCCGATGCTGGTGGCGGCGCTGATGCGCAACGCCATCGACCTGCGCAACTGGCCGCTGCCCATGCGCCAGTTCGAAGTGGTGGGCAACGTGTCGCTGGCCTTCTTCCTGGCCATGGCGCTGATGTCGATGAAGCTCTGGGAAATGGCGCATGTGGCCGGGCCGCTGCTGGTGATCCTGCTGGCGCAGACCGCGGTGATGTTCGCCTATGCCTACTGGGTCACGTTCCGCGTCATGGGCAAGGACTACGACGCGGCCGTCATGGCCTCGGGGCACTGCGGCTTCGGCATGGGCGCCACGCCCAACGCCATGGCCAACATGCAGGTCTTCACCAGCAGCCACGGGCCGTCGGTCAAGGCGTTCTTCGTCATTCCGCTGGTCGGCTCGCTGTTCATCGACTTCTTCAATGCGGTGATCATCACCGGCTTCATGAACTACCTGAAGTAGGCACTGGCAACGGCGCGGGCCCTGCCAGGCTCACGCCGCCAGGAACAGCGCCGGGTCGACCATGGTGCGGTTGAGCACCACGCCCCAGTGCAGGTGCGGCCCGGTCACGCGGCCGGTGGCGCCCACGGCGCCCAGGCGCTGGCCGGTCTGCAGCAGGTCGCCCACCTGCACGCCGATCGCGCTCAGGTGGCACACCATGCTCAGCAGGCCGCCGCCATGGTCCAGCCACACCGTCTGGCCGTTGAAGAAATAGTCGCCCGTGTCGATCACCCGCGCGGGCAGCGGCGCCGCGACGGGCGTGCCCGTGGGCGCGGCAATGTCCATGCCGCTGTGCGGATTGCGCGGCTGGCCGTTGAACACGCGGCGCAGCCCGAACGAGCTTGAGCGCCGTCCCGGCGTGGGCACCTGCATGGCGCGCAGTGCGGGCAGCGGCTCGCTGAACGTGGCCATGACGCGCGCCTGGTGGTCGCGCTCGCGCTCGTAGCGCGTCTGGTCCTCGGGCGACAGGTCGACCGTGCGCGGCGCCACCGTCAGGCGCTGCTCGGCGTAGCGCTGGGGCGCAATGTCAAAGGCCAGCGTGCGCTCGGGTTCGCCTGGCGTGCGCACCGTGACCTCGCTGCGGCCCGGCGCCTGGGCCAGCGCCAGGCCCAGCACGGCCGTCCAGGCGATGGCGTCGCCGACCACGAGCACCGGCACGCCGGCGCTGGTGAACACCTGCGGCCGGTCGCGCGCCGGGCCCAGGGCCAGCCGCGCCACGCCGCCGGGCACCGCGCGCGCACGCGGCCACACGCCGTCGTCGTGCGCCACCGGCTTCGTGGAGCGCGCCGCCTGCGCCGGCCACGGCGCCATCAGCGCCGAGCCGGCCAGGCCGCCCAGCAGGGCGCGGCGGCGCAGGGCGCCGGGGCGCGGCGCAGTGCCGTGCGGGGCGCTGAAGACCGGCATGGAGTCTGGAAAAAAGGGCAGGGAATGCATGGCCACCTGAAAGCAAGAAGAGAAAAGAGAACGTGAAAATGCAGCGGCGCCGGGCCGCGGCCACCAGTCTGCCACCGCTGGCCGGCCCTGCTGCCAAAGCCAGCTCGACTGGCGATTTCCGCCTACGCGGCGCGCGCACCGCGCAACCCGACAATCGCTGCCATGCCGAAAAAATTCCGTTTCTGGAAGGCCATCGTCGTGACGTTTGCCGTGACCTGTGTGCTGGGTCTGCTGGCACTCAACTTCACGGCCGGCGAAAAGAAGATCGAACACCAGATCCCCCGGCTCTACAGTACGGCCAGCCCGCAGTTCGAGCGCTCGATGGGGGTGCTGCTCGGGCCCGGCATCACCACGGGCAACGAGGTCGTCGAACTGCTCAACGGCGACCAGATCTTTCCGCCGATGCTCGCGGCCATCCGCAGCGCGCGCCAGAGCATCACGTTCGAAACCTACATCTACTGGTCGGGCGACATCGGCAAGCAATTCGCCGAAGCGCTGAGCGAGCGCGCCCGCGCCGGCGTGCGCGTGCATGTGCTGCTGGACTGGGTGGGCAGCGCCAAGATCGAAAAAAGCTTTCTCACCGAGATGGAAGACGCGGGCGTCGAGATCGAAAAATTCCACGAGCCGTCGTGGTACGACCTCGCGCGGCTCAACAACCGCACCCACCGCAAGCTGCTGGTGGTGGACGGCGCCATCGGCTTCACCGGCGGCGTCGGCATTGCGCCCGAGTGGACGGGCCACGCGCAAGACCCCGACCATTGGCGCGACACGCACTTCCAGGTCAAGGGCCCGGTCGTGGCCCAGATGCAGGCGACCTTTCTGGACAACTGGCTCAAGGCCACGGGGCGCGTGATGCACGGCCCCAAGTATTTTCCGGCGCTCGCGCCGGTGGGCGGGCAGCGCGCGCAGATGTTCTCGAGCTCGCCGGCCAGCGGCAGCGAGAGCATGCAGCTGATGTACCACCTGGCCATCACGGCGGCCGAGCACAGCATCGACCTCTCGGCGGCCTACTTCGTGCCCGACGCGCTGACGCGCAAGCTGCTGGCCGACGCGCTCAAGCGCGGCGTGCGCCTGCGCATCATCATGCCCGGCGAACACACCGACACCGAGACCGTGAAGGCGGCCTCGCGCGCCACCTGGGGGCCGCTGCTGCAGGCCGGCGCGCAGATCTACACATACCAGCCGACCATGTACCACTGCAAGGTGATGATCGTCGACCAGCGCATGGTGTCCGTGGGCTCGACCAACTTCGACAACCGCTCGTTTCGCCTCAACGACGAGGCCAACCTGAACGTCTACGACCCGGCCTTTGCGGTGCGGCAGACCGCCGTGTTCGAGGACGACCTCCAGCGCTCGCGTGCCGTGACCTACGAGGACTGGCTGAACCGCCCGTGGAAGGAAAGGCTGGCCGAGCGGCTGGCCTCGGTGCTGCATTCGCAGCTGTAGGGCACCGGCGGCCGCGCGGGCGATGCCGGCACGGTGTAAAACCCGGCGTGGCGCTTTCACCGTTGCAGGTCCCCCTATGTCCGCACTTGAACTCAAGATTCCGCCGCCCCTGGTCGCCGCCGCCGTGGCGGGCGCGATGGTGGCCGCCTCGGTCTGGCTGCCACCGGTGCTGGCGCTACCGCCCGCTGTGCGCGTGGGCGCCGCGCTGGTGCTGGCCGCCGTGGGCGCGTGCTTTGACGTGGCCGGCCTGCTGGCCTTTCGAAAAGCCCGGACCACCGTCAACCCGATGACACCGGACAAAGCCACGGCGGTGGTGAGCACCGGCGTTTACCGCGTCACGCGCAACCCCATGTACCTGGGGCTCGTGCTGATGCTGCTGGCCCTCGCGCTGTACCTGGCCTCGCCCTGGGCGCTGCTCGGGCCGCTGGCGTTTGGCGCCTTCATCACGCGCTTTCAGATCCGGCCCGAAGAGCGGGCGCTGGCGGCGCGCTTTGGCGCGGCCTACACCGCGTACTGCGCGCGCGTGCGGCGCTGGCTTTGAACCGGCGCAGCGTTCACTGCCCGTCGAATTCGTAGGTCACCGCTTCGCTTTCGACCATGTCGAGAATGTCGTTGAGCAGCGCGTCGTCGTCGGTGCTGGACCAGGTCTCTTCGGGGTGGCTGGCAAACAGCGGCTCCATCGCCATGTCGAGAAAAGTGCCGTTGGGCAGGCTCAGCACCGGCATGCCTTCCGAGGTTTCGACCAGCTCCCAGTCGTCGGGAACGGACATTTCAAGTTCAAGGGTGACGCGGAGTTTTTTCATGGCGGGGTCCTGGGTGGGTAGAGGAAAGGAAAGTGCGAACGGTGGGCGTGGCAGGTGCGGTGCGCCCGGGTGGCTTCGCGTTCGCGGGCCCACAGTGTGCACCCGCGCGCAGCGTTGTCAGAGCATGGCCAGCGGCCCCTTGCGCGCCGGGGGCGGAAACACGCGGTCAAGCTCGGCCAGGTCGTCGGCCGACAGCGCCAGGTCGGCGGCGGCCAGGTTCTCGCGCTGGTGGGCCTCGTGCACGGCTTTGGGAATCGCCACGACGCCGGGCTGCGCCAGCAGCCAGGCCAGCGCCACCTGCGCCGGCGTGGCGCCCAGGCGCCCGGCCAGCGCCTGCAGGGCGCTGCTTTGCGCCAGCGCGCCCTGGTCAATGGGGCTGTACGCCATCAGCGGCATGCCGTGCGCGCGCTGCCAGGGCAGCAGGCTGAAGGCCGCGCCGCGCTCGCTCAGCGAGTAATAGACCTGGTTGGCCGCGCAGTGCGCGCCGCCCGGCAGCGCGAACAGCTCCTGCAGGTCGCCGGTGTCGAAGTTGCTCACGCCCCAGCGGCCAATGCGCCCCTGCGCCACCAGCGTCTGCAAGGCCGCGCAGGTTTCCGCCAGCGGCACCTGGCCGCGCCAGTGCAGCAGGTACAGGTCGATGTGGTCGAGCCCCAGCCGGCGCAGGCTGCGCTCGCACGCGGCCAGCGTGCCGGCGCGGCTGGCGTTGTGCGGGTAGACCTTGCTGACGATGAACAGCTGCTCGCGCGCCACCTCCGACGCGCGCAGCGCCTGCGCCAGGGCCTCGCCCACCACCTCTTCGGCGCCGCCTTCGCCGTACATCTCGGCCGTGTCGATCAGCCGGTAGCCCATGCCGATGGCCGCGCGCACCGCCGCCACTTCCGCGGGCCGGCGCGCAGGCGATTCGCCCATGCCCCAGGTGCCCAGGCCCAGGCGCGGCATGGTGAGGGTGGGTGGAGAGGAAGGTGTCGGCATGGTGGTGAAGGGCAGTGAAAACAGCGGAAGGTGCCTGGTGCGGCCCCAGTGGTTGTCGCCACAAATATGAATGAAATACGGCTCTAACGCTGATGGGGCGGGCGCTTCCAGCTACAAAAAGAGTAGTCCGATCCGCCCGCCGCTGGGCTGCGCCGCAGCGTCAGCCCGGCACCTGGGCCTCGACCAGCAGCGTGAGCAGCTGCAGCGACTCCTGCCAGCCCAGGTGGCACGCCTCGGTCGGGATCGCGGCAGGAATGCCCTGCTGCACCACCGTGAGTTCCGTGCCCGCCCACACGGGCTTGAAGGTGACCGTGGTGTGCATCTCGCCCGGCAGGTTCGGGTCGTCGAAGCGGTCGGTGTGCACGATGCGCTCGCCCGGCACCAGCTCGACATATTCGCCGCCAAACGCCTGCGTCTGGCCGCTGCTGAAATTGGTGAACTGCATGCGGTAGCTGCCGCCCACGCGCGCATCCAGGTGCAGCACGCGCCCCGTGAAGCCGTGCGGAGGCAGCCACTTGGCCATGGCGTCGGGGTCCATAAACGCGCGGTAGACGCGCTCGGGCGGCGCGCGCAGAACGCGGTGCAGCGTGACGGTGCCGGTGGTGGCGGTCATGGTCTGTCTCCTTTCAGTTGCAAAGCAGTGTGGGTGAACCCCGGACGGACGAAAAAACCGTCCACGTTTGTGCGGCGAATGGGCCGCGGCGTGTTCAACAACCTCTACCGAAAGACAAACCCCGCCACCCCGCCATCACGCGGCGACGGGCTCGGCGCGGTAGCTCTCGGAGCCTTGGGCCCAGGCCAGCAGGCGGTCGATGTTGGGGTGCTTGCCCGGAAAGGCTTGCGCGTCCGCCACCTGCTCGGCATACCACTCGATTCCCAGGCGGGCGGCTGCGGGCGTGATGGTGCCGCCGTACAGCGCCGCCAATGCGGCATAGACCACCACCGAACCGGCCTTGCCGGGTTGGTTCTCGATGGTGGCGAGCACCTGGCCGTTGCCATCCCACAGTTGCAGGGCGGCAAGGTGGCTGGCGGAGGGAAGTTGTTTCACGCGGTCTGCGAAGTTCATGAAAAAATAACAATGAAATGGGCCGCCAGCGCTGTAAGGGCAAGCGCTGGCAGCTATCAAAATGTGATCGGTGCGCTTCTGCTCGCTGTGCTGCGTCAGCGCTTGCCGCCCAGCAGCCCGCCGCCCATCTTCAACAGGTCGCCCAGCCCGACATGGCCGTCACCGTCCTGGTCGAACAGGCTGCCCAGCAACCCGCCACCCAGGCCGCCCTGCTGCTGCGCGCGCGCACGCTCCTGGCCCAGAGTGTCGCTCAGGCTGCCGGGGTCCATGCCGCCGGCGTTCATGCGCTTGGCCAGAAACGCCATCACGACCGGCGCCAGAAGCTGCAGCAGCTGCCCGGCGCCCGCGCCCAGTCCGGTCGCCTGGCCCAGGCCTTCTTCGGCACGCTGCTGGTGGCCGCCAAAAATATGCCCGAGGATGCCCGCGCCATCGGTCTGCGGACTGGCCTGGGCGGCGCCGCCACCGCCGCCCAGCAGGGAGCCCAGCAGCCCGCCCGGGTCGGGACTGTCCGCGTGGTCGCGCTGCAAGGCGCCAAAAAGATCCGTTGCGCCCTGGGGCTGGGCCGCATTGCGCCCCAGCGTGCCCAGCAGCAGCGGCAGGGCCGTGCCCACCGCGTTCTCCGTCTGCTCCGGGCTGGTGCCCAGGTGCTGGGCCATCTGCTCCATCGGAGCGCCCTGGAGGTGGGCCATCAGTTCGTCGACAAGGGAGGCGGGGGAGTTCATGGCGGTCATCCTTTCAGGAAAAACAGGGGCCATCGGGTCCGCCGCCATGGTACGCCGCAATGGATGGGTGCACGATGGCGGGCACGGTCGGTTACTTTCACCAACGTTTCGCACTGCGGTTGGCACTCTCGACCCCGCGCGGTGGATGGAAAGAAGCGCCATCGCGAAGCCCTTGCGGTCGATCAAGCCGCGCACGTAACCCCGCACGGAAGGGCGCGCATGCTGGCGCTGGCATTTGGTGCTTGCGCGGCATGGTGGATGCAGGCAGCTCGGGTATTCTTTTCATGCGCCCTTCTGCGGCGGTGCGTGCCGCTCCGCCCAAGGTCGCTTCTTTCCTTACCCCACTCCTGGAGCGCTTCGACATGATCACCAAGAAAACACTCGCCGCGGCCGCCATGGCCCTGGTCGCCAGCTTGTCCTTCAGCCAGGCCGCGCAGGCCGGCCCCCGGCTCGACAAGATCATGGAGACCAAGGTCATCCGCGTGGGCACGCCGGGCGACTACCGGCCGTTCGCCATCAAGACGGATGGCGGCTTCTCGGGCCACGACATCGACGTGATCGAGGCCATGGCCAAGGAACTGGGCGTGAAGATCGAGTACGTGCAGACCTCGTGGCCCAACCTCATGAAGGACATCCAGGCCGACAGGTTCGACGTGGCCGTGGGCGGCATCACCCGCAACGTCGCGCGCATCCGCCAGATCGAGATGCTCCCGGGCTACGCGCCCTTCGGCAAGGTGGCGCTGGTGCGCTCGGCCGACAAGGCCCAGTTCGCCACGCCGCAAGACCTCAACAAGGCCACCGTGCGCGTCATCAAGAACCCCGGCGGCACCAACGAGGCCTATGTGCTGGAAAACCTCAAGGCCGCGCAGGTCAGCACGCACGACAAGAACGCCGAGATTCCCGCGCTGATCGCCGAAGGCAAGGGCGACGTGATGATCACCGAAACCTACGAAGCGCTGGTCTACAGCAAGGCCGACCCGCGCCTGCACGCCGCCTTCATGGACGCACCGCTCACGCCCAAGAGCTACCTGGGCTTCATGCTGCCCAAGGACGACGCGGACTACACCCGCGTGATGGGCTTCGTCTGGGGCCAGGTGGACAGCCGCGGCGCGCTCAAGCAGGCGGCCGACAAGTGGTTGAAGTGAGGCAGGCAGGCAGGCACGGCAGGGCGAGGCTGCTGGTGCCGGTCTGCAACGTTCATGCGCCGATGGATTTGAATGAAATTGGCCTCTAGCGCATAGCAGGTAAGCGCTGGCAGCTACCAAAAAAGGAGTGCTCCCGCTCTGGCGGCGGGAGCACCAATGTCTGAGCGCCCAGAGCGGCAGGCTCAGGCCTGCCACACCCCGAAGCCCGCCGAGCGCAGGTCGATGCCGATCTCGATCTCCCGCTCCACGGCGTCGTCGTAGCCCATCGGGTTGAAACCTTCGTACAGATCGGGCAGCAGGCGCAGGCCGTACTGCGTCACAAAGCGGTTGGCCTGAATGCCCGCCTTGTGCTTGTCAAAGCGCACGTCGGGGTCGAGGCCGGTCATGCCCACGTACACGCAGGGTTTGCCGTCGATGTAGCCCGGGTTGTTCTTGCGGAAGCGGGGCTCGTTCAGCACGTCTTTGGAGAGTTCGACGACGTAGACGTGGTGGTGTTTGCGGCGGGGCATTGAGCGCTTTGAGAGGAAAAAGAAGCACTGGCGCACGTGGAATAAGCGTGGGCAGCTACGAGAAGTGAGGCAAACGCCAGGACGCGGCCTGGAGTGGACAGCCTAACCCTGTGAAAGACGCGAGATGTTTGGTTTGGGCTGCGACGCAGAAGGTCGTTGGAGTGACGGCTGTACGTCTGATCTCGGCCAGAAGCAGTCATACGATGTAGCTCTTCAGGCTAAAAGGAATCACCGTGATATTTGTCCGCCCTATCGCTTCTAACGATTGGCCAGCATATCGAGAAATTCGTCTCAACGCCCTTAAAGACTCACCGCAAGCGTTTGGTGGCACATGGGAGCAAGAAGCCCTGCTACCCGAAGAAGATTGGTCTGCTCGGGCTATTGCATCTGAATTAGGGCAGTCGGGAAGAGGATTCTTCGCAATCAATAAAGATGAAGTCTGTGGTTTGGTTTGGTGCCTGATTTCGGATAGCGACCCTCGTGTCGCAAATATCTATGCACTATGGACAGCTGTTTCCGTGAGAGGACAGGGTGCAGGTCGAGCACTTCTGGAAAAGTGCATTGCGTGGGCTAATTGCAAGGGGGTCGAGTCAGCTTCTGGAAACGTGCATTGCGTCGCTAATTGCAAGGAGGTTCGACATATCCGCCTATCAGTCACCCAAGATGAGTCACCGGCCATGCAGCTCTACAAATCGCAGGGATTTTTCCCAGTTGGGGAACCCGAGTTTTTGCGTCCCGGCTCGGATTTAAGGACCCAGAATATGGAACTGCGCTTAGCTGTGGATGTGTGACTGCTTTGGGCCCTAAGCTGACGTTCACCCCATAAAAAAGGCCAGCAAACTTCAAAGTTCACTGGCCTTCTTTTCTAATTCAAAGGGAAATCACTTTCCCCAAGAATCCTTCAACCCCACCGCCAAGTTAAACACCGGCTTCCCCGCTTTGTGGTCCATCCGATCCGCCACAAAGTACCCGTGCCGCTCGAACTGGAACTTGTCGTCCGGCTGCGCATTGGCCAGTGACGGCTCCACGATGGCCGTCACCACCTTCAGGCTGTTCGGGTTCAGGCTTTCGATGAAGTCCTTGCCGCCCGCGTCGGGCTGGGCGTCGAGGAACAGGCGGTCGTACATGCGCACTTCGGCCGGTACGCCGTCGGCCACGCCGACCCAGGTGATGGCGGCTTTCACCTTCACGCTGTCGGCGCCGGGGGTGCCGCTCTTGGTGTCGGGCACCACGGTGGCCAGCACTTCGGTGATGTTGCCGTTGGCGTCCTTGGTGCAGCCGGTGCACTCGATCACGTAGCCGCCCTTCAGGCGCACCTTGTTGCCGGGGAACAGGCGCTTGTAGCCCTTGGGCGGCACTTCTTCGAAGTCTTCGCGCTCGATCCACACTTCCTTGCCGATGGTGAAGTGGCGCACCGGCGCTTCTGTGCCTTCCGGCGGGTGGGGCAGGGCGGGCAGGCTGCAGGGCTCCAGGTGGCCGGCGCCCATGACGTCGTCCCAGTTGGTCAGCACGAGCTTGACGGGGTTGAGCACGGCCATGCCGCGGTGGGCCTTGAGTTCGAGGTCTTCGCGCAGGCAGCCTTCGAGCGTGCTGTAGTCGATCCAGCTGTCGCTCTTGGTCACGCCGATGCGTTCGGCGAACGTCTGCAGCGCGGCGGCGGTGTAGCCGCGGCGGCGCAGGCCGACGATGGTGGGCATGCGCGGGTCGTCCCAGCCGCTGACCTTGTGGTCGTACACCAGCTGGGCGAGCTTGCGCTTGCTGGTGATCACATAGGTCAGGTTCAGGCGCGAGAACTCGTACTGGCGCGGGGGCGGGCTGGCCAGCAGGCCGCCTTCGATCAGGCGCTCCAGCACCCAGTCGTAGAACGGGCGCTGGTCTTCGAATTCGAGCGTGCAGAAGCTGTGGGTGATCTGCTCGAGCGCGTCCTCGATCGGGTGCGCATAGGTGTACATCGGGTAGATGCACCAGGTGTCGCCCGTGTGGTGGTGCGTGGCGCGGCGGATGCGGTAGATGGCCGGGTCGCGCATGTTGATGTTGGGGCTGGCCATGTCGATCTTGGCGCGCAGCACCATCGATCCGTCCTCGTGCTTGCCGTCGCGCATCTCGCGGAACAGCGCCAAGTTCTCTTCCGGGCTGCGGCTGCGGAAGGGGCTGTCCACGCCGGGCTTGCTGAAGTCGCCGCGGTTGGTGCGCATCTGCTCGGCGGTCTGCTCGTCCACATAGGCGTGGCCGGCCTCGATCAGGTACTCGGCCGCGCGGTACATGAAGCCGAAGTAGTCGCTCGCCTGGTAGGGCTTGTCGTTGCCGGGCTGGCTCCAGTCAAAGCCCAGCCATTGCACCGAGTCGATGATGCTGTTGACGTATTCGGTGTCTTCCTTTTCGGGGTTGGTGTCGTCAAAGCGCAGGTGGCACACGCCGCCGTAGTCGCGCGCCAGCCCGAAGTTGATGCAGATGCTCTTGGCGTGGCCGATGTGCAGGTAGCCGTTGGGCTCGGGGGGGAAGCGCGTGCGGACCTTGGCCGGGTCGGGCGCACCGGTGGCGTGGTGCGCGGCGTCGCCGGGGCTGCCGGCCCAGCGGCGCGGGGCATAGGTGCCCTTGTCCAGGTCGGCTTCGATGATCTGGCGCAGGAAGTTGCTGGGCTTGGCGGCGTCGGCAGCCGCTGCGGCGGCGGCCGGGGTGTTGGCGGGGGTGGGGTGGCTCATGGCCGCATTTTAGGCGGCACACCTCGGGGCCGTTACGCACTGCAACAGGCCGGGCGCGGCGCCTGAACTTCCCGACACAAGAACTTTACAGTTCTATGCCATCCTTTCTGCCATCTGGTGCGTTATGTACCAACAGGGCCGCTCGGTTTGGTTGCCAGGCCCTTCAACCAGGAGATTGAAATGACAAAAATCCGTTCCCTGTATGGCGTGGCTGCCGGTGTGGCGCTGATGGCGCTGCTGGGCACCGGCACGGCCCAGGCACGCGATGTGAACTGGTCGATTGGCGTGAGTTCGCCCGGCATCGCGGTCGGCGTGGGCAATGCGCTATCCCGTGTACACGGCGCCAGCGCCGGTTTATTACGCGCCGCCGCGCCCGGTGTACTACGCACCGCCGCAGCCGGTCTACTATGCGCCCCCGCGCCCGGTCTATTACGCCCCTGCGGTGGTGGTCGGTCCGCCCGCCTATGGCTATTACCGTGAAGGCTGGCGTGGCCACCGCCACGGCCATCGCCACTGAAGCTGCTTGCGCCTCTCCGTGCCGCCCGTGATGGCGGCACGCCCAGCGGCCCTTCGGGGCCGCTTCTGCGTTGCAGCGCCGCATAATCGGGCGCTCAGGCCGGCCGAGGATGTGTGAGCGGTGGCCGCAACGCCCGGAGCGATCCCTTGAAAACTGTCTTTGTCCTGAATGGCCCGAACCTGAACCTGCTGGGCACGCGCGAGCCAGCCGTTTACGGAGCGCACACGCTGGCCGATGTCGAGCAAATGTGTATCGAAACGTGCGCTCGCCACGGCTTTGCGCTGCAGTTTCGCCAGACCAACCACGAAGGCGTGCTGGTGGACTGGATCCACGAGGCCGGTCGCCTGCATGCCACGGGCGAGCTCGCGGGCGTGGTGCTCAACGCCGCCGCCTACACCCACACCAGCGTGGCGCTGCTCGACGCCATCAAGGGAACGGGCATCACGCTGATCGAACTGCACATCAGCAACGTGCATGCGCGCGAGCCATTCAGACACCACTCTTACATTGCCGCTGCCGCGCGCGCCGTCGTGTGCGGTTTCGGGGTGCAGGGTTATGGGCTGGCCATCGATGGCCTGGCGCGGCTTTGAGCGCGGCCCTGTCTGCCGAGCCAGCCGACCTGCCGGCGCAGGTGCGGCCACTGGCCGCGCTGGCCGAGCGGCGCACCACACCTTGCGGCGCCGGTGATCTGGTCTGGCATGTCTGGGGCGCGGCGCGCCCCGGCGTGGCGCCGCTGGTGCTGCTGCATGGCGGCAGCGGCAGCTGGACGCACTGGGTGCGCAACATCGAGGCCCTGGCCGCTGCGGGCCGCCAGCTGTGGGTGCCCGATCTGCCGGGCTTTGGCGCTTCGGCCCTGCCGCCGTCGGGCACCGACGCGGATGCGCTGGTCGAGCCGCTGCGCGCGGGCCTGCAGGCGCTCGCGGGCGGGCAGCCGGTGGATCTGGTGGGTTTTTCGTTCGGCGGCCTGACGGCGGGGCTGCTGCTGGCGGCGCACCCGGCGTTGGCGCAGCGCCTGGTGCTGGTGGGCGCCCCCGCAATGGGCGTGGTGCCGCGGCGCCAGTTCGAACTCAAGGCCTGGCGCCATCTGGCCGATCCGCAGCAGCAGCTGGACGTGCACCGCCACAACCTGGCCGCGCTGATGCTGCACGATCCGCAGCAGATCGAGGGCCTGGCGCTGGAGCTGCATGTGGCCAACATGCAGCACGACCGCATGCCGCGCAGGCGCCTCTCGGGCACCGACATCCTGGCGCGCTCGCTGCCGCGCGTGGCCTGCCCGGTGCATGCCATCTATGGCCGGCACGACGCGCTGTACCGCCACTACATCGAACAGCTCGAAGGCGCCTATGCGGCGGCGGCGCCCGACTTTCGCGGCATGGCGCTGGTCGACGGTGCCGGCCACTGGGTGCAGTTCGAGCGCCCGCAGGCCTTCCACGCTGCGCTGCTGGCCGCGCTGGCCTGAGCGCGCGGCAGCGTGCCGGATGACCCGATGACGGCGCCGCTGTTGCAGGTCGATGAGCGCGAGGTGGAGATCACCGCGATGCGCGCGCAAGGCGCGGGCGGGCAGAACGTCAACAAGGTCTCGAGCGCGGTGCACCTGCGCTTTGACATCGGCGCCTCGTCGCTGCCGCTGGACGTGAAGGCGCGGCTGCTGGCGCTGCGCGACAGCCGCATCACGCAGGACGGCGTGCTCGTCCTCAAGGCGCAGCAGTACCGCAGCCAGGAGCAAAACCGCGCCGACGCGCTGGAGCGCCTGAACGCCCTGGTGAACAGCGTGGCCCGGCCGCCGCTGGTGCGCCGCGCCACCAAGCCCACGTACGGTTCGAAGCAGCGCCGGCTCGAAGGCAAATCGCAGCGCAGCGAGACCAAGGCGCTGCGCGGCAAGGTGCGCGACTGACACGGACGCAGGCATTGGTCCGGAAATCGGAACAAACTGTCTGCCGGCCAGGGCTTGGTATTGCGGCCGCTCGCTCCTACATTTGACCTATTGAGGATGCCCACCATGTCTGCCACTGCACCACACCCCGACCACACCCCGATTCCCGCCCTTTATGTGTCGCACGGCGCGCCGCTGTTTGCCATCGACGCAGGCGAAACCGGCCCCGCGCTGACCCGCTGGGGCCAGGGCCTGCGCGCGCGCTTCCCCGACTTGCGCGGCGTGGTCATCATGTCGCCGCACTGGATGGCGCGCACGCCGCAGGTGATGACGGGCGCGCAGCCGGCCACCTGGCACGACTTTGGCGGCTTTCCGCCTGCGCTGTACCAGCTGCAGTACCCGGCACCGGGCTCGCCCGCGCTGGCCGCCGAGGTGCTGCGCCTGCTGCAGGCCGCGGGCATTCCTGCCGAGGGCGATGCCAAGCGCCCGTTCGACCATGGCGCCTGGGTGCCTTTGATGCACCTGTTCCCGCAGGCCGACCTGCCGGTGGTGCAGGTGGCGCTGCCGGCGGACGCGGGCCCGGCCGAGGTCTATGCCATGGGCGCGGCCCTGCGCGGCCTGCGCACGCAGGGCGTGCTGGTGCTGGGCTCGGGCAGCATGACGCACAACCTGGGCGAATTCTTTGGCGGCGCGCGTGCGCCTGCGCCCTATGTGCTGGAGTTCAGCCGCTGGATCGAAGCGGCCGTGGCGCGCGGCGACCTCCAGGCCTTGCTGAACTACCGCACGCAGGCGCCGCATGCCGTGCGCGCCCACCCGACCGAAGACCATTTCCTGCCGTTCTTCTTCGCGCTCGGCGCCGCGGGCGACGACTGGCAAGCCGACTACCTGAGCCGCGAAGTGATGTACGGCATCCTGGCCATGGATGCATTTGCGCTGCAGCCGGCCGCCTGATGCGCGGTCCGTCTGTTTTATCCACCAAAACTGCCTCTGGCGCTTACCCATGCTTGATTTGCCGCTCACTTTTTTGAGTCGTCCCGCTGCTGCCGGCACTGCCCAGCCCTGGCTGCTGGTGCTGATGCACGGCGTGGGCAGCAACGAACAGGACCTGTTTGGCCTGGCGGCGCACATCCCCGGGCGCTTCCATGTGCTGAGCCTGCGTGCGCCCTACCGCATGGGGCCGGGCGCTTTCGCGTGGTTTGATTTTTCCGTCGGGCCAGAGGGCGCGCGCAGCATCAACGAAGCGCAGGAGGCCGCAAGCCGTGCACTGCTGGCGCAGGTGCTCGACGCGGCCAGCGAGCAACTCGGCATTCCGCCCGAGCGCGTGGTGGTCGGCGGCTTCAGCCAGGGCGGCATCATGGCGCTGTCGCTGCTGCTCACGCGCCCGGAACTGCTGCAGGCCGCCCTCGTGTGGCACAGCCGGCTGCTGCCCCAGGCGGTGGCGCTTGGCGCGCCCGCCGCTGCGCTGCGCGGCAAGCAGCTGTGGCTGAGCCACGGCACGCAAGACAACGTGATTCCGCTGGCGCATGCCCAGGCGGTGCGCCAGCACATGGAGTTGCTGCCCGTGGCGATGACCTACCGCGAATTCCCCGGCGCGCACGAGATCCGCCCGGCCGAACTGGCCGCCACGGTGGCCTGGCTGGAGGCGCTGCCGTCCACGCCCCCGGCGCTCTGAGCCCGCTTTTTACGGGACCGGCAGGGGCAGCGCGGTCTTGTAGCGCACCTGCTTGAGCGCAAAGCTCGAGCGGATCTTTTCGATGCCCGGGATCGAGGTGAGCTGCTCGAGGATGAAGCGCTCCAGCGCCGAGATGTCGGCCACGGCCACGCGGATCAGGTAGTCCGAGTCGCCGGTCATCAGGTAGCACTCCATCACTTCGTCGTGCTCGGCGATGCGGCGCTCGAAGTCGGCCAGCGCTTCCTTGCTTTGCGTCTTGAGGCTGATGCTGATGAACACGTTGAGCCCGAGCCCCAGGGCCGCCGCGTTGGCCAGCGCCACATAGCGGCTGATCACGCCCGCCGCCTCCAGCGCCTTGACGCGGGCAAGGCACGGCGAGGGCGACAGGTGCACGCGCCGCGCCAATTCCACGTTGGACAGCGAGCCGTCGGCCTGCAGCTCGGCAAGGATGCGTAAATCCACGTTGTCTAGTTTCATGTGCCGCATTGTGGTGCTTTTGTGGCATTAAATGCCGCAAATGCGGGATTTCCAGGCCGCAGAAAAGCATCTCATTTCAGCAGGCCGTGATTACAGTGGGCGCATGAATGCCCTGACGTCTCTTTCCATTGCCGCGCCAGACCCGGACGCTGCCGACACCGACCCCGAAGAAACCGCCGAGTGGCGCGACGCCTTTCTGGCCCTGCTGGCAACCGAAGGCCCCGAGCGCGCGCGCCACATGCTGCAAGAGCTGGTGCTGCTGGCGCGCACCCGGCGCATTGGCTGGCAGCCCGACCTGAACACGCCTTATGTGAACAGCGTGGCGGTGCATGAGCAGCCGGTGTTCCCGGGCGACCTGGCGATCGAGGAGCGGGTCGCGTCCATCGTGCGCTGGAACGCGCTCGCGATGGTGGTGCGCGCCAACCAGGCCTATGGCGAACTCGGCGGCCACATCGCCAGCTATGCCAGCGCGGCGGACCTGTTCGAGTCCGGCTTCAACCACTTCTTCCGTGCCCGCGAGGGCCTGGGCGCGGGCCAGCACCGCGGCGACCTGGTGTTCTTCCAGCCGCACAGCGCGCCGGGCGTGTATGCGCGGGCCTACCTGGAGGGGCGCCTGTCCGAAGCGGACCTGATGCACTACCGGCAGGAAATCACCGCGCCCGCCGCGGGTGCGCAGGGCCTGTCGAGCTACCCGCACCCGTGGCTCATGCCCGATTTCTGGCAGTTCCCCACGGGCTCGATGGGCATCGGCCCGATCAGCTCGATCTACCACGCGCGCTTCATGCACTACCTCACGCACCGCGGGCTGCTCGACTGCGCGGGACGCAACGACACAGCAGGACGCACCGCGATGCGGCGCGTGTGGGGCGTGTTTGGCGACGGCGAAATGGACGAGCCCGAGAGCATGAGCGCGCTGACGCTGGCCGCGCGCGAGAAGCTCGACAACCTGGTCTGGGTGGTCAACTGCAACCTGCAGCGCCTCGACGGCCCGGTGCGCGGCAACGGCCGCATCATCGACGAGCTCGAGCGCCTGTTCTCGGGCGCCGGCTGGAACGTGATCAAGCTGGTCTGGGGCAGCGACTGGGACGGCCTGTTCGCGCGCGACCTCACGGGCGCGCTGGCGCGGGCCCTGGCCGGCACCGTGGACGGGCAGATGCAGACCTTTGCCGCCAAGGACGGGCGCTTCAACCGCGACAACTTCTTTGGCCAGAACCCCGAACTGGCGCACCTGGTGCAGGGCATGACCGACGAGCAGATCGACCGCCTCAAGCGCGGCGGGCACGACCTCGTGAAGATCCACGCCGCCTACGCCGCGGCCGCGCGCCACACCGGCCAGCCCACGGTGATCCTGGCGCACACCAAGAAGGGCTACGGCATGGGCACGGCGGGGCAGGGCAAGATGACCACGCACAGCCAGAAGAAGCTCGACGAGACCGACCTGATCGAGTTCCGCAACCGCTTCAACCTGCCGCTCTCCGATGCGCAGGCCACGGGCCTGGCGTTCTACAGGCCGGCCGAGGACAGCCCCGAAATGCAGTACCTGCACCGGCAGCGCCAGCAGCTCGGCGGCTACCTGCCGCACCGCGAGGCCATCTGCGACACGCTGCCCGTGCCGGCGCTGGAGAGCTACGCGCGCTTTGCGCTGCAGCCGCAGGCCAAGGAAATGAGCACCACGATGGCCTTTGTGCGCATGCTCGGCGCCCTGCTCAAAGACGCGCAGCTGGGCCCGCGCATCGTGCCCATCGTGGCCGACGAAGCGCGCACCTTCGGCATGGCGAACCTGTTCAAGCAGGTCGGCATCTACAGCAGCGTGGGCCAGCGCTATGCGCCCGAAGACATCGGCTCGGTGCTGAGCTACCGCGAGGCACTCGACGGGCAGATCCTCGAGGAAGGCATCAGCGAAGCCGGCGCGCTGGCCAGCTGGACGGCCGCCGCCACCAGCTACAGCGTGCACGGCCTGGCGATGCTGCCGTTCTACATCTACTACTCGATGTTCGGCTTCCAGCGCGTCGGCGACGCCATCTGGGCCGCCGCCGACCAGCGCGCACGCGGCTTCCTGCTCGGCGCCACCTCGGGCCGCACCACGCTCGCCGGCGAGGGCCTGCAGCACCAGGACGGCAGCAGCCACCTGGTGGCCGCCACCATCCCCAACTGCAAGGCCTACGACCCGGCCTTTGCGGGCGAGCTGGCGGTGATCCTCGACGCCGGCATGCGCGCCATGGTGCAGGAGCAGCGCGATGTTTTCTACTACATCACGCTGATGAACGAGAACTACGCCCAGCCCGACCTGCCCGCCGGCGCGGCAGAAGGCGTGCTGCGCGGTTGCTATGTATTCAATAGCTATCAACCCAATGCAGGTAAGGGTCAGGGGGCGATTTCATCCCAAAACGTGACCCTGCTGGGCTCCGGCGCCATCCTCACCGAAGTGCTGCAGGCCGCCGAACGGCTGGCCGCCGAGGGCGTGTCGTCCACGGTGCTCAGCGTGACCAGCTGGAGCGAGCTGGCGCGCGACGGCTTGGCCTGCGAGCAGCGTGCGCTGGCCGGCGATGCGGCGCCCGGCACGCCGTGGATCGCCCAGCAGCTGGCAGGCACCCAAGGCCCGGTGATTGCCGCCACCGACTACGTGCGCGCCGTGCCCGACAGCGTGCGCGCCTGGGTGCCCGAGGGCCGGCGCTACCTCACACTGGGCACGGACGGCTTCGGCCGCAGCGACACACGGGCCGCACTGCGCGGGCTGTTCGGCGTGGATGCCGCGGGCATTGTGCGGGCCGCTATGTATACACTTCGTAACTGAGCTGGTGTGAGGGAAGGCAGGGCGTGCGGCACGCTGCTTTTCAGCGCAAAAATAAAGAAAAAACAGAGACAACGCATGATTCAACTCACGGACATACACAAAAGCTACACCGTTCACCAAACACGCATCCCGGCCCTGCAAGGCATTGACCTGTCCATCGTCCGGGGGGAGATTTTCGGGGTCATCGGGCATTCGGGCGCAGGCAAATCGACGCTGATCCGCCTCATTAACCTGCTGGAGCGGCCCACGCAGGGCGGCATCACCGTCGGCGGTGAAAACATCCTGGAGTTCGACGACCGGGCGCTGCGGAACTTCCGCAGGAAGGTCGGCATGATCTTTCAGCACTTCAATCTGCTGAGCTCCAAGACGGTGGCCGCCAACGTGGCGTTTCCGATCCGGATTGCGGGGGAGACCGACGAGAAGAAAATCGATGCGCGCGTGGACGAGTTGCTGGCCCTGGTGGGGCTGAGCCGCCACAAGCACAAATACCCCAAGCAACTCTCGGGCGGCGAGAAGCAGCGCGTGGGCATTGCGCGCGCCCTGGCCAACGGCCCGCATATCCTGCTGTGCGACGAAGCCACCAGCGCTCTGGACCCGCAGACGACGCGCTCGATTCTGCAGCTGCTGCGCGAAATCAACGAAAAACTGCACCTCACGATTGTCCTGATCACCCATGAGATGGACGTGATCCGGACCATCTGCGACCGCGTCGCCGTGATCGATGGCGGCAAGATCGTCGAAAGCGGTCCGGTCGCCCAGGTCTTTCTGCACCCGCAGCATCCGACCACGCGCAACTTCGTCATGGAGGCCGAGCACATGGGCGCCGATGAGCCGCTGGGCGGCCCCGCAGGGATCGAGCCCGCCACCGTGCGGCGCCTGACGTTCATGAACGGTGCGATGACCCAGCCGATCTTCACCCGGGTCGCGCGCGAATGCGCGGTCGACTTCCTGATCCTGAACGGCCGCTTCGGCCAGATCAAGTCGACGCCTTGCGGGCAGTTGACGGTTTCTGTGCAGGGCACGGCGGACAACACGCGCACTGCGTTGCACCGCCTGGCCGAGGCGGGCGTGGTGGTTGAGGAGAATTTCTGATGAACGATCTTTTGCAACACTTCATGCTCGTCGGCATCGACTGGCGCGACATTGGCTGGGCCTCGATCGACACGCTGTTGATGCTCGGCGGCGCACTGTCGCTGACGCTGCTCCTGGGCCTGCCGCTGGGCGTCGTGCTGTTTTTGACGGCGCCCAAGCAGGTGCTCGAGGCGCAAAAGACCTACGCCGTCGTCTCGTTCGGCGTCAACATCCTGCGCTCGCTGCCGTTCGTCATTCTGTTGATTGCGATGATTCCGGTGACGGTTTTTCTCACCGGCACCTCACTCGGCGTGGCGGGGGCGATTCCGCCCCTGGTGGTGGGCGGCACCCCGTTCTTTGCGCGCCTTGTGGAGACCTCGCTGCGCGAGGTGGACCGCGGCATCATCGAAGCGTCCCAGGCGATGGGCGCGAGCGTGCGGCAAATCGTGCTGGGCGCTTTGCTGCCCGAGGCCTTGCCGGGCATCATCGCCGCCGCGACCGTGACTGCCATTGCCTTGGTGTCGTACACCGCGCTGTCCGGCGTGGTCGGTGGCGGTGGGTTGGGCGATCTGGCGATCCGCTATGGCTACCAGCGGTTTCAGCTGAACGTGATGTTCGCCACCATCATTTTGTTGTTGATTCTGGTGCAGATCCTGCAGTCGGTGGGGCAGCGCCTGGTGATCCATTTCAGTCGGTAGCCGTGTTTTTCAAACCATTATTTCAACAGGAGACAACATGAAGAAACTGTGCATTGCCCTCGCTTTGGGTGCTTCCTTGCTGGCCCACGCCGCCGACAAGATCGTGGTCGGCGCGAGCCCCACGCCCCATGCGGAAATCCTCGAGCACCTGAAGCCCATGCTGGCGCAGCAGGGTGTGGACCTGGACATCAAGGTCTACACCGACTACGTGCAGCCCAACGTGCAGCTGGCCGAGAAAAGAATCGACGCGAACTTTTTCCAGCACAAGCCTTACATGGATGAGTTCAACCGCAGCCGCGGCGCCTCGATCCAGGCGGTGGCCGATGTGCTGATCGCCCCCTTTGGCGCCTATTCCAAGAAGATCACGAAAGTCAGTGAGCTCAAGGACGGCGCCACTGTGGCCATCCCGAACGATGCGGTGAACGGTGGCCGCGCCCTGCAGCTGCTGGACCAGGCCAACCTCATCAAGCTCAAGGACCCCAAGAACAACATGTCGACCGAAAAGGACATCGTGCAAAACACCAAGAACATCAAGATCAAGCAACTCGAGGCGCCCATGCTGCCGCGCGTGCTCGGCGAGGTGGACCTGTCGGTCATCAACACGACGTTCGCGCTCGAAGCCAAGCTCAACCCCATGAAGGACGCGCTGATCCTCGAAGGCGGCCAGTCGAACTATGTGAACCTGCTGGCCGCGCGTGCCGACAACAAGGACAGCCCGGCCATGAAGAAACTGGCCGATGCCCTGCGCTCGCCCCAGTCCAAGCAATTCATTCTGGAGCGCTTCAAGGGCAGCCTGGTGCCCGCGTTCTGAACCCCGCGTCGTGATGTCGGCAAAACAAACACTATGAAAACCCACAAGAAATACCGCATGGAAACCCTGGCCGTCCATGCCGGGCACGGCGTGGATGCGGCCACCGGAGCGGTGACCGAGCCCATCCAGCTTTCCACCACGTTCGAGCGCGATGCCGATGGGGGCTATTCGCGCGGTTACCTGTATTCGCGCAACCACAACCCGAACCGCAATGGTCTGGAGGCCGCACTGTCGGCGCTGGAGGGCGGGGCCGGCGCTGCGGCGTTCGGTTCGGGCCTGGCGGCCGTGACCGCGGTCTTCCAGGGGCTTTCCCCGGGCGACCATGTGGTCGCTCCCGCCGACATCTACCACGGCACGGCAAACGTGCTCAAGCAGCTGTTTGCCAAGTGGGGCGTTTCTGCGTCGTTTGTCGACATGACCCAGCTCGGCGCCGTCCAGGCCGCGATGGCGCCGAACACACGCCTGGTGTGGATCGAAACGCCGTCCAATCCGCTGCTGCAGTGCGTCGACATTGCCGCGCTGGCCGATATTGCCCACCGGCATGGCGCGCGCGCCGTCGCGGACAACACCTTTGCCAGCCCCATGCTGCAGCAGCCGCTGGCGCTGGGCTGCGACATGGTGATGCATGCGACCACGAAGTACCTGGGCGGGCGCAGCGACGTGCTGGGCGGCATGGTGGTGAGTCGCGAGGACGACGAACATTTCGCGCAGTTGCGCACGGCGCAGCTTTTTGGCGGCGGGGTGCCTTCGCCGTTCGATTGCTGGCTCGTGATGCGCAGCCTGCCGACGCTGCCGGCGCGCATGCAGGCCCACTGCGCGAACGCGCAGAAGGTCGCCGAGTTCCTGCAGGCGCACCCGAAGGTCAGCGTGGTGCATTACCCGGGCCTGGAGGGCAACCCCTTCCACGCGCTGGCCAAGAAACAGATGTCCGGGTTTGGCGGCATGCTGTCCTTCGAGGTCCATGGCGGCAAGGAGTCGGCCATGGCGCTGGCCGCGAATGTCGAGATCTTCACGCGCGCCACCAGCCTGGGCGGCGTCGAAAGCCTGATCGAGCACCGTGCGTCGATCGAAGGCCCGGAAAGCAAGACGCCGCAAGGTCTGCTGCGGGTTTCCGTGGGCCTCGAGCACGCCGACGACTTGATCGACGACCTGGCCGGCGCGCTCGATCGCTGCGGATGAACCGCGCCTGGTGGCCGGTGGCGCTGATCGTCCTGGCGCAATGGCTGGGCACCTCGTTGTGGTTCAGCCCGAACAGCGCTGCCGACGATCTGATGGCCGCTTGGCACATTGGGGCGGCCGAGTTCGCCTGGCTGATTGCGGCCACCCAGGCGGGCTTCATCACCGGCACCTTGTGGCTGGCCTACGCGGGCTGGGCCGACCGCTATTCCACCAGCCGGTTGTTCGCGCTGTCGTGCGTCGCCGGTGCGGCGATCAACGGTATTTTTGCGGCCGGCGGGGCCAGCTTCGAAGTCGGGCTGGTGCTGCGGTTTGCGGTCGGCGCCTGCCTGGCGGGCATCTATCCGCTGGGCATGAAGATGATTGTCGGCTGGGTGGGAGCGAAGTCGGGGGCCGCGCTGGGCGTGCTGGTCGGCATGCTGACCCTGGGGACCGCGTTGCCGCACGGCGTGCGCGCCTATGGCGCGGCGTGGCCGTGGCAAACGGTGGTGGGCGCGTCGTCGCATGCTGGCACTGGCCGGGGCCGTGCTGGTGTACTGGCTCGGCGATGGGCCGCACCTGCTGCGTGGCAATGCGGGCCACGGTGCTTCGGTGCGCCGGGCCTTGTCGGTGTTCCGCATCCCCGACTTCCGTGCGGCGGCCCTGGGCTACTTCGGGCACATGTGGGAGCTGTACGCCTTCTGGGCCGTGCTGCCGTGGCTGGCTGCGCAGTGGGTGCAGGACGCGCGCGGCCTCGATGGCGCTGCGCCCCTCTCGGTCGCATGGATCAGCTTCATGGGCATCGCCGCCGGGTTCTTTGGCTGTGTCATCGGCGGCCGCCTGAGCCTGCGCATGGGCAGCGCCGTGGTGGCGGCCGCCGCGCTCGCATCGTCGGGGCTGCTGTGCCTGCTGTACCCCTTGTTGCCTGCGGATTGGCTCGGGCTGCGCCTTGCGGTGCTGCTGGCGTGGGGGTTCTTCGTGGTGGCGGACTCGCCCCAGTTTTCGGCCATTTCGGCGCGCAGTTGCCCACCGCAATCGGTGGGCAGTGCACTCGCCATCCAGAACGGGATCGGCTTTCTGATCACCATCGCAAGCATCCTGGTGCTGCTGCACTTCATTGATGCTCTGGGCAGTGCGGCCGTGTGGATCTTGCTGCCCGGCCCAGTGTTCGGCCTGATCGGCATGTGGCCTTTATTCAGAGAAAAAAGAGAGACAAACGCACGATGACAAACTCCATTGCCGCCATGGCGCTCGGCCTGCAAGACTACATGGTGGCCCAGCGCCGGCACCTGCACCAGAGCCCCGAACTGTCGTTTGAAGAGCGCATGACCTCGGACCATGTGCGGGCCGAACTCGAACGCCTGGGCATCGCCTATGAAGTCGCTGGCGACTATGGCCTGGTGGCCACCATCGAGGGCCAGCATGCCGAGCACATGGTGGCGCTGCGTGCCGACATGGACGCGCTGCCGATCCAGGAGCAGAACCCGCACCTCGACTACCGTTCGCGCCACGCGGGCGTCATGCACGCCTGCGGGCACGACGGGCATGTCGCGATGCTGCTGGGTGCCGCACAGATGCTGGTGCAGATGCGCGAGCGCATCCCCGGAACGGTGAAGCTGTGTTTTCAGCAGGCCGAAGAGCGTGGCGGCGGCACCGCCGAGATCCTGAAGCTGCTGGCGCCGCACCCGGTGCGCGGCGCGTTCGCGATCCACCTGTGGTCGGAAATCGAGAGCGGTAAGTTTTCCGTGCAGGCGGGCCCGCGCATGGCGGCAGGAGACAATTTCGACATCCTGATCGAGGGCCTGGGCTGCCATGGCGCGACGCCGCAGCGCGGCATCGATCCGATCGTCGTCGCCGCAGAGATCGTGACCAGCGCGTCGCACCTGATCGCGCGCGAGATCGATCCGACGCACGCTGCAGCCCTGACCTTCGGCAAGCTGCACAGCGGCCACGCGGGCAACGTGATTCCCCAAAGCGCAGCGCTCGCCGGCACCCTGCGCACCACCGACAAGGCCGACCAGGCCCACCTGCAGGCCGCGCTGCGGCGGGTCGTGGAATACACCGCGCAGGCGCACCGCGCGCGCGCTACGCTCGACATCCGGCGCGGCGGAACCATGCTGGTCAACGACGCACGCGAAAGCGAGCGTGCGCATGCGGTCGTGCAGGCGTTGTACGGCGTGCCGGCGCTGATCGATTTCCCGCCGCTGATGGTGTCCGAGAATTTCGGCGACTTCCTCGAGGTCTACCCGGGCCTGATGGCCTTCATCGGCGTGCGCAACGCGGCCTGCGGCGCAACGTTTGCGCACCACCACCCGCAGTTCAACATCGACGAGGCGGTGCTGCACCAGGGCGCCGCGCTGCATGTGGGCTACGCGCTGAGCTGCCTCGCCGCAGCGTGATGCACAGGCCGGACGCGGGCCGGCCCAGGTTGCGGGATGCACACACGCCTGGAGCAGTAGGTGCTCTCAAAAATAGAGCTTTCTGCGCATACTTGGCATGGGTTTGAGCCGGTTTTCTTAACAGATAGACGCCTGCGGCGATGCCCGCCGAAACGCTGCGGAACGTTCGACCTGCGGCCGCAGGCCGTACGCCGTACGCGCCTAAAGCCCCCAACGCGGCTGCGCGGCCTGGCTGACAAAGGAGGCCACCGCCATCAGGCGCTCGTCGTCGCCATAGGCGCCGATCACCTGCGCTCCCATCGGCAGGCCTTGCGGGCCGCGTGCAATCGGCAGCGAGATGCAGGGCAGGTGCAGCAGGCTCCACAGTGCGCCAAAGCGCGGCGAGCCCGAGTCTTTCAGCCCCTTGTCGGCTTCGCCCTCGGCCGGCGGGTAGAGCAGGCCATCGACATCGGCGAACAGCGCCTGCACCGCCTGGCGCGCGCGCGCTGCGCGCTGGCGCATGTCCAGGTACTCCTGCGGCGTGATGCCTTCGCCACCCGCCAGGCGCTGCTGCAGGCGCGTGCTGAAGTGGGCGCTGTGGTGCGCGCGTTCGTGCGCCAGCGACTGGCGCGCTTCGAAGGCGAACAAACGCGCTTGCATCTCAACGAGTGCTTCAATGTCTTCGGGCAGCTGGATGCGCGCCACATGGGCGCCGTCCCGCTGCGCCTGTGCCGCGAGCTGCTCGATCGCCTCCACCATCTCGGGGCGTGCGTGCTCCCATTGCTTCGACATGCACACCGCCAGGCGCGGGCGCAGGGCGGCGCTCTGGGTCAGGCGCACGCCATGCAGGCCGAAGCTGAACAGCGCGGCGTCTTCGACCGTGCGGGTGAGCACGCTGATGGTGTCCTGCCCGGGGCTCAGGGGCTTGAGGCCGGCGGCGTTGAAAAATCCGAAGGTAGGCTTGTAGCCCACCACGCCGCAGTACGACGCCGGGCGCACCGTCGAGGCGGTGGTCTGCGTGCCGAAGGCCACGGGCACCATGAAGTCGGCGACCGCCGCCGCCGAGCCGCTGGAGGATCCGCCGGGCGTGTGTTCGAGCCGGTGCGGGTTGCGGGTGGTGCTCGGGGTTTGCGTAGCGAATTCGCTGGTGGCGACTTTGCCCAAGACGAAGGCGCCGTGCTCGCGCGCACTGGCGACACAGGCCGCGTCCGCGACGGGGCGGTGCCCCACATAGATCGGCGAGCCGTAGGCAGTGGCGTGGTCCGTGGTGTCGATCACGTCCTTGACGGCGAAGGGCAGGCCGCGCAGCGGCGCCGCGGCGGCGCGGTCGGCCGCGCGGGCGTGCTGCAGCGCCAGTGCAGGGTCGATGGCGGTGAAGGCGAGTACATCCGGGTTGCGCTCTTCAATGCGGTCCAGGCAGGCGCGCGTGAGCGCTTCGCTGGTAAGGGTGCCGTTTTCAATGGCGCCCAACGCCTGCAGTGCGGTGAGTTGGTTGGCTGGTTTCATGCTGGAGATCGGGCGGACGGGGTTACTGCGGGGTGATGCCGGCGGCGCGGATGGCCTTGGCCCAGCGGTCGTGCTCTTTCCTCACGAACGCACCGAACGCTTCGGGGCTGTCGCCGATGGGCTCCGCGCCTTGTGCCAGCAGCAACTCGCGCACTTTGGGCTCCTGCAGGATGCGCACCACTTCGTGGTTCAGGCGCGTGAGGATGGGTTTGGGTACGCCAGCTGGCGCAAACAGCCCGAACCAGCCTTCCACGTCGTAGCCCGGCACGCCGGCCTGTGCGATGGTCGGCACGTCGGGCAGCAGCGGCGAGCGCTTGGTGGAGGTCACGCCCAGCGCCGTGAGCTTGCCGCTGCGAATGTGCGGCAGGCACAGCGGCAGATTGCAGAACATGGCGCTCACGCGCCCTCCCATCACATCGGTGACCGGTGCACTGCCGCCCTTGTACGGGACATGCAAAAAGTCCGGAATCTGGGCCATGCTCTTGAAGAGTTCGCCCGACAGGTGCATGCTGCCGCCCGCGCCGCTCGAAGCGAAGCTGTATTGGTCGGTCTTGGCGGCCTCGATAAAGTCCTTGACGTTGCGCGCGGACACCTGCGGGCCGACCACGAGCACGTTGGGCATCGCCGCCACGTTGGTGATGGGCGCGAAGTCGCGCATCGCATCGAAGCGCAGGTTCTTGTGCAGGCTGGGGTTGATCGCGTTGGTGCTGGCCGCGCCCATCATCAGGGTGTAGCCGTCCGGTGCCGCGGCTGCCGCGTATGCCGCGCCGATGTTGCCGTCTGCGCCGGCCTTGTTGTCGATGACCACGGGCTGCCCGAGGGCTTCGGCCAGCCGCTGCGCCACGATGCGCGCGAGCAAGTCGGTGACGCTGCCTGCGGCAAACGGCACCACGATCTGCACCGGCTTGGAGGGGTAGGGGGCTTGCGCCTGGGCCACGCCAGTGTGCGCCGCAGTGCCCAGCAGGGCAGCGGCAAGAAGGGCTCGGCGGAACGTGAGAAAACGGGTCATCGGAAGGCTCCAGAGAGAAGATGAAAGTGAAAGCGCCACATCGGGTGGAGCCGCAGAATAGAAGCCGTACACTGATATGTCTAATATAAAATTCGACCACATTTAGGTTGATAAAGGTCTTAATGCTGCTCTCGCGTGCTTTGCTTGCCTTTGTGGCCGTGGCCGAAGAGCTGCACTTTGGCCGTGCTGCACAGCGCCTGCACATCAGCCAGCCGCCCTTGAGCCAGCAGATCCGCCAGTTTGAGGAGGAGCTCGGCGCGGCGCTGCTGGTGCGCACGACCCGCTCGGTGCAGCTGACGCCCGCCGGTCGCTTGTTGCTGGAGCGCGCGCGCCAGCTGATCGCCGAAGCCGAGGCGGCACAGCATGCCGTGCAGCGCACGGCGCGCGGCGAGGCCGGGCATCTCACCCTGGGATTCACGCACAGCGCGGTGTACCGCGTGCTCCCGGATGCGCTGCAGGCCTACCGCACGCACTACCCCTCGGTGGCGCTGGATTTGCGGCAGATGACCTCGGATGTGCTGATCGATGGCGTGCGCAGTGGCCGCATCGATGCAGCTCTTGTGCGCCTGTCGCCCACGATGGAGGGGCCGGACCTGGCGTCCCGCGTCGTGGCCCGCGACCCCTTGGTGCTGGCCCTGCCGGTCGGCCACGCCTTGGCGGAAAGGGAGCGTGTTCCGGTCGAGGCGCTGCACGGCCTGCCCTGGGTCGGCTACCAGGCGGACGGCGCACGCTATTTCCACGAGCTGGTCGAAGGCGTTTTCGCCTTGGCGCAGGTGCGCCCGGATGTGCAGCACCTGAGCATCTTGCCGACCCTGCTGGCGCTCGTGGAAGCGGGCATGGGCGCGGCACTGGTGCCCGCGTCGGCGGTGCAGGGCCATGCGGGGCGGCTCGTGTACCGGTGGCTGGACGGCGCTACACCGCCGGCGCATGCGGTGCTGTCCTGCGTGTGGCGAGCCGACAACCTGAACCCGGCCACGGCGCGTTTTATCGCGCTCCTGCCGTCGCCGGACGCGGACACAGACGCCGGTGAGCGGCCTTTTTCACAGGGCGGTGCCTAGTCCGTGCCGGCTGCCATGCGCCTCACAGCCCTCATGCCGCTGCCACCGGCCGCTGGAAGAACGCATCCAGCAGCGGCACGAGCGCAGGGAATTCTGACGCGAAGCGCGCACGGTTCACAAAATAGGCTTCGCAGGCCACGGCAAAGAACTCTGCCGGCGCCGTGGCGCCATACGCGTCCAGCCACGGCGCCTCGCCGCCGAAGCGCTGCGCAATCAGCACCTGCTCGCGGAAAGCCGCATACGCCGGCTCCCAGGCCGCCCACCACAGTGCGTGCGCGGCGCGCGCCCCCGTGGTGCCCATGAAGCCGGCCGGCAGTGGCGGGCAGCCGTCGGCCGTGCCGCTGCGCATGTCGAGCTTGTGGGCAAATTCGTGCACCACGACATTGGTGCCGTGCCCGGCGCTGCGGCCTGCGGCCTGCACGTCGTGCCAGCTCAGCATCACGGGGCCACGTTCCATGGCCTCGCCCACCAGGTGTTCGTCGTAGTGGTGCACCACGCCGGCCTCGTCGGTGACATGGCGGCGTGCGACCACGGCCCCGGAGTGCACGACGATGCCGACGAAATCGTCGTACCAGCCCAGCGCCTGCGCCGGTTCACCCCAGTGCAGCAGCGGCAGGCAGGCCTGGGCGGCGATGGCCACGGCCATCGCGTCGGTCACGGTGAGGCCGTGGCCGCCATGGAACTGCTTGCGCTGCAGGAACAGCGCGCTGAGGGCGCGCAGCTTGGCCTGGTCGTGCAGGGGCAGGGCGGTGAGAAAGGGGTAGTGCTGCACCGTGCGCAGCCACAGCGCGGCCGGAATGTCGGGCACGGGCGCAATGCGCCCGCGCAGCTGCCGCCACAGGCGCCGCCACCAGCCGCCCATGGCGGATTCAGCCCGGCGCCACGCGGCGCAGGCCCGTGGCGTCCAGGCGCAGCACCTCGGCGCGCGGGGGCCGGGCGGCGCCATCCCAGTCGCTCAGCACCACGCGCCGCAGGCCGGGTGCGAGCGCGTGCTCGGCCGGGCGGTGCGTGTGGCCATGGACCAGGGTGTCGGCCCGGGCGGCGCGCAGCCACGCGGCGGCGGCGGGGCCGTCGACGTCGGCATAGGGCTGGCCCGACTGCTTGCGTGCTTCGCTCTCGGTGCGCATGGCGCGCGCCTGCGCGCGGCGCGCGGCCAGCGGCTGGGCCAGAAAGTCGCGCTGCCAGCCCGCGCTGCGCGCCAGCAGGCGAAAGCGCTGGTAGTCCACGTCGTCCAGGCACAGCGCGTCGCCGTGGCTCAGCAGCGTGCGCCGGCCCGCAAACTCCAGCACGGTGGGGTCGTTCAGGCCCGTGAGGCCGCAGTGCGCGAGAAAGGCCGGGCCCGCCAGGAAATCGCGGTTGCCGTGCATGTAGAACACCGGCAGGCGCTGCGCGGTGGCGCGCAGCAGGGCGCAGCACTGCGCTTCGAAACGGCTGTCGGCGTCGCGGGTGTCGCCCAGGGCGTCGTCGCCCACCCAGACCTCGAACAGGTCGCCCAGAATGAACAGGGCATCGGCCTGCGTGGTCTGCAGGTAACGCTGCCAGATGGCCGTGGTGGCCGGCTCGCCGGCCTGCAGGTGCAGGTCGGAAATGACATCGACCGCGCGCCAGTGCGCAGGCGCGGCAAGCTCCTGGATCGGGGGCACGGTCGGGGTCACGCTGCGCAGACGCTGTGCGGTTACAGGGCGACGGCTTTTTCGATGACGACGTCTTCCTTGGGCACGTCGTCGTGGAAGCCCTTGCGGCCGGTCTTCACGGCCTTGATCTTGTCGACCACGTCGGTGCCGGCAATCACCTTGCCGAACACGGCGTAGCCCCAGCCCTGGGCCGAGGGCGCGGTGTGGTTCAGGAAGCCGTTGTCGGCCACATTGATGAAGAACTGGGCCGTGGCCGAGTGCGGGTCGCCGGTGCGTGCCATGGCCACGGTGTAGTTGGCGTTCTTGAGGCCGTTGTTGGCTTCGTTCTCGATCGGCGCATCCGTGCCCTTCTGGTTCATGCCGGGCTCGAAGCCGCCGCCTTGCACCATGAAGCCGGGGATCACGCGGTGGAACACGGTGTTGTTGTAGTGGCCCTTGTTCACGTAGGACAGGAAGTTGGCGGTCGACTTGGGCGCCTTCTCGGCGTCGAGTTCGAGGGTGATGACACCGTAGCCGGTGATGTGCAGTTCGACTTGGGGGTTGCTCATGGCGGGTTCCTTTGGGGGAGAGGGGATGGGATTACTTCAGCACGGTGGCCGAAGTGATGGTGATGGGTGTGGTGGGCACGTTCTGGTGGCCGCCGCGGTTGCCGGTGGCCACGGCCTTGATCTTGTCGACCACGTCGGTGCCGTGCGACCACCTTGCCGAACACGGCATAGCCGTGGCCGTCGGGCTGGGGCGCGTTGAGCATGGCGTTGTCCTTGACGTTGATGAAGAACTGCGCGGTGGCCGAGTTCGGGTTGCCGGTGCGCGCCATGGCAATGGTATAGGTGTCGTTTTTGAGGCCGTTGCTGGCTTCGAGCGGTATCGGCGCGCGCGTGGGCTTTTGCACCATGTCGGCCGTGAAGCCGCCGCCCTGCACCATGAAGCCGTCGATCACGCGGTGGAAGATGGTGCCGTCGTAGTGCTTGTCGCGCACGTACTGCAGGAAGTTCTCCACGGTCTTGGGCGCCTTGGCGGGATCGAGCTGCACCACGATGTCGCCCATCGAGGTGGCGAGCTTGACCTGGGGCGCGGCTTGCGCGTGCACCGAAGTTGCTACTGAAAACATAGCTGTAAGCGCAATGCCAGTAAGCGCTAGAGTCGATTTTCGTCTGGAAATCATCCGATCACTCCTTCGTAGAATATTTTCCATTGGCGCCCGTGGCGCATCCAGTACTGGCGCTTCACGGTGCCCGTGCGCATGCCCTGGGCGACTTCGCCGAAGGTCACCACCATCGTGTCGTGCGAATCGGTCCAGCGCAGGTAGGACAGGTCCTTGAGCGCGATCGGGCGGCCCTGCGCGCGGTTGATCTCCTGGCGCAGCGTGGGCGCCCACTGCAGCAGGGTCTTGTCCTGGGCGCTGAAGGCCGGATCGTAAAACTGCAACAGCTGCGTCAGGTCGCCGCGGCTCTTGGTCTGCTGCCAGCCGGCGAGTGCGGCCGCAAAGTCGTGGCTGTCGCGCGCCACCTGGTGCGCGGGGAGCCATTGGAGGCTTTGCGCAATGACCACCGGCGTGGTGCGCACCTGCACCCTGCGCAGCAGCTGCACGAGGTCGGGGTTGGACAACACCACGCAGCCGTCGGACGCCTTGGGCGCGCGCGAGAACTGCTCGGGCGGCGTGCCATGCAGCCAGATGCCGCTGCCGCTCTTGCCGCGGCTCAGGTCCAGCGGGTTGGGGTAGTTGATGGGCAGCGCCCCGGCGCCGTAAAAGTCCTTGAGCGATCTGGGGTCGAGGTTGCTGGTGATGAAGTAGACGCCCAGCGGCGTGCGCCTGTCGCCTTCGGCCTCTTTTTCAGAGCCCAGCTTGCCGATGGAGACATAGAAGTCGGAAACCAGCCGCAGCCCGGCGCTGCCGTTTTCAAACAGGTACAGGCGCGAACGCGAGACATCGACCGCAATGGCATGCCGGCTGCTGGGCGCCAGCGCCCCGAACTGCGAAGGCACGGTGCCGGGTGGCGGGCGCTCGCGCAAGGCCTTCAGGCGCAGCTGCGATTCTTCGCGCAGATCGGCCAGGGTCTCGGCACCGGCGCGCGCTGCGTCCTGCGGCGCATCGCCCAGCGCGCGCACAGGACGCACCCGGCTGGCGAGCAGGTCGCCGTAGACGAGTTGGGCGAGCTGGAAGTTGGGGTGGTCGCGCACCAGCGCCTCGGCCTGTTCCAGCGCCTGGCGGTGCCGCGACTGGCCGACCAGGCGGTACACGGCAATCAGGCGCGCCTCGGCGCCCAGGTCGGGGGGCGGTGCGGCTTCGGCGCGGCGCGGCCGTGCGGTCGCCAGCGCTGCAGAGGCGCCGGCGGCCGCCGCGGCGCTGGCCGCGGCGGCCTGGCGCACCGGCGTGCGTCGCTGTGCTGTCGCACCCGCTGCGCGGTGGGCGGCTTTCGGTGGCGCGGCGCTGACTTTGCCGGCCACGGCGGCGCCAGCGGCCAGCGCCGGGCGCGGCGCCAGCGCGACACACAGCGCCACGCCGGCATGGCCCAGCCACCAGAGAGGAATCTTCAGGGACTGCACTTCAACCCCGGGGTCCATGCGGCGCAGGCGCGCGCTGCCCCTGCCATGCCGGTGGGTGCGCTTCAGGCACCCGTCGATTCACGCACGATGAGCCAGCGCTCGCCCGACTTGACGAGTTCCAGCGTCTTGCGGCTGGAGACCTGGAGCTGGTCGGCGCTGTAGGCCTGCTGAAAACGCGCCGTGGCCTTGTGGGGGGCGGACACGCTGACGGACAGCGCGCTGACCTTGACCTGGATGCGCGCCTTGCCAACGATGCGCGCGCGGCGTTCTTTTTCCCAGGCCGGGCGCGGCGCCTTGCGGGGCGGCTCGAAGTTCGGCGCGTAGGCGGCCAGGTAGCCGTCCATGTCCTTGGCCGACCAGGCCGACGCCCAGGCGAGCACGGCGGCTTCGACCTCTTTGTGCGCGCTGCTGTCGCTGGCCGCGGCACGGGTCTCGGCGTTCGCGGTGGCCGGCTTGGCGCTTGCCGCTGCCGGAGCCGGAGGCGTTGCCGCTGCTGCGGGTGCGGGTGCCGGCGCCTTGGCGGGGGCGGGTGCTGCAGGCGGCGCAGAGCCGGTGCGGCAGGCACTGCCGGCGCCGCAGGGGGTGGCGTTGCGGCAGGCGTGGCGGGCGCGGACTTGAGCGCGGCGGGCTCGGCCTTGGGGGCGGCGCCGGCCGGGGCGGGGCCAGGGCGCGCGCCCGGCGTGAACAGCTCGCGGATCAGTGCCAGCTTGGGTTGCACCGCCGTGTTGCTGGCATCGAGCTGCAGCGCCTTGTTGTAGGCCTGGCTGGCCAGGCGCGCATAGACGTCGCCCAGGTTCTCCTGCGCCGTGGCGTAGCTGGGGTTGGTGCGGATGGCCATTTCCAGCGCGGTGCGTGCCTTGTCGTACTGCGCCTGGCCCGCGTAGAGCACGGCCAGGTTGTTGTAGGGCTCGGGCAGCTCGGGGTAGTCCTCGGTCAGCTTGACGAAGGTGGCCGTGGCGTCGGCGCTCTTGCCGCTTTCGGACTGGATCACGCCCTTGAGAAAGCGCATCTGCGGGTCGCGCGGCTTGGTCGCCAGGTACTGATCGGCACGTGCCAGCGCCTGGGCATGCTTGCCCTGGCGCAGCAGCTGGCTGACATCGCTGTAGTCGTCGGCGTGGGCGAGCGGACCTGCCAGCAAGGCGCCAAGGGCGAGCAGCCGGGCGCCGTGGTGCAAAATGCGCGCGAGCGCCGACGGTGCGAGGTTCATAAGGTGTCTTTGCTAAAGCGGGGCGCAGAGCCCGGCGGTGGGCGATATACTGCCGCAGATTGTAGCTGAGGGCCCGCGCGGCGCGCCCCCGCTTCCTGCCCCGCGCCACGCTGCGCAACACCCCCTGATTTGCCCCGAATGCGCTGCCTGCAGCGCTGTTTGTCTTTCTCTTCCAGTGACCCCATGACCCTGCGCATCTACAACACGCTCACGCGTGCGTTGGAAGACTTTGCACCGCTCGAACCCGGCCATGTGCGCATGTATGTCTGCGGCATGACGGTGTACGACCTGTGCCACCTGGGCCACGCGCGCTCCATGGTCGCGTTCGATGTGGTGCAGCGCTGGCTGCGCGCCAGCGGCCTGCGCGTCACGTATGTGCGCAACATCACCGATATCGACGACAAGATCATCCAGCGCGCCGTGCAGAACGGCGAAACCGTGCGCAGCCTGACCGACCGCATGATCGGCGCCCTGCACCAGGACGCCGATGCCCTCGGCATCGAGCGCCCCACGCACGAGCCGCGCGCCACCGACTATGTGCCGCAGATGCTGTCCCTGATCGGCCGGCTCGAAAGCAAAGGGCCTGGCCTACCAGGCCGGCGAGGGCGACGTGAACTTTGCGGTGCGCAAGTTCGCCGGCTACGGCAAGCTCTCGGGCAAGTCGCTCGACGAACTCCACGCCGGCGAGCGCGTGGCCGTGCAGGACGGCAAGCACGACCCGCTCGACTTCGTGCTCTGGAAAAGCGCCAAGCCCAGCGAGCCCGAGGAGGTGAAGTGGAACAGCGCCTGGGGCCCGGGGCGCCCCGGCTGGCACATCGAGTGCTCGGCCATGGGCTGCGCGCTGCTGGGCGAGAGCTTCGACATCCACGGCGGCGGCGCCGACCTGCAGTTTCCGCACCACGAAAACGAGATCGCGCAGAGCGAAGGCGCGACCGGCAAGCCCTTGGCGCAGACCTGGATGCACAACGGCTTCATCAACGTGGACAACGAGAAGATGTCCAAGTCGCTGGGCAACTTCTTCACGATCCGCGACGTGCTCAAGGAATACGACGCCGAGACCGTGCGCTTCTTCGTCGTGCGCAGCCACTACCGCAGTCCGTTGAACTACAGCGACGCGCACCTGGACGATGCGCGCGCCGCGCTCAAGCGCCTGTACACCGCGCTCGCGCTGGTGGCGCCCGCCGCGGTAGAAATCGACTGGGCCGATCCCCATGCGGCCCGCTTCCGGGCCGCCATGGACGAAGACTTCGGCACGCCCGAGGCCGTGGCGGTGCTGTTCGACCTGGCCGGCGAGGTCAACCGCAGCCGTTCGGCGCAGGCCGCCGGTCTGCTCAAAAGCCTGGGCGGCTGCCTGGGCCTGCTGCAGGGCGACCCGCAGGCCTTCCTGCAGTCGGGCGCCACGCTCGACGAGGCGGCCATCCAGGCGCAGATCGCGGCGCGCGCGGCGGCCAAGGCGGCGAAGAATTTTGCCGAGGCCGACCGCATCCGCAACGAACTGCTGGCCGCCGGCATCGTCCTCAAGGACGCCGCCGTGGGCACGACCTGGGAAGTGGCATCGTGAGCGTTTCAATCATGAAAATGGCCGCTAAGGCATATAGGACATGCGGTGGCAGCTTCTAAAGACATAGCAACGGATGCGGCCGCAGCCCTGGCTGCGCCCGGGTATTGGGCCGAAGCGCGCAAGCACCTCATGAAGAAGGACCGGGTGATGAAGCGCCTGATCCCGCAGCTGGGCGAGGCCACGCTGCAGTCGCGTGGCGACGCCTTCACCACGCTGGCGCGCTCCATCGTGGGCCAGCAGATTTCGGTCAAGGCCGCGCAGACCGTGTGGGACCGCTTTGCCGCGCTGCCGGCGGCCATGGCGCCGGCGGACGTGCTGCGGCTCAAGGTCGACGACATGCGCGCCGCGGGGCTGTCGGCGCGCAAGGTGGACTACCTGGTGGATTTGGCGCTGCACTTCGACGCCGGCAGGCTGCATGTCGATGGCTGGCAGGGCATGGACGACGAGGCCATCATTGCCGAGCTGGTCGCGATCCGCGGCGTGGGCCGCTGGACGGCCGAGATGTTCCTGATCTTTCACCTCATGCGGCCCAACGTGCTGCCGCTCGATGACGTGGGGCTGATCAATGGCATCAGCCTCAATTATTTTTCGGGTGACCCGGTCAGCCGCAGCGACGCGCGCGAGGTGGCTGAGGCCTGGAAGCCCTGGTGCAGTGTGGCGACTTGGTATATTTGGCGATCGCTGGCGCCGCTGCCGGTCGCGTACTGAACGCGTGTCGCCGTGCCCTTGCGCACGGCGATCAAGGAGAAACAACTTGGCAAAAAAAACATTTCTGGACTTCGAACACCCCATCGCGGAACTCGAAGCCAAGATCGAAGAACTGCGCTATGTGCAGACCGAAAGCGCGGTCGATATCTCCGACGAGATCGACCAGCTGAGCAAGAAGAGCCAGCAGCTCACCAAAGACATCTATGCCGAGCTGAGCCCGTGGCAGATCACCAAGATAGCGCGCCACCCCGAGCGGCCCTACACGCTCGACTACGTGCGCGACCTGTTCACCGATTTTGTCGAGCTGCACGGCGACCGCCACTTTGCCGACGACAAATCGATCGTCGGCGGCCTGGCGCGCTTCAACGGCCACGCCTGCATGGTGCTGGGCCACCAGAAGGGGCGCGACACCAAGGAGCGCGCGCTGCGCAACTTCGGCATGACGCGCCCCGAGGGCTACCGCAAGGCGCTGCGCCTCATGAAGACGGCCGAGAAGTTCCACCTGCCGGTGTTCACGTTCGTCGACACGCCCGGTGCGTTTCCGGGCATCGACGCCGAGGAGCGCGGCCAGTCGGAAGCCATTGGCCGCAACATCTACGAGATGGCGCAGCTCGAGGTGCCCATCATCACCACCATCATCGGCGAAGGCGGCTCGGGCGGCGCGCTGGCGCTCTCCGTGTGCGACCAGCTGCTGATGCTGCAGTACTCGATCTATTCCGTGATCAGCCCCGAAGGCTGCGCCTCGATTCTCTGGAAGACCAGCGAGCGGGCGCAGGATGCGGCCGAAGCCCTGGGCATCACGGCCCACCGCCTCAAGGCGCTGGGACTGGTGGACAAGATCGTCAACGAGCCGGTGGGCGGCGCCCACCGCGATCCCAAGCAGATGTCCGCCTTCCTCAAGCGCGCCCTGGGCGATGCCTTCCGCCAGGTGGCCGACCTCAAGGTCAAGGAGCTGCTGGACCGCCGCTACGACCGCCTGCAAAGCTACGGCCGCTTCACCGACACCAAGGCCGACAGCCGCTGAAAGCCGGCCACGCTGGCAGGGGCTGAGCCATGACCCAGTCCTTCGACGCCGCGCTGCGCGCCTTTGCGCCCGCGCTGCCGCTGGCCGTGGGCCTGAGCGGCGGCGCCGACTCCTCCGCCCTGCTGCTGGCCTGCGCCGCGCGCTGGCCAGGCCAGGTGCGGGCCATCCATGTGCACCACGGTCTGCAGGCCGCGGCCGACCGCTTCGAGCAGCACTGCGCTGCGCTGTGCGCGCGGCTGCAGGTGCCGCTGGCGGTGCAGCGTGTCGATGCGCGCCACGCGCCAGGGCAGAGCCCCGAAGACGCTGCGCGCATCGCGCGTTACCAGGCTTTTGAGGCTGCAGCGCAAGCCAGCCAAGCGCATGGCGCTATCAAGTCAATAGCATTGGCGCAGCATGCCGACGACCAGGTGGAGACCGTGCTGCTGGCCCTGTCGCGTGGCGCCGGCACTGGCCGGGCTGGCCGCCATGCCGGCGCAGTGGCAGCGCGCGGGCATGGCTTGGCACCGTCCGCTGCTGCAGGTGGCCGGCGCCGACGTGCGTGCGTGGCTGCAGGCGCGCGGCGCGGGCTGGGTCGAAGACCCGAGCAACACCGACGAGCGCTACACGCGCAACCGCATCCGCGCGCGCCTGCTGCCCGCGCTCGATGCCGTCTTTCCGGCGTTCCGCGACACCTTCGCGCGCAGTGCCGCGCACGCGGCCCAGGCCAGCGAACTGCTGCACGAGCTCGCGCAGCAGGACCTGGCCGCTGTCGGCGTGCCGCCGCAGATCACGGCGCTGCAGGCGCTCAGCGGCGCGCGCCAGGCCAACGTGCTGCGCCACTGGCTGCGCAGCCGCCACCAGACCACGCCGGCCGCCGCGCAACTGGCCGCACTGCAGCGCCAGATCGGGGCCTGCACCACGCGCGGCCACCGCATCCACCTCAAGGTGGGGCGCGGCTTCGTCGAGCGCAGGGGGGCGGAGCTGCATTGGTACAATCCCGAGGGTTTTGGCACCCCTCCTGCATAAGAAACGGCTGCGCTCCAAAACACCGTCCAACCTGCGCCGTTTCGTCACGACACAACACCAATGGCATTGATCGTTCAAAAATACGGCGGCACGTCGATGGGTTCGCCCGAGCGCATCCGCAACGTGGCCAAGCGCGTGGCCAAATGGGCGCGTGCCGGCCACCAGATCGTGGTGGTGCCCAGCGCCATGAGCGGCGAGACCAACCGCCTGCTGGGCCTGGCGGGCGAACTGGCGCCCGAGCGCGCCACCACCGAATACCACCGCGAACTCGACATGCTGGCCGCCACGGGCGAGCAGGCCTCGTCGGCGCTGCTGGCGATTGCGCTGCAGTCCGAAGGCATGCCCGCCGTCAGCTACGCCGGCTGGCAGGTGCCTGTGCGCACCGACAGCAGCCACACCAAGGCGCGCATCGAGTCGATCGACGACCAGCGCGTGCGCGCCGACCTCGATGCCGGCAAGGTCGTCATCGTCACGGGTTTCCAGGGCATCGACGACAACGGCAACATCACCACGCTCGGCCGTGGCGGCTCGGACACCTCTGCCGTGGCCATTGCGGCTGCCATGAAGGCCAAGGAGTGCCTGATCTACACCGACGTCGATGGCGTCTACACCACCGACCCGCGTGTCGTGCCCGCTGCACGCCGCCTGGGCACGGTGAGTTTCGAGGAAATGCTCGAGATGGCCAGCCTGGGCAGCAAGGTGCTGCAGATCCGCTCGGTCGAATTCGCCGGCAAGTACAAGGTGCCCATGCGCGTGCTCTCCAGCTTCACGCCCTGGGACATCGACCTGGCAGAAGAAGCCCAATCGGGCACGCTCATCACTTTTGAGGAAGACGAAAACATGGAAAAAGCCGTTGTATCGGGCATTGCATTCAACCGCGGCGAGGCCAAGGTCACTGTGCTGGGCGTGCCCGACACGCCCGGCATCGCCTACCGCATTCTCGGCCCCGTGGCGGACGCCAACATCGAAGTCGACGTGATCATCCAGAACATCAGCAAGGACGGCAAAGACCGACTTCAGCTTCACGGTGAACCACAGCGATTTCAACCGCACGCTCGAGCTGCTGCGCACCAAGGTGGTGCCCGATCTCGGTGCCAAGGAAGTCGTGGGCGATCCCAACATCTGCAAGGTCAGCATCGTCGGCATCGGCATGCGCAGCCACGTGGGCGTGGCCAGCACCATGTTCCGCGTGCTGAGCGAAGAGGGCATCAACATCCAGATGATCTCCACCGTCCGAGATCAAGACCTCGGTGGTCATCGACGAAAAGTACCTCGAGCTGGCGGTGCGCGCGCTGCACACGGCCTTCGGCCTGGACCAGCCGGCCGCTTAAAAATCGGCCAAATCTGAGGCATAATAGCCGGATTGGAAACGTGACCGAGTGGCCGAAGGTGCTCCCCTGCTAAGGGAGTATGGGGTGTAGAGCCTCATCGAGGGTTCGAATCCCTCCGTTTCCGCCAAAATAGGGTTTTTTGTAGTCCTACAAAGCCCACTGAAAGCCCCGAAAACCTAGTGTTTACGGGGCTTCTTTGTTTTTTAATGTCCAAGACGTGACATTGCCAGCTTGCAGCGGTTGGGGGTATCTTTGGGGGCATGGGGGTATTCGATTGGGGGTATCGCCAACAAACAGCCCTTGGAGCGCCCTATGTCCCTAACTGATACGGCCATCAAGAAGGCCAAGCCGGGCGACAAGCCCGTGAAACTGAGCGACGGCAAGGGCCTGTACTTGCTGGTCAATCCCGTTGGCTCCAAGCTCTGGCGCTGGAAGTACCGATTTCTAGGCAAAGAGAAGGTCATGACGCTGGGCGCCTATCCAGACGTTTCCCTTGCACAGGCGCGTGACGGCATGGGTGCTGCTCGCAAGCTATTGGCCAACGGCACGGACCCGATGGCGCAGCGGGCTTCCGAAAAGATCACCAAACAGGCATCAGCTCAAAACTCTTTCCAGTCCGTCGCCTTGCTGTGGTGGGACCACTGGCACGGTGCCAAGAGCGCACGTCATGCGGATGACGTGATGCGCCGCCTCAAGGCTGACGTGTTCCCTGCCATTGGAGCGCGCCCGGTGTCCGAGATCCAGGCGCATGAGCTGGTGGCGATGGTGCAGACGATTTCCAAGCGTGGGGCTTTGGACATTGCCAAGCGGGCGTTGCAGACCTCTGGACAGGTCTTCCGGTACGCGGTGGCCCACGGACTGGCTCAACGCAACCCGGCCAGCGACATCAAACCCAGTGACGTGCTGGCATCGCGCAAGGCGGGCAACTACGCCCGGATCAGCGCCAAAGAGCTGCCGGAGTTGCTGCGGCACATTGAGGGCTATGCGGGTGCTGCGGTGACGCGCCTGGCCATGAAGTTGATGGTGCTGACCTTTGTGCGCACATCGGAGCTGATCGGCGCGCGCTGGGCTGAGTTTGACTTGGAGGCGCGCCGCTGGGACATTCCCGCTTCGCGCATGAAGATGAAAACACCGCATATCGTTCCGCTGTCCACCCAGACCGTGAATGTGCTGCAAACGCTGCAACTGGTGTCGGGACGCGGCACGCTGCTGTTTCCGGGGGAGCGTGACCACGAAAAGTCCATGAGCAACAACACCATTTTGGGCGCGCTGGACCGCATGGGCTACAAGGGACGTATGACCGGACACGGATTCCGTGGGGTGGCTTCCACCTTGCTGCACGAAATGGGGTTTGACCATGCCCACATCGAATTGCAACTCGCGCACCAGGAGCGCAACGAGGTGAGCGCTGCCTACAACCATGCGACCTACCTCCAGCAGCGGACCAACATGATGCAGCAGTGGGCGGACTACCTGGATAGTTGCACGACGGGAAGGGTGCTGGCGTTTCAACCTATAACCGCATGACTTTGGGCAAAAATCCATTTGGTCCCAGACATTCAAGTCGGACGGCCACCACAAACGGGCCGATATTGATTCTTGCGGCGTTTGGGTTGCAGACCAAGCGAGTGGTGTTCAGGTATCTGGAAAGGACCCATACAGCATGTCTCGCAGGACTACGCGGCCATGATGAATAGCCTGGATGCGTTACGGCAGTCTTGTTTAATTTAGCGAGCCAAGGAGGCGGGCCATGAACAAGTTCTGCGATTTTGAAGCGATCCAAAAGTATTTGATCCACGATGAGCATGTTCGATCTGAAATCTTTCGGGAGTTCAAAAGTGACGCTCTATCGATCTTGAAGTCGCTTGCAAAAGGCGAGGAGCATGACTTGCTGGATGTCGCTGTGGGCACATTTTTGCTCGACCTGCTCTACAACGATGCCCGCCTGTACAAGCGGTTCACCGCAAGAGGGTCGTACGGAAATTACCATATCGACATCAAGGGGCTGGGAGGTGTTTATTTCTATTGGGCCCCAGAGTTCGACAGGACCAGTTGTTTTCTATCCATCGATGATTGCTTCAGATTCAATCTTAGGGGATTGGGGCCATAGCCTTGTTTCAAGTTCAGGAAGGACTTACCGGAAGCCTTTTGTTAGTGGGTCAAAGTGAAGGACATATGAAGCGGACGGTTCGAACCCGGGGGATCCACCAGTCGCTTTACCGGAAAGAATCAATGACCACAATATAGGTGACGCTTTTGCGAAACAAATTCATCCTTTATCAATTTTTGAAGGGAACCTCTCTGGTTGTTCTGCATATTGCCGGAAGTTGGGTATGTTTCTACGCTGCGCGGCCGCTTCTGAGCTCTTTGAGCTTGATGAGCATCGCCAACGTGCGTTCAAACTTGCGGTCCAGGTGCGTTTCGTAGCGGGCAAGCTTCTCCAGCCGGTAGGCCTGCAGGCCCTCGCCAAGGGTCTGGTTGACGATGGCGTCGTGGTGGCGCGACTCTTTTTCTTGTTGGCAGACAAAAGGGATAACGCGCTCGGCAAGAAACGATGCGAGGCCCGTCGCATCGGCGGGGTACGCTTCATCGTCCATATAGTTTTGCCACCACTCGCGGGTGTCGGGGAGCAGGGCGCGCAGGGCTCTTTCGTACGCGCGGCCGCCGCCTTTGCGCAGGATGGCGCTGGCTTTGTTGGCAGACTCGATGTCTTTGCGGGCAGACTGCTGGCTCGCTGCCACATCTGCGGATTGCAAATCCATCAGGTCGCGAATATCCGTGTTCTCGCCTGATAGACCCATTTCGAACGGTGCTGCTGCTGGAATGACGGTCTTGGCGCTGCGGGCGGATTCCTTCAACCCCTTGTTGATGGTGGCCCCCTCGGCTTGCGCAGGAGCTACTGCAGTTCAAGTTCCAGACCGACCAGCAGGGCAATATCCCTGCTTCATTTGTAGATTATTTCGCGGACATCAAGGTGAGAGCGCGCAAGGGCGTGCCATGCCCCGACCGTGATTTTTACGAAAAGACACTGGCGCAGGTGCAGGGCAGTACTCTGTGGAGAGCATGGAAAGACAACCTTGTTTCTCAGCAAACACTCTCAGGCGTTCCTTTTTTTCTCAGTGGCGGTGGCGCGCGTATGAAGTTCTACAAAGCGCTGACCACCTCCATGAGCAAGGCTTTATCCAGCTATTCATGGCTGTACGCGACGCCACGCGTAATGACGCCACCTGACGATCTGGTGGTTGATGACATCGCACGAGTTGACTATGACCGGCTGTCCGTGGCCTATGGCCTGAGTCGATTGGAGTTGGGCCGCGTGTTAAAGGCCTTGCCTATGCCCAAGCTGATCTCACCGCCTGCGACCAGTTGGACCGACCACTACATCAGCAAGGATCTGTGTTGACTACACAAGCCATGGAATTTCGTATCGCCGACACCTTCACCGACAGCCTGGCACGCCTGACCGGCGACGAGCAAAAGGCCGTAAAAACCACAGCCTTTGATCTGCAACTGAACCCGGCGCATCCCAGCATGGGCCTGCACCGCATCGAGCAATCTAAAGACAGGCATTTCTGGTCTGTGCGGGCAGGCAGCGACATCCGAATCATCTTGCACAAGACGCAAGCCAGTCTGCTGCTTTGCTATGTGGATCACCATGACAAAGCATATGACTGGGCTGCGCGGCGCAAGCTGGAGACGCACCCCACTACAGGTGCGGCGCAGTTGGTCGAAGTGCGCGAGACCGTTCAGCAGGTGGTGGTGCCGGTCTATGTGCAGGCGCAACTGCCCTTAGCACCGAAGCGAGACACGTCCGCCGTCAGGCTGCTGTTTGCCGGTTCGCCAGACGATGAGTTGTTGGGCTATGGCGTGCCGGTGGAGTGGCTGGCCGATGTGAAGACCGCCACCGAAGACAGCTTGTTGGCGCTGGCTGACCACCTGCCCGCAGAAGCGGCAGAGGCGCTGCTGGAGCTGGCCACGGGTGGCAAGCCGCGCGCGCCTGTGCCCGCAGCGGCTACCGCCAACCCGTTCGACCATCCTGACGCGCAGCGCCGGTTCCGCGTGATGACCAATATGGCCGAGCTGGAGACGGCGCTGAACTTTCCGTGGGAAAAATGGACTGTCTTCCTGCACCCCGAGCAGCGCCAGTGGGTGGAGCGCGACTACACCGGGCCGGCCCGCGTGTCTGGCTCTGCCGGCACCGGCAAGACCATCGTGGCATTGCACCGCGCCGTCTGTCTGGCGCGTACCCATCGCGACGCCCGCGTGCTGCTCACCACGTTCTCAGACACGCTGGCCAGTGCATTGCATACCAAACTGAAAAGGCTCGTCGGTAGTGAGCCGCGCCTTGCTGAGCGCATTGACGTGCATTCACTCAACGCTATCGGTCTGCGTCTCTACAGGGCGCAGCATGGGGCCGTAACGCTGGCAAGCCGCGCTGTTGTGCGGCAACTTCTCAGCGATGCTTCGAAGGCGGTAAACGGTCATAAATTCAGCCTGCACTTTCTGGTTACCGAGTGGGAGCAGGTCGTCGATGCCTGGCAACTGGCGAGCTGGGAGGACTACCGCGATGTCAGCCGCCTGGGGCGCAAGACCAGACTGCCTGGGCCCCAAAGGGCATTGCTGTGGGCTATTTTTGCGCAGGTAAGCAATGCGCTGGCGGAGCGGAAACTGCTAACCCACGCCGGGATGTTTACCAGCTTGGCCACCATGCTGTCACGCAGCAAGCACACGCCCTTCGACTTCGCCGTAGTGGACGAGGCCCAAGACCTCAGCGTGGCGCATTTGCGCTTTCTGGCGGCGTTGGGGGCCAATCGTGCAGACGCATTGTTTTTCGCGGGTGACTTGGGTCAACGCATCTTTCAGCAGCCGTTTTCCTGGAAGTCGCTGGGCGTGGTCATTCGTGGCCGGTCGCGCACGCTGCGCATCAACTACCGAACCTCCCACCAAATCCGCCAGCAGGCCGACCGTTTGCTGGGTGATCAGGCGGTCGATGTGGACGGCAATACAGAAATCCGCAGCGATACGGTCTCGGTGTTTAACGGACCGCCGCCCGTGATTCGGGTGGTCAAAACGGCGGCAGAAGAAACTAAGGTTGTTGGTACTTGGCTGGCCGAGCAGATTGGTACAGGAGTGCCACCGGAGAGCATTGGCGTGTTTGTGCGCTCAGAAGCCCAATTGGAGCGGGCGCAGGCGGCAGTCGCCACTGCAGGCGTTCCGTTCAAGGTGCTGGATGAACATGCCGAGACCACAAGCGGCCATGTTTCCATAGCCACCATGCACCTGGCCAAGGGGTTGGAGTTTCGGGCCGTGGTGGTGATGGCGTGTGACGACGAAGTCATTCCCCTGCAGGAGCGCATTGAAATGGTGGGCGACGATGCGGACCTGCAAGAGGTCTACGACACCGAACGGCACTTGCTGTACGTGGCTTGCACGCGGGCGCGGGATCAATTGCTGGTGACCGGGCTAGAACCGGCTTCTGAATTTTTGGATGATTTCAGGCAGGGAGTTCAGGGGTAGCCCCATGAAGACCACACGACCCAGTGCCACCGTATCAACCGACCCAAGCGATGCGGTCGAAACTCTGATTGCGTATTGCCGTGGCAACTCCCGTGTCTGCCCCATGCCGCAGCGGTGGAGCGCACTGTGGGATTTGCTGCCGAATCGCGCCCGTGTCGGAGCTGATTGGCAACCTCCGTTTCCGCAGGTGGGCCTTAAAAGTCAACGACTTACGCGATTTTTAAGAAACTGCCTCACCTAAAAGACCACAAAAAACAAGGCCACCTTGCACTAGCTCGGTGGCTTTTGTCGTTCTGGCTGGCGAAGTTTAGGCAATCGCCTTCGCCATCAACACCAGCTCACAGCGGGAGCATGCACGTCCGCCACGCTCACGATGTTGTACGTGGTGCCCTCATGGGTGATCCTGTCCCGGCTGGTGATACTGAGCCGGTAGCGCATCCTGATTCTGGCCGTCACCTCTGCCACCAGGGCAGCGGCAGCAAGGTATTCCCGGCCCACCAGCGCCTCCACAGCGCCCACACGGTGGCCAGCTGCGTATTTCAGCCCATCGTGGACGGCATTTCAGGCTGATGGTGGAGTGTATGCAGTACATCGTCAGTTGGACGCTGCCGCAAGGCACCTTCAATGCCGCCATCGCGCGGTTCCTGGAAACCGGTGGAGCGCCCCCGAACGGGGTGCAACTGCTGGGGCGCTGGCACGGGATGAGTGGACAGGGCTTCGCCATCACCGAATCGAACGACGCCAAGGCCATGTTCGCGTACCAGGCGCAGTGGTCGGACCTGCTCGCGATGACGGTGACGCCGTGTCTCGAAGACGCCGACGCCGGGGCGGTGCTCGCGTCGCTTGGCAAGCGCTGAGTTTGCCTTCGTGATCGGCAACCGAGCGGGTTGTCCCTGGAGCCTCGAGCCGACGCTCCCCCGGTTGTGCCTAGGTGGGATTGCGCGGAGCGGACCTGAGTGGCTGGCGACGACACCACTGGTGCTTGCCACGAGCGCCGTCGTTATTGGCGGTTCATTTTGGTGCCAGGACCGCTCTGCAAAGGTCTGGGTGCGGCTGTTCGACCCCATATCGCTTGCGTTCGCAGGTCTGGGCCTTCCGGATAGAACGCGTCCAGCAGGTCGGTAAAAACTCGCTCGCCAGGCGCCGCTAAAGCAAAAAGCGTCATGCAGGAGCGCAACTTCATGTCGTCGGGCGAGCCGAAGATGTCATGCGCGGTTTTGTGCATATGCTCCAACACGATCTCGGCGCACTGCTTCAAGCGCATGCCGAGAATGGCATGCCTCGCATATTCTTGGGCTTCCGCGCTCGATGCGATGCCATAAAACTGGGCTGTAGCGCTGCGGCCCAGTTCCTTGAACTGCGGGAAGATGAACCACATCCAATGGCTGGTTTTTTTGCCCGCATGCAGTTCTGCCAAGACCTGTGCGTAAACAGGCTCCTGCGCTTGGAGAAAACGCTGCAGCGACACCATAGCCTCCTGGACAAAAAACCCCATCAGAAAGCGCGGCTTTGCGTAACTTTACTTCGGCGTAGAGGCAACGCCTCGCTGCCTCAGATAGCGAACTGCCCACGGTCTTGGCCCGTGATCCACGGCGGCGGCTTGTCGCGCCCTGTCCAGGTGGCACCAGTGGCTGGGTTGCGGTATTTCGGCGAGCCGTTGGCGCGGAGCTAGTTGCGTGGCAGCTGCTGAACGCAATGCGCCAATCGAGCGTCACCACCCCATGCTTCATACGCGGCCTTTGCCTTCGCCGTAGTAGCGTCCTCGTTGTGGCTATCAAATCTCTCCGCTGTATCTTTGAAAAAGACCCAAAGTACATCTGGCGTGTCAACTTGGCCTATGAAACGCTCAGCGTGTGTCACATCGTCCTTCAGCGGGAAGCCTGCTGCGAGCCGAGCCAGCGCGACGCTACCCTCGCCGATGCGCGGACCAGCGTCACCAACAACGAAAGGCACGGCAATGCGCTTTTTGATGTTGTACGCGACGCCGAACGTCCCCATAGTCACTCCTTGCGCGATAAGACTGCGTGGCGCGACAGCAGCTGCAATCCGAAGCGGGTTGACGTAGCGTGACTGCTCCGATTCGTCAGCCACCGAACGGTCGGCCAGGGTGGTTGGTGACACGTAGAAACCGGAGCCGTCCTTCTGGAGTATGGGCACAACAGCTTCAATCTTCTGGCCTTTTATCTTGACTGAACCTTGGCCGAGGATGCCATACCAGTTCACAACTCCGACCGACGGATTGTTCCAACCGGCTGCGCCGATGCGGCCCACGTCTTGCATGAAGCGCCCGGTACACGTCGCGTTGTTCTCAGACCCGTCGTAGGAGTTGCCGTCCGGCAGATACACCCGCCCAGCATTGCACAGGTGGATTAGGGCGCCTGCCTCGGCGTTGCGTGGGTGATAGGCGTGCGCATAGCCATCAATGTTGATATTTAGCTTAGCGAACGCAGCGATTCCCCCATCGATGAGCTGCCAGGTTCGACGGACGCCGCCAAGGCCCAGGGCCAATGTGCCATCGCAGTCGGCCGCCAACGCCGGGACCAGAAATGTCGCCAGTAACATTCCGGCGGCAGCGCCCGGGCGAAGTGATTTTCGACCGTGAGCCCTCATAGCTCCACCTCTGGCCAAGTTACTGGAGCCGCGATGCTACGCCAAGGTGAGCGAGTCGGCAATTGCTCGGGGCCGGCTCAACTCTGGTCGCGGCGTGTGAGCAGCGCCCTCGAAGCGATAGCGGATATTTCTGAGCCGGTGCGCGAGATGCTCATCGAGGCCGTGGAGCGGCGCTTTGGGAGTGTGGATGCCGTCCCTGCGGGCCACGTGCTGGAGTTTCTGAGCGACAACGGCGCAGCCTACATCGCTGCCGACACACGGGCGCTGGCCCGTTCGCTGGGCCTCAAGCCCATCAACAGACCCGTCTGCAGCCCGCAAAGCAACGGCATGGCCGAGAGCTTCGTCAACACCTTCAAACGCGACTACGTGGCACGCATGGACCTGCGTGACGCGCGGACTGTGCTGGCGCAGCTGCCAGCGGCCTTCGAGCACTTCAACGAGCGGCATCCGCACTCGTCGCTGAAAATGCGTTCTCCCCGGGAGTTCAGGCGACAGCAGGCCGCGCGCGCGCCAGAAACCAGTGATGGGCCAGGCGCTTTATTGCGACTAGGACGCGGGGCCGGGAATACAGGGGCAACGTCAAAGACCGCCCACGGCGGCGTGAGTACAGCAAGCAATGCAAGGCAGAGGTACACGTCCTCTGTGTCCAGCCTCCGGGCCAGGCGTAGGCGGTGTGGCCTTGGCACAGGGCCTGCACTCGAACATAGTGCATCGATGGATACGCGAGCAACGAGAGACGCAAACATCGGCGCGGCCTGCATTTGTGTCTTTGCCGATGCAAACTGACCCGTGTGTTCCCGCACTGGAGTCCCGCCATAAAGCGGCTGTCGAACACCTGAAGGGCTTACGCTTCACAAAGCAAAAAATTCGGTGTACACCAGTCGCTCCTCGACCACTCGCCGGCGGCGGATTGCCCCGGCGCGCTGCTCGGGAACGCTGCGGTCGGTGTAATAACGCTCAAATTCGCGCAGCACCAGGCGCGCAGGCGCGCCGGCAGTGTGGGGCACGGCGGCCGACTGCTGCCAGATCACCGGCTCCAGCAGTGACAGCAGCGCGCCGGGAAGGTGCGCCTGGACCACCATGTCCGCGTCGGCCAAACTCGGGATCTGCTGCGGCTCGGCCCGGTCAAAGCGCATGCTGCGCCCACTTGCCAGCGCCACCTGCACCGCGCCCGTGGCGGCCTGGGCGATGGCGCCCGGAGCCGCGATACTGCGCGGACTCACCGCCAGGCCGGACGAGGGCACTGCCGGGCCGCTGGCCAGCACCGACACGTCGCGCCAGGCCAGGTCGCTATCGATGGCCGGATCGCGCGTCTGCAACAGCAGGTCGATGCGGTTTTCGCCCATTTCGACCGCCTCGCCGGGCTGGGGCAGAAGGAAATGTCGACATACGGCGACTCGGTGGGCAGGCCTTCGCGCGGCTTGCTTGCGCGCATCGGCCCGCGTGTGGGCACCGGACCGTACAGGCTAACGCTGACCCTCCCCGCCGTGCGCTGCGGCGCCGGCCCGGCGGCGCGGCAGCAGTTGCGCAAAGTCGGCCAGCACCACGGTCGAAAGCTGCGCGGCCGCCAGCGCGTTCGGCTGATACCGCACCAGCGCCAGCCGCACGAAAGGCATGTAGGTGGAACCGGGATCGAGTTCGATGTCGCAATACCAGAGACGGCGGCCAGCATCCCAATGAACCCGATGGCCGACGACCTCGACACAGTCGTCCGGCGGCTCCTGCCATCGCCCACCGCAGCGGAGAAGTCGCTGACCTGAACCTTGGCTCTTGGGAAGGGCGGTATCCCACAGGGGATCAGTGCCCCATTGTGTCACCATCGGTAGCATGCGGGCTGGGATGTCGGTGAAGCGGGCGCCGTCGCCGAGCACGACCACACGCCAGGAGCTCGCCGTCGCCCGAGCTGAACCACGGCCGGTCGAGCCACACGCGCAAACCGTTGCCGAGACGCGTGCTCGTCTGGCTGGTGCCGCTGGTGCTGCGGTGCCAGCGGAAGGTAGGCACGTATAGAGCACGCGCGGATCGTCCGGTGCGGCGCTGGCCATCACGAGGTCGGCGGCTCGTGCCGCCGCCGTCGGTCAACACGGGTGCGCCGGGATCGTCCTCGGCCGGCAGCTTGATCCGCGCTCCCTCGGCGACCGGGCCCAGCCGGGTGACGAGATCGCGCTTGCCCATAGAGCGATGGCGGAAGGTACTCGCGGAAGCGCGTGGTGGCGCGCACTCGGTAATGGACGAGCCGGAAGCGGCCGTCTCCGAACTCGTGCCGGTCACCGCGGGCGCGGGGTCGCGCCAAGGTTATGCCCTGCGGATTGTCGTTGTCGGCGATGCGTACGCCAGGCGTTGACGGCATCGCCCAGATCTGAACTCGTTGACGTGATTTTCCGTGAGTTGGACTTCGCCGAGCTGGCCCCTATGGGAACGCGTTCCGGCGCATCCTTCTCGAGATCGTCGACCCACTCGTTCCAATCAGCTTCGATTTCGAATTTGCCGGTGGACGGCCCATGCAATCGGACGATCCGGCAAAGCACATCGGCGTAAGGCGCGCCAGCGGGCCGCTGGGCCGACAGCACGATCAGCTCCGGCAGGCAGATCGGCTGCTGCGTCGCGTGCACGAGCGTCAGGGAACGAAACGGCGTCAGCATCCAGTGGCTGCCCATCACCGCCATGCGATCACGAACTTGCGTTCGGCGTCGGTAGGGTCCACCGCGGTACGCCGAAGCTCTGGATCGCCGCTGGCATGGGCGAAGCTCGCATAGAACAGGCGCACAATCCGTCCTTTGGCGACGAACAAGGTCAGCGTCCGCGCCGCCTCATCCCATCCGCGGCAGGCGCGCCTTCGTCGGCAAACGACCTCGGCGCAAGGCATCTCAGTCAATGCTGCACTGCGCTCCGCCAGGATCAGCCGGAACCCCTTCGCCGGGCTGCAGCGTCCTTGTCGAAGTCGACCATGATCACCCAGGGAATTCTTGTGGGCGACGTCCGATCACGCAGTTCATTGTTGCGGCGTGCGCACGATCCCGCGCGCTCGCCCCCAGCACCATCTCGGTCGTGACGCCCGGCAGGGTATGTCCTGGGTGGGCGCGCAGCGCCACGCCGCGCGCGACCGCGGCGCCATCGGGCAGATACGGCGTCGTCATCGCCGCTTCGCGGTGAACGACGTACTGGCCGCCGGCCAGCCGGTCGCCGGATGGATTGCTCGGGCGGCGCATCGCCGGCGGCACGGCCGTGGTGCCACCGCGTCCAGCGATGTGGGCGTCACCAGCACGACATTCGAGCCTGGCACCGCATCGTGAGGGTGCCGGCTTCGCGACTGGCAATTGCGTAGCCATCCTTGATCCTCGCCAGGTCGGTGAAGAAGGGATCGAACAGGCCGTGCTGCTCGCATTGCTGTTGCGACGATTTCGGCGGCACGAGGTGCCGCTCATTGAGCGCGGTATACTCGAAGTCCTGCGATGCCGGCAGGGCGATGGCCGCGGCGAAGTCGGCGGTCGCGAGAACGGCCGTGGACGTGGCGTTGTCCGGAGTTGCTGCGGATCACCATGCGCTCGAGCGATTCGCCCTCGGTCAGGCGCGGCTGCACCATCGCCGGCGGATCGACCGGCTCGAAGCGCCAGTAGCCGACGGCGTCGGTGGCATTCTCCAGCGCCGAGCGACTTGTCGTCACGGCGAGGCTGTTGCCGGCGAGATCCACGACCCGCGCGCGGAAGCGGTAGAGCTGCGCCGAAGCGAAGCCGCGGCAGTGTGCCTTGCGGCGCTGAAGTGCGCCGAGGCCGTTGCCCTGTCGGCCTCTGGTCGTGACGTCCTCCAGCGTCGCCCGTTCCCCCTGCAGCTGGTGTCGGCGTGCTCGGCCCGGAGGGTGCGGCCGGGCCGCGGGGCGCCAGGCTCCAGCCGGTCCAGCGGAACATCAATTCGTGCAGGTAGTGATCGTCGTCCGCCGACTGGCGTGCTGGTGGTCGAGGCGCCCTTCACGTAGCCCTCGTCGTCGGGCAACGTCAGCTCGCCGGTGGCGATCAGTCGGTAGCTGCCGCTGCGCGCACAGCGAGTGCCACCGGCCGCGCTCCTTCACCGCCGCACGTCGACGCGGTAGCCGCGCAGCACGTCCTCGGCGAAGAACACCACCTTGCCGCTGCGGCCCGCGCCTGGCCGTTCTTGAGCGCGGCCGCGGCGGCATCCTGGCCACCGGGGCGGCGCGGCCATGGCGGGACACGCCGAGGCCGCCGGACCGCAGCGCGGCCACCGGCTGCTTGTCGCCGGTCGTGTAGGTGACCTCGCCATCGATCTGTCGAAGCTGAGGCTCTTGGCCACGAGGTTCTGCGCGCTGAGCAGGAAGTCCACCGTCTTGAGCGCGGTGCCGTCGGGATCGACCTGGTAGACGTCGAACAGGCGCTGCTTGCCGCTCGAGCCCCCAGCGGTCGTCGGAGTGCTGCAGCTTCAGCAGGCCGCGCGGTGGTCGGTGCGCGCGGCGCGCGAAGAAGCGCTCCTTGTCGGCCTGCCAGGCGGTGCGGGCGGGCGTGTCCGGCGGCGGATCGCTGGCGCCCGTGACGACAGCGCCATCATGCTCTCGGCCAGCGCCGCCGCGGCGCATCGGCGCGCGTCAAGGGATCGGCCTTCGCCAGCGCGCAGTCGATCACCAGGCCGAGCGCCGCAGCAGCGCCGGATAGTCGGCATAGGACGCGACCATGCGGTGGAAGTCGTATTCCGGCGCCTTCGCGGCGGCGGAGGCGTCCGCAAAGGCGGGCCGGCGCTCCGCTTCGGCATCGCTCGGCGCTGCGCGCGGTAGAAGCGGTTGGCCTGGTAGAAGGTGTACTCGTCGGCGCTGCGAGAACGGCCATCAACGCGCGCGTCGGCCCGCCGTTCACGCCGCCGTCGGGATTGCGCCAGTCGGACGGCAGCACGCGCAGCCCATGGACGCGCCTGGCCGTCGGGTCGACGGCCCCTGCGGCGTCGATGCCGCGCGTCGGCGTCGTAGAACCATCGCCGTCGGTGTCGAAGCCACGGTGCTGGTCGACCGCCCTGTCGTTCGGCACTCCGCGGCTCGAAGAACCGGTCGAAGCCCGGCAGCGGCAGTCTCGAGCACCTGCGATCCCGGAAGTCGATGTCCCGGTGCGAGTGCCGAGCGCGCCCAGCATGCCTTTCAGCCGGAATGCGCATCGCCAGGCAGCAGGGTCGGATGGTTGGAGGCCGCCTGGCGGCAGCTGGCCGTAGTGCGTGCGCAGCGAACCCAGCACGTTGCGCACGGCATACGAGCGCAGGTTGACCTTGCTCATGTCCTTGAAGGCGAAGCCGGCGACCGGCGTTTCCGGCGAACAGCTTCGCCACAGTTCGCATCGGGCGCGCCTCGGGCTCCAGCCCGACGGTGTCGTTCCGATCTGCAGGCGAAAGCGCGCCTGCCCAAGGGCTCCGGCCAGTCGAGGAACTCGGGGAAGGCCTTCAGGACCTGCTCGTCGGCAGCCTCGGGGTGAGGCGCGGCGACACCACGATGCTGACCCGCCAGCGGCCGGCTTGCGGGCCGTCGGGGACCCGGCCGTAGGGCAGCACCGTCCAGACGATCGTCTGCTTGGCCATGGTCGTACCTCCTCTTCATCTCGTCTTCACGCGAAGGCTTCGCAGTAGCTCGCGCCAGGCGTAACGCGTGTCGTCGTCGATGGCAGCCAGCTCGTCGGCCAGCGCACGGCGGGCGAAGCCCAGCCTGGCGCAGCGTCGGATCGCCGTTGGAGCCGGCGAACTTGCGCTCGCAGGTGACGGTGACGCTGCCCGAGAACATGAAGAGCGAGATCTCGATCGTGAGCTGCGCCTTGCCGATGCACTTGCCAGTCTCGGAACTCGTAGCGCAGCTCGAGATAGAGCTCGAGCGACGCGGATGATGCCGAGCACGTCGACATGGCCGCCGAGCCGGAAATAGCCGGTCGAGCGAGGCGGCGTCCTGCTCCATCCGGAAATAGAACCCGGCCATCACATGCACGCCGCCCGAGGCGACGCCGAAGTCGATCGAGATGCTGGCGCCGAACTCGAACGAGCCTCCAGGAGCTGCACGCCGTGCGGATCGATGGTGACGCCGAAGAAGCCGCCGCCGCCGAAGAGCTAGACGGTCAGGTTGAACGGCTGTTCCCGGGTGCAGAAATTGAAGCGCACGCCAGCGGCTGCCCGATGAAGGGCACGGTGAAGCCGGCGCCGAGGCTGAGATTGGTGAGGTTGATGACGCCGACCGTGATGGCCGGCAGGGCGACATCGAAGCCGGCATCGATGCCCCGCCGAGATGTCGAGTGCGGCGGATCGAGAAGCCGTCGAGCGGGATCAGATCGCGCAGGGTCTCGACGAACGACACGGGCCGACGAACTTGATCGCCGACAGGACCACGTCGACATCCATCTTCGCCGCGCTGTCGACGCTGAACTCGATCTTCTCGAAATTGAGCTCGATGAAGCTGGCCGGCGCGATCAGCACCAGGTCGAAGTGCTTCAGGCCGCAGACCACGCTGATCTTGGGCGCGCCGCCGTTCTGCTTGACGCGCGCCTCGACCGCGACGAGGAAGCCGTGCTTGTCGTTGATGCGCAAGATGGGCGAGGCGGGACAAACCCCAGCTCTTGATCTCGGGTGTCCAGTCGAAGCGGATCGTCAGCTCTTCGCCGGTCAGCATCTCCAGCAGCTTGAGCAGGTCGGCGGCGAACCCCAGCACCTGCGACACTGCATCGAGCGCCTCCAGCACGTCCTTGCGCGGCGCGCCGTCGAGCAGGCGGGTGCCGCCGAGGGCAGTGGGCAAACCATCGACCGCAGACTGTACGACCGTCAGTCTGGCGGCCAGCTGGTCCGGGTGGCCGAGCAGGTCGCCCAGCCGCTCGGGGTGACCGACCACCTCGTCGAGCGCGGCATACAGCGCCCTGGCGGCAGCGAGCAGCGGGGGCAGTGCCAGCACATCGGCCAGCAGCCCGCCGGCCTGCGCCGCCACGGTGCGCACCGCTGGGCGAAAGCCGGCGGGCAGCGCGCTGGCGTCGTTCACCGCCTCGCTGAGCTGCGCCAGCGCGGTTTGCCGTTGCGCGGCGGCAGCTGGCAGACCGGGCAGCGCCGGCGCGGCGTCGATGTCCACGTCTTTCAGCGGCGCGACGGCCAGCGCCAGCTTGTCGAGCGCGGTTTGTGCCTGCGCAATCGCCGCCTTGACGGGCGCGGCCTGGGCGGCGGCAAAAGCCAGCGCCTGCTGCGCCAGGTCGTCCAGCGTTTCTCGCGCCACCGCGATAGCCGCCGTGGCGATGCGGCTCGGGTCGTCGGCCAGCCGCCGCACGATGTCGTAGAGCCGGGTCAGCTCGTTGATGAAACTCTCGACCTTGCTGCCGCCCTCGGCGACGAACCTGGGCAGCTTGGCCGCACCACCCGCAAAGTCGCTGACCGTCTCAATCACCGCGCCCAGCGGAATGCAGCCAAAAATCAGCGGCAGCGGCAAACTTCCCAGCGCGCCCGCGGCCGACGGAAAAGCCCTGCCGGGGTTGAACACGCCCTTGCGAAAGTCGTCGGCCAGGCCCGACACCGGTCCGGCCATGCGTGACCAGGCCGAAGGCTGCAGGTTGGGCATAACAAAACCGCCCGAGCGGTCGGTCTGTTTCGAGAAATCAAGCGACGCCAGCCGTGCCTCGGGCGGCGGATTCGGGTCGGCGACTGCATCGACTTCCATGAAAACCTCGCCGGGATTGCCGGCATAGCCGTTTTTTAGGTAATGCTCGTTGAAACTCAGCACATTGCTGCCACCACTGCCGGCGAGCTGGGCCACGGCGGGCAGGCGCACCCGGGCGATCAGCACGGACGGAAAGAAGACCGGCCGCGTCAGCGTGTCGCTGTAGTCGCGCAGATCGACGTTGCCGTTGACCGGGCTGCCTTTTGCGCGCACGCCGAAATCCAAGTTTTCCACCGGCGCCGAGGTGTCGCCCGACTGCAGGCCGGGCGCAAACGCGACCTGCTGGCTGCCCAGCGGCGCGCGTCGGCGTGGAATGGTGCGGCCGCTCACGCTGTCGGTGCGGGCCAGCCATTCGGCGGCGGCTGCCTTGGCGTGTTTTTCAGCCTCCGGGTAGTTGGGCGTGAAGCCGGTGCGGGTGGCCTTGCGCGGACTCGCTAGGCTGTTGATCATGAAGATCAGCGGCAGTGAAAACGTCACTTGCCGGCCTTCAAGGTCTTCGCCCATGCAGTCAAAACGAAACGGTTTGCCGTCCACGCAGGGCCAGAACATACGCCGGTCGCCGTAGCCGGGAATGCTGCTGGCCGGCGAATCGGGCAGGTCCAGGTCGGGCGTAATGGTGGTGAGGATGCGAACGCGGGTGAACGGAAACTGGTTGTGCAGTACACGCCCGTCGCCGTCCACCAGCCCCGGCTCGACATAAGTGCGCTCATGCTCGCGCACCACGATGAACAGCCGCTGGCGCAGGTAGGCGGCATTGCCCGGCTCGACCGTCGTGCCGTTGCGGCCATTGTGGAATTTACGCTCGGTCACCTTGACCAGCGACACCCGGTGGCCGAGGCAGACAAACAGGCCGCGGTACACCACGCGCACATAGTGGTCGCGGCCCATGGTGGCGTGATTCACCCATTCCTCGACATCGAGCCCGGGGGGCTCCCAGGCGCCGCGCGCGTCCAGCCAGCCGCCCAGCGGGCTGAGCATCAGCCGGTCGGCCTGCACCGGCTGCGGGTGGTAGCCGGGCACGCTGAAGTTGGACGACAGATGGGCGATCTGGAAACGGTCGTTGTCGTCCATCGTTGCCCGGAACGGCAGGTCCGACGGCGGCGGCAGGTCGGCGCCCGTGGGAAATTCGGGCTGCATCTGCGTGTGGGTGTCGTCGGTGCGCGCCCACACTGCGCGCACCGTGCGCTGCGGGTCCGGCTGCGGCGCGGGCGCTACCAACCCCTTGCTGTCGGGCAGCACCATGCGGGTGTGCCAGATTTCAATGCGCTGCGTGGCGGGCGAAACCACCGGCTGGGCCGCATGGCGAAAACGCTCACCTGCGTGCGGCGCCAGCACCAGGCGCCAGGGCATTTCAATCGCCGTCTGGATGGCGCTCGGGTCGGCCGGGCGCGGCTGGATGCGCGGCAGCCGGGGAATCCGCTCAATCGGCGCGAACACGCCCGGCAAGCGGCCCACGGCAGCGCCCAGCAGTCCGCCCAGTTGCTGGCGCGCCAGCAGGCCCGCGCTGGCCATGGGCGCGCGTTGCAGGCGCACCGCCAGACGGCTCAGGCTGGCGCGCTGGCGGGCGGGCAGCGCAGCCAGTTCACCAACCGAAATCACCAGCGGCCATGACCACTCCAGCAGCGGCTCCTGGCGCGGCAGGGCGCTGGCGGGCACGCTGGGCGCCAGCTGCTCGCAGGCAGCCAGCAGCCCGGCCAGGGTATAGGGCGCTTCAAAACCGGCAGGCACGGCGAACGCCAGCCGCGATTCACCGGCGATGCGCGCCAGCACCGGCGGCGGATCGACGGCATTCGGACCGGTTTCCCCGGCCTGCGTCCCGCGCGGCGTGTCGACGGTTTCGTCGGGCGCACCGCCGGATTTGGCGGGCTGCGCGGTCTGGAAAAACGCCTGCTCGCCGAATGCCTGGGGCGCAAAGTGCAGCACGATGAAGGCCTTGGCCGTGGCCCGCACCAGCGGCGGTGCACCGGGAATGATGTCGAGATTGACCAGTTCTATCCGCAGCGCTGCCATGTCGTCGGGCCGCACCACCGGCTGGCCGCGACGCGCCGTATCGAACAGGCTGGTGGTATGAGAAGGGTTCAGCAGACCTGGAATGATTACAGGACTGTGTATCGTGTCGAATGGTCTGAAGGGATCGATCTTCTTGGGCACGGCATCAGACTTTCCCGGCGTGCGTCGTCGTGTGACCATGGCAAACCCCTCCATGTATGGCTGTATCTGAACCGCGTTACTACATGGCGCACCCGGAGCGCATTGAACACCTGTCCAAGAGTAACCGGACAGCAACTACGTCCTGTCGAATCTCAATTCAACGTTACGTAACTTACGACATTTACAGCAATTCGACAGTCCGCGAAGCAGACCTATGATCGGGAGTCGCAGTGGTATACGCGGTCTTGGGGCGACTGATCGTAAGTCCTACTGTGTACCAAATGATTAGTGAAATAGCGCGCGATGCCGGACCTCGCTCCAGAGGGCGCGGTAGTGCTCGCACAGCCAAGCATCAAGTTCCACGAAGGAGCCGAAGTGGCGCCGGGCCGCCTCGATCCAGATGCGCCGACGGCTGTCTTGCTCGTTCTTCTCCACGCGCTCGTTCTCCCAACCTGACGCGACGCCAGCAGAAGTCGGGGTCGTACAGGTCGTGCGCGCACATCACCGCGAAGCGCGCGTTGACGGTGCGGCCTTTGACCTTGTGAACCTTGTCGACGGCGGTGCGAAGTTTGTCGTAGGTGCCGCGGAGCGCCACGCCGCCCAAGGTCGCGAACGACCTTGTGTGGGCGTCGAACAGCATCTCGTGGCCCTGGCTCGGAGAGGGCATCAGCCATAACGCCCGACTCGCACACAACTTCAAGTGCGACACCTGCACGCGGTATTAGATATCGCCGACGACCTAGCCTTCCTCGGTCCAGTCGAATTGGAATGCCTCGCCAAGCTCGAAGGTCAGCAGCACGAACGCCTTGACGTTCACTGACTGCCCCTCGCCTTGGCGCCAGGATCGAACGAAGTCGGTAACGGCCGAGTACCCACCTGCGTAGCCCGTGGCCTTGATCTCGGCGTGCAACGCACGGGCTGTGCGTCGCTCATGCTTCGGCCGCCGGGCAACGTCCGCCCGCGCCTGCTTCAGCGCTGCTTCAAATGCACTGAGTTTGTTCGGTCGCGCTTTGCGCCGGTACTTCGGTGCCTCGGCAACCGGCGCTCGCAGCCACTTCGACACCGTGTTGCGCGATGGCCCCGTCATGCGGGCTATCTCACGCTCCGACAGCTTGTCCCTCACATGCAGCCGCCGGATCCTGCCAATCATGTCCATGGTGATCACTCCTCGAACCCCGCTGCTTAAATAAACAGCAGGGTAGGTTGAACACCTGGCTCATTTTTACTTCGGCACTACCCGCAGAACTGGCTCAGGTTCCGGTCGGCGTCAACACCCTTCAAGTGAGGTGTTTACCCATTGGGAGTCGCACGGCAAATTCACTCAACGTTTCTATTAGCTCATCTGAAGGCAGCCGGTTGTACGACAGCCGGCAGTCCTGCAACTGCCAGCTCCCGTCCATCAGACCAAGTCCAAGCCGGCTCTCGTACGGCTTTTCACGGACCAATTCCAGCGTGGCGTAGCGTCGGCCGTGCTTCCTGACGGAAAAAAACCGGCTGGGCTCACTCCCTTTGCTGCAGAGATAACGAAGTTTGTACAGGCAACTGGACATCGCCTGCCCCTCATCCCACAGGTCGATCTCATTGGTCAAAGGGATGATTTCGTAGCCGTGCCAAGCCACAGTGCCCGAGGCGAAGTCCCAGCCTTTTTGGGGTTCAGAGCTGTTGTGATTGGCCCTGGCGTGATTGATGACCAGCTGCTGGCGTTGGTGCCACTCGTTGGCCCGGCGCAGCACGGCGCGCCATGTCATGCGCGTGGTGAGAGTGCCACCGTGCGTACCCAGCCAGTCATGGACACGCTGAAGCTCCTTTCGTGGCACCGCGCCATGCCGCGTCGCCAGACGAAGCAGCGTCATCTCCTCTTGGCTGTCCGGAACGCGTGGCAAGCGGTCAAAAAATCGATAGCTCGCCCGGATGAAGTGGTCAAGGAATTCGGGGTTTGGAGCGACCTGAAAGCCATGCTCGACCAGGGTCTGAGCGTAGTGCACCAGGCTGTCAAAAGTAAGGTGCCGGTTGCGCAGGATAGGGATGAAGCGGTCACGGCCGCTGCGGCACACCAGGCGCCAGGCGGGCGGTGTGAACCGACTCTTGATGGCGTTGGCTGGCAGCTCGCCGGGCTTCAGCTTGAGCTGCCAGCGCCTGGCGTAACGCAGCAGCCAGTGCAGGTTCATTCCTGCTGCAACGGATGGGGCAAGATGCTTGCTCATACGCTGGCCCCCTTGGAGACGGCAACGACAGGGCCCCAAGCTGGCTCAGCCGCAGCTCCCTGGTCTTCTGCCCGGAACCGACACGCCAGACCCAATGCCTGGGCGGTCTGGTTGGCATTGGCGATTTCATCCCGGAGTTCGGCCGCGTAGTAACTGCTGCCGGGATGCTCACCCTCGATGATCACCACGCCCAGCGCCTGAAGTACCTTGGCGTCCAGGTCGGAAAAAAACCCCAGGGCAGCACCTTGCCCGCTCCAGCCGCCGCCAAACGAGTCGGCCTCGTCCCAGTCGATACCCTCGTCCAGCCATTTCTGCATGATCTCCTTGAAGCCAGCCAAGCCCGGGTCACCTTCGTGCTCTACCCAGTCGCGCCAACCGGCCTCAGGAGCGTCGCGCAATGCTGCAACCAAAAATGCAAGACGGCGCCGCTCGACAAAACCGAGTGCGTTGTCCTCCGCGTCGAGTTCATCCTCGATGTCAGACAAATGGTCCGCGGCGAGAACAGAGAAATGACCGGCAAGAAGTGCGCAACTTTCAACGGCCGAGATGAGTTCATCAATGGTGCGGATGCAGCTCGGCGAAATGATATGGAACACGTCAGCGCGTATTTTGGGCAGGGGCACGGTGGGGTCTGAAATGGTGCCGTGCTCTGCGACCTCGTAAACCGTCAGGGGTTCAGGCCGGGGTGTCGCGCGGGGCGACAATTGGCGGGAAGACTTCATGCCGCAGCCCTCCCGTTCTTGTCTTGCCAGATGCTGCGCTGCAATGGCAAGCAGAGCCTGCCCTCGTTCTGAATTACGCCAGGGCTTTGGACTTTCGTGCTGGCCCGAACTGCAGCGGCGGCCGGAGGATGGAGCAGAAAGCGCTCCGAAGTCGCCAAGAGCCGCTGGGCGATGGAAGGCTGGTCAGCCCGGGGATTTGCGACCGGGGTCGTCTTGAATGCAGCCATGTGGCGCTCCTGGTTTAGCCGCATTCGACAGGGATGTCTGGGGCGGCAATCAGTCAAAGCCCCCAAGCTGTTGACCCCGAAGGGTCGGCCGGCCAGGCCAGAATTCGCATCCAGAGGTGCTCGCGCAGGCCAAAAAAAAGCCCACGATCAGTGAGCTGCCGGCTTGGTTGCACCCGTAGGTACCACATCGCTCTTGGCTACCACCTTGCCCCGGAAGGCAGGTTGGCGTGGGCGTGGGCCCAACTCTTGATGTTGTCTGATTATGCCGACCCATCGACTGGCGGGTCAATCGTTTCTTGATATCTGAAGAAGACGGTGACAAGGGGCTATCAGGGCTTTTCCGCTCGATGATGCTGACGATCTGGGCTGCTTGAGCGACCCGGCGGCCGGCGGCGCCATCAGCGTGACCCGTGGGTTAAGAACTACACCAAACAGAGGCAAGGTCAGTTGTTCACCTGGCTCAGTTTTCGGTCGGCACCCCCGAGCTCAAGGCGGTGGAGCCCCCGAGGAAGTGGCGGCCAGCGAATGCAAGGCTGCCGGGGAACGAGGCAAACGACCCAAGAGCCAAGTAGCCATCGCCGGATGGCCGCGACAGCAGTAAATATTTGTTGTCGCTTGTTGGACGCCAAATTGATCCCGGGCTTGTGCAAAAGAGAGCGCTAAATTCATTGGGGGTATTTTTGGGGGTATCGTGAAATGTTCAAATCGTGAAGCCTAGCATTCATGCGGATTGCAAGGAGTTATGTGAACGACTCCGTTCCGCCAAAAAGCCAAGAAAAACGCGCCCCAGAGGCGCGTTTTTCTTTTCTATCCGCCATCCCATCTGCCCTGCTTTTCGAGACGCATAGTTGGGCTGGGTCAGCAATAGGCGCTCTTGGTTAAGAGGCCTTGCTCCTGGCGCGAAATTCTTACCGTTCCACAGTCATGCCGTGTTCCCTGGCTGGGTCTGTCGGAAAAATTTCGTGTGAAGCATGGCGTGGCGATACAAACATGAATGCCACGCCGCGCATCCTCAGCGGGCAAGCTGGCTGAGGTCGGCGCTCTTGTCGGTGCTCCACAGCGCGGCGAGAAGTTGTTCGCTCTTCGCCTGCCCAATGACAGGTAGCGCGAGCTCAGTGAATTTGTCATTCAATTCGCGGTCTGACAAAGGCATGTCGGGATCGCCCTTGCGCGTTGGCTGGAGCAACTCGTACTTCTCGCCTCCCCGCATGGTGATGCAGACGTGCGCTGCGCGCTGGCGTGGAAACGCCGCGTCCAACTGCGGGTCCACCTGCAGGCGCACCCGCTGCATGAGCGCGCGCGCAGCGTGGGAGTCCAGGCGGTCCCGACTGAAGGCTGCGAGCCGCACGCTGCCGTGCAGTAGCGCCGTTGCAACCACAAAGGGAATGCTGAAGCGTGCTTCCGATGCGGTGCTGGGGTTGGCGTTGCCTGCCACCGCCAGTGCGGGAGAGTAGGTGGCGATGGTGATTTGCTCGATGTCCTCGGCGCGGATGCCGTGGCGCTTTTGCAGTTCAAGGGCGCCGTCAATCGGCGCAAACGTGTGGCCGCAACAGGCGTGGTTCTTGAACGTCATCGAATTGATGTTGAACACGGTGCCGAGGTCTTCCAGTGCAGTGCTCCAGTCAGGGCCATCGCTCATCGACTGACCGAGACCCAGTTCGCCCTCCAGCACATCCAACGACCCTGTCACGCCCTGCTGCGCCAGCATGGCAGCGGTGACGCCTGCTTCGGCCGCGCGGCCGGAATGCAGGGGCTTGGCCAGCGAGTCCAGCTTGAACGCTTGCTGCAGGCCCGCGGCGAACGTGGCTGAAAGGGCGAGCGCGTTGGCGGTTTGACCGGCATCGAGCTTGAGCAGATAGGCGGCTGCCGTTGCCGCGCCGAACGTGCCGACGGTACCCGTGTTGTGCCAGTGCTTGTAGTGCGCGCGGCCCAGGGTGCGGCCAATGCGGGTGGAGGTTTCATAGCCCGCGACGGCGGCCTTGAGAAATTCGACGCCGCTGGCTCCGGTGGCCTGTCCCACCGCCATGGCCGCAGAGAAAGTGGGCGCGCCGGGATGGTAGATCGCTTCGCGGTAGATGTCGTCCACTTCCGCAGTGTGCGATGCCGTGCCATTGATAAGCGCGGCTGCGCGCGTGGCGGCCGGTCGGCCCAGCGCGAGCCGGGCTCGGCCTTGGTCGAGCTCCAGGGCGAGCGCCTTTTCAACCATGGGCGTCGGCTCCATCCCGTAGCCCGCAAGCAGTGCCCCGTACCAGTCCACGAGCGCGCGCTTGCAGTGGTGGATCACCTCCGGCTGCAGCGCGACAGAGTGAAGTTCAGCGGTGAAATGACCTAGTTTTTCGCTCACGAACATGTGGTTTCGGCTCCTGGTTTGATGGAAATTGTCTTTTGCAATATCGAAGGGAAAGAGCCTGAATCATCACCGCGCACGCGTGCGGCGGGGAAGAGCATGTGGCGCTGAGATATATCTTTTATTCATTTCTTGAGGCCAAACCGGAAGAACTGGAGAGAGGCTTTGGCACGCATGATCTGCGCATCGATCAACGCATTTTTTTGTCAGGTTCTTTCATGGATTTCACCCTCTCGCCGGAACACCAGGAGTTCGCCGACAGCGTCGCGCGCTTTGCCAAAGACAAACTCGCGCCTGGCGCGCTGGAGCGTGCACACTCGCCCCACTACCCGTGGGAGACCGCAAAACTGCTGGCCGAGCAAGGGTTGCTGGGCATCAACTTTCCTGAAGAGGATGGTGGCCAGGGCGGGACGCTGATGCATGCGGTGCTGGCGATCCAGCAAGTGGCGCTGCATTGCCCCAAGAGTGCGGACATCGTGCAGGCAGGCAATTTCGGCCCGATCCGCACCTTCGTGGAATATGCCACGCCCGAGCAGAAGGAGCGTTTTCTACCCGATCTGCTGGCCGGAAAAAAGCTCATTTCTCTGGGCATGACCGAGCCAGACGCCGGCTCGGCCGTGACTGAGCTGAAGACCAGCGCGACGCCGGATGGCGACGACTTCCTCATCAACGGCAGCAAGGTGTTCTCCACGCACAGTCCGGAAGCTGAACTGTTCCTCATCTACCTGCGCTTCGGCCCGGGGGTAGGCGGCATCGGCTCCGTGCTGGTGGAAAAAGGCACGCCGGGCTTTGTGGTCGGCCAGCCCTCGGGCTTCATGAATGGGGAGCAGTGGTCCCAGCTTTATTTTGAAAACTGCCGCATTCCAAAGGAAAACGTGCTGCTGGGCGCGGGCGGATTCAAGAAACAGATTGCGGGTTTCAACGTCGAGCGCCTGGGCAACTCCTCGCGTGCGCTTGCGCTGGGCCGCTACGCGTTCAACATGGCGCGCGAGCACGCCATGGTGCGCAAACAGTTCGGCCGCGAACTGTGCGAATTCCAGGGTCTGCAGTGGAAGTTCGCAGAAATGTGGATGAAGCTGGAGCAGGCGCAGTTGCTGCTCTACAAGGCGGCGCTGGAAGGGGAGCACGGCCTGCCGAGCGCACAGAGCACGGCCATGGCCAAGCTCGCCTGCAACATGGCTGGGTGGGAGGTTTCCAATGACGCGCTCCAGGTCATGGGTGGCCTCGGATTCAGCCAGGAAGCACTGGTGGAGTACTGCGTGCGCCGCACGCGCGGCTGGATGATCGCCGGCGGCTCCATCGAAATACTCAAGAACCGTATTGCGGAGGGCGTGTTCGAGCGCACGTTCCCGCAACGTGCGCCCAAAGCTGCCTGAGCAGAGCGGTACCGGAATCTCAAACATCCAAGGAGACAAGACATGAAGCGCAGAATCGCCACCCTCGCCATTGCCTCACTGTGCCTGCCGGGCTTTTCCGGCGCGCAGACTTCAGGCGCTGACACCTATCCCAACAAGACGGTGAAGATCATCGTCGGCTTTCAGGCGGGTGGCCCCACGGACGTGACGGCGCGCCTCGTGGCGCGCGCTTTGTCCGACGCGCTCAAAACGCCGTTCATTGTCGAGAACAAGCCCGGCGCCACAAGCAACATCGCCTCCGAGATGGTGGCCACGGCACCGCCCGACGGCTACACCTTGCTGGTTGCCGCGTCGCCGCTCACGATGAACAAGTATGTGTACCCGCAGCAGAAATTCGATCCGCTCAAGAGCTTCGAGCCGGTGTCCAAGATCTCCGTGGCACCGGGCGTGCTCGCGGTGAGCCCGCAGCTGCCGGTCAAGACCTACCAGGAGTTCGAAGCGCTGGCGAAGAAAAAGCCCGATGGACTTTCCTATGGCAGCACGGGCAAAGGGGGCACCCAGCACATGGCCATGTTGCGCCTGGAGGAGCTGACCGGCGTGAAGATGCTGCACGTGCCATACGGCGGCACCACGGGTGTGATCAACGACCTGATGGCCAGCACCATCGATGTTGCGTTCATGACGTCCACCGGCGCCATGTCGAATCTGGTGGCGGGCAAGGTGCGGCCGCTGGCGGTTGCTGGAACCACCCGGCTTCCGGCCCTGCCGAACGTGCCGACGTTCAAGGAACTCGGTATTCCTGCCATGAAGTCGGATTCGTGGAATGCCTTGCTGGCACCCGCTGGGACGCCCAAGGCCATCGTCGACAAGCTCGCCGCAGTGATTGAGAAGGCGGTTCACACCAAGGCATTTGAGGAGACGCTGGTGCCGCAGGGCTCGCTGCTGATCGGCAATTCTCCGCAACAATTCAAGGCGGAGCTGCACGAAGAGGTGGCCTTCTGGGCTGAGCAGTTCAAGAAATCGAACACGGGGAATTGATTGCGATGGCCAATATGGACTCCACCACATCGGGCCTGTGCAACGCCCTGTTGTATCCCGGCAGTGTTGCGCTGGTAGGCGCATCTGACGACACCCAAAAAACCGGCGGCCGCCCACAACAGTTTCTGCGCCGCGCGGGCTTTGCGGGCAAGGTCTATCCCATCAATCCCAACCGGGAGCAGGTGCAAGGCGAGCAGGCCTGGCCGTCGCTCGCGGCGCTTCCCGAAGTGCCCGACCATGTCTTCGTGCTCTCGCCTACCGATACGGTGGTGGACACGGTGCGCGAGTGCGCGCGCCTTGGGGTGAAGCTGGTGACGGTGCTGGCGAGCGGCTTCTCCGAAACGGGCCCTGAAGGCGCGGCGCGCGAGGCTGAGTTGCGGAACATCGCCAAGGCGACGGGTATTCGCATACTCGGCCCGAGCAGCCTGGGCGTGGTCAATCCATCCAACGGCCTGATGCTCACCGCCAACGCCGCGTTTGCCGAGCCGGACATGCCCCAGGGCAAGGTGTTCGTGGCGTCGCACAGCGGCAGCATGATTGGCGCCCTGGTTTCGCGCGGCAAGGCCCGCGGCGTCGGCTTTGCCGGACTCGTGTCGGTGGGCAGCGAGGTGGACCTGAGCGTGGGGGAGATCTGTCTGGCCACGCTGGACGACCCGAACATCGAGGGCTACGTGCTGTTCCTGGAAAGCCTGCACCACGGCGACAAGCTGCAGGACTTTGCGCGGGAAGCCGCCAAGCGTGGCAAGCCCGTGGTGGCATACAAGCTGGGCCGATCCAGCGCTGCAGCCGAGATGTCGGCCACGCACACCGGCGCGCTGGCCGGCGAGGACGATATCGCCGATGCCTTCCTCAAGGACCTGGGTGTGGTGCGCGTCGATATGTTGGAGACGCTGTTCGAGGTGATGCCGCTGGCCCGAAAGCTGCCGCTTGAACGCCGTACCACCAAACGTGTCGGCGTGGTGACCACCACCGGCGGCGGCGCGGCGATGGTGGTCGACCAGCTCGGCATTCGCGGTGTGACCGTGAACATGGTCTCGCCCGAGACGCTTGCCAAGCTGCAGGCCGCGAACATTCCCGGAACGGCGGGCCGTGTGCTCGACCTGACGCTGGCAGGAACCAAATACGAGGTGATGAAAAAGGCGCTCGACATTCTGCTCGAAGCGCCGGAGTTTGATCTGGTCGTGGCGGTGGTCGGCTCGTCCGCACGGTTCCAGCCGGACCTCGCCGTCAAGCCCATCATCGACAGCGCAGGACATGCCAAGCCGCTCGCCGCGATGCTGGTGCCCGACGCGCCGACGGCGCTCGCGCAACTCACGCAGTCCGGTATCCCTTGCTTTCGCACGCCCGAGGCCTGTGCCGATGCGATTGCCGCGGTGTTCGCGCGCCGGGTGCCGGGTGTGCAAGCCACAGCGGTCGAGGTGGCCAATGCGCGGTCGCTCAAGGAATCGGATGCCTACGCGCTGCTCGACGTGTTGAATGTGGCGCATGCGCCCGCAGCCACCTTTCCCATGGATGCTCCGCCCGCGGCGTTGCCGTTTGGCTATCCGGTTGTCGCCAAGGTCTGCTCCGCTGCCATTCAGCACAAGACCGAAGTCGGAGGCGTGGTGCTCGGCATTCAGAACGCGCAGCAGCTGGCCGACGCGTTTGCGAAGCTGCGCGCCAATCTGAGAGAGCGCGCGCCGGGCGTCGCCTGCGATGAAGTGCTGGTGCAGCCGATGCGCAAGGGGCTGACGGAGGTGCTCGTCGGCTACCGCGTGGACGTGGATGCGGGCCCGATCATCATGCTTGCGGCCGGTGGCATCTGGGCCGAAGTCATGAAGGACCGCAGCATTCGTCTCGCGCCGGTGACGGAGCAGGAGGCCCACGAAATGATTGGCGAAGTGAAGCTGCTGCAGACCGTCTCGGGCCTGCGCGGCACGAAGAAGGGCGATCTGAACGCGCTGGCGAAAACCATCGCGAATCTGTCGCAACTTGCCGTGCGCGCGGATCTCAGGGTCAGCGAAGCCGAGGTGAACCCGCTCATGGTCCTGCCCGAAGGCGAGGGCGTGCTCGCGGTGGATGCGCTGGTCCTTCGCGGTTGAGCCAGCGTGCGAACCCCCGCGCACGCCATGATGGCCATGCCAGAAAAGGCGCAAGCACTGCAGGAACGGGCGCGACCGCGTACCACGCGGCTTGGTGGGTGCGAGGTGCACTGGCGCGAGTTCGGCGAAGGTACGCCACTGGTGGCGTTGCACGGCGGCCATGGTTCGTGGCTGCACTGGCGGCGCAACGTGGATGCGCTCGCGCAGCATTACCGCGTCTTCCTGCCCGACATGCCGGGATTCGGCAGCTCAGGCAATCTCGCCATCGGGCCGCACGACCCGGGACGCTTGGACCTGCTGGTCCAGACGCTGGCTGCGGGTGTTCAATCGCTGGTTGGCGCCGAGCCGTTCCATCTGGCCGGCTTCTCGTTCGGCGGCCTTGTCGCCAGCCTGCTGGCGCAACGCATGGCCCGCCAGGTGCGCAGTCTGGTGTTGCTGGGCAGCGCAGGGCACGGCACGCGCCGGCCCAGCGAAGTTCCGCTGCGCAACTGGCGCGCATTTGAAGGTGCCGAGCGAGTTGCGGTGCTGCAAGAGAATCTCGCCGCATTCATGCTGCACGGCCCCATCGATGACGAGGCGCTGTGGATTCATGCGCACTCCTGCGAAAACACGCGCTTTCACAGCAAGAAGTTCTCGCGCGAGGCGCGGCTGGCAGACGTGCTGCGAAATCTGCGGGTGCCCATGTTCATGCTCTGGGGCGAGCAGGATGTGACAGCCGAGCCAGTGAAGGCGGCTGAATGCCTGGTGCAAGGCCGCAAGGAGCGCGAATGGATGGTGGTGCCCAATGCGGGACACTGGGTGCAATACGACAGCGCTCAGGCGGTCAACGTGCTGCTGGGCTACTGGCTGTCGCAGCGCTGACCCATGCTTTCCAGGCGGCTGCAGCGGTTTCTACAATCGATTCATGTCCAAGAAGCTGCCACCGCTCAATCCCCTGAAAGTTTTCGATGCCGTCGTGCGCACGCTCAACCTCACCAAGTCCGCCGAGGACCTGCACATCAGCCAGTCTGCCGTGAGCAAGCAGCTCAACGTACTGCAGTCTTATCTGGGGGTGGAGCTGTTTCGCCGCGAGCGCCATGGCATCAGCCTCACGCAGGCGGGAATGCGTTACGGCGAAGAGATCGCTCCCGCCTTCGAGGCCATTTCCAAAGCCACATCGAACATCATGCGCAGCGGCGCGGACAACACGCTGCGGATCCAGACCTACACCACGTTCGCGGCGAAATGGTTGATTCCCCGGCTGAGCGACTTCCACGCGCGCCACAAGGATGTCTCGGTGGTCATCACGAACTCCGTGAAGTACGTGGACTTTGACCGCGACACGGTCGATCTTGCCATCCAGATGGGCAACGGCGCGTGGCAGGGGCAGGACGCCGACTTCCTGTTTGAAGACACCATCGAGCCGGTGTGCAGTCCGTCCTTTTTCACAAGGCACGCTCCCGATGCCAACCACCCGCGCGCGCTGCTCAGAACCTGTCTGCTCGTATCCCACTACCGCCAGAATGATTGGCCGACATGGGCGCGGCTGTGCCGCTATGGCGAAGACATCGCCAACACGGAGCGCATGCGCTTCAGCACGTCAGTGCTCACCTGGCAAGCCGCTATCGAAGGCCTGGGCATCGCCATTGGTCAGACTTCACTGCTGGCCGATGATCTCAGGGCACGGCGCCTGGTGCGACCATTCAACCTGCCAGTGCGCACCGGCGCGTCGTACTACCTGGTGCGTCCGCAGTTGCAGCGGCACACGCGCAAGGTGGTGCTGTTCCGGGATTGGATCAAGGAACAGCTTGCCAGCGCCGAGTCCCCGCAGACGGATCACCCAATGCGGTAGATGGATGCTCCTGAAAAGGCTGCGGTGCGGCGCTGGCCATTGTCGGTAAAACATACGGTCAAAGTTGCCGTGCAGCGTCAACGTGCGGCATCGCGCTCTCACGCATGTCCGTGTGGCGCTTTCCGCCAGCGCCACGGTCCGACTGAAGGCAGGGGCCGGGTCTCAGACCACGGGTTGCGGCGCAGGGGCGCGGGTTGAACCAGAGGGCAAGGCAGGGGGATCGCCCGCAGGCCGACCTGCCAGACGCTCGAACTCCGCAGGGTCATGGGCACTGAAGATGTCGATCTCCTGGCCCCACGCGTTCTTGAGCGCGCGCAAGCGATGCTGGTTGGACAGGCGTGCCTTGCGGTCCTTTTCCATCAGCGTCTGGTACATGCGCAAGCCCGGCGTGCACCAGGGGCGTTCCACATCCATTTCGCGGTGATAGAAATAGGCGTCGCCTGCCAGAAGCATCCAGCCACCCGATGTGTGCACGGCCACGCCTGCGTGCCCCAGCGTATGGCCGAGCAGTGGCACCATCAGGATGTCCGGCGGCAGACCGCGCAGGCCACGCACGCAGTCAAAGCCATACCAGGGCTCTCCCACGCCATTGCCGTAGACCTGCCAGCGCGCGCGGCTGGACCACTGCTGTGGCCGAAAACGCTGCCGGTCCAGCCAGGTGCGCTGGCGCAGCGCCGCGTCGCGTTCGGTCTCCAGCAGGTGCACGCTGGCTTGCGGAAAATCGTCGAGCCCGCCCGCATGGTCGAAATCCAGATGGGTGAGCACGATGTGGCGCACGTCGCGGGCGTGAAAGCCCAGCCGCTCGATCTGGCGCACGGCCGTCATCTCTTCGCGGAAATCGGGTGCCAGGAGGCGCAGGAACAGGCCGCTCAGGCGGCTGCGCGGATCCTGCACGTCGCGCAGGCCGTAGCCTGTGTCGTGCGAGCACCAGCCCCTGGTCGGTTTCCAGCAGCAGGCAATGGCAACACAGGCAGCCGCGCTGCAGTGCCGAGGGGCTGCGGCCGTCCATCAGGCGTCCACCCAAGGGGCAGGCAGAAATGCAGTTGAGGTGGTGAACAGTGGGCATGGGCTTCCTTGGCAACGCATTCAGAGCAAGTTGGATCCCTGCCGTCATCGAAATCCAGGGCGGCGGGTACAGGGTCAGACCGATGCCCCGGGCCCTGCACCGGCTTGGCGCCGGACCTTGGTGCGCGCTTGGACGCGTTCCATCCCGGCCGCCGGTCAGGCGCCGCCGATGCCCACGGTGACGCGGCCCGTGCCTGCGCACTGTGTGCAGGGCTGCGCATCGCTGCCCCTCCCTGTGCCGCCGCACGCCCGACAGGTGTCTTCTCCGGTGCCCGGCGTGCCCGGCGCTGCTTCGTCTCCTGGCGCCAGCGGTGCTGGCGCGCTCGAAGGCACCGACGCGTGCGCTGCACTGCCCGCGGGTGGGGCCGCCGCGCCGGGCGCTGCGCTGGCGGTATCCAGCGCGGCGCCCGGATCTTCTTCGCCCGCTGCCGAGTGTGAGAAAGGCTGGTTGGGGTCCCCCGAGGGACCCGAAGGGGAAGCGGAAGGAAGAGAGGTCATGGGTTTCTCCAGCGGAGCCCGAGATGGGCGGAATGGCGGCGGTGGGTCTGGGCGCAAAGAGGTGTTTGCGGTTCCGCAGTGAAGTGCGGCAAACAGCGTGCCACCCCGCAAGGGTTCAGGGGACAGCCGTTTGCGCTCTGCGCGGCTTGACCGGGCTCGCGCAGGGCGCGCGGTGGCAGAGCGCTGTCGCTGCACTGCCCCAACGCATAATTGGCTCCGCCCCGCCAGATGTCCTAAGCCGAGATAAAAAGGAGACCCCATGCGCCATGCCCTTGCCTTTTGTGCCGCTGCCCTGTGCACGGGCCTGTTCAGCCAGGCTGCCGGCGCCGCGTGTTATGTCGTCTACGGTCCCGCGCAGCAGGTGGTGTACCGCTCGACCCAGCCTCCGGTGGACCTGTCTTACCCACTGCACGAAACCGTTCCCATGCTCGTCCCCGGCGCCACGCTGGTGTTTTCGCTGGACAACCACGGCTGCGATTCCGAGGTCAATCGGCTGGCGCAGTCCACCCGGCTGACGACCATCCCGCGGCGTGCGCGCGCGCCGCGCGGCTGAAGACGGTCCAGCTGCAGGCGCAGCTGTGGCCCCTGCCTGCGCCGTCCCCCTCAGTGCAGGCCTGCGTCTGCCAGAAACATCCGCGTGGCGTAAAGGCCCACCGGTGTCCAGTGCTCTGCCGGGGACATCGCGGCCACCAGGGCCTGCTGGCGCTGGGTGCCGTGCAGGTTGCGCAAACGTTCGCGGAACAGCGGCAGATCGGTGTCCATGAGGTTGTCGGACACCGGGCTGTCCGGAACGCTGGCACGCCCGGCGGCGCGCTGCAGCGCGCGGAAACTGGGCCGGCGGCGTGTCTGGTTGGCGGCAGGGGTCTCGTGGTACGACTGGCCATCGCCGCTGAGGTCGGGACCGCGCAGCCAGTCACAGATGACCTGCAACTCGTAGCCACTGAAGACGCCAAACATCTCTGCGCGCTCGCCCTGCAGCAGGCCCCAGAAGCGGCTGGACTGCGCCGGCTCGCCGTGGCGTATCCAGCCGGCCTCTTCCAGTGCGCTCAGGAATGCCGGCATCTGCTCGGGCACCGCCAGCCAGTCGTTGATGCTGCGCCCCGCCACACGGCAGTAGTCCGAATGGGTGCCGCTGCCCGCTGCGCTTTTGGCGCGGAAGATGCGCAGGACTTCGGCCTCGATGTCGAAACCGGCAATCACCTGCGCCGTGCCCACGCCCGCACCGGCCAGTCGCGCGCCCGCGCGCACGCGGCGCCAGAACTGCGCGGTGGCGCCAGCGTCGCCCTGGCGTGGCAGCAGCTGCATGACGGCATCGCACGCCAAGCGCGCATGGCCGTTGCTGCGGTTGTCCACCGTCACGTGCAGCGTGAAGTAATAGGGGTCGATGCCGAGCTCGTTGAGCTCATAGGCCGTGATCAGCAGATGCAAGGGCAATTGCTCGTAGCCCAGGTTGAAGCCGATGACTTCGGGCAGAAATTCCTCGGCGTTCCAGCCCAGCGCCAACTGCACCAGGCCCTGCACGTACAGGCTGTCGTCCAGGTCGCCCTGCAGTGCCAGGCCGTGGCTGTCGAGCAGCTTGCGGTACAGCACCACGTGGTTTTTGCTGGGCTGGCCGTCGCCCAGTTCTTCGAGGTAGGTGCGCACCAGTGGTTGCAGGCGCGCGTTCTGGGCGTGCGCGAGCACGCCGTAGAGCCAGCTGCCGTCGACCAGCTTGGTGGGCGCGACCGTCCTCAGGAAGTGCAGCGCATGCGCACGGTTTGAAAAATAGCGCCGCGCAGCGCCGGCGCGGCGGGATGCAAGGTAGTCGGCGTACTGCGCCGTGGCGCGTTCGCTCTGCGCCTGCATCCAGCCCAGCAGAGCGTCCGGCGATGCGGGCAGATCGCAGGGCTGCGCGGCGCTGTCGAGCAACAGGCGCCGCACGAACTGGGCTGCGCGCTGGCGCGCTGCCTCGGGCGGTTGGGGCTGGGCCAGTTGTTCGTAGAGCTGGCGGTGGTCGCCCCAGCCGCGGGGGGGCGCCGCAGGGGGCGCCTCGCAGGGGCGCGGCAGGGGCGCAAACGGTGTCTGAAGCTGATGGGTTTGTCGCATAAATAGGCCATGGAGATGCAGTCTTTCCATGGTGCGGGGGCCGGCGCGTGCGCGCTAGGGCGCATTGGCTTGTGTGCGGGTCGGCAGGCTCCTACGCGGTCGGGCGGGCGGCGCTTCCAGCCACCCCCAGGCGCGCAGCCGGGCCAGGTCGCCTGCCGCAAGCCGGGCGCCGATGTCGGTGCGGTAGCGCAGGTTGGGCACCATCACGCGGCGTGCCAGGGCCAGCGCGGCGCGGTTGGCGGCACCCACACTGCGCCCCACGCCAGTGGCCACGCCCAGGTAGCCCGAGGCGCCGCTGGCCACCAGCTGGCCGTCCACGCGCGCCACTTCGCCAAATGCCAGGCCATCCTGCTCGGCCTCTGTCAATGCCGGGTCCACGAATATGGGCAACCCTCTGGACAGTTCGGCATAGCCCAGGCTGTAGGGAAAGGGCGGCACTGTCAGCACCACGCCGGCCGCAAAGCCGGCGCGGGTGCCAAACCCGGTGCTGGCGCCCTGGCGCAGCATGCGGCGCAGCACCGTCTCCCAGGGGTCGGTGTGCAGCGCCGCGCAGATGGCAAAGCCCGGATAGCCGAAACGGCTGGTGAACTCCAGCGGCCACAGCCCGTCGGCGTTGGCCATCAGGTTGACGTTGATGTAGCCGCAGTAGCCGCCTTCGCGCAGCAGCGGCGCCAGCGGTGCCAGCACGGCGCGGAACAGCGGCCCGCTGCCGCGGTAGGTCACGATGGTGCCCATCTCGCCCGTCAGTTCACCCAGATCGCCCGGAAAAAAACGCTTGTGTTCGAAGTCGACGCACACCGGACCGAGGAAGGAGTGGCCGTTGAAATACCCGCCCACCCCCACTTCAATGCCTTGCACGTACTCCATCAGCACAAAATCCACCGGCGCCTGCGCCGCGCCCTGGGGCGCCTGCGCGCGGCGCTGGTGCTCGGTGCGCAACAGGGCGGCCACGTCGCGGCCGTCGGCGGCCTGGCCGATGTAGTTGCGCGTGCGCGGGCTGCCCGCGCCATTGAACTTGAGCACCCAGCGGCAGCGCTGGCGTTCGATGAACGCGGCGCCCGCGGCGCAGTCCGTGAAGCGTTCGCAGCGCGCCACGTGCAGCCCGGCGCCCTGGAGCACCTGTTGGCCAAAGCCGCGGTCGGCTTCCAGCCGGTCGCCCAGCGCGCTGCCGCCAATGGCGTTGAAACCGTCGGCCCGCAGTGCGTCCTGCACCTCGCCCCACACGGCCGACTCGAACAGCACCACGCCGTCGCTGCCGGCCGCGCGCACCCAGTCCAGTTCGCGGCGCCAGTCGGGCGTGCGGGTCAGCAGGCCGGCAAAGACGTCGTGGTAAGCGGGGTCGGCAATGAACACGCGCACGGCATGGCCGCGCCGCGCCAGCGCCAGGTACATGGCGGCCAGGTCGTTGCTCTCGCCAATGCCCAGAAAGCGCATGGATGTCATGTGGATGGCCTCTGCACCACCAGCGCCACGGCGGCAATGCGCTCGGCCTGGGCATAGGCGCTCTCCTGCAACTCTTCGCCAAACACGTCCGGGTCCAGCTCGCGGTACTGCGCCGGCCAGCCGCCGTGCGCGGCCACGACGCCGTGCAAGGCTTCGCCCAGCGCATCGTGCCCGTCGACGATGGCCGAGCCGGTGTAGAGCACGAGCCGCCCCCCCGGGCGCAGGCGCGCCAGTGCCTCGCGCGCAATGCGTTCGGACAGCGCGCCGCCGAGCGCGCCGCCGCCATGGCGGTAGGTGCGGCCCGCGCTGTCGTTCAGGTACGGCGGGTTCGACACCACCAGGTCGAACTGGCCATCGACCTGTGCAAACAGGTCGCTTTGCACGCAGCGCGCCTGCGCTGTGCCGGCCAAGGTGGCATTGGCCTGGGCAAAAGCCAGGGCGCGCGCACTGATGTCGGCCAGCAGCAGATCGGACAGCGGCACGCCGGCAGCGCGCGCCACGACCAGCGCGCCCGCGCCGCCGCCGCACCCCATGTCGAGCGCGCGCGCGCCAGGCGCCAGCGGCGTGCGCGCCAGCACATCCTCGATGAGTGCGGCAAAGCGGTAGGTGTCGGGGCCGAAGAACACCGCATCGGCCGTGAGCGTGGGGTAGGACGAATGTGCCAGCAGCAGGTCGCCCAGCGTGCCAAAGCGCACGGTGCTGCGCCACAGTCCGGCCCCCTGCGCGCGCTCCAGCAGGCCCGAGCCCTCCAGCGCCTGCACCAGCGAGGGCGGCAGCTGCAACGCGGTGGCATCGAACGTCAGATTCCAGCCGAAAGCGCCGCGCACGTCGTGCGCCAGCGCGCCGGGGCAGCGCGCCAGCACGCGCGCATGCGTGGTCGGCGTGACGGTGGTGAACGAGTAGCCGCGCTGGCGCAGCCAGTGGCCCAGTGCCACCAGGGCAGGGCAGGAGGACGGGGCAGGGGGCATGGCGCAGCGGGCAAATACGGCATTGTTGGCCTGTGCCGCGAACCGCCCTGTAGGCAGAAACGTACAGGCGCTGTGGGAGCCCGCTGTCTGGCTGGTCCGGCCCGGCTTTGGCGGTGGCCGCCCGCTGCGGTGCCGCGCGGGCTGCAACACCGCTGAAGGCGGCGCGGCCAGTGGCCGGCTTCAGTCTTCGCCGTCGATGGATGCGCTCCAGCGCGTGCCCCAGTCCTGGGCGCGTTCGATGTCGCGGCGGTCGCGCTTGGTGGGGCGGCCTTCGGGCAGCGTGTGGGCCGGCTCGGGGGCCAGGCGGCGCTGTTCGGCGGCCAGCGCGCGCGCGCTCAGGCTTTCGGCGGTTTCCTCGTAGAGCTGCTGGGCCACGGGCGCCGGGCCGCGCACGGCGCTCAGGCCGCGCACGACCACGGTGCGCGGAATCTGCCCCTGGCGCAGCGCGACGGTGTCGCCGCCTTGCACTTCGCGCGACGGCTTTCGCCACCTGGCCATTGACCTGCACCCGGCCCTTGCCGATCTCGTCCGCGGCCAGCGTGCGCGTCTTGAAGAAGCGCGCGCCCCACAGCCATTTGTCGATGCGCATGCGTCTCCATGGTGTTCATGGCGCCCATTGTGCCGCGCCGCCACGCGTGTCGGTGATCGTGCGGCGGCCCGTCCGGCACGGCGCCAGGGCAGGCGCACCTGCGCGTCCAGCCCCGCCATCGCGCTGCCTGCAGCCGGTTGTCGAGCGCGATGCTGCCGCCCAGCGCCGCACGATCTCGCTGGCAGATGGCCAGGCCCAGGCCCGAGCCGCTGCGCACGTCGCCGGCCGAAAAGGGCTGGAACAGGCGCGCGCGCAGTTCGGCCGCGATGCCGGGGCCCTGCGTCCGCGCACGGTCAGCACGCGCCTCGCGGCCGTCGGCGCGCAGCTCGCACCGACAGCGCGCCGCCTGGCGGGCGTGTGCTTGATGGCGTTGTGCAGCAGGTTGCGCGCCAGCTCGCGCAGCATCCACTCGTGCGCGCGCACCGGCGCGGGCTCGGTGTCGATGCCGAAGTCGAGGTCCTTGTGCGGCGATCAGCGGCGACAGCGTCCAGCGCCACCGCGCGCACCACCTCGTCCAAGTCGCGCAGCGGGCGAGTCGGCGCCTGCTGGCGCAGCTGCTCGACCTTGGCCAGCGACAGCATCTGGTTGGCCAGCGCGGTGGCGCGGTCCACCGTCTCGTTGATCTCGTGCAGCGCCTGCGCGCGGCGCGCACGTCGCCGCGCAGCGCCGACTGCACCTGCGTCTTGAGCACCGCCAGCGGCGTGCGCAGCTGGTGCGCGGTGTCGCGCACGAAGCGCTTCTGGTGCTCGCAGCAGGTGCTGCAGCCGGCGCCATGACCTGCGTTGGTGGCGTCGACCAGCGGCTGCAGCTCGCGCGGCGCGTCGGGCGCGTGCGATGGGGCGTCAGGTCGCCTTCCGGGCGCGCCTGCAGTCGCGGCGCTGAGCTGCGCGCACCGGGCGCGTGGCGCGCTGCACCACCAGCCACCACCGTGAGCGGCGATCACGGCCACCAGCAGCGCCTGGCGCCACAGCGTGTCGACAGGATCTGCGCGCCAGCGTCTCGCGCAGCTCCAGCGTTTCGGCCACCTGGACCACGGCCATGCCGCGGCCCGCGCGCGCTGGCCACCGGCTGCAGCAGCACGGCCACGCGCACCGTGCGCGCCGCGGAAGTGGTCGTCGTAGAAGTCCACCAGCGCCGCGTAGGGCGGCCGCTGCGGGAATGCGGCCGTGCCAGAACGGGCAGGTCGGCGAAGCCCGAGACCAGCTCGCCGTGCAGCGTGGAGACGCGGTAGAACATGCGGCTCTGGTTGTCGGCCTCGAAGGCTTCGAGCGCCGAGTAGGGCACGGTGGCGCGCAGCGCGGCCGCGTCGTCGTAGCCGTCACGTCCAGCTGCTCGCCGATGGTCTTGGCCGAGGCCAGCAGCGTGCGGTCGTAGGCGGTGTGCAGCGGCGGCCAGGCGTCTGCCGGTACAGGCTGACGGTGTTGAACGCGATGAACAGCGCCGACCGGCAGCAGGATGCCCAGCAGCAGCGTCGCGCGCGCAGCGACGGCGGCCGCGCGGCGTGTCACGCTCTCGTCGGCCTGCAGCAGGTAGCCCAGGCCGCGCAGCGTCATCAGCGTCGGCGCCGGTGCCGGCGAGCTTCTTGCGCAGGCGGTAGACCACCACCTCGATGGCTTCGTACTGCACGTCGGCCTCGCCAGGGAAGACCAGCTCGAACAGCCGCTCCTTGGTCGACCGCATGGCCGGGCTGCGCCATCAGCGCCTGCAGCAGGGCCAGCTCGCGCGGCGTCAGCTCCAGCACCTGGCGCCGTGCAGGTAGATGGCGCCGCTCTCGGTTTCATAGCGCAGGGCGCCCATCTGCATTGCGGCTGGAGCGCCGATTCGGCTTGACCGGCGTCGTGGCTGCGGCGCCGCAGGGCGCGCAGCCGCGCCTCCAGTTCGTCGAGGTCGAAGGGCTTGGGCAGGTAGTCGTCGGCGCCGGCGTTCAGGCCCAGCACGCGGTCGCCGACGGTGCCGCGCGCGGTCAGGATCAGCACCGGCGTGCGCAGGCCGCGTGCGCGCGCCTGCTCCAGCACCTGCAGGCCGTCCAGGCCGGGCAGGGTCAGGTCGAGCACCACCACGTCGGGCGCCGCAGCGCTGCCAGCGGGCGAGCGCCTGCGCGCCGTCGCCGCACGGCGGTCACGTCCATGCCGCGGCGCGCCAGCGCGCGCTGCAGCGTGGCCTGCATGGTGGGGTCGTCTTCGACGAGCAGCAATTGCATGGTGGGCGGCACCTTAGCACCGCCGCGCCAGCGCCATCGCCTGGGTGTTTACCCTGAGCGTGCGGACAGCCGATTGACAGGAGCGCGGCGCATCATCGGCAAGTTCGCCAACCCCTACAAGGAGACAGCCATGCGTCGCGATACCTTTCTGAAATCCCTGGCCGCCCTGGCCGCCGCCGGCGCGCTGCCGCTGTCGGCGCGGGCCGCCGCGCCAACGTCAAGATGATGATCCCGGCCAACCCGGGCGGCGGCTGGGACACCACCGGCCGCGCGCTGGGCAAGGCGCTGCTCGATGCCAAGCGCGGCCGACACCGTCACCTACGACAACAAGGGCGGCGCGGCCGGCGCGCTGGGCCTGGCGCAGTTCGTCAACGGCAGCAAGGGCGATCCGAACGCGCTGATGGTGATGGGCGCGGTGATGCTGGGCGGCATCATCACCGGCAAGCCGCCGGTCAACCTGTCGCAGGCCACGCCGATCGCGCGCCTGACGAGCGAATACAACGTGTTCGTGCTGCCGGCCAATTCGCCGTTCAAGACCATGGCCGACGTGGTCGCCCAGCTCAAGAAGGACCCGGGCAGCGTCAAGTGGGGCGGCGGCTCGCGCGGCTCCACCGAGCACATCGCCGCGGCCATGATCGCGCGCGAAGGTCGGCGTCGATCCGGCCAAGATCAACTACGTGGCCTTCCGTGGCGGCGGCGAGGCCATCGCCGCCATCCTGGGCGGCAACGTCACCGTCGGCGGCAGCGGCTACAGCGAGTTCGCCGAATACATCGCCAGCGGCAAGATGAAGCCGATCGCCGTGACCTCGAGCCAGCGCCTGCAAGGGCATCAACGTGCCCACGCTCAAGGAGCAGGGCATCGAACGTCGAGATCGGCAACTGGCGCGGCGTCTACGGCGCGCCCGGCATCACGGCGGAGCAGCGCAAGGCGCTGACCGACATGCGTGCTGGCCGCCGTCAAGAGCCCGTCCTGGGCCGAGGCGCTGCAGAAGAACGACTGGACGCCGGCCGTGCTGGCCGGCGACGCCTTCGGCAAGTTCGTCGACGACGAGTTCGCCAGCCTGCGCGCCACCATGGTCAAGTCCGGCATGGTCTGAGGCCCAAGCCACGGCGCGCATGCGCGCCGTGGCGGCGCCGTCCGGTGGCTGCACCGGCATCGCGTTCTTCCTGCGGGCTCCCCTTTTTCTTTTTCGCGCGCGCCGCCGGTGCCATGGCGGCGCCGCGGTGTGGTCGCTCTCCGGGCCCGACGCCCGGGCTTTGCACAGGATTCAGCATGTCTGATCACCTCATTTCTCCGTCCCTTTCCGCTGCGCCGTCGGTCGTGCCGGCCACGCGCACGCAGGCCGTGGTGGGCGCCGCGGTGCTGCTGACCGCCGCCGCTCTGGCCCTGGGCGCGCTCGACATTCCGTCGAACGCCGGCTATGGCGGCGTCGGCCCCAACTTCCTGCCGTGGCTGGTGGCGGGCGTGCTGGCCGTGTGCGGCGCGCTGCTGCTGTGGGAGGCGCTGTCCGGGGGCTTTCGCGACATGGACGAGCCCAGCGGCGCGGCGCGCGCCTACTGTGCCAGCGCTCGTCTGGGTGTCGGCGGGCCTGCTGCTCAACGCCGCCCTGATCACCACGCTGGGCTTCATCCTCAGCTGCACGCTGTGCTACCTGCTGGCGGTGCAGGGCCTGCGCCGCGCGGCGGGGCAGGGCGGGGGCAGCGCCCGCACCTGGGGGGTCGATGTGGTGACCGGTGTGCTGATCTCGGCGCCGGTGTTCTGGGTTTTCACGCAGTTCCTGGCGATCAATCTGCCCGGGCTGACGCAGACAGGGTGGCTGTGACATGGAAATCTTTAACGCACTGATGGCGGGCTTTGCCACCGCCGCGCACGCCGGCCAACCTGCTGTGGGCCCTGTTCGGCTGCGCGCTGGGCACGGCCGTGGGCGTGCTGCCGGGCATCGGCCCGGCCGTGGCCGTGGCCATGCTGCTGCCGATCACCGCGCAAGGTCGAGATCACGGCCTCGATGATCTTTTTCTGCCGGCATCTACTACGGCGCCATGTACGGCGGCTCGACCACGTCGATCCTGCTGAACACGCCGGGCGAGACCGCCAGCATGGTCACGGCCATGGAGGGCAACAAGATGGCCAAGAGCGGGCGCGCGGGCGCGGCGCTGGCCACCTCGGCCATCGGCTCGTTCGTGGCCGGCACCATCGCCACCGTGGTCGTGACGCTGTTCGCGCCCTTTGTGGCCGAGTTCGCCGTCAAGCTGGGCCCGCCCGAATACTTCATGCTGATGGTGCTGGCCTTCACCACGGTGAGCGCGGTGCTCGGCAAGAGCACGCTGCGCGGCATGACGGCGCTGTTCATCGGCCTGGCGGCGGGCTGCATCGGCCTGGACCAGATCTCGGGCGCAGGCGCGCTACACCGGCGGCAAGTCCGAGCTGCTCGACGGCATCGACATCGTGCTGGTGGCCGTGGGCCTGTTCGCCGTGGCCGAGGTGCTGTACGCCGCGATGTACGAGGGCCGCGTGGTCGAGACGCGCAACCGCATGGGCCGCGTGCACATGACAGGGCGCGACTGGAAGCGCTCCATCCCGGCCTGGCTGCGCGGCACCGCGATCGGCGCGCCGTTCGGCTGCATCCCGGCCGGCGGCACCGAGATTCCGACCTTCCTCAGCTACGCGGTCGAAAAGAAGCTCGCCAAGGGTGAGAACCAGGCCGAGTTCGGCACGCAGGGCGCCATCGAAGGCGTCGCCGGCCCCGAGGCCGCCAACAACGCCACCGTCACCGCGGCGCTGATTCCGCTGCTCACGCTGGGCATCCCGACCTCGAACACCACGGCGGTCCTGCTGGGCGCATTCCAGAACTACGGCATCAAGCCCGGGCCGCAGCTGTTCACCACGTCGGCCACGCTGGTGTGGGCGCTGATCGCCTCGCTCTACATCGGCAACCTGATGCTGCTGGTGCTCAACCTGCCGCATGGTCGGCCTGTGGGTCAAGCTGCTCAAGATCCCCAAGCCGCAGCTGTATGCGGGCATCCTGATCTTCGCCACGGTGGGCGCCTACGGCATGCGCCAAAGCGCGTTCGACCTGTTCCTGCTCTACGGCATCGGCCTGCTGGGCGTGCTGATGCGGCGCTTTGACTTCCCCACCGCGCCCGTGGTGGTCGGCATGATCCTGGGGCCGCTGGCCGAGGCGCAGCTGCGCAACGCCGTCTCGATCGGCGAAGGCAGCTGGTCGATCTTCGTCAGCGCCCGATGTCGCTCACGGTGCTGGTGCTGGTGCTGGCCGTGCTGGTGCTGCCGCGTGCCATGCGCTGGACGCAAAAGCGCCGCCCCGGGCCCGTGGCCGCCTGAGCCGGTTTTCAAGCCAAATGGGCTGCCAGCGCTTATCGCGATAAGCGCTGGCAGCTCTTTTTTGGTAGCGTAAAGCGTACTGGCACACGGCCTGCGCTACCATGCCGGCCATGCCGAACAGCACCGTTGTCGATAGCCCGCTGCCCCTGGATGCCGAGGGCATTCTGGCGCTGGCCGCGCGCTCCATGTTCCAGCTGTTCTCCAGCGTCAGCCAGGGCATGTTCCTGGTCGACAAGAGCGGCCGCATCGTCTGGGTCAACGAGGGTTACCAGCGCTTCCTGCCCGACCTCGGCTTTTCGTCGCTCGACCAGTTCGTCGGCCGCATGGTCGAAGAGGTCATCCCCAACACGCAGATGCGCCGCGTGCTCGACACCGGCGCAGCCGGTGCTGATCGACCTGCTGACCAACCAGGCCGGCACCTTCGTGGTCAGCCGCATTCCGCTGCGCGACGACGCCGAGCGCGTCATCGGCGCCATCGGCATCGTGCTGTTCGACCACCCCGAGACCACGCTGCAGCCGCTGATCAGCAAGTTCGCGCTGCTGCAGCGCGACCTCGACGACGCGCGGCGCGAGCTCGCGGTGCAGCGCAAGCGCCAGCTGGGCAGCGCGGGCGCGGGCGAGCGCCGCGCCAAGTACACCTTTGCGAGCTTCGTCGGCTCCAGCCCCGCCGCGGCCGAGGTCAAGCGCCAGGCGCGGCGCGCGGCGCAGTCGGCCAGCCCGGTGCTGTTGCTGGGCGAGACCGGCACGGGCAAGGAGCTGCTCGCGCACGCCATCCACGCCGCATCCAGCCGCGCCAGCGGCCCGTTCGTCAGCGTGAACATCGCCGCCGTGCCCGACACGCTGCTCGAGGCCGAGTTCTTCGGCGTGGCGCCCGGCGCCTACACCGGCGCCGACCGCAAGGCGCGCGACGGCAAGTTCAAGCTCGCCGACGGCGGCACGCTGTTCCTCGACGAGATCGGCGACATGCCGCAAAACCTGCAGGCCAAGCTGCTGCGCGCGCTGCAGGAGGGCGAGATCGAGCCGCTGGGCTCCAACCGGCTCGTGCCCTTCAACGTGCGCGTGGTCGCTGCCACCTCGCGCGAGCTTGCGGCGCTGGTGCGCGAAGGCCGTTTTCGCGAAGACCTGTTCTACCGCCTGCACGTGCTGCCGCTGCGCGTGCCGCCGCTGCGCGAGCGGCGCAGCGACATCCCGGCGCTGGTCGAGGTGCTGGGCGAAGACCTGGCGCTGCGCAGCGGCACCGCGCCGCCCGAGCTGCTGCCCGACGCCATGGCGCTGTTGGCCGCGCAGCCCTGGCGCGGCAACATCCGCGAACTGCGCAATGTGCTCGAGCAGGCCGCCATGCGCAGCGACTCGCACACCATCGACGCCGCGCAGCTCACGCGCATCCTGCGCGAGTCAGGCGTGGAGCCCGCCGCGCCCGAACCCGAGCCGCTGTCCGGCGCGCCCGTCGACGAGCACCTGCTGCGGCCGCTGGCCGACCAGGTCGCCGAGCTCGAGCGCCGCGCCATCGCCGCCGCGCTGGCCGCGCACGGCGGCAACAAGCAGGCCACGGCACGCCGGCTGGGCATCTCGCGCGCGACCCTCTATGCACGCATGGAAAACCCTGTGTGAGAACTGAACAACTGTCTGAAAAATAGGCGGTTGGAGTGTCTGAAAATAAGGCAAATCGCGTGCGATGGGAATGAATTTCCATTCCCATCAAGCACTTGCGCTGCTGGCATGAACTGTGCGATGTTCAGGCATCACAACAGGAGGCATTTTCCATGCAACGTCGCACTCTGGTCGCACTGGCCGCTTTGGCCGCCACGCTCTCGGCACCGGCCCTGGCCCAGTCCAACGAAATCCGCATTGCCCACATCTACAGCAAGACCGGCCCGCTCGAAGCCTATGGCAAGCAGACCCAGACCGGCCTGATGATGGGCCTGGACTACGCCACGGGCGGCACCATGGCGGTCAACGGCAAGAAGATCGTTGTGATCGAGAAGGACGACCAGGGCAAGCCCGACCTCGGCAAGAGCCTGCTGGCGGCCGCCTATTCGGACGACAAGGCCGACATCGCCGTGGGCCCCACCTCGTCCGGCGTGGCGCTCGCGCTGCTGCCCGTGGCCGAGGAGTACAAGAAGATCCTGCTGGTCGAGCCCGCCGTGGCCGACGCGATCACGGGCGACAAGTGGAACAAGTACATCTTCCGCACCGGCCGCAACAGCAGCCAGGACGCGATCTCCAACGCAGTTGCCATCGACAAGCCGGGCGTCACCATCGCCACGCTGGCGCAGGACTATGCGTTCGGCCGCGATGGCGTGAAGGCTTTCAAGGACGCCATCAAGAACGCCAAGCTGGTGCACGAGGAATACCTGCCCACCAACACCACCGACTTCACCGCGGGCGCGCAGCGCCTGATCGACAAGCTCAAGGACCAGCCGGGCCGCAAGATCATCTGGATCGTCTGGGCCGGTGCCGGCAACCCGTTCAAGATCGCCGACATGGACTTGAAGCGCTACGGCATCGAGATCGCCACGGGCGGCAACATCCTGCCCGCCATGGCCAGCTTCAAGAACTTCCCGGGCATGGAAGGCGCCACCTACTACTACTTCGGCATCCCCAAGAATCCGGTGAACGAGGCCCTGGTGGCCGCGCACTACAAGCAGTTCAAGGCACCGCCGGACTTCTTCACGGCCGGCGGCTTCAGCTCGGCCATGGCGCTGGTCACGGCCCTCAAGGCCACAGGGGGCGACACCAACACCAACAAGCTCATCAAGACGATGGAAGGCATGAGCTTTGACACCCCCAAGGGCAAGATGACCTTCCGCAAGGAAGACCACCAGGCCCTGCAGAGCATGTACCACTTCAAGATCAAGGTGGACCCGGCCTTTGCCTGGGGCGTGCCCGAACTGGTGCGCGAGATCAAGCCCGAAGAGATGCAGATCCCAATTCGCAACACGCGCTGACTGGTGCCGGGTAGGCCCAACGGGCCCGCCCGGATGCTCTTTTATCGATAGCTGCAGGCGCTTGATGGGCAAGCGTTCAGGGGTTGTTTTGTCAAAAAATTGGAATCTGCTACCGATCGATTTCGGCGGCGCGCGCACCACACATGCTTGAAACCAGAGATCTCACCATCCGCTTTGGCGGCCACGTGGCGGTGAATGCCGTGAGCTGCGCGTTCGCGCCGGGCACGCTCACCGCCATCGTCGGCCCGAACGGCGCGGGCAAGACCACGTACTTCAACCTGATCTCGGGGCAGCTCAGGGCCAGCGCCGGCTCGGTGCGTCTGGGCGGGCGCGAGCTGACCGGCCTGGCCCCGTCGGCGCGCACGCGCGCCGGGCTGGGGCGCGCGTTCCAGCTGACCAACCTGTTTCCGGGCCTGAGCGTGCTCGAGAACGTGCGCTTGGCCGTGCAGGCCACGCAAGAGGGCAGGCACCGCCGGGGCATGAACCTGTGGAGCATCTGGAGCGACCACCAGGCACTGACCCAGCGCGCCCGCGCGATCCTGCAGGCGGTGGCGATGGCGGACCGCAGCGAAACCCCCGTGGCCAGCCTGCCGCACGGCGACCAGCGCAAGCTCGAAGTGGCGCTGCTGATGGCGCTCGAGCCGCAGGTCTACATGTTCGACGAGCCCACGGCCGGCATGGGCCACGACGAGGCCCCGGTGATCCTGAACCTGATCCGCGAACTCAAGAAGGACAAGACCAAGACGATCCTGCTGGTCGAGCACAAGATGGACGTGGTGCGCGAGTTGGCCGACCGCATCATCGTGCTGACCAACGGCACGCTGGTGGCCGACGGCGCGCCGGCCGACGTGATCGCCTCGCCCGTGGTGCAGGAGGCCTACCTGGGGATGGCCAAGGACACCGAGAAGGTGGCCGCATGAGCACCGTGACAAACCTCCTCGAACTCCAAGGCGTGCACACCCACATCGGGGCGTACCACATCCTGCACGGCGTCGACCTGGCCGTGCCCAAGGGCGAACTCACCATGCTGCTGGGCCGCAACGGCGCGGGCAAGACGACCACGCTGCGCACCATCATGGGCCTGTGGCATGCCTCGCAGGGCACGGTGCACTTTGCGGGCAAGGACATCACGGCGCTGCACACGCCGCAGATCGCGGGCCTGAACATCGCCTACGTGCCCGAGAACATGGGCATCTTTGCCGACCTCACGGTCAAGGAGAACATGCTGCTGGCCGCACGCAGCGCGAGCACCGCCGCGCAGATGGACGCGGCGCGGCTGGAGTGGATCTTTGGCCTGTTCCCGGCCGTGGAGAAATTCTGGAACCACCCGGCCGGCAAGCTCTCGGGCGGGCAGAAGCAGATGGTGGCGGTGGCGCGCGCCATCGTCGAGCCGCGCGACCTGCTGATCGTCGACGAGCCCAGCAAGGGCCTGGCGCCGGCCATCGTCAACAACATGATCGAGGCGTTCGACCAGCTCAAGAAGGGCGGCGTGACCATCCTGCTGGTCGAGCAGAACATCCACTTCGCCCAGCGCCTTGGCGACTCGGTGGCGGTGATGGACAACGGCGTTGTCGTGCACGCGGGGCCCATGGCGCAGCTGGCCGAAGACGAGGCGCTGCAGCGCTCGCTGCTGGGGTTGGCGCTGTGAACACACTCTTCAAGCCAAATCGGCCTCAAACGCTGGTACAGCAAGCGCTGGCAGCTATCAAATTCATATTTTCCGCAGCGCGGAAAGGGGGCCACGGCATGCGTGCGCGCGATCTCGACTGGAAACCGCTGGTGCTGGTGCCGGCGCTGGCCCTGCTGGTGCTGCCGCTTCATCGGCTCGCCCTCGACCTGGCTCACGCTCACCGTGGCGGGGCTGGCCATGGGCATGATCATCTTCATCATTGCCTCGGGCCTGACGCTGGTGTTCGGCCTGATGGACGTGCTGAACTTCGGTCACGGCGTGTTCATCGCGCTCGGCGCGTTCGTCGCCACGAGCGTGCTGGGCGCCATGGGCGACTGGACGGGCAGCGCCGAGCTGTGGCGCAACCTGGTCGCGGTGCTGCCGGCCATGCTGGTGGCGATGGCGGTGGCCGGCGCGGTGGGCCTGGCGTTCGAGCGCTTCATCGTGCGGCCGGTGTATGGCCAGCACCTGAAGCAGATCCTCATCACCATGGGCGGCATGATCATCGGCGAGGAGCTGATCAAGGTCGTCTGGGGACCGGCGCAGATTCCGCTGCCGCTGCCCGAAGGCATGCGCGGTGCGCTGCTGGTGGGCGACGCCGCGATCGAGAAATACCGCCTCGTGGCCGTGGCCGTGGGCCTGCTGGTGTTTGGCGTGCTGGCCTGGACGCTCGCGCGCACCAAGGTCGGCCTGCTGATCCGCGCCGGCGTGCAGGACCGCGAGATGGTCGAGTCGCTCGGCTACCGCATCCGCCGCCTGTTCGTGGGCGTGTTCGTGGTCGGCTCGGCGCTGGCGGGCCTGGGCGGCGTGATGTGGGGGCTGTACCAGCAGAACGTGGTGCCGCAGATGGGCGCGCAGGTCAACGTGCTGATCTTCATCGTGATCATCATCGGCGGCCTGGGCAGCACGGGCGGCGCGCTGATCGGCGCGCTGCTGGTGGGGCTGATGGCCAATTACACGGGCTTTCTGGTGCCCAAGGTGGCGCTGTTCTCGAACATCGCGCTGATGGTTGCCATCCTGCTGTGGCGCCCGCAGGGCGTCTATCCGGTCGCGAACCGCTGAAGGAAAACGACCATGTTGAACCGTCTTCTTTCCAACGACTACCCGCGCAGCAAATTGCTGGCCGCCATCCTCGTGGCCATCGTGCTGGGCCTGGCGCTCGCACCTTTCCTGTTCCCCGGCGTCAAGGCGCTGTCGGTAGCAGCCAAGGTGCTGGTGTTCGTGGTGCTCGTCGCGAGCTTCGACCTGCTGCTCGGCTACACCGGCATCGTGAGCTTTGCGCACACCATGTTCTTCGGCATTGGCGCCTATGGCGTGGCCGTGGCCACCACGCGCCTGGGCCCGACATGGACGGCGCTGGCTGCGGGCATCGGCGGCGCGCTGCTGCTGTCGCTCCTGCTCTCGCTGGCCGTGGGGCTGTTTTCGCTGCGCGTGCGCGCCATCTTCTTTGCCATGATCACGCTGGCCGTGGCGGCGGCGTTCCAGACGCTTGCTTCGCAGCTGTCGGACATCACGGGCGGCGAGGACGGCCTGACCTTCAAGGTGCCCGCGATCCTGTCGCCGAGTTTCGAGCCGTTCGATGAGCCCTTCCTGGGCGTCACCATCGACGGCCGCCTGCTGTGCTACTACCTGCTGTTCGTGGTGGCCGTGGCGCTGGTGCTGGCGCTCTTGCGCATCGTCAACTCGCCGTTCGGCCGGGTGCTGCAGGCGATCCGCGAGAACGAGTTCCGCGCCGAGGCCATCGGCTACCGCGTGGTGGTCTACCGCACCACGTCGAGCGTGCTCTCGGCGCTGTTCGCCACGCTTGCGGGCGCCATGCTGGCGCTCTGGCTGCGCTACAACGGCCCCGACACCTCGCTGAGCTTTGAAATCATGATGGACTGCCTGTTGATCGTGGTGATCGGCGGCATGGGCACGGTCTACGGGTCGGTGATCGGCGCCGTGCTGTTCCTGGTGGCGCAAAGCTACCTGCAGGACCTGCTGCGCCTGGGCAGCGAAGGGGCTTCGGGCCTGCCGTGGCTCGCGGCGCTGCTCTCGCCCGACCGCTGGCTGCTGTGGCTGGGCGTGCTGTTTGTGTTGTCGGTCTATTACTTTCCCACCGGCGTCGTTGGGCGCCTCAGATCCCTGCGTGCGGCACGCTGAGCACGCTTTTTGTGTCAGTGAAAAAAGGAGACATCATGAAAGTGAATCTGCAGGACAAGCGGGCCCTGAAAGTGGCCCTGACCGCGTTGTCAGGGGCCGTGCTGGCTGCATGCGGTGGTGGAACACCGCTGCCGACCAACGTTCTTCCACAGGGGGTGACGCAGGTGAGCGCGACGGTCTACCCCGCGACCACGGTGGGCACGGGCAGCACTGCCACCACGCAGGATCTGCTGACCGGAGGCATCGGCAAGTCCGGGCTCGGCGCGGCCACCGCGCCGGCCTATGCCGATCCCGCCAACCCCACGGCCGCAGAGCTGCGCCGCAACGCGCTGTACTCCAATTACCGCGGCATCCTGGATTACTCGGCTGCTGGCGGCTACGGCACGCTGTACGGGCCCAACGTCACCGCCGCCGGCGCCGTCACGGCCAGCGAGGGCCTGATTCCCGGCCGTGAGTACGTGGCGGTGCTCGACGATGGCTCGGGCCGCAAGCGCACCGTGATCGCGGTGCAGGTGCCCGACAGCTTCAACCAGGCCAGTCCCTGCGTGGTGCTGGGCGCCTCGTCGGGCTCGCGCGGCGTCTACGGCGCCATCGGCACGGCCGGGGAGTGGGGCCTCAAGCACGGCTGCGCCGTCGCCCTGACCGATGCCGGCAAGGGCGTGGGCATCTACAACATGATGGATGACACCGTCACTAAGATCGATGGCACGCGCGCCACGCGCAGCGCGGCTGGCGCCCTCAACTTCTTTGCCGCGAACATCAGCGACGCGGCCCGGGCGGCCTACAACGCCGTGTTCCCGAACCGGCTCGCGCTCAAGCAGGTGCACTCGCAGCTGAACCCCGAAAAGGACTGGGGCACCGACACGCTGGCCGCAGGCCGCTATGCGCTGTTTGTGCTCAATGACCGCTACGGCACGGACGCCAACCGGGTGCCGTTCACGCCCGAGAACACCCTGGTGATTGCGGGCTCTGCGTCCAACGGCGGCGCCGCTTCGCTGCGCGCCGCCGAGCAGGACAGCGCAGGCCTGATCGATGGCGTGGTCGCGTCCGAGCCAGTGGCTGAAATGCCGACGGCCAATGGGTATGGCATCCAGTTCGGCGGCGCTGCGGTCACCGGCTACGGCAAGACGCTGGCCGACTACACGACCTACGGCAACCTCTACCAGCCCTGCGCGGCGCTGGCGGCAGGCGCGGCCATAGCGGAGACGTCCATCTTCAACTACATCGGCCTGACCGGCCTGACGGCGCGGGCCACGGCACGCTGCGACAGCCTGGCGGCCAAGGGGCTGGTCAGTGGCGCCGACACCGCCGCCCGGTCGCTCGATGCGCTGAACAAACTGCGCGCCTATGGCTGGACGCCGGAGCACGACCAGATGCACAACGCGCACTACGCGCTGGGCAACGGGCCCATCCTGTCGGCGATGTACCCGGTCAGCTACGGCCGCTTCCCGGTCGAGGCCAATGTCTGCAACACCAGTTTTGCGGCAGTCAATGCCACAGGTGACCCGATCGCTGCAACGCCTGCGGCGCTGGCGCAGAGCTTTGCCACGGCCAACGGCACCGCCAACGGCACGCCGGCCAGCGTGGTCTACAACGACTCGGTGGGCGGCGCCAAGGCGTGGCAGTTTGCCGTGTCGCCGTCGACCGGCGTCGCCGACTTCGGCCTGGACAACGCCTTGTGCCAGCGCGCGCTGGTCATGGGCACCGACCCGGTCAGCGGCGCGGCACTCACGGCTACCACGATGCCCACCAAGGCGCAGAGCGACGCCGTGCGCGCCGGCATTGCCGAGGTGGTGCTGAACGGCAACCTGCGCGGCAAGCCCACCATCATCGTGAGCGGCCGCAGCGATGCCCTGGTGCCGGTGAACAACAACTCGCGGGCCTACGCCGCCTACAACAAGGTGGTGGAAGGTGCCGCGAGCAAGCTGCGCTACATCGAGGTGACGAACGGCCAGCACTTCGACACCTTCCTGCCGTTCAGCGGGTTCGACACGCGCTTCGTGCCGCTGCACCCGTACTTCAACCAGGCCATGGACGCGATGTACGCCCACCTCAAGAGCGGCGCCGCGCTGCCTGCGAGCCAGGTGGTGCGCACCACGCCGCGCGGCGGCGCGCCCGGTGCGGCCCCGGCCATCACCGCCAGCAACGTGCCGCCGTTTGTGGCAGCGCCCGCAGCCGCCAACCAGATTGGCTTTGCGGGCACGTCGCTGAGCGTTCCCAACTGAGCCCGGGCTGGCTGCGCAGGAACCCCACCATGCAAACATTCTGGAAGTCGTGCGCGGCCGGCCTGCTGGCCGCGCTCGCTCTCTGCGCTGGAGGGGGACTGGCGCAGCCTGCCCGTGCCGGTGAGATCGTCATTGGCCAGGTGGCGCCCCTGTCGGGGGTGCTCGCCACCACCGGCCAGCAAATGGTGCTGGGCGGAAAAATCTACTTTGACTGGGTCAACGCCCAGGGCGGCGTGCACGGCGCCCAGATCCGCCAGCACGTGGTGGACGACGGCTACAAGGTGCTCGACACGGTGCGCCTCACGCGTGGGCTGCTCGAGCGCCCCGAAGTGGTGGCGCTCTATGGTTTCGCCGGCACGGCCAACATCACGCAGCTGCTGACCGATGGCGTGCTGGAGCAGGGCGGGGCGGCGCTGGTGGCGCCCTACACCGGCGGCGAGCCGCTGCGCAGCCCGTTCAACCCGTGGATCTTCCATGTGCGCGCAGGCTATGCCGACGAAGCCGAGCACATGGTTCAGCAGCTCACCACGCTGGGCATGGACCGCGTGGCCGTGATGTACCAGGACGACGGTTTTGGCAAGGCGGGCCTGGCGGGCGTGGAGGCGGCGCTGGCCAAGCGCAAGCTCCGGCTCGTGGCGTCGGCCGGATACGAGCGCAACACCGACCAGGTGGACGGTGCGGTCCGCGCTATCCAGGCCGCCGATGCGCAGGCCGTCATCATGATCGCCATCAACAAGCCGGCGGCGGCCTTCATCCAGCGCTACCGCGCGCAGGGCGGCGGCGCGCAGCTCTACAGCATTTCGGTGGTGGACCCGGCCGAACTGGTCAAGCTTGCCGGGCTGCAGAACGCCCATGGCCTGGGCATCAGCCAGGTGGTGCCGTACCCCTACCAGCCGAAGCTGCCGGTGGTGCGTGAGTACCAGCAGCTGCTGAAACAGTACGCGCCCGGAGCCGAGGTCAACTACACCAGTTTCGAGCAGTTCCTGGGGGCGAAGGTGCTGGTCGAGGCGCTGCGCCGCGCCGGCCCCGCACCCACGCGTGCCAAGGTGCTCAAGGCCCTCGAATCCCTGCAGCGCCTGGACCTGGGCGGCGTCACCGTGGGCTACTCACCCACCAACCGCATCGGGTCGCGCTATGTCGAAGTGACCGTGATCGGGCGCTCGGGCCGGCTCATGAAATGAGGCGGCGGGGCCCCGTCTTCCTGTTGCACAAGGTCTTTCAACATGTCTCCCTCTTCCCGCTACGCCACCTGCGCCGGCTACGAAATCCACTACACGGAATGGGGCGCGCAGGACGCTCCCGTGGTGATTGCGTGGCATGGCCTGGCGCGCACCGGGCGCGACATGGACGAACTGGCAGCGCACCTGGCGCCGCGCTGGCGCGTGATCTGCCCGGACACGCTCGGGCGCGGCCTGAGCCAGTGGAGCCGCGCGGCCCGCAGGACGAGTACCGTTTGTCGTTCTACGCCCGCATCGCCGCCGACCTGTTTGACCAGCTGGGCATCGCACAGGCGCATTGGGTGGGCACCTCGATGGGCGGCGCCATTGGCACGGTCTGCGCGTCGGGGCTGTTCGAGCCGCAGCTCAAGGGGCGCATCCGCAGCCTGCTGCTCAACGACAACGCGCCGCAACTGGCCGACGCGGCGCTCGCGCGCATCAAGGCCTATGCCGGCCAGCCGCCGGCCTTCGACACCGTGCGCGAACTCGAGGCGTTCTTCCGGCAGGTCTACCAGCCCTATGGCTGGCTCAGCGACGCACAGTGGCGGCGCCTGACCGAAACCTCCACGCGCCGCCTGGGCGACGGCCGCGTCACGCCCCACTACGACCCGGCCATGGTGCAGCAGTTCACGCAGCACGACAACGACTACCGCATCTGGGAGCATTACGACGCGCTCGACATCCCCGTGCTGTGCCTGCGCGGCGCCGAGTCCGACCTGGTGCTGCCGCAGACCACAGCAGCCATGCAGCTGCGCGGCCCTGGTGCGCGGGGACAGCTGCAGGTGCTTGAAGTGCAGGGCTGCGGCCACGCGCCGGCGCTCAACGTGCCCGGGCAGCTGCAGACCGTGGAGGCCTTCTTGCTGGCAGCAGAGCGCTCATGATGCTATTGAAAAGATAGCTATCGGCGCCTGTTCTGCAAGCGTTTGATTGGTTCTGGATGTTGGCGTGGGAAACGCCGCGCAGGCGTGCCTGCGGGGCACGCGCTGCGCGGTTCCGGGACCGAGGTTTATCGCGTCGCGGCCGGGGTGGTGGCGGCGGCTGCGCCGCCGACGGCCAGGTTGGCCTGCACATTCACGCTTTGCTGGATCAGCGACGAGATGCCGCTGTTCTGGCTCGCGACCATGATGCCGGCGGCCGACTGGCCGACGCTGCTCATGGTGTTGGCCATGCTGAACGTGCCGGCGTTCACGGTGTTGGTGCCGCCCGCGCCGCCCGTGCCGCCCATGCCCGTGCCACCGGCGCCGCCGTCGGCGGTGTTGGTGCCGCCATTGCCCGCGCCACCCGTGCCGCCCGTGCCATTGCCACCGGCAACGCCGCTGCCGCCGGTGTTGCCACCGTTGTTGGCGCTGCCATTGGTGGCGCTGCCATTGGTGGCGCTGCCGCCGGCGCCGCCGGTGCCCATGCCAGCGGTTCGGGTGCTGCCGCCGCCATTGCTGTTGGCGCTGCCGCCCGTGCCGCTGGCATTGGAGGCACCGCCTGCCCCGCTGGTGCCGCCGGCGCCACCGCTACCTCCGGTGGTGTCGGCGGCCGCGAGTGCCGGCGTCGCGCTGGTGGTGCCGCCGTCGGTGCCGGTGCCCCCGCCGCCGCTGTTATTGCCGCCGTTGGCGGAGCCACTGCCGCCGCCGCCGCCGCTGCCATTGCCATTGGCGGAGGCCATGCCGCCGGTGTCGCCGCCATTGGCACGTCCGCCATTGCCATTGCCACCGGCGCCCGCATTGGCGCTGCCATTGGTGGCGCCGCCATTGTTGATGCTGCCGTTGGATGCGTTGCCACTTGCAGAACCCGAGGATCCGGTGCCTGCAGACCCCGTACCCCCTGTGCCCGTGCCACGGGCGCTGCCACCGTTGCTGGCGCCGCCCGCGCCCGCCTGGCCTGTGCCGCCGTTCGCATTGCCGGTGTTGTAGGCGCTGTTGCCAATATCACGCACGCGGTTGCCCGTGACCATGCCGCTGAGGTTGCTGGTGGCCATGGCGGTAGACACATTGAAGGTATCGCTCAGCGTGCCTGTCGAGCCATTGTTCATGGCTGCCGAGCGGGCTGCGCTAGCCATGGCCGTGCCAGAGCCTCTGTTGGTGCTGTTGTCGGACTGGTTGGTGTTGGTATTGGTGGTGGTGTTGGTGGTGTCGGTGCGTGTTGTGTTCTGGGTGGTAGCCCGGCTGTTGTTGTCATTGCTCGCACTGCTGTTGGTGTTGGTGCTGGAATTGGTTCCTGACGTGCCGGTTTGGGTGGTGTCCTGGTCGGTGGTGCTGGCGAATGCTGCGCCGCTGATGCCAAACGCAACTGCCATGGCCGAAGCCACAAGTGTCATCTTCATAGAGCCTCCTACGGTGAGTGGAACAGGATCGAGGGTTGAGCTGCGCGGGCGCAATTCACAAAGGGCACAGCAACTTTGGTGCCAGCCAGATGCCCCGAAGGCGCGTTGGTCCGGCTATCGCAAAAGACGCCGTCGCCCGGCGCCGAAAAACAGGGAGTGCAAGGCGCTTCCTTCCCAAATGCCACGGCACGCTGATGCATGAACCGCGCCGGGCAGGCCCGCTGGCATGGCAATCCGGCATCGCGAGCCGCCCCTTGCCCTGCACTTTCCAGCTGCGCCAGACGGTGGTGTCTCAGTGCTGTGACGCTGCAGGTGCAGCGCGGTGCACGCACACCGTGATGGGCCGCCGGGGCTGTTGCGGTGGTCATGGCGGATGCGAGTGAGTGCTGCATGATGCTATGGAAAATATAGCTGTCAGCGCATATGGAGCAAGCGATGGAGCGGTATTTTGTGAAAATTCACCGTCACCGTTGGCCAATGCTCTGCTGGATCGCGTCGGCCAGGGTGCTGTGCAGGTTCACGGACCGCACCATGCCCAGCCCGTTGCTGCTGGCATTGATGATGGTCTGGTAGCGGATCTGCTGGTTGTTCAGCGAGTTCTGGATGAGGGTGCCCGTCGCGGACCCCGCGATGGCGGTGACCGTGGGCCCGGTGGCCGTCGGGCTGCTGGTGGTCGTGGACGATGGGCCCGACGCGAAGCTGTTGCCTGGTCCGTTCTGCACGAGGCTCAGGGTCTCGAGCTTCTGGCTCAATTGGGTCGCCTGCGCCGGTGTGAGGTCTGCCACACGGCCGACGTTGAACGAGGTCTCGGTGATCAGCGCGCCATTGATGAATACGGCCCGTGAGATGCCAAACGACACCATCAGGCCATCGCCCATGCTGAAGCCACCGCGCAGGCCGTCCAGCGTTTGGTCGGCCACGGCCAGCCAGACCCTGTCTTCCGTGGGTGGGGCCGCCAGGGCAGGGCTGGCCAGCGAGCCCACCACGCAACCGCAAACGGCCGCTTTGGCAAGGCACGAGACTGCGTGGATTCGCAAAGGCAGGCGGCGCATCAGAAGTCTCCTGGCCCGTGTTTTTGCAGGGCAAAGCCGGTGAAGCCGGCACGGGCCATGTCGCTGCCCAAAGGGGCGCGCGGTGCCACACGCCAGTCGGCGGCCAGGTTGAAGCGCGCCGTCTCCATGGAGTTGTGGATGACGAACAGCAGCTTGCTCTGCCACAGGGATTCAAAAGCAGTGCGCGACAGGGCGCGCGTGCCCTGCGCCGGATCGCCCACGAGCACGCGGTCGCCTTGCAGGCCTTTGACCACGACAAAGTGCTGGTAGCCGTTTTCATTGACCAGCACGATGGCCGGAACGCGTGCTTCCTGCAGCTTGTCGAGTGGCTGCTGGAAGCCGTCGGCCTCGAAGCCGCGGCTGGCCAGAAAGCGCTTCATGTCGAGCAAGGAGAAGCCCTCGCGCTGGATCTTGGCCTGGTCGCCCAGCGCATACATCTGGGCGAACACGGTCTGTTCGTCGACCGGCATGCCGTAGTGGTGGGTCAGCAGCGTGGCAAGGGCCGCCGAGCCGCAACTGAAATCGTATTTTTGCAGCAGCGTGCCAGCCAGGCGCGCTTGCTTGATGCTGGTCACCGGCAGGGTCACGTCGCCTGCCGCCATGGAAGGGAAATAAGCCGGTTGCGCGCCCGCCGCAGTGGCCGCATCCAGCAGCAGCGCCAGGGAAAGCAAAAGCAGTCGCATGGTGGCCATCCCAATTCAGTTCATCTGGACATTCACGATGACGGCGTTCTGGATCAGCACGTTGGCGCCCGAGTTCTGGACCACGACGGGTATGCCGCTCATGTTGGCGAAGGCGCCGGCGCTGATCGCGTTGCTGCCGGTGTTGACGTGCTGCGCGGTGTTGTCGGCGGTGGTGCCCGTGAGGGCCATGTCGGTGTGCACCTGGGCGCTGCCGCCGCGGTAGCTGTCAAGCGCTGCGTTGTCCACGGCGCTGGCAAACAGGTTGGTGGCGGAGGGGGTCTGGGCCGTGGCTACGCCGGCCAGCAGTGGCGTGCCGAGCAATACCAGCGCTGCGGGAAGGAAGCGGATCAAGGTCATGGTGTGCGCCCTCGGTGTTGGGTCGGTTGGGCAAGAAACGCCGCGCAGCGCATGCACGCGCTGCGCGGCTTTGGGCAAGGCGCTTACTTGCCGACGGCCAGGTTGGCCTGCACGTTCACGCTTTGCTGGACCAGCGACGAGATGCCGCTGTTCTGGCTCGCGATCATGATGCCGGCGGCCGACTGGCCGACGCTGGTCATGGTGTTGGCCATGCTGAACGTGCCGGCGTTCACGGTGTTGGTACCGCCTGCGCCGCCCGTGCCGCCCATGCCTGTGCCACCCGCGCCGCCATTGGCGGTGTTGGTGCCGCCACTGCCCGCGCCGCCCGTGCCGCCCGTGCCGCTGCCGCCCGCGCCGCCGTTGCCGGCGGTGTTGGCGCCGTTGCTGGCGCCGCCGTTGGTGGCATTGCCATTGGTGCCCGTGCCGCCAGTGCCGCCGGTGCCCATGCCAGCGGTGCGGGTGCTGCCGCCGCCATTGCTGTTGGCAGCGCCGCCCGTGCCGCTGGCGGTGGAGGTTCCGGCGCTGCCCGAGGTTCCACCGTTACCGCCCGTGCCCCCGCCGGTGTTGCTGCCGCCGTTGGCGGAGCCACTGCCGCCGCCGCCGCCGCTGCCATTGCCATCGGCCGAGGCCATGCCGCCGGTGTCGCCACCGTTGGCGCGCCCGCCATTGCCATTGCCACCATCGCCCGCAAAGGCGCTGCCATTGGTGGCGCTGCCATTGGTGGCGTTGCCGTTGGAGGCATTGCCGCCGGTCGAGCCCACGCCGCCCACGCCGCCTGCGCCCGTGCCGCCCGTGCCCGTGCCCGTGGCGCTGCCGCCAGTGCTGTTGCCGCCCGTGCCGCCGTTGCCGGTACCGCCATTGGCATTGCCGGTGTTATAGGCAGAGTTGCCGATGTAACGCACCACGTTGCCCGACACCGTGCCGTTGAGGGTGCTCACGGCCGTGGCGGTAGACACATTGAACGCGTTGGTGAACGTGCCCGTCGAGCCGTTGTTCAGGGCAGCCGAGCGGGCTGCACTGGCGGTGGCCGCGCCGGAGTTCCTGTTGGTGCTGTTGTCGCTGGCGTCGGTGTTGGTCGTGCTGTTGGTCGTGGTGTTGGTGGTGGTGTTGGTCGTGGCGTTGCTGGTGGTGCTGTTGTTGTCCGTGCTGGTGCTGCTGTTGGTGTTGGTGCTGGTATTGCTTCCCGTCGTGGCGGATTGGGTGGTGTCCTGGTCGGTGGTGCTGGCGAATGCAGCGCCGCTGATGCCAAACGCAACTGCCATGGCCGAAGCCACAAGTGTCATCTTCATAGAGCCTCCTACGGTGAGTGGAACAGGATCGAGGGTTGAGCTGCGCGGGCGCAATTCGCAGAGGGCACAGCAACTTTGGTGCCAGAGGTTGTGTGCGAGGGCTGCAGGGAAGGGGGCCTCAGCAGAGGCGCTACGCTGGCAGAGGGAAACGTTGGGCTTCAAAGGTAAAGCCGCTCAGGAGGTTCCACCTGAAATGTCACAGACCGTTGGCCTAGATACGGCACGGTAGAGCCGGTAGGCGGCCGAATGGACCCGTTCAGGTCTCTCTGCCCGGCGTTTTCGACGGGTCGTGTGTCGCAGCCCTGTGACGCTGTTGGGCTGTGTCGGGCGTGCCGCAATGTTGCCGACGCAGCAAAAAGGCGCGTCCTGTCTGGAAAATCTGCCGGCATCGGTGCCAGGTGGTCGCGTCCGCTGCAGCCCCGCGTAGACGACTGCCTCAGCCGTGTGACAGTGGAACAAAACACATGTGAAGCCATGTGCGCAAAGTTACGTTCACTTTCATTCCGACCCTTGCCCGCTGGCACAGCGCGCCCGTATTCTGAATCTGCATCGACCGCCACCGTTGGCACAACAAGGTTGCAGCGCTTAGGGAGTAGCCGCATGAATACGTTCGCTCCGTCCACGCCGTGGGTTTGGGTCACCGGTTCGGTCATGGTCTTATCAAGCGCTGTATCCCAAGCACAAAGCGTGCCTGCGCGCAAGGGTGTTGCCCAGCGCATCGAAGCGCTGGAGCAGCAGGTCAATGCACAAAGCCGCCAGATCGAGGAGATGCGGCAGCAGGTCATAGACCAGGAGGCCCGCTACCAGGAGCTGGAGCGCTCGGTGGCCGAGTCGGCGCGCAACGCCCCCGCACCGGTCACGGCCGAGGCCGCGCCGGCGTCGACTGCCCCGGCCGACACCGGCCCCCGTCCCGTGCGGGTCGGGACAGCCCCGGTGGTCGACAGCCAGCCCCCGGCAGTGGCGCCTCTGTTCGACCAGCCGGGCATCCTCACACAGCCAGGCCACTATGTGCTCGAGCCGTCTGTGCAGTACGGTTACTCTTCGAACAACCGCGTTGCACTCGTCGGTTACACCATCATTCCGGCGCTGTTGATCGGGCTGGTCGACGTGCGAGAGGTCAAGCGCAACACCTTGACCGCGGCGCTCACCGGTCGCTGGGGGCTGTCGCGCAATCTCGAAGTGGAGATGCGGCTGCCCTATGTGTACCGTTCGGACACTGCGATCAGCCGCGAAATTTTCACGGGATCGGCGAACGAGCAGGCGTTCAATTCCAGCGGCCGCGCGATCGGTGACATCGAGTTTGCGGCCCGCTACCAGCTCAACCAGCCCAAGGGCAACGAGCCCTTCCTGATCGGCGGGCTGCGCTTCAAGACGCGCACCGGCAAAGACCCGTTCGATGTGGTGACCGACTGCGTGACCCGCTGCGTCGGCAACACCACCGGCACGGGCCTGCCGCTGGACTTGCCCACGGGCTCGGGCTTTTATTCGCTGCAGCCAGTCGCTGACCTGGCTGCTGCCCTCGGACCCGGCGGTGTTTTTCGGCGGCTTCAGCTACACGTACAACTTCAAGCGCAGCAACGTGAGCCGCCGGGTGCTGGCGGGCGAGCAGGAATTCATCGGCAGCGTCAAACCCGGCGATGTCTTTGGCATCAACTTCGGCATGGGCCTGGCGCTCAACGACCGCTCCTCGTTCAGCGTGGGCGTGGACCTCAACTCCGTAGGCCGCACCAAGCAAAACGGCGTGCCCGTGGCCAGTTCAGCGCGCATCCAGCTGGCGTCGCTGCTGCTGGGCTATTCCTACCGCTACAGCGACCGGACCACGTTGAACGTCACCGTCGGCGCAGGCCTGACGCGCGACACGCCCGACCTCACGCTGAGCGTGCGCATTCCGATGTCCTTTTGACAATGCCGTTCCGACTTGAGGAAGCCCCGTCATGCCTGTGCACACCATCCTGTGTCTGAGCCTGGGGACGCAAGGCAAGGTGGTGGAAGGCCACTTGCGGCGCGCAGGCTGGGACGTGGTGTGCTGCAGCGATGTGCCTGCGGCGCGCCGCCTGCTGGCGCAGCGCAGCTTCTCCGTCGTGCTGCTGGTGGCCGGGGCCGCGCAGGTTTGGGACGAGTCCGGCGTGGCCGCGGTGGAAGCCTGTGTCCACGACACGCTGCAAACCGAATGGGTGGCCTTGTGCGATGCCGCGGCGCTGAGGTCGCCAGCGTTCCGCGACGCTGATCCTGGGCTGCTTTTTCGACTACCAGGTGCTGCCGCTCGAATGGCCCGACCTCGACCGGATGCTCGAACATGCCGCCGAGCGTGCCGTGCTGCGCCAGGGGACCAAAGAGGCTTCCCCCGACGCCAGTACCCTGGGCATGGTGGGGCAGGCCGAGGCGATGGTGCAGTTGCGCCGCGACATTCGCAAAGTGGCTGGCGCTTCTGCTCCGGTGCTGATCCGCGGCGAGAGCGGCAGCGGCAAGGAACTGGCGGCACAGGCCATCCATGCCTGCTCGCCGCGCCGGGGCGGACCTTGGGTGGAGGTCAACTGCGGTGCCATCGCGCCGTCTTTGATCCAGTCCGAGCTGTTTGGTTATGTGAAAGGCGCGTTCACGGGGGCGTCCGCCGACCGGCGCGGGCTGATCGAGGCCGCCGATGGCGGCACCCTTTTTCTGGACGAGATCGGTGACCTGCCGCTGGAACTGCAGACGAACATGCTGCGTTTTCTGCAAGAGAAGACGATACAGCGCGTCGGCGCGGTGCGCAGCACTGCGGTCGACGTGCGCGTGGTGGCCGCCTCGCACGTGAACCTGGCCGAGGCCGTGGCGCGCGGCCGCTTTCGCGAAGATTTGTTCTACCGGCTCAATGTGCTGGCCATCGAGGTGCCGCCGCTGCGCCAGCGCATGGAAGACGTGCCCCTGTTGGCCAAGCATTTCCTCAAGGTCTGTGCGGCCGACGGCCCCCGGCGCATAGAAGGGTTCGACCGGCAGGCCCTGGCGGCCATGGCCAGCTATTCCTGGCCTGGCAACGTGCGCGAGCTTTGCAACTGCGTGCAGCGCGCCGTGGTCATGACCGACCAGCGCTGGATCAGCGCCCGCGATCTCGGTCTGGGGTCCGCCCACGTGGTCGCCCACAAGGACCTGGGCGCCGCGCGCATCGACCTGGGCGCTGCGCACACCGACCTGGGCGCGGCCCGCACCGTGGCCGAGCGCGAGGCGATTGCCCGGGCGCTCACGCGCGCGGGCAACAACGTCACCCATGCTGCGCGTGCGCTGGGCATTTCACGCATGACCTTGTACCGGCTGATGGACAAGCACCGCATCGGCGGTGTGGAAGCCTCGGGCATCGACAGCCGCGGCTGAGGCACGCCGCTTGGTTGGTGCCGTGCCGATAGCGGACTGGCACCAGCGCGGCGCTGGACCCGATGCGCTGAAAACCGCCGAGACAGGTGGATTTTTCAGCTACCGCGGCGGGCGCTTGCCGTGGTGACGCCGCCGCAGCGCGCCATCGTTGGCGCACAGCGCTGGTCTTGCGCAGGCAAAATTCAGATCAAATAGCCCTCCAGCGCTGACTGTGTAAGCGCAGGTAGCTATCAAAACGTGAGCGAATCCATACGCACCGTCAGCCTGGTGCGCCACCCGCCAGCGCGAGGTCGCGCGCATCGGCGCAGGCGGCCGCGCCGGGCGACTGCACCGGCCAGCCCGCCAGGTGCTGGCGCGCAATGGCGCTGAGCGCGGTGATCCAGGCCGGGTCGTCGTTGAGGCAGGGGATGTAGTGGAACTCCTTGCCGCCCGCGCGCAGAAAGGCCGCGCGCGCTTCCTGGTCGATTTCCTCGAGGGTTTCCAGACAGTCGCCAGTGAAGCCCGGGCAAATGACGTCCACCCGGCCAACGCCTGCCTTGCCCATCCCGATCAGGGTGGGCTCGGTGTAGGGCTCCAGCCATTTGGCCTTGCCAAAGCGCGACTGGAAGGTGAGCTGCCAGTCGCCCTGTTGCAATCCCAGGCGCTCGGCCAGCAGGCGCGCGGTCTTGTGGCTTTCGCAGTGGTAGGGGTCGCCCAGGTGCAGCGTGCGCTCGGGCACGCCGTGAAAGCTCATCACCAGCTTGTCGGGCGGGCCGTGGTGCTTCCAGTGCGCCCGAACGGTGCCGGCCAGCGCGTCGATGTAGCCGGCGTCGTCGTGGTAGCGGTTGACGAAGCGCAGCTCGGGCACGCTGCGCGTGCGCCCGGCCCAGGCGTAGACGGCGTCGAACACGCTGGCCGTGGTGGTGCCCGAGTACTGTGGGTACAGCGGCACGATGAGGATGCGCGTGGCCCCCTCGGCCTTGAGCGCGTCGAGCTGGCTGGCAATGGACGGGTTGCCATAGCGCATGGCGTGGCGCACTAGCACGTTGTGGCCGGCCTCGCCCAGCCAGCCGCGCAGCAGCGTCGCCTGCTTGGCCGTCCACACCGCCAGAGGCGAGCCCTCGGGCGTCCAGATGCTGGCGTATTTGGCCGCCGACTGGGCCGGGCGCGTGCGCAGGATGACGCCGTGCAGGATCAGCCACCACAGCGGTTGGGGAATTTCGACCACGCGCTGGTCCGCCAGGAACTGCCCCAGGTAGCGCCGCAGCGCCGGGGCCGTGGGGGCGTCGGGGGTGCCCAGGTTGCACAGCAGGACGGCGGTGCGGTCGGCTTGTCCGTGGGTGTAGGCGGGTTCGGGTTGAAAAGGCATGCGGCATTTTCGCGCAAGCGGCCTGCTGCGCCTTGGACGAAGGCGCCAGTCCAGCGGCCGCAAGAAATGCCGCCGACCCGCGGCCGAGGCGGCGGCGCAGCGGCGCGGGCCGCGGACGACGCCTTCAGACCTTGCTGTGGGCCTTTTCCCAGCGCGACTTGCAGGCCACGCAGTGCTGCGTCTGCGGCTCGATCCGCAGGCGCTCGAACGGGATGGCGCAACCGCATTCGGCGCACAGGCCATAGCTGCCATCCTCCAGCGCCTTGAGGGCCTGGTCGATGCGCGCGAGGTCGGCCGCATCGATGTCGCCGAGCGCCTGGTCCACCTCGCGCGCCACGTTGCGCTGTTCCTCGTCATCGTCGTCGTCAGAGGGCGGCGCCATGTTGTCGCGGTTTTGCTGCAGCTGTGCGCCCAGTGAGCGCCGGCGCGCCAGCAGCAGGGCCTGGAGTTCGCTGCGTTGGGCGGCGGTCAATGTGGGTGTCATGTCGTGCTCCTGTGGGGGTGGGGCGTCAGCGCCTGCGCTGGGCGTCAAGGCGGCGCGCCGGCTACAGCAACTCTATGCCAAAGCGCCGCACGGCCAACGCAAAAGTGCCGAAGCAGGTGGCGGTGAGGAGCGCACTGGCGAGCAGCGCAGGCCAGAATCCCCAGCGCGCGAGCAGCCATGGAAACACCAGAAACATCGGCAAGGTGGGAACGACGTACCAGAACGTGTACCAGGCGTGCGCGGCGATTTTCTCTTGGGGCTGCTTTTCCAGGTAGAGCCAGACCAGCGTCAGCACGGTGACGAGCGGCAGCGCCGCCACCAGGCCGCCCAGCCTGTCGCTGCGCTTGGCCACTTCGGAGACCAGCACGACGACCGCGGCGGTCAGCAGGTATTTCGCAATGATCCAAGCCACGGGGCCTCCTCGTGAATGCGTTCTCAGCCGGCACTCCATTGTGGCGGCCTGCGGTATCCTGCGCCGGGCGCAACCCCGGTGGCGGGCGGCGCCCTCTCTCTTCTTTATTTGCCTGCCGTGCCTGCTACGCCCCTCGACTTCTCCCGCATCCGCGCCATCACGCTCGACCTTGACGACACCCTCTGGCCCGTCTGGCCGACCATTGCGCGCGCCGAGGCGCAGCTGCGGGCCTGGCTGGCCGAGCACGCGCCCGCCACCGTGGCCTGGTCGACCCAGCCCGGCATGCTGCGCGCCATCCGCGACGATGTGAACCGCGATCTGGCCGACCGGGCGCACGACCTGAGCGCGCTGCGCCGCGAGTCCATCCGCCGTGCGCTGGAACGCGCGGGCGACGACCCGGCGCTGGCCGGGCCGGCGTTCGAGGTCTTCTATGCCGAGCGCCAGCGCGTCGATCTGTTCGACGATGCGCTGCCCGCGCTGGAATACCTGAGCAGCCGCTTTCCTGTGGTGGCGCTGTCCAATGGCAATGCCGATGTGCAGCGCGTGGGGCTGGGGCGCTATTTTCACGCCGCGGTCAGCGCGCGCGAGGTGGGTGCGGCCAAGCCCGACGCGCGCATCTTCCTGCGCGGCGCGCAGGCCGCGGGCGTCGCCGCAGGCCAGGTCCTGCACGTCGGCGACGACGCCCACCTTGACGGCGTCGGCGCACTGAACGCGGGCATGCAGGTGGCCTGGCTCAACCGCACGGGCCTGCCGTGGGCGCATGCCCCGCATGCGCCCCATCTCACCGTGGCCGATCTGGCTGCCCTGTGCGATCGCCTGCGCGAGGAGCGCGGCTGAGTTTTTTGTTTTTTCTGAAGGCAGCATTCCCATGGGTTTGAGCATTTACGGCATTGCCGCGTCCCGCGCCCTGCGCCCGCTGTGGGCCGCCACCGAACTGGGCCTGGACTTTGAATACGTCGCCACGCCCTACCTGGGCGGCGCCACACACACGCCGGAGTTTTTGGCGCTCAACCCCAACGGCCACATCCCCGTGCTGGTCGACCACCGCCCGGACGGCGACGTGGTGGTGTGGGAGAGCATGGCCTGCGCGCTGTACATCGCGCGCCAGCATGGGCCGGCCGATGGCACGAGCCTCACCCCGGCCACGCCGCGCGAGGACGCCGACGCCCTGCGCTGGAGCTTCTGGGCCGTGACGGAACTCGAGAAAGACGCGCTGACGGTGCTGATGCACCGCGCCGTTATGCCGCCCGAGCAGCGCAAACCCGCGTTGGCCGAAGCGGCGGAAAAGCGCCTGCGCAGCCCGCTGGCCGTGCTGGAGCAGCACCTGGTGCGCCAGCAAGCGCTGGGCGAGGTCCACATCGCTGCGCAGCGCTTTACCGTGGCAGACCTGTGCGTGGCCAGCGTGCTGTCGTGGGCACGCCCGGCGCCCACCCTGTGGCCGCAGAGTCCGGTGACCAGCGAGTGGCTGGCGCGCTGCCTGGACCGGCCGGCGCACCACGCGATGCGGGCGCTGGCGCGCAAGGAGTGAGCGGCGCCACGCCAGCGCCGCGATAAGAGTCAAATCGTGCACTAACGCTTACCCAGCCAGCGCGGGTTGCTCTTCTTTTTGACAATTCCGCTGGCGCAACTCTGGCACAGGCGTCGGCGCTTGCGGTGCTTTCGCCGCGGGCTGCACCGGGTCCGCCAGGAACGCTTCCAACGAGTCGTCCAGGGCCTGCATCCACGGCGTGTGGTGCGGCGGTGCCAGTGTGCCGGTCATGGTCGAGCGGTAGCTCTTGTCGCGGTAGCCCAGGATGTCGGCCTGCTTGTCGCGCTTCCATTCCTTGAACAGCGCACCCATGCCTTCGATGTCGAAATCCGGGTAGTCGGTCGGCCCGACGAGGTCGCGGATGTACGCCGCCTGGAAGTCGATGTGCGCTTCGGGGTCGGTCGCCGCTTGCTCGCGCTGCACCCAGTGCGCCGCATCGGCGGCCATGGCCGCGGCATCGGGCAGGGCCCTGCGGCCCAGCACCACGTCGCGCGCGTACCAGGCCTGCGCATCGAACATGTTGAAGGTGTAGTACTGGTCCTGCATGCCCAGGTAGATGAGTTTGGGGTTGTCGATCCAGAACACGCCCTTGTACAGATTTTCGGGGTACAGGCGGTTGTGCGTGCGCAGCGTCAATTCGTCCGCCAGGAACGGGAAATGGTGCTGGTAGCCGGTGCACAGGACAATCGCGTCGATCTCGCGCTGGCTGCCGTCGGCAAAGTGCGCGGTGCGGTCTTCCACGCGCAGCAGCAGTGGCACCTCGTGGAACATGCTGGGCCAGTCGTAGCCCATGGGTGCACTGCGGTAGCTGAAGGTGACCGACTTGGCGCCGTATTTGTAGCATTGCGTGCCGATGTCCTCTGCGGAATAGCTGCTGCCCACCAGCAGCAGGTCCTTGCCCGTGAATTCACAGGCGTCGCGGAAGTCATGGGCATGCAGAACGCGGCCCGGAAACTGCTCCAGGCCTTCGAAGTACGGCGTGTTGGGCGTCGAAAAATGGCCTGTCGCCACCACCACGTAATCGAATTCCTCGGTCGACAGCGCGTCGGCCTTCATGTCGCGCACGGTCACCGAGAATTTGCCGGTTTCTTCGTCGTACGACACCCACTGCACCGCCATGTTGAAGCGGATGCAGCGGCGCAGGTCGCTCTTCTCGATCCGGCCCATGATGTAGTCGCGCAGCACGGCGCGCGGCGGGTACGAGGCAATGGGCTTGCCGAAATGCTGCTCAAAGCTGTAGTCGGCAAACTCCAGGCACTCCTTGGGGCCGTTGGACCACAGGTAGCGGTACATGCTGCCGTGCACCGGCTCGCCGTGCGCATCCAGTCCGGTGCGCCAGGTGTAGTTCCACATGCCGCCCAGGTCGCTCTGCTTCTCGTAGCAGACGATGTCGGGCAGCTCGGCCCCGGCTTTGCCGGCCGCCTCAAAAGCGCGCAATTGCGCCAGGCCGCTGGGGCCGGCGCCGAGGATGGCGATGCGTTGTTTCATGGGTGGGGTTCTCCTGTGGTTGCAGCGGCAGTCGAGACGGCCGCAGTCCTGTCGCAGGCGGCAGCCGAACGAAGGACATGGATGGCCGCGATCGCCGCGGGGGCGAGTCAGCAGCCGCGATGGCCAGCCCGAGGGGCATGGGGCGACCGGTTCCTGGTGCCACGGCGGGGCGGCCGCTGCCAAAGCGTTCCGGGGAAAGTTGGCAACCGGTGCACGCCCACTGGCGTTGAAAAGTGGCGCATGGGCATGCGCGCGGCGACGGCGCTGCGGCGCCGCAAGGACCACGCCAAGCAGGCAGTCCAAAGTGTCAAAAACGCAACAATGTTAACACAGTGCGCCAAACAGAAGCTAACACGCGCTTTCTTGCGTCATCTTGAGGCTTTGCGTGGTGCCGCCGGAGCGGCTTGGACAGCGCAGCCGGCGGTGCGCTGTGCTGCAAGCGACGCTTTTGCCCGCCCGGTGCGCGCCCTGGGCACGCGCCGGGGCGCCGCTCAGGCGTCGCCGTTCACTCCGAGACCCTGCACGGCCTCGCTGCCGCTGCGCACCGCGCCTTCCAGCGTCGCGGGGTACGGGCCGGCAATGTAGTCGCCACAGGCCCACAGGCCCGGTGCGATCTGCGCGGCGGGGCGCTGCAGGCCCGGGGTGCAGGCAAACGTGGCGCGCTTTTCGACCACGGTCTGCACGGCGCGCAGATCGGCCAGGCCCAGTTCGGCCCGTGCCTGCCGCAGCACCTGCTGCTCCAGTTGCGCGCGCTCGCCCTGGCTGGTGCTGACGACGAAGGCCAGCAGGCCGGCCGGGCCGCCGAGCTGGCCGCGGTCGAAGACGAATTGCGCCGGGTGGTCGGCGTGGCTGCGCAGGGCCAGCATGGGCGCGGCCAGCAGCAGGCCATCGGGGCGCACCGGGCCCTGCGCATAGACCGTGGTGATGGTCTCAAAGCGCAGCGCCTGCGCGCAGGCGGCCCAGTCGCACATCGGCACCGCCATCGAAAACGGCGCAGTCTGCGCGCAGTGCGAGACCAGGCGCGCGGCCTCGGTGCTCGGTGCCGCCAGCACCACTGCGTCGAACAGCGTGCCGTCCACGCTCCAGCCGCCCTGCGGCGCGGCCACCACTGCCTGCACGCGCAGACCGGTGCGCACGATGGCGCCCTGGGCGCGCAGCCAGCGCGCCGCGGCCTCGGGAAAGACCTCGCCCAGGTGCACGCGCGGCAGCAGCAGGTTGGAGCCGCCGCGCCCGCTGAACAGGCTGTCTTGCAGCACGCGCAAGAAGACCTGGCCGCTGGCCTGGTCCGCCGGCGTGTTGAGCGCGGCCACGCACAGCGGGTCGATGAATTCGGCCAGCAGCCGGGGCGGCAGGGACGTGCACAGCGCGGCCACCGACAGGTGCGGCGCGCAGGCAAAGCGCGCGCGCTGCCAGGTGTGCGCGGCGCGCAGCAGCGCCAACCGTTCGCGCCAGTGCCAGCCGCGCGCGCGCGCAATGCCGACCACGGCATCCCAGGGCGGCGCAAGGTCGGGCCACTGCAGGCCGCTGCCGTCGGCAAAGCGCAGCGCCAGCGGCAGGCGCAGCAGGGCGGCGTCGGGGTCCACGCCGACCAGGCGCATCAGGCGCAGCGACTCGGCGTAAGCGCCGATCAGGATGTGCTGGCCGTTGTCGAGCAGCAGCGGGGCGCCGTCCACGTCCGAGGCCGGAACGGTCCGGGCGCGTCCGCCGACGCTGCGGGCCGCTTCAAAAACCGTGGCGTGGTGGCCGGCCTGCACGGCGGCGATGGCCGCCGCCATGCCAGCCCAGCCAGCGCCGATGATGGCGATGTGCATGGCTCACATCCGCCCGAGCGCCTGCATCTTCCAGGCCAGCCAGAATTTGCGCAGCGGCGTCAGGCTCACGCGCTGGTGCAGCACCTGGAAGTTGTCGCGCTCGATCTCGGTGAGCAGCGTGCGGTAGATGCTGGCCATCATCAGGCCGGGCTTCTGCGCGCGCCGATCGGCCGCCGGCAAGAGGGTCAGCGCCTCGCCGTAGAGGCGGTGCGCGCGCTCGGCCTGGAAGCGCATCAGCGCGGTGAAGCGTTCGGAGTATTCGCGCTTGAGGATCTCGTGCGCTTTCACATCGAACTGCTGCAACTCGTTGACGGGCAAATAAATGCGCCCGCGCAGGGCATCCTCGCCCACGTCGCGCAGGATGTTGGTGAGCTGCAGCGCCTGGCCCAGGCGGTGCGCGTACGCGGTGGTGCCGGGGTCGGTCTGGCCGAAGATCTGCGCCGCCACCTCGCCCACCACGCCGGCCACCAGGTGGCAGTAGCGCTGCAGGCCCGCATAGTCGAGGTAGCGCGTCTGGTCCAGGTCCATCAGGCAGCCGTCGATCACGGCCTGCAGGTGGCGCGGCTCGATCTGGTAGGCGCTCGCGTGCGGCATCAGCGCCTGCATCACGGGGTGCGTGGGCTGCCCCTTGAAAGACTGCGCCACCTCGCCCTGCCACCAGGCCAGCTTGGTGCGGGCAACGCCCGAGTCGCTCACCTCATCGACAACATCGTCGATTTCGCGGCAAAACGCATAAAAAGCCGTGATTGCCGCGCGCCGGGGCCGGGGCAGGAACAGGAAGGCGTAATAGAAGCTGCTGCCCGAGGCGGCGGCTTTTTGCTGGACGTACTGTTCCGGATTCATGTGCGGGATTGTCCCATGGCGTGGACGCCGGCTCGGGGCTCGCCCTACACTGGCGCCCCTTGAAGGACCTCCATCGTGCAGACAAATTTCCTGGTGCTAGGCATCGAATCCTCGTGTGACGAAACCGGCGTGGCGCTCGTGCAGGCGCAGGGCGGGGCGCGCGTGCCCACGCTGCTGGCGCATGCGCTGCACAGCCAGATCGAGATGCACCAGGCCTATGGCGGCGTGGTGCCCGAGCTGGCCAGCCGCGACCACATCCGCCGCGTGCTGCCGCTGACCGAAGCCGTGCTGGCCGAGTCGGGCCGGGCGCTTGCCGAGGTGGACGTGGTGGCCTACACGCGCGGGCCCGGCCTGGCCGGCGCGCTGCTGGTGGGTGCGGGCGTGGCCTGCGCGCTGGGCGCGGCGCTCGACAAGCCCGTGCTGGGCGTGCACCACCTCGAGGGGCACCTGCTGTCGCCGTTCTTGAGTGCCGATCCGCCCGAATTTCCTTTTGTCGCGCTGCTGGTGTCGGGCGGCCACACGCAGCTGATGCGCGTCGACGGCGTGGGCCGCTATGCCATTCTGGGCGAGACCATCGACGACGCGGCGGGCGAGGCGTTCGACAAGTCGGCCAAGCTCATGGGCCTGGGCTACCCCGGCGGCCCGGCGCTGTCGCGGCTGGCCGAGCAGGGCGACCCGGCAGCCTTCAAGCTGCCGCGCCCGCTGCTGCACAGCGGCAACCTCGACTTCTCGTTTGCCGGCCTGAAGACGGCCGTGATGACGCAGGCCAAGAAGCTCGGCGGCGACCTGGAGGCGCGCAAGGCCGACCTGGCCGCCAGCACGCAGGCCGCCATCGTCGAGGTGCTGGTCAAGAAGTCGCTGGCGGCGCTGAAGGACACCGGCCTGCGGCGCATCGTCGTGGCCGGCGGCGTCGGAGCCAACCGCCTGCTGCGTGCGCAGCTCGACGCCGCCTGCGCCCGGCTGGGCGTGCGCGTGCACTACCCCGAACTGCACCTGTGCACCGACAACGGCGCCATGATCGCCCTGGCCGCCGCCATGCGCCTGCAGTCGGGCCAGCAGCAGGCCAACCGCGACTATGCGTTCGACGTGAAGCCGCGCTGGCCGCTCGACGCGATCGCGCAGCTGCCCGCCGCCGGGGTCTGAGGTTTCTGGGCCGCACCCTAGTCGGGCGCGCGGCGTCCCACGGTCAGGAGCAGCGTGTTCGGCCCCTCCCAGCCGTTGGCGCCCTGGAACACGTCGAGCTGCGTCTGCATGTCGCGCCAGGCCGCAGCGCGCGCGTCCGCATCGAGCGGCGCCAGCAATTGCCGGATGGGTGCGGCCGAGTCACGGATGAAGTCGAGGTAGGCCGCGCTGGATGGCAAGCGGAACACCGCTGGCACAGCACTGGTGCGCATGTCGGTAAAGCCGGCCTGCGCAAACAGCGCGTCGATCAGTCCCGGCTTGCCCAGGCTGAACAGCGTGCCGGGCTGGTACGGGTCGCGCGGCGGCTGCCCGGCATGGCGCAGCGCCGTCGCGGCGACCAGGGACATGCACGGGTTGTCCTGCGGCGCGGCAAACACCAGGGTGCAGGCATGGCCGCCTGGTTTAAGCGCTGCGTGCATTTCGCGCAGAGCCGCCACCGGGTCGGGGCAGAACATGAGCCCAAGGCGGCAGATGGCGGCGTCGAAGTTGGCGCCCGCGAGGCCAAGGTGCTCGGCGTCGGCCACCTTGGCCTGCACCTGGCCCAGGCCGGCATCCACCGCATGGCGCTCGGCGATCGCCAGGATGGCGGGCGAGATGTCTGTCGCCAGCACCTGGCCACCGGGCCCGACGCGGCGGGCGATGGCCAACGTCTGGTCGCCGGCGCCAGCGGCCACGTCGAGCACGCGCGCGCCGGGTTGCACCTGGGCCGCGTCCAGCATGGCGACGGTGGCCTCGGCGAGCCAGCGGTGGATGTGCGGGGTCTGGGCGTCCCAGCCCTGCGCCGCGCTTTCCCAGGCGTCGCGGGTGGCTGCCTTCCATTGTTCGGGTGTCGGGGCCGGGGGGTGTTCCATGGTCCGCTCCTGAGGCCCGCAAAACAGGGCAAGAGACCGCGTCCACGCGGGCTTTGAACGCGTGCCGATCATGCGCGCGCACGGGCGAAACCGCAACGCCCCGGGCCGCTGCGCATGTGCGCGGTGCTTTTAACGAAAAACGCCCGCAATCCCAATAGGGGCGGGCGCTGATAGCTATGGAAACAGGAGTCTTGCCGGGCGGGACGCCGTCACTGGATGGTCAGGTGCGTGGCCCGGTCCAGCGGCGCCAGCTTGGCCAGCGTGAGCGTCAGCACGCCGTGCTCGAGCTTGGCGCTGCTGGCGGCGGCGTCGATGGCCTCGGGCAGTTCCCAGGCGCGCTGGACCTTGCGCGGCGCGCCGTCCACGCTGCGCACCCGCACCAAGGCGCCGTCGATGGTGATGTCCAGTTGCTCGCGCGCCAGGCCGGGCACATCGAGCTGCAAGGTGGTGGCTTTCTCGTCTTGCGTGGCGCTGCAGCCGGGCGCGGCGGCGGGGCTGGCCAGTGCGGCGCGCAGGAAGCGCTGCAGTGCCAGGTCGGCCAGCTGGGGGTGGGTGGCATAGGCGGTGCGGCGCACGACGGGGGCGAAAATCATCAGGGTTACTCCTATACACTGCGCGGCTCTCGGTGTGGTTGCCGCATGCCAAGCCAAGTGCGTGCACCGCCATTGATTTCAAGGAAAAATTCCCATGAATAAATTCAAGCCCGCCGCCTTGAAAACCGGCGCAGCGGCTCTATTGGCGCTCGCCGCGCTGTCGGCCAGCTTTGCGCAGACGCCCGCTGCGCGCCCTGCGGCAGCGGCCGCCCCGTCCGCACAGCCCATCAAGGTGGCGCTGATCGAAAGCCTCTCGGGGCCGTTCGCCAACACCGGCGAAGCGGTGTTTCGCAACATCTTCTGGGCCATGGACCGCGTGAACGCGCGCGGCGGCGTCGCCTTGCCGGCAGCGGCCGGCGGCGCGCGGCCGCTGGTGCTGCAGCGCTACGACAGCAAGGGCCAGAACGAAGAGGCCCTCTCGGCCCTGCGCGCGGCCATCGACGATGGCGCGCGTGTCGTCATGCAGGGCAATTCGTCGGCCACGGCCGCGGCGCTGCTCGATGCGATCAACAAGCACAACGAGCGCGACCCGGGCAAGCGCGTGCTGTTCCTCAACTACTCGGCGGTCGACCCGATCCTGACCAACGAAAAGTGCAGCTTCTGGCATTTCCGCTTCGACGCCCATGCCGACATGCGCATGGCCGCGCTCATGGAAGTGGTGCGTGCGGACAAGGCACTCAAGAGCGTGTACCTGATCGGCCAGGACTACAGCTTTGGCCAGGCCGTGCTGCGCGAGGCCAAGCGCCAGCTGAGCGCCCAGCGTCCCGACGTGGCGGTGGTGGGCGACGAGCTGCACCCCGTGGGCCGCGTGAAGGACTTCGCACCCTACGCCGTCAAGATCAAGGCCAGCGGTGCACAGGCCGTGGTCACGGGCAACTGGGGCAACGACCTGACGCTGCTGGTCAAGGCCGCGCGCGAGGTCGGTTTTGACGGCAGCTTCTACACCTTCTACGGCAACGCGCTCGGTGCGCCGGCCGCCATTGGCGACGCCGGCGTGGGCAAGGTCGTGGCCGTGGCCGACTGGCTGCCCAATGTGCAGAGCCTGCAAAGCGAAGCCTTCTACCAGTCGTTTCGCGAGCGCTTTCCCAAGCCCCAGGACGACTACGTGCACATGCGCATGCAGCTCATGGTCGAGGCGCTGGCCCAGTCGATCGAGCGCGCCGGCAGCACCGACACCGTGGCCGTGGCGCGCCAGATGGAAAAGGCCAGCGTGCAGCTGGCCGGGCGCAGCGGCGCGATGCGCGCCGCCGACCACCAGTTCCAGCAGCCGCTGGTGGTGGGCGTGATGGAAAAGCAGGGCGCGCCGGGCGCCAAGTTCGACGTCGAAGGCTCGGGCTACGGCTTTCGCGTGGTGCGCGATATTCCGGCCCCGAAGGCGCAGCAGCCGCACAGCTGCCAGATGCAGCGCTTCTGACAGGCTGCGCAGGCGGGCGGGGCGCAGGGCGTGCTTGTGCTGCCGCCGCAGCCGCGCCCTGACAGCGATGGCAGCTTACAAAAGACATCGGCCCTAGGCTGACAACCAGGGAAGCCGGAGCGATTAAAGTGTCCTCCATGGGATCTTCCTGCTTTTCTGTTTGTTCGGCTTCCTGTCTGTTCCGCTGCTTCCAGTCCGCCCCGGCCTCCGGCGCCGGCGGCAGGTGGGGCCGCAAACCCGCCCCACTGCAGGGACGCCGCTGCCACGGCGGTGCGGTGGAGGCGCTGCCATGGTGACCGACACCCCGGCAGCCGCTGCGCCAGCCGTGTCCGAGCAGACCCCTGTGCCGGCGGCCCGCAAGCCGCTGGGGCGGGTGTTCCTCGCGTTCCTGCTGCCCATGCTGCTGAGCAACATTCTCCAGTCGCTCTCGGGCACGCTGAACAATGTGTACCTGGGGCAGATGCTCGGGGTGCAGGCACTGGCCGCGGTGTCGAGCTTCTTTCCGGTGCTGTTCTTTTTCATTGCCTTCACCATCGGCCTGGGGGCCGGCGCCTCGGTGCTGATCGGCCAGGCCTGGGGCGCGCGCAATGTGGACAAGGCCCAGGCCATCACCGGCACCACCCTCAGTGTGGGGATCGCGTTCGGGCTGCTGGTGGCGCTGTTTGGCGGCGTGTTCACCCAGCCCATGCTGGCGCTGCTGGGCACGCCGGCCGATATCCTGCCCGACGCCACGCGTTACGCGCGCATTGTGCTGATCGCCATGCCGGGACTGTTCGTGTTCCTGCTCTCGACGGCCATGCTGCGCGGCGTCGGCGACACGGTCACGCCGCTCTACACGCTGGGCATCTCGACGGCCGTGGGGCTGGTGCTGACGCCGGCGCTGATCCGCGGCTGGGGCGGCCTGCCGCAGATGGGCGTGGCCAGTGCGGCCGCGGCCACGGTGGTGTCGTTCACGGTGGCCACGCTGTGGATGGGCTGGCGCCTGCGCCGCCTGGGCAGCCCGCTGGCGCCGACGCGCGCCCTGGCACGCCATCTGCGCATCGACCTGGCGCTGCTGCGCGGGGTGCTGCGCATCGGCATGCCCACGGGGGTGCAGATGATCGTGGTGTCGATCTCGTCGCTGGTGCTGCTGTCGCTGGTCAACGGCTATGGGTCGGCCGCCACGGCAGCCTATGGCGCGGTGAACCAGGTGGTGGCGTATGTGCAATTTCCGGCCATCTCGATTGCGATCACCGCCTCCATCCTGGGCGCGCAGGCGATTGGCGCCGGGCGCGCGGCCGCGCTGGGTGCGATTGCGCGCACCGGCTTGCTGATGAATCTGGTGCTGACGGGCTCGCTCGTGTTGCTGGGTTATCTGTTTTCGCGCCCGCTGATGGGGGTGTTCATCACCAGCGCGCCGGTGATCGAGGTGGCGCAGACGCTCTTGCACATCATGCTGTGGAGCATGGTCGTGTTTGGCATGGCGGCGGTGCTGTCAGGGGTGATGCGCGCCAGCGGTTCGGTGCTGGTGCCCACCGGCATCGCCATTGCATGCATCCTGTGCGTGGAGATTCCGGCGGCCTGGCTGCTCAGCCACCGCATCGGTTTGAACGGCGTGTGGATGGCGTACCCGATCAACTTTGCCGCCATGCTGCTCCTGCAAACCGCGTATTACCGCGGTGTCTGGCGCAAGAAGCCGATCCGCAGGCTGGTGTAGCAGACAGCCTGCGGGCTCAGCGCCGGATGCGGTGCCCGGTCTTGAACACCCACCACACCACCGCCAGGCAGGCCGCCATGAAGCACAGCGTCATCGCCACACTCACGCCGATGCGCACGTCGGCGTGGCCGTAAAACGCCCAGCGCAGGCCGCTGATGAGGTAGACCACCGGGTTGAACAGCGACACCTTCTGCCACAGCGGCGGCAGCATGCTGATGCTGTAAAACGCACCACCCAGAAAGGTCAGCGGCGTGATGACCAGCAACGGGATGACCTGCAGCTTTTGAAAGCTGTCGGCCCACAGGCCGATGATGAAACCGAACAGGCAGAAGGTGACGGCCGTGAGCAGCAGAAAACCCACCATCCACACCGGGTGTGCGATCTCGTAGGGCACGAACATGCGCGCGGTGGCCAGGATGAGCACGGCCACCAGCAGCGACTTGGTGGCCGCGGCGCCCACATAGCCCAGCAGCACCTCGACCCAGTTGACGGGCGCGCTGAGCAGCTCGTAGATGGTGCCCGACCATTTGGGCATGTAGATGCCAAAGGCGGAGTTGGAAATGCTCTCGGACAACAGCGACAGCATCAACAGCCCCGGGATGATGTAGGCGCCGTAGCTCACGCCGCCAATGTCGCCCATGCGCGAACCGATGGCCGATCCAAAAACAATGAAATACAGCGCCGTGGAGAGCACGGGCGCAATCAGGCTTTGCATCCAGGTGCGAAACGCGCGGTGCATTTCAAAGCGGTAGATGGCGCTCACGCCATGCAGGTTCAGGCCGGTCATGCCGCGGTTGCCTTCTGTGGGTGGGGTTGCGTGTGGACCAGGCTCACGAAGATGTCTTCCAGGGAGCTTTCGCTCGAATGCAGGTCTTTGAAGTCGATGCCATGCTCGGCCAGCGCGCGCAACAGGGCGGCGATGCCGGTGTCTTCCTGCTGGGTGTCGAACGTGTAGGTCAGGGAGGTTCCGCCTGGGCCCAGCACCAGTGGCCAGCGCGCGAGCGCGTCGGGCACGCGTTCCATCGGGTGCTGCAGCGTGAGCGTGAGCTGCTTCTTGCCGAGCTTGCGCATCAGCACCTGCTTGTCTTCGACCACGATCAGCTCGCCCTGGCGGATCACGCCAATGCGGTCGGCCATGTCCTCGGCCTCTTCGATGTAGTGCGTGGTCAGGATGATGGTGGTGCCGGCGTCGCGCAGCGCGCGCACCAGGCGCCACATGTCGTGGCGCAGCTCCACGTCCACGCCGGCGCTGGGCTCGTCGAGGAACAGGATTTTCGGCTCGTGCGACAGCGCCTTGGCGATCAGCACGCGGCGCTTCATGCCGCCCGAGAGCGCGAGGATCTTGCTGTCCTTCTTGTCCCAGAGCGAGAGGTCCTTGAGGATCTTCTCGATCAGCGCCGGGTTCGGGGGCTTGCCGAACAGCCCACGGCTGAAGCTCACGGTGGCCCACACGGTTTCGAACGAGTCGGTGTGCAGTTCCTGGGGCACGAGGCCGATGGCGGCGCGCGCGGCGCGGTAGTCGCGCACGGTGTCGTGGCCGTCGGCCGTGATGCTGCCTTCGGTGGCGTTGCTCATGCCGCAGATCACGCTGATCAGCGTGGTCTTGCCGGCGCCGTTGGGCCCGAGCAGCGCGAATATTTCGCCGCGGCGGATGTCCAGGTCGACGTTCTTGAGCGCCTGGAAGCCGCCGGCGTAGGTTTTGCTCACGCCGCGCACGCGGACGATGGCGTCGGCGGCAGGCGGAGAAGGAAGGACAACAGGCATGGGTGGAAGGGGCAAGGACAACACGAGGCCAACCGCCGGCGCGGAGCACCAGCAGGGCTGGGCCAACGCCACGCGGCAGCCGCAGATTGTGGCCCGAACGGCGCCGGCGCGCAGGCCCTAGCGCGGCAGCAGCGCCAGCGCATCGGCGCGCCAGTGGCCGAGCGCGGCATAAAACCCTTCCCACACGCAGCCGTTGCAGCCGCGCCCGCAGCAGGTGGCGGGCTCGGGCGGAGGCGGGCGCAGGGCATGGTCCAGGGGCGTGCCGCGGCGTTGTGCCAGGCCGCGCAGGTGCGCAATGAGTGCGCGCGCGGTGGGCAGGTCGGCCAGCGGCACGCCGGCCGGGTCGTGGCGCACGAAGCGGCGCTGGCGGCGGCCGCCGAAGTCGCCGGTTTCGCTGAACATGGCGGCGGGCCGCACCCACAGCGCGCCGCCTTCAAGTCCTTCGCCGTAGAGCGCGCGGTACAGCGCCATGCCCTGCAGGGTTTCGCTGCAGCGCGCGCCGCCCAGCACCTCGTACCAGCCGCCCTTGTAGTGGCGGTACAGGCCCGGTGGCGGGGCGTCCAGCGGGGGCAGGTCGGTGGTGTCGGTCATGGGCAGGTGTGTGAAAGAGCGGGCTGCATGTCAGCGGCTGCGCGCGGCCGCCACCTCGCGGCCCAGCTCGATCACCGCCATCGCGTAGTAGCTCGACCAGTTGTAGCGCGTGATCGCGTAGAAGTTCTCGGTGCCGGCCACATAGCTCGGCGCGTCGTCGCCGTTTTGCAGCTCGACCAGCGCCAGCGGCCCCGCGTGCTGCGCGCCCGCGCCCTGCACGATGGCGCCCTTGGCGGCCATGCTGGTGGCGCTGAAGGTGGGCAGGATGTCGGGCGCCAGCAGCGCGTCCATGTCCAGGCGCGCCGTGTCGAATTCGACCGGGTAGTAGGGTGCCATGCCCGGCGTCCAGCCGTGGGCGATGAAGTAGTTGGCGACCGAGCCGATGGCGTCTGCGGGGCTGCCAAACAGGTCGATGCGCCCGTCGCCGTCGAAGTCCACCGCGTAGCGCACCCAGCTCGATGGCATGAACTGCGGCAGGCCCATGGCGCCGGCGTAGCTGCCGCGCGGATCGAACGGGTCGACGTTGGTGCGGTGCGTGAGGCTCAGGAACTGTTCGAGCTCGCGGCGGAAGAACTCGGTGCGCTCGGGCGCGCGCGGGTGCGCTGCAGGAAAGTCGAACGCCAGCGTGGCCAGCGCGTCCATCACGCGAAAGCTCCCCATGTTCTGGCCGTAGATGGTTTCGACCCCGATGATGCCGACGATGATGTCGGCCGGCACGCCGTATTCGCGCTCGGCGCGCGCCAGGGCTTCGCGGTTTTGCTGCCAGAAGGCCACGCCCGCACGGATGCGCACCGGGTCGATGAAGCGGCCGCGGTAGGCGCGCCAGTTCTTGGCCGTGCCCTGGGCGGGCGGCAGCATGAGGCGCGGCACCTGCGGCAGCAAGCGCGCCTGACCGATCGCCTGGCGCACCCATTCGCGGTCGAGGTCGCGGCGCTCGGCCAGGTCGTCGGCGAACGCCATGGCGTCGGCGCGGCTGGCGTAGGGCGTGCCGCCTTCGGCGGTGCGCGCAGCGGTGGCTTTGGTCACTGATTTTTTAGGCGTGCTTTTGGGCTGTAGCGCCCGTGCACAAAGCGCTTGCAGCTATGAAAAAGAGAGTTGTTTGGAGAATTTTCTTCAGCATGGTCAGGGGCATCATCGGGGAGGGGCTGCGGGCCAGCGCAGGCGGCGCAGCTCGCGTTGCAGGGTTTTGAGCTGCGCCGGCGCCGTGCGGGCGTCGGCATAGCGGCATTGTTCCAGGCGCAGCAGCCAGGCGCCGGCGGCGCTGGCGGCAGGGCCGAAGTGGGCCTGGGCCTGCGCGGCCATCGCGCGCGGCGGTGTGCTGCCCGGCAGCGGCAGCCCGGCGCGGGCCAGGCGCCGGCGCGCGTGCGCGAGCAGGCGCAGCCACGGGTCGTGCTGGCTGCGCTCCCACAGCGACCAGAGCGCGCCGGCCAGCGCCACGGCGCCGACCAGGCCCGCGAGCATGCGCGCCAGGTCCGGCCAGGCCGGCGCGTCGAACCCCAGCGCCTTGAGCAGGTCGAGCTGGCGGCTTTGCGTGTAGTTCAGCACCCGCTGGTTCCAGGCGTGGTTCACGGCCTCCCAGGTGGCGCGCAGGCGCTGCGCCATGCCGGGGCTGAGCACGCTGCCCATGGCGTCGCCGAACGCGCCGCGCGGCGCCGCAAGGCGCTGGAACTGGCCCACGCGGCCCGGCGCGACGGCGCCCGTCGGGTCCACGCGCACCCAGCCGCGGCCTTCCATCCACACCTCGGCCCAGGCGTGCGCATCGCTTTGGCGCACGGTCCAGCCGCCGTCGACGTCGTTGCGCTCGCCGCCCTGGTAGCCGGTGACGATGCGCGCGGGCACGTCGGCGGCGCGCATCAGCACCACGAAGGCCGACGCGATGTGCTCGCAGAAACCCTGCTTGCGGTCGAACCAGAATTCGTCGGCGCTGTGCTCGCCGTAGACGCCGGGATCGAGCGTGTACTGGTAGCCGCCGGTGCGCAGGCGCGTGAGCGCGGTGTCGACCAGCGCGGGCGTGCCGCCGCGCGCCACGGCCGGGTCGGCGCGCAGTTGCTGCGCCAGCGCCAGGGTGCGCGGGTTGAAGCCCGCGGGCAGCTCGGCCAGCGCGCGCAGCTGCGGCGTGGCGCGCGCCGGGCCATGGCGGAACTGCGGGTAGCTGGTGGCGCGGTAGCGCAGCACGTCGGTGACCGGGCGCGTGGCCAGCCACTGCAGGTCGGGCGACATGACCGCGCCCATGCCGGCGATCTCGGGGCGCTCGGGCGCCGCGTCGAGCACCATGAGCCAGGGGCGCTGGTGCGGCTCGAGCGTGACGGTGTAGTGCAGTGGCGCGCCGCGCACCTGCAGATTGGCGGGCACGCCGGCGGAGTCCGGCCCGGCCGCGCCACCGCGCCCGGCCGGCACCTGCCACTGGCGGCCATCGAACCGCGACAGCACCGGGCCGCGAAAGTACAGCTGCGACGGCGGTGGTGCGGCGTTGTCCGCCGTGTCGAACAGCACGCGCAGTGCCACGCTGTCGTCGAGCGCCAGCGCCGCGATGTTGCCGACCTCCATGTGGCCCGAGAGGCCGGTGCGCCCGGTCAGCGCGTCGCTGGGCAGGCCCCACAGCGGCGCCATGCGCGGAAACAGCAGGAACAGCGCCAGCATGATGGGCGTGCCCCACAGCGCCATGGTGCCCGCCGTGCGCAGCGCCAGCGCCAGCGGTGGGCGGCCGACCGGCATGTGGGCGTTGACCAGCGCGGTGAGCAGTCCGAGCAGCGCAATGAGCATCGCCGCCGCGGTGGCCAGCGACTGCGAATAGAAGAAATTGCTGAGCACCGTGAAGAAGCCGAGGAAGAAGATCACCAGGGCGTCGCGCCGCGCGCGCGCCTCGAGCGTCTTGAGGCCCAGCAGCACGACCACCAGCGTGGTGCCCGCGTCGCGCCCGAGCAGGGTGCGGTGCGTGAGCAGCGTGGCGCCCACGGCCAGGGCCACCAGCGGCAGCATGGCCCAGCGCCCGGGCAGCGGGCGGCCCTGCCAGGCCAGGGCGCCGCGCCACAGCAGCAGCAGCGCAGCCAGCGCGCCGGCCCACAGCGGCAGGTGCAGGGCCTGCGGTGCCATCACCCAGGCGACCACCACCAGCAGGAACAGGGTGTCGCGCGCATCGCGCGGCAGCGCGGCGAGGGTCTGGCGCAGGCTCATGGCAGGCGGTTGCGGGGCTGCGGCACGGGCGCGGTCTTGCTATTCATTGGATAGCTGATGGCGCTTTCTGGTATTGGGCTGGAGGGCATTTTCATATAAAAGTGTTTGCGTTCAGAAGAGCGCCAACGCCTCCAGGCAGCGCCGCTGCTGGGCCGCGCCCCTGCCCTGGGGAACCGTCGTGCCGGGCAGGCGCAGTCCATAGTCCAGGCCCAGGCGCTCGGCCAGCAGCACCCAGGCGACGAGGCGTGACAGGCGCGCTTCGGGGTCCTGCAGGCCGGTGCGCTCGGGCGTGAGCCACAGCTCGTGGCGCTGCAGGTGTTCGGCGTCGCGGCTGACCAGCGTATCGGTGCCCGCGGCCAGCGCCTGCGCGGCCTTCTTCCAGACCACGCGCTGCAGCGGGTCGCCACGGCGGTAGGCACGCACACCCTCGAACTCACTTTCGCCCCGGTTGGAGGCGCCGCCGCTGCCGGCACGCGGCTCGCCCGGCGGCAGCGGCGGCGCCGGGGTTTCGGGCGCAGGGTAGACCAGCAACTGCGCAGCCGGCCGCCACACCGTCCAGACGCGGAAGGTGCCGAGCGGAAAACGCGTCTCCACCGTGAGCGTGGGCACGCGGTGCAGGCCCCGACGCGGGGGCGCAAAGGCCACCTGCACGCTGGCCGCGCCCTGTGCGGGCACGTCGGTGAAGGCCCATTGGCCGCTGCCCTGCACGGCCACGGCAATGCCATGGCGCGGCGTGCGCCGCGTGCTGCCCAGCCGCACTTCGAGCGGCGCACTGTGGCCCAGGAACCGGGGCTGCGGCGTGGGCAGGTGCAGGGCCAGGCCGCGCAAGCTGGCGTGGCCGATGTGCATGCCCGCCAGGGCGCTGCCGGCCAGCAGGAAGGTGAGCAGGTAGCCCAGGTTGAGCTGGAAGTTGATCGACGCCACCAGCAGCACCAGCAGCGTCAGCGCCAGCATCCAGCCCGGCCCCGTGGGCAGAATGTAGACGTTGCGCTGCGTCAGCTGCACGGTGTCGGCCAGCGGCAGGCGCTCCTGCCACCAGCGCGCAAGGCGCTGGCGCAGCGCGGCCAGCGGGTTCAGCGCCGCCAGCCGCGCGCGCGCGCTCGGCCGGGTGGCGGCAGGGGGCGACAAAGGTGACAGGGGCGGCGCGCTGCGGCTGTGTGCCTTGGGCATGGGCGCGCTCAGGGCAGGGGCTCGGCCTCGACCATGGCGCGCACCTGGTCGACGGCGCCGCGCCCGGCGTTGCCCACCGGCACCAGGCGGTGCGCGATGGTCTGCGCCACGATGGCCTGCACGTCGTCGGGCGCCACGTAGTCGCGCCCGCAGATCAGCGCCTGCGCCTTGGCCGCGCGCACCAGCGCAATGCCGGCGCGCGGCGACAGGCCCTGCAAGAACCAGTGGCCCGAGCGCGTGGCGGCGACCAGATCCTGCACATAGTTGAGCAGCGGCTCGGCCGTGTGCACGGCCAGCACCTGGCGCTGCAGGTCGGCCAGTTCCTGGGCTGACAGCAGCGGCAGCATCGCCGAGACCATGTCGCGCCGGTCGCCGCCGGCCAGCAGCAGGCGCTCGGCCTCGCGGTCGGGGTAGCCCAGCGAGATGCGCATCAGAAAGCGGTCGAGCTGCGACTCGGGCAGCGCATAGGTGCCCAGCTGGTCGTGCGGGTTCTGCGTGGCGATCACGAAGAAGGGCTGGGGCAGGGCGCGGGTCTCGCCCTCGACGGACACCTGCTTTTCTTCCATCGATTCGAGCAGCGCGCTTTGTGTCTTGGGGCTGGCGCGGTTGATCTCGTCGGCCAGCAGCACCTGGGTGAACACCGGGCCGGGGTGGAAGACGAACGCCTCCTTGCCGCGCTCATAGACCGAGACGCCGATCAGGTCGCTGGGCATCAGATCGGCGGTGAACTGCACGCGCGCAAACTGCAGCCCGAAGGTGTGGGCCAGGGCGTGCGCCAGCGTGGTCTTGCCAACGCCCGGAACGTCTTCGATCAGCAGGTGCCCACCGGCCAGAAGGCAGGCCACGCAGTCCTGTACGCGGGCACTTTTGCCCACAATCACCGTGTTAAGCTGGTCCAGAAGAGACCGGATTTTGTGCTGTGCATGCATGGCACGACGTTAATCGAAAAAAGAGACCGACGGGAACACCACCATGGGCAAAACGGGTTACTTCACCCACCGTGATTGCTGGAAGCACCAGATGGGGCCGGGCCACCCCGAGTGCCCCGAGCGGCTCGATGCCATTGAAGACCGGTTGCTGATCACGGGCGTGTTCGATGCGCTCGAGCGCACGGAGGCGCCGCTGGCCGCCCTGACCGACATCGAGCTTGCGCACGACCGCATGCACATTGCCGCGCTGCGCGGCATCTCCGAGCGGCTCATCGAAGAGCGCGCTGCCGGCGGGCCGGAATTTGCGCAGATCGATCCCGACACCTCCATCAACGAACACACCTGGACGGCGGCGCTGCGTGCGGCCGGCGCCGCGCTGGCCGCCACCGACGCCGTGATGGCCGGCGAGCTCGAGAACGCGTTTTGCGCCGTGCGCCCGCCGGGGCACCACGCCACGCGCAACAAGGCGCAGGGTTTTTGCTTTTTCAACAACGTGGCCGTGGCCGCCAAGTACGCGCTCGAGCGCTACCAGCTCCAGCGCGTGGCCGTGGTCGACTTTGACGTGCACCACGGCAACGGCACCGAGGACATCCTCTCGGGCGACGAACGCGCGCTGATGGTGGGCATCTTCCAGCACCCGTTCTATCCGTTCAGCGGGGACCAGAACCCCGCGCCCAACATGCTCAATGTGCCGGTGCCGGCCTACACGCGCGGCATGGACATCCGTGAAATCATCGAGATGACCTGGATGCCGCGCCTGGAGGCCTTCAAGCCCGAGTTAATCTTTGTCAGCGCCGGCTTTGACGGCCACCGCGAAGACGACATGGCCCAGCTCGGCCTGGTCGAGCAGGACTATGCCTGGATCACGCAGCGCATCAAGGACGTGGCGCAGCGCTATGCCAAGGGGCGCATCGTGTCGTGCCTGGAGGGCGGCTACGTGATGAGCGCGCTCTCGCGCAGCGTTGAAGCCCATGTGCGCGTGCTGGCCGGGCTGTGACCGCGCTTCTGTGATGTTCATTCTCTGCACCCTGCACCATGACTGCTCTTTCTTCTGACACCGATACGCCGCTGCGCGTGCAGCGCGACGCGCGCGGCGTGCTGACCCTGACGCTCAACGATGGCGCGCGTTTCAATGCGCTGGGCAGCGAGATGCTGACCGCGCTGCAGCAGGCGCTGGACACCGCCGCGCACGACGAGGGCCTGCGCGTGGTCGTGGTGGCTGCCGCGGGCCGGGCGTTTTGCGCCGGCCACAACCTCAAGGACATGGCGCAGCACCCCGATCTGGCGTGGTACCAGCAGCTGTTTGCCCAGTGCAGCCGCATGATGCTGAGCCTGCACAAGCTGCCGGTGCCGGTGATTGCGCGCGTGCACGGCATGGCCACGGCGGCCGGTTGCCAGCTCGTGGCCCAGTGCGACCTGGCCGTGGCCGCCGAGCAGGCCACGTTCGCCACCAGCGGCATCCACTACGGCCTGTTCTGCGCTACGCCCAGCGTGCCCCTGGTGCGCAATGTGCCGATCAAGCGCGCCATGGAGATGCTGCTCACGGGCGACTTCATCGACGCGCCCACCGCCCTGGCGCAGGGCCTGGTCAACCGCGTCGTGCCTTTGGCCGCGCTCGATGGCGAAGTGGAAAAGCTCGTGCAGTCAATCCTGGAAAAGCCCCGCGTGGCGGTGGCCATGGGCAAGGCCCTGGTCTACCAGCAGCGCGAGCTGGGGCTGGACGCGGCCTACCAGCTGGCCGGCCAGGCCATGGCCACCAACATGATGGACGAGGCCGCGCAGGAAGGCGCGCAGGCGTTCGCACAAAAACGCAGCCCCGCCTGGAAATTGGCGCCCGATGGCACGCACCCGGCAGCGGCCGAATAAGACGCAATGGAAATCTTCGACAAGCTGCTGCATGACTTCAACCGCTCGAGTACCTGGACCGAACTGGGCCTGCTGCTGGCCTGCCTGGGCCTGGCTTACCTGATCAGCCGCACCCTCGGGCGCGGTCAGCCGCCCATTTCGATCTGGTTCGGCCGCCGCACCGTTGACGGGCTGGCGTTTCCCCTGCTGGCGCTGGCGCTGGTGCTCGTCGCCCGGTTCACGCTGGCGCACTACGAGACGGTGTTTCTGCTGCGCCTGGCAGTGCCCATCCTCACCTCGCTGCTGTTGATCCGCTTCCTGGCGCGCGTGCTCGGGGCGGTGTTCCCACAGTCCGCGTCTGATGCGCCTGGCCGAACGGGTGGTGGCGTGGCTGGCCTGGGTCGCGGCGGTGCTGTGGATTCTGGGGCTGCTGCCATTGGTGCTGGACCAGCTCGATGCGGTCACGCTGACGCTGGGCAAGAACCGGGTGAGCCTGCTGGCACTGATCGAGGGCGTGCTCTCGACCGGGCTGGTCATCCTGGGCACGCTGTGGCTGTCTTCGACGTTCGAGCGCCGCGTGCTCGACAGCGCGGTGAGCGACCTGTCGATGCGCAAGGTGGCCGTCAACGCGACGCGCGCGCTGCTGTTGCTGGTGGGCATGCTGTTCACGCTCTCGGCGGTGGGGGTGGACCTGACGGCGTTGTCGGTGCTGGGCGGCGCCGTGGGCGTGGGCCTGGGCTTCGGCCTGCAAAAGCTCGCGTCCAATTACGTCAGCGGTTTTGTCATCCTGCTCGAGCGCTCGCTGCGCATTGGCGACAACGTCAAGGTCGATGGCTTCGAGGGCCGCATCACCGACATCAAGACACGCTACACCCTGATCCGCGCCGGCAGCGGACGCCAGTCGATCGTGCCCAACGAGACGCTGATCACACAGCGCGTCGAAAACCTCTCCGAGGCCGACCGCAAGTTCAACGTCACGACCAACATCGTGGTGGGCTACGACAGCGATGTGGACCAGGTGCTGCGCATCCTGGCGGCGGCGGCCGCCTCGCAGGCGCGCGTGCTGCCCACCCCCGAGCCGGTGGCGTTCCTCATCAACTTCGCGCCCGACGGCCTGGAGTTCAGCCTGAATTTCTGGATCAACGATCCTGAAGCAGGCACGCTCGGTCTGCGCTCTGCCGTCAACCTGGCCATTCTGCGCGCGCTGCGTGCGGCTGGCGTGCGCATTCCCAGTCCGCAGCGCGTGGTGCAGTTCGATGGCGCCTTGCCGGTGGCGGTGCAGCCTGGCGCCATGGCGGCGGCCTCCAGCGCAGCAGGCGCGCCACAGACCACCCGCCCGTCAGCACCCCTATAATCCATAAAAGCACGGTCGTACTTTTTTATTGGACATTTTGGTCGGGCAGTGTTGCAGTGCAAAAGCGGACTGCGGCGCGGCCTAAAATGGCTTGGTTTACGTCAACGTCAATTCAACAACTCTAGGAGCCGCAGCAATGAAGGTTTTGGTCCCTGTCAAGCGCGTGGTCGACTACAACGTCAAGGTGCGCATCAAGAGCGACGGCAGCGGTGTCGACACCGCCAACGTCAAGATGAGCATGAACCCCTTTGACGAGATCGCGGTCGAAGAGGCCGTGCGCCTCAAGGAAAAGGGCGTGGCCACCGAAGTGATCGCCGTCTCGTGCGGCGACGCCAAGAGCCAGGAGACGCTGCGCACGGCGATGGCGATCGGCGCCGACCGCGCGATCCTCGTCGAGACCCCGGCGGACCTAGAGCTGCAGCCGCTGGCCGTCGCCAAGCTCTTGAAAGCCCTGGTCGACAAGGAGCAACCGGGCCTGATCATCCTGGGCAAGCAGGCGATCGACGACGACGCCAACCAGACCGGCCAGATGCTCGCCGCGCTCGCCAACCTGCCCCAGGGCACGTTTGCCAGCAAGGTCGAAGTGCGGGCGACAAAGTCCATGTCACGCGCGAAGTCGACGGGGGCCTGGAGACGCTGGCAGCTGACCCTGCCGGCCGTCGTCACCACCGACCTGCGCCTCAACGAGCCGCGCTACGTGACGCTGCCCAACATCATGAAGGCCAAGAAGAAACCGCTCGAGACGCTCAAGCCCGAAGACCTCGGCGTCGATGTGACTCCGCGCCTGAAGACCCTCAAAGTGACCGAGCCTGCCAAGCGCGGCGCCGGCATCAAGGTGGCCGACGTGGCCGCGCTGGTCGACAAACTCAAGAACGAAGCGAAGGTGATCTAAATGTCGGTACTCGTTATTGCTGAACACGACAACGCGATCGATCAAGCCCGCCACGCTCAACACCGTGAGCGCTGGCGCCCAGTGCGGCGGCGACGTGCATGTGCTCGTCGCGGGCCACAACGCGGCAGCGGCCGCACAGGCCGCCGCGCAAGATCGCTGGCGTCGCCAAGGTGATCGCACGCCGACGCCCCGGGCCTCGAACACGGCCTGGCCGAGAACGTCGCCGCGCAGGTGCTCGCCATCGCATCGAACTACAGCCACATCCTGTTTCCGGCGACGGCCAGCGGCAAGAACGTCGCGCCGCGCGTTGCCGCCCAGCTCGACGTCGCGCAGATCAGCGACATCACCCGCGTGCTCTCGCCGACACGTTCGAGCGCCCGATCTACGCGGGCAACGCGATCGCCACCGTGCAGAGCCTGGACGCCACGCGCGTCATCACCGTGCGCACCACGGGCTTTGACGCCGCCGCCGCCACCGGTGGCAGCGCACCGGTCGAGACCGCAGCGCCACGCCCGACGCGCGGCCAAAGCCGCTTTGTCGGCAGCGAGATCGCTGCGAGCGACCGCCCCGAGCTCACGGCCGCGCAAGGTCATCGTCTCGGGCGGGCGGGCGCTGGGCAGCAAGGAAAAGTTCGACGAGGTGATCACGCCGCTCGCCGACAAGCTCGGCGCCGCGCTGGGCGCAAGCCGCGCGGCCGTCGACGCGGGCTACGCTCCGAACGACTGGCAGGTCGGGCAGACCGGCAAGATCGTCGCGCCCGAGCTGTACGTGGCCGTCGGCATCTCGGGGGCGATCCAGCACCTGGCGGGCATGAAGGACTCGAAGGTGATCGTCGCGATCAACAAGGACCCCGAGGCGCCGATCTTCAGCGTCGCCGACTATGGCCTGGAGGCCGACCTGTTCACGGCGGTGCCGGAACTGGTCAAGGCGCTGTAAACCCCGCCGCCACCCCCAGGGCATCGTGCGCGATGCCCTTTTTTGTATCTGGACAACCCACGCACCCGCAGGAGAGACCCATGAGCTACACCGCCCCCACCAAGGACATGCTGTTTGCCATCGAGCACCTGGCCCATATCGACCAGGTCGCGCAGATGCCCGGCTTTGAAGATGCGGGCCTGGAGACCGCCCAGGCGGTGCTCGAGGAATGCGCCAAGTTCAACGAGGGCGTGCTCTCGCCCTTGAACTGGGAGGGGGACCAGAACCCGTCGAGCTTCCAGTCCGGCGCTGTCACCACCACGCCGGGTTTCAAGGATGCGTTCCGCCAGTACGCCGAGGCCGGCTGGCAAGGCCTGCAGCACCCGTCCGAGTTTGGCGGCCAGGGCCTGCCCAAGACCATCGGCGCGGCCTGCATCGAGATGTGCAACAGCGCCAACCTGAGCTTTGCACTGTGCCCGCTGCTGACCGACGGCGCCATCGAGGCCCTGCTTACGGCCGGCAGCGATGAACTCAAGGCCACCTACCTCGAAAAGCTGGTGACCGGCCAATGGACCGGCACCATGAACCTCACCGAGCCCCAGGCCGGCTCGGACCTGGCGCTGGTGCGCACGCGCGCCGAACCGCAGTCCGATGGCAGCTACAAGGTCTTCGGCACCAAGATCTTCATCACCTACGGTGAGCACGACATGGCCGAGAACATCGTGCACCTGGTGCTGGCCCGCGTGCAGGGCGCCCCCGAGGGCGTCAAGGGCATCAGCCTGTTCGTCGTACCCAAGTTCCTGGTGAACCCGGATGGCAGCCTGGGCGCGCGCAACGACGCGCACTGCGTCAGCATCGAGCACAAGCTGGGCATCAAGGCCAGCCCCACGGCGGTGCTGCAGTTCGGCGACCACGGCGGCGCCGTGGGCTACCTGGTCGGCGAGGAGAACCGCGGGCTCGAATACATGTTCATCATGATGAACGCCGCGCGCTACGCCGTCGGTGTCCAGGGCATCGCGATTGCCGAGCGCGCGTACCAGAAGGCCGTGCAGTACGCGCGCGACCGCGTGCAAAGTCGCCCCGTCGATGGCAGTGTGCAGGGTAGCGCGACCATCATCCACCACCCCGACGTGCGCCGCATGCTCATGACCATGCGCGCCTACACCGAGGGCTGCCGCGCCATGGCCACCACGGCGGCGGCGGCCTACGACGCGGCGCACCACCACCCCGATGCCGAGGTGCGCAAGCAGAACGCCACGTTCTACGAATTCATGGTGCCGCTGGTCAAGGGCTACAGCACCGAGATGAGCATCGAAGTGACCAGCCTGGGCGTGCAGGTGCACGGCGGCATGGGCTTCATCGAGGAGACCGGCGCAGCGCAGTACTACCGCGACGCGCGCATCCTGACCATCTACGAAGGCACCACGGCCATCCAGGCCAACGATCTGGTGGGCCGCAAGACGGCGCGCGACGGCGGCCAGGCCGCGCGCGCCATTGCCGCGCAGATCGAGCAGACCGAAAGCCAGCTGGCCGCCAGCGGCACGGACGCGGCCCAAGCCGTGGCCCAGCGCCTGCAGGCCGCGCGCCTGGCGTTTGTCGATGTGGTGGACTTCGTCGCCCGCCAGACCAAGACCGCGCCGAACGCCGTGTTCGCCGGCAGCGTGCCCTACCTGATGCTGGCCGGCAACCTGGCGGCGGGCTGGCAGATGGCGCGTGCGCTGCTGGTGGCGCAGCAGCTGTTGCCCCAGGGACAGGACGAGGCCTTCCTGCGCGCCAAAATCGCCACGGCACAGTTCTATGCCGAGCACATCCTGGTCAAGGCCGCAGGCCTGCGCGACAGCATCGTGGACGGTGCCGCCAGCGTGATGGCGCTGGAGCTGGACGCGTTCTGACGCCCAGGGCAGCCCGCATACGCGGGTTGTTGTGCTATTAATATATGAGCTTACAGTGCTTGCCCAGCAAGCGTTAGAGGCCGATTTCATTCAAAATCACAAGGATCCGGAGACGCCATGTCCAAGCTGCCCCCCGTTTTGCAAAAGCTCTCGCTGCCCGTCATCGGCTCGCCGCTGTTCATCATCAGCAACCCGCAGCTCGTGATCGCGCAGTGCCAGGCGGGCATCGTCGGCGCAATGCCTTCGCTCAACGCGCGACCGGCCGCGCAGCTCGACGACTGGCTGGCCGAGATCACCGAAACGCTGGCCGCCTACGACCGCGCGCACCCCGATGCGCCTGCGGCGCCGTTCGCCATCAACCAGATCGTGCACAAGAGCAACGACCGGCTCGACCACGACATGGAGGTCTGCGCCAAGTACAAGGTGCCGATCATCATCACGTCCTTGGGCGCGCGCGAGGACGTGAACCAGGCCGTGCACGGCTGGGGCGGCATCGTGCTGCACGACATCATCAACAACAAGTTCGCGCGCAAGGCGATTGAAAAAGGCGCCGATGGCCTGATTGCTGTGGCCGCCGGCGCCGGCGGCCACGCGGGCGTGAAGAGCCCGTTCGCGCTGATCCAGGAAATCCGCCAGTGGTTCGACGGCCCGATTGCGCTCAGCGGCGCCATCGCCAGCGGCAACGCGGTGCTGGCCGCGCAGGCCATGGGTGCGGACTTCGCCTACATCGGCTCGGCCTTCATCGCCACGCAAGAGGCGCGCGCCAGCGAGGCCTACAAGCAGGCCATCGTCAGCGGCAATTCGGACGACATCGTCTACAGCAACCTCTTCACCGGCGTGCACGGCAACTACCTGGCGCCGTCGATCCGCGCCGCCGGCATGGACCCCGACAACCTGCCCGAGTCCGATCCGAGCAAAATGAACTTCGGCGGCGACGCCAAGAAGGCCTGGAAGGACATCTGGGGCTGTGGCCAGGGCATTGGCGCCGTGACCGAAGTCACCAGCGCTGCCGCGCTGGTCGAGCGGCTGCGCCGCGAGTACCAGGCCGCGCGCGCGCGCCTGGCGCTGTAGCGCGGGCTGTGCCCGGCGCCGCAAAAAGCGCCACCCTGGTCTGCCCGACACAAAGGAGCGGAGCGTGGCTTGGCGCTGCTTGATAAGCTCCATGCCCGTCAGTGGTATGTAAGTGGCTGCGCCGAAAGTAGGGACAGCCTTTATCGATCTTCAGGAGACAACACCATGAGTGCGCAACCGTCCGCCATCCAGTCCACGTTGGTTGAAAACCGGGTTTTTCCGCCGTCCGAAGCCACCGTGAAGGCGGCCCGGATCTCGGGCATGGCGGCGTACGAGGCCCTGTGTGCGGAAGCCGAGCGCGACTTTGAAGGCTATTGGGCACGTCTGGCCCGCGAACAGCTGCAGTGGAGCAAGCCCTTCACCCGCACGCTCGACGAGTCCAATGCGCCGTTCTACCGCTGGTTTGACGACGGCGAACTCAACGCCTCGGCCAACTGCCTCGACCGCCACATGGGCACGCCCACCGAGAACCAGACCGCCATCATCTTCGAAGGCGACGACGGCCAGGTCACGCGGGTGACCTACAGGGAGCTGCTGGCGCGCGTGGCGCAGTTTGCCAATGCGCTCAAGGCCCACGGCATTGCCAAGGGTGACCGCGTGCTGCTCTATATGCCCATGACCGTCGAAGGCGTGGTCGCCATGCAGGCCTGCGCCCGCATCGGCGCGACGCACAGCGTGGTGTTCGGCGGCTTCAGTGCCAAGGCCGTGCACGAGCGCATCCTGGACGTGGGCGCCGTGGCCGTCATCACGGCGAACTACCAGATGCGCGGCGGCAAGGAGCTCCCGCTCAAGGCGATCATCGATGACGCGCTCGCCATGGGCGGTTGCGAAGCCGTGCGCAACGTCTTCGTCTACGAACGCACCCCCACCGCATGCGCAATGCAGTCGGGCCGCGACAAGACCTTCACGCAAGCACTGGACGGCCAGAGCATGGAATGCGCGCCCGAGCCTGTGGGGGCCGAGCACCCGCTGTTCATCCTCTATACCTCGGGCTCCACCGGCAAGCCCAAGGGCGTGCAGCACAGCACGGGGGGCTACCTGCTGTGGGCGAAGACCACGATGGAGTGGACGTTCGATATCCGCCCCAGCGACGTGTTCTGGTGCACGGCCGACATCGGCTGGATCACCGGCCACACCTATGTGGCCTATGGGCCGCTGGCCGCAGGCGCCACCCAGATCATCTTTGAAGGCATCCCCACCTACCCGAATGCCGGCCGCTTCTGGCAAATGATCGAGCGCCACAAGTGCACCGTGTTCTACACCGCGCCGACGGCCATCCGCTCGCTCATCAAGGCGGCCGAAGCCGACCCGGCCGTGCACCCGGCGCGCTCGGACCTGTCGAGCTTGCGCATCTTGGGCAGCGTGGGCGAACCCATCAACCCCGAAGCCTGGATGTGGTACTACAAGAACGTTGGCGGCGAGCGTTGCCCGGTGATCGATACCTTCTGGCAAACCGAGAACGGCGGCCATGTGATCACGCCGCTGCCGGGCGCCACGCCGCTGGTGCCAGGCAGCTGCACCCTGCCGCTGCCCGGCATCATGGCCGCAGTGGTCGATGAAACCGGCAACGATCTGCCCAACGGCGCGGGCGGCATGCTCGTCATCAAGCGCCCCTGGCCGAGCATGATCCGCACGATCTGGGGCGACCCGGAGCGCTTCAAGAAGAGCTACTTCCCCGAAGAGATGGGCGGCACCGTCTACCTGGCGGGCGACGGCGCGGTGCGCAGCGCCGACCGTGGCTACTTCCGCATCACGGGCCGCATCGACGACGTGCTCAACGTCTCGGGCCACCGCATGGGCACGATGGAGATCGAGTCGGCACTGGTCGCCAAGACCGATCTGGTGGCCGAGGCCGCCGTAGTAGGCCGCCCGGACGACCTCACGGGCGAAGCGATCTGCGCCTTCGTCGTGCTCAAGCGCAGCCGCCCCACGGGCGAGGAAGCCAAGGCGATCGCCAAGGAACTGCGCGACTGGGTGGCCAAGGAAATCGGCCCCATCGCCAAGCCCAAGGACATCCGCTTTGGCGACAACCTGCCCAAGACACGCAGCGGCAAGATCATGCGCCGGCTGCTGCGCAGCATCGCCAAGGGCGAGCAGATCACGCAAGACACTTCGACGCTGGAGAACCCGGCGATCCTGGAGCAGCTGTCTCAGGCCAACTGAGGCGCCGCAACGCACCGCATGGGCCGCCCCGCCGCGAGGCTGGGCGGCTTTTTGCTGGGAGCGCGCCAACGCTGCTGTAGGAGAGTGCCGGAAATCGCTGGGCGGCACGCCGCGAGCGCGGCAAGTTGGGGTACAAGGGCGCTGGACCCGAACACCCACCCTGCGCGCCAAGCGCGCCCACCGCTGGAGCCACCATGAACCTCAGAACCTTTTTCTTGCTACTGACTGTGGCGGCCATTGCGCTGCTGGCGGCATTGAACTGGAGCGCACTGTCGGCACCGTCGCACGTGTCGCTGGGGTTGGTGACGTTCGATGCCCCACTGGGCCTGCTGATGCTGGGGCTGACCGTTTTGCTGGGCATTTTTTTTGTGGCCTACGTGCTGTCGCTGCAGGGCACGGTGCTGCTCGATGCGCGCCGCCATGCCAAGGAGATGCAGGTGCAGCGCGAGTTGGCAGACAAGGCAGAGGCTTCGCGTTTCACGGAATTGCGCCAGTATCTCGAAACGCAGCACAGCCAAACGCAATCGGCCTTGTGGGCACGGCTCGATGCGCTCGATGCACGGATCACGGCACGCATGCTGGAGTCCGACAACTCCACGGCTGCCTACATCGGGCAGCTGGAGCAGCAGCTGCGCGCGCGGCGCGACATCGGCTGAACCGGGCGGCGCGTTGCGTGGCATGCGCGCACACCAAAAAAAGGCCGCGCCCACACCAGTTGGCGTGGACGCGGCCCGGGCGTCTCGGCAGCCGCAGGGCGCCGAGCACAGGCCGACAGCCTTATTTCTGGGCCAGCACCCAGTCAACCAGTTTCTTGGCCTCGGCCTCGCTGACCTGGGGGTTGGCAGGCATGGGCACCGGGCCCCACACGCCCGAGCCGCCCTTCATGACCTTGGCGGCGAGCTTGTCCGTGGCGCCCTTTTGACCGGCGTACTTGGCCGCCACGTCCTTGAAGGAAGGGCCGACCAGCTTCTTGTCGACTGCGTGGCAGGCCATGCAGTTTTTGGACGTTGCCAGGGCTTGGTCGGCCATGGCCGGGGCGGCTACCGACAGCGTCATGGCAAGAGTGATCAGGGTGCGTTTCATCATCGATCTTTCCCGTGGTTGGGTTACAGTGCCTTTGACTTTAACGCGCTTCGCACCGCTGCAGTTGACGAAGAGCAGGGGATCGAGCGGCTGCCGAGGGCAAAGATATGTATATGTTGGGACTGGGGATCATTCTGGTGCTGCTGAAGTCGCTGCACATCGGCCCCCCTGCGACCTGGCCCTGGTGGTGGGTGCTGGCCCCGTTTGCCCTGGCGGCGGCGTGGTGGGTCTGGGCCGATGCCACCGGCTACACCAAGCGGCGCGCGATGGAAAAAATGGACCGGCGCAAGCAGGACCGCATTGACCGGCACAAGGACGCCCTGGGCATTCGGCCCCGCAAGCCGCGCTGACCGGCAAGGCCTTTCTTCGATGGCATCGCGCCGAAAGCGCCTGCGGCATGGCTGCCGCAGGCGCTGTCAGCGCCAGCAGTGCGTCAATAGTTGTCCAGCACGGCACCCTTGCTGGCGCTGGCGGCATTGAACGCGAACTTGGCCTGGACGCCGCGCGTGTAGCGCGGGGCCGGGGCCTTCCAGCCTTCGCGGCGTCGGGCGATCTCGGCTTCGGGCACATTCAGCTCCAGCACCAGCTGGTGTGCGTCGATGGTGATCGAGTCACCTTCCTGCACGAAGGCAATCGTGCCGCCGGCCGCCGCTTCGGGAGCGACATGGCCGACCACCATGCCCCAGGTGCCGCCCGAGAACCGCCCGTCGGTGATCAGGCCCACGCTCTCGCCCAGGCCGGCACCGATCAGCGCGCCCGTGGGCGCCAGCATCTCGGGCATGCCCGGGCCGCCCTTGGGGCCCAGGTAGCGCAGCACCATCACGTCGCCGGCGACGATCTTGCCGTCGAGGATGGCTTGCAGCGCCGACTGTTCGTCGTCGAACACGCGCGCCGGGCCGGTGATCACCGGGTTCTTCAGCCCGGTGATCTTGGCGACCGCGCCTTCGGGGCTCAGGTTGCCCTTGAGGATGGCCAGGTGGCCTTGCGCGTACATCGGGTTGTCGATCGGACGGATCACGTTCTGGTCGGCGCGCGGCACATCGGGCACGTCCTTGAGCACTTCGGCGATGGTCTTGCCTTCGATGGTCAGGCAGTCGCCGTGCAGCAGGCCGGCGTTGAGCAGCACCTTCATGACCTGCGGAATGCCGCCGGCCTGGTGCAGGTCGACCGCGAGGTACTGGCCGCTGGGCTTCAAGTCGCAGAGCACAGGCGTCTTTTGGCGCACGCGCTCGAAGTCGTCGATGGTCCATTCGACGCCCGCGGCATGCGCGATGGCCAGGAAGTGCAGCACCGCATTGGTCGAGCCGCCCGTGGCCATGATCACGGCGACGGCGTTTTCGATGCTCTTGCGTGTCACGATGTCGCGCGGCTTGATGTCCTTCTTGATGGCTTCGATCAGCACCTTGGCCGATTCCTTGGCCGAGTTCTGCTTCTCGTCGTGCGGGTTGGCCATGGTGCTCGAGTAGGGCAGGCTGATGCCCAGCGCCTCGAACGCGCTCGACATGGTGTTGGCCGTGTACATGCCGCCGCAACTGCCGGTGCCGGGAATCGCGCGCTTCTCGATCTCGTGCAGGTCGAAGTCGCTGAGCTTGCCGGCGGCGTTCTCGCCCACGGCCTCGAACACGCTGACGATGTTCAGGTCCTTGCCCTGGTAGCGGCCGGGCAGGATGGTGCCGCCGTACACATAGATGGCGGGCACATTGGCGCGCAGCATGCCCATCAGGCCGCCGGGCATGTTCTTGTCGCAGCCGCCGACCACCAGCACGCCGTCCATCCACTGGCCGCTGCACGCAGGTCTCGATGCAGTCGCTGATGACTTCACGGCTGACCAGGCTGTATTTCATGCCCTCGGTGCCCATCGCCATGCCGTCCGAAATGGTCGGTGTGCCAAACACCTGGGCGTTGCCGCCGGCCTCCTCAATGCCCTCGATGGCCGCGTCGGCGAGCCTTTGCAGGCCCGAGTTGCAGGGCGTGATGGTGCTGTGGCCATTGGCGACGCCGACCATGGGCTTGGTGAAATCCGACTTCTTCGTAGCCCATGGCGTAGTACATGGAGCGGTTGGGCGCACGCGACTTGCCCTGGGTGATGTGGGCGCTGCGCTCGTTGATGGGGCGGATCGGGATGACTGTGCTGTCTGCCATGGGGTTTCCTGTCGGGGGTGGTTTTTCCAGGCACCAGTATGCGGTCATTGGCGCGGGCGATCCAATCCGTTTGAAGGCGTTCATTGATATGCTGTGCATATGAGTGAGCCTCTGATTGATATGCGCGCCTGGAAGCAGTTCGCCGCCGTGGCGCAGGAACTGCACTTTGGTCGCGCGGCCCAGCGCCTGCACATGACGCAGCCGCCGCTCACGCAGGCCATCGCCGGGCTGGAAAAGAAGCTGGGCCTGCGCCTGTTCGACCGCAGCCAGCGCAGCGTGCAGCTCACGGCCGCGGGCCAGGCGCTGCTGCCGCAGGTGCTCGACCTGCTGGCGCGTGCGCAGCTGCTGCCGGCCAGGCGCGCGCTGCGGCCGCGGGCGAGCTGGGGCGCCTGCGGCTCGCGTTTGTCTCGACCGTGGGTTTCGGGCCGCTGCCGCAGTGGGTGCGCGCCTTTCGCGCCGCGCTGCCCGGGGTGCAGCTGGAGTTGATCGAGGCCACGGGCGACGTGCAGCTGGACGCGCTGCAGCGCGGCGACATCGATGCCGGGCTGCTGTTGCATGCGCCCGGGCAGGCGCCGCCCGCCCTGGAGCGGCTGCGCGTGGCCAGCGAGCCCCTGGTGCTGGCGCTGCCCGAGCACCATGCCCTGGCCACGGGCACGGCGCTGGACTGGGACGCGCTGCTGGACGAGCCGCTGGTGATCTTTCCGCGCCGCATCGTGGCCTCGCTGTACGACGCCATCGTTGCGCTCTACCACGCGGCAGGCCGCGAGCCCCGCGTCGCGCAGGAAGCCATCCAGATGCAGACCATCGTCAACCTGGTGTCGGCCGACCTGGGCGTGGCCTGGGTGCCGGCCAGCGTGCGCCAGTTCCAGCGGCCCGGCGTGGTGTACCGCGAGGTGCCGGCCGAGGCCGGCGTGCCGCACTGCGAAACCAGCCTGGTGTGGCGCGATGCGGTGCCCAACGCGCCCGCGCTGGCGCGCTGGATCGACTTCGTGCGCGCGGCCCTGCCGGTTCCGTGACACGCATGGGGACGGCCGAGCTGCCGCGGCGCTGCGTGCACAATCGCCCGCATGCTGATGTATCCCCATATCGACCCTGTTGCGCTGCAAATCGGCCCGCTGGCCATCCACTGGTATGGCCTGACCTACCTGGCGGCCTTTGGCCTTTTCATGTTTCTGGGCACGCGGCGCCTGCGCCACGAGCCCTTCGCCTCCCTCACCGGGCCGGGCGCGTGGACGCGCAAGGACGTGGAAGACATCCTGTTTCTTGGTGTGGTGGGCGTGGTGATCGGCGGCCGGCTGGGCTACTGCCTGTTCTACAAGCCCGGTTACTACGTCACGCACCCGCTCGAGATCTTCTGCCGTCTGGCAGGGCGGCATGAGTTTCCACGGCGGCCTGCTGGGCGTGATTGCCTCCATGGTCTGGTTTGCGCGCTCGCGCCAGCGGCCCTGGCTGGCAGGTCGACGACTTCGTCGCGCCCTGCGTGCCCACGGGCCTGGCGGCAGGGCGGGTGGGCAACTTCATCAACGGCGAACTGTGGGGCCGCTTCTGCCAGCCCCGAGCTGCCCTGGGGCATGGTGTTCCCGCAAAGCGGCTCGATGCTGCCGCGCCACCCTTCGCAGGTCTACCAGTTCCTGCTCGAAGGCCTGCTGCTGTTCGTGCTGCTGTGGCTGTATGCGCGCAGCGAGCGGCGCCAGGGCCAGGTGGCGGCGGTGTTCCTGTTCGGCTACGGCGTGTTCCGTTTCATTGCCGAGTTCTTCCGCGAGCCCGACGGCTTCCTGGGCCTGCTGCCGCTGGGCATGAGCATGGGCCAGTGGCTGTGCCTGCCGATGATCGCCGCGGGTGTGGCCCTGTGGCTGTGGGCGCAGCGCCAGCCATGAATAGGGGTGAAACAGGCCTCAAACGCTGATGGGTCAAGCGCTTGTAGCTATTAAAGCAATAGCTTTCTACCCCGCGTGGGCTGCTGCCTGCCGGGCAGTGCCTGGGCGATAGCGCCAGCCCGGCGCAGCCCGGAAGAGACAGTGCTTTCCCCTATGGCAGGGACAACGTGACCTTTCATAATTATGTGAAATTACGCTGATATCCTGCGCGATAACGCTCTCTTACCTATTTTGCTCAATGCCTGTCCCGTTCGCCGACCCCTTGCATGCCCGAGCCCGCGCGGCCGGCTGACTTCGGCCATGCGCCTGGTTCCCAACTCCCTGCACGACGAAGTCGCTGCACAGTTGCGTGAACAGATCTTTGCCGGTGCGCTGGCGCCGGGCAGTTTTCTGGACGAGGCGCGCGCTGTGTGAGCGCCTGGCGATCTCGCGCACGCCGCTGCGCGAGGCGCTCAAGGTGCTGATGGCCGAAGGCCTGCTGCGCCACGAGCCGCGCCGCGGCTGCTTCGTGGCCGAGGTGACCGAGCGCGACCTCGACGAGATCTTTCCCGTCATCGCCCTGCTCGAAGGGCGCGCCGTGCCTACGAGGCCACGCGCAATGCGAGCGACGCCGACCTGGCCGCGCTGCACGCTGCTGCACGAGCGCCTGCAGCAGCATGCGGCGGCAGGGCATATCAACGACTACTACGAGACCAACTTCGCCATCCACGAGGCCTTCATCGCGCTGGCCGACAACCGCTGGCTGGCCCAGGTGATCGGCGACCTGCGCAAGATCCTCAAGCTCGCGCGCCTGCAGCAGCTGCAGGCGCCCGGCCGGCTCGAGCAAAGCCTGTCCGAGCATCTGGACAGTGTTCGCCGCGCTGCAAGGCGCGCGACTGCGAGGGCGCCGAGGCCGCCATGCGCACCCACCTGCTGCGCCAGCGCGAGGCGCTGCGCGCCGTTGCCCGCCACCACTCGAGACTGCTGCCATGAAAACGCCCCCGACTGGATTGCGCGCGGCATGGCCCGCCTGCTTCCTGCCCAGCCCGGGCCTGGTGCCCAGGCCGCAGCGCCAGCCCCGAAGGCCAAGGCCGCCCCTGCGCCGCGCACCACGCACGAGCGCCTGCAGGCCACGCTGCGGCGCACCCATGAGGCGCTGTCGCCGCGCGCGCTGCGCCGCGTGCTGGCGGACCTGCAGGCGGTCGTCGACCCGCGCATCAGCGAGGTCGAAGGCGGGCGCCGCGCCCAGGCCGTGGCCGATTGGTACGCGCAGGCCGCAACCCGAGGAGCGGCGCGACCTGTGGCTGCTGATGAGCGAGCAGTTTGCGCCCGACGCCACGACGCTCTAGCCCGGCGCGCGAGCGCTACGAGGCCGCGGCCGGCACGCCGAAGAAGGCCAGGCCGAAATCGGCCTGCGCCGCGCGCTGGTGTCGCCGCGCACGCGGCTGCTGCAGCGCTTCGCGGTGTTTCCCGAAGGCATGCGCTTTCTGGTGGACCTGCGCGCCGAGCTGCTGCCGCACCTCAAGGGCGACAAGCGGCTGCTGCGCGCTCGATGCCGAGCTGGAGCACCTGTTCTCGACCTGGTTCGACGTGGCCTTTCTGGAGCTGCGGCGCATTCGCTGGGACTCGCCCGCCTCGCTGATCGAAAAGCTCATCAAGTACGAGGCGGTGCACGACATCCGCAGCTGGGCCGACCTGAAGAACCGGCTCGACAGCGACCGCCGCTGCTATGGCTTCTTCCATCCGCGCCTGCCGAGCGAGCCGCTGATCTTTGTCGAGGTGGCGCTGGTCGATGGCATCTGCGAGCAGCATCACGCCGCTGCTGGACGAAGCAGCGGCGCCCGCCGACATCGCGCAGGCCACCACCGCCATCTTCTATTCGATCAGCAACACCCAGGCCGGGCTGCGCGGCGTGAGCTTCGGCGACTCGCTGATCAAGCGTGTGGTCGAGACGCTGCAGGCCGAATTCCCGCGCCTGCAAGACCTTCGCCACGCTGTCGCCGATTCCGGGCTTTCGCGCCTGGCTGGTCAAGAATGCCGACGCCATGCTGTCGAGCGGCTGGGCGACAAGCGCGCGCGCCGAACTGGGCCGCGCCGTGGGCTCGAGCCGCCGCAGACCGCGCGCGCTTGCTGGCCGCGGCCGACGAGGCGGCGGCAGCTGGACGCCAAGTCGCCGGTGCGCCAGTTGGCTGCTGCAGTGCGCCGCCGCATTACCTGGGCGCGCGAACTGCCGGACGGCAAGCCGGCCGACCCGGTGGCGCGCTTTCATCTGGGCAACGGCGCGCGCGTGGAGCGCCTGAACTGGGCGCGGCGATCCGTCGCGCCAAGGGCCACAAGCAGTCGTACGGCCTGATGGTCAACTACCTGTACGACCTCAAGCGCCTCGACAAGCACCGCGGCCTGCTCGCGCAGGGCCGCGTTGCGACGTCCAAGGACATCGAGAGCCTGTGCCCCCCTTGACCCGGGGCCCGACCATTTTTACAACGAGAGGAGACAAGCGATGGCAGAGCATTTGAATCGGCGCGGCATCTTGCGCAGTGGCGCTGCAGCGGGGCTGGCGCTGGCAACGGCGGGCAGTTGGGCGCAGGCCAGTGCCTGGCCGAGCAAGCCGGTGACCCTGGTCGTGCCGTTTCCCGCCGGCGGCGGCACCGACGCCTTCGCGCGGCCGCTCGTCGGCGCAGTTCGCCAAGGCGACCGGCAAGACGCTGATCATCGACAACCGCGGCGGCGCCGGTGGCACGCGTGGGCGCAAGCATCGCCGCCAAGGGCGCGCCCGACGGCTACACGCTGTTCATGGGCGCCGTGCACCACGCCATCGCGCCCTCGATGTACCCCAGGCTCGACTACGACATCGAAAAGGACTTCATTCCGCTGGCGCTGCTGGCCAACGTGCCGCAGGTGGTGGTGGTCAACCCCAAGCGCGTGCCGGTCGACCAACTTCCAGGAGTTCCTGGCCCACGTCAAGCGCAACCCGGCCAAGCTCAACTACGGCTCGGCCGGCGCGGGCACCTCGCACCACCTGGCGGGCGAGCTGTTCAAGCAGCAGAGCGGCACCTTCATCACGCACATTCCCTACCGCGGTGCGGGCCCGGCGCTGCAGGACCTGATCGCCGGCAACGTCGACATGATGTTCGACGGCCTGGGCTCTTCGGCCACGCACATCAAGAGCGGGCGCATCAAGGCGCTGATGGTCTCGGGCGCCAAGCGCAACCCGGCGTTCCCCGACGTGCCCTGCGCCGCCGAGGTGGGCCTGCCCGACTACACCGTCACCACCTGGTACGGCCTGTGGGCGCCCAAGGGCACGCCGGCCGACGTGCAGGCGCGCATCGTCGAGGAGATCCAGGCGCCTGGGCGCGGCCGACGAGCTCAAGGCCGTCTGGGCCAGCAACGGCGCCGAGTATGGCGGCATGACGCAGCAGCAGTTTGCCGCCATGGTCAGCGGCGAGGTCAAGCGCTGGGCCCAGGTGGTCCAGACTTCGGGCGCCAAACTCGAATAATTCCATTCTAAATCAAACGATGACTTTGTCGGCTTCGCTTGCCGTGCTACAGCACTGTCTGCGCTTCGCCTTCGCGTACTCGATTGATTGAAAAATGAAATAAGGCACAGAGAAAGGCTTTGGATGTCCGGAGAAGTTGTCGCGGCACGGGCCGCAGGGGCGGCGGGCGCGGCCGGGCTGGTGCGGGTCACGCTGCGCCACGGCGGCCGGCTCAATGCCATGTCGCGCGCCATGTGGCGCGAGCTGCGCGCGGTTTTCGATCGCATCCAGCACAGCACCGAAGTGCGCTGCGTGCTGATCGCGGGCGAGGGCGGGGCGTTCTGCGCGGGCGGCGACATTTCCGAGTACCCGGCCTTCCGCTTTGATGCGGCCCAGCTGCGCGATTTCCACGAGAACGACGTCTGGGGCGGCTTGGCAGGCCATGCTCGACTGCGACGTGCCCATCGTCGCCGCAGATCGCCGGTGCCTGCATGGGCGCGGGCGTTGAGATCGCCAGCTGCTGCGACATCCGCATCGCAGCCAGCACGGCGCGCTTCGGCGCGCCGATCGCCAAGCTCGGCTTTCCGATGGCGCCGCGCGAGGCGCAGCTGGTGGTTGGCGCGGTCGGCGAGTCCACCGCGCGCGAGATGCTGCTGGAGGCCGCGACCTTCAGCGCGGGCGACATGCTCGCGCGCGGCTTCCTCAGCCGGGTGGTGGAAAGCGACCTGCTGGCCGCCGACGCGCTGGGCACGGCCTGCCGCATCGCCGCGCTCGCGCCCGGCGCGGCACGCCTGAACAAGCAGACGCTTCGCGCACTCGAAACGGCTCAGACGCTTGCTGGCACTGCGCAAGCAGCTATCGAAGCATAGTCATTCGCGGCGACCGATCGCCTACGACTACGCCGGCAGTGCCGAGCACCGCGAAGGCATCGCCGCCTTCCTGGCCAAACGTCCACCTGTCTTTTGAACCCCATGACTTCCCAACGCCAACCTGTTCGCGGCCCTGCGCGCCGCTTTCCCGTCCGACCTGGACCAGATCGCCGTCGAAACCCGGCGCCGATGGCCAGACCCTGCTCTACAGCTGGCGCGACCTCGACCATGCCAGCGCGCGCATCGCCAACCTGCTGGCGTCGCTGCAGCTGCCCGAAGGCAGCCGCATCGCCGTGCAGGTCGAGAAATCGGTCGAAGCCATGATGCTGTACCTGGCGACGCTGCGCGCGGGCTATGTCTTCCTGCCGCTCAACACGGCCTACCAGAGCGGCGAGATCGAATACTTCGTCGGCAACGCCGAGCCGGCCGTGGTGGTGTGCACGCCAGGCAACTTCGGCTGGGTGTCGAAAATCGCCTTCACGGCCGGCACGCAGCATGTCTTCACGCTCGACGACGACCGCACGCGGCACGTCTGCTCGAACGCGCCGCGCACCTGCAGCGACCGAGCATGTGCCCGCGGCCAGGGGCGCCGACGACCTGGCCGCCATCCTCTACACCAGCGGCACCACCGGCCGCAGCAAGGGCGCGATGCTGACGCACGGCAACCTGCTGTCGAACGCCCAGGTGCTGCAAGGACTACTGGGGCTTGGAGCCCGGCGACGTGCTGATCCACGCGCTGCCGATCTTCCATGTGCACGGCCTGTTCGTGGCCATCCACGGCGCGCTGCATCAACGGCAGCAAGATGATCTGGCTCGCGAAGTTCGATCCCAAGGCCGTGCTGGCCGCCATGCCGCGACGCCACCGTGTTCATGGGCGTGCCGACGCTGTACGTGCGCCTGCTGGCCGAGCCGGGGCTCACCAAAGAGGCCGCGAAGCACATGCGCCTGTTCATCGCGGGCTCGGCGCCGCTGCTGATCGAGACCTTCACCGCATGGCAGCAGCGCACGGGCCACACCATCCTCGAGCGCTACGGCATGAGCGAGACCATCATGCTCACCTCCAACCCCTACAGCGCCGACGCGCGCCACGGCGGCCAGAGCGAGCGGCGCGGCGGCACCGTGGGCTTTCCGCTGCCCGGCGTCGGCCTGCGCGTGGTCGGCGATGCGAACCAGGCACTGCCCGTGGGCGAGATCGGCAACATCCAGGTCCAGGGCCCGAACGTGTTCGAGGGCTACTGGCGCATGCCCGAGAAAACGGCCGAAGAGTTCACGGCCGACGGCTGCTTCAAGACCGGCGACGTGGGCAAGATCGATGAGCGCGGCTACGTCACCATCGTCGGCCGCAGCAAGGACCTGATCATCAGCGGTGGCTACAACGTCTACCCGGCCGAGATCGAGGGCTACATCAACGAGCTGCCCGGCGTGGCCGAAAGCGCGGTGGTGGGCGTGCCGCACCCGGACTTCGGCGAGGTCGGCGTGGCGGTGGTGATCGCCAGGCCGGGCGCACAGCTCGAGGGCGAGGCCATCCTGGCGACGCTCAAGTCGCAGCTGGCCAACTTCAAGATCCCCAAGCGCTGCTTCGTCGCTGCCGAGCTGCCGCGCAACACCATGGGCAAGGTGCAGAAGAACCTGCTGCGCGCGCAGTACCAGGACTTGTTCGCCTGACACCGCACGCACAAAAAAGCACGCACCGGCCATAGGCCGGTGCGTGCTTCATTATTTATAGCATCCAGCGCTTGCTGCGCAAGCGCTGGAGCCTTGTTTGGCGCTTAACGCAAAACCAGCACGGGAATGTGCGAGTGGGTCAGCACATGCTGCGTCTCGCTGCCCAGCAGCAGGCGCTTGAGGCCCTTGCGCCCGTGCGAGGCCATCACGATCAGGTCGCAACTGTGCTTTTTGGCGGCAGCGATCACGGCCTCGGCCACCAGATCGGATTTGGCCACCACGGGCTTCACCACCACGCCCTGGGCGCCGCCCTCGGCCTTGACGCCATTGACCAGCGTCTGGGCGGCGTCGCCCCACTGTTTTTCAATCCGCTTGATGTCGTCTGCATCGGTGGGCAGGCCGCCTTCGAAATAGCTGCGGGGGTAGCGTGGCACGACTTTGAGGGCCACCACGGTGGCGCCGGAAAGCGCCGCCAGGGACAGGCCGCTTTCCACGGCTTTCTCGGACAGGGGGGATCCGTCGGTGGCGATCAAAATGCGCTTGTACATGCTTGGCTCCTTTTTGCAAAATGTAAGCTTACGGCCGCAGGGTGTACTTCAGGATTGATGCATGTCAAGCAGTATGTCATGGGGGACCGGTAAGCTTGGGCCATGTCAACGATTTCCAACGCTCTGCTTGCCTCGGCAGAAAGCGTTTCCGACACCGCGCCAACCGCTTCCCGCGCCCCTGTGACCGACGCGCTTTTGGACGACCCGCAGGAGTGGGCGTCCTTCGGGCGGCCGTGTGCCGAGGCACGCCCGCAGAGCGTGCCTACCGGTGCGTGGGAATCGCATCTGGTGATTGGCGGCATGCACTGCGCCGCCTGCGCCCTGACCATTGAAGATGCCCTGCGTGCCGTGCCCGGCGTGGCCGAGGCTGACGTCAGCGCCGCCACGCAGCGCGCGCGCGTGGTCTGGCAGCCCGGACAGGTGCTGCCGTCGCACTGGATGGCGGCTGTGCGCCGCGCCGGCTACAGCGCCCTGCCGGCCATGGATGCACTGGCGCGCGAGCAGCGCCTGCGCGAGCACCGCCGCGCGCTGTGGCGCTGGCTGGTGTCGGGTTTTTGCATGATGCAGGTCATGATGTACGCGTGGCCGGCCTATGTGGCCCGGCCTGGCGACCTGACGCTGGAGATGGAAACCCTGCTGCGCTGGGCTTCCTGGGTGATCTCGTTGCCGGTGGTGTTGTTCGCCTGCGGCCCGTTCTTCTCCAGTGCCCTGCGCGACATCCGCCAGCGCCGCGTCAGCATGGACCTGCCCGTGGCCCTGGGCATGGGCATTACCTTTGTGGTCAGCACGGTCGGGACGTTTGACCCGGCGGGCCTGTTTGGCCGCGAAGTCTTCTACGACTCGCTGACCATGTTCGTCTTCTTTCTGCTCACGGGGCGCTGGCTGGAACTGCGCCTGCGCGACCGCACGGCGGGCTCGCTGGAAGCGCTCATGAACCGCCTTCCCGACAGCGTGGAGCGGCGCGGCGCCGACGGGCAGTTCGAGCGCGTCTCGGTGCGCCGCTTGGCGGTGGGCGACACCGTGCGCGTGCTGCCCGGCGAAGCGTTTCCGGCCGACGGCTGCATCACCCGAGGCCACACCCTGGCCGACGAGGCCTTGCTCACGGGCGAGTCGACGCCCGTGGCGCGCCCTGAAGGCAGCAGCGTGATCGCAGGCAGCTACAACCTGCAGGCTGCCGTGGAGATGCGCGTGCAGGGCACAGGCCAGAGCACGCGTTTTGCCCAAATCGTGGCGCTGATGGAGAGCGCATCGCTGCAAAAGCCGCGCCTGGCCCAGCTGGCCGACCGCGTCGCGCGTCCCTTCCTGGTGCTGGTGCTGCTGGCGGCCCTGCTGGCGGCCGTGTGGTGGTGGCCCGCCGATCCGGGCCACGCGCTCATGGTGGCCGTGTCGGTGCTGATCGTGACCTGCCCGTGTGCCCTGTCGCTGGCCACGCCGGTTGCCATGCTGTCTGCGGCCGGGACGCTGGCGCGCCACGGTGTGCTGGTGCGCAATTTGCAGGGCCTCGAGGCGCTGGCCGAAGTCGACACCCTGGTGTTCGACAAGACCGGCACGCTCACGCGCGACGGCATGGTGGTGCGCGGCGTGCAGGCGCTGGGCCTGCTGTCCACCGCCGATGCCACGGCCTTGGCCGCCACGCTGGCAGGCCAGTCCCTGCACCCTGTCTCGCGTGCTCTGGTCGCCGCCGCACAGGGCTGGGGCGAGGCTGCGGCAGCGCGCTGGCAGATTGCGCAGCTGCAGGAAACGGCGGGCCATGGCCTCTCCGCCTGGCTGCACGATGCGGACGGCGTTCTGCCCCCGGGGCGTGTGCTGCTGGGATCGCCGCGCCATACCCGGCAGCGCGCCGCGCCGGATGCCGCGGCCCAGCAGGTGGTGCTGGCCTGGCAAGGCGAGGGCGCCGAGCCGGTGGAGCTGGCGCGCTTCGATCTGAGCGAAGACCTGCGGCCCGAGGCTGCAGTCGCCGTGCAGGCGCTGCGCCAGGCGGGCGTCGCGGTGCACCTGCTGTCGGGTGACCGTCCGCGGGCTGCCGCGCGCATGGCCAGCCAGGCCGGCATTGACCAATGGCAGGGCGACTGCACGCCGCAGGATAAGCTGGAGACATTGCAGGCACTGCAGGCACGTGGGCAGCGCGTGGCGATGGTGGGCGACGGCCTCAACGACGGTCCGGTGCTGGCGGGCGCGCATGTGTCGTTTGCCTTTGGCCGCTCTGTGCCGCTGGCGCAGTCGCGCTCCGACTTTGTGGTGCTCGGTGGCGATCTCGCGCTGATTGCGCAGTCGCTGCTGCTGGCGCGGAAGACCCTGCGCGTGGTGCGCCAGAATTTGTGGTGGGCCGCGGGCTACAACGCGCTCGGCGTGCCGCTGGCCATTGCCGGGTACATGCCGGCGTGGCTTGCGGGGCTGGGGATGGCGCTCAGCTCGCTGCTGGTCGTGCTCAACGCGGCGCGGCTGTCGCGTGCCTTGCCGGCATGGAACCCAGGCGCGGGCACCACGGTTGCACCCGCTGCGCCCGTGCCTGCCGGCGCTCTGGCAGCCTGAGGTCTGGAGCCTTCCCGATGGACATTCTTTATCTTCTGATCCCCCTGTCTGTGGCGCTCGTGTTGCTGATCATCCTCGGCCTGTGGTGGGCCGTGTACCGCGGACAGTTTGAAAACGTAGAGCAAGAAGGCGAACGCATTCTTCGAGACAATTGACTTCGGTCAAGTCCTCTTCTCTCAACCCGGTTAATACTTTCGCTGAAATCAAGAGGTGCCCGATGGATATTCCAAAAAAAGCAGATGCTGCGCACTACAACGACACGGTCGTGCGGCAGTTTTCGATCATGGCCGTGGTATGGGGAGTGGTGGGGATGCTGGTGGGCGTGTTCATCGCCGCCCAACTGGCCTGGCCTGAACTCAACTTCGGCATCCCCTGGCTGAGCTACGGTCGCCTGCGGCCCCTGCACACCAACGCGGTGATTTTTGCGTTTGGGGGCTGTGCGCTGATCGGAACCAGCTATTACGTGGTGCAGCGCACCTGCCAGGTGCGCCTGTTTGCTGGTCCGCTGGCGGCGTTCACGTTCTGGGGTTGGCAACTGGTCATCGTGGCCGCCGCCATCAGCCTGCCGCTGGGCTACACCAGCGGCAAGGAATATGCCGAACTCGAATGGCCCATCGACATCCTGATCGCGTTGGTCTGGATCGCCTATGCCATCGTGTTCTTCGGCACCGTGGGCATCCGCAAGGTGCGCCATATCTATGTGGCCAACTGGTTTTATGGCGCCTTCATTCTGGCGATTGCGCTGCTGCACATCGTCAACAGCGCCGCCGTTCCCGCAGGCTTCATGAAGAGCTACTCGGCCTATGCCGGCGTGCAGGACGCCATGGTGCAGTGGTGGTACGGACACAATGCGGTGGGCTTCTTCCTGACCGCAGGCTTCCTGGGCATGATGTACTACTTCATCCCGAAGCAGGCAGGCCGTCCGGTCTACAGCTACCGCCTGTCCATCGTCCACTTCTGGGCGCTGATCTTCACGTACATGTGGGCGGGCCCGCACCACCTGCACTACACCGCTCTGCCCGACTGGACGCAATCGGTGGGCATGGTGTTCTCGCTGGTGCTGCTGGCGCCGAGCTGGGGCGGCATGATCAACGGCGTCATGACGCTGTCGGGGGCCTGGCACAAGCTGCGTGACGACCCCATCCTGCGCTTTCTGATCGTGTCGCTGTCGTTCTACGGCATGGCCACGTTCGAGGGCCCGATGATGTCCATCAAGACCGTCAACGCGCTCTCCCACTACACCGACTGGACCGTGGGCCACGTGCACGCCGGTGCGCTGGGCTGGGTCGGCCTGATCACCATGGGCTCGCTCTACTACCTGGTGCCGCGCCTGTTCGGCAAGGAGAAAATGCATTCCATCAAGGCCATCGAACTGCACTTCTGGCTGGCGACCATCGGCATCGTGCTGTACATCGCCGCGATGTGGATCGCCGGCGTGATGCAGGGCCTGATGTGGCGCGCCGTGAATGCCGACGGCACGCTCACGTACACCTTCGTCGAAAGCGTGAAGGCCACTTATCCGTTCTACGTGATCCGCTTTGCGGGCGGCGTTCTCTATCTGACGGGCATGTTGATCATGGCCTGGAACGTCTGGGTGACTGCCATTTCGGGCCGTTCGGTCACCGTGGCCATTCCCGCCATCAAGCCGGCGCACGCCTGAGACCCGAGGAGTTCCTTCATGTCACAACACAACAACAACCCCTCGACCGGTTTCACCCACGAGAAGGTGGAAACCAACAACTTCCTGATGATCGTGCTGATCATCCTGGTGATCGCCGTGGGCGGCCTGGTCGAGATCGTGCCGCTGTTCTTCCAGAAGTCCACCACCGAGGCGGTCAAGGGCGTCGAGCCTTACGCGCCGCTGCAGCTGGTGGGGCGCGACATCTATTTGCGCGAGGGCTGCTACAACTGCCATTCGCAAATGATTCGCCCGTTCCGTGCCGAAACGCTGCGCTATGGCCACTACTCGGTGGCCGGCGAATTCGTCTACGACCACCCGTTCCAATGGGGCAGCAAGCGCACCGGACCCGACCTGCACCGCGTGGGCGGCAAGTACAGCGACGAGTGGCACCGCATCCACCTGAACAACCCGCGCGACGTGGTGCCGGAGTCGAACATGCCGGCCTATCCCTGGCTTGAAAAGAACGCGGTGGATGCCGCCGACGTGGCGCCGCGCATGCGGGCCCTGCGCACCGTGGGCGTGCCGTATACCGACGCACAGATCACGGCTGCCGCCGACGAAGTCAAGGGCAAGACGGAAATGGACGCGCTGGTGGCCTACCTGCAGGTCATGGGCCGCGCGCTCAAGTAACGGAGGGTCTGACCATGGACATCACCACCATGCGTGTGGTCGTCACGCTCGCATCGTTTGCCTGCTTTGCCGGCATCTGGGTGTGGGCGTATTCCCGGCGCAACCGCGAACGGTTTGACGAGGCCGCCCAGCTTCCCTTCGAACAAGATTGATCCTCACCAGAACGAGAACATCCAATGAGTGACTTCACCAGCAATTTCTGGTCGGTTTACGTGGCCGGGCTGACCCTTCTCAGCATCCTGGCCTGCCTGCTCCTGCTTTGGATCACGGCGCGCAAGAAAATCGTCTCCGCCAGCGACAACACGACAGGCCATGTCTGGGACGAAGACCTGACCGAAATGAACAACCCCATGCCACGCTGGTGGATGTGGATGTTTGTCCTGACCATCGTCTTTGCGTTTGGTTATCTGGCCGCCTACCCGGGCCTGGGCAAGTTTGCCGGCCAGCTGGGCTGGTCCACGGAGTCCGAGTACAACGCCGAAGTGGCCAAGGCCAACGCCGAGCTCGAGCCGCTGTATGCGCGCTTTGCCTCCATGCAGCCCGAAGACAGGGCGCGCGACCCGCAGGCCATGGCCATTGGCGAGCGGCTCTTCATGAACAACTGCGCACAGTGCCACGGCTCGGACGCACGCGGCAGCAAGGGCTTCCCCAACCTGGCCGACGCAGACTGGCTGCACGGCGGCTCGCCCGAGAAGATCCGCGAAACGCTCGAAAAGGGCCGTGTCGGCAACATGCCGCCCATGGCCGCCGCGGTCGGCACGCCCGAAGACGTGCGCAACCTCTCGCACTATGTGCTGAGCCTGTCGGGCAGCCCGCACGACTCGTTGCGTGCGTCGCTGGGCAAGCCCAAGTTTGCCGCCTGCGCGGCCTGCCACGGCATGGACGGCAAGGGTAACCAGGCCCTGGGCGCGCCCAACCTGACCGACGACATCTGGCTGCATGGCTGGGGCGAAGCCGCCATCACGGCCATGATCAACAACGGCAAGGTCAATGAGATGCCGGCCCAGGCAGGCAAGCTGACCGAAGCCCAACTGGACGTGCTCACCTCGTATGTGTGGGGCTTGTCCCACCAGCCGGGAGCCACAGCCCGGTAACCCAGTTCCCGAGTCGAGGGTGGCGCCCGGTGCGCCATCCGCTTGGCGCCCGCGCGCCATTACCTTTTTGAAGATCGCTGCCCCATGAATGCCCCTCACGGGAAACCACGCAAGGTTATCCCGATTGCCCCAGTCGCTTCCGAACCCTCGGCCGAAGGCGAGATCGTGTCGCTTTATGAGGCGCAGAAGAAGATTTACCCGCGCTCCATCAGCGGGTTTTTTGCGCGCTGGCGCTGGGTCATGGTGTTTGTCACGCAGCTCGTGTTCTACGGGCTGCCGTGGCTTGAGTGGGGACAGCGCCAGATGGTGCTGTTTGACCTGGGGGCGCGGCGTTTCTATATCTTCGGGCTGGTCCTGTACCCGCAGGACTTCATCTATCTGACGGGACTGCTGATCATCTCGGCCCTGTCGCTGTTCCTGTTCACGGCGGTGGCAGGGCGGCTGTGGTGCGGCTTTGCTTGTCCGCAGACGGTCTACACCGAAATCTTCATGTGGATCGAGCACAAGGTCGAGGGGGACCGCAGCGCGCGCCTGCGCCTCGATGCCAGCGGCTGGACGGTCGAAAAGATCTGGAAGAAGACGGTCAAGCAAGGCCTGTGGATCGCCGTGTCGGCCTGGACAGGCTTCACGTTCGTGGGCTACTTCGTTCCCATCCGTGAGCTCGGCGCCGAGCTGATGGCGTGGCAGGGCACGTGGCAGATTTTCTGGGTCGTCTTCTACGGCTTTGCCACCTACGGCAACGCCGGCTTTCTGCGCGAACAGGTCTGCAAGTACATGTGCCCGTATGCGCGCTTTCAGAGCGCCATGTTCGACAGGGACACGCTGATCGTCACCTACGACGAAGCGCGCGGTGAGCCCCGGGGCCCGCGCACCAAGGCCGTGGACCACAAGGCCAAGGGCTTGGGCGACTGCATCGACTGCACCCTGTGCGTGCAGGTGTGCCCTGTCGGCATCGATATCCGCGACGGACTGCAGTACGAGTGCATTGGCTGCGGCCTGTGTGTCGACGCCTGCAACACCGTGATGGACAAGATGCACTATCCGCGCGGGCTGATTCGATTCTCCACCCAGAATGGCGTGGCCAGGGGTTGGAAGCAGTCGCAGATCCTGCGCCGCGTGCTGCGCCCGCGCGTGCTTCTCTACACGGGGGTGCTGGTGGCCCTGTGCGTGGGCATGCTCGCCAGCCTGGTGCTGCGCACTCCGCTGAAGGTCGACGTGGTACGCGACCGCGCCGCGCTGTCGCGCATCGTGGCGGGCGGCAAGCTGGAGAACATCTACCGTCTGCAGATCATGAATGCCACCGAGCAGCCGCAGCGCTACCGCGTCGAAGCACGGGGCCTGGAGGGGCTGGAGGTGGTGTCCGATCCAGAGCTGGAAATCGATGCCGCGCAGTCGCGCTGGGTGGCCGTGCGGCTGCAGATTCCCTACGGCTCGGCGCAGCCCGGCTCGCACCCCGTGCAGTTTGATGTCGAGGCGGTGGGAACGGGAGCGCAGGTGACCGAAAAATCGGTTTTCCTGGTGCCCCGTTGAGTTGCCCATCGGCCCGTTCTGTCCCCTACTGGAGTATTTTGATGAGCTCACCCAGCGAAAAGGCGTCGGCCCCCGAACTCCGACCGTGGTGGAAATATGGTTTCGTCTGGCTGGTGATTGCAGGCCCGGCCGTGGTCGTGGTCGCCGGTTTTTACACCCTCTGGCTCGCCGTGCGTGCGCCAGACCCGGTGCTCAGCGAGGATTACTACCGCCAGGGCATAGAGATCAATAAGACGCTCGAAACGCCGCACAAGAGCCTGGCGCCGGCCTTGAAAGGCCGCAACCATGCGGCCACGCCGCCGCAAGACCAGCCTTCGCATTGAAAGCCCCCGGCGGCCCCACTTTTTGGTGACAATGGTTGCGGTCAATTGTCCAAAAAATAAACCAAGGAGATATTGCCGATGTGGAGCCAACGCCTGATGTGGATTGCATGGCCCGCCTTTTTGCTGGCGGGCGTGACCGAAATGCTGGTTTTTGCGATGGTCGATCCGGAGGACCTGCATTGGTTTGGCCAACCACTGGCACTGTCACGCCAGGGTGTCTACACCCTGGCGTTTTTTGCCTTCTGGCTCATCACGATGGCTTCCAGCGCCTTGACGACCTTGCTCGCCATATCGCCATTCGAGCTCAATCGCTGCCCGGTGCTTCCCGGCGATCGGCCGGAAGACTGCCGCAAAACCCCAGGTTGTGCGTGAGCCACCGCCGCACACGTTGCCGTGGGCCTGCCGCGCGCCAGTGCTGGGCTTGGGCTGCTGGGCCTGGCGTTTTTTCTTGAAGGTGGTCAGACATGATCTCTCATGCCCCCATGGCATTCAGCACCTGCGATTTTTGTGATGTTCACAAGGCCGATGACAGCGGCGCATTCCGCGTGCTGGCACCGGTGTTCAACGCTTACGGCGGCATACCTGCGTTTGCGGGCCTGGTGAGCACCGTGAAATGCCATGAAGACAACACCGTTGTGAAGGCAGCAGTGGAGTCTGCGGGCGAAGGCCGTGTTCTGGTCGTGGACGGTGCCGGGTCGCTGCGCCGTGCCCTGGTGGGTGGCAACCTGGCCGCTGCGGCGGCACGCAATGGCTGGGCCGGCTTGGTGATCGATGGCTGCGTGCGCGATGTGGCCGAGCTCAATGCCTGTGCTTTGGGTATCCGTGCCTTGGGGCTCATGCCCTTGCCGACGGACCGGCGCGGCCAGGGCCAGCGCGACGTGGCGGTGCAAATCCAGGGTGTCTGGGTGCGGCCCGGCGATTGGCTGTATGCCGATGCCGACGGCATGGTCGTGGCCACGCGCGCGCTGAACTGAGCACGCACGACCCGCAGGCCGACGCGCGTGAAGCGGTGCCAGGCTGCACCGCGCTTGGCCCATCGCCCGGATTTCGCTAGGATTTTTGTGCCGTGTCCGTTCCCACGCGGCGGGCCCGCCGCGTGGGAAGGGTGGCCAGCAGCACGCTGGCCAAGGCAATGCAAAATGCGAGCCCCTGCATCGGCGAGAGTGTTTCCCCGAGCACCACCACGCCGACCAGCGTGGCGCTGACGGGGAGCAGCACCGTGAACACGCCGCCTTGCGCAGCGGGCACCGACCGCAGCCCGGTCATCCAGAGCCAGACCGTCCACATGCAGGCGGCCAACGCATAGAAGAGCAGCAAACACCAGGTGCTCCAGCCCACGGCGGCAAAGTCGAAATCCCACGCGAAATACAGCCCCAGTGGCGTTGACAGCGCCAGCCCCCACAGGTTGATGAGCGATGTGATGCGCCGCGGGGCCAGCGATCCCGTGAGCTTTTTGCCGATCACCGAATAGGCTGCTTCGCACACCACGGCACCGACGAGGAGCCAGTGGCCCAGCCACAGTGTATTTTGGGTGTTTTCGGTCCCTATCCCTTGACTGGTAAGCGCTGAATGCTCTTTTTTTGTGAGTGAGAACAAGGCAATGCCTGCAACGGCGCAGGCCACGGCGGACCAGGTTCTGGCGGTCACCCGTTCGCGCAGGAAGAGCCAGCTCATGAGTGCGACCGCAGCCGGGATGGCGGACATGATGACGCCCGCTGACACGGCGCTGGTCATCTTGACGCCGTAGATCATGCACACGGTGAACAAGAAGTTGCCCAGAAAGGATTCAAGGAAAAGCAGCCAGCGCGTGCGCGGCGCCATCGGGGGCTCGTGCTGCGGCTTCTTGAGCCAATGGAGCATCGCCACCGCCCCAATGCCAAAGCGCATCCAGGCCAGCAGGAACACCGGCAGCACGGCTGCCAGCGGCTTGGACAGTGCCACATAGCTGCCCACCAGCGCCATGCTCAAGGCCAGGCAGGCGTAGGCGACGGGGCGGCTCGGTGGGGCGGCGGCAGTGCGTGGCATGGGCATATCCAGGGTTTTGCGCATCATGCCCTGGCATGCGGCAGGGCTGTTTTGCATTGCGAAATTAGTATTTCGCAATGTGAAATGAAGCCGTGTTGCAGTGCGCCATCTTTTTGCGACAGAGGGTGGTTTTTCCTCAAATTCAGCGCATTGTTTTTCTAACCCATTGATTTTGAATAGTTAAAAATATGTCTTCTATAAGACATAAGAGATTGCATGAGTCTTATAGAAGACTGTAAAGTGAAGCCATGGGCAGCAGCTTGTCGCCCGGCAATTTCAACAACCGATGGAGTGATCCCATGCCGCAATCCCTCAATGAACAACTCAGCCGCGAACAGCAAATTGCCGCGCTCGAAAAGGACTGGGCGCAAAACCCCCGCTGGAAGGGCGTCAAGCGCGGTTACAGCGCGGCCGACGTGGTGCGCCTGCGCGGCTGCTTGCAGCATCGAGCACACGCTGGCCAAGCGTGGTGCGGAAAAGCTGTGGAACAAGATCAACGGCGGCGCCAAGAAGGGCTATGTGAACGCATTCGGCGCGATCTCCGCCGGCCAGGCCATGCAGCAGGCCAAGGCCGGCCTGGAGGCGGTGTACCTGTCGGGCTGGCAGGTCGCGGCCGACGGCAACACCTCGGAAACCATGTACCCCGACCAGTCGCTGTACGCCTACGACTCGGTGCCCACGATGGTGCGCCGCATCAACAACACCTTCAAGCGTGCCGACGAAATCCAGTGGGGCCGCGGCATCAACCCCGGCGACAAGGAATTCATCGACTACTTCCTGCCCATCGTCGCCGACGCCGAAGCCGGTTTCGGCGGCGTGCTCAATGCGTTCGAACTGATGAAGAACATGATCGCAGTCGGGCGCTGCCGGCGTCCACTTCGAAGACCAGCTGGCGGCCGTCAAGAAGTGCGGCCACATGGGCGGCAAGGTGCTGGTGCCGACGCAGGAAGCCTGCGAAAAGCTGATCGCCGCGCGCTTCGCTGCCGACGTGATGGGCGTGTCGACCATCGTGCTGGCCCGCACCGACGCCGAAGCCGCCAACCTGATCACCTGCGACCACGACGCCAACGACAAGCCCTTCCTGACCGGCGAGCGCACGCCAGAAGGTTTCTACCGCGTCAAGAACGGCCTGGAGCAGGCCATCAGCCGCGGCGTCGCCTACGCGCCCTACGCCGACCTGGTGTGGTGCGAAACCGGCGTGCCGGACATCGGCTTCGCCCGCGAATTCGCGCAGGCCGTGCATGCCGCCTGCCCGGGCAAGCTGCTGTCGTACAACTGCTCGCCGTCGTTCAACTGGAAGAAGAACCTCGACGACAAGCAGATCGCTTCGTTCCAGGAAGACCTGTCGGCGCTGGGCTACAAGTACCAGTTCATCACGCTGGCTGGTATCCACATCAACTGGTACAACACCTTCCAGTTCGCCCATGCCTACGCCAACGGCGAAGGCATGAAGCACTACGTGAACATGGTGCAGGAGCCGGAATTCGCCGCGCGCGAGCAGGGCTACACCTTCGTGTCGCACCAGCAGGAAGTCGGTGCAGGCTACTTCGACGACGTGACCACCGTGATCCAGGGCGGCTCGTCCAGCGTCAAGGCGCTGACCGGATCGACCGAAGAAGAGCAGTTCCACTGACCCTGTAGCGGCCAGATTTTCGGGTGTCCCCAGCCCGGAGCGAGAGCTCCGGGCTTTTTTGTGGGCGGCATGGGTAAAATGCATGTCAAACCAATGCACAAGAGCGAGAAAGGCAATCTGGTTATGACACCGCGAACTCCCTCGGAGACATCCACCGGCCGCTGAGGCCGGCCGTTCGCGCCTGCACGAGATTCCCATCTTTTCTTCTCCAAGCGCGGACCTGTTCCGCGCTTTTTGCTTTCAGGGCACCGGCGGGCGCGCCGCACCCATCGACACGATTTGACAAGGACCTTTTCCATGATCCATATCACGCTTCCCGACGGCTCCCAGCGCGAATACCCCGGCCCCGTCACGGTCGCCGAAGTGGCCGCTTCGATCGGCACAGGCCTGGCCAAGGCGGCCCTGGCCGGCAAGATCGGCGACAAGGTTGTGGACACCAGCTACCAGATCACGCAGGACAGTCCGCTGTCCATCGTCACGGCCAAGGACGCCGAGGGCCTGGACGTGATCCGCCACTCCACGGCGCACTTGCTGGCCTATGCGGTCAAGGACCTGTTTCCCGAGGCGCAGGTCACCATCGGCCCCGTGATCGAGAACGGCTTCTATTACGACTTCGCCTACAAGCGTCCCTTCACGCCCGAGGACCTGGCCGCCATTGAAAAGCGCATGGCAGAACTCGCCGCCAAGGACGAGCCCGTGGCGCGCCGCGTGCTGCCGCGCGATGAGGCCGTGGCGTACTTCAAGGGCCTGGGTGAGCATTACAAGGCCGAGATCATCGCCAGCATCCCGAGCAACGAGGATGTCTCGCTCTACCGCGAAGGCGCTTTCGAGGACCTGTGCCGCGGCCCGCACGTGCCCAGCACGGGCAAGCTCAAATTCTTCAAGCTCATGAAGGTGGCTGGCGCCTACTGGCGCGGTGACCACCGCAACGAGATGCTGCAGCGGGTCTACGGTACGGCCTGGGCCACCAAGGACGAGCTCCAGCAGTACCTCACCATGCTCGAAGAGGCCGAAAAGCGCGACCACCGCAAGCTCGGCCGCGAACTCGACCTGTTCCATATCGACGACCATGCGCCTGGCCTGGTGTTCTGGCACCCCAAGGGCTGGACGCTCTGGCAGGAGGTGGAGCAGTACATGCGCCGCGTGTACCGCGACAACGGCTACCAGGAAGTCAAGGGCCCGCAGCTCCTGGACAAGACGCTGTGGGAAAAGACCGGCCACTGGGACAAGTACCGCGACAACATGTTCACGACCGAGTCGGAAAAGCGGGAGTACGCACTCAAGCCCATGAACTGCCCGGGCCACATCCTGATTTTCAAGCAGGGCATCAAGAGCTACCGCGACCTCCCGCTGCGCTACGGCGAGTTCGGCCAGTGCCACCGCAACGAGCCCACGGGGGGGCTGCACGGCATCATGCGCGTGCGCGGTTTCACGCAGGACGACGGGCACATCTTCTGCACCGAGGACCAGATCCAGCCCGAAGTGCTGGCGTTCACCCACCTGCTGCAAAAGGTCTACAAGGACTTTGGCTTCACCGACATCATCTACAAGGTGGCCACGCGTCCCGACGCGCGCATCGGCTCGGACGAGATCTGGGACAAGGCCGAGGCCGCGCTCATCCACAGCCTCGATGCGTCGGGCTGTGCGTACGAGCTGTCCCCGGGCGAGGGGGCGTTCTACGGCCCCAAGATTGAGTACACGCTCAAGGATGCGATCGGTCGCCAGTGGCAGTGCGGCACCATCCAGGTGGATTTTTCGATGCCCGAGCGCCTGGACGCCGAATTTGTCGGCGAGGACGGGAATCGCCACCGCCCCGTGATGCTGCACCGCGCCATCGTCGGCAGCCTGGAGCGCTTCATCGGCATTCTGATCGAGCAGCACGCCGGCGCCTTGCCTGCCTGGCTTGCGCCCATCCAGGTGGCCGTCCTCAATATCACCGATGCGCAGTCCGATTACTGTCGCGAAATTGCCGAAAAAATCGAAAAAGCGCTGCCCCAGCATCCGCTGCGCGTGGCCCTGGATCTGCGCAACGAAAAGATTACGTATAAAATACGTGAGCATTCCATGCAAAAGCTGCCATTTATCCTCGTCGCAGGCGACAAGGAGCGTGCAGCTGGTGCCGTCGCAGTGCGCGCCCGGGGGAACAAAGACCTCGGTGCGATGCCCGTCGAGTCGTTCATTGAACTTCTCGTTCAGGACATTGCCTCTAAAGCTTGATGGAGATAAAGCACGCTTTAAAGCGCACGGGTGGTGCCAAGGCAGCTACGCTTTTTGTAGCATTTTGATTTAAGGGTGATAGCCATAGCTACTGAATTTCGTGATCGTCGCCACCGCGAGGAGCGCAAGCACCGTCTGAACCGTGAAATCATGGCGCCTGAAGTGCGTCTTTCGGGTCCAGACAATGAGCCGCTCGGTGTGGTCAGCTTGATGGAAGCCCTGCGCATGGCGGGTGAGTTGGATGTGGACTTGGTGGAAATTGCCGCCACGGCCAATCCGCCTGTGTGCCGTTTGATGGACTACGGCAAGTTCAAGTACCTTGAGCAAAAGCGTGCTGCGGAAGCCAAGGCCAAGCAGACGGTCATCGAGATCAAGGAAGTCAAGTTCCGTCCCGGCACGGACGATGGCGACTACAACATCAAGATGCGCAACATCCGCCGCTTTCTGGCGGATGGAGACAAGTGCAAGATCACGCTGCGGTTTCGCGGTCGCGAGATCACGCACCAGGAGCTGGGCCTGGCCCTGCTCAACCGCATTCGCGACGACCTGGCCGACACCATTCTGGTCGAGCAGTTCCCGCGTCTTGAAGGCCGCCAGATGATCATGATGATCGCTCCGGCCCGCAAGAAGCCGGCCGCAGCCAAGCCCGTGGCGGATGCGGCAGGCGCCGCGACCGCTGATTGAGCGGCGCTGCAACAACTTGCAGGTTTTGAATTGACTGGCGTGGCCCCGCAAGGGGCCACGCTGTTCATGGGAAGGGGTGTTGTGCCTCTCCCGGGTGGGCGTTAAGCCCGCCGCTAAAAGTGGCTCGGGGCCAACAAGTTTGCAAATCGGTTTGCAAACGCCTCACGAGCACAATCAAAGGAGCATTCACATGCCCAAAATGAAGACCAAGAGCAGCGCCAAGAAGCGCTTCCGCGTTCGTCCGGGTGGTACCGTCAAGCGCGGCCACGCCTTCAAGCGTCACATCCTGACCAAGAAGACCACCAAGAACAAGCGCCAACTGCGTGGTATCACGTCTGTTCATGAGACCAACATGGGTCACATGGCACAGATGCTGCCATTCGCTGGCCTTTAACAACGACGAACAAGGAGTACACACATGCCTCGCGTCAAACGTGGTGTAACGGCTCACGCCCGTCACAAAAAGGTTCTGGCCCTCGCCAAGGGTTTTCGCGGTCGCCGCGGTAATGTCTATCGCATCGCCAAACAGGCGGTGATGAAGGCTGGGCAATACGCCTACCGTGACCGTCGTAACCGCAAGCGCGTGTTCCGCCAGCTGTGGATCGCCCGTATCAATGCCGGTGCGCGTGAATTGGGCCTGACCTACAGCCAGTTCACCAACGGCCTGAAGAAGGCTTCCATCGAGATCGACCGCAAGATGCTGGCCGACCTCGCAGTGCACGACAAGGCTGCCTTCGGCAGCATCGTGGAACAGGTCAAGGCCAAACTGGCTGCTTGAGTTCACGGCTGAGTAACTATCATTTTGATAGCTATTGGCGCACAAACAGCAAGGGCTAGCGCTTGAAAAGGCACTAGCCCTTGTTTCTTTTGAAGAGCGAATATGAACGAGTTGGACTCCCTGGTCGAAAGCGCGCAGCAGCTGTTTGCGCAAAGCGCCACCCCCGCCGATCTGGAAAACGCCAAGGCCCAGTTTCTGGGCAAGTCCGGTCGCGTGACCGAGCTCATGAAGGGCATGGCGCAGCTTTCCGTCGAGGAAAAGAAGTCGCGCGGCGCTGCCATCAACGTGGCCAAGCAGGCCATCGAGGCGGCGCTCACCGCGCGCCGGCAGGCCCTGGCGGACGCCGAGCTGCAGCTGCAGCTGCAGGCCGAGGCGCTCGACGTGAGCCTGCCCGGACGCCAGCGCGGGCAGGGCGGCTTGCACCCGGTGTCGCTGACCCTCGAGCGCATCGAAGCCATCTTCGGCTCGATGGGCTTCGATGTGGCCGAAGGCCCCGAGATCGAAACCGATTGGTTCAACTTCACTGCGCTCAACACCCCCGAAGACCACCCTGCGCGCTCGATGCACGACACCTTCTATGTCGAAGGTGGCACCGCGCAGGCGCCCAACCTGCTGCGCACGCACACCAGCCCCATGCAGATCCGCCACGCGGTGCAGCATGTGAAGAAATACCGCGCGCTGATCGATGCCGGCCAGGCCATGCCCGAGATCCGCGTGATCGCGCCGGGCCGTACCTACCGCGTGGACAGCGACGCGACCCACTCGCCGATGTTCCACCAGTGCGAAGGCCTGTGGATCGGCGAGAACGTGAGCTTCAAGGACCTGAAGGTCACGTTCACCGATTTTTGCCGCACCTTCTTCGAGTCGGACGACCTGGTGCTGCGCTTTCGCCCGAGTTTCTTTCCGTTCACCGAGCCCAGCGCCGAGATCGATATCCAGTTCCAGACCGGCCCGCTGGCCGGCAAGTGGCTGGAGGTCGCGGGCTCGGGCCAGGTGCACCCGAACGTGGTGCGCAACATGGGGCTGGACCCCGAAAAGTACATCGGCTTTGCCTTTGGCATGGGGCCCGACCGCCTGACGATGCTGCGCTACGGCGTCAACGACCTGCGCCTGTTCTTTGACGGCGATATCCGGTTCCTGTCGCAGTTCCAATAATCAAAAAAGTGAGCTTTCAGCGCTTGCTGTAATTGGACTTCAGACACTTTTATATCTGAAATCAAGCATTGACCAGCGCGAGTAGCTCATCTTTTGAAAGCACGCATGCCCAGCCGGCTGTAGGCCTTGAAGCTACAGCCGGCCATGAACGCCAAAGAGTCTGACTATGCAATTTCCTGAATCCTGGTTGCGCGAATTCTGCAACCCGCCTCTGACGACCGCCGAACTGGCCGAGACCCTGACCATGGCCGGCCTGGAGGTCGAAGAACTGCAGCCGGTCGCGCCGCCGTTCACGCGCATCGTGGTCGGCGAGATCAAGGAAGCCCAGCAGCACCCCAATGCCGACCGCCTGCGTGTGTGCCAGGTCGACGTGGGGCAGGCCGAGTTGCTGACCATCGTCTGCGGCGCGCCCAATGCGCGCGTGGGCATCAAGGTGCCGTGCGCCCTGGTGGGCGCCGAGCTGCCGCCCGGCGACGACGGCAAGCCGTTCGTGATCAAGGTCGGCAAGCTGCGCGGCGTGGAGAGCCAGGGCATGCTGTGCTCGGCGCGCGAGCTCAAGCTGTCCGAAGACCATGGCGGCCTGCTGGAGCTGGCCGCCGACGCGCCGCTGGGCGCGGACATCCGCGTGCACCTGGACCTGGACGACACCCTGTTCACGCTCAAGCTCACGCCCAACCTGGCCCACTGCGCTGAGCGTGTACGGTGTGGCGCGCGAACTGGCGGCCCTGACAGGTGCGCCGCTGCAGACGCCCACCTTTGCACCGGTGCCGCAGGCGCATGCCGACCGCCTGCCGGTCACGGTCAGCGCACCGGACCTGTGCGGCCGCTTCTCGGGCCGCATCGTGCGCGGCGTGAACCCGAAGGCCGCCACCCCGCAGTGGATGGTCGACCGGCTCGCGCGCTGCGGCCAGCGCAGCGTGGCGCCGCTGGTCGATATCTCGAACTACGTGATGTTCGAACTGGGCCGGCCTTCGCATATTTTCGACCTCGACAAGATCCATGGCGGCCTCGAGGTGCGCTGGGGCCAGCCGGGCGAGCAACTCAAGCTGCTCAATGGCAGCACCGTCACGGTCGACGGGCAGGTCGGCGTGATTGCCGACGAGCGCCAGGTCGAGTCGCTGGCCGGCATCATGGGCGGCGACGCCACGGCCGTCTCGGACGGCACGCAGAACGTCTACATCGAAGCCGCATTCTGGTGGCCCAAGGCGATTGCGGGCCGTTCGCGCCGCTACAACTTCTCCACCGACGCAGGTCACCGCTTCGAGCGCGGCGTGGACCCGGGCCACACGGTGGAACACCTCGAGCGCATCACGGCCTTGGTGCAGCAGATCTGCGGCGGCGCTGCCGGCCCGATCGACGATGTGCAGGTGAATCTGCCGGTGGCGCGGCCCGTCACGCTGCGCATTGCGCGCGCCGCGCGCGTGATCGGCATGCCGCTGACCCAGGCGCAGTGCGCCGATGCGCTCGCCCGCCTGGGTTTGCCGCTGGAGCAGGGCGAGGGCACGGTGACCGTCACGCCGCCGTCGTACCGCTTCGACCTCACGCTGGAAGAGGACCTGATCGAAGAGGTCGCCCGCATGGTGGGCTACGACCAGCTGCCGACCACGCCGCCGCTGGCGCCCATCACCCCCAAGCTGCGGGCCGAGAGCCGGCGCAGCGCCTTTGCCGTGCGCCGCCATCTGGCTGCGCTGGGCTACCAGGAAACCATCAACTTCAGCTTCGTCGACGAGCGCTGGGAGCACGGCCTCGCGGGCAACCCCCAGCCCATCAAGCTGCTCAACCCGATTGCAAGCCAAATGGGCGTCATGCGCTCATCCCTGCTGGGTTCTTTGCTACAGGTTTTGAAATTCAACCTGGACCGCAGGGCCGAGCGCGTGCGCGTGTTCGAGCTGGGGCGGGTGTTCCTGCGCGATGCCTCGGTGGTCGATACCGACACCACCGTGCAAGGGTTCGACCAGCCGATGCGCGTCGCAGGCCTGGTCTGCGGTCCCGCCGACATGCTGCAGTGGGGCCGCAGGGACCAGGCGGTGGACTTTTTCGATGCCAAGGGCGATGTCGAGGCCTTGCTGGCGCCACTGCAGGCGCAGTTCGAGCCTGCGACCCATCCGGCCATGCACCCAGGGCGCTGCGCGCGCGTGTTGCTGGACGGCCGCGCCATCGGTTTCGTCGGCGAACTGCACCCGCAGTGGCGCCAGTCGTGGGAGCTGGCCCAGGCGCCTGTGATGTTCGAGCTGGAGCTCGATGCCGTGTTGCAGCGCAACGTGCCGCAATTCAAGGCCGTGCCCAAGCACCAGAGCGCGCAGCGCGACCTGGCCGTGGTGGTGGCCGAGCGCACCACGCATGCCCAGCTCCAGGCCGCCATCGCGTCGGCCGTGCCGGCCACGCTGCTGCGCAGTGCCATACTGTTCGACGTGTACCGGGCCAAGCCCGTCAAGGCGGGCGAGGCCGCGCCGGCGACCGGTATCGCGGCAGGCGAAAAGAGTCTGGCTGTGCGCCTGACGCTGGGCAGTGGCGAGGCCACGCTGACCGAGGCGGAGATCGACGCCGCGGTGCAGGCCGTGGTGGCGCAGCTGGCCGCGCAGTGCGGCGCAAGGCTGCGCGTGTAATGAGCAACCGGAGCAACGACGTGATCGAATTTGCCGTAGAAAGCCTGGACACGCCCACGCTGACCAAGGCGCAACTGGCCGACCTGCTGTTTGACCACATCGGGTTGAACAAGCGCGAGTCCAAGGACATGGTCGATGCGTTCTTCGACCTGATCGCGCAGCGCCTTGTCGAGGGCGCGGATGTGAAGCTGTCCGGATTTGGCAATTTCCAGATCCGCACCAAGGCGCCGCGCCCCGGTCGCAACCCGCGCACGGGCGAAGCCATTCCGATCGGGGCCCGCCGCGTGGTGACCTTCCACGCCAGCAGCAAGCTCAAAGAACAAATCCAGAGCCCGGCAGCTGTTTGACTGCCAGGGGGCGGCCGGGCGCGCAATGGTTGCAACCCCATGGCTGCCACCGCGCCGCTGCGCTACCCTTGGCCACTGGCTGCTTCTCTTGCACTGACTGTTCCCTTTCCCTCCCACCGGTATGTCGCTCCCTTCGATCCCTGCCAAGCGCTATTTCACGATCGGTGAAGTCGCCGAGCTGTGCGGCGTGAAACCGCACGTGCTGCGCTACTGGGAGCAGGAGTTCACCCAGCTGCGCCCCATGAAGCGGCGCGGCAACCGGCGCTATTACCAGCACCACGAGGTGCTGATGATCCGCCGCATCCGCGATCTGCTCTACGAGCAGGGCTTCACCATCAGCGGAGCGCGCAACCAGCTGCTGGATCCCGCTGTCGCCGCGCGCATGCACGAGGCCCTGCCGCCTGCGTTGGCCGAGCACGACGTGCCGGTGATCCAGCTGGCGCCGGACAGCGCAGGCTACAGTGCCCCAGTGTGGGGTGACGTGGGCAGGGTACGGCAGGAATTGTTTGAAATCCGTTCACTTCTTTCCGATCAGTGATCTTTTTCGGCATATAATCTAAAGCTTGTCGGCGTGTGGCGCAGCCTGGTAGCGCACTTGCATGGGGTGCAAGGGGTCGAAGGTTCGAATCCTTTCACGCCGACCATTGATTCAAAGAAACCAACGGGTTAGCTCTTCCAAGAGCTGACCCGTTTTTCTTTCTGCCGACCGGGGCCTGGCCCCACCTGCACTTTGCTTTGCGATGGTTCAAGCCAGATTTCGTGTGCTGCCGCCCCGTGCGGGCCAGTCCAGCCACCCGCCTGTGGAATGCCTGAGAGAAGGCGCCACGCGCTCCCACCCGGCGCCTGGGTGAGACCTGCCTGCACCGTGCGGGCCGATCACCGCGCTTCTGGCGCGGCCCACGCCGCCCCATCCCTTCGTTTTCCCGCCGGCGCTCTGCCCATGCAGGCCGCCGTGTGTTTGCTTGGTCAGAGAGTTTTCCGAATCCGTGCCATCAGCCAAAACAACGACCCCGCGCAAGACTTCTCAGCGTAAGACTGCTCAGCGCACCCGCCGCCCATCCACAAACCGCCGAATTTTTGCGCTGCTGCTCGCTGCAGTGGGCCTGTCTTTGAGTTCCTGCGCCGACCACCTGCTGCAGGAAGGCCGCCAGTTGGAAAAACGGGTCAGAGAACTGGGCACGCCCACTCAGAGCCGTCGGCCCGTGGCCCGCGGCTCCGGCCCGCAGCGCGAGGCCTCGGGAGATTTTGCGGCGTGCCGGCATTTTTTTGCGAACGCAAGGCCGCCTGCGCTCGCGCCCCGGCCCACGCAGCGGGCGCTGTGCTACGACGCTTTTGCCATCCTCCATTCCGGCGCCAGCAAAACCCCGGTGTATGTGGCAGAAAAGCTCAACCGGGCCACGGTCGCGGATGCCGATGAGGTGCGCACCAACCGGTTTTTCGCCGATGCCCGGCTGCGCCCCGCAGAGCGCGCCACGCTCGACGACTACAAGGGCAGCGGCTTCGACCGCGGCCACATGGCCCCCGCCGGCGACATGCCCACGGCGCAGGCGATGGCGCAGAGTTTCTCGCTGGCGAACATGGTGCCCCAGGCGCCCAAGCACAACCAGGGGGCCTGGAGGACGTCGGTCGAGGCCGCCACCCGGAAATACGCGGCCAAGGCCAGCGGGGATGTGTACGTCATCACCGGCCCGGTCTTCGTGCCGAGCATTGACGAAAGCCCGGCCATCGGCCCGGGGAACGTGCGCGTGCCGCGCTATTTGTTCAAGCTCGTGTACGACGAAGACCAGAACCGGGCCTGGGTGCACTGGCATCGCAACGACAACGCCATGCGGGCTGCCCAGCCGATCAGCTACGAAGAACTGGTGCGGCGCACGGGCATCGAGTTCTTGCCGGGTCTGCGCCCGCGCGGATGACGCCCCGGCGTGGCGCCGCAGGCAGCGCAGCGCCGCATCGCCCTGCGCAGCACGGGCGTCGGGGTGGGTAGGTGGTGCGCCATTTTTGGCATCGCCGGAGCACGGCGCATTCCGGGTGCGAATCCCGCCGCACACGGCTGCGGTAACCCATCTGGACGCCGCACCCGCTTTGGGTGGATCATGCGTGCGTGGGCAGATCCCATCGGTGCAAGCGGGTGGGAAGCCTGCTCCACAGCCCGGTTCACTTTGCCGAGGGAGGTCTACCATGGGGTTCCGTTTCTTTGAACACCGCCGCGACGCCCACCTTCGCCGCTCGCGCGAATACCTGGAAGAAGCCAACGTTGCGCGGGTCGAGCACGAGGCCGCGGCAGAGCACCACGCGGCCCTGGCCAAGATGTATGCGCAGCGCATCATGCGCATCGAGGCAGAAATCCTCAACGCCTTGCATTCGCCCTCGATGGTGGTCCCGGCTTCGCCCGATGCCCTGGGCGACGACGGGAGCCGAAGCAAAGGCGAGTCGGTGCTGGCCTACCCGTCCCGCGCCTCCCGCACCTGAACCAGCCCGCCGTCCCGAAGTGGCACCCGCGCGCCGCAACGGCGCGTGGCCCGCGCAGCGCGGGCCCCTTGGGCCTGAGACAATCGGGGCATGAGCGATGATTTGAACGACAAACAAACCCCTTATCCGAGCGACTGGCTGCAGGTCGAATCCGCTGGACCTGGACGCCCAGGGCGTGGCGCACAGGCCGGACGGCAAGGTGGTCTTCATCGACGGCGCGCTGCCGTTCGAGTGGAGTCACGGCTCAAACCCACAAGCGCAAGAACAACTGGGAGCAGGCCAGCCTGACGGCCGTGCACCGCGAGTCGTCGCAGCGCGTGCGCCCGGGCTGCCCGCACTTTGGCCTGCACGCGGGCGCCTGCGGCGGCTGCAAGATGCAGCACCTGCATGTGGGCGCCCAGGTGGCGGTCAAGCAGCGCGCGCTCGAAGACAACCTGTGGCACCTGGGCAAGGTCAAGCCCGAGAACGCTGCTGCGCCCCATCGAAGGGCCGGCCTGGGGCTACCGCTACCGGGCGCGCCTGTCGGTGCGCCACGTGGTCAAGAAGGGCACGGTGCTGGTCGGTTTCCACGAGCGCAAGAGCCGCTACGTGGCCGACATGCAGGTGTGCCCGGTGCTGCCGCCGCACGTGAGCGACATGCTGATGCCGCTGCGCGCGCTGATCGCCTCCATGGACGCGCGCGACACCTGCCCGCAGATCGAGCTGGCCTGCGGCGACGAGCGTCACGGCGCTGGTGCTGCGCCACCTCGAGCCCCTGTCGCGGCGACGACCTGGCGCGCCTGCGCGCGTTTGCCGCCGCGCACGGCGTGCAGTGGTGGCTGCAGTCCAAGGGTCCGGAGACGGTCAAGCTGCTCGACGAAGGCGGGCCGCAGCTGTCGTATGCGCTGCCCGAGTTCGGCATCACGATGCCGTTCAAGCCGACCGATTTCACGCAGGTCAACCCGCACATCAACCGCGTGCTGGTGTCGCGCGCGCTGCGCCTGCTCGACGTGCAGAAGACCGAGCGCGTGATCGACTGGTTCTGCGGCCTGGGCAACTTCACGCTGCCGCTGGCGACGCAGGCGCGCGAGGTGCTGGGCATCGAGGGCAGCGAGACCCTGGTGGCGCGCTCGCGTGAGAACTATGCCTCGCAATCAGGCCCAAACGCCGGGTGGCAAAGCGCTGGCAGCTACCGATTTCGTAGCGCGCAACCTGTTCGAGATGACGCCCGAGATGCTGGTGGCCGATGGCGTGGCCGACAAGTGGCTGGTCGATCCGCCGCGCGAAGGCGCTTTTGCGCTGGCCAAGGCGCTGGCCGACCTCGAGCAGTCGCGCATCGGCGCCGAAGGGCGGCCCGCTGCCCGAGGCGCGCGGGCTGGACGCCGCCGCAGCGCATCGTCTACGTCAGCTGCAACCCCGCCACGCTGGCGCGCGACGCCGGCCTGCTGGTGCACCTGGCCGGCTACCGCTGCACGGCGGCGGGCGTGGTCAACATGTTCCCGCACACGGCGCACGTGGAGAGCATGGCGGTGTTCGAGCGCGCCTGAGCGCAGGGGCTGTGGGAATCGCCAGCCGACCGCTGGCGGATTTCAGCTGCGGCGGGCATTGCCCGCGCTGCGCGGGTCGCGGGGTTCGGTTTCGATGGCGTCTTCGCGCGCCGCCTTGCCGGGCTTGTCGGCCTGGCCGAGCATCGAGGGCGTGCCATCGATCTTGTTCTCGCGCATGTAGCCGTCCATGTCCTTCCAGCCGGCAAACACCGCCGCCTTGGACGACTTGGGATTGAGCGTGTAGCAGTCTTCCAGCCCGCGCAGCGCATGGCGGCAGGCGCCGCCAATGGCCTTGGCTTCTGCCTCGCGCTGGACGGTGCGCGGGTCGGGACCGAGCCCCGGAATATCGCAGCCGGCGAGCAAGAGAAGCAGCACAGCGGCAGCGCAGCGCTGCGGCAGGGAGGGGGCTTTCTGGAACATGTCCCCGCATTATCGGCAGACCGGCGCGGCGGTTGAGCCCTATCGCTTGCGCATAGTCATGAAAAAGGCCCCTTGCGGGGCCTTGGCGGGACTGCGGCGCGGGGCTTACTCGCGCTCGCCGCCCATGATGCCCAGCAGGGCCAGCAGGCTCTGGAACACGTTGAAGAGGTCCAGGTACAGGGCCAGCGTGGCGCTGATGTAGTTGGTTTCGCCGCCGTCGATGATCTGCTTCAGGTCGTACAGCATGTAGGCGCTGAAGATGCCGATGGCGGCGACCGAGATCGCCATCATGCCGGCCGTCGAGCCGACGAACACGTTGATGATCGCGCCGACCATCAGCACCAGCGCGCCGACGAACAGCCACTTGCCCATGCCCGAGAGGTCGCGCTTGATGACGCGTGGCCAGCGCTGGCCATGACGAAGAACACGCCGGCCGTGCCGCCGAAGGCCGTCATGATCGAGCTCGGAGCCGTTCTTGAAGCCCAGCACCATGCGCGATCAGGCGCGACAGCATCAGGCCCATGAAGAAGGTGAAGCCCAGCAGCACGGGCACGCCGGCGGCCGAGTTCTTGGTCTTCTCGATCGCGAACATGAAGCCGAAGGCGCCGCCCAGGAAGACGATCAGGCCGAGCGCCGCCGCGCAGCGACTGCGTGATGCCGGTGGCCACGCCGATCCAGGCGCCCAGCACGGTGGGCAGCAGGCTCAGCGCGAGCAGCCAGTAGGTGTTGCGCAGCACCGTTGGCGCTGCTCCTGCGGCAGCGCCGTGGCCATAGCCGGCGGCGAGTGTCGAGGGTGTTGACGCGGTCGTTCATGGCAGAGTCTCCTGTGTGACCTGCACAGGCGCAGGTGGGCGCATTCTAGGGGGCTGCAAGTGGCGCGAGCAGCAATGACCGCAGTCGCCTACTTTGAAGGGTTCTGCTGGCCAGCTGCGGCCGTGACGGCTGCTGGCGGCTTGACCGCTATGCTTCGGGTTTCACCAACTTGTCCGCAAGACCATGAAGACCAAATCCTGTCCTCGAACTCGCCGATGTCAAGACCATCGCCGCCGCCGCCGAGGCCGAAGCCCTGCAAGAACAACTGGGCCGTGACCATCGCCATCGTCGACGACGGCGGCCACCTGCTGTGGCTGCAGCGCCTGGACGGCGCCGCGCCGCTGTCGGCGCACATCGCGCCCGCCAAGGCCCACACCGCCGCCATGGGCCGGCGCGAGAGCAAGGTCTACGAAGACATGATCAATGGCGGCCGCACGGCGTTCCTGAGCGCGCCCGACCTCGCAGGGCATGCTCGAAGGCGGCGTGCCGATCGTGAAGGACGGCCAGTGCATCGGCGCCGTGGGCGTGAGCGGCGTCAAGTCGACCGAAGACGCGCAGATCGCCGTGCCGGCATCGCCGCACTGGGGCTGTGAAGCGCGGCCTGCGCGCCGATGCAAAACGCCGACTTCGATGGTGCGGCGTTTTCCATTAAGGGCTGCAGCGCAGAAAAAAAGCTTGGCTAGTCGGCGAACCGTTGGCTAGCAAAAAACGACCCTTGCGGAGCAGTGAATCTCCTGCGAGTCGCCCCACGATGAAACTCTGCGCCGGGGGCGCGCGATGGAACCGACCTATTTGGTCAGGATCAGCTTGCCCAGGCGTGGTGGCCTGCAGGCGGTAGATGCAGCCGTTGTGGGCGATGGCCACGGTCTTCTGGCCTTGCAGCAGGTCCCGGCTGTCCACGGTCACCGCCGGGGTGGGCATGCCGGCCTGGCCCGGGCGGCCGTCGGCCATGCCAGTGTCGCCGTGTGCAGCGGGGCAAACGGGAGGAAGCGCTGGGGGGCTGGCGTGCATAAGACGGAGAGCGGTGTGCGGTGATTTCTGAAGGGTGGTTGTGCGCAATCGAAGGTCTATCGCGCGCAGGTCCGTGGTCCCCTGTCAGCGCTGGGGCTCGGTGATGAAACCGATCTTGCGCACGCCGGCGCGCTGCGCCGCCGACATGGCCTGGGCCACGCGCTCGTAGCGCACGGCCTTGTCGCCGCGGATGTGCAGCTCGGGCTGCGGCTCCTTGGCGGCCTCGGCCTGCAGGCGGCGCTTCGAGCTCCTCGTCGCGGACCTGCGTGCTCGTTCCAGAAATAGCTGCCGTCGGCCGCCACGCACAGGCGCATGGTCTCGGGCTTGGTCGTCCTCGCGGCTGCGCTGCTGGCGCGCGGCAGGTCGATGTTGACCGCGTGCTTCATCACCGGCACGGTGATGATGAAGATGATGAGCAGCACCAGCATGACGTCGACCAGCGGCGTCATGTTGATCTCGTTCATCACCTCATCGGGTTCGTCCTGGGTTCCGAAGGCCATGGCGCTCAGCCCTTCTTCAGCGGCACGCACGCGTGGCTGGTTCGCCGCTGCTGAGACGCGCGCGCCGGTGACGAAGTAGGCGTGCAGGTCGTGCGCGAAGCTGTTGAGCTTGGTCAGCACGAACTTGTTGCCGCGCACCAGCGCGTTGTAGCCGAGCACGGCGGGAATCGCCACGGCCAGGCCCAGCGCCGTCATGATCAGCGCCTCGCCGATCGGGCCGGCCACCTTGTCGATGGTCGCCTGGCCGGCCGTGCCGATGGCCAGCAGCGCGTGGTAGATGCCCCAGACCGTGCCGAACAGGCCGATGAAGGGCGCCGTGGAGCCGACCGAAGCCAGAATGGCCAGGCCCGATCTGCAGGCGCGCGGTGAATTCGTCGATGCAGTTGCGCAGGCAGCGCGTGACCCAGTCGCTCACGTCCAGCGTGTCGTGCAGCTGGGCCTTGGTGTTGCGGTGGTGCGGCGGTGGCTTCGCGGCCTTCGAGCGCCAGCGCGCGGAACGGGTTGCGTCGGGTCGGTGCCGAGCTTGTTCAGGCCGGCGGCGAAGTCTTCGCTGTGCCAGAAGCTCTGCGCTGCGCGCGCGTACTTCTTGAAGCGGAGGATGTCCAGCGCCTTGATGATGATGACGATCCACGAGGCCAGCGACATCGCCAGCAGCAGCACGGCCACAGCGCGTGACGAAGTCGCCCTGGGTCCAGACGTTGGCCAGGCCAAATTGCGATTCCATGAAAACTCCTGAAAATTATTCGAGAACAAAATTGATCGGCACGTTCCACATGGCTTCGGGCACGCCGCCCCGTTTGCCCGGCACGAAGCGCCAGCGCAGCACGGCATCCTGGGCCTGGCGGTCCAGCCGGTCGTAGCCGCTGGATTGCTTGACTTCGACCTTTTGCGGCCGGCCCTGCTCGTCGATGAAGACGCGCAGCAGCACCTTGCCCTGCTCGCCCAGGCGCTTGCTGATGGCCGGGTAGCTGGGCTGCGGGTTGTTGCAGGTAGGCGGCATTGCTCGACGGCAGCTCGATGCGCGGCGGCGCGGCGGGCGCGGGCGCCGGTGCTGCGACGGCGCGGCGACCGGGGCAGGTGGGGCCGGCGGCGGAGTCGGATCGGGCGCGGCTGCGGAGACGGCTGGCGCATGGGGCGCGGGCACCGGATCGGCCACGGCCAGTGGCGCGGGCGCGGGCGCGGGCCGTGGGGCGGATTTTTTGACGGCGGCCGGGCGCGGCGCGGGCGCCGCAGGCGGGGCCGGTGGAGCGGGCGGCGGCGGCTGCACTTCGGGCGCGGGGGGCGCAATGAACTCGGCGATCACCTCGGCCGGCACGATGGTTTCGGCGCTGTGGCGCACCAGGCCCGACTGCAGCGCCCACAGGGCGGCCGCATGGGCCAGCACGACACCGCCGGCAACCACGGCATTGCGGCCCAGGCCTGCGGTGGGGACGTGACGGTCAAATTGAGGCATAAAAATGATAGCTGCCTGCGCTTTAAGGCAGTGGGCTGGGGGCCAATTTGACTGAGATTATGGAAGCAAAATCCACCACGCCGCGAGCGCCACCAGCAAGGCACTGGCCGCAAGGATGGCGACGAGGAGCATGGCGCAGCTCAGGCAGCGCACGCGCACAGTGGACGGCGCGGCGGCGGCTTCGTTGTGCAGCGCCGCGACGGGGTGCGTGGCGTGGCACTGGGCCACCACGTCGCGCGCGCAACCCTCGCACTGGCCGCACTGCGTGGCCACGCCCAGCTCGAACTGGATTTCGTCAAAACCCATGCCGGCGCGGGCGTGGCGGGCGATTTCACGGTCGGAGACACGGCGGCAGACACAGACGATCATGGCAGAAGAGCAGGGGTGTGCGGGCGGTTGAGTGGATGGCGAAAGTATAAATGAGAATCCGTCGCATTCACAATCACCCTGCGCGCAGTGGTGTAAAAGTTTGCAGGGCCGGAAGGTCGAGCAAAGCCGGCGTGGCATGGGGCAGGGTGGCGCACCCGGTCAGTGCCATGGCGATTTCCAGCTCGTCGCGCAGCAGCCGCAGCACATGCGCGACCCCGGCGGCGCCCGCGTGCGCCAGGCCATAGACGGCCGGGCGCCCGAGCAGCACGGCGCTGGCGCCCAGCGCCATGGCCTTGAGCACGTCGGTGCCGCGGCGGATGCCGCCGTCCACCAGCAGCGGCACATCGCCCTGCACGGCCTGGGCCACACGGGGCAGGGCGTGCGGCCGTGGCGGGCGCGGTGTCGAGCGTGCGGCCGCCGTGGTTCGAGACGATCAGGCCGGCCACGCCCAGCGCCGCGGCCAGGCGCGCATCTTCCGGGTGCAGCACGCCCTTGAGCAGCAGCGGCAGGCGCGTGGCCGATTGCAGCCACTGCACATCGGCCCAGGTCGGTGCGTGGTGCAGCAGGCTGTCGAACAGCGGACTTTGCCCCGGCGACAGCGGGCGCACCGGCGCGGGCGAGAGACCAGCCAGGTGCACGGCCGAGATGCCGGCCGGCAGGCGGAAGCCGGCGCGCCGTTCGCGGTCGCGCGCGCCGCTGGTGGGCGCGTCCACCGTCAGCACCAGGGCTTCGCAGCCGGCGGCCTCGGCGCGCTGCACCAGTTCGCGCGTGAAGCCCCGGTCGTGCTGCAGGTACAGCTGGAACCACAGCGGGCCGCTGGCCGGGTCGCCCTGCATGGCCTGCGCCACGGCCTCGACCGGGGTGCTCGACTGTGTGCTGAGCACCATGCCGGCGCCCAGGGCCGCCGCGGCACAGGCGCTGGCCAGTTCGCCATCGGGGTGCGCCAGGCGCTGGAACGCGATGGGCGCGAGCAGGATCGGGTGCGCGAGGGTGCGGCCCAGCAGCGCGGTGCGCGTGTGGCCGCCGGCCAGCGCGCGCAGCACGCGCGGCTGCAGCGTGATCTGGTCCCAGGCGCTGCGGTTGGCGGCCAGCGTGATCTCGTCGGCCGCGCCGCCGCTGAAATAGGCCCAGGCGTTGTCGTCGAGCTGCTCGCGTGCCAGCCGTTCATGGTCGGCCAGGCTGGCGGTGCCGGGGGGCACGGTGTGCCGCTGCAGGGCGGGGGCGGGTTTTTCGGTCAAAATGGCCTCCAGCCCAATCAGGGCAAGCGCTGTGAGCTATGGTTTTTGATTTTGTGAGCCTGCTGCCGCGCAGGCCCGTGCCTCAGGCATCGGCCCACATGCGCAGCAGGTTGTGGTAGGTGCCGGTCAGGCCCACCACGGCGGGGTCGCTCTCGCCGACGCGGCGGCGCAGCTTGAGCAGGTCCATGTCCATGTTCCACAGCAGCAGGCGCTGCTCGGTCGAGCGCACCATGCTCTCGATCCAGAAGAAGCTGGCGATGCGCGCGCCGCGTGTGACGGGCGCGACCTGGTGCACGGTGGAGCTGGGGTAGAGCACCATGTCGCCCGCCGGCAGCTTGACGTGGCGCTCGCTGTGCGCCTCCTGGATGCGCAGTTCGCCACCGTCGTATTCGTCGGGGCCGGCCAGAAACAGGGTGCAAGAAATATCGCTGCGCACCCATTGGTCGGGCGCCTTGGAGCGCAGCACGGCGCCATCGACATGGTCGCCATAGAAATTGCTCTCGCCGCTGTAGCGGTTGAACAGCGGGTTGAAGATCTTCTTGGGCAGCGCGGCGGAAAAAAACAGCGCGTCGCGCTGCAACGCTGCCAGCACCAGCGCGCGCAGCTCGGTGCGACGGCGCACTGTCCTGCGCGAGTTGCTCGTTGTGTTTCTGCGCCAGCGCCTGGCCCCCGGCGCTGCTGCGGCCATCGGTCCAGGGCGCGTCGGCGCCGAGCAGGGCGCGCGCGGTCTGGACCTCTTCGGGCGTGAGTATGTTTTTGAGGTGCAAGAACATGGTGGGTCCGCAGCAGGTCGGGCAGGGCTCAGAAGCGCGTCTTGAGCATCAGCTGGACCGAACGCGCAGCGCCCGGGGCGTAGAAGCCGCGGTACAGCGTGTCGGCGTAGAGCTTGTTGGTGAGGTTGCTGACGTTGAGCTTGAGCGTGGTCTTGTCGTCGAAGCTGTACTCGACCATGGCGTCGGCCGTGGCAAAGCCGCTGGCCTGCATGGCGCGCGAGCCCTCGGGGTTTTGCGCACCGCGGTAGGTCAGGCCGGCGCCGACGCGCAGTTGCGGCGTCAGAACATAGGTGCTCCAGACGCTGCCGCTGTGCTTGGGGGTCAGGCCCGGGCGATCGCCTTGCACCTGTGCGCCGCCGCCGTTGGCCGCCAGGGCCGTGGTGCTCCTGTCGATCCTGGCGCGCGGGATCCAGGTGTGGTTCACGAAGATTTCCCACTTCGGCGTGATGCGGCCCGCCAGGTTGAATTCCATGCCGGCGGCGTGGCGCTTGCCCGACAGCAGATAGCCCGGGTTGTCGGGATCGGTGTTGCGCTCGTTGAATTTTTCGCTGTAGAACGCGGCCACGCCCAGCAGCGCGCGGCGCTCGAACAGCTCCCACTTGCCGCCGATCTCGATGTTGCGGCTTTTCTCGGGGGGCGTGTCGGCCAGCGATCCGGTGCTGGCGCTGACGTTGCCGAACTGGTAGGTGTCCGCCGAGGTGTTGAACGAGGAGCCGTACGACACGTAGTAGGACGCCAGATCGTTGGGCTGGAACAGCGCCCCCACGCGCGGGCTCCACAGGCCGTCGGAGGTTTCGTCGCTCAAGGCGCCGCTGGCGTTGCGGTACGCGGCCTTGAACCGGTCGTAGCGCACGCCGCCGACCAGCTTGACGGTGGAGGTCAGCGCCATCGTGTCCTGCACGTACAGGCCGATGTTCTGGGCTTTGAAGGTGTTGAACGCCACTGGCGCGCGCGCATCGGGCGCCGAGGCGCCGTTGTTGGGTGTGCCCACGAAAGTGCCCAGACCATTGGTGGCCGATGAATTGCCGGCCGGGTTGGCGTAGCCCGAGTTGCGGTTGGCGTCGTCGTGGTAGTAGTCGATACCGGCCAGAATCTCGTGTTTCTTGCCGCCCCAGTGGAACGAATTCGTGTAGTCGCTCTGGATCTGCGTCATCGTGCTTTCGCCGATGCGGCCCTTGGACGTGCGCGCCAGCGGCGTGCTGGCGTTGATCTGGTCGAGCGACGTGATGGGCGAGCCGAAGCGGATCGCGCTGGCCAGCAGGTCGCGCTCATATTGGCCATGGCGCAGGCGCGTCTGCAGTTCGCCGCCGTCGCCGAAGCGGTGGATGTGGCCCAGGGTCAGGTACTGCGAGGACGTGTTGAGGTGGTCGCTGTTCAGGCCGTAGTAGTTCCTGGCCGGCAAGGTGGGCACGATCTTGCCGTTGTCGTTGATCCACGGGTGGTTGTAGTTGGGGCGGCCTTTCACGTCGAGGTAGTACAGACCGACCGAGAACTCGTCGCGCGTGCCGATGCCCCAGCTGAAGGTGGGCGCAATGCCGCGCTTGTCCTGCTTGGCGCCGTAGTTGTCGGCGCTGTGCACCATGGCGTTGAGGCGCAGCGCTGCGTTCTCGCCGGTTTTCCAGTTGAAGTCGCCCGTGAGCCGGTGCTCTTTGCCGGTGCCCAGCGTGTACGAGGCTTCGTGCTGGTCGATCAGGAGCGGCGCCTTGTTGACCTGGTTGACCACGCCGCCGGTCGAGCCCTTGCCGAACAGCATCGAGGCCGAGCCCTTGAGCACTTCGACGCGGTCGAGATTGAAGGTGTCGCGCTCGTAGAGCGGCGCATCCTTCATGCCGTCGGTGTAGATGTCCCCGGCCTGGCCCAGCGAGAAGCCGCGCAGGCGCACGTCTTCCTCGCCGGTTTCGCCGGCCTGGAACGTGACACCCGCCGTGGTGCGCAGCACCTCGCGGAAGTCGTCCTGGTTGCGGTCGTTCATCAGCTTTTCGGTGAACACCGTCACGGACTGGGGAATGTCGCGGATGTCCTGGTGGCCCTTGCCCACGGTGGTTTTCTTGACACGCAGCGTGTCCTTGCTCTGGGTCTCGGCGCTGCCTTGCACGGTGACGGTCGAGAGCGTGGGCGTGGCGGTCTCGGCGGTTTGCGCCCAGCTGCCCACGGATGCGGCGAGCATCAGGGCGCCCAGGGGCAGCAGGGCCTTGTCGGCATGCGGCGCAGCGGAAAGGGGGATGGGGGTCTGCGTCGAACGCAGTGCGGTGGTGCGGCGCTGTGCGCGTGGTGGTGCCAATCTGGCCTCCGTCGGGTTTCGAGATACAGCCGACACCACGAGGGTGTCGGGAGGGAACGCGAGGCAGTGGCTGGAGAGACTGGCTGTGCTTCGACAAGCACGCGATGATAACTCAAATCGAATGCATTCTCATTCGCATTAAAGGCAAAAGCCACAGCGGATGGGAGGCACAGACGCAAAAAAGCCGGCCAAAGCCGGCTTGGAAGAAAAAGTGCAGCTGCCTGACTTACTTCACGTGCTTGCCGATCAGGCCGGCCATCTCGAACATCGACACCTGGGGCTTGCCAAAGACTTCCTTGAGCTTGGCATCGGCATTGATCATGCGCTTGTTGGCGGCGTCCTGCAGGTTGTGCGCCTTGATGTAGACCCACAGCTTGCTGATGATTTCGGTGCGCGGCAGGGGCGCATTGCCGACCACGGCGGCGAGGGCGGGGCTGGGCGTCAGGGCCTTCATGAAGGCTGCGTTGGGGGTGCGCTTCTTGGCGGGAGCGGCGGCCTTGTCAGCGGCGGCTGGGGCCGGGGCTTTTTTTGCAGTTGCCATGTTGGGTTTTCCTTTTTGGGATGGTCATTGAACCAGCGAAAACCTGCTTCTCCACTGGCCCGGTGATGCTACTGGGAAAAAAACGCCTTTCCAAGCGGACAGGGGCTTTTTTTGCTTCGCCTTGTTGCAGTCTTGCACCAGCGGCGAAGGCGCCCATCAGCCGCAGTGTTGCGGATTGACGAGGCGCCTGAGCGCATCGGGGTCGATGATGCGCACATGGCGCTGCTTGACTTCCACGATGCCTTCCTCGACGAATTTCGAAAAGGTGCGGCTCACGGTCTCGAGCTTCAGCCCCAGGTAGCTGCCGATTTCCTCGCGCGTCATGCGCAGCACCAGCTCGGACTGCGAGAAGCCGCGCGTGTGCAGGCGCTGCACCAGGTTGAGCAGGAAAGCGGCCAGGCGCTCTTCCGCGCGCATGCTGCCCAGCATCAGCATCACGCCGTGCTCGCGCACGATTTCGCGGCTCATGATCTTGTGCACATGGCTTTGCAGCGCAGTCACTTCGCGCGAGAGTTCTTCAATGCGGTCGAACGGCATGACGCAGACCTCGGCGTCTTCGAGCGCGACGGCATCGCAGGTGTGCTGGTCATTGACGATGCCGTCCAGGCCGATGATCTCGCCGGCCATCTGGAAGCCCGTGACCTGATCGCGCCCATCCTCGGTGGCCACGCAGGTCTTGAAGAAGCCGGTGCGGATGGCGTACAGCGACGTGAACTCCTCGCCGTTGCGAAACAGCGTGCCGCCGCGTTTGACCTTGCGGCGTGTGGCCACGACTTCGTCGATGCGCTGGAGCTGCGCGTCGTTCAGGCCCAGGGGCATGCACAGCTCGCGCAGGTTGCAGTTGGAGCACACCACCTTGAGCGCTTGTGGCGTCACCTGGATAGGGATGCTGCCACTGTGGAGTGCCCCGAGCGCGGTGTCGGAAGACGGCGCTGGGGACGCCTGGAAGGTGCGGGTGGGGGGTGCGTCTGACATGGGTCAAATTATGGACCATGCACCCCTGCCAATAGTCTTGATCAAAGTCAAGGACGAGAGTGCTTTGGTGCGGCACAGTAGGTCGGTTCGCTAGGAAGGCTCTCCATGACCGCTGTTACCCCTGAATTGCTCACCCGGTTCGATGTGCCCGGACCGCGCTATACCTCTTACCCCACGGCCGACCGCTTTGTCGAGGCGTTCGGGGAGGACGAATACGTGCTTGCCCTGCAGCAACGCCGGCTGGGCGCTGCAGGCAAGGCGCTGCCGCTTTCCCTGTATGTGCACATTCCCTTTTGCGAGTCGCTGTGCTACTACTGCGCCTGCAACAAGATCATCACCAAGCACCCTGAACGCGCCGATGTCTATCTGCGCTACCTGAGCCGCGAGGTCGATCTGCATGTGGCCCATTGCGGTTCGGGGCAGGTGGTCAGCCAGCTGCATCTGGGCGGAGGCACGCCCACGTTCTTGTCCGACACCGGCCTGCGCGAACTCATGGCCATACTGCGGCGCAGCTTCACGTTTGCGCCGGGCGGAGAGTATTCGATCGAGGTCGACCCGCGCACGGTGGATGCCGACCGGCTGGCGTTGCTGGCCGAACTGGGGTTCAACCGCCTGAGCTTTGGTGTGCAGGACTTTGATGCGGAAGTGCAAAAGGCCGTGCACCGCATCCAGCCCGCGGAGCAGGTGTTTGCGCTGGTGGCTGCCGCCCGGGAACTGGGCTTCGAGTCGGTCAACGTCGACTTGATTTATGGCTTGCCGCGCCAGACGCCCGAATCGTTCGACCGCACGCTGGCACAGGTGGCGCAGCTGCGGCCTGACCGCATTGCGCTGTACGCCTATGCGCACCTGCCCGAGCGCTTCAAGCCGCAGCGCCGCATCATCACGGCCGATCTGCCCATGGCGTCGGCCAAGGTGGCGATGCTGTCGCGCTCGCTCGAGGCCTTCAACCAGGCGGGCTATGTGTATGTGGGCATGGACCATTTTGCGTTGCCTGAAGACGCGCTCGCAGTGGCCAAGCGCCAGGGGCGGCTGCACCGCAACTTCCAGGGCTACAGCACGCAACCCGACTGCGATCTGATCGCGTTGGGGGTTTCCGCGATTGGCCGCGTGGGCGCCACCTACAGCCAGAACGCCAAGACGCTCGATGAGTATTACGACCTGCTCAACCAGGGCAAGCTGCCGATCGTGCGCGGCCTGGCGCTCTCGCGCGACGACCTGGTGCGGCGCGCTGTCATCATGGCCTTGATGTGCCAGGGCGAGATCCTGTTCGAGCCCATGGAGCAGGCCTGGCTGCTGGATTTCCGGCGGTATTTCGCGGCCGAACTGGAGCAGTTGCAGGAGATGGCCGGGCAGGGCCTGGTGCGCATGGACGGCCACGGTGTCCAGGTGACGCCCATGGGCTGGTACTTCGTGCGCGGCATTGCCATCGTGTTTGACAGGTACTTGCAGGCCGACCGGAACCGGGCGCGGTTTTCGCGCATCATCTAGGGTTCATGATTGCTTCTGTCGCCTGGACTGCTTTGGTCATGGGGCTCGTGGGTGGGCCCCATTGCCTTGCCATGTGCGCTGCGCCCTGCAGCGCGGTGACCGGGATGGGCCGTGCGGGTCCGGCAAAGACCAGCGAGCCGGGCAGCGTGCAGCCGCTGCAGTGGACGCCCCGGGGCACACAGGCCCGGCGTCTGTGGGCCTACCACGGCGGTCGTTTGGCGGGCTACGCCAGTGCCGGCGCTGTGGCGGCCCTGGCCATGGAAAGCCTGGCCTGGATGACCCAGCAGACCATGGCCTTGCGTCCGGTCTGGACGCTGCTGCACGTCGCAGTCCTTGCCTGGGGGCTGATGATGGTGCTGCAGGCACGCCAGCCCGCGTGGCTGGAAGGCGCAGGCCGTGCCGTGTGGGGGCGCGTGCGCCCTCTCGTGGCCGCCCCCGGAGGAGTATTTGCAGCCGGGTTTGCCTGGGCACTCATGCCCTGCGGTCTGCTGTATTCGGCGTTGTTGGTGGCCGCGCTCAGTGGTGGTGCGCTGCAAGGCGCGTTGACCATGGCGCTGTTTGCCCTCGGCAGTGGCGCGTGGCTGGTCGCAGGCCCGTGGTTGTGGCTGCGCCTGCGCGCACGCCTCAACGCCGCCCGCGCCAGCTGGGGCACGCGGCTGGCGGGCATGTTGCTGTGCGGAGTGGCCAGTTGGGCTTTGTGGATGGACCTGGTGTACCGCCCTGCTTTGTGGTGCCGCTAGCGCGGCTGTAGGGCATGCACAATGCACGCACCATTGTGGTAGCGTTACAAGATGACACCCATAATGGCGGCAAAACCGTGTTGGGCGTAATCCTTGACGTCAGCCCCCGAAGTGAAAAATTCCGTTCTTATCGACCTCTCTCAACTGCGCATTGGCATGTTCATCCAGCTCGACATGGGCTGGATCCACCATCCATTTCCGGTGAGCAGCTTCCGGCTTTCCTCTCCTGCACAAATCGACACGCTTCGCAGTCTGGGGCTCGAGAAGGTGCGGTATTTCCCCGAAAAAAGCGACCTTTTACCGGACGAGCACGTCCTGGATAAACCTGAGGTCGTCGCTTCCGAGCACGGCGCGCCCGTCCCGGAAGCGCAGACGCCTTCGCCCAGCGATGGCGCTGGTGACCCGCCGGCGCTGGCGGCCCGACCGAACGCATATCTCCAAAGCCTCGCGCGCTGCGATCAGCGTTTCGTGGTGGCGAGCGAGCGCTACTGCGAGCTGGTGGCCGCTTCCGCAGACAACATTGGCTACGCACGCGACACCAGCCTGAAATTGGTATCGGAGTGTGTTGACATGCTGCTGCACAGCGGCGAGTCCGCCATCCGTCTCCTTTCCGAAGGGGTGGGTGAACGCAGCGCATTGCACCCGGTCAACGTGATGGTGCTCAGTCTGCTGCTGGGCAAGGCGCAGGGCATGGCCGCTGGCGAGCTGCAGGACTTGGGGCTGGCGGCGCTGCTCCATGACCTGGGCAAGATGCACCTGCGCCAGCAGGGCATTCGGGCCACCGAAACCCTGTCTGCCGCCGAACTGGCGCACTACCAGTCGCATGTGGGCGAGTCGGTGGTCTTGGCGCAACGCATGGGTTTGTCCAGCGCGGTGCTGACGGCCATCGCACAGCACCACGAGATGGCCGACGGCAGCGGCTTTCCGTTGCGCCTGCTGGGCGAAGACATGGGGAGAGCCGGGCGCATCCTGGCCCTGGTGAACCGCTACGATGGCCTGTGCAACCCTGCGCGGGCAACCGATGCGATGACGCCCCACGAGGCCCTGTCGGTGCTGTTCGCGCAATTCAAGGGTCAATTCGAGGCGGTCACGCTGGGGGCTTTCATCCGGATGATGGGGGTGTACCCGCCCGGCTCCATCGTGCAACTGGTCAACGACCAGTTTGCCATCGTGCTGTCGGTCAATTCCTCGCGCCCACTGCGCCCCAAAGTAATGGTGCACGATCCGCGTGTGCCCAAGGACCAGGCGCCGGTGCTCGACCTCGAAAGTGTTCCCGAGCTGGGCATTCGGCGCAGTCTCAAGCCCGCGCAACTGCCGCGCGCAGCCCTTGACTACCTGTCGCCGCGGCAGCGCATTTGCTACTTCTTTGACCGAGCCGTGGACACTGGGCCGCATGGAGCGGATCTGTGACTTCCACGGCACGCGATGCCCTGTGGCAGTCGGCTTTCGACGGTTTGCAGGAGGCCGTCTGGGTGGTGGATCTGCCGTCCCGCACCCTTCTTTTCGCCAACCTGAGCGCGGCGCGCCTCGTGGGCATGCCCCGCGGCGATTTGCCGGGCCTGCCGGTCATGCGCCTGGCGGCCACGCCTGAGGACCAGTGTTTCTGGGCCGAACCAACGCATGTTCTGGCGCAGGGCATCCATTCTTTCTCCAGCCTGCTGCGTGTCGATGGGACACTGGTGCCGGTCGAGCGCAAGGTGGGTGCGTTCGAGATGCTCGATTCTGGTGCGGCGCTGCTCATGACCATGCGCGACTGCAGTGCCCAGCTGGCCACGGAGCGCGAGCTGGAGAGCTTGCTGTCACAGTTGCGGGCCACCCTGGACTCCGCTGCCGATGGCATGCTGGTGTGCGACTTGGCCGGCGGCGTGCGTGCTTTCAACCAGCGGCTGGTCCGCATCTGGGGCATGCCGCAAAGCCTGCTCGTGCAGCGCAACGACGCGGCCGTGCACGCCTTCATGGCCGAGGGGGTACTCGACCAAAGGGCCTATCTGGAGCGGCTGGACGCCATCGCGCAGTCGCCCAAAGACCACAGCAGCGACATCCTCATGCTGCGCAGCGGCCAGGTGCTCGAGCGGCGTAGCGTGCCGCAACTGCACCGCGGCAGCGTCATGGGCCGGGTCTATTCCTTCCGGGACATCACGGACGAGGTGGAGGCGCAGGCCGGGCTTCGGCTCGCGTCCAAGGTGTTCGACTGCAGCCCCGACGCGATTTTCATTGCCGACAGCACGCACCGGCTGCTGCGCCTCAACCCGGCTTGCGAGCGCTTGCTCGGAAGCCGTGCGCAGCAGCTGGAGGGGCGCACTGTTACTGCGCTTTTTGGCAGCGAGAACGACGAACGCCTGCTGGCCCAGGCGCAGTCACAGTGGCAGGGTGACGGTGTGTGGCGGGGCGACCTGGTGGTCGCGCGTGCCACCGGTGCGGGTTGCGCGGTGCACCTGTCGTGGGTGCCGCTGCGCGGCGAAGGCGGCAGCCTGAAGCAAAGCATTGGCTTCATGCGCGATCTCACGGAGCAGCATGCCGCGCAAAAACGCATCGATGAGCTCGCCTACAGCGATGTGCTGACCGGCTTGCCCAACCGGCTGCTGCTGTCGCGGCGTGTGGAAGATGTGCTGCGGTCGTCGCTTCCCGGAACGGCGCGCTTTGCCTTGCTGTTTCTGGACCTGGACAGGTTCAAGGTCATCAACGATTCCCTGGGCCATGCGTTTGGCGACCGGGTCTTGCAACTGGTCGCCGCGCGGCTGCAGTCTTGCCTGCGCCAGGTGGACATGCTGTGCCGCCTCGGCAGCGACGAATTTCTGGTCTACCTGCATGGCGGCAACGCCGACGTGGCGGAGACGGTGGCGCGGCGCATGCTCGATGAGATGCGCCGGCCCTTCACGCTGGACGGCATGGGATTTTCGATCCAGTGCAGCATGGGGGTAGCGATGTACCCGCAGGATGGCGATGGCCTCGACGACCTGATCAAGCACGCCGACAGTGCCATGTACCGCGTCAAGGAGCGCGGGCGTGGAAACTACGGCTTCTACCAGCCGCAGATGAATGCCAATCTGCTCTCGCGCATGCAGCTTGAGCATGCGATGCGCCAGGCGCTCGACCGGCAATCCATGGCCGTGCATTACCAGCCGCAGATCCACATGCAGTCGGGCCTCATAGTGGGGGCCGAGGCCCTGCTGCGCTGGACCGATCCCGAACTGGGCGTCATTTCGCCAGGCGTCTTCGTGCCGCTGGCGGAGGAGTCGGGCTACATCGTCACGCTGGGGGCCTGGGTGCTGGCGCAGGCCGTGCAGCAGTCGGCACGCTGGATGCATGCGGGCACGCCGATTCCGGTCTCGGTCAACGTGTCGGCGCTGGAGTTTCGCCAGCCTGACTTTGTCGAGCGCCTGACCCATCTGCTGGCCCTCTATGCGCTGCCGCCGTCCTTGCTGGAGCTGGAACTGACCGAGTCCATCTTGCTGCAGGACGCACAAGAGGCGGCGCAACGCCTGGCTGCCGTTGCGGCGCTGGGCGTGGCCCTGGCCATCGACGACTTCGGCACCGGGTATTCGAGCCTGGCCTATCTCAAGAAACTGCCGATCCGCAAGCTCAAGGTGGACCAGTCCTTTGTGCGCGGTCTGCCCAACGACGAAGGCGATCTGGCCATCGTCACCGCCATTGCCCACATGGGGCGCGCGCTGCGCATGCAGGTGGTGGCCGAGGGCGTCGAGACCGAAGCGCAGAGGGCCGTGCTGCAGCAGCTGCAGTGCGACCACTACCAGGGTTACTTGTATTCGCCGGCCGTCACTGCCGCCGATTTCGGGCAGTTGCTCGAGGCTGCTGCCTCTAAGAAAGGCCTGCCGCAGGGCCAAGCGGCAGGTTGGTTGCCCCTCAGCCTGCCATGAGGCCTTTCCAGAGCATGTAAGCAGCCAGCCCCATCAGCAGGCTGGCAAAAACGCGCTTGAGCAGCTTGACCGGCAGCCGGTGCGCAGCGCGTGCGCCCAGCGGCGCGGTCAACACGCTGCACGATGCAATGACCGCCAGCGCGGGCAGCCAGACGTAGCCGAACGATGCGGGCGGCAGCCCCTGCACCGACTGCCCCGCGACCACGTAGCCCACCACGTTCGACAGCGCAATCGGAAACCCCAGTGCTGCGCTGGTGGCCACCGCGTGGTGGATCGGCACATTGCACCAGGTCATGAAGGGCACGCTGACAAAGCCGCCCCCCGCGCCCACCAGCCCCGACAGAAAGCCGATCACGCCGCCCGCGGCCACCTGGCCGGCGGCACCAGGCATCTGCCGCGCAGGGGCGGGCTTGCGGTCCACGAACATCTGGAACGCAGAGAAGCTGACAAACAAACCAAAAAACAGGGCCAGGAACGAGCCCTTGAGCAGCGCAAAAACGCCCAGGCTCGCCACCATGCCGCCCGCGACGATGCCCGGCGCGAGGCGCCACACCAGATCCCAGCGCACCGCGCCGCGCCGGTGGTGGGCGCGCACGCTGGAGATAGAGGTGAACATGATGGTGGCCATGGATGTGGCAATGGCCATCTTGACCGCGAGACCGGGCGCCACCTGCTGCAGGCCCAGCAGGTAGGTCAGGAACGGCACCATCAGCATGCCGCCGCCGATGCCCAGCAGGCCGGCGAGGAATCCGGTGGTCAGACCCAGGGCGGCGAGCTGGACGATCAGGAGAGTGCTGAGCATGGACGGTACGCTTCAAAAAAACAACGCGCCCTGGGGGCGCGCTGTAGAGAAAAAGGTGTCTGCGAATGCCACCGGACCGGCATCCTGAACCGGGGTTCAGGTGGGCGAGGGCAGCCAGGCGTTGGGTTCATCTGACGCGAGATGATCACGCTCACCGGGCGATGTACCAAGCCCGTGCTCAATGAGCATTGGTTCAAGGAAATATAAAGCCCGGCAGCACCGCAGACACCTCCATTGTAGGCGTTCGCGCGCCGCATGCCGAGGGGCTACAGCAGCGTGCCTTGCTCGCCCAGCGCCTGGTCCAGGCGCTGCACCAGTGCCTGCAGTTGCTGCATGTCGCCGTCGCCTTGGCCGGACGCGACAGCGGGGGGCGCAGCCGCGGTCGCTGCGGCGGTCAGGCCCTGCGCTTCGTGGTCGGCCAGCTCGAAGGCCATGTTCAGCGCGGCCAGCACCGCGATGCGCTCGCGCGCGCGCACCTTGCCGGCGTCGCGGATGCGGGTCATCGCGGTGTCCACGCGCTCTACCGCTTCGAGCAGGCGCGCCTCGCGCCCTTCGGGGCAGCCCAGCAGGTAGCTTTGCTGCATGATCTGCACCTCGATTTGCTTCATTCGGCATCCTTTGGCGTGGGCGGCAGGCGTTCGATCAAGGCGTCCACGCGGGCGCGGGCGGCTTTCAGGCGCGACTTCAGCGAATCGCGCTCCTGGCTGAGGGCGGCAACCTGGGCCGACAGCAGTTCGTTGCTGCGCTGCAGTTCCGCGTGCTGTTGCAGCAGCCGCTCGACGCGCTGTGCAATCTGTTCAATGGGGTGGGTGGGGGGCGTGGAGTCCATGCTGCTGCCAATTGTAGGGTGGACCGTGCAAAGCGCCGTAAAATCTCCGGTGTTGGTGCTCGCGGCGTGGTTCACACGCTGCAGTTCAACGGGAAGCAGGGAGGAGGCACCACCATGGTGCCGCCGAGCCTGCGCTGCCCCCGCAACGGTCAGCGGACGAATCGAACCCGATTCTCTCTTCACACACATGCCACTGGGCGCCTTGAACAAGCGCCTGGGAAGGCCGTGGAGGGTGTTCCGCCAGCCCGGATACCGGCCAACACCGTGGTTGCGCGCGCCCTCCTGGGCACCGCCACCGTATCGCCCACATGCCGGCGGGGAAGCCGGCACGGGTTTTTTTGTTGATCTGCATTCCATGACGATTTCTTCCATCCGTGCGCACTGTGCCGCACCTGCCTGCCTGCGCCCCGCTGTTGTGGCCCTGGCTGTCGCGTCCGCGCTGCCTGCGTTGGCGCAACAGGCCGCGCCTGTGCTGCTGGCGCAAAACACCCATGTGCCCGCGCTGCGCGAGACCGTGGTGACCGCCACGCGCACCGAGCAGCCCCTGTCCGACCTGGTGGCCGACGTCTCCATCGTCGACCGCGAGACCCTTGAAAACAGCGGCGCCACCGGCCTGGTCGACGTGCTGGCGCGCCTGCCGGGCGTCGAGATCGCGCGCAACGGCGGCGTGGGCAACGCGGCCAGCGTCTACCTGCGCGGCGCCGAAACGCGCTTCACGGCCGTGTACATCGACGGCGTGCGCGTGGACTCGCAGTCCACCGGCGGTGCCGTGTGGGAGCAGATCCCGCTGTCGCAGATCGAGCGCATCGAAGTGCTGCGCGGCCCGGCCGCCGCGGTCTATGGCTCGGACGCCATCGGCGGCGTGGTCCAGCTGTTCACGCGCAAGGGCGAAGGCCCGGCCGCACCGTACGTGGGCGTGGGTTTCGGCACCTACAACACGCGCAAGATCGAAGCCGGCGTGAGCGGCGCGGCGGGCCAGGGCGGGGCTTTCGACTATGCGCTGGGCATTGCGCGCGAGCAAAGCGACGGCTACGACATCCGTGCGGGCGTCGCGCACAACCCCGACCGCGATGGCTACACCAGCACCTCGGGCCACGCGCGCCTGGGCTTCAAGGTCAATGCCCGCCACCGGCTCGACGCCACGCTGCTGGCCAACAACCAGGAGTCGGGCTACGACGCCGCTACCGGCACCGGTTATTCGCCACTGAAGCCGGTGGACGACCGCAACCACAACCGCCTGCGCACGGCGGGCCTGACCTGGGCGGCGCAGTGGACCGACGCCTATGCCACGCGCCTGTCGGTCACGGATTCGACCAGCCGCTATGCCACGACGCCCTCGCTCTACCTCACCGAGACCCAGCTGCGCGGCTACCTGTGGCAGAACGACTACCGCGTGGGCGCGCACCGCTTCAGCGCGGCACTCGAGCGCCGTGAAGATGCGCTCTACAACCCGGCGCTGGACGCTAACAGCACGACCGTCGACCGCCAGCGTGCGCAAAACGCGCTGGCCCTGGGCTACGGCTACCACGCGGGCGCGCACACCGTGCAGCTGAACCTGCGCCACGACGACGACAGCGAGTTCGGCGGCAAGAACACCGGCAGCGTCGCCTATGGCTTCGCCTTTGCGCAGCACTGGCGCGCCACGGCCTCGGCGGGCACGGCATTCCGCGCGCCCACGCTGTACCAGCGCTTCAGCCAGTACGGCGACGCGTCGCTGCGCCCCGAGACCGGCCGCAACGTCGAGCTCGGCCTGCGCTACGCCCAGGGTGCGAGCAGCTTCTCGGCCGTGGCCTACCAGAACCGCGTCAGCGACCTGATCTCGTTCGCGGGCGGCGGCAACTGCGGGGAACAGTTTGGCTGCTACGTCAACACCGCCCGGGCCCAATACCGCGGCGTGACGCTGGCCGGCTCGTACAAGCTCGCAGGCGTGCAGCTGCACGGCTCGCTGGACTTCCAGAACCCGCGCGACCTGGACTCCGGCAAGCAGCTCGCGCGCCGTGCCAAGCGCCACGCGACGCTGGGCGCCGACACGCAGCTGGCCGGCTGGACGCTGGGTGCCGAGGCGCAGCTCTCGGGCCGGCGTTTCGACACCATCGCCAACACGACCGTGCTCGGCGGCTACGGCCTCGTCAACCTGCTACGCGAGCAAGCGCGTGGCGCGCGACTTCACGCTGCTGGCGCGGGTCGACAACCTGGCGGACAAGGAATACCAGCTGGCGCGCACCTATGTGACCCCGGGCCGCACGCTGTACGTCGGCCTGAAGTGGGCGCCGCAGCCGTGAGCCTGCCGCCCGCGCGCGCCCGGCCGTGCCGGCCGCGGCCCGGCCTGGCCAGGGCACGGCCACCGCCACGGCCGCGCCGCTGGGCGGGCGCCATGGTTGCGGAGACCGCATGAGCCTGTCGATGGCCCGCAGCGAACTGATCCTGGGCGGCCAGAAAAGCGGCAAGTCGCGCCGCGCCGAGCTGCTGGCCGCGCACTGGCTGGCGCAGGCGCCCGCGCACCGCGCGCTGCTGCTGGCCACGGCCCAGCCCTGGGACGAAGAAATGCGCGCGCGCATCGCCCGCCACCAGCGCGACCGCGCCGCGCGCGTGCCCGGCCTGGAGACGCTCGAAGAGCCGCTGCGACCTGGCCGCCGCGCTGCCGCGGCACAGCGCGCCGGACACGCTGGTGCTGGTCGACTGCCTGACGCTGTGGCTGACCAACTGGACTGATGCCGGCCGCCCGGTTTAGAGTCAAAACCCGCGCAAACGCACGGCTGGCAAGCGCAGGCAGCTCTGTTTTTGGAAGCGTTGGCGCAGGCCGCGCGGGCCCGTGGTGCTGGTGGGCAACGAGATCGGCCTGGGCGTCATTCCGCTGGGCGCGAGGTGCGCGCCTTCGTCGATGCGCTGGGCCAGCTGAACCAGCAGGTGGCCGCAGGCCTGCGACCGCGTCACGCTGATGGCGGCGGGCCTGCCGCTGACCTTGAAGGAGATCCTCTGATGAAGCCGACCCCTGTGCTGCGCATCGTGGCGGTGGTGGCCGTGCTGCTGGTGCTGCTGCTGGCCATGGCCACGCTGGCGAACGCGCAGCCGGTGCAGCTCACCGACGACCGCGGCGCACCGTGCGCCTGGCGCAGCCGCCGCAGCGCATCGTCAGCCTGCTGCCTTCGCTGACCGAAACCGTCTGCGCGCTCGGGCCAGTGCCAGCGCCTGGTCGGGGTCGACCGCTATTCGAACTGGCCCGACAGCGTGCGAGGCGCTGCCCAGGTGGGCGGCGGCATCGACCCGAACATCGAGGCCATCGTCGCGCTCAGCCCGACGTGGTGCTGCTGGCCACCTCGTCGCGCGTCATCGCGCGGCTCGAAGCGCTGGGCCTCAAGGTGGTGGCGCTCGAACCCAAGACCCATGCCGACGTGCAGCGCGTGCTCGGCAAGCTCGGCGCAGTTGCTGGCCGTGCCCGATGCGCAGCGCGTCTGGCGCGCGCATCGATGCCGGCGTGGCGGCCGCGGCGCAGTCGCTGCCGCCCGCGGTGCGCAGCACGCGTGTGTACTTCGAGGTCAGCCGCGGGCCGTATGGCGGCGGGCACAGCCTCCTTCATCGGCGAGACGCTGGCGCGCCTGGGCGCGCAGAACATCGTGCCGGCCGCGCTCGGGCCGTTTCCCAAGCTCAACCCCGAGTTCGTGGTGCGCGCCAACCCCGACCTCATCATGGTCGGCGCGCGCAGCGTCGCAGGGCCTGGCCGCAGCGGCCCGGGCTGGGGCGGCATCCGCGCGGTGCGCGAGCAGCGCATCTGCGTCTTCGACGCCGCGCAGTGCGACGTGCTGGTGCGCCCCGGCCCGCGCATGGCCGAGGCCGCGCGCCTGATGGCGCAGTGCCTGGCGCGCAAGGCGCCGCCCGGGGCGGTGCGGCCATGAGGCCGGCGGCACCTGCAGGCGCCGGGCGCGGCGGCTGGCTCGCGCTGGGCCTGCTGCTGCTTTCGCTGCTGCTGGTGCTGCTGGGCGCGGGCGTGGGCAGCACCGGCTTCGAAAGCCTGCTGGCCGCGCGCGGCACGAGCGACCGCCGTGCGCGCCTGGCGCAGATCGTCTGGGACATCCGCCTGCCGCGCACGCTCGGCGCCTGGCTGGCCGGCGCGCTGCTGGGCCTGGCCGGCGCGGTGGCGCAGGGGCTGTTCCGCAACCCGCTGGCCGACCCGTACCTGCTGGGCAGCGCCTCGGGCGCCTCGCTGGGCGTGGCGCTGGCGCTGGCCTGGCTGTTCGGCGTGCCGCCGGCCGGCGGCCGACGGCCAGCATGGCTGGTGCGCCTGGGCCTGACCGGCGCGGCCTTCGTCGGCGCGGTGCTGGCGGTGCTGCTCACGCTGCTGCTGGCGCGCGGCGTGCAGCACACGCTGCGGCTGCTGCTGGCCGGCGTGATCGTCGGCGTGGTGCTCGGCGCGTCGACCTCGCTGATCCTGCTGCTGTCGCCCGACTCGCTGCAGGCCATGCAGGCCTTCATGCTCGGCAGCACCGGCTTCGTCGGCTGGAGCGCCTGCGCGCTGATGGCCGCGGTGTGGCGCGCTGTGCCTGCTGGCGGCGTGGGCGCTCGCGCCGCGTGCTCGACGGCCTGGCGCTGGGCGAAGCGACGGCGCGCAGCCTGGGCCTGCCGCTGGCGCCGCTGCGTGCCGCGCTGGTGGCGGTGCTGGCGCTGGCCACCGGCACGGCCGTGGCGCAGACCGGGCTGATCGCCTTCGTCGGCCTGGCCGCGCCGCACCTGGTGCGCGCGGTCGGTCAAGACCACGCACGGGCGGCTGATGGTGCTGTCGAGCCTGATGGGCGGCGTGCTGCTGATGGCCGCCGACCTGCTGGCGCGCTGGCTGATCGCGCCGCAGGAGCTGCCGGTGGGCGTGCTCACGGCGGTGCTCGGCGGCGGCTACCTGCTGTGGCTGATGCACCGGCGCAGCCGCGCCGGGGGGCTGCTGTGAGTGCACGCCACACGCCGGACACGATCGCCATCAGCGCCAGCCGGGTCAGCGTCAGCCTCGGAAACAGGCCGAGGTGCTGCACGGCATCGATCTGCCGCTGCGCGCCGGCCGCTGGACCAGCATCGTCGGGCCCAACGGCGCGGGCAAGTCGACCCTGCTCAAGGCGCTGGCCGGCCTGCTGCCCAGCAGCGGCGAGGTGCAGCTGCTCGGCCGCGCCGCTGGCACGCCTGGGGCCGCGCGCGAGCGCGCGCGCGCCTTGTCCTGGCTGGGCCAGAACGAGAGCGGCGGCCGACGACCTCACGGTGTACGACGTCGCCATGCTCGGGCCGCCTGCCGCACCAGCGCTGGCTGGCGCCGCCGGGCCGCAGCCGACCACGCCGCGGTCGAGCAGGCGCTGCGCGCGACGCAGGCCTGGGACTGGCGCGCGCGGCGCGCTCGGCCAGCTCTCGGGCGGCGAGCGCCAGCGCGTGCTGCTGGCGCGCGCGCTGGCGGTGCAGGCGCAGGTGCTGCTGATGGACGAGCCGCTGGCCAACCTCGACCCGCCGCACCAGGCCGACTGGCTGCTGCTGGTGCGCGCGCTGGTGGCGCAGGGCACGACGGTGGTCAGCGTGCTGCACGAGCTGTCGATGGCGCTGCACGCCGACGACGTGGTGGTGATGGCCGGCGGGCGCGTGCAGCACCACGGCGCGGCGGCGATGCCGGCCACGCACCGCGCGCTCGAGCGCGTGTTCGACCAGCGCATTGCGATCCACGCGGTCGCCGGGCAGTGGGTGGCGCTGCCGCAGCTGCACGGCGCGCCACCTGATTTTTGCGACGCCGGCCTGGCCGTGCGCACTGTTTTGGAGTCCCGATGCAGATCGAAACCCCACCCCAGGCCAAGCCCTACGAGAAGCCCGAAGGCGAGCGCCGCGGCCTGGTCATCGTCAACACCGGCGACGGCAAGGGCAAGAGCACGGCCGCCTTCGGCCTGGCGCTGCGCGCGCACGGGCGCGGCAAGGCCGTGAAGATCTTCCAGTTCATGAAGGTGCCGACGCGCGCGCTTTGGCGAGCACCGCATGTTCGAGCAGATCGGCATCCCGATCGAAGGCCTGGGCGACGGCTTCAGCTGGAAGAGCCAGGACCTGGAGCACTCGGCGCAGCTGGCGCGCGACGGCTGGGAGAAGGCGCGCGCCGCCATCCTCGCGGGCGAACACTTCCTCGTCGTGCTCGACGAGATCACCTACCCGCTGATCTACGGCTGGCTGCCGCTCGAGCGGCGTGCTGGAGACGCTGCGCGACGCGGCCCAAGGACGTGCACGTGGTGCTGACCGGCCGGCGCTGCCCGCCCGAGATCATCGAGCTGGCCGACACCGTGACCGAGATGGCGCTCGTCAAGCATGCGTTCAAGGCCGGCATTCCGGCGCAGCGCGGCATCGAGGACTGAGACGGCATGAACGAGCCTGCCACCGTCCCAAGGCTTGAATGGACCTGTTGGCGCTGCTGCACCCGCTGGCCGCACAGCCGCTGCCCGGCGCCGCCTGCGTGCTGCTGGCGCTGCTGGTGGCGCTGGCGGTGGATGCACGCTGGGGCGAGCCGCCCGCGCGCTGGCACCCGGTCGTCTGGATGGGCCGTGCCTGGGCGGCCCTGGGCCAGCGCATTGCGCCGGCCGCAGCCACGGGCCGCGATTGGAAGTGTTTCTGGCTTGCAGCGCTTGCCTGGTCTGCGCTGGCTGCTATGGTTTTGGTGGCTGCGGCGCTGCTGCAGGCGGCTGCGCTGGGCACTTGCTGCCGGCGCCGCCGCTGGCGCGCGCAGGCGCTGCCGGGCGCTGCGCTGGCCGCGCTGCTGCTGGGCCTGCTGCTCAAGCCGCTGCTGGCGCTGGCGCATGCTGCGCGAGCGAGGTGCGCGCGGTCGAGGCGGCGCTGGCCGAGTCGCTCGACGCCGGGCGCGCGCGGCTGGCCTGGCTGGTCAGCCGCGATGTGGCGCAGCTGAGCCATGAGCGAGGTGCGCGAAAGTGCCATCGAGTCGCTGGCCGAGAACCTCAACGACTCGGTGGTCGCGCCGCTGTTCTGGTTCGTGCTGCTGGGCCTGCCGGGCGCCGCGCTGTACCGCTTCGCCAACACCGCCGACGCCATGTGGGGCTACCCGCGGCGTGCGCGGCGGGCGCTACTGGCAGTGGGCCGGCAAATGGGCCGCGCGCGCCGACGATGTGCTGTCGTGGCTGCCGGCGCGCCTGACCGCGCTGCTGCTGGCGCTGGCCGGCGGCGGCGTGCCGCTGCGTGCGCTGGCGCGCGAGGCGCGGCGCACGCCCTCGCCCAACAGCGGCTGGCCGATGGCGGCGATGGCGCTGGCGCTGGACGTGCGCCTGTCCAAGCCGGGCGCGTACTGCCTGCACGCGGACGGGCGAGCGCCGACGCAGGGCGATGCGCAACGGGCCCAAGAATTGGTGTCAAAAGTGGCCGTAACGCTTGTCCTGATTGCGCTGGTAGCTCTTGTTTTAATAGTGAATAGGATATTGCGCCATGGTTGACTTGTGGGAAGAGCCTGGCGTGCCCGGCGCACTCGCCCCACCGCACCCCGTGCACGGCGGCCCCGACGCGCGCGGTGCGGCGCTGCACGACTTCTCGACCAACAGCAACGCCTGCGGCCCGTGCCCGCAGGCGCTCGCCGCCGTGCGGCGGGCCGACGCCACGCGCTACCCCGATCCGGCCTACACCGACCTGCGCGCGCGCCTGGCGGCCTTCCATGGCGTGGCGCCGGCGCGCATCGTGCTGGCCGCCAGTGCCAGCGAGTTCATCCACCGCGTGACGGCGCTGGCGGCGCAGCGCGGCGTGCGCGCCGTGGCGCTGCCGGCGCACAGCTATGGCGACTACGCCCAGGCGGCGCAGGCGCGCGGCCTGCGGGTGCTGCGGCCGGCGGACGCCGGCCACGCCACGGCCGGCCTGCGCTGGGCCTGCGACCCGTCGAGTCCGCTCGGCGGCGCCGACCTGGCATGGGCTGCGTGGCGCAGCGCGCGCTCTGCAGGGGAGGTGGCCAACCCCGGTGCGGGCGTCCTGCGCGTGCTCGACTGCGCCTACGCGCCGCTGCGCCTGCACACCGGAGGCAGCGCTGCCGGCCCCGGCGCCTTGGCGGCGCGGATGCCGGCCTTCCCATCTGGCAGCTGTGGACGCCCAACAAGGCGCTGGGCCTGACCGGCGTGCGCGCGGCCTATGCCATCGCGCCGCCCGGCGCGCACGCCGATGTGGCCGCGCTCGCCGCGCTGGCGCCCTCGTGGCCCGTCGGCGCGCACGGCGTTGCCATGCTCGGCTGCTGGGCCGACCCCGCCACGCAGCGCTGGCTGGCCGGTTGCCTGCCCGTGCTGCGCGACTGGAAGGCGCGCCAGCAAGCGCTGTGCGCCGACCTGGGCTGGGCCGTGGTGCCCGGCAGCCAGGCCAACTATTTCTGCGCTCGGCTTCCCGCGGCCGATGTGCAGGCCGCTGTGCGGCACCTGCGCACGCACGGCATCCAGCTGCGCGACTGCCGCCTCGTTCGGCCTGCCCGGCACCGTGCGCCTGGGCGTGCTGCCGCCGGCGGCGCAGGACGCGCTGCGGCAGGCGTGGCGGGCGGGGCAGGGGCGCTGATGGCTTGGCCCGGCCCGCGCAGCGCACGCGGTAAATTCAGGCCAATGCGCGAAGCCGGCAGCCCGGCGCGCGGCCCCAACCGGCGCCGCCCCCACAAGCACCCGCAGCACGTCTGTACAGGAGAACCCTTTTGCACCCCAAACCCCTTCGCATCGGCCTGGCGCTTGGCAGTGGCTCGGCGCGCGGCTGGTCGCACATTGGCGTCATCAACGCGCTCGAGCGCGCCGGCATCGTGCCCGACATCGTGTGCGGCACGTCGATTGGCGCGCTCGTGGGCGCGGCCTATGCCGCGGGCGAGCATGGGCGCCTCGAGCCCTGGGTGCGGAGCCTCAAGTGGCAATCGGTGGTGGGCCTGCTCGACTGGAAGCTGGGCGGCGGCCTGATGGCCGGGGGCAAGCTGGCGCATTTTTTCCGCTCGCAGTACGACGACCCTGGCATCGAGCGGCTGCCCAAGGCCTTTGGCTGTGTCGCCACCGACCTGGCCAGCGGCCGCGAGGTCTGGCTGCGCGAAGGCCCGGTGATCGACGCGGTGCGCGCCTCGATCGCGCTGCCCGGCGTGTTCACCCCGGCGCTGCAGGACGGCCGCCTGCTGGTCGATGGCGGCCTGGTCAATCCGGTGCCGGTGTCGCTGTGCCGCGCCATGGGCGCCGACATCGTGATTGCGGTGGACCTGAACTGGGAACTGGTGACGCGGCGCCGCCCGCCCGCCAGGAAAGCGGCACCCGAGAAAGAGGCCGAGCAGGTCAAGCAGGCCACGGCCCTGACGCACAGCGGCCGGCTGGAAGCGCTGCTGGCGCGCATGTGGCCCTTCAACGGAGCGCCAAAGTCTGCCGCCATGCCGTCCATGCTGGGCGTGATGAGCGCGAGCCTCAACATCATGCAGGTGCGTATCACGCAAAGCCGCCTGGCCGGCGAGCCGGCCGACGCCATGATCCGACCGCGCCTGCCCGATGTCGGCGCGATGGACTTCCACCGCGGCGCCTTCGCGATCGATGAAGGCGAGCGCGCGGCCGAGCTGGCGCTGCCGATCATCCGCGGCCTGCTCGAATGACCCCTTGCGCCTGACACCCCGCGCCCGGCGCCGACGCCGGGCACCGATCCGCCCACGCCAGCCATCCCATGCCAACCCTTCAAAAAACCACCCCCGGCCCCGCGCGTTGCGTGATGGTGCTGGGCACCACCAGCGGCGCCGGCAAGAGCTGGCTGACCACCGCGCTGTGCCGCTGGTACGCGCGCCAGGGCCTGAAGGTGGCGCCGTTCAAGGCGCAGAACATGAGCAACAACGCGCGCGTGGTCGCCGGGCCGACGGCAGCTCGGCGAGATCGGCAGCGCGCAGTACTTCCAGGCGCTGGCCGCGCGCGCCGAGCCCGAGGTGCGCATGAACCCGCTGCTGCTCAAGCCCGAGCGCGACACGCACAGCCAGGTCGTGCTGATGGGGCAGGTCGGCGCCGAGCTCACCGCGCTGCCCTGGCGCGGCCGCAGCGAGCAGCGTCTGGCCGCAGATCGCGCGCGCGCGCTCGACGCAGCTGCGCGCCGAGAACGACGTGGTGGTGATCGAAGGCGCGGGCTCGCCGGCCGAGATCAACCTGCACGCCAGCGACATCGTCAACATGCGCGTGGCGCGCCATGCGCGAGGCGCGCTGCCTGCTGGTGACCGACATCGACCGCGGCGGCGCCTTCGCGCACCTCTACGGCACCTGGGCGCTGCTGCCCGAGGACGAGCGCGCGCTGATCGCGCGGCTTCGTGCTCAACAAGTTCCGCGGCGACGCGGCGCTGCTGGCGCCCGGCGCCGCAGATGCTGCAGGAGCTGACCGGCGTGCCCACCGTCGCCACGCTGCCGATGTGGTGGCAGCACGGCCTGCCCGAGGAAGACGGCGTGTTCGACGACCGCAGCAGCGCGGGCGGGCGCGGTGCACACGCACCATCGCCGTCGTCGCCTACCCGCGCATCAGCAACCTCGACGAATTCCAGCCGCTCGAAGAACGTGCCCGGCGTGCGCCTGCGCTGGGCGCGCAGCCCGGCCGACGCTGGCCGGCGCCGACTGGATCGTGCTGCCCGGCTCCAAGCACACCAGCGGCGACCTGGCCTGGCTGCGCGCGCAGGGCCTGGACCGCGCCATCGCCGCGCACGCCGCGCGCGGCGGCGCGGTGCTGGGCATCTGCGGCGGCCTGCAGATGCTGGGCGAGGCGCTGATCGACCCGCACGGCATCGACGGCAACGGCCCGGGCCTGGGCCTGCTGCCGCTGGTCACGCGTGTTCGAGCGCGACAAGACGGTGCGCGCACCGCAGGCGCGCTTCGGCGCGCTGCACGGCGCCGTGGGCGGCGCTGTCGGGCGTCGCGGTGCGCGGCTACGAAATCCACCACGGCCAGACCGCGCAGCACCCGGCCATGGCCGCGGCGGGCGACGTGGCGCGCGAAGTGATGCCCGGCCTGGCGTGGCAAAACCGCGCCGGCAACGTGCTCGGGCTCTACCTGCACGGCCTGTTCGAAGACCCGGCCGTGCTGCAGGCGCTGTTCGGCGCCGCGGCGCCGCACGCTCGACGCCGTGTTCGACGGCCTGGCCGACTGCATCGACGCGCACTTTGCGCCCGGCGTGCTGCCCTCCCTGATCCACCCCTGACGCTTTCCATGGCCCCCACCTGCACGATTCCCGCCATCCCCGACCTGCACGACGCCGCACTGACAGCGCGCCTGCAGCAGCGCATCGACCACAAGACCAAGCCGCTCGGTGCGCTCGGCCGCCTCGAAGCAGCTGGCGCTGCGCATCGGCCAGATCCTCGGCAGCGAGGCGCCGCAGCTCGAACACGCCGCAGATGCTGGTCTGCGCCGGCGACCACGGCCTGGCGGCGCGCGGCGTGTCGGCCTACCCGAGCGACGTGACCTGGCAGATGGTCGAGAACTTCCTGGCCGGCGGCGCCGCCGTGAGCGTGCTGGCGCGCCAGCACGGCCTGGCGCTCACGCGTGGTCGACTGCGGCGTGCGCGCGACGACTTCGCGCCGCGCGCCGGGCCTGGCTGCGTGCGCAAGATCGCGCCCGGCACGGCAGGATGCATCGACCGGCCCGGCCATGACCGCTGCGCAGTGCGCGCAGGCGCATCGACAACGGCCGCGAGGTCGTGCGCGGCCTGCCCGGCAACGCGCTGCTGCTGGGCGAGATGGGCATCGGCAACACCTCGGTGGCGTCGCTGCTGCTGGCGCGGCTGTGCGGCATTGCGCTGGACGACTGCACCGGCGCCGGCACCGGGCTCGACGCCGCCGGCCTCGCGCGCAAGCGCGCCGTGCTGGCGCAGGTGCTGGCGGCCATGCGCGGCGCGGTCGAGCCGCTCGACGCGCTGGCCGCGCTTCGGCGGCTTCGAGGTCGCCACGCTGGTGGGCGCGGTGCTGCAGGCCGCGCCCGAGCGCCGCGTGATCGTGGTCGATGGCTTCATCACCAGCGCCGCCGTGCTGGTGGCCGCGCGCCTGCGGCCGCATGTGCTGCAGCGCTGCGTGTTCGCCCACGGCTCGGCCGAGCCGGGCCATGCGCACGCTGCTGGCGCAGCTGCAGGCGCGGCCGCTGCTCGACCTGGGCCTGCGCCTGGGCGAGGGCTCGGGTGCCGCGCTGGCCTGGCCGCTGCTTGCAGTCGGCCTGCGCCATCCTGCGCGAGATGGCGAGCTTTGCAGCGGCGGGCGTCTCGCAGCGGCCTGCGCCGTGACGCCACCCCGGCCCGCCGCCGCGCGGAGGGCCATTGCGCTGCCCGTTCCCGGCGGAGGGGGGCGGCTGGGCGCTGCACCGGCCGTGCAAGCGGCCGCACGCCGCAGTTCGGCCGTTTGCGGCGGGTAAGGACGGCGCGGTTTGCCGACGCTGAGGGCGGCAGTGCGCGCAAGGAAGCGCCTCTGCCGAGCTTGCGGCTGGGCCGCTGTCGCGCGCCACTTTTGGCTCCGCGCTTGCCACCTCCTCCTTGCGACCTAGTAGATACCCCGAGTAATCCCAAGGGGTGAGAAAACCTTGTTTTTCCTGCACTGCAGAAGAACCGCTGCACCTAAATTCAGTTACGCACACACATCTACTGGGTAGTTGCTTTGATATTGATCAATGGGAGACATAAATGCCGAATTTGAGCCGCAGGCAGTTCACCAAGGTTCTGGCCGGGGCAGGGGCCGCCGTATTTTCAGGCGGCCACGCCTGGGCCCAGAATAATGGGTTGATGCGCATTGTGGTGCCATTTGCGCCCGGCGGTGGCGGCGATGTCCTGGGGCGCCTTTTCGCAGAGAAGATGGCGACGGAAATGCGCCGCACCATCATTGTCGAAAACAAGCCGGGTGGCAGCACGACCATCGGTACGGATTTTGTTGCCAAGGCCAAGCCGGACGGCAATACCATCCTGCTGACCATTCCATTGCTGCTGCAGACTTACTACCTTTTCAACAAGCTGCCCTACGATCCGTTCAATGACATCAAGCCCGTGGTGGACCTGGTCAAGAGCCCCCTGTGGATTGCCGTCAGCACCCAGAAAACCAGTGCCAATAATTTCACGGAACTGGTAAAGGAAGTCAAGGCCAATCCCAAGACCCACATATATGGTTCGATTGGCAACGGGTCTACCTCCCACATACTTGGCAACCAGCTGAACAAGGTTTCGAACCTGGACATGCTGCATGTTCCCTACAAAGGTTCATCCCAGGTCAGCATGGCGCTGGCGTCCGGAGAAATCACCATGACGATTCTGGACCTGGTGACGCTGAATGCCCTGATACCGACCGGAAAAATCAAACTCATCGCGGTCACCGGCGCAGAACGTTCTCCACTGACACCGAGCATTCCCACATTGGCCGAGCAAGGGTATTCGGGTTTTGAATTGCCGACCTGGGCCGGATTCTTTGTGCCCAAGAATACACCGCCTGAAATCATCCAGAACATTCGCGAAGTTTCCATCAAGATCATGAATCTTCCGGAAATTCAATCGCGATTCAAGGATCTGGGTTATGTGGCGGGAGGCAAGTCGACAGCAGACTTTCAAAAGCAGCTGAATGAAGAGAATGCGCGTTGGGGGCGCCTCATCAAAGACAGTGGCATCGAAATATAAAAATCATTCCAATACCATCAGGAGACCGATAATGACCAAAAATAAATTTGCAAAAGCCTTGCCGCTTGCCCTTCTGGCGCTGGCGCCCGCCGCCTGGGCGCAATCCCAGGTCACCCTGTACGGGATCATTGATACGAATATCGAGTATGTGAATCACCAGCCCAAAGCAGCCAATGAGTCCGCGTCCCTGCTGCGCATGAGCAACTCTGGCTTGCAAGGGCCGCGCGTGGGTTTTCGCGGCGTGGAAGACCTGGGCGGTGGTCTGAAAGCGATTTTCACCCTAGAGCATGGGTTCAACTCCGACACCGGCACCAATGCCGATGCCGCCAAGTTTTTCAACCGCGGCGCGTTCGTCGGGTTGCAAAGCACCAACCACCGGGTGACGCTAGGCCGCCAGTACACATCGTTGTTTGACGCTTTGCTGTTCATTGTCCCGCTGGCCTATGCTGGCGCGTACGAGCCGTTCAGCCCTCTGCTGGGCGGCCTGCGCAACGACAATTCCGTCAAATACCGTTTCAATGCGGACGCCTTGAGCGCGCAAGTGCACTACGCATTTGGCGAGCAAACGTCCTCGACGTCCGCCAGCGCTGCATGGGGGGGGCATTTCAGCTATGCCAACAAGGATCTGATGGCCACGCTGGCGTTCGACCAGCAGAACGGCGCCGACGTCAACGGAGCCCACTCGCGTGCACGCAAGGTGGCACTCGGCGCAGCCTACCAGTTCACACCCGCGGTACGCCTGTCCACCGGCTACCGCTGGGGCGAGAGCAAGGACGCTGCGGGAGGCGTCGCGCTGCGCGACGATTTCTTCTGGCTGGGTGTGAACTACCAGGCGACCGGCGCCCTGACGCTCAATGCCGCGTACTACCTGGACGACATCAAGCAGCGCGCCGGCGCAGGCAACCAACCGCGCCAACAGCAGCTCACGCTGCAAGCGATCTACGCGTTGTCGAAGCGCACCGACCTCTACGGCGCGGCGGCGCATGCAAAAAATGGGGGGCTCAACTTCGCAGCGCTCAGCACACTGGCAGTCGGCTCCACGAACCAGTCGGGTGTGTCGCTGGGTATCCGCCACCGTTTCTGACGCCATCCGGCGCGGTGGCCGCCCGGGCGGCCACCCAATTCTGAACAGGCTGAGTGACTTGAGCCCTTCAGTCCCCGGTGGGTGCTGAAGGACTTTTTGCCTGTGTCTCTTCCCGTTGCGCGTGCCAGTCAAACCGGCCCGGCCGCCACCCGCGAAACCTCGTCCAGCAGCAGTTGAGACAGTTCTTTGAGCCGCTCCGGGGTGGAGCGGTGTTGCGCCACAGCGATGCTCAGGCCGGCCCAGGTGTTGTCCGTCATGGGGAAGGCACAGCCCAGCCCATCGGCAGCGATCCGGGCGTCGGACACTTCCGAGTAGCCCTGCACGCGCGCACGCATCACCAGTTTCTTCAGTGCCGCGATGGGGTACTGGTGCCGGATGTACTCTGCCTCGTGCCTTGCCAGCAGGGCGTTCACTTCTTCGTCGGGCAGCTTGGCAAGCATGGCGATACCCGCCGCGCTGGCACCCAGCAGCCGCCGCACCCCGACCTCGACCACATAGGCGCGGGTCGTGTGGTCACCTTCCACACGGCTCAGGCACACCACATAGTCTCCACTTCGGACCATGAGGAAGACCGCGTCGTCGGTGATGCGCGCCAGGCGCATCAACGTGGGCCGAAATTTCTCCGACAGCGCGTCCATGCCCGCAGAAGAGAATCCCCACTGCAGCGTTTCGATGCCCAAACGGTAGCTTTTGGACGAACCGATTTTTTCCACGAAACCTTCCTCGAGCAGGCACAGCAAGAGCCGGTGCACCGTGGATTTGTCGATTTGCGATGCTTCGATCAGGTCCTTGAGGCGAATGCCCTTGGCATGTTGCGCGCCCACGATCCTCAGCAAACGCAGTACTTTGCTGGCGCTTTGCGTCCCCAGGACAGCCGGTTTCTTCTCATCCATTGGGAAATTCAATGACTTCAAGTTGTGCAAGCCGCTCGATGCGAATGTAATGGATCGGTATGAATAAGAGCGTCCAGCCTCTGGCTCTTCTTTTAAATCGGAACATAAACTGAAGGAGACGACATGACAGAAACGAAAATCAGCGACGAAATGAAAATCAGTGTTTTCATGGCCATGAAGGACAGCTGGGAGAAAAAGGACTGGAGAGCGTGTGCTGACCTGATGGCGGAAGATGGCATTTTACACTCCGTCATGCTGACCCCCTGCGTCGGGCGAGAAAATTTCTTTGAGCGTGTGCGCAAGACAGAAAAACCCAACAAAAGTGTAAAACTGAATATCCGTACAATTGGGGTAGCGAACGGTATTCTTTTTGTTGAGCGCGAGGACGAGATCGTGCTGGACGGGGTTTCTCGCATTGTCCCCACAACCGGGATTATTGAGTTTTCCGGAAGCAAAATTTCCCACTGGCGCGAATATTATGATCGCGCGACATTGCTGAACGCCGTGCAAGAGCCTGCAAGCCACTGAATTTTGTGTTCTGAAGCTCAAATTGATCGGGTCAAAAATGGCAAAAACACCGCTGTCAAAAATCATCAAATTCTACGTCCGATTTACGCCCAGCTACAGTGCGATTGGATATCACCTGCGGAGCATTTTCTGGAAGAATCGCCCCAATAAATTTGAGGGCCAGACCTGGCTGGTGACCGGTGGCTCGGAAGGCATCGGCGCGGCAGCGGCACGCAAGGGCGCCGAAGGCGGCGCACGCGTCATTTGCGTTGCCCGGGATCCTGCCAAGTTGGAGGCCTTTGCGCAAAGTATTCAATCGACTGTGCCAGTCACCTATCTGACGGCCGATTTTTCCAAAACCCGCGACGTGTATGCACTGGTCGACAAAATTCGGGAATCCGGCCAGCTGTTGGATGTTCTGATCGACAATGTGGGGATTCAGAAGCACCAAATGGTGCTGACCGACGAGAAAATGGAATTCTCGTTTGTGACCAATATCCTCAGCCACCACATTCTCGTAAAAAGTCTGCTCGATAACAAAATTCTCAAGGATGACGCCACCGTGATCGAGGTCGCTTCGGGCGGCATGTACAACCATCGCATGGTGGTTGACGACCTGAACATCACCGATTCGGCCCGCTATATGGGCCCCCGGGCCTATGGCCTGGCCAAGCGTGCCCAGGTCATGGTCATGGGATATTGGCGGGAGAAACAATCCCATCTGAACCAGAAGTTTTATGCCATGCACCCCGGCTGGGTCGACACCGCCAGCGTCAACCGCTCCATGCCACGCTTCGTCGCGATTTTGAAATCGGTATTGCGTGACCATGACAAGGGCGCAGACACCATCGTATATCTGGCGCGAGAGCGGCCCCCCCAGCACCGCAAGGAAGCCATCTGGTTTGACCGCAAAGAGCGCAGCACCCATATTTATGCCCATACGCCGGATCCGACGGTATCCCCCGAGGATGTCGTGCGGAAGTTGGACAGCATCGCTGCTGCAGTTGCCACCCAGACAGAGCCTGTTCGCCAAGCCGCCTGAAAACCAACCCCACCGGGCTTCGATGTCCCTAGGGAGATCGGAGCCTGGTGTTTTGCTGGAACATCCGCACCGCAGTAGGCGGGGTTCATGCCCTTTTCAAAGCCAGTTCGGCCCGTGTTCAATGCGCCGATTGCGTTGCTCGAGCCTGGGCACTCCGCGCTGGGCCCAGCCGCACTGTGCGATCTGTTGCCCCAGCGAGCTGCCAGGGGGTTACAACCGTTGGCGCAGCGCCGATGGGCGCTGCAGCAGAGATTTCACCGATCTCGGTCTTTCTGCCCTTGCTCCACCACGAAGCTCACCACGGTGCCAAAAGACCCACCGATGTTGAGCGTTTGCATGCGTCGGGCGTTCGGGATTTGCGTCGCCCCGGCCTTGCCGGTGACCTGCCTGGCGCAGTCCAGCACCATGCGCACGCCTGTCGCACCCACGGGATGCCCGCCACCGATCAGGCCACCGCTCATGTTGACGGGGCAACGCCCACCGCGGTCGATGGAGCCGTCCTCCACCGCTTGCCAGCTCTGGCCAGGCTCGGTGAAGCCAAAGTGGTCGATCGCCACATATTCCGTGGTTGTGAAGCAATCGTGAGTCTCAATGCCGCTGAGATCGCCGATGCCGTCGATGCCCGCGCGGCGCCATGCGTCTTCGATGGTTTGGCGCACATGCGGAAACACATAGGCTTCACCTTCGCTCAGTGCGAACTTGTCCTTGAGGCGCAGCACGGAGTTGCGGTGTCCCCAACCGCTGATCCGCGCCAGATCTTCAAGGCGCTGGCCCGTGCGAGCGGCGTACTCCTTGGCGAAACGCTCGGATGCCAGCACCACCGCGGCGCCGCCGTCCGTGACCTGCCCGCAGTCCTGGCGGCGTGTTCCTGGCTCAATCAGCGGATTGGCCTCGTCGTCGTCGGTGAAGCTCAGTTCGTTGAACTGCCAGCTGCGCGTTTGTGCCAACGGGTTGTGCTTGGCATGGCCGTAGTTCAGCTCTGCAATGCGGTTGAGGTATTGGCGGTCCAGGCCATAGCGCTTGTCGTATTCGGCCGCCACGAGTCCAAACGCTGCGGGCCACATGAACTGGCAGTCGATCTCTTCGTGGCCTTGCCAGGATGCGGCATTCTGGTTGCGCGATGCTTCATGCCCTGAGGTGTTCTTGAACTCTTCCACGCCGAGCACCAGGACGCAGTCGTAGCGCCCCGATTCAATTTCGGCCATGGCGCTGAGCACGCCCAGCGACGACGACGCGCACGCGCCTTCGTGGCGCATTGCCGCCACGCCATTCAGCGCCGGAACCACCTGCGCCACCATGGAGCCCAGGTGCGCCTGCTGGCGCTGGAGTTCACCAAAGGCATTGCCCACGTGGATGCTCTCGATCGCCTCAGGCGCGATCTGGCACGCCTGCAGCGCGCCGAGCACGGTTTCGCGCACGATGTCCGAGAGGTCCTGCCCTTGCCGGGACCACGCTTTCGCGAAGTCCGTCTGGTAGCCGCCCAACACGTATGTAGCCTGTGTCATGTCCATGGTCTCCATTGAATTTCGGGTTCAGGCGCGCTGTTCGCCGCGCAGTTCAGAGGCGTCTGCCCAGCACGCATGCGTTCCGCTGCTGATGCGGTGGGGCAAAAGGATGCGCGCCACCGGCCCCTGGCCCAGGTCGCGCGCGTCCAGCACCACGCACTCCGACCGATCGGCCTGCATATCGGACACAAAGCTCACGACGTAGCCGTCGTCTTCGGCCGTCGCGCCAGCGGCTGGGGCCATCGGCGATTCGCTGCCGAAGCGGCCTTCGCCGAACCGGTATTCCTGCGTTGCGCCCGTGCTGTGGTCAAAGCGCAAAATGCCGTCAAACAGGAAGCTGTTGGGGTGGGCAACCATGTTGTACGAGTAGCGGTACGGCCTGCCCCAGTACTGGGCATTGATCATGCCGAACTCCAGGTATTGCTCGTGCAAACGGCGCTCCACGACCGCGCCGGTGCGCATGTTCAGACGCCATTCGTAGATGGTCGGTCCATAGCGGCCCGGGCCCAGCGTTGCGCCTTTGTTGTCGAAGCCGGCTTTGGGCATGGGCCACTTCTGGTGGTAGCCATGCATGACGATTTCGTCGCCGTCTTCCCATGCGTTGAGCCAGTGCAGCACATAGGTCGGGCTGGCTTCAAACCACTTCACCCCCGTTTGCGGTGCATGCCGCCGCGGCACCACGGCAAACCGGGCGGGCTTCGCACCGTCATAGCGGAGCTTGTGTTTTCCCTGCGGCAGCAGCGACTCGTCCCAGTGCAGCGGAAAGTCGCTGAGGACCGCGAAATTTTCGGTGAACACCATGTCGTGCGGCAACCGTGGACCCGCCAGCGGGACCGGCACGTAATGCACCAGTTTGTCCCGCGCATCCACCTCGCCGTAGTGCATATACGGTGCGTTCTTGCTGTAATTGAAGAACAGCAAATCGCCCGTGCGCGGGCAGACCTTGGGGTGTGCCGAGATCCCGTTGTCTTTGAGCACCTGGGCGCCCCAGGCAGACACGCCCAGCGGCTCCAAGGTTCTTGCATCAAAGCGGTACGGCTCCCCGCATTGGTAGAAGGTGGTCAGCGCCGTTCCCGCGTGCACGATCACGTCGGTGGCCGAGGTATCCTTCAGCCCGCCGCGCGCACCCCAGCCAGCGCGCTGGGCGAGTTGGGGGCTGTCAATCAGGCCGGCATAGAGGGCCTGTCCGGCCTTGTGCTCTTCTTCAAAGCCCTTGGTGCGAAGGAAACGGTTGCGGTACTCGCACTTTCCGTTCCTGAAACTCAGCTGGTGCAGCATGCCATCGCCGTCGAAGGCATGGTGCACGCCCAAGGGCTGGTGCACCGGGTTCTGGGTGTTGCGCAGGTACACCCCATTGAGGCGCTGCGGAACGGTTCCGATCACCTCCAGGTCGGTCGCTGTGTATTCCACGTAGTTGGGCGCAAACGCGCCACTCATGAAGGGCGAATCCCATTGCGTGATGGTTGGCTGAACGCGTCCGACAATTTCTGTGTGCATGGCTGGTGGGGTCAAGGTTGGGGCGCTGCGAAGCCTGCAGCAGGCATTGCATCCGATGCCATCGCGGGGCTGGGCTGGGCCTGCACGTCGCATGCCCCGGCCCCCTTCTTCGCTGAAGCGGCGAGGGCGCGGCCCATCGCATCGGCGATGAGGTCCGGCTGCTCCCAGGGAAGCATGTGCCCCGCGTGCGGCACCAGCTGCAGCGTGGCGCCGGGGACCAGTGCCGCAAGCTCTTCGGACAGCTTTTTGGGCGTGATGCGGTCGTCTTCGCCGCAGAGCACCTGCACGGGCAGCGACAGCGTTCTGATCTGATCGCGCAGGTCGCGGCGCTGCATGATGGCGCGGGTTTGGCGGATGGCGGTTGCACTGCCCACCTCGCGCATCATCTGCAGCAGCGGTTCGAGCTGTTCAGCGTCTCGTCCATAGGTGCCGTAGCGCGCGGTGGCTTGAATGGCGCCTTCGAAATCAGCTGCCAGGGCGGCGATGGCCTGTTCGCGGTGGGGCGCCGTGCTGGCACTTTCTGGCCGGGGAGAGGTCGACACCAGCCATGCGCCAGCCAGCGGCCTGCGCTGTTCGGCCAGCATTTCCAGAGCGACATAGCCGCCCATCGAAAAGCCTGCCACAAAGCAGGGCATTTCCGCTGGCAAATCCTGCACGCATTGCCAGGCATCGCTCGCCATGTCCTCCGTGGTGGATTGCACCGTCACGTCGACCACATGGATGCACGCAGTCTCGCCGAGGGTTTCCTGGAGCCGAGCGACCACGCCGCGCCAGATGGCCGTGGTGTTCAACATGCCCGGGATCAACACCAGGGCCACCTGTCCAGCCGCCGTCGGGGTGTGGAGAGAAGATGCCATGCTCAGGCCTTCGCAAGGTGGGCCACGCAGCCCGTGGCAGCTGTTTCGGTGGTTGGCGCCTGCATCCGCTCCCGCAATACACGCTTGAGCACCTTGCCCACAGGATTGCGGGGCAGTTCGCCGATCGTCTCGATGCGCTCAGGCAGCTTGAACGCAGCCACTTTGCCCACGTTCTTGAGATACGCCACCAGCTCATCGAGTTCAAGGGTCTGCGTGGCATCCCTGGGCACCACCACGGCACAGACTTTCTCTCCGAGCACGTCGTCGGGCCAGCCAATCACGGCAACCTCGCGCACCTTGGGGTGCGACAGCAGCAGGCTTTCGACTTCCTCGCATGAAATGTTCATGCCACCCCGCACCACGATGTCCTTGCTGCGCCCTGCAAAACGGTAGTACTGCCCACGGTCGCCCGCGATGTCAAAGAGATCGCCCGTCTTGTAGAAGCCGAGTTCATCGAATGCTTTCGCGGTGAGCTCGGGGCTGTTGAAGTAGCCGGAGAACACCATCGGTCCCTTGAACCGCAGCTCGCCCACCTTGCCCGGCGCATGGATTTCCTCTCCGGTCTCCACGTCGACCAGGCGCGTGGTGACCTTGTTCGCATGAACCGCCTTCCACGTGAAGCCGTCGATGCCAAGGCGCGGAAAGTAGTTGGCGCGGTGTTGCTGGTTGGGGATGTCCTGGGGCGTGGACGACAGTGCAGCGCCCTCGTTCGAGCCGAAATAGTTGATGACTTCGATGCCGAAGCGCGCAGCAAACTGCTCCACCAACCACGGAGCCAGCGGCCCACCACCAGAGCCAATGCGCTTGAGGCGGCTCAGGTCCACCCCATCGAGCAGCTCCGGGGTCTTGAGGAGCATGCTCAACACCGCGGGGGCGGCAACGGTGTAATCGGTCGGGTTGTCCTGCAGCTGCCCGATGAACACCTTGAGGTCGAAAGGGTGGTGGTGGTGCAGGCCGCCCCCCGTCAACAGCCAGACGATGAGGCTGGTGGAAATGCCGGCCATGTTCACAAACGGGAACGGAATCACCATCTGTGCGCCGGGCTGCATTTGACCGGCATCGATGACCGACGCGCCGACCAGCAGCCATTCGTTGTGGCTGCGCGGCACGCCCTTGGAGCGCGCTTCGGTGCCCGAAGTCCAGCAAATGGTGAACACGTCGTTGGCGGTCAGAGCGATGCGCGCCATGTGCGCACGCATGCCAGCGTCGTCCCATGCGGGCGTCTGCAGCAGCAGGGCGTCGAGGTCTTGCACGCCCTCGGGCAGGGGCTGACCGGAGCCGTCGCCATAGGACCACACCCATTGCACCGAGGGCAGCAGCGGTTTCATCAGTGCGAGTTCATGCGCTGCCTGGTACTTGCCCAGCCGCTGCGTCGTGATGACGCCTTTTGCCGCGGTGCTTGTGGCGACATGCTCGAGCTCATGCGCCCGGTACTGCATCGGCACCGGCGAGACCACGACACCGCTGACCGCGCAGGCCAGGTAAATCGCATGCAACTGAACGCAGTTGGGAAGCTGCACGACGATCACATCGTCCTTGCCGACCCCTTGCGCGTGGAGCACGGCACACAAGGCCCCGACCTGCTCGCGCAGCGCCGCCCAGCTCCAGCTTTGGGGCGCGCCGCCGAACAGTTCGGTGCGGTTCGGCGGATCGGCCACGGCAAAGGCCGCGCCGTTTTTGGCCGCCGTGTCGAGGAAATGTGCGCCAAGCGTCAACGTGCCCCACCAGCCTTTGGACATGTATTCATCGATGGATTTCTGGCTTACCAAGATCATTGTTCACTTCCATTTGTCAAGAGTTGCCTGGCTCACGTACGTGGCATGGAATCCGTGCGGAACCCGCCGTGGCAGGAGCACCCGCGCCACCGGGCCGTTGGCCATTCGGGCGTCTTTGGCATCGAAGATCTGGATCTCGGACTGCTTGCTGTGGGGGTTCCAGACAAACATCACGAGGTAGCCGTCGTCTTCCGATGCCGCGTTGTCGCGGGGGGCAAAGCCCGCCTCGTTGTAGAAGAACTGCGGGCCCGCGCTGTAGGCCACGTAGCCGCCGGTTTCGAGGTCGTACTTCACCAGGCCGGGAAAGCGTGGCTCTTCACGCCCTCCCTGCGGGAAGACCACGTGGTACGACCAGCGGTTCTTGCGGCCTTGGTAGGCGCTGTTGATCACCGGAAACTCGGTGTTGAGGACGTCGTCGATGACGCGCTCGCGGGTCTGGCCCGTCTGCAAATCAAAGCGCCACTCGTAGAGCTGAAAGTCCCGCTGGCGCTGGTGGATGGTTTTCTCCAGCCGCTCGGCATCGGGTTCACCGTTCTCGCGCGCATGCACGCGGTATGGCGTTCCCACCATCACGACTTCCGGGCCTTCCTCCCAGGCGTTCACCACGTGGAGCATGTACGTGGGCTTGGCTTCAAACCACTGGATCTGCTCGGCACTGCCATGGCGGGGAACCACACCAAACCGCGACGGCTGGTCGGCAAAGAAACGCACCTTGTAGCGGCCCGACGCCAACGCTTGCGGGTCGGGGCGCAACGGAAAGTCGTGCAGGATGGAATAGTTGTCGGTGATCGCCATGTCGTGCGGCAACCCGGGCTGGTCCAACGGCACGTCGATGGCATGGCGCAATTGCCTGTCGGGTCCGACGACGCCGTAGCGCATGTACGGCGGCTTGGTGTCGTAATCGAAGAACATCAGCTCGCCCGTGTGTTCGTCCGGACGCGAATGGGCCGACAGGCGCTGGACCGCTCCCCTGTAGGTCTCGGGGCCCACGGTGTCGAGGGTGTGTGGATCGACGGCATAGGGCAGGCCGGACCGGTACCACATGGTCAACAGGTGGCCGGCGTGGTATTTCACGTCGGTGTTGGCGGTGTTCTTCAGCGGGGCATCCGGCCTGTCGCTGCGCGGCGGCTCCTTGATGCCTTTCCACAGCGGTGCGCCTGCCTCCTGCTCCTCGCGCAGTCCGTCGGTGTGGATCCACTTGTTGCGGTAGGTCACGCTGCCCTTGGCAAAGCGCACGGCGTGCAGCATGCCGTCACCGTCGTACGCGTGGTAGCGCCAGGTCGGGGGGAAGTAGGCGTTTGGTCCGTTGCGGACGTACAGCCCATTCATGTCCTCCGGCACCTTGCCGATCACCGGCAAATCGTCCCAGACGTCTTCGTGTTGAATCGGAGCGTTGTTGCCGTTGAGCGCGGGAATGTCGTGCACCGGCAGTTCTGTTGTGATAGCACCCACGTTGGTCATCCTTTTGCGCTCCATCAGGGAAGCGTTGAACGAATGTAGGAGCTGCGCCTTCAGAACCGCCTTAATATTTCGATATTCCACATTTGATATCGCTATTTCAGAACCTATGGAAAACACCATCAGTCGGCGGGTACCGGTTGGACTAGAGGAGTTTGCGGGCGACAAGCAATTTGCGACGACCCTGGCGCGCGGGCTGGAACTGCTGCATTGCTTTTCGCCCGAAAGGCCCATCCTGGGCAACAGCGAGTTGGCGCAGATGCTGCACCTGCCCAAGGCCACGGTGTCGCGGCTCACCTATACGTTGATGTGCCTGGGCTATCTGACCGCCACCGAGTACTACGGAAAATACCGTCTCGGTTCTGCGACGCTGTCCGTCGGGTACCCGCTGCTGGCCCAGTTCACGTTCCGCCGCGCGGCGCGTCCGTTGATGATGAAGCTGGCCAAAAGCCACAGCTGCAATGTGTCCGTCGCCATCCGAGACCGCCTGTCCATGGTCTACCTCGAAGTGATCCGGGTGTCCGACCGTGCTGTCTATTCCCACGATGTGGGCAGCGTCCATCCGCTTCTGGGCACCGCAGTGGGCCGGGCCTACCTGCAGGGTTGCACCCCCGCAGCGCGCGAAGCCCTGCTCAACCAGGTGCAGATCAAGGACCCCGCGCAGTGGTCGCGCTATGGCCCGAAGGTGCTGGAAAGCCTGCGTGACTATGCGCACTTCGGCTGTTGCACCGCCTTGGGCGAAGTGGTGCCCGACGTGCAGGCGGTGGCGGTTCCCCTGGGCCGTGTCAATAACCTGGAAGTGGCCGCACTGAGCTGCACGTTTCAGGGCCGGGCGTTGGATGTGGACTGGCTGCGGCGGGATGTGGCCCCTGAGCTCCAGGCGCTGGCCAGGCAAATCGGATAAGGCGTCCGACGGCTGTGGCACGCCGTTCAGGGCCGGCGGGGCAGTGGTTCAAGGGTTTTGTGCCCCAAACGCTTGATGGGTAAGCGCTGCTAGCTATCGAATGAGGAGCGTCGTCAAAAAAGCCACCTTCGCGAGAAGGTGGCTGTTCGGCAGGCAGGCGCGGTGCCCGCGGTCGTGGCGCGCAGGCGCTCAGCCGGCGACGCGCTCCATGCGGGTCAGCGGCAGGGCTTCGTTCTCATTCACGGCCTGTTGCATCACGAAGTTGAAGCGCGAGCGCGTGAACGGGGCGGTGACGCCCAGCGATTCGTAGCCGGCCGGGGCCACGCCCTTCTCGAGTTCGACGATCAGGCCGTCGCGCGTGGCGAAGGCGAAGTCGTCGTCGATGTAGGTGTCGCCCGGAATGTTGACCTGGGTGGTCAGCGTGCGCAGGCCCGGTGCCGCCACCAGGAAGTGGATGTGCGCGGGGCGGTTGCCGTGGCGGCCCAGCGCCGTGAACAGCTCGGCGATGGGACTGTTGGGCGGAATCGCGTAGCCGGGCGGCAGATAGCTGCGGAAGCGGTAGTGCCCCTGGGCGTCGGCCTGGATGCGGCGGCGCAGTTCATAGGGCTTCATGCCGGGGAAGAAGTGCGAGTAGCCACCTTGCGTGTTGGCATGCCACACGTCGATCAGCGCGCCCGCCACGGGCTGGCCTTCGAGGTCCAGCACCTGGCCCTCCATCACGAACACCTCGCCCTCGGGCTCGCCTTCGTCCAGGCGCACCTCGTGCTGCGACAGCGGCGCGCCAGCGACGAACAGCGGGCCTTCGATGGCGCGCGGCGTGCCGCCGGCGCGGCCGGCTTTCTGGTCGGCTTCGTCCTGGCGGATGTCGAGCAGCCGGTCGAACCCCAGGCCCGCCGTGAGCAGGCCGAACTGGCCGGTCTGGCCCATCTGGGTCAGCCACGCGATGGCCTTCCAGAACTCGTCGGCCGTCACGTCCAGCTCGTCGATGGTGCGGAACAGGTCGGTGACGATGCGCTCGGTGAGGGCGCGCACGCGGGCGTTGCCCTCGGCGCTGTGGTTCGTGTTGACCCGTTCGAGCAACTGCTCTTTGGTGAATTCGGCCATGGAAGGTCTCCTGGGGTGGGTGGAAAAAGGGGCTGGGCGCCCGCTCAGTCGAGCCGGATGCCGCGCTCGGTGATCAGTTTGCTCCAGCGCTCGGATTCGCGCGCCAGGTGCTGGGCCATCTCCTCGGGGCTGGAGCCCACGGGTTCGGCGCCGATGGTTTCAAAGCGCTTGACCACGTCGGGGTCCTTCATGGCGGCGAGCAGCGCGGCATTGAGCTTGTTGACGATCGGCTTGGGCGTGGCCGCCGGCATGAACACCGCAAACCAGGGCGAGACCTCGTAGCCCGGCAGGCCGGCTTCGGCGATGGTGGGCACGTTGGGCAGGGCGCTCGAGCGCTTGGCCGTGGTCACGCCCAGCGCGCGCAGCTTGCCCGACTCGATGTGCGGGCGCGCCGAGGTGATGCTGTCGAACATGTAGTTGATCTGGCCGCCGAGCAGGTCGGACACGGCCGGGCCGCTGCCCTTGTAGGGGATGTGCAGCATCTCGATCTTGGCCAGCGAGGTGAACACTTCGCCCGCGAGGTGGATCGAGGTGCCGTTGCCGGCCGAGGCGTAGGTCAGCTTGCCGGGTTCCTTGCGCGCGGCGGCGATCACGTCGGCGACGGTCTTGACGTTGGGCTGGGTGTTGTTGGTGACCAGCACGTTGGGCACCACGGCCAGCAGGCTCACCGGGGCGAAGTCCTTGATCGGGTCGTAGCTGAGCTTGCCGTACAGCGGCTTGTTGGTCGCCATGCCGATCGAGGTGATCATCATCGTGTAGCCGTCGCCGGGCTGCTTGGCCACGTAGTCGGCACCGATGTTGCCGCCCGCGCCGGGCTTGTTCTCGATGACGAAGGGCTGGCCCAGCGCCTTGCCGGCCTTCTCGCCCAGCGTGCGGGCGATGGCGTCCATGGCGCCGCCCGGTGGGAAGGGCACGACCCAGCGGATCGGCTTGTTGGGCCAGTTGGCTGCGGAGGAGGTTTGGGCGTGCGCAGCGGGCAGGGCGGCCAGGGCCAGGCCCGAAGCCAGCAGGGCCAGCGTCTGTCGTTTCGTCATCATGGTCTTGTCTCTTGGTGTAGTGGGAATTGCGGAAAGGCTCAGATGGCCGAGGGGTGCGTGGCCAGCGGCGTCACGTCGATCTTCATGAAGGGGAACAGCGGCAGGCCTTGGAGCAGCTGGTGCAGCTCGTCGTTCGACGCGACGTCGAAGATGCTGTAGTTGGCGTATTCGCCAACCACGCGCCAGATGCTCTTCCAGCGGCCGTCGCGCTGCAGGTCTTGCGAGTAGGCCTTTTCCCGGGCCTTGATCTCATTGGCTTCTTCCACGGGCAGATCGCGCGGAATGTTCACGTCCATACGAACTAGAAACAGCATCGGTTTTCTCCTTATTCCATTGCTAAATCAAACGTGCACTTTGTCGGCTTCGCTTGCCGTACGTCTGTACTGTCTGCGCTTCGCCTTCGCGTTCACGCTTGATTTAGAAAAGGAATTAAACAGGGGTGTGTGTGGCCATGTCGACATGCACGGCGGTCAGGCCCTGGCGGGCGCGGTCGAAGCGTTCGAGCTGGGGCAGCGAGACCTCGACGCCAAAGCCCGGGCCGTCGGGCAGCTGCAGCTCGAAATCGACAATCGGCATCTGCCGCTCGACGATGTCGTCGACCAGCAGCTGCGGCCCGAACAGCTCGCAGCCGTGGTGCGCGCCGCCGAGCGTCGAAAAGACATGCGCCGATGCGGCGCTGCCCAGCGAGGTTTCAAGCATCGTGCCGCCGTACCAGCCGATGTCGGCCGCCTCGGCGATCGCCGCCACCTTGCGCGTGCGCAGCAGGCCGCCGTGCTTGGCGACCTTGAGCGAGAAGACATGGCTGGCCTTTTCGCGCGCCAGCATCATCGCGTCCTGCGGCGTGCACACGGTCTCGTCGGCCATGATGAGCGCGCCATCGAGCGTGGCCGTGAGGTTCTTGAGCGCTTCCACGTTCCACTGCGCCACGGGCTGCTCGATCAGCGTCACGCCGGCCTCGATCAGCTGCGGCAGGTAGCGGCGCGCGGTGTTGCCGTCCCAGGCCTGGTTCACGTCGACCGTGAGCGTGGCCTTGCCCTGCAGGCCGCGCGCGATCTGCGTGACGTGGGCCACGTCGGCCTCGGGCGCGCGCGCGCCGATCTTCATCTTGAAGATGCGGTGGCGTTTTTGCTCCAGGCGCAGCTGCGCCTCCTGCAGGTCGCGCTGCACATCGCCGCTGGCCAGCGTCCAGGCCAGGGGCAGGCTCTGGTGCACCTTGCCGCCCAGCAACTGCCAGGCGGGCAGGCCGAGCGTGCGCGCGACGGCGTCGATCAGCGCCATCTCGACGGCGCTCTTGGCGAAGGCATTGCCCTTGCAGGCCTTGTCCATGCGCGCCAGCGCGGCTTCAAAACCGCCAGCATTCTGGCCGAGGAGGGCAGGTGCCAGGTAGTTGTCGATGGCGTGCAGGATGCTTTCGGGCGATTCCTCGTTCCACGAGGGGCCGCCGATGGTCGCGGCCTCGCCGAAGCCGCAGGCGCCGTCCTTGAGCCACAGCTGCACGATGACCGGGCTCTGGCGGCTGATGGAGCCAAACGAGAGCTTGTGCGGCCGGATCGTGGGGATGTCCAGGATCCGTGCCTGCAGGCGCTCTATGGTGAAACGGCTTTGCATCGTAGGGGCCTTCGGTGGGGTGGTGGCAGTGGCCTTCCCTGCGCGGGAGGCCGATAAAACACGAGATTAGGGGCAATCCACAGAACGCTCCAATGATTTATTTGCCACTTATCATTCGATCTCATCGAACGAAAGGAAGGGCCTTCGCCATGGAAATTCGCCAGTTGCGTTACTTCCTCGACATTGCCGAGACGCAGCACCTCACGCTGTCGGCGCAAAACCTGTTTGTCACCCAGTCGACCCTGTCGCACGGCCTGCGCCAGCTCGAAGACGAGCTGGGCAGCAAGCTGTTCGACCGCCTCGGGCGCGGCCTCAGGCTGTCGCAGGCGGGGGCGGCGTTCCGCGTCTACGCGGCGCGCGCGCTGCAGGAAATCGAGGCCGGCCGCATGGCGCTGGCCGACATGGCGGGGCTGCAGTCGGGCACCTTGACGGTGGGCGTCATCCCGACCTTCCTGCACACGCTCGTGCCCGCCGCGGTGGCGGCGTTCAGCAGCGCCTATCCCCGCGTCAACGTGGTGGTGCGCGACCTGCGCGCGGGCCCGATCGAGGAATTGCTGGTCGAGGGACGGCTGGACGTGGGCATTGCGTTCTACCCGACCGAGCGCGAGGACATCGAGACCGAGCCGCTGTTTGCCGAGCGCATGCAGCTCGTGGTGAACCGCGCCCACCCGCTGGCCGGGCGGCGCACGCTCGCGCTCAAGGGGCTCGTGGAGGTGCCGCTGGCCATGCTGCCGCGCACCTTTGCCACGCGCCGCCTCATCGACGACAGCCTGCGCCAGGCTGGCGTGGCGCCACCGGTGCGGGTCGAGATGGAATCGGTCGAGGGCCTGATCGAGGTCTGCCGCTGGGGCGACCTGGCCTGCATCGTGCCCGAGCGCGCCGCGCGCCAGGCGCCCGACATGCATGCCGTGCAGCTGCACTCACCGCAGATGCTGCGGCACGCCGGCATCCTGTGGCGGCGTGGGGCCGGGCGTTCGCAGGCCGCGCTGGAGTTTGCGGCGCTGCTGCGGCCGGCCGACCACCTGCCGGCAGCGCCGAAATAGCGGCGCTGCGTTTGGGGCTAAATCAGGCTCCAGCGCTTGCGCAGAAAGCGCAAGCAGCTATTGTTTCAATAGCTATCAGATGCCTTCGAGAAACCGTGCCACGGTGTCTGCAAACGCTTCGGGTTGCTCCACCGCGCTCAGGTGGGCGGCGTCGAGCGTGGCCAGCTGGGCGCCCGCAATCGAGCGCGCGATGGCTTCGGACATCGCGGGTGGCGTGGCCTCGTCGCGCGTGCCGGCGATCACCAGCGCGGGGCAGGCGATGCGGCGGTTGCCCGCCTCCAGGTCGATGCGGGCCACCGCCTCGCACGCGGCAGCGTAGGGCACCGGGGCCGTGCCCACCAGCACCGCGCGCAGGGCCGCCACGCGCGCGCTGCCGCCGTGGGTGTCTGCGCGGAACTCGGGCGTGAACCAGCGCTGCAGCGCGCCGTCGGCGATGCTCTCCATGCCCTGCGCCAGCACCGTGTCCACGCGCGCAGCCCAGCCGGTCTTGGCGGCGTCGTCGTAGTGGCTGGCGGAGTTGGCAACGGTGATGCTGCGCACCAGGCCCGGATGGCGCACGGCCAGCGCCTGCGCCGCCATGCCGCCCATCGACAGGCCGACGAAGTGCACGGGGCCCGCGGCGTGCTCGCGGATCAGTGCGGCAGCGTCGTCGGCCAGGTCGTCCATCGTGAAGGCGCCGTCGGTCGCGGGCGAGCGGCCGTGGCCCCGGTGGTCGTAGCGCAGCACGGTGTAGCGGTCTTGCAGGGCAGCGGCCACGCCATCCCACATCTGCAGGTCACAGCCCAGGGCGTGGCTCAGGACGACAACGGGCCCCTGGCCCTGCTGGATGAAATGGAGTTGCGGCATGTCGGGTGCTTTCTTGGCGGTGGTGAAAAAAGGCCGGTATTGTGCCCACGCGCCGCCGCCGCGCGCTGGCCTGGTGTCTTTCCGAAAGGCGCAGTTCAGGGCGCCGGGGTCTTGGGCCGGTAGTCGCAGTACGGCGCAACCCGGCATTCCCAGCAGCGCGGCTTGCGCGCCTGGCAGACGTAGCGGCCGAGCAGGATCAGCCAGTGGTGCGAGTCGACCGCATAGGCGGGCGGCACGCGCTTGAGCAGCTGCTGCTCCACCGCCAGCGGCGTTTTGCCCGGCGCCAGGCCCGTGCGGTTGCTGACGCGGAAGATGTGCGTGTCCACCGCCATGGTGGGCTGGCCAAACGCCACGTTGAGCACCACGTTGGCCGTCTTGCGGCCCACGCCGGGCAGGGCTTCGAGCTCTTCGCGCGTGCGCGGCACCTGGCCGCCATGGCGCTCGACCAGGATGCGGCAGGTCTGCAGCAAATGCCGGGCCTTGCTGCGGTACAGGCCGATGGTCTTGATGCAGTCCTCAAGCCTTTCCGGACCGAGGTCGAGGATCGCCTGCGGTGTGCCCGCGACCGGGAACAGCCGGCGCGTGACCTTGTTCACGCCGACGTCGGTGGCCTGTGCCGAGAGCAGCACGGCGGCCAGCAGTTCGAAGACGGTGGTGTATTCGAGCTCGGTGTTCGGCAGCGGATTGGCCGCCTTGAGGGTGGCGAAGAAGGGTTCGATCAGCGCGGTTTTCATGGCGGGCAGTGTAGGGCGCGGCTGGCGTGGCCTTCGCGCCGCACGCACGATAGCGGCCGTCCAATTGGCGACAATGCGGAGTTCACCGTCCACTGAAAGCACCGTCCATGCAATTTGCCGACCGCCTCGACAACGTCGAAACCTCCGCCATCCGCGAACTCTTCAAGCTGCTGGGCAAGCCCGGCATCATCAGCTTTGCCGGGCGGCTTTCCGGACAGCGCCATGTTCGACGTGGACGGCCTCCGCGAGGCGGTCAACCAAGGCGCTGAGCGACGAGCCCGGCGGGGCGCTGCAGTACGGCGCCACCGAGGGCTACGAGCCGCTGCGCGACGCAGCTCGCGGCCTTCATGGCAGACCAAGGGCGTCAGGACGTCGCGCCCGAGCAGCCTGATCGTCACCACCGGCAGCCAGCAGGCGCTCGACCTGCTGGGCAAGACGCTGATCTCGCCCGGCGACAAGGTGATCGTCGAAGGCCCGACCTTCCTCGCGACCATCCAGTGCTTTCGCCTGTACGGCGCCGAGCTGATCAGCGCGCCGATCGACGCCGACGGCGTGAAGACCGACGAACTGGAAAAGCTCATCGCCGAGCACAAGCCCAAGTTCGTCTACCTGATCCCCACCTTCGGCAACCCCAGCGGCGCCATGCTGAGCCTGGAGCGCCGCAAGAAGGTGCTGGAGCTGGCCGTCAAGTACCAGACGCTGGTCGTCGAGGACGACCCCTACGGCGACCTGTACTTCGGCGCAGGCCCGCCGCCGTCGATCATGCCGCTCGAGCCAGACGTGCCGGGCAGCCGCGAGCTGCTCGCGCACTGCGGCTCGCTGAGCAAGGTGCTCTCGCCCGGTCTGCGCGTCGGCTGGATGATCGGCGCCGGCCGAGTTGCTGGCCAAGGCCACCATGTGCAAGCAGTTCAGCGATGCGCACACCAGCACCTTCGCGCAGGCCACGGCCGCGCAGTACCTCAAGGCCGGCCGCATGCCCGCCACGCTGGCACAGGGTGCGCGAGGTCTACGCCGAGCGCGCCCAGGCCATGGGCGATGCGCTGCGCCAGCGAGCTCGGCGACGCCATCGCATTCGTCCAGCCCCAGGGCGGGCTGTTCGTGTGGGCGCGCCTGACGGGGGCCGGCGGCAAGGTGGCCGATGCGCAACGTGCTTTGCCAAGCGCGCCATCGACGAAGGCGTGGCCTTCGTGCCCGGCGCGCCGTTCTTCTGCGCCCAGCCCGACCACGCCACCCTGCGCCTGTCGTTCGCCACGGCCGACGTGGCGAAGATCCGCGAGGGCGTGGCGCGGCTGGCACGGGCGCTGTGACCGCGCCGCGGGGTGGCCCGGCCGGCGCATGCCAGCCGCCCCGCCTGCGCTGCGGCCACGCACAAAAAAGGCTTCCCGAGGGAAGCCTTTTTGCGGTGCCGTGCGGTTTACACGCGCTTGCGGTACTCGCCCGTGCGGGTGTCGATTTCGATCTTGTCGCCTTGCGAGACGAACAGCGGCACCGGCACTTCGAAGCCGGTGGCGATCTTGGCGGGCTTGAGCACCTTGCCGGACGTGTCGCCCTTGACGGCGGGCTCGGTCCAGGTGATTTCGCGCTCGACGCTGGTGGGCAGTTCGACCGAGATGGCCTTGCCGTCGTAGAACACCACTTCGACGGCCATGCCGTCTTCGAGGTAGTTCAGCGCGTCGCCCATGTTTTCGGCTTCGACTTCGTACTGGTTGTACTCGGTGTCCATGCAGACGTACATCGGGTCGGCAAAGTAGGAGTAGGTGCACTCCTTCTTGTCGAGCACGATCTGGTCCATCTTGTCGTCGGCCTTGAACACCACTTCGGTGTTGAAGTTGGCGATCAGGCTCTTGAGCTTCATGCGCACGGTGGCGGAGTTGCGGCCGCCGCGCGCGTATTCGGTCTTGAGGACGACCATGGGGTCCTTGCCGTGCATGATGACGTTGCCGGCGCGGATTTCTTGAGCGATTTTCATAGCATGTTGCCTGTGGTGAGGCCGCTCAATGTGCCGGCCAGTGGCCTGGCGGGCCACCTGTGCCGGCGCATGTTCCGCGGCGGTGATGCGCCGCAACGGCCACGTGCGTGCCGGACCTCTGTAGCGCAAAGCCTTGGATTTTAACGTTTTTTGGCGACGAAGCGCAGCAGCTGGGTCACCAGGTCTGTCCTGCGCCAGCAAACGTGCCCGCGCAGCCTGCGTGCAGGCGGCCCACTCGGCCAGCGTGGCGGGGTCGAGCGCCGGCAGCGCGCCGGTGTCCAGGCCGTTCCAGACCGCGTGGAAGCGGCGCAGCGAGGGCGGTGCCTGCAGCCAGTCGAGGAAGGCGTGCAGCTTGCCGTGGTGCGCGTGGTCGTCCTGCGGGTAGATCTGCCAGACGAAGGGCTGGCCGGCCCACAGCGCGCGCACCAGCGAGTCCTCGCCGCGCACGAAGTTGAGGTCGCAGGCCCACAGCAGGTGGTCGAACTGCGCCTGCGGACGCTGCGGCAAGGTATGAAATCGATAGCTGCTCGCGCTTGACTGGCATGGGGCTGGAGGCCGATTTCTGGATTCTGCAGCTGTGCCCGTGCCCACCGGCGCGCACCGCCGGCCGCGGCGCCGGCCTGGCGGCAGTGCACGAGCGCCGCGTGCGGCCCCGGCCTGCGCGAGCTGCTCCAGCAAGGCGGGCAGGGCGGCGGCTCATAGCAAAACAGCGATACCGCCAGCGCCCCGCGGCGCCAGGCCGTGCTGCGCGCGCCAGGCGCGCGCGGTCAAAGCGGGCCTGGCGCGCGGCCAGGTCGGGTTCGCGCAGCAGGCCGCCCGTGCCGGCGGTGAAGCCGGGGTAGAAAAAGCGCTTGACCAGGCCGGCGCCCGGCCCGCTGAGCACCGGCGAGGGCAGGGTGTGGCAGCGCTCGACATAGCCCTCGGCCGACAGGTATTCGAGGTTGATCCAGACCGGCGGCGTGCCCTGCAGGCGCTGCGTGCTGTGCGATGGCGGCGACCACCTCGGGCGCGATCTCGCAGCCAAAGGCTTCGACCACCACATCGCCGAGCCCGTCGGGCCGGCGCCTGCGTCGGGCCACGGCAGCACCTGCACGCCGGGCGCGCCCGCGGGCGCCATCCAGGTCAGCGCGCTCGCGTCGTCGACCCACAGCCGCACGCGCTGCCCGCGGCCGGCCAGGTCGGCGGCCAGGCGCCAGCACACGCCGATGTCGCCATAGTTGTCGATGACCTGGCAGAAGATGTCCCAGCGCAGCGGCGCCGCCGCATTCATGGCGCCGCCCCGGCCGGTGCGCGCAGGTGCTCGACCAGCAGGCGGGCCACGCTCGAGAGCGACTCGCACGAGCGCACGCACAGCGCCAGCTGGCGGTGCGCCCAGGGCTCGGCCAGCGTCACCGTGCGCACCGCGAGCGTGCCGCGGTACAGCTGCGCACTGCCGCGCGGCATCACGCCCGATGCCCAGGCCGCAGGCCACCATCAGGCACAGCGCGTCGTAGCCCGTGACCTGGATGCGCAGCTTGAGCGGCAGGCCGGCCTCGGCGGCGGCGCGCATCAGCTGGTGGTTGATCGCGCTGCCCGGGTGCATGCCGACAAAGTCGTGGTGCAGCACCTCGGCCAGGCGCACCGCCTTGCGCCGCGCCAGCGCATGCTGCGTCGGCACGACCAGCACCAGCTCGTCGCTGCGGTAGGGCAGCAGGGTGACGCGCTCGCCGTAGCTGCCGTCGTTGAGGATGCCCACGTCGGCGGCGTTCTCGGCCACCGAGTGGGCTATGGATGTGCTGATCTGCTCCTGCAGGCGCACGTCCACCTGCGGGTGGCGCGCCAGAAAGCTTTGCAGCTCGCCCGGCAGGAACTGCGTGATCGCCGAGATGTTGGCCACCACGCGCACATGGCCGCGCGTGCCCGAGGCGTAGTCGCGCATCTGGCTGGCGATGCCGTCCATGTCGTTGAGCACGCCGCGCGCGAGGTTCAGCAGCGCGTAGGCAGCGGCCGTCGGCTCCACGCCGCGGTTGCTGCGCGTGAACAGCTCCACGCGCAACGCGGCTTCGAGTTCGGACAGGCGCCGGCTGGCCGCCGAGGCGGCGATGTGCTCGCGCGCGCTGGCGCGGGCGATGGTGCTTTCTTCCATCACCGCGACGAACAGGCGCAGGGAGAGCGGGTCGAGTTTCATGCGCGCATGGTAGCGGCTGGCCATGCCGGTTTGCGATGGCAGCGTCGTGCAACAGCGTTTTGCGTTTGGCTGCGTTGCCGGCAACATGCCCCGCCAGACAAACCGGGGGCCGTGCGGTGCCCCAGCATGACAGGAGAGACATTCCATGGATTCCCAGCCACAGGCCAGTGCGGGCGCCTTGGCGCCATCGGCGCTGCAGGGCGTGCGCGTGGTCGAGATGGGCCAGCTCATCGCCGGCCCGTTCTGCGGCAAGACGCTGGGCGAGTTCGGCGCCGACGTGGTCAAGATCGAGGCCCCGGGCGGGGGCGACCCGCTGCGCAACTGGCGGCTGATCCAGGACGGCACCTCCGTCTGGTGGCAGGTGCAGTCGCGCAACAAGCGTTCGCTCGCGCTCGACCTGCGCCAGCCCGAGGGCCAGGACATCGCGCGCCAGCTGATCGCCGAGGCCGATGTGCTGATCGAGAACTTCCGCCCCGGCACGCTCGAAGGCTGGGGCATGTCGCCCGAGGCGCTGCACCGCGCTCAACCCGGGCCTGGTGATGCTGCGCATCTCGGGCTACGGCCAGACCGGTCCCTACCGCGACCTGCCGGGCTTTGGCGCCATCGGCGAGGCCATGGGCGGCCTGCGCCACCTCACCGGCGAGCCGGGCCGCGTGCCGGTGCGCGTGGGCGTGTCGATCGGCGACACGCTGGCCGCGCTGCACGGCACCATCGGCGTGCTCACGGCGCTCTACCACCGCAAGGTCAACGGCGGCCAGGGCCAGGTGATCGACGTGGCGCTGCACGAGGCGGTGTTCAACGTGATGGAGAGCCTGATCCCCGAGTACAGCGCCTTTGGCGCGGTGCGCGAGGCCGCGGGCAGCGCGCTGCCGGGCATCGCGCCGTCCAACGCCTACCCGCTGCAGCGACGGCTGGGTGCTGATCGCCGGCAATGGCGACAGCATCTTCAAGCGCCTGATGGAGGCCATCGGCCGCCCCGACCTGGGTGCCGCCCCCGACCTGGCCGACAACGCCGGCCGCGTGGCCCGCGTGGCAGAGCTCGACGCCGCGATCGGCGCCTGGAGCGCGCCGCGCGGCGTGCAGCAGGTGCTGGACGCGCTCGGTGCCGCGCGCGTGCCCGCCGGCAAGGTCTACACGGCCAAGGACATTGCCGAGGACCCGCACTACCGCGCGCGCGACATGCTGCTGCAGCAGACCACGCGCGACGGCCACCGCATCGAGGTGCCGGGCATCGTGCCCAAGCTCTCGGCCACGCCGGGCCGCATCCGCACGCAGCGCGCCGCACCTGGGCGACGACACCGATGCGGTCCTCAAGGAAGCCGGGCTCACGCCCGCACAGATTGCGCTGTTGCGCGAAAAGGGGGTGGTGGCATGACCGCAAGCACGGTGTGGCAGGGGGCGCGGCGGCGCATCCACCTGCAGGAAGTCGGAACGCGCGACGGCCTGCAGATGGAGCAGGCCTTCGTGCCGACGGCCGACAAGATCGCGCTGGTGAACGCGCTGTCGCAGGCCGGCTTGTCGAAGATCGAGGTCACGGCCTTTGTCTCGCCCAGTGCCATCCCCGCGCTGCGCGACGCGGAAATCGTGATGCGCGAGATCGAGCGCCGCCCGGGCACGGTCTACAGCGCGCTGGTGCCCAACGTGCGCGGCGCCGAGCGCGCGATCGAGGCGCGCACCGATGAGCTCAACCTCGTCATGTCGACCAGCGCCACGCACAACCTGGCGAACCTGCGCATGACGCGCGAGCAATCGTTTGCGGCGCTGGCGCAGGTGGTGGCCGCCGCGCAGGGCGCGCGCGTGGCGCTCAACATCTCGCTGTCGTGCGTGTTCGGCTGCCCGATGGAGGGCGACGTTGCGCAGAGCGAGGTGTTTGCCTGGGTGCAGCGCTTCGTGGACCTGGGCGTGACCGGCGTCACTCTGTGCGACACCACGGGCATGGCCTACCCGACGCAGGTGGCGGCGCTCACGGCAGCGGCGCGCGCGCGCTGGCCGCAGGTGCGCTTCACGCTGCATTTCCACAACACGCGCGGCATGGGCCTGGCCAATGTGCTGGCGGCCATCGATGCCGGCGCGACGCTGTTCGACACCTCGCTGGGCGGGCTCGGCGGCTGCCCCTATGCGCCCGGCGCCACCGGCAACGTCTGCACCGAGGAGGTGGCCCATGCGCTGGCGCTGATGGGCTTTGACACCGGGCTCGACGAGGCGCGGGTGATCGCCGCGGCGGCGCGGCTGCCGGCCCTCATCGGCCACGACATTCCAAGCCAGATCGTGAAGGCCGGCCGGCGCCTGGACCTGCACGCCGAGCCGGCGGGCTTTGCCGAGATCCGCGAGCGCGCGCTGGCGCGCAGCGCGGCCTGATTTTTTTGACCTTGACCCGGAGACAAACCATGAAAACGACCCGAAAACAATTCAACACCCTGCTGCTCGCGGTGCTCGGCGGCGGCGCGGTGCTGGCTGGCAGCGGCGCCTGGGCGCAGGCGGCAGGCTACCCGGCCAAGCCCATCACCCTGGTAGTGCCCACGGCCGCGGGCGGCACCACCGACCTGTCGGCGCGCATGCTGGCGCAGGCGCTCGGCCCCGTGATCGGCCAGTCGGTGGTGGCCGACAACAAGGGCGGCGGCAACGGCAACATCGCGGCTTCGGTCGTCAAGCGCGCCGAGCCCGACGGCTACACGCTGCTGATGCAGTACTCGGGCTACCACGTGATTTCGCCGATCGTCAGCAAGCAGACGCCGCCCTGGGAGCAAAAGGACTTTGTGCCCGTGGCCAACGTGATCTCGGCGCCGCAGATCATCGTGCTGCGCGCCGACCTGCCGATCAAGACCATGGCCGAGCTCGTGGCCTACGCCAAGGCGCACCCGGGCAAGCTCAACTACGCCTCGTCGGGCAATGGCTCGCTGCAGCACGTCACGGGCGCCATGCTCGAGCAACAGGCGGGCGTGAAGATGATGCACGTGCCCTACAAGGGCACCGGCCCGGCCCTGCAGGATCTGCTCGGTGGCCAGGTGGACCTGACCTTCGGCACGGCGCCGCCCTTCATGCCGCACATCCAGTCGGGCAAGCTGCGCGTGCTGGCCGTCACCAGCAAGGAGCGCCTGCCCAGCCTGCCCGAGGTGCCGACCACGGCCGAGGCCGGTTACCCGCAGGTCGATGCGACCTCGTGGTTTGCCGTGTTCGCGCCTGCGGCCACGCCCAAGCCGGTGATCGACAAGCTCACCGCCGACATCGGCAAGGTGGTGAACCAGCCGGCGTTCAAGCAAAAGGTGCAGGAGCAGGGTGCCACGGCCGACTACCAGAACCCGCAACAACTGGGCGACAAGGTCAAGTCCGACCTGGCGCGCTGGACCACGGTGGTCAAGGCGTCGAAAATCGAAGCCGACTGATGCGGCTGGGTTTTCGGGTCTTTTAGGCCTGCAGCGCTTTCCACACAAGCGCTTGCAGCTATTGATTCAATAGCTGATGGGCCTGGTTCGCGCGTGGGCTGCGGGCACGCGGCCACAATACGCACCATGTCCGACGTGCATTCCGACGAACTCCTGGCACAGGTGGCCGCGCTGCCGCCGCTGCCCGGCGTGTACCGCTATTTCGACGCCCAGGGCGCGCTCTTGTATGTGGGCAAGGCGCTCAACCTCAAGCGGCGCGTGTCCAGCTATTTCCAGAAGAGCCACGGCGGCACGCGCACCGGCCACATGGTCGGCAAGATCGCGCGCATGGAGACCACCGTGGTGCGCTCCGAGGCCGAGGCGCTGCTGCTCGAAAACAACCTCATCAAGTCGCTGCAGCCGCGCTACAACATCCTGTTTCGCGACGACAAGAGCTACCCGTACCTGAAGATCACCGGCGTGGCCGCCCGGGACGGCACGGGCGACGCGCCGGGGCAGGCCTATCCGCGCCTGGCCTACTACCGCGGCGGCATCGACAAGCGGCACCGCTACTTCGGCCCCTACCCGAGCGCCTGGGCCGTGAAGGAAACCATCCTGCTGCTGCAGAAGGTGTTTCGCCTGCGCACCTGCGAGGACACGGTGTTTGCCAACCGCACGCGGCCCTGCCTGCTCTACCAGATCAAGCGCTGCACCGCGCCGTGCGTGAACCTGGTGTCGCGCGAAGCCTACGCGCAGGACGTCGCGCACGCCGAGGCGCTGCTGCGCGGCGAGACGCAGGCGCTGCTGCAGCAGATCGAGGCGCGCATGATGGCGCATTCGGACCGGCTCGAATTCGAGCAGGCGGCCGAGCTGCGCAACCAGATCACGGCGCTCTCGCGCGTGCTGCACCAGCAGTCGATCGAGACCGCCTCGGACAAGGACGTGGACATCCTGGCCGTGCAGGTGCGCGGCGGCCGCGCCTGCGTCAACCTGGCCATGGTGCGCGGCGGCCGCCACCTGGGCGACCGGGCCTACTTTCCGGTGCATGTGGAGGATGCTGCGGCCGTGTTCCAGCCCGAGGGCGCAGACGACGGTCCGGACGCGGCAGACGCTGCGGCCGCGCTCAGTGTGGAGGCGCAGGTGCTCGAAGCCTTCATCGCCCAGCACTACATCGACGTGCCGGTGCCGCCCACGCTGGTCACCAGCGAGCCCGTGGACCGCGCGCTGCTCGATGCCCTGGGCGAGCAAAGCGGCATGCGCGTGCAGGCCGTGCACCAGCCGCGCGAGCAGCGCCGCGCATGGCTCGACATGGCGCAGACAGAACGCCGGCCTGCAGCTCACGCGCCTGCTGGCCGAGGAGGGCTCGCAGCAGGCGCGCACGCGCGCCCTGGCCGAGGCGCTCGACCTGCCGCAGGAAGACCTCGACGCGCTGCGCATCGAATGCTTCGACATCTCGCACACTGCCGGCGAGGCCACGCAGGCATCGTGCGTCGTGTTTGCGCAGCACAAGATGCAGAGCAGCGAATACCGCCGGTACAAGATCGAAGGCATCACCGGCGGCGACGACTACGCCGCCATGCGCCAGGTGCTGACGCGCCGCTACAGCAAGGTGGCCGAGGCGCAGCGCGAGGCCGGCGGCGCCGAGCCCGCGCAGGGCCAGGCGCGCCTGCCCGACCTGGTGCTGGTCGACGGCGGCAAGGGCCAGGTCAGCATGGCGCGGGAGGTGTTCACCGCGCTGGGCCTGGACCTGTCGCGCATCGTCGGCGTCGAAAAGGGCGAGGGCCGCAAGGTGGGGCTGGAAGAACTGGTGTTTGCCGACGGGCGCGAGAAGGTCTACCTCGGCAAGGACTCGGCCGCGCTGATGCTGGTGGCGCAGATCCGCGACGAGGCGCACCGCTTTGCCATCACCGGCATGCGCGCGCAGCGCGCCAAGGTGCGCGTGGGCGGCGGCCAGCTCGAAGAGATCGCCGGCGTGGGCCCGAAGAAGCGCGCGCGCCTGCTGCAGCGCTTTGGCGGGGTGCGCGGCGTGGCCTCGGCCAGTGTCGAAGACCTGGCCACGGTGGAAGGCATCTCGCACGATCTGGCCGAGGCGATCTACCGCGCGCTGCGCTGACGCAGCTCGGCTCGAGGCAGTGCGCACGTGACACAATCGCGGCCATGTTCTGGACCATTCCCACCATCATGACCTGGACGCGCATCGTCGCGATACCTTTGATCGTGGGGGTGTTCTACACGCCCATGGCGCCAGAGCTGCAAAACCTCATCGCCACCGTGATGTTCGTGCGTCTTCGCCGCCACCGACTGGCTCGATGGCTTCCTGGCGCGCAAGCTCAACCAGACCTCGTCGTTCGGCGCCTTCCTCGACCCGGTGGCCGACAAATTTCTGGTCTGCGCCTCGCTGCTGGTGCTGGTGCACCTGCAGCGCGCCGACGTGTTCGTGGCGCTGATCATCATCGGCCGCGAGATCGCGATCTCCGCGCTGCGCGAATGGATGGCGCAGATCGGCGCGGCAAGAGCGTGGCGGTGCACATGCTGGGCAAGCTCAAGACCGCCGTGCAGATGGTGGCCATCCCGTTCCTGCTGTTCGACGGCCGGTTGTTCGGGCTGATCGACACCGGCGTGTGGGGCACCTGGCTGATCTGGCTGGCTCGGCCGTGCTCACGGTGTGGTCCATGGTCTATTACCTGCAGAAGGCCGTGCCCGAGATCCGTGCGCGCGTCAAGAAGTAGCGGCTTCCATCGACCGGCTCTGGCCGACCGGGCAGATCGGTGGCCGCGCAGTAGGGGTCGGCGCACCTAATGTGGGCCGCGCGGCAACGGCGCTGGGACTTCGGTCTGGCCATCGGTTCAAGCCCACCGATGCGGTTGTTGGCCATGCTCCGGTGCGCGTGTCAATCGGGGAAAGTGTTTGAGGCCTGCGCCCGACAAAACCTCTTGCAAGCCCCGCTGGGCGGTGCTTTTGCGACTAGAATCCATCCCGACGCTGTCTCAAACGGCGCACTATATTGACACCTCGAATGTCGCTGGCTCGAATCTGACGACACCGTGACCGCGGTGCCCGCCAGCCCCTCACCTGCCTTGCAGGGCCCCTTCAAAAGGGCCCGGCGCGTGAACCGCCGATCGCCACGCGACATTCCATCAACTCTTATATCGAGAGGCTTTTTGTGAACAAAACCGAACTGATTGAGCACATTGCAACCAATGCCGACATCTCCAAAGCCGCCGCTGCGCGCGCCCTGGAGTCCACGATTGAAGCGGTCAAGAAGACGCTGAAAAAAGGCGGTACTGTGTCGCTCGTCGGTTTTGGCACTTTTGCCGTGGGCAAGCGTGCTGCGCGCACCGGCCGCAATCCCCGTACTGGCGCTGCGATTAAGATCAAGGCTGCTAAAGTTCCGAAGTTCCGTCCGGGCAAGGCATTGAAAGATGCCCTGAACTGACAGGCAATTGCGGTGGGGTCCTTAGCTCAGTTGGTAGAGCGGCTCCTTTACACGGAGTAGGTCGGCGGTTCGAGACCGTCAGGACCCACCATCACCGAACAAAGGCGAACGTGAGTTCGCCTTTTGTTTTTTGTCCTTGAAAGATTGACCATGTTTGAATCCATCCGCAAGCACTCCAAGATCACGATGTTCTTGCTGTTCTTGTTGATCGTTCCATCGTTTGTGCTCGTCGGTATCGACCGCAACTACTTTTCGGGCGGCAGCCCCGTGGTGGCGCGGGTCGATGGCCACGACATCACGCAGGCCGACTGGGACAACGCCCATCGGGTGGAGTCGGACAGGGTCCGTGCGCAGCAGCCGACGCTGGACGCCAAGCTCCTGGATTCGCCCCAGGCGCGTTATGCCACGCTGGAACGCATGGTGCGAGACCGCGTGCTGCAGGTGGCAGCGCAGAAGATGCACCTGGCCACCAGCGACGCACGCCTGGCGCGCAGCCTGCAGGAAATCCCGCAGATTGCCGCCCTCAAGCGCGCCGATGGCACGCTCGACGTCGAAGCCTACCGCGCCCTCGTCGGTGCGCAGGGCATGACGCCCGAAGGCTTCGAAGCCACGGTGCGCAGGGACCTGGCGGTCAAGCAGGTCTTGGGTGGTGTCATGGCAACGGCCTTTGCCACGCCGGCACAGGCCAATGTGTCGCTCGACGCGTTGTTCCAGCGCCGCGAAATCCAGGTCGTGCACTTCAATCCCGCCGATTTCGCCGCGCAGGTGCAGCCCAGCGAGGCAGACCTGGAGACCTATTACAAGGCGCACCCGGCGCTGTTCCAGCAGGCTGAGCAGGCCACGGTGGAGTATGTGGTGCTGGACCTCGACAGCGTTCGTGCTGGCATCACGCCCAATGAAGACGATCTGCGCACCTACTACAAAGAAAACGTCGACCGCCTGGCTGGCAAGGAGGAGCGCCGTGCCAGCCACATTCTCATAGCGGTGCCCAAGGATGCGCCGGCTGCCGAGCGCGAAAAGGCCAAGGCACGCGCCACGGCGCTGCTGGAGCAGGTGCGCAAGGCGCCAGCCAGCTTTGCCGAAGTGGCAAAGAAATCGTCCGATGACCCGGGCTCTGCCGCCCAGGGCGGTGACCTGAACTTCTTCGCGCGCGGCGCCATGGTCAAGCCGTTCGAGGACGCGGCCTTTGCCTTGAAAAAGGGCGATATCAGCGACCTGGTGGAAAGCGATTTCGGCTACCACATCATCCAGCTGACCGACATCAAGGCGCCACGCCAGCCGAGCTTCGAAGAACTGCGTCCCTCGATGGAGGCCGAGCTCAAGCAGCAGCAGGCACAGCGCAAATTCGCCGAAGTGGCCGAGGCGTTCGCCAATGGCGTCTATGAACAGCCGGACACGCTGCAGCCGGTGGTGGACAAGCTCAAACTCAAGCTGCAGACGGCCCAGAACGTGGCGCGCACGCCTGCGCCTGGCGCCACCGGACCTCTGGCCAACGCGAAGTTTCTGGAAGCGCTCTTTTCCGCCGACTCGCTGGAGCACAAGCGCAACACCGAAGCCATCGAAATTGCACCGAACCAGATGGTGGCGGGGCGCGTGACGCAATACCGTCCGGCACGCACGCTGCCCTTGCAAGAGGTGCAGGCACGCGTCAGGCAGCTGTACATCGGTGACACATCGGCAGAATTGGCCCGCAAGCAAGGCGAAGCCAAGCTGGCCACCTGGATGGCCAAGCCCGACAGCGCGACCGGACTCTCGGCGCCTCTGGTCGTGGGCCGTGACCAACCCCAGAACCAGCCCCGCGCTCTGGTGGACGCCGTGCTGAGCACCAAGACCGATGCATTGCCTGCCTGGACGGGCGTCAGCCTGGGAGCGCAAGGCTATGTGATTGCCAAGGTGGTCCGCGTGCTGCCCACCGAGGCCATCGATGCGCAACGGGCCGCGCAGCATCTGCAGCAATACGAACAGTGGTGGGCGGGCGCAGAAGGCATGGCCTATTACGAAATGCTCAAGGACCGCTTCAAGGCGCAGATCAAGGTGCCGCGTCCCACGGCCACTGCAGATATCGCTGAAAAATGAGTGGATTGGGCGTGAAGCCCAATTTTCCACGCTATAATACAAAGCTACGGTGGCTGTAGCTCAGTTGGTAGAGTCCAGGATTGTGATTCCTGTTGTCGTGGGTTCGAGCCCCATCAGCCACCCCAGATAAACCAAAAACCCGCTATCTCGCGATAGCGGGTTTTTTTATTTGGGTCCGGACGTGTCAGAGTGGTTGATTTGCCAATGTCCAGCCATAGGGCAGGCAATGGAAACAGCGTCTGCTCAGCAAAAAATCAGCGCCAGGATCGCCGCATCGTCGGCCATGTTCAGCTGTGCGTATGCGGCAAAGCGGTAGATCCACCCTGTTGCGAGGCTGCGTCCGTCTGCAAAGGCCATGGCGTGAGCCGCACCGGGGCCTGTGGCTTCTCAGGAGTCCACGGGCCCGTGCGGCAGGTCGCGTGGCTCGGGCCTGCATGGCTGCCCGTTTCTGTTGGACGTGGTACGCCGTCAGCACCTGGTGCGCCACCATATCGAGCGATGGGCGCACAACGCCCTGTTTGTCGCTCCAGACCTTGGGGGTCAGGCTGCCCGCCAAGGTGACGGAGTCACCGTCGCTGAGCGCCATCAAGGCCGCGCAGGCGGCGCCGTCAAATGCGATCACGTTGACAAACAGCGGTGTTTCGCCGTCGCCGGCGGTGGCGCGCACCTTGGCCATGGCAAACGGTTTGCCTGCCTTGCCCAGGCGTTTTTCCGGTGCGCCGTACAGCTTGCCGCCAATCAGTCCATCGATCACGTTGTATTCCTTGCCTGCCAGGCCGCTCGGGTCTTTGCCGCAGCCTGTACATGGCGTTTTTGTAAGGCAAAAAATAAGCCCCGCTACCGGATTGGATAGCGGGGCTTATCTTGCTTTGTTGGTGCCGGAGAGATGAATCGAACACCCGACCTTCTCATTACGAATGAGCTGCTCTACCGACTGAGCTACACCGGCGAAGTCTCAAATTATAGCGTCGAATGATAGCCTGTCACGCGTTCGACCTCATTTTTTGAACCCAAAATGACGCTGACGCGTTCGTGCAGCTGGGTTGGCTCGATGTCGAGGATGCGCTGCTTGCCATTGGTTGCGGCGCCGCCGGCCTGCTCGACGATCCAGCCCATGGGGTTGGCTTCGTACATCAGGCGCAGCTTGCCGGGCTTGTTCGGTTCGCGCTTGTCCCAGGGGTACATGAAGATGCCGCCGCGCGTGAGGATGCGGTGCACGTCGGCCACCATGCTGGCGATCCAGCGCATGTTGAAGTCCTTGCCGCGCGGGCCTTCGACGCCTTGCAGGCATTCGTCGACATAGCGCTTGATGGGAGCGTCCCAGTGGCGCATGTTGCTCATGTTGATGGCGAATTCCTTGGTGTCTTCGGGAATGCGCACGTTCTCTTGCGTGAGCACGAACGAGCCCTGTTCGCGGTCGAGCGTGAACATGGCCACGCCGTCGCCCACCGTGAGCACCAGCGTGGTCTGCGGGCCATAGACGCAGTAGCCGGCAGCGACCTGCTGGTGGCCGGCCTGCAGAAAGTCGCCGGCCTCGACGCCGCGGTCGCCTTCGGGCTTTTTGAGCACGCTGAAGATGGTGCCGATGCTGACGTTGACGTCGATGTTGCTCGAGCCATCGAGGGGGTCGAACAGCAGCAGGTATTCGCCCTGCGGATAGCGGTTGGGCACGACATAGATGCCGTCCATTTCTTCCGACGCCATGGCGGCGAGGTGGCCGCCCCATTCGTTGGCCTCGATCAGCACTTCGTTGGCGATGATGTCGAGCTTCTTCTGGATTTCGCCCTGGATGTTTTCGCTCTCGGCGGTGCCGAGCACGCCGCCGAGCGCGCCCTTGTTGACGGCCTGGCTGATGCCCTTGCAGGCGCGCGCGACCACTTCGAGCAGCAGGCGCAGCTGGGCCGGGATGAGTCCGTCGATGCGTTGCTGCTCGACGAGATAGCGGGTGAGGGAGATTTTCTTTGCCATGGATTCTTTCGGTTCAGTTCATTGGGCCAGGGCGCGCGTCACGACTTCGCGCACGTCGTTGCTCAGGCCTTCGCGCGCTGCCACGCGCGCCAGCGCTTCGTGCGCGGCGGTGCGCCACGGCTCGGCCAGCTTTTGCCAGCGGTCGAGCGCGCGCGCCAGCCGGGCCGCCACCTGCGGGTTGATGGCGTCGAGCTCGCAGACGCGCTCGCACCAGAACACGTAGCCGGCCGCATCGGCGCGGTGGAAGGCGCCGGGGTTGGCGTTGCAGTAGCTGAAGATGACGCTGCGCGCGCGGTTCGGGTTCTGGAGCGAGAAGTCCGGGTGCTGCAGCAGCTGCTTGACCAGGGGCAGCACGTTGCCGCCGCGGTCGGGGCTGCCGGCCTGCAGCGCAAACCATTTGTCGAGCACCAGCGGCTCGTCCTTGAACAGCGCATGAAAGCGTGCCAGCGCCGGCGCGGCCAGCGCGTGGCCGCTGCCGACGAGGGCGCCCAGCGCATGGATGCGGTCGGTCATGTTGCCCGCGTCCTTGAAGCGCTGCAGCGCCTTGCCGGGCCAGACGGCGTCGCCCGTGTGCTGTGCGGCCAGGCACAGCATGGACAGGGCCATGCCGGTGAGCGCGCGCCGGCCCGCAGACACGGCATCGGGCCGGTAGGCGCCGTTGCTGTGGTGCTGCTCGTAGGCCCATTGCCAGTCGCTGTGCAGCGCGAGCGCCAGCTGCGCGCGCATGGCTTCGCGCACGGTGTGCACGCGCTGCGGGTCGACCACGTCGAGCTGCTCGGCGAGGTAGGTTTCCGACGGCAGCGTGAGCACCAGCTCTTTGTAGGCGGCGTCCAGCGCCGGGTCGCGCAGCACGCTGCGCAGGGCCTGCAGCACCGGCTCGGTCAGGAATTTTTGGTCAAAAAGGCCTGCAGCGCTGATGGGGACTGCGCTGGAAGCTATGGCATTGATAGCGCAGCGCAGCACCAGGCGCTGGCCGGCCTCCCAGCGGTTGAAGGCGTCGCGGTCGTGCGCCAGCAGGGTCAGCAGGTCGGCGTCGCTGTAGTCCACGTCGAGCACCACGGGCGCGCTGAACTGGCGCAGCAGCGAGGGCACGGGGGCGCTGTCGACGTTGGCGAAGACCAGCGTCTGGCTCGGCTCGGACAGCACGACGGTGCGCGAGGCGGCGCCCGCGGCGTCTTCGCCGGCCAGCTGCAGCGGCAGGGCGCTGCCATCCTGCGCCAGCAGGCCCAGTTCCACCGGGATGACGAACGGCTCCTTGACCGGCTGGCCCGGCGTGGGGGCGCAGCTTTGCGCCAGCGTCAGCGTGTAGGTGCGTGCGGCGGCGTCGTACTGGCCCGTGGCGCGCACGCGCGGCGTGCCGGCCTGGCTGTACCAGCGCTTGAACTGGGGCAGCAGGCGCGCCAGGTCGCTCGCCGGGTTGGCATCGGCAATGGCGGCCGCGAAGTCGTCGCAGGTCACGGCCTGGCCGTCGTGGCGTTCGAAGTACAGCTTCATGCCGCGCGCAAAGCCCTCGCGCCCGACCAGCGTGTGCATCATGCGCACCACTTCCGCACCTTTTTCGTAGATCGTGACGGTGTAGAAGTTGTTGATCTCGACGTAGCTGTCGGGGCGCACCGGGTGCGCCATGGGGCCGGCGTCCTCGGGGAACTGGGCGGTGCGCAGCACGCGCACGTCTTCGATGCGCTTGACGGCGCGGGCCGACGGGCTGCCGGCCATGTCCATGCTGAACTCCTGGTCGCGGAAGACCGTGAGGCCTTCCTTGAGGCTCAGCTGGAACCAGTCGCGGCAGGTGATGCGGTTGCCGGTCCAGTTGTGGAAGTACTCGTGCCCGACCACGCTCTCGATGTTGGCGAAGTCGGTGTCGGTCGCGGTGGATTCACTCGCCAGCACGTACTTCGTGTTGAAGATGTTCAGGCCCTTGTTCTCCATCGCGCCCATGTTGAAGTCGCTGGTGGCGACGATCATGAAGCGCTCCAGATCGAGCGACAGGCCAAAGCGCGCCTCGTCCCAGGCGATGCTGGCCATCAGCGAGTGCATCGCGTGCTCGGTCTTGCCCAGGTCGCCGGGGCGCACGTAGACCTCGAGCAGGTGCTCGTTGCCGGCACGCGAGGTGATGCGCTGCTGGCGCGCCACGAGCTTGCCGGCGACCAGCGCGAACAGGTAGCTGGGCTTCTTGTGCGGGTCGACCCACTTGGCAAAGTGGCGGCCGCCTTCGAGGTCGCCGTGCTCGACCAGGTTGCCGTTGGACAGCAGCACCGGGTACTGCGCCTTGTCGGCGCGCAGCACCACGCTGTAGCTGGCCATGACGTCGGGGCGGTCGAGGAAGTAGGTGATGCGCCGGAAGCCCTCGGCCTCGCACTGCGTGAAGAACGTGCCCTGGCTCACGTACAGGCCCGACAGCTGCGTGTTCTTGGCCGGGCAGCAGGTGGTGAAGATCTCCAGGTCGAAGGGTGCGTCGCCTTCGGGCAGGTTCTCGAGCACCAGCTGGCCTGCGTCCATCTTGAACGAGGTGCCCGCGCCGTTGACCAGCACGCGCGAGAGGTTGAGTTCTTCCCCGTCCAGGCGCAGCGCTTGCGCGGGCACATGGGGGTTGCGGCGCAGGCGCATCTTGTTGAGCACCCGCGTCTTGGCCGGGTCGAGGTCGAACGCCAGGTCCACGGTGTCGATCCACCAGGCCGGTGCCTGGTAGTCGCTCCGCAGGATCGCGGTGGCTGGCGCCTGTCCGTCACGCATTGGCAACATGGTTCTCCTTATATGCCTTGCTTGAGCGAGGCTTCGATGAAGGCGTCGAGATCGCCGTCCAGCACTTTCTGCGTGGCGGAGATTTCGACGTTCGTGCGCAGGTCTTTGATGCGGCTGTTGTCGAGCACGTACGAGCGGATCTGGTGGCCCCAGCCGACGTCGGTCTTGGTGTCTTCGAGCTTTTGCGCCTCTTCCTGGCGCTTGCGCATCTCGAAGTCGTAGAGCTTGGAGCGCAGGCGCTGCCAGGCGATGTCGCGGTTGCCGTGCTGGCTGCGGCCGTCCTGGCACTGCACGACGATGCCGGTGGGGATGTGCGTGAGGCGCACCGCCGAGTCGGTCTTGTTGATGTGCTGGCCGCCGGCGCCCGATGCGCGGTAGGTGTCGGTGCGCACGTCCGACGGGTTGATGTCGATCTGGATCGAATCGTCGATCTCGGGGTAGACAAACACGCTGGCAAAGCTGGTGTGGCGCCCGCCCGAGCTGTCGAACGGGCTCTTGCGCACCAGGCGGTGCACGCCGGTTTCGGTGCGCAGCAGGCCATAGGCGTACTCGCCCTCGATGTGGATCGTCGCGCCCTTGATGCCGGCGACGTCGCCCGGGGTTTCATCGTCGACGCTGGTCTTGAAGCCCTTGCGCTCGGCATAGCGCAGGTACTGGCGCAGCAGCATGCCGGCCCAGTCGCAGGCTTCGGTGCCGCCGGCGCCGGCCTGGATGTCGAGGAAGCAGCTGAGCGGGTCGGCCTCGTGGCGGAACATGCGGCGGAACTCGAGTTCTTCGATCTCGGGCTGCAGCTTGGCGGCTTCCTGGGCGATGGCCAGCAGGTCGGCGTCGTTGCCTTCCTCGACGCTCATCTCGTAGAGCTCGGTGTTGTCGGCCAGCTCGCGCGTCAGGCGCTCGAGCGTGAGCACCACGCCGTCGAGCGACTTCTTTTCCTTGCCCAGTTCCTGGGCCTTCTTCGGGTCGTTCCAGACGGCCGGGTCTTCGAGCGAGGCGTTTACCGTGCGCAGGCGTTCAAATTTGGCATCGTAGTCAAAGATACCCCCGTAACTCTTGCGTGCGCTCGGACAGGTCGATGAGGGTGTTGCCGATCTGGTTGATGTGTTCTGCGTCCATGGTGCTGTCCTGTGTGTTCGGTGAAATAGACCGCGATTTTCTCATGGACCCGGCGTGGTGGCCGCCAAGCCCCTGATCTGCGCCAAAGCGCCGCCCGCAGGCCGGCTGCCGGCGGGCGCGCGCAGCGCACATATTAAAAATAATAGCTATGAGCGCAGGTGCACAAAGCGCTGGAGGCAGATTTGGCCGATGGTCAGCGCAGAAAGTCCTCGATCAGCGCGGCCACGGCCTGGGGCTGGTCGTGGTGCAGCATGTGGCCGGCGTCCTGCACCACGGCGCAGCGGCAGTCGGGCACGGACTTCAGGCGCTCGTGGTACTCGGCCAGCGTGTACTTGTGCTTCCACCACTGGCCCAGGCTGTCGTCGCTGGCTTCGACGGCGAGCGTCGGCGCGGTGATCGCGCGGTAGAGGGCCAGGGCCTCGTCCACGCGGTAGAGCTGCGCGCTGGAGACCTTGTGCGCCGGGTCGCCGAGGATTTCCCAGCGCCCCTGCGCGTTGGGCCGCGCCCAGTGCTGCGCCAGCCACGCCGCCTTGTCGGCGGGCAGGCGCGGGTTGGTCTTCATGAGGCGCTGCGCCACGCCGGCGGCGCTGTCGTAGTCCTTGAGCGCCAGCGTGCCGCGCTGCAGGCCCTGGATCTCGTCCATCCACTGCGCATAGCGCTGCGGCGCCTGCGACGGCTGCGTGGCCGGGGCGCCAAAGCCTTCGAGGTTGACCAGCCGGCGCACGCGCTCGGGGCGCACGCCCGCATACATCATGGCGACGTTGCCGCCCATGCTGTGGCCCACGAGGTCGATGGCCTGGCCGGGGGCGCAATGGTCGAGCAGCTGGTCCAGGTCGGCCAGGTAGTCGGCAAAGACATAGTGGTCGGTGCCGGCCGGCGGCTCGGTCAGGCCGAAGCCGCGCCAGTCGGGCGCGATGATCTCGCGCCCCGCGGCAAACGCCTGCGAGAGCGCATCGACCACGAACTGGTACGACGCGCCCACGTCCATCCAGCCGTGCACCAGCACCAGCGGCGCCGCGCCCGCCTGCGGCGCGCCCCAGCGCCGGACGTGGTAGCGCAGCGAGCGGATCGGAACGAATTCGGAGCGGGAAGGGCGTGTGGCTTGGTACATGGCGCGGATTATTCCGGCGTGCAGCGCGCCCCGTCAGTCAAGGCTGGGACAAGGCGCGGCGCGCGGCGCCGTGCGTCAGGGATAACCCGCGCGCTCCTGTCGCTGATGCGCTCCATCACGAACAATGATTGGTCTTTGCCGCGCAGCCGCCCTAGAGTCGGCCGCATCTGCCATACAACACCAGGAGACAGCCATGCAACAACGCAGAAGAAGCCGGGTATTCCTCGGGGCCGTGGTCGCCGGTCTGTGGGGCGCGTTCGGCGTGCTGCCAGGCGCCCAGGCCGGCACCGTGACGGTGCTGACCTCGTTCCCCAAGGAGCTCACGACCGCGTACCAGAAGGCCTTCGAAGCGCAGAACCCCGGCATCAAGCTCGAGATCCTGAACAAGAACACCACGGCGGCGATCGCCTACGTGCGCGAACTCGCCGAGGGCCAGCGGCCCGACGTGATGTGGGCCTCGGCGCCCGATGCCTTCGAGGTGCTCGCGCGCAACAAGCTGCTGGCCCCCGCGCCCGAGACCGTGAACAAGAGCGCGCCGGCCAAGATCGGCAACTACCCGCTCAACGACCCGCACGGCCTGTACTACGGCCAGGCGCTGGCCGGCTACGGGATCATGTGGAACACCCGCTACCTGCAGGCCCACAAGCTCGCCGCCCCCAAGGAGTGGAGCGACCTGACGCGCCCCGAATACTTCGGCCACATCGCGATCTCGTCGCCCTCGCGCTCGGGCACCACGCAGCTCACGGTCGAGACCATCCTGCAGGGCGAGGGCTGGGACAAGGGCTGGTCGCAGCTGCTGGCCATGATGGGCAACGCCGCCGCCGTGACCGACCGCAGCTTTGCCGTGCCCGACGGCGTGAACAACGGCCAGTACGGCATCGGCATCGTGATCGACTTCTTCGGCCTGGCGGGCAAGTACTCGGGCTACCCGGTCGACTTCGCCTACCCCAGCATGACGGCCGTGGTGCCGGCCAACATCGGCCTGATCGCCGGCGGCAAGAACCCCGACGAGGCCAAGAAGTTCATGGCCTTCAGCATGTCGGCGGCGGGCCAGCAGCTGCTGTTCGACCCGAAGATCAGCCGCCTGCCGATCCTGCCGTACAACCTGCTCAAGGCGCCTGCGGGCTACCCCGTGCCGCAGGACGTGGCCAAGCGCGCCAAGGTGCAGTTCGACGCCAACCTGTCCGAAGCGCGCTACCAGGTCGTCACCAGCCTGTTCGACCAGATGGTGACCTTCCGCCTGAAGGAGCTGCAGGCCGCGACCAAGGCCATCCAGGACGCGGAGAAGGCGCTGAAAGCCAAGCCCAATGCCCAGGGCAGCGCCCTGGTGCGCCAGGCGCGCGATGTGGCCTATGCGCCGCTGGTCGGCGCGGACAACGTCAAGAACGAGGAGTTCCTGGAGCTGTTCCGCAAGAACCGGCGCGACGTGGCGGTCTCCAAGCAGCTCACCGGCCTCGAGCAGCTCTGGGCCACCAAGGCGCGCGACAACTACGAGCGCGCCACCAAGCTCGCCAGCGACGCGCGCGCGCTGGCCAAGTAAGTCCGCCGGCCACCGGCCTCGCCCTGCGCTGCCGTGGCCGACCGCTGCGGCGTGGCGCGGCGCGGCCGAGAGCGCCCTGATGAAAGCCTGACCCATGACTGCTGTTCTTTCGCAGCCCCGCCTGCCGGGGCGCCCCACCGCTGCGCCACGCCCGTGGCGCCTGGCCGCCAGTGCCGGGCCGTGGCTGGCCTTCGCGCTGATCTTGGCGTTTCTGCTGCTGTTCCTGGTCGTGCCGGTGGGCCTGGTGGTCTACACCGCGTTCATCAACGAGACCGGCGGCCTCACGCTCGGGCACTTCGGCAACTTCTTCGCGCAGGACGTGTTCCGCGAGTCGTTCTTCAACAGCCTCATCGTCTCGCTGGCCAGCGTGTTCTTTGCCAGCCTGATCGCGGTGCCGCTGGCCTACCTCACGGTGCGCTTCGAGTTCCGCGGCGCGCTGCTGATCCAGACGCTGGGCGTGCTGCCGCTGATCATGCCGCCGTTCGTCGGCGCGGTGGCGCTGCAGCTGATCTTCGGGCGCAACGGCTCGGTGAACCTGCTGCTCAACGACTGGTTCGGCTTCACGGTGCCGATCATGGACGGGCTGGTCGGCGTGACCTTTGTCGAGAGCATCCATTACTTCCCGTTCATCCTGCTGAACCTCGTGGCGGCGATGCGCAACATCGACGGTGCGATGGAGGAGTCGGCATTGAACCTGGGCGCGCGCGGCTGGCGGCTGTTCCGGCGCGTGATCTTTCCGCTCGCGATGCCCGGGTATCTGGCCGGTGCGGCGCTGGTGTTCGTCAAGGTGTTCGACGACCTGGGCACGCCGCTGGTGATGGGCGTGACCAACATGCTCGCGCCGCAGGCCTACCTGCGCATCACGTCCGTGGGCATCGACGACCCGCTGGGCTACGTCATCAGCGTGATCATGATCGTGTTCTCGATCCTGGCGCTGTGGATGGCCGCGCGCGTGATGAAGGGCAAGGACTACGCGACGCTGCAAAAGGGCGGCAGCGCGCTGCAAAAGCGCCGCCTCTCGGGCTGGGAGTCGCTGCTGGCCTATGGCTGGATCGGCTTCGTGCTGCTCATCACGCTGGCACCGCACATCGGCATCCTGCTGATGTCGTTCTCCAAGGTCTGGAGCTTCTCGGTGCTGCCCGACGCCTACACGCTCGAGCACTACGCCACCGTGTTCACCGACGCCGGCGGCATGATCGGCAACACGCTCTTGTACTGCCTGACCTCGGCGGGCCTGGACGTCGTCATCGGCACCGCGATCGCCTACCTGATCCTGCGCACCACGCTGCCGGCGCGCCAGTGGCTCGACTACCTGGCGTCGGCCGCGCTGGCCATCCCAGGCCTGGTGCTGGCGATCGGCTACCTGCGCATGTTCAAGGGCGTCAACCTGCCGTTCACCGACACGCCGGTCGTCACGACGGCGGTGCTGATCATGCTGGCCTACGCGGTGCGGCGCCTGCCGTATGCGCTGCGCTCGTGCATGGCGGCGCTGCAGCAGGTGCACGTCTCGCTCGAAGAGGCCGCGCAGAGCCTGGGCGCCACGCGCGCCAGCACCATCCGGCGCGTGATGGTGCCGCTGATGGCGGGCGGCATCCTGGCCGGCTTCGTCACGAGTTTCATCACGGCCGCCGTCGAACTGTCGGCCACCATCCTGCTGGCCTCGGCGCAGAGCCAGGCGCCGATGAGCTACGGCATCTACCTCTACATGCAAAGCATCTCGGGCCGCGGGCCGGGCGCCGCGCTCGGGGTGCTGGCCGTGCTCGTGGTCGGTCTGGGCACGTATTTTTCGCACCGCTTCGTCGAGCGCTCGCGCGCCACGGTGCAGGCCGCACAGGCCTGAGCCGGAACACACAGAGGTTTTCCATGCAACTGAACCAGGTCTCCCTCGAAGCCCGCCACATCAGCCTGAGCTACGGCACGACCGAAGTGCTGCGCGACGTCACTTTGACAATCGAGCCGGGCGAATTCTTCGCGCTGCTCGGCCCCTCGGGCTCGGGCAAGTCGACGCTGCTGCGGCTGATTGCCGGCTTCAACCAGCACCAGCGCGGCGAGCTGCTGGTCGACGGCCAGGACATCACCGGCACGCCGCCGCACGCGCGCAACATCGGCATGGTGTTCCAGAACTACGCGCTGTGGCCGCACATGACCGTCTGGGACAACGTCGCCTTCGGCCTGGTCGAGCGGCGCGAGAGCCGCGATGCGATCCGCCGCAAGGTCGGCGCCGTGCTCGAGCTCGTCGGCCTGTCGCAGTACGCCAAGCGCCGCCCGGGCCAGCTCTCGGGCGGCCAGCAGCAGCGCGTGGCGCTGGCGCGCACCGTGGTCATCGAGCCCAAGCTGCTGCTGCTCGACGAGCCGCTGTCCAACCTCGACAAGCAGCTGCGCGTGCAGATGCGCGAGGAGCTCAAGAACCTGCAGCGCAAGCTGGGCCTGACCACCATCTTCGTCACGCACGACCAGGAAGAGGCCATGACCACGGCCGACCGCATGGCCGTGCTCGACAAGGGCATCCTGCAGCAGATCGGCTCGGCGGCCGGGCTCTACGACTTCCCGCACAACCGCTTCGTGGCCGGCTTCGTCGGCACCGCCAACGTGCTCGAAGGCCGCGTCACGGCCGTGAGCGGCGAGACCGTGAGCTTCGATGTGCAGGGCCTGGGCACGCTGCGCCTGCCGCGCCCGCAGGAAGCGCCCGCCGTCGGCGCGGCGGCGCTGGCGTTTCGCCCGCACCAGGTTCACATCTGCGTGCGCGACGAGCAAGTCGATGCCTCGCGCCTGTGGCTCGACGGCCAGGTCGAGAGCGCCGAATTCCTCGGCGAGTTCTCGCGCTACCGCGTGCGCGTGGGCGAGCTGGCACTGATCACCGACCAGCCGCACTACGCGGGCCTGGCGATGTTTCCGCCGGGCGCGCAGGTGCAGTTGGGCATCGAGCCAACGCAGGTGCGCTTTCTGGGCAGCTGAGCGGCCCTGACGCGTTACGCTGCCTGCCCATGGAGATCTACCAGCTACGTGCCTTCGTCACCGCCGCCCAGCTCGGCCACATCACGCGCACGGCCGAGGCGCTGCACCTGACGCAGCCGGCCATCAGCGCGCAGATCAAGGCGCTGGAGGAAGAGCTGGGCGTGGCGCTGTTCGACCGGCGCCCTGGGCGCATCAGCCTGACGCGCGCGGGCGAGGCGCTGCTGCCCGAGGCCGAGCAGGTGCTCACGGCCGCCGGCCACCTGCTGGGCAAGGCGCGCGACCTGCAGGGCGAGGTGAGCGGCACGCTGACGCTCGGCACCGTGGCCGACCCCGACTCGCTGCGCCTGGGATCGCTGCTGGGCACGCTGGTGCGCAGCCTGCCGCTGCTGGACATCAGGACGCGCAACGCCCCGGCCGAGGCGCTGCGCGAGCAGGTGGCGGCCGGCGCGCTGCAGGGCGCGTTCTACATCGGCCCGCACATCCCGCGCGAGGTGGCGGGCCTGGCGCTGCAGACGCTGCAGTACCGCATCGCCGGGCCGTTCAGCTTTCGCCAGAAACTGCTGCACGCGGGCTGGCGCGACATTGCCGCCATGCCCTGGATTGGCGCGCCGGTGCAGCACCACGTGCAGACCCTGCTCAAGGACCTGTTTGCGCGCCAGGGCTTCACGCCGCGCCAGGTGATCGAGTCCGACGAGGTGTCGCTGCCGCAAAGCCTGGTGCGCGCCGGTGTCGGCCTGTCGCTCTTGCGCGAGGACGTGGCGCTGCCGGCCAGCGAACGCGGCGAGGTCGTGATCTGGCCGCATGCCCGCGTGGGCGCGCTGCTGAGCTTCATCTACCCGCGCGCCGCCGAGCACGACCCGGCCACCGTGGCCACGCTGTCGGCGCTGCGCACGGTCTGGGGGCTGGCGCCCTGAGGCGCGGATGGCCGCCGCGTGCTGCTTCAAAAACAGGAGCTGCCGGCGCTGGTGCTGTCTGGTTTTCAAGGTATTTTGTGTGTAAAACCAAGAACCAGACAGCGCATGCAGCTCTTGTTTGCATAGCAATCATCCCACTCCACCGGTCTGCCAAGCGGCACGGATGCCGGCAGCCATGCGCCTGCGCCCGTAAACTGGACCGCTTCAAAACGGAGGCCTTCCCAGCATGCACACCACCCGACTCGGCCAGAGCGACCTGCACGTCACCCCCATCTGCCTGGGCACCATGACTTTTGGTGAACAGGTGGACGAAGCCGATGCCCACGCGATCCTGGACCGCGCGCTCGAGCGCGGCGTGAACTTCATCGACACGGCCGAGATGTACGCCGTGCCCGCCCGCGCCGAAACCTATCGGCGCCACCGAGACCATCATCGGCCGCTGGTTTGCGCAGAACCCCGGCGTGCGCCAGAAGCTCGTGCTGGCCACCAAGGTGGCGGGCCCGTCGCGCGGCATGCCGTGGATGCGCGAAGGCGCGGGCATGACGCGCGGCCGACATCGTCGCCTCGTGCGAGGCCAGCCTGCGCCGGCTGCAGACCGACGTGATCGACCTCTACCAGATCCACTGGCCCGAGCGCCATGTGCCGGCCTTCGGCGCGCATGTACTACGACCCGGCCAAGGAGACGTCCCAAACCCCGATCCACGACCAGCTCGAAGCGCTGGCGGGGCTGGTCAAGGCCGGCAAGGTGCGCGCCATCGGCCTGTCGAACGAGACGCCCTACGGCGTGCACGAGTTCGTGCGCCTGGCCGAGCAGCACGGCCTGCCGCGCGTGGCCTCGGTGCAGAACCCGTACTGCCTGCTCAACCGCAGCTACGAGAACGGCGCTCGACGAGACCTGCACCGCCTGGGCGTGTCGCTGCTGGCGTATTCGCCGCTGGCCTTCGGCCTGCTCACGGGCAAGTACGACGCCAGCGGCATCGAGGGCCCTGACGCGCCGCAGGGCGCGCGCATTGCGACCTACGATTCGGTGCGCAAGCAGCGCTGGGGCCGGCCCGAGGCGCTGGTGGCCGCGCGCCGCTACAACGCGCTGGCGCGCGACGCACGGCCTCACGCCGACGCAGCTGGCGCTGGCGTTCTGCTACACCAAGTGGCAGGTGGCCAGCACCATCATCGGCGTGACCTCGCTGGCGCAGCTGGACGAAGACCTCGATGCCTGGGGCACCACGCTGCCCGCCGAACTGCTGGCCGCGATCGACGCGATCCGCGCGGAGATGCGCGACCCGGCGATCTGAGCGGTTGCAGTGGTCCAATCGGCCCGCAGCGCAGGCCCCGCCTGCGCTGGCAGCTATCTTTTTTAGAACATGGCAAAAAAAGACCCCAAGGCCGGGCACGTGAGCGAGACGCCCGCGACGCAGATGCTCAAGGCGCACCGGGTGGCTTTCACCGGGCCACCCGTACGAGTACCTGGAGCACGGCGGCGCGCTGCACAGCGCCGAGGTGCTGGGCCTGGACCCGTTCTCGCGTCGTCAAGACCCTGGTCATGCAGGACCAGGACGCCAAGCCGCTGCTGGTGCTGATGCACGGCAACCGCAAGGTGTCGACCAAGAACCTGGCGCGCCAGATCGGCGCCAAGATCGTCGAGCCCTGCACGCCCGAGGTGGCGAACCGCCACAGCGGCTACCTCGTGGGCGGCACCTCGCCGTTTGGCACGCGCCGCGCGATGCCGGTGTACATCGAAGAGAGCATCCTGGCGCTGCCGCGCATCGCCATCAACGGCGGGCGGCGCGGCTACCTGGTGCGGCATCGACCCGCAGGTGTGCGTGCAGCTGCTGGGCGCCCGGCCCGTGCACTGTGCGCTGGCCGACTAGCGCGGGCCCGGCCGGCTGGCAGAATGGCGCCGCGCCGCAGCGGCCACCGCTGCGCGAACCCCACAACAAGGAGAGTCCCCCGTGCCCATCGTTTATTCCGCCCTGGCGGCCGTTGCCGCCTATCTGCTCGGCTCGCTGTCGTTTGCCGTGATCGTGAGCCGGGCCATGGGCCTGAGCGACCCGCGCACCTTCGGCAGCAAGAACCCCGGCGCCACCAACGTGCTGCGCTCGGGCAGCAAGGCGGCCGCCGTGGTGACCTTGCTGCTCGACGCGGCCAAGGGCTGGCTGCCGGTGGTGCTGGTGCGCTGGTTCGGCGCGCCGTACGGGCTCGAAGAGGGCACGCAGGCCCTGGTCGGGCTCGCGGCCTTCCTCGGGCCACCTGTGGCCGGTGTTCTTCCGCTTCCAGGGCGGCAAGGGCGTGGCCACGGCGCTGGGCGTGCTGCTGGGCTTCAGCGGCTGGCTGGGGCTGGCCACGCTGGCCACCTGGGTGATCGTGGCGTTCTTCTTGCGCTATTCGTCGCTGGCCTCGCTCGCATCGGCGGTGTTTGCGCCGATGTTCTACCTGCTCGGCGGCGGCGTGGTCTGGGACGCCGAGCGCAGCATCGCCGCGGCCATCGTCGCCATGTCGGCCCTGCTGGCCTGGCGCCACAGAGAAAATATCGGGCGGCTGATCAAGGGCACGGAATCGCGCCTGGGGCAGGGCAAAGCCAAAAGCGTGGATGCTCCAGCCCCCAAGAAGCCGCGTGGCCGCCACTGAAGCCGGGTTGCCCATAAAAAAAGCCTGCCGGGCATTGCCCTGCAGGCTTTTCAGAGAAGAAGTTGACGAGCCTTACCGCTGCCAAAATTTCCATATACGTCAATAAAATCAACGACTTGCGTGATTTTCATTCCCCTCAAGTGATACACCCGAGTGTCACCATGAGGTCTCCATTATCCCCCGCATTCGGTAGTGTAGACCACGCTGAGTTAGCCAAGGGGTCTTGACCGTTCCCACGCCCCGCCCTAATTCAGGGTAAACGGTGACGGAAAGCTAAACGGTTCATGCGCGCGAAGTAGCGTGTAGGCAATGCCAGTAATGCCGTCAAAGAGTCCAAGCGACGGAATGGTTTGGGACTTGATCCTATAGCCGCCGTCGGATCGGGCTCGCTCCACCATTCGTTTCGCCAGTGACTGCGCCGCATGACCTCGCCCCAGATCCAAGAGCCCGTTTACGGCTGAACTCGTGCCACAGCAAAGGCTATCGTTCTCAGCCAGCTGGACGCTCAAGGCCAAAGACGCGTTAGTCGCCGAGACGGAGTGCGAATGAGAGGTCCCAACTCTCGCCACCAATGACCCTACTCTGCCCCAACACCAGCCGTACTGAGCCCTAGGTGGAGTTGACCTCACGTCAAGCCAGCCGAAATGCGAGTGAGAGAAGAATAAGTCTTCTCTTTCGAAAAGGTGATGTGCTGCTAAACGTAGATCGGCACGCCCCAAGCAATCGGCGCACGCAATTAGCGCTTGCGCCACACCAGCCAAACCATGAGCAGACCCGACAGGAATCTCGCTATTTGAGAGAGATACAAGGCGCTCTGCGCACACGGCAATCAGAGAAGACGTTGTTTCCAGGTCCAGATGTCGACGCACGCGACAAAGTGCTAGCGCCATGCCAGACCATCCATCAAGAAGGCCCACGTTGCAGAGCGACGCCCCGTCCATCAAATGAAGTTCGTGACTAACTAACTGCAGGAGTTCCATCGAGAAGGCACTGTCTCCAGTAATCTCAACTAGCAGGCATAGTGTGGCGATCCGACCGGCTACCCCTGTTGCTAAGCCAATATTCTTCTTTGCCAGAGAGAGCCCTTGCGAGCGAATTGCACATTGCTTGGCTACTGCAAGGTAGCGCGTATCCGAATGAACTCTATATAGCGCACCAAATGCCACAGCGATTCCCAGTTGGCCGTTGTAAAACGCGGACGGGAGGACGCCGATCACGTCATGCCCATGTTCTTCAGCAGAAGTCGCACCTGTCCAAGCTATGTCACCCCCTGCCTCACACATACTCTCTTGGAGAATAAAATCTAGCAGTCGCTTGGCCTCGACAAATAGATTGATGGGAGAAATAGTCGTCGAAGCGACAACTTCGAGGCGCCGCCTTGGGAAGCGGAGCTCAAAGCTAGCAACAAGAAATTTCGACTGTCGCGCGCAATCGGCACTTCCAATTTGCTCAAGTCTCTGATCCACTAAAAGTTTCTTGGCAGCAGTATCAGTATTTAGGAACAACGGAATGTCGTGACGCTTAAGCGCAATTCGCTCACGAACCTTGATGATGTCCCCCACGGGCACTCCAAAAGCCCCCACGGATTCCAGGTGCCGGTCGATCGCGTCAAACGATGATTGCGGTGAGACCGCGTCGAATAGAGCGCATGTATAGTACGTCGTGTGCCGAACAATTAACCGCGTCGCGAATGGAATGAGCTGTAATATTCGGGCTCTTAATTCTCGGCGTGGAAGAGCGAGAATGTGTGCGTACGCCTCCTGAAAACCTTGCAGTACATGATGCGAGTATTTTGCTGGTGACGCTCGATCGTTCCCTAGCCAAGGAATGGACGATGAATCAGGGAAAAAATCCACACCCCACGCGCACTTCATTTGGTCAGTATTGGCGTGCTCCCATTGAGGCGCTAACGAGCGCCGTGGGGCTTCGAATGAGCAACCAAGAGCGGAGTCGTCAAAGGGTGCCATCCCTGGCGCACCCATCCATTGGGGTAACATCCCTATGCGAAGTACTGATTGATCCAACTCGCGTTCTGCCAATCCACTAGCATCATCCAGCGTGTCTCGATAGGGGTGGAAAAGCCCTTCTAGATCTACGACAATGGGGATAGCCCCGCAAGCGATAATGTTTTCACAGCTGAAATCTGTTCCGTGCAGCAACCAAAGCGTGGCAAGGAGTGCCCCGCAACGGCGGAAGTACGCGTCGACCTCTTGAGTGTCCCGACAAGCTCTCTGCTGGACAAACTCGACGAAGCCATGGTCGTGGCCAAGGAAAGCCACGGCAGGTACTCGAGGAGCGAGTGGTAGACCGGTATCCCTCAGCCAATCCGTGAAAGCAGCAAAGGCAGCTTCAATGTGAATTGATCTAGGCTTGTAGATCCAATTAGTCCCTTCGCACAAGGCAAATCGAATTACCTGGCGGCCGCCGCGATGTGGGTCTGAGAGACCACGACTAAGCGAGGAAACCTTGGAATTTGAAAACGCATCAACCCGGCGCACAAACTCTGCACGCCCGGAAATCCAGTTCAAGACAAGTCGTGTTACCGTGCCCGCCGCAGGTCCAAAGTACTCCCAAGCCTTGTCAAACTGCGGGTCACAAGTGAGAGTCGCACAAAACCTATCAAACGAACCACTACCTGAATCACCAATGCGGGCCGAAAACAGCAGCCGGGCGACATCACGCTCTGCTAAAAATGCAAGGAACGCCGCGTACAGGTGACGCTGAGTGGCTTCAGATAGGACTCGCAACGCATCGTCGAGTAGGTCCTGTCGCGCTTGTTCGTCAAGCACGTCAAACGCACGGCCCGCTTTGCTATGGACGCGCCCAACACAGAGGAGCGCAATTGGACGAAGCACCGCCGAGAACGGAACTGCGCTGTCGATCGCATCAGCTTCATAATTCTCAATGGACTTTTTTACTATGCGACCGACGAGTAACTGCCAGTGCACTGCGTTTCAAGTCGTTCGTGACCAGAAGCTGCAGCAGCAGATGATACTGCCCGTGCCGGCTATGTACTTTGCCGCCTGTTGATATTGCTCGGGAGTTACCTGATTATTGTTGACTTTATCAAATATGAACTCACGAATAGCAACATCCCAGTCGGCCTCACTGAAAGTGTGCCCGTGAGCCTTTGCCAACGTCACAATTGAGCTTGCAACACTCGTGACGTCCCCCTTGATGCCGAGAACCTGCTTTAAAATGCCATTGTCCGACTCGGCATTCTTAATAAAAAGTCTAGCTTCATCAATTGACATAGGGTTCTCCCTAAATTGAAGTAAGGTATTTGATCTGGGGAGTTCGGGAATTAGTAGTTACCCTTGTCGTCCTTTACTTTTGCTGTTTTTTACACTTGTAACGTTAATGCGGCATTTGCGTGGAAAGAAGAATTGACGGTTGCCGTTGCGTGGATCGCTAATTCATAACTGGTCATGCAAGCATGTCGACGGCGACAATGATCTTTACCCACCGGATGCGACAGCCCGAGACCGAGTTTCGCAATCTATTGGATCGTTGAAGTGTCCAGCAGCGGCCGTTGATAGGCGGCTTCTGGCGAATTGTGCATTCGGCTGCTCTGCGGGTCGCTGCTAACAAGAGCGCTGAAACACGTAGGTATGGTCTATGGGGTTCTATCCCCGCCTATGACTGCAACGCCTAGAAGGGGAGGGGTTGGACAAGGAAGCCCGCAGGAACTTGCAATGCAAGCTTTGCGAGACGGCAGGAATTTTTACAGCACATTTTTGACGGGTCACCCCGAAGTAGGCAGCGGCGAACTTCCCCCGTCCCCCGTCTCCCGATGCTTCGCCCTGCGGCACCACCCGGGCCTCCTCCCCGTCATCTGAACGGCCAGTCCTGGCTCGTCGCGACTGATGCACTGGAGGTTCTGGGTGGCAAGCAGGAATCCCAGGGCTAGATCATATGCATTAACCGGATAAGGGTAAGCCCGCGCCGGAAGTTCATCATCGGGTGTGGCATTTAAAAGCCGGCTATGGACAGCGACGAACCCGAGGCCAAGGTATTCATGCCCTGGCTAGGGGGTGCATTTGTATACCCATCAAACACCCGTCAAGCATCAGCCAACGCGAAGCACCCCCTTCACGGTGTCAGGCGAGGTATACCCCAGCTGGACAGATCAGGGTTGACACTTTCGCGGCTGCTTCGCGTCAAGTTGAAATAGCATGTCCATCAACTTGACACCAACTGCATGTGGTCTTAGACTTCAATCTGACAGATAACACAGAGGGATGGCCAATCATGAAGAACACCAACACCAACACCAACACCAACACCAACACCACCCACCGCGCAGCGAAATACCCCACGGGGCAGCAGGTGGGATACGTCCGGGTATCTACCACCGATCAGAACACGCAGCGCCAGCTCGAAGGCGTGACCCTCGACAAGGTATTCACCGACAAGGCCAGCGGCAAGGACCGCCAGCGCCCACAGCTTGAGGCGTGTCTGTCGCACCTACGGGAAGGCGACACGTTGCACGTTCACTCTATGGATCGTCTTGCACGCAATCTGGATGACCTGCGCAAGATCGTTGACGAGCTGACAGGCCGAGGCGTGGCCGTGTCGTTCCTCAAGGAGGGGATGGTCTTTGAACCAGTCACCGAAGGCATGGAGCGCGGCAAGGCTGATATGGCCCGCCTGATGCTCTCGATCATGGGAGCGGTAGCTGAGTTCGAGCGGTCCATGATCCTTGAGAGACAGCGGGAGGGGATCGCCATCGCGAAGGCCGAGGGACGGTATAAGGGAGCGAAGCCCAAGCTGACGGAGGAACAAGCGCAGGAACTCAGGCAGCGGGCAGCACAGGGGGTATCGAAGTCGGCCCTTGCCAAGGACTACGGGGTCAGCCGGGAGACGGTATACACGTACCTCCGAGAAGGCCCGCAGGAGGCTCCATGATCGCCTATCGGAGTAATGAGCAGGGGCCCTACGCTGACTTTTAGATGAGGCTTCTGTGGACGCTATAGAGGCCTTCTTGGCGATGGTCGATTGCCACACAGCTACGAAGGAAGAACGCCTTCGAAGGAACTCAAAGGGTTGGCTCAGGTGAAAACTGCTGACTACTGCCTTCGTACCCCGCAATGTTAAGTGCTGTGGTCGGGACTGATCGAGCAAGTGGCTTTCACGCAATGTGAACCGCCCCCTGGATCAAGCCGAACAACCACCAAGACTGTTCAGGAAGTGATACACCCTGGATGAAGTCGGCACCCTTAGTCACCCCCTCGAAACGGGCGCTGACCATGGCTCACTGCGGATACGAAGGAATCTAAAGGGATTGGTCTTGGTGAACACTGAGCTTCATCCCTTAAAGAAACACTCTTGATAGAACCACGGCATTAAACACACCTGTGACTACTTCAAGTGTCTTCAGGATTAACTTCAGGTACCCACGTCATTGGGCAATGAAGTCAGGACTGAAGGCATGGCTGAAGAGATGCGGGTGATGCGGTTCATTATGGTCAATCCATCGTGGACAACCCACCCTGACTATCCCTCCTGACCAAGCTGCCACTGCTCGCGCTTGGGCTGTGCACCCACGTTCCCCGGTCAGCTACTGACCACCATCCCCGTCATCCCGCGATGACACCGGGCACTCGCCCACATCAACCACTCAGCCCAATTCGTTGAGCCTCTTCCGTGTTGCCATGCAGTCCCCGTGTGAGGGTGCTGAGTAGCTGCATGGACGCGGCTTCACGGAGAGGGTTCAACCAATTGGAAATTGCACCATGAACACCAACACCAATCTCGAATCTTCAATCTTCCCCATCGCCTGTGGCGAATTGTGGGGAAACGTCAATGCATATCTTGACTACCCCGACGCTCAAATCAGCCCGGACGATTGGTATGAGCACCTCATGACGGTCCTCGGTACGTCCATGGAGCTTTACTTAGAGCCGACTACCGACCCGCTCACCGGCAAGGAAGTGATGCACCTCGCGTTGCCCAAGGAGGTCGCTGTCGTAGTGGCTGGAGCCTTCAGCATCGAAGCAGCGTCCGAGCTGGCTGAGTGCGACTAAGCGACCTATGCAGCAGGGCAATGAGACCGTGGGCTAAACCCGCCCGCACTTGGGGTCTGCCCCACCAGGGTTTAGCCCGAGTGCTTCACGGTCCCCGGTCAGCTACTGACCACCCATCCCCGGCCATCCACGGCCAACACCATCAACCTGAGCCGTTTTTGGCTGAGTCTCCCTGTCCCTTGCTGCAACGCGGTAGGGTAGTGCGCCCGCTTGGGGCCGCTATTGCAGGTGGACTTGGGCCACGGAGTCTCAACCAAAGAAGAAAAGCACCATGACCACCAACGTCATACCGTTCACACCGAACACCACCAACACCTACCCCATCCCCACCACGTTTGACCATGAGGTATTCGGCTCCATCCGCATGATCCACCTCAAAGGAGAGCCGTGGTTTGTTGCTGGCGATGTCTGCAAGGCCCTTGGTCTGAAAAACACGTCGGAGGCAGTCTCTTCCCATGTCTTCGCCGAAGATCAAATCTCGCTCAAGCTAGGTTTGAGTGGCAAAGCCCCCAAGCTGGTCAACGAAGCTGGCTTGTATGGGCTTGTCTTTGGCAGCAGCAAAGCAGCCGCGAGGGCTTTTAAGAAGTGGGTCTTCGATACTGTCCTCCCTGCCATCCGCAAAGATGGCATCTACATCAAGGGGGAAGAAAAGCTGCTGTCCTCTGCCACGGTGGAGGAACTTCAGGCCAGACTGAAGGCGCTTCATGAGGTAGCCGAACGCGGCCTTGAGGCGAAGGCAATCCGTGCCGGGCTATGTCTGCAAGAAGAGCAAGACGCCAGACGAGGGGCCTTCGCCCTGTTGCGTGGGCGTAGGTACCGTTAGCGCTCCGCATCTGATCTCGCTCTCTCATAGCCCCTTCTCATTGCTCACTGCTATGGGGAGGGGTTTTTTGCTTCAAATGAGGATATCTCTCATATGATGGCGTGTATCTGTGGTGTTTTGCTTTCTAGGATCAAACACCAGTCACGCTACCGCACCACGCAAGGGACCTAAAAAGCCCACCAACGGTCCCAATCTTTCTACCCCACAGCAGCATACCGCGCAACGCAGCTTGACCGCCTTCACCGTTTACGGCCCGACCCGTTTGTTGGTGCTGTTCGATAGAGTTCGGTCAGAAGCTATCTTCGCGTGTCAGCGTCATAGCTCCGAAACGTTTCGGCCCAACTCTGCGCGAGAATAACCGGACCTGACACGATTCTTAAAGCATGAACTTCTACGATTGGATGATTCACAAAGGGCTGTCGAAGTCCTCAGCGAAGAGCTATGACGGGGCACTCCGCGGCTCACTGTCCGAATGGGCGATTGATAACGGCCTCATGTCAGGTCCTCTAATTGCCTTGACCAGTTCTTCGGCCCTTAGCGCCGTTTCCCAAAGTATCCATGCACTCCCTGTCTTCAAAGAGCGAAACGCGCGTGGGCATCACATGTACAGCGCTACCTTGTCGCAGTTCGCCGCATACCTTGCGAGCAACGGTAGCGACGACGTGCAAGTCGACCTCGAACAGATCATGAGCGATCCGACCACGACGACGACCGAGAAAACGGCGCTGATCAAGTCCAGAATCGGGCAGGGTACGTTCCGAGACAAGGTGCTGCTGCACTGGACCGGCTGTGCTGTTACGGGATTCAGCGACACCGGCCTCCTCGTTGCGTCTCATATCAAGCCATGGAAGAAGTCAACGAACAGTGAGCGATTGGACCCCTGGAACGGGCTGCTACTTTCGCCAAACCTGGATAAGGCGTTCGACAAGGGCTTTCTCACATTCGAGACGGGCGGGTCGATTCGCCTCTCACCCCTCTTCACTGAGGCCGCCAAACTTGGGATCACGCCTTCGATGAAGATCGCACTGAAACCCGAGCACGAGAGATACATGGCGCACCATCGAGCAGAGGAGTTCAAGAGCGATTAGTTACCATCAAGAACAGGGCTGCAAGTGCCGCAGGGGGCTTCAAAAGACCACCCGAGGCAGACACAAGGCCGGATATTGGATTGCCTCCACGGCGGCCCGAATCTCTTTCAGGGTCCAATGCCCATAGACCACCGTGCCCACGCTTCCCTTCGCCCTGTGCCCTGTCACCTTGTCCTGGGTCTCCTCGGAGAAGCCCGCCTGACGCATCAATGGGCGTACGGTGTGTCTGAAGTAGTGGAACGATGGCTTGAGCGCCAACGATTCCCTGGCCTCCCTAAACCACCGCCCGAAGAAGTCGCTGGGCTTGTCCTTGCGAAGCCTCATGGCGGGCCACAGGGAGTCCGCGCCGGAAGCCTTGATGGTCTCCACGTACTCCATGAACCCCAGGCGCAGCAGTTCGCTGTGAATCGGGACGCTGCGGTGACCGGCCTCGCTCTTGATACTTTGATCTTCGCCATCGTCGGTCAGTACCAGGACGGGGATGCCTTCCACGGTTTGCACATCCACAGCCCGGAGTTGGCACAGTTCTCCCAAGCGGGCACCCGTAAAGAGTCCGAGTAGGGGCACCCAGTAAGCTGCCTCTCGGCCCGCGAAGGGATGCTCGGGGAGGGTGCCTTGTTGGAACAACGGGGAGGCGAAGAAGTGCTGTAGCTCGCTAACGGACCACGGGCGGCGCTTGTTCGTGGTCGGGGCCTTGATGTCCAGTCCCCGCCATGGCTGCTTAGGGAGCCACTCCAGGGTCTCCGTGGCGTACTTCAGGAGGGACTTGATGGCTGTGAGCCGGTCTCTGGCGGTCTTGGGAGTGTTGCAGCTCTCCAGTAACCATGACCGGTATTGATCCCCCAGGTCGCCATTGAAAGCCGTCAAGGGCTTGGTGGGGTGTTGGCCCTCAAACTGGGTTACGGCCCGTGCATAAGCCGCGATGGAATCCTTGGATCGAGGGGTGGCTCCAGATGCCTTCCAGCGGTCAAACACATCCCTGATGGTCTTTGGAGTCACCGTGGCGGGGCTGGGGATGCCCACAGGTGCGGGCGAAGGGGTTGGGGTGGGAATGGCCTTCCCCTCGTTCCGTTCCAGTATGGATGCCCAAGCTTCTTGGCGTGCTCTGAGGCAAAGGGCCAGCGCCTCCTTGGCCCCTGGGGTGTCGAGGGTGTAGGTAAGGCCCAGCTCCCTTGCTTCCTGCTCCATGTCGGGGACAACCGCGTTCAGTCTCCGTCGTGCCGCCGCCGACGAGGCTCCCTGAGCAAAGCCTTTGCTGAGGCGGACCAGGGCAGTGAACTCCGTGTCGTTGAGACCATCGAGGTTGTCTCTAGGTGGACGTGTCTCGGGGGGATCAAAGAGGCGTGGGGCGCTCTTGTCGATGCCTAGGATGAAAGCAACCTCGTTCAGGATTTCCGGCATTTGGCGAATCTGGTCATCCTGCCGCAAGGTCCGGGCGTAGATCCGTTCGGCCAGATGCTGTGCCAACTCAGGAGAAATGCTATCGACCTTGCCGGGGGCCAGTTCTTTTCGCTTTGCTTCGAAAGCGGTGAGCCATTCGGCCCGCTTCACGGTGGCGAGGTGCACAGCCTCTTTGCGGTCGGATGTGCCCAGAGCAAGGGTTAACCGGTCCTTGCCGTATGCCTCTTTCAAGTCCTTCGGGACGATGATTCGGACGTACCAGCGAGAGGCCCGAAGGTGCAGTCCTTCGACTTTTGCCATATCAGTTCCCAGGGAAAAACGTTGGGGAAGTGACACGGCCAAGTGATACAAGAGAGGGCTGTAAGTGCCTGTCAGACCGTAAGTTTTTGATCTACAAACACTTTTATGGAAGAAGTTGACGAGCCTTACCCCCGGCACTGGCTCCACAGTTAGGGCTGCTTGGTTCCCCACCTGACCCGGTTGGCCGCTTCACCATGCGGGGAGGCCCGTCAAGTCGCATTGTAAGCCATGGCGCGGGGCACGTTGCGCTCAGCGCCGGCCCGGCAGCATGCGCGGCAGGGTGTTGTCGCGCAGCCCATAGTGGTGCACCAGGGCTGCGGCAGTGTGCAGGCCGACGAGCACAAAGCCCACCGTGGCGCCGGTTTCGTGCAGGTCCCTGAGCCAGCGCGCCGTGTCGCGGCTCTCGGTCAGCGGCGCCAGCGGCAGCGGCATGCCCCACGGCAAGGCCACCGGCTGGCCCCCGGCGCTCAGGCTCAGCCAGCCCAGGAGGGGCAGGCCGATCATCAAGAGGTAGAGCGCGGCGTGCACCAGGTGGGCCAGCCGCGTTTGCCAGGCCGGCGGCGCGGGCGTGATGGGTGGTGCCGTGCCGAGCGCGCGCGCCAGCAGGCGCAGCCACACCAGGACAAACACGGCCAGGCCCAGGCTGAAATGCACCGATTGGAGAAACGCGCGCCCCGGGCTGCCTTTGGGGTAGATGCCTTTGAGCTCGATGGCCGCGACCGCGGCCGCGAGCAGCACGGCCATGAGCCAGTGCAGGGCAATGGACGGGCTGCTGTAGCGGCGGGCGGCGGGGTTCGTGTCCATGTTCGACTTTCTTTGCCAAGAGCCTACATGGTGGCACGGCAACATGAAGCACCGCTGAAGGCATGGCGTGCGCGCACATAGAATCACCCCCCATGTCCTATCTTGTGCTGGCCCGCAAATACCGCCCCCGTAATTTCACCGAAATGGTGGGACAGGAGCACGTGGTGCAGGCCCTGACCAACGCGCTGACGCAGCAGCGTCTGCACCATGCCTACCTGTTCACGGGCACGCGCGGCGTGGGCAAGACCACCGTGTCGCGCATTCTGGCCAAGTCGCTCAACTGCCAGGGCGCCGATGGGCAGGGCGGCATCACGGCCACGCCCTGCGGGGTGTGCCAGGCCTGCCGGGACATCGACAGCGGCCGTTTTGTGGACTACACCGAACTCGATGCGGCCTCCAACCGCGGCGTCGACGAGGTGCAGAGCCTGCTCGAGCAGGCGGTTTACAAACCGGTGCAGGGGCGCTTCAAGGTCTTCATGATCGACGAGGTGCACATGCTCACCAACACGGCCTTCAACGCCATGCTCAAGACGCTGGAGGAGCCGCCCGAATACCTCAAGTTCGTGCTCGCGACGACCGACCCGCAAAAGGTGCCGGTCACGGTGCTCTCGCGCTGCCTGCAGTTCAACCTGCGGCCCATGGCGCCCGAGACCGTGCTCGACCACCTCACGCAGGTGCTGGCCGCCGAGCAGGTGCCCGCCGAGCCGCAGGCGCTGCGCCTGCTCTCGCGCGCCGCGCGCGGCTCGATGCGCGATGCGCTGTCGCTGACCGACCAGGCGATTGCCTTTGGCAGCGGCAAGCTCGAAGAGCCCACGGTGCGCCTGATGCTGGGCAGCGTCGACCGCTCGTACGTCTTTCGCCTGATCGACGCCCTGGCGCTGGGCGACGGCAAGACGGTGGTCGAAACCGCCGACGTGCTTCGCGTCAACGGCCTGTCTGCCGCCTCCACGCTCGAGGACATGGGCGCCGTGCTGCAGCGCATGGCCGTGCTGCAGGCCGTGCCGCAGATGGCCGCCGCCGTGGATGCGAGCGACCCCGATGCGGCAGAGACCGCGCGCCTGGCCGCGCTGATGCCCGCCGACGAAACCCAGTTGCTCTACAGCATCTGCCTGCACGGGCGCGCCGAGCTGGGCCTGGCGCCCGACGAATACGCCGCCCTCACGATGGCGCTGCTGCGCCTGCTGGCCTTCAAGCCCGCGGGCGGCACGGCAGAAAAAAAAACACTGACGCCGCCTGAGTCTGCCGCTGCCGAGGCGCCTGCGCGCGCCGCCGTGGTCGCCGCGGCACCGCTGGCGCCGGCCCTGTCGATCGCCGCACCGCCTGCGGTCTCCGCAAATTCGGTGCCAAATCCGGCTCCAGCGCTTGTTGCATCTGCGCCGGCAGCTATCGATACGGAAGCAACCAAGCGCCATCTGGCCGCCGATGAGCCTGCCGCCCGTGCCAACGTGGCCTTGCCCGTGCCGACGCCCGAGCGGTGGGCGGCGGCGTCCGCGCCCGTGCAGGCCGCACCTGCGCCGCCAGCCGCCCAGGTGCACACCTTGCCCGTGCGCACCCCGCCCGAGCCAGGCGCGCGCCTGCAGGCGCACCCGGCGGCCGCACCCGCAGGGCATCCGGCGCGCGGCTACACGCCCACCGAGGAAGGCGATGTCTGGCACCCCGTGGTGCAGCAGCTCGCGGCCAGCGAGGCCATCACGGCCTTGGTGCGCGAACTGGCCCTGCAGTCGCAACTGGTGGCGCGCGATGGCGGTCACTGGCTGCTGCGGGTGGAGCGCGAGTCGCTGAACCAGCCCACAGCGCGCGAGCGGCTGCGCGCCGCCCTCGAGGCGGCCGGCCATGCGCAGCAGATCAGCGTCGAGATCGGTCTGGTCATCGACAGCCCGGCGCGCCGCAATGCCGTGGCCGAGCAGGAGCGCCAGCGCGTGGCGCTGGAGACCGTCCTGGGCGACCCGTTCGTGCAGGCCATGGTGCGCGAGCACGACGCAAAAATAGTGCCCGGCAGCGTCAAACCTCTTTAATTTCCTCCATCTCCACCAGAAAGGTACTCACATGTTCAACAAGGGACAACTCGCCGGCCTCATGAAGCAGGCCCAGGCGATGCAGGACAACCTCAAGAAGGCGCAGGACGAACTGGCCAATGTCGAAGTCGAGGGCGAATCGGGCGCCGGCCTGGTCAAGGTGCTGATGACCTGCAAGCACGACGTCAAGCGCGTCACCATCGACCCGAGCCTGCTGGCCGAAGACAAGGACATGCTCGAAGACCTGGTGGCCGCCGCCTTCAACGCGGCCGTGCGCAAGGCCGAGGAGACCTCGGCGGACAAGATGGGCAAGATCACCCAAGGCATGCCAGGCCTCCCCGGCGGCATGAAATTCCCTTTCTGATGCTGGCTACCGAGCGGGCGCCAGGCGTCGTTGCGGGACCCGTCGGGAAATCCTCACGTACAGGAAGTACGTTCCGGTTTCCCGCCACCCGCGCCTAGCCTGACACCCGCTCGCTACGCCCTTGAGGGCGGTGTCTCAATACCCAAATACCAAACCACAAACGGGTGCGCACTTCGCGATCTGTCGTTGAAACTTCCGGGTCGAACCATGTCCACCACCAACTCCCTTGACACATTGATCCAGGCGCTGCGGCGCCTGCCGGGCGTGGGCGTGAAGTCGGCGGCGCGGATGGCGTTTCATCTGTTGCAGCACGACCGCGCGGGGGCGCAGGCGCTGTCGCAGGCGCTGTCGCAGGCGGTGGGCAGCATGCGCCACTGCGCGCGCTGCCACACGTTTTGCGAGGCCGAGGTGTGCGAGGTCTGCCTCGACCCCGAGCGCGACGCAACGCGCCTGTGCGTGGTCGAGACGCCGGCCGACCAGTCGGCGCTGGAGCGCACTGCGGCTTTCCACGGGCTGTACTTCGTGCTGATGGGGCGCATCAGCCCGCTCGACGGCATCGGGCCCAACGACATTGGCCTGAAGAAATTGCTCGACCGCGCCACCGACGGGGTGGTGCAAGAGGTGATCCTGGCGACCAATTTCACCGCCGAGGGTGAAACGACGGCCCACGTCATCAGCGAAGCGCTCAAAAGCCGGGGCCTGCGCGTCACGCGCCTGGCGCGCGGTGTGCCCGTCGGCAGCGAACTCGAATATGTCGATCTGGGTACGATTGCGCACGCGCTGGCCGACCGGCGCTAGGTGCAGATACTATTGATTTCATAGCTTGATGCGCTTGTCCAGCAAGCGTTTCGGCCCTAATACACCATAAAACGAGTTCTTTGCACATGGCGCATTTCACGGTGGCTTACTGGTGTGTTTTCATCGCGGCGCTGCTGCCCATGGTGTGTGCCGGCATCGCCAAGCGCGGAGCCTTCGGCAAGCCGCGCAAGGACGGTGGCTACGACAACCACAACCCGCGCGCCTGGCTCGCGCGCCAAAGCGACTGGCGCGCACGCGCCAACGCGGCGCAGGCCAACACGTTCGAGGCGCTGCCGTTCTTCATCGGCGCGGTCATCGTGGCGCACCAGCTGGGTGCGGCGCAGGCGCTGCTCGACGTGCTGGCGTTCCTGTTCATCATGCTGCGGATTTTCTACGTCCTGTTGTACGTCTCCGACATGGCCACCGCACGCAGCGCCGTCTGGGGAGCTGCATTTCTCGTCAACATCGCGATCTTCTTCATCGGCTACCGCTGACGCCCGGCGCCTCCCGGAGCAGGGTAGGTAGAAGCCCTCAGGGATTACCCCGGATGTGCCAACGGCCCGCCTGCAGCACCATTGCTGCAGTGCATCAAAATCAGGATTTTCAGCTCCGTGTCCTCTGATCCGATCAGCCGCCGTGCCTTTGGGGCCCTGTGTGCCGCAACCGCTGCCGCGTGGGCCCCTGCGGTGCGGGCGGGGTTGCCTGCCCATGCACGGCTCACCGTGGCCATGGGACCGCGCTCGGCCTTGGTGTTCCGCCACCTGCCCACCACGCTGGCGTTGCAGCTGGGCTTCTTCGCCGAAGAAGGCGTGGAGCTGGCGATTGAGACCTTTGCCAGCGACGCGCTGGCCCTGCGGGCCATGCACGCTGGCGCCGCCGACGTCTGCGCGACCGACTTCGAGCAGCTGCTGCGCGTGTCCGGCGATGCGCCGCGCGCGCGCGCCTTCGTGCTGCAGGGCCGTGCGCCGCAGGTGGCTTTGGGCGTGTCGGCCAGATCGCTGCCGCGCTTCAGGGCGCTGAGCGACCTGCGCCAGCGCAAGGTGGGCGTGGCGGCGCTGGGGTCGCTCTCGCAGACCACGGCCCGCCTGGCGCTGGCGCAGGCGGGGCTCGGACTGGGCGATGTGTCGTTGGTGGCGGTGGGCGAAGGGCGCAGCGCCGTGGCCGCGCTGCGTGCAGGCCGCGTGCAGGCCCTGTGCCACGGAGACCCGCTGATGGCCTTGCTCGAGCAGCGCGGCGATGTGCGCATCGTCAGCGATGCGCGCACGCTCAGCGGTGCGCAGGCCTTGTTTGGCGGCAGCGTGCCGGGCGGCTGCCTGGTGGCCCCGGTGGAGTTTTTGCAAAAACGCGCACCCGAGGCGCAGGCGCTGGCCAACGGCATCGTGCACGCGCTCAAGTGGCTGCAGACCGCGGCACCGGCGGACCTGGTCAAGGCGGTTCCCACGCAGGATCTGGGCGCCGAGCGCAGCGTCTACCTGGCCGCGTTTGCGCGCGCACGCGAGACCATATCGCCCGACGGGGTGATGCCGCTCGACGCTCCCGCAACGGCGTTGCGTGCGCTGTTGGTCGCCGAGCCCGATCGCAACCTGCAGCGTATCGATGTGCAGCGCTGGGTCGCGCCCGAGTTTGCGCGCAAGGCCAAGCAGAAATTCAGCGCCTGAGCAGGTCTGCCTGCGCCCGCAGGCGCGGTGCGGGCGGGCGCCGGGTCAGCGCCGCGCCACCTTGGACGGGGTGCCGCCGCGCTTTTGTTTGGTGGCGGCCGGCTGCTTGGCGTTGCGCGCGACTTTCGGGGTGTTCTGGGCGGCGGGCGCCGCGTTGGCGCTGCGGCCGATTTTCGTCTGCACCGGCAGGTACAGCACGATTTGCTGCCCGAGCTTGAACGCGGCACCGGCCTTGGTGTCGTTCCAGTCGGCCACGTTGGCAGCGCTCAGGCGGTAGCGCTGCGCCACGCTGGCGACGGTGTCACGCTTGCCCGCGCGCACCGTCGTGCGGCGCGTCACGGTTTCGGGCAGCAGCGCGATCTGGCCATTGTCGGCGACCTGCTCGGCCACATCGTGGCGCATGGTGGTCGAGCGTGGCACCACCAGGGCGGAGCCCGCCTTGACCAGCATGCGCGGCGGAATGCCGTTGATGCTGCGCAGGTCGCTTTCACCCATGCCCACGCGCTGCGCCACCTCGGCCACGCTCATGGTCGAGGGCAGCGTCCAGACGGTCCAGCTGGCGTACTGCCCCTGGGTGTAGGCCTGCAGGTTGCGCTCGAAAATTTGGGCGTTGTCCCAGGGCAGCAGGATCTGCGGCGTGCCTGCCGCCAGGATCACGGGCCGGTGCAGCGAGGGGTTGAGGGCCTTGAAGTCTTCTTCGCGCACATCGGCGAGCTTGGCCGCCAGCGCCACGTCGATGTCGCGGGGAACGTCCACGGTCTGGAAGTAGGGGTGGTTCTCGATCAGCGGCAGCTCGGTGCGGAACGCCTCGGGGTTGGCGACGATGTTCTTCACGGCCTGCAGCTTGGGCACGTACATGCGCGTCTCGGCGGGCATGGACAGGTCCGTATAGCCCGTGCCCAGGCCTGTCTTCTGGTTGCGCGCGATGGCGCGGCCCACGCTGCCTTCGCCCCAGTTGTAGGCGGCCAGGGCCAGGTGCCAGTCGCCGAACATGCCGTAGAGCTTTTGCAGGTAGTCGAGCGCGGCGCGGGTCGACGCCAGCACGTCGCGGCGGTCGTCGCGGAAGGCGTTCTGCTTGAGGTCGAAATAATTGCCCGTGGCCGGCATGAACTGCCACATGCCGGCGGCCTTGGCGGTGGAGACGGCCTGCGGGTTGAAGGCGCTTTCGATGTACGGCAGCAGCGCCAGCTCGGTCGGCATGCCGCGGCGCTCGAGCTCCTCGACGATGTGGAACAGGTACTTGCTGGAGCGCTCGGTCATGCGCTGCATGTAGTCGGGCCGCGTGGCATACCACTGCTCGCGGTCCTGCACCAGTTCGTGCTGCAGGTCGGGCATCGCAAAGCCGCGGCGAATGCGCTCCCACAGGTCGGCCGGCGCCGACAGCGCCGCGACCTTGCTGCGCGCAGCGTGGGCAGAGGTGATGGGTTGCAGCGGGCCCTTGGCGAGATCGGCGCTGCGCGTGCGCTGCGTGGCGGTGGCGGGGGCTGGCGAGCCCTCAGTGCTCGTGGCATCGGCAGAGGTGCCACGGGTGGCGCAGCCGGTGAGCCAGAGCAGGCCCGCAAGGCACGCAATATGCAGAAATTTCATCGGAACTCGTTTTTCCATTCGCGCAGTGCCGCAAAAACGGCGACCGCGTCGCTGGGGTTGACAGAAGGATCCCGGCGGCGCGCGGCAGCGGCCACGGCAGGGATGCGGGTGCGCAGGAAGGGGTTGATGTCCCGCTCGAGCGCCATGCGCGAAGGCAGCGTGGGCAGGTGTTGCGCGCGCAGCCGTTCACATTCTCTGCTGTGGTGGAGCAGGGCAGCGTTGTCAGGTTCCACGGCGCGTGCAAACCGCAGGTTCGACAGGGTGTATTCGTGGGCGCAGCAAATGCGCGTATCCCCTGGCAGCGCTGCAAGCGCGTCGAGCGAAGCCAGCATCTGCGCCGGCGTGCCTTCGAACAGCCGTCCGCAGCCGCCCGAAAACAGCGTGTCGCCGCAAAACAGCAGCGGGGCGCCGTCTGCCGGCGGTGCAGTGGTACGCAATATGGCCGGCGGTATGGCCGGGAACGTCGATGACGGCAAACGACAGGCCCAGCGCCTCGACCCGGTCGCCACCCGCGAGCGCCACGTGCCAGCGCTGGAATGGTTTCGCGCGCCGGACCGTACACCGGCGCGCCGGTGGCCGCGTGCAGCGCCTGCACGCCGCCGACATGGTCGCTGTGGTGGTGCGTGACTAGAATTGCCTGCAGCTGCAGACCGAGCCGGTCCAGCGCCTGCAGCACGGGACCTGCTTCACCCGGGTCCACCACCAGGGCGTGGCGACCGTCGTGCAGCATCCAGATGTAGTTGTCGGAAAAAGCGGGCAGCGGCAGAAGATTCATGAGCGATCAAATTATAGGTTTGCACCATTGGTTCGATTCACCGCCCGGCCGCTACCTGCTGGAGTGGGAGCAGGCGCGCTTTGACGCCGCCGTGGCCGACGTCTTTGGCTACCAGAGCCTGCAGCTGGGCATGCCGTCGCTGCAGGGGCTGCGCGCCAACCGCATGCCGCACCGCTGGCTCGCGCTCGGCGAGATGCCGCCAGAGCCCACGCCGCCGGGCGGCGCGCCGCACCTGCTGGCGCATGCCGTGGCGCTGCCGTTTGCCGACAACAGCCTGGACCTGCTGGTGCTGCCGCACACCCTGGAGCTCAGCCACGACCCGCACACCGCGCTGCGCGAGGTGGCGCGGGTGCTGGTGCCCGAGGGGCGCGTGGTCATCAGCGGACTCAACCCGGCAAGCCTGTGGGGGGTGCGCCAGATGCGCGCGCGCTGGGGCCAGCGGCTGGGCAGTGGCACGCTCTACCTGCCCGACATGGGCCAGTTCATCGGCCCGTGGCGGCTGCGCGACTGGTTGCAATTGCTCAGTTTCGAGGTTGACGATGTCCACTTCGGCTGCTACCTCCCGGCCGTGCGCACGCAAAAATGGCTGCAGCGCTGGGCCTGGATGGACAGCGTGGGCGCGCGCTGCTGGCCCATACTCGGGGCCGCCTATTTCATGGTGGCCATCAAGCGTGTGCACGGCATGCGTCTGCTGGAGCCGGCCTGGCGCAGCGCCCGACCGCGCGCCGCGGCCACGGTGCCGGTGGCCAACCGTGCCGCAGGCGCCCCCTTTCAACGACAGGAATTTTGAGTGAACGAGATACAGATCTATACCGATGGCGCCTGCAAGGGCAATCCCGGCCCCGGGGGCTGGGGCGTGCTGCTGCGCTCCGGTGCGACCGAAAAGGAATTGTTCGGCGGCGAGTTGGGCACCACCAACAACCGCATGGAGCTGATGGCCGTGATCGAAGCGCTGGCCGCGCTCAAGCGCCCGTGCGCGGTCACGCTCTACCTCGACAGCCAGTACGTGCGCAAGGGCATCACCGAATGGATCCATGGCTGGAAGGCCAAGGGCTGGCGCACCGCAGCCAAGCAGCCGGTCAAGAACGTCGAGCTGTGGCAGCGCCTCGATGCGCTGGTGAGCGGGGGCGGGCACCAGATCGACTGGCGCTGGGTCAGGGGGCATTCGGGAGACCCCGGCAACGAGCGCGCCGATGCCCTGGCCAACCGCGGGGTCGAACGTGCACTGGGCCGCGGCTGAGGCCCGTGCGCGCTCTGCCGTCTGTGTAAAGGCCGCGTAAAAGCGCATCGCTTTGCCAGAATTGCTGCTATCAAAGCCGCTTTCAGCCCAGTCCGCTGCTACATTCGCAGGCTGCCCTTTATGTAACTCAATGTCACTTTCATGGCGTCCAGAGCGATTTATCTTCTTGTAGCAGTGGTCGGCATCGCCGGTGCGGGATCGGCGGCGTGGTGGTTTCAAAAACCCAAGCCGGCGCAGGCTTCCCCTGCCAGCACAGCATCTGCGCCAGGCGCCTCCGCGCGAGGCCAGCCTGTGGCCGTGGAAGTGGCCCAGGTGCGGCGCATGGCGCTCAGCGACGAGGCCCAGGCCGTGGGCAGCCTGCGTTCGCGCCGCAGCGTGGTGTTGCGTCCCGAGGTGAGCGGGCGCATCGTGCAGCTCAACTTCCGCAATGGCCAGCGCGTGCGCCAGGGCCAGTTGCTGGTGCAGCTGGACGACCAGTTGCAGCGTGCGCAGGTGCAGCAAAGCCAGGCCGAATTGTCGATCGCACGGGCCAACCACCAACGCAACCAGGACCTGGTGGCGCGGGGTTTCATCAGCCAGCGCTCGGTCGACGAGAGCGATGCGAACCTGCAGGTGGCCCAGGCCAAGCTGGCCCTGGCGCAGGCCACGGCGGCGCGGCTGAAGATCGTGGCGCCGTTCGACGGCATTGCCGGCATTGGCAACACCCAGGTGGGCGACTACCTCAGGGACGGCACCGACATCGTCAACATCGAAGACCTCGACAGCGTGTATGTGGACTTTCGCCTGCCCGAGCGCTACCAGGGCAAGCTGCGCGTGGGCCAAAGCGCACGCGTCGAAGTCGATGCGCTGCCGGGCGAGGTCTTCAGCGCCGTGGTCCAGGCGATCGACCCGCAGATCGATGCCAATGGACGCGCGGTGTCGGTGCGCGGTGCCATCGACAACCGGCAGCTGCGCTTGCGCCCGGGCATGTTTGCCCGCGTCACGGCGGTGTTCGGCCAGCGCACCGATGCGAGCGTCGTGCCCGAGGAGGCCGTGGTGCCCAACGGTGCCGGGCACTATGTGCTCAAGGTGGTGGCGCAGGACAAGGACAGCAGCACGGTGGCGCAGCGCACCAACGTCGTGCTGGGGTTGCGCCGCGAGGGCTGGGTCGAGGTCGTGCAGGGACTGCAGCCCGGCGACACCGTGGTGACGGCGGGCCAGCAGCGCCTGTCCAAAGACCGCGCGCCGGTGCGTGTCGTGCCATCGCCCCAGACCCCCCAGGCCCCTCAAGCGCTTGATACCGCGCCCAAGGCGCAGGCCGTGGCGCCGCGCCAGCCCGGCTGACGGCTTCGAACCCTTCTTCCGCGTTCTTCCATGCAACTGGCTGAAACCTCCATCCGCCGCCCGGTGTTCGCCACCGTGCTGTCGCTGCTCATCCTGCTGATCGGCGCGGTCAGCTTCATGCGCCTGTCGGTGCGCGAGTACCCCAAGATCGACGAGCCCGTCGTCACCGTCAGCGTCACCTATGCCGGCGCATCGGCCGAGGTGATCGAGTCGCAGGTGACCAAGCCGCTCGAAGACTCCATTGCCGGCATCGACGGCGTGGATGTGATCACCTCCATCAGCCGGGCCGAGCGCAGCCAGATATCGGTGCGCTTTCGGCTCGAAAAGGATGCCGACAACGCCGCCGCCGAGGTGCGCGACCGCACCGCGCGCGTGCGCAACCGCCTGCCCGAAGCGGTGGACGAGCCGGTCATTGCCAAGGTCGAGGCCGATGCGTTTCCAGTGATGTGGCTGGCCTTCAGCAGCGACACCCTGAGCCCGCTGCAGATCAACGACCTGATCAACCGCATCGTCAAGCCGCGCCTGCAGACGGTGACCGGCGTGGCCGACGTGCCCATCTACGGCGAGCGCCGCTACGCCATGCGCGTCTGGCTCGACCCGCAGCGCCTGGCCGGCTACCGCCTGACGACGCAGGACGTGGAAGACGCGATCCGCCGCAACAACCTCGAGCTGCCGGCCGGCCGCATCGAGTCGCAGCAGCGCGAATTCAGCGTCACCTCGCAAACCGACCTGGGCCAGCCGGGCCAGTTTGCCGCCATCGTGGTGCGCACCGTCAATGGCTTTCCGGTGCGGCTGCGCGACGTGGCTCGGGTCGAAGAAGGCGCCGCCAGCGACCGCAGCAAGGTGCGGCTCAATGGGCGCGAGGCGATTTCGGTGGGCGTGATCCGCCAGGCCACGGCCAATCCGCTCGAACTCTCGGCTGGCGTGCGCGCCATGCTGCCCACGCTCAAGGCCGATTTGCCGGCCGACATCACGATCGATGTCGCCAACGACAACTCCATCTTCATCGACCGCTCGGTCAAGAGCGTCTACTCCACCATTGCCGAGGCGGTGGTGCTGGTGGCGCTGGTGATCTTCGTGTTCCTGCGCACGCTGCGCGCGTCCATCATCCCCATCATCACGATCCCTGTGAGCCTGATCGGCAGCTTTGCGCTGATGTCGCTGGCGGGCTTTTCGATCAACACGCTCACGCTGCTGGCCCTGGTGCTGGCGATCGGCCTGGTGGTGGACGACGCCATCGTGATGCTCGAGAACATCTACCGCCACATCGAGGAAGGGCTGGACCCGTTTTCGGCCGCCATCAAGGGCGCGCGCGAGATCGGCTTTGCCATCGTCGCGATGACGCTCACGCTGGTGGCCGTGTATGCGCCGCTGGCCTTCACGCCGGGGCGCACGGGCAGGCTGTTCGTCGAGTTTGCGCTGGCGCTGGCCGGGGCCGTGGTGGTGTCGGGCTTCGTGGCGCTCACGCTCTCCCCGATGATGTGTTCGCTGCTGCTCAAGCACAACCCCCAGCCCAACTGGTTCGACCGCAGTATGGAGCGCTGGCTCACGGCGCTGTCCGGTGCCTATGGGCGCCTGCTGCGCTGGGTTGTGACGGCGCGCTGGCAAACGCCCGGCAAGCCCGGCGGCGGCCTGCGCGGCCAGCTGTTCCAGGCCCGCTGGATCGTGGTCGGTGCGATGGCGCTCAGCGCCCTGGGCTTGGTGCTGGTGTACCCGACCATGAAGCAGGAACTCTCGCCCCTCGAAGACCGCGGCACCATCCTGGCCAACATCACCGCGCCCGACGGCGCCACGCTCGACTACACCAACCGCTATGCGCTCGAGCTCGAAAAGATTGGCCGCGACTACCCCGAGTTCGACCGCATCTTCGCCAACATCGGCAATCCCACGGTGTCGCAAGGCAGCGTGGTGTACCGCACGGTGGACTGGGAAAACCGCAAACGCAGCACGCTGGACATCGCGCGCGAACTGCAGCCGCGCCTGGCCGGCCTGCCGGGTGTGAGCGCGTTCCCGATCACGCCGCCGTCGCTCGGGCAGGGCTTTCGCTCGCGCCCGCTGAACTATGTCATCCAGACTTCGGACAGCTACGAGAACCTCAGCGCCGTGGCCGAGCAGATGGTGGCCGAGATGGCGAAGAACCCGGGCATCACCTCGCCCGACGTCGACCTGCGCCTGAACAAGCCCGAACTGCGCATCGACGTGAACCGCGAGCGTGCGGCCGACCTGGGCGTGAACGTGGACGTGGTCGCCAAGGCCATCGAGACCATGCTGGGCGGGCGCACCGTGACCCGTTACAAGCGCGACGCCGAGCAGTACGACGTGATCGTGCAGACCCAGCCCAGCGGCCGCACGGCGCCCGAGGACATCGACGGCATCTATGTGCGCGGGCGCGGCGACGCGATGATTCCGCTCTCGGCCCTGGTCACGGTGCGCGAGAGCGTGAGTCCGCGCGAACTCAACCACTTCGGCCAGCGCCGCTCGGCGACCATCACGGCCAACCTCTCGCCCGACTATTCGCTGGGCGAGGCGCTGACTTTCATGGACGCCACGGCCGCCAAGGTGCTCAGGCCCGGCTACACCACCGACCTCAACGGCACCTCGCGCGAGTTCAAGAGCTCGCAGGGCGCGCTGGGCGTCGTGTTCGTGCTGGCGCTGGTGTTCATCTTCCTGGTGCTGGCCGCGCAGTTCGAGAGCTTCATCGACCCACTGGTCATCATGCTGTCGGTGCCGCTGTCGATGATCGGCGCGCTGCTGGCGCTCAAATGGAGCGGCGGCTCGCTCAACGTCTACTCGCAGATCGGCCTGATCACGCTGGTCGGCCTGATCACCAAGCACGGCATCCTGATCGTCGAGTTCACGAACCAGTTGCGCGCGCAGGGCGTGGACATGGTCGATGCGCTCATCAAGGCCTCGGCGCAGCGCCTGCGCCCGATCCTGATGACCACCGGCGCCATGGTGCTGGGCGCATTGCCCCTGGCTCTGGCTTCGGGTGCGGGCGCGGAAACCCGCACGCAGATTGGCTGGGTGATCGTGGGCGGCATGTCGCTGGGCACGCTGCTGACCATCTTCGTGGTGCCCACCATGTATTCGCTGTTTGCGCGCCGCTCGGTGCCCGGCGCCAAGACCGCGCTGGCGCACGACACGCCGCACGCCGTGGCCGAAGCCTGAGCCGGGGTGCCCGGCGCTTATTCCTTGTAGCGTTGCAGCACGTAAGTGCCCGGTGCGTCGCACAGCGCGGTGTCTACCGCGATAGGCCGGGCAGTCTGCCGGCGCGAGGAATGCCTGGCCAGCCAGGCCTGCCAAGCGGGCCACCACGAGCCCTCGTGCGCGGGCGCCCTGGCCGCCCAGGCCACAGGCTCGGTCCAGCGGCCCCGGGCCGGCCGGGTGTGCAGCTGGTAACTGCGGTGCGGGTGGCCCGGCTCCGAGACGATGCCGGCGTTGTGCCCGCCGCTGGCGAGCACGAAGGTGATCTCGGCATCGCACAGCTGGTGCAGCTGGTAGACCGAGCGCCACGGCGAGACGTGGTCGCGCTGCGTGCCCACCAAGAACACCGGTAGCTCGAGGTCGGCCAGCGAAACCGTTTGCCCTTCGGCCCAGTAGTTCTGGGTGGCCAGGGCGTTGTGCAGGTACAGCTCGGTCAGGTACTCGTGGTGCATGCGCGCAGGCATGCGCGTGGTGTCGGCGTTCCAGGCCATCAGGTCGTTGGACGGGTCGCGCTCGCCCAGCAGGTACTCGCGCATGCGCCGCGCCCAGACCAGGTCGCGCGAATGCAGGAACTGGAACGAGCCCGCCATCTGCTTGCCCGACAGGTAGCCCTGGCTGCGGGTGATGTGGTCGAGCAGGTCGATCTGGCCCTCGTCGATGAACAGGCCCAGCTCGCCCGGATCGGAAAAATCGGTCTGCGCCGCCAGCAGTGTCAGCGTCTGCAGCGGCGGCAGCAGATGCTGGCCGGCCACCCCGCCCGTGCGCGCCATGGCCGCTGCGGCAATGGCCAGCAGCGTGCCGCCCAGGCAGTAGCCCACGGCATGCACGGCTGTCTTGGGGTTGCCCTGCGCGGCCACTGCCTGCAGTGCGTCCAGCACACCGAGGCGCAGGTAGTCGTCCATCGACAGATCGCGCTCGGCGGCATCGGGGTTGCGCCACGACAGCATGTACACGGTGTGGCCCCGCCCCACGAGGTAGCGCACCAGCGAGTTGTGCGGCGACAGGTCGAGGATGTAGTACTTCATGATCCAGGACGGCACGATCAGCACCGGCTCGGGGTACACCGTGGGTGTTTGCGGCGCGTAGCGGATCAGCTCGATCAGCGCATTGCGGTACACCACTGCGCCCGGCGTCACGGCCACGTCGCGGCCGACCTGGAACGGGGCCATGCGCTCGGGCTCGCCCGGCAGCGGCACGCCGGTCGCGTCGGCCAGCCAGTGGCGCGTGCCCTGTCGCAGGCGCGTGCCGCCCGATTCGATCGCATCGCGCAGCACCAGCGGGTTGGTGGCGGGCCAGTTCGCGGGGGCCAGCATGTCCAGCCACTGGCGCGCGAAGAAGCGCGTGAGGTCGCTGTGGTGCGCGGTCATGCCGGGCACCCAGCTGGCCTCGCGCCAGAAGGCTTCGGCATTGCGAAAGCCAGCGCGCATCTGGTGGTACGGCCAGTGCGCCCAGGCTTCATGGCGAAAGCGCGGATCCTCGTCCGGGGCGCCGTCCGCATCGGGTGCGCTGCCTTGCGCGTGCAGCGTGTCGGCCCAGAGGCGGGCGGCCAGTGCGGCCAGCTGCAGCTGCCGGCCGGGCGACACGCCCAGGTGCCAGGCCCAGTCTGCAGCGGCCAGGGCCAGCGACACCGGGGACAGCCCGCCCGTGAATTCGGCGCCACCGGCATGCACCAGGCGGTCCAGTTTTTCAGTGGGGGTTTCTGCGGCACGTGCCGCACGCCGGCCGGGTGTGGCGGGCGAGGGATCGGACAGGTTTGCCATGGCGTGGAGAGGGAAAGGTGAAGGACAGTCCGCACTGCAGCGTGGTTTCATGATAGTGCGCTCGCGCGGCGTGCGCTGCGGCGTGCAGGGCCGTGGCGCAGGGTGGATGCCCATGCGCCGCAAGCGGGCTTGTGCGGATGGCGGATGCGGGCGCAGCGCCTAATGGAACTGCTGCAGCCGCTTCGCGGTATCCGTCGGGGCACACCGCAGCCAACTTGAAGAGGGCTATGACCCATGAGTACCGTGTTCGATCCGTTGCGCCTGTGGACCGTGTCCGCAGATGTGCTGGCGGTCGACAGGGGGGAAGCCGAGGGCGTGCTGCAGCGCCAGCAGGCGCGGCTGGCGCTGCTGCTGGAGGCTGCGCTGCGCGGCTCGCGCCTGTACCGGGCGCTGTGGCCGGCGTCTGCCCGGCCCGACACGCCCTTGTGCCAGCTTCCGGTGGTCACGCGGGCCCAGTTGATGGAGCGGTTCGACGACTGGGTGACCGACCCCCGTCTGGAGCTTGATGCCTTGCGCGCTTTCACCGCCGACCCGGCGCGCCGGGCCGAGCCCTGGCTGGGACGGTACATGGTGTGGGAGAGCTCGGGCACCAGCGGCCGCCCGGGCATCTTTGTGCAGGATGCGCAGGCCATGGCGGTGTACGACGCGCTCGAGGCGCTGCGCCGCAGCCCCCCCGAACCGCTGGCGCGCTGGCTCGATCCGCTGGGCCTCGCCGAACGCACGGCCTTTGTCGGCGCACTCGGCGGGCATTTCGCCAGCCATATGTCGTTGCTGCGGATGGCCGCCCTCAATCCGTGGCTCGGCGCCCGCCTGCGCAGTTTTTCGATCCAGGCACCGCTGGCCGAGCTGGTGGCGCAACTCAATGATTTCGCGCCGACCGTGCTGGCCACCTACCCGACGGCGGCCGCTCTGCTGGCCGACGAGGCGGCGCGCGGCACCCTGCGCATTGCGCCGCGCGAAGTCTGGACCGGGGGCGAGACGCTGGGCGCGGCCGTGCGCACGCACGTCGAAAAAAATCTGGGGTCCGCAGTGCGCAACAGCTACGGGACATCCGAGTTCCTGGCCATGGGCTGGGAGTGTGCCCACGGAGGCATGCACCTCAACGCCGACTGGCTGGTCCTGGAGCCGGTGGACGAGCACCACCGGCCGGTGCCCGCCGGCCAGCCCTCGTGCAGCGTGCTGCTGACCAACCTGGCCAATGCGGCGCAGCCCCTGGTGCGCTACGACCTGGGCGACAGCGTCACGCTGCAGGCCGAGCCCTGCGCCTGCGGATCGCCGCTGCCGGTGTTCGCGGTGCAGGGGCGCCAGGACGATCCGCTGCGCATGGCGGGGCGGGGTGGGCGCTCGATCACGCTGCTGCCGCTGGCGCTGAGCACGGTGCTGGAGGAAGACGCCGGCGTGTTCGACTTCCACCTGCGCCAGCTGGACCGGCACACCCTCGAACTGCACCTGCCGCTGGAAGGCGAGACGGGTCGCGCTGCCGCGGCGCGCTGCTGCGCGGCTTTGAAAGGCTTTGCCAGCGCCCAGGGGCTGGCGTCGGTCCAGGTGCGCGTGCGTCTGGGCCGCAGCGTGCCGCGCGGGCGCAGTGGCAAGGCCTGCCGCATCGTGGCCTGCGGCAGCTGAGCCGGGCGACCAGGGAGAAGTGTGGACGGCCGCATGCGGGTTTTTCCGTAGAATGCCGTTTCCCCGCTTCGGGTATGCCGCTTTCACTGCGCCAGCCCCGGGGCCCCAGAAAAAGCCGCGTGTGCCGGTGCAGCGGGCCAGCGGCTTTCCTCTTTTTCTTCCTTCTTTTCAGGAGCGCAGGCCGCCCATGTGGCGCTCTGTTTGCCGGATATGCAACGTCATTGGCCTGCGTTTGCCTGGGTGTGCTTTGCGATGTGCGTGGGCGTCATGGGCACGGCGCTGGCGAGTCCGCTGTACCCGCTGTACCAGGCGCGCTGGGGGCTGCAGCCCAGCCACATCACCGGCATCTACGTCGCTTACATGCTGGGCGCGCTGTCCAGCCTGCTGTTTCTGGGACGGCTCAGTGACCGCTTCGGCTTTCTGCCGGTGCTGCGCTGGGGCCTCATGCTGGTGTATGCCGGGGTGCTGCTGTCGGCGGTGGCCTGGAGCGTGCCCTCGTTCGTGGCCAGCCGCGTGCTCATCGGCATTGCCTCGGGAATGATCACCACCTCGGCCTCGCTGGGGCTCACGCAGCTGAGCCGGCCCAGCCAGGTGATGCGCGCGTCGGCCATGACGAGCTTCGCCATGGCACTGGGCTTCGGCATGGGCCCGTTGGTCGGCGGGCTGGTGGCCCAGTGGGTGCCGCAGCCCTTGGTCACGGCCTATGTGCCCAGCCTGCTGTTGGGCGCGCTGGCGATTTATGCGCTGTTCCAGGTGCGCGTGGAAGTGCAGGTGTCAGCGGTCCCGCCGCCACGGCTGCTGCTGCGCGACTGGCTGCCGCGCATCACCTTGCCCCGGCCGGCGGTGCAGCGGCCCTTCATGGTGGCATGCCTCGGGGCATTCGCCACCTTCGGCATTTTTGGACTTTATGCCTCGCTGGCCCCGAGCTTCATGGAGCGCATGGTGCCCTGGCATGGGCCGGCCGTGAGCGGTTTGTCGATCGCCATGATCTTGTTCCTGTCGGCGCTCGTGCAGTGGCTCGCCCGGCCGGTGCACACCAAGACCTGCGCCGTCTGGGGACTGGGCTTGCTGGCCGCGTGCAACCTGCTGTTGATCGCCACCTCGCTCACCCAATGGCCGGCGCTGTTCGTGCTCAGCGTGCTGACCACCTCGGCCGGGCACGGGCTGGTGAACCTGGCAGGCATCGCCATCGTCAACAAGGTGGCCCGGCCCGAAACCCGCGCCGGCCTGCTGTCCACGTATCTGGTGGTCGGCTACGTCGGCACCATCGTGCCCATCCTGGGCGTGGGCTGGCTCTCGGACTGGCTGGGCCTGGCGGTGGCCCTGGTGATTTTTTGTGTGGCCATGGCGGCGTTGACCGGAACGCTTGCCTGGATGGCCGAGCGCACGCCACTGATCGAGGCGGCCTGAGGCGCCGGCCAGGCCGGCCCGGACCGGCGTCAGGCCGGCGCGTCGAGTTGCTGCAGCGCCTGGGCGAGCGCCTGCGCGTCCTGCGGCCGCACCAGGCGTGCCACTTCGTGGCCGCCGCGCAAAAACACCAGCGTGGGCCAGAGCTTCACGCCAAAGCTGCGGCCCAGGCGCTGGCCTGGGCCGTCCTCGACCTTGATGTGGGCGACATCGGCGCGCGGCGCCAGCGCCTGCTCGATCAGCGGCTGGGCACGCAGGCAATGGCCGCACCACGGCGTGCCGAACTCGAGCACGGCGACACCGGGCAGTGCATCGACTTCGGCGCGCGCCGGCGGCTGGGGCAGGTGGCGGGCTTCATAGGTCATGGTGGGCCTTTCAAATTACACCGTCGAACAGCATCACATCGACCGCATCGCCCGGTGCCACGTTGCCCTGGTCGTGGTGCAGCACGATCAGGCCGTTGGCCTGCACCATGGAACTGAGCACGCCCGAGCCCTGGTGGCCCACGGCATGCACCTGCAGCGTGCCATCGGGCGCCGTGCCCACGCGGCCGCGCTGGTATTCGGTGCGGCCCGCCTTCTTGCGGATGGCCTGGGCGCTGGCGGCGCGCAGCAGCGGCGGCGCCGTGTGCGTGCTGCCCATCATGCGCAGCAGGGCCGGGCGCACAAACGCGAGAAACGCCACCATCACCGCGACGGGGTTGCCCGGCAGCCCGAACAGAATGGCGCCATGCCGGTTGTGTGAACTATGGTTTTGATAGCTAGAAGCGCTTGCAGCATCAGCGTTAGAGGCCGATTTGGCTTGAATATCATCGCCGTGGATGCGGCCCACCGCCATCGGGCGGCCGGGGCGCATGGCGACGTGCCAGAAGGCCATGTCGCCGAGCTTTTGCATCAGGGCGCGCGTGTGGTCGGCCTCGCCCACGCCGACGCCGCCGCTGGTGATGATGGCGTCGGCCTGCCGCGCGGCGCGGCGCAAGGCGCTTTCAAGTTGCGCGGGCTCGTCGCGCACCTGGCCCAGGTCGAGCACTTCCACGCCCAGCCGCGTGAGCAGGCCGAACAGGGTATAGCGGTTGCTGTCGTAGACCGCGCCTTCGCGCGGCGCTTCGCCCAGGCCCAGGATTTCGTTGCCGGTCGAGACATAGGCCACGCGCAGCCGGCGGTAGACCGGCACGGCCTGCAGCCCGAGGCTGGCCACCAGCCCCAGTGCAGCGGGCGTGAGCAGCGCGCCTTTTGAGAGCGCCACGCGGCCTTCCATCAGGTCTTCGCCCTTGAAGCGGCGGTTGTCGCCGGCACGCAGCACATCGGCGGCGATGGCGATGTGCTCGCCCGCGGCATCGGCGCGGGCCTGCGCGCATTCCTGCGGCACGACGGTGTCGAGGCCCGCGGGCATGACGGCGCCGGTCATGATCTTCACGCACTCGCCTGGGCCCACCCGGCCGCGCCAGGCCGCGCCCGCAAAGGCCTTGCCGACCACGCGCAGCGCCAGCGGCGCGCCGGCCACGAGCTGGCGGCCGTCGAAGGCGTAGCCGTCCATGGCCGAGTTGTCGTGCGGCGGCACGCTCAGCGGCGAGACCACGTCGTGCGCGAGCACGCGGCCCAGGGCATCGCGAATGCCCAGCTCCTCGGTGCCGTCCACGGGCTGGACGAGGCGCTGCAGGAAGGCCGCCACGTCGCGCGCGCGCAGCGCCTCCGGGTCGTAGCCTTGCAGCTCGGCAGCGATCTGGGCCATGGTTTTCATTCGGCGGTCTCGGGCGGGCAGGGACAGCAGCATGTGGACCTTGTCGTAGCCGACGCCGTCGACCACGATGGCGTTGGGGTGCTGGCCCCAGGCACGGAACCCCGCTTCTTCGTACAGGCGCTGGGCGCTGGCGTTGCCGGCGGTCACGGTGAGGTCGAGCTGGCGCAGCCCGGGCAGGCGCTCGGCCGCGGCGATGCAGGCCGCGAGCAACTGGCGGCCCAGGCCCTGGCGCTGCGCGGCGGGCGCCACCATCATGCCGAGCACGGTGGCGCGGTGCCGCTCCTTGCGGCGCTGCGCGCGTTCGCAGCCGACGCAGCCGAGCAGCTGGCCCGCCGCATCGAACGCCCCGAGAAAGAACTGGCCGCTGGCGGGCGCGCCCAGGCGCGGTGCGAGTTCGCTGGCCGCCAGGGCCACCGAGGATGCGTGGTCGGACGTGAAGGCCGTGGGCGCGCGGCGCAGCATATCGTCGCGCAGCGCCTTGTAGGCCGGGGCGTCGCTGGGCGTCAGCGGGCGGATGTGCGCATTCATGGATTGCGTGCCGTCGTTCCGTCGTCCGCCCGGGGCTGCCCGCCTGGGGCCGAAGGCGCCGTGCCGGGTGCCGGGCGAGAGCAGGGCGGATCTTCAGCCACCGATGTAGCTCATCTCCACGCGCCGCACGCCCGGGCCCGCGTCGGCCGGCAGGCTGCTGCGCAGTTCGGAATAGTGGTCGCTGCGGCCCTGCCAGATGCCGGCAATGGCCGCGGCCAGCGCCGCGTCGTCGGCGCCGCCGCGCAGCAGGCCGCGCAGGTCGTAGCCCTGGGTGGCGAACAGGCACAGGTACACCTTGCCCTCGGTGGACAGGCGCGCGCGGTTGCAGTCGTGGCAGAAGGCCTGCGTGACGCTGCTGATGAGGCCGATCTCGCCGAGCGCCGGGTCGTGGCGGCCGCTGGCATCGGCCCAGCCCCAGCGCTCGGCGGTTTCGCCCGGCGCGGTGGGCTGCAGCGCCACCAGCGGCAGCTCGGCCTGCAGGCGTGCGATCAGTTCCCTTGAGGGCAGCACCTCGTCCATGCGCCAGCCATTGGTGGCGCCCACGTCCATGTATTCGATGAAGCGCAGCGCCGTGCCCGTGCCGCGAAAATGCCGCGCCATGGGCAGGATCTGCTGGTCGTTGGTGCCGCGCTTGACCACCATGTTGACCTTGATGCCGGTCAGGCCCGCGGCCTGCGCGGCCTCGATGCCGGCGAGCACATCGGCCACCGGAAAGTCGACATCGTTCATGCGCCGGAACACCGCGTCGTCCAGGCCGTCGAGGCTCACGGTGACGCGGTTGAGGCCGGCCTCCTTGAGCGCGCGCGCCTTGCGCGCCAGCAGCGAGCCGTTGGTGGTGAGCGTGAGGTCGGGCGGCGTGCCGTCGACGGTGCGCAGCTGGGCGAGCTGGGCGATCAGGTCCTCGATGTTCTTGCGCAGCAGCGGCTCGCCGCCCGTGAGGCGGATCTTGCGCACGCCGTGGGCCAGAAACTGCCGCGCCAGCCGCGTGATCTCTTCAAAGCTCAGCAGCGCCTGGTGCGGCAGGTAGGCGTAGTCCTTGTCGAAGACTTCCTTGGGCATGCAGTAGCTGCAGCGGAAGTTGCAGCGGTCGGTGACGCTGATGCGCAGGTCGCGCAGCGGCCGGCCCCGTGCGTCGGACAACAGGCCGGTGGGCGCTGCGGGATGCCGGGGCACGGGGGCGTGCAGCCCCATGGTGCGCTGGTCCACGAGGGGAATGACATGTTCAGCCATGGATTGATTCTGCCCCACTTGGCGGATATGAGAAGGGTGCGGTGCGCCGCGATCTTGATCGGTGTCAAGCCTTGGCGCGGTGTGCCCCGTTTGCCGGCCCGGTTCTTCTGAAAACGCCCTTCTGGATTGCTTGGCAGGCTATCGCCCGGCCAATGCAGCAGCCCGGTGCGGTGGTTGCGTTCGGCCATGCCAGCCTTGCTGCCTTGGCCGCGGTGACAGCGCAAACTGTCCACAAGCGAAATGGGCTTATTCGTCTTTGGTGGCAGGCTGGTTTTTTGCCAGCAATGGCCCAAGCAAGTCCATCGGCAGCGGGAAGACGATGGTCGTGGCGCGATCGCCCGCGACCTGCGTCATGGTCTGCAGATAGCGCAGCTGCATGGCTTCGGGGCGCACGGCCAGGGTTTGCGCGGCGGCCAGCAGCGCGGCGGCGGCCTGCTTCTCGCCCTCGGCGTGGATGACCTTGGCGCGGCGTTCACGCTCGGCTTCGGCCTGGCGCGCAATCGCGCGCACCATGGTTTCGTTCAGGTCGATGTCCTTGATTTCCACGTTGGTGACCTTGATGCCCCAGCCGTCGGTCTGCGCGTCCAGGATGCGTTGGATGTCAATGTTGAGGCGTTCGCGCTCGGCCAGCATTTGGTCCAGTTCGTGTTTGCCGAGCACCACGCGCAAGGTGGTTTGTGCCAGCTGGCTGGTCGCCATGAGGAAGTTTTCCACCTGGATGATGGCTTTTTCCGGATCAATGATGCGAAAGAAAAGCACAGCGCTGACCTTGACCGAGACGTTGTCGCGTGAAATCACGTCCTGCGGCTCCACGTTCATGGTCACCACCCGCAGGTCAACGCGCACCATTTTCTGCAGCGCGGGAATGAGCAGCACCAGCCCCGGGCCTTTGACTTTCCAGAAGCGCCCGAGCTGAAAGACCACGCCGCGCTCGTACTCGCGCAGTATGCGTATGGAATTCATAGCGAGCACGACAAAGAGAACCAGCAGCGGCACGAGCAGGCTGATCGTTCCGAAGTCAAAACGGGTGTTCATGGGGCGGCTCCTGGTGGTTTTGTGGACTTTGCGTCGGTGTCGGGCTGCACTTGCAGCGTCAGCCCCTGCACGGCGAGCACGCGGATGCGCTGGCCGGTTGCCAGCGGCTGCTGGCTGGTAACGCGCCAGCGCTCGCCTTGCACCTGGGCCCAGATCTCGCCCTCGCTGACTTCGAGCACTTCGCCGGTCAAGCCGGCAAAGCCGCTGCGGCCACCGCGCACCGGCTGCCGGCGCGCCTTCAGCGCCATCCCGCAGCCGAGCAGAATGACGGCGGCCGACGTGGCGGCCAGGACCAGGATCAGTGGCAAAGGCACGCCAAAGCCGGGCGCATCGTGGTCGAACAGCAGCAGCCCGCCGGCAATGAAAGCCACCACCCCGCCGGCGCCCAGCGCGCCAAAACTGGGTGCCAGCAACTCGGCCACCAGCAGCACCAGGCCGAACAGGATCAAGGCCAGCCCGGCGTAGTTCACGGGCAGCAACTGCAGTGCCAACAGCGCCATGAACAGGCAGACAGCGCCGACCACACCCGCGACACCGACACCCGGGGACGAGAATTCGAAAATCAGGCCGTAGAGGCCCAGCACCAACAGCACCAGCGCGACGCCGGGGTTGGTGATCCATCCGATCAGGTGATGCCGCCAGTCGGGCAGATGGGTTTCAAAGGCCAAGCCGCGCGTCGCCAGCGCCACTGCGGTGGACTGCACGCGCACCGTGCGGCCATCGATCTGGCTCAGCAGGTCGGGAATGTCCTTGGCAACCACATCGACCACGTTGTCGTGCAGCGCCTCGTCGGCCGTCAGCGTGGCGGCGTCGCGCACCGCGTGCTCGGCCCAGTCGGCATTGCGGCCGTGCAGTTGCGCCAGGCCGCGAATGAAGGCCGCAGCATCGTTCACGCGCTTGGCCGCCATGGCGTCCGGCGCCGTGGCCGTTGCCTTGTCAGCGGCGGGAGGCGGCCGGCGCTCCGTCCCCGGCAGGCCTATGACCACGGGTGTTGCCGCACCCACGGTCGTGGCGGGGGCCATGGCCGCAATCTGGGCGGCATAAAGGAGGAAGGTGCCGGCGCTGGCCGCACGCGCGCCCTGGGGATGCACATACACCGCCACGGGCACCGGAGACGCCAAAATGGCCTGGACCATTTGCCGCATCGATATCTCCAGCCCGCCAGGCGTGTCGAGTTCGATCACCACCAGTGCTGCGCCGCTGCTCTTGGCCTGGTCCAAACCGCGCACCAGATAGTCGGCGCTGGCCGGACCGATGGCGTCCTGCACCGTCAGCACGTGCACGGGCGCCGCGTGCGCTGCGGACAGTGCCAGAGACCCCCACAGCGCCAGCAACAACACAAAACCTGAACACGCGCCCCACAGCCCCCGCGTGGGGCGGCTTGCAGTGGCCGTTCGGACCGGTAGCAGGTTGCGCGCTGATGCCATCGAGACCTCCAGGAACGCAATGGACTCTGTGCAGAGCCCAAGCCCACCCACACTATGCGTCAGCCGCCTGAATGTCCCGCACGCCGAGAACTATGTCCTGTGCAGGCACCAGGGGATTCGGTGCCCGCGGCCCCGCCGCGGAGCGCCGGGTGCGGTTGGCACGCGCGCGCAGCAGACTCAGACGCAGCGCGCGCCATCGACCTCGATGCACACGCCGCTGATGAACGCGGCCTCGTCGCTGGCCAGGTACAGCGCGGCATTGGCCACGTCGAGCGCGGTCGAGAAGCGCCCGAGCGGAATGGTCGCAAGAAACTTGGCGCGGCGCGCCCCGTCCACCGGGCCGCCCGCGAACTCGGCGGCCAGGCCGGTGTCGGGGTTGAACACCGGGTTGATGCAGTTGACGCGGATGTTGTCGGGGCCCAGCTCGGCGGCCATCGACTTGCTGGTGGTGATGACCGCGCCCTTGGAGCCGTTGTACCAGGTCAGGCCCGGGCGCGGGCGCAGGCCGGCCGTGGAGGCGATGTTGATGAAGCTGCCGCCGCTGCCGCCCGGGTTGGCGCGCATCGCCGGCACGGCGTGGATGGCCGAGAGGTAGATGCTCTTGACGTTGATCGCATAGACCTTGTCGAACTCGTCCTCGCCCACTTCGAGCATCGGGCGGTTGCGGTGCGTCCAGCCGGCGTTGTTGACCACCACGTCGAGCCGGCCGAACCGGCGCACGGCTTCATGGACCAGGGCCTTGACCTGGGCCGAATCGGTCACGTCGGTCTGGAAGAACGATGCGCTGCCGCCAGCCGCCGTGATCTCGGCCACCACGCGTTCGCCACCGGCGGCGTTGATGTCGGCGACGACGACGCGTGCGCCTTCGGCGGCCAAGCGCTTGGCGATGCCCTCGCCAATGCCGTTGCCGGCGCCGGTGACGATGGTGGATTTGTTCTGTGCGCGCATCGGTGTTGTCTCCTGGGGTGGTTCAAATGCAATAGCAGCCCGTGCTTCTCCGGCAAGGGTCTGGGGCGGATTTCGCTGGAGCGATGGCCCCGGTCACGGTGCTTCGGTCGCGGCGGGTGCGGCGGATGCGGCGGATGGGGATGGCGCAACAGGGCTGCCGCCCGCCGTGCCCCGGCCGTAGAACTGGGGGAAGTATTCCTTCACGCCCTGGCCGTTGAAGTCCCAGCCGGTGCATTGGCCCAGGTGGCGCGGCGGTTCGTCGGAGCCGGCGGACGCGAAGGCGGCCGGAAGCGTCTGGAAGGCGGCGGTGGCCAGGTTGAACAGCAGTTCGCGCAGGTGGGTGCAGCTGGCCACGCCGCCCAGGTTCTTCTGGATCGCCTGGCGCCAGCCGCGTCCCATGGTGCAGCCCACCATGGTCTGCAGCGCGGCGCGGGCCTTGGGGCATTCCTGCAGGGGGTGGGTGTCCATCGCCACGTCGATGGCCTGCACGACCAGCGCCCGGTTCACGGTGACGCGCAGCCACATGTGGTGGATGGGTTCACCCGCGCGGCGGATACCGCCGTTGCGCAGCGACGGCGCATCGTGCATCTTGCTGTCGTGCAGTTCGCCTTCGATGTCCCACAGACCATCTTCGCGTTCAAAACCTTGGTAGATGACCCGGCGGGCATGGCGGGCGGTGCGGGGGGCGGGAGGACTCAGGGGCATGGACAGGAAACTTCGTCGACGGACACAAGGAAAGGGGAGGAGCGGCGTGATCGCAGCCTGCGGCGCGCCGGGCGCCGCAGGCATGCGAGGCCACTCAGCCGTGGCGGATGGCCACGGTTTTGAGGGTGGTGAAGCCGTACAGCGCTTCGAAGCCCTTTTCGCGGCCGTAGCCGGACGACTTCACGCCGCCGAAGGGCAGTTCGACGCCGCCGCCGGCGCCGTAGTTGTTGATGAAGACCTGGCCGCAGTGCAGGCGCTTGGCCATGCGGAACTGGCGCGCGCCGTCGCGCGTCCACACGCCGGCCACCAGGCCGAACGGCGTCGCGTTGGCCAGGGCCACGGCGTGGTCTTCGCCGTCGAAGGCCATGGCGCACAGCACCGGACCAAAGATCTCTTCCTGCGCCAGGCGGTGGTCCACCGGCACGTCGCGCAGCAGCGTGGGCGCCTGGTAGAAGCCCGACTCGGGCGCCTGGTCCACGATCTGGCCCTGCGCCACCATCGGGATGCCGGCCACCTGGGCGTCGCTCAGAAAGTCCCACACGCGCTGCTGCTGGCTCTGGCGGATCAGCGGGCCCACGTCCAGGTCCATCGCGGCGGGCCCACGCGCAGCTGCTCGAAGGCCTGGCCCAGGCGCTCCAGCAGCGGCTCGTAGATCCGCGCGTCGATCAGCACGCGCGCGCCCGCGCTGCAGGTCTGGCCGGCGTTCTGCACGATGGCGTTGACCACCACCGGGCACGGCGGCGTCCAGGTCGGCGTCGGCGAAGATGATCTGCGGGCTCTTGCCGCCGAGTTCGAGCGTGACCGGGCAGTGCCGCTCGGCCGCGACCTGCTGGATCAGCGTGCCCACGCTCGGGGCTGCCGGTGAAGCTGATGTGGTCGATGCCCGGGTGGCGCGCGAGCGCGTCGCCCACTTCGTGGCCGTAGCCGGTGACGATGTTGATGGCGCCGGCCGGAAAGCCCACCTCGGCCGCCAGCTGGGCCACGCGCAGCAGGCGACAGGCACGCGTCCTCGGCGGGCTTGACCACGCAGACGTTGCCCGCGGCCAGCGCGCCGCCGACGCTGCGGCCGAAGATCTGCATCGGGTAGTTCCAGGGCACGATGTGGCCGGTCACGCCGTGCGGCTCGCGCCAGGTCAGCACGCTGTAGCCGTCCTGGTAGGGCAGGGTCTCGCCGTGCAGCTTGTCGCACGCGCCGGCGTAGAACTCGAAGTAGCGCGCCAGCGCCAGCGCATCGGCGCGGGCCTGCTTGGTGGGCTTGCCGCAGTCGCGCTGCTCGATGGCGGCCAGCTCTTCGGCGTGCTCGGCCACCTTGGCCGACAGGCGCATCAGCAGGCGGCCGCGCTCGGCCGGCGCTGGTCTTGTGCCAGATGGCGTCGAAACACTGGCGCGCCGCATGCACGGCGTGGTCGATGTCCTGTGCATTGCTGCGCTGCAGCTCGTCGAACGGCTGGCCGTCGGACGGGTCCAGCACGGCCAGCGTGCGGCCGCTGGCGGAGGCAATGGAGGCGTTGGCGATGAAGTTGAGCTGCATGGACAGATTGTGCGGCAATTGGCGGAGATGGTCCTGTTTCAGAGCCAAAAGTGCCCGTTTCGCTGGATGGGTATGCGCTTGCAGCTATCGATTTAATAGTAAGCAGGGCGTGCGGGGCGCGCCTGCATGCGCGCTGGCAGCGGCCGCGCCGTGCCCCCGGAGCCCGCCCGTTTTGCCGATACAGTGGCGGCTCAAGGAAAAGCCGCCATGTACCTGCCGCCCCAGTTCAAATCCACCGACCCGGCCCACGCGCACGCGCTGATGCGCGCCCACCCGCTGGCCAGCCTGGTGTCCACCGACGACGAGGGCTTTCCGTGCGTCAGCCACCTGCCGCTGCACCTGCAGGAGCGCGCGGACGGCCTGGTGCTGCTGGGCCACTGCGCCAAGGCCAACCCGCACTGGCGCTACCTGCAGGCGCGACCCCAGGCGCTCGTCACCTTCATGGGACCGCACGCCTACCTGTCGCCCGCGGTCTACCCCGACCTCGCGCGCGTACCCACCTGGAACTACCTGGCCGTGCACTGCCGGGTACAGGCCACGCTGGTCGAGGAGCCGGCCGCCAAGGACGCGCTGCTCAAGGCGCTGATCGGCGACCACGAGCCGCCCTATGCGGCCCAGTGGCGCGCCTTGGGTGAGGACTTTGCGCAGAAGATGCTGGCCGGCATCGTGGCCTTCGAGCTGCGCGTGACCGACCTGCAGTGCGCGCTCAAGCTCAACCAGCACCGCAAGGAAGCGCACGCCGCCATGCACCAGGCCTACCGCCAGGGCGGCGCCCGGCGCCCAGGCGCTGGCCGCGTGGATGGAGACCCTGGGCCTGGTGCCCGCGCAGGAGGGCTGAGATGCGCGCTGCGCTTGGAATCGTCTCGCTGCTGCTGGCGCTGGCCATCGTCGGCCTGCTGGCCAAGAAGCAGTTCGCGGCCACGCGCAGCGCCGTGCCCGTGCTGCAGCCGAGCGCCGGCGCGGACACCGCTGCCACACCGGCCACCGTGCGCGCGCACAGCCAGCAGGTGCAGCAGCAGGTCCAGCAGGCGGTCGAAGGCCTGATGCAGCAGCCGCGGCCCATGCCCGACGACGAACCCTAAAATAACAGCCAAATCGGCCTCTAACGCTGATGGGGCAAGCGCCGGCAGCTATCAAAAAGATATTCATGGGCACGCAAGCAGACACCGACGCGCACTGGATGCGCCTGGCCCTGGCCGAGGCGCGCGCCGCCGCGCAGGCCGGCGAGGTGCCCGTGGGCGCCGTGGTGGTGCGCGGCGGCGAGGCCATCGCCACCGGGCGCAACGCGCCCGTGCAGGCGCACGACCCGACGGCGCATGCCGAGATCGTCGCGCTGCGCGCGGCGGCGCAGCGGCTGGGCAACTACCGGCTCGAAGACTGCACGCTCTACGTCACGCTCGAGCCCTGCGCCATGTGCAGCGGCGCCATGCTGCACGCGCGCATGCCGCGCGTCGTGTTTGGCGCGAGCGACCCCAAGACCGGCGTGGCCGGATCGGTGCTCGATCTGTTTGCCCAGCCGCGGCTCAACCACCAGACAGTGGTGCAGGGCGGGGTGCTGGCGGATGAATGCGCGGCGCTGCTCGGCGATTTCTTCCGCCAGCGCCGCCACGAAAAACGCGCCCAGGCGCTGGCCGCGCACCCGCTGCGCGACGACGCCCTGCGCACGCCCGAGGCGCGCTTTGCCGACCTGCCCGGCTACCCGTGGGCGCCGCACTATGTGAGCGACCTGCCGGCGCTCGGCGGCCTGCGCCTGCACTACCTCGACGAAGGCCTGCGGGACGCGCCCCTGACCTGGCTGTGCCTGCACGGCAACCCCAGCTGGAGCTACCTGTACCGGCACATGCTGCCCGTGTTCACCGCCGCCGGACACCGCGTGGTGGCGCCCGACCTGATCGGCTTTGGCAAGAGCGACAAGCCCAAGAAGGATGCCTTCCACGCGTTTGAGTGGCACCGCCAGGTGCTGCTGGAGCTGGTCGAGCGGCTCGACCTGCGCCGCGTGGTGCTGGTGGTGCAGGACTGGGGCGGCATCCTGGGCCTGACGCTGCCCATGGCGCTGCCCGAGCGCTTTGCCGGCCTGCTGGCCATGAACACGCTGCTGGCGACGGGCGATGCGCCGCTGCCGCAGGGCTTTCTGGACTGGCGCGAAATGTGCGCGAAGAAGCCGTTGTACAGCGTGGCCCGGCTGCTCGCGCGCGGCAACCCGCAGCTGAGCGCGGCCGAATGCGCGGCCTACGATGCGCCGTTCCCTGACCGCGGCTACCGCGCCGCGCTGCGCGCCTTCCCCGCGCGCGTGCCCGACCGCCCCGACGCGCCGGGCGCCGCGCTGTCGCGCGCGGCCCGGCATTTCTGGCAGCACGGCTGGAGCGGCCGCAGCCTGGCCTTTGTCGGCGCGCAAGACCCGGTGCTGGGACTGGCGGCGATGCGGCAGCTGCAGCAGGCCGTGCGCGGCTGTCCGCCGCCCGTGGTGCTGGCGCAGGCCGGCCACTTCGTGCCCGAGCACGGCGCGGCGATCGCCCGGCAGGCTGTGGAATACTTCGCCTCCTGACTCCCGGGCGTGCTGACAGGCCCGCCCGCCCCGCACTTTTCTCGGAGCAGGCCGCAGCACGGCCTGAGCGTTTTGTCTTCTGACCACGACCCCTGCGACTGCGGCCACGACCACGGCCCCAAGCACATCTATATCTATTCCCCGTCGAGCGCAGTGCGCGACAAGGCGGCGTTCCGGCGCGGCATCAAGCGCCTGCAGAAGCTGGGCCACGAGGTGGAAGTCGACGTGGACGCGCTCGCCAGCCACACGCGCTTTGCCGGCGACGACGCCACGCGGCTGGCGGCCATCCACCGCGCGGCCGCCAGCGGCGCCGACGTGGCGCTGATCTCGCGCGGCGGCTACGGCCTCACGCGCATCCTGCCCGGCATCGACTACGCGGCCGTGGCGCGCGCGGTCGACAACGGCATGCTGTTCGTCGGCGTCAGCGACTTCACCGCCTTCCAGAACGCCGTGCTGGCGCAGACCGGCGCCGTGACCTGGGCCGGCCCGTCGCTCGGCGCCGATTTCGGCGTGGCAGGCACCCCCGACGACATCATGGAAGCCTGCTTCGACGACCTGCTCTCGGGCCACGGCGAAGGTGCGGGCTGGCGCATGCCGCGCGAAAAATCGGCCGTCGCGGCAGAACCCGCCGCGTTCGAGATTGCGGCCGCGCGGCTGTGGGGCGGCAACCTGGCCGTGCTCGCCTCGCTGGTCGGCACGCCCTATCTGCCGCAGGTGCCGGGCGGCGATCCTGTTCATCGAAGACGTGAACGAGCACCCCTACCGCGTCGAGCGCATGCTCACGCAGCTGCTCTATGCCGGCGTGCTGGCGCAGCAAAAGGCGGTGATTTTCGGGCAGTTCAGCAATTACCAGCTGGCGTCACACGACAAGGGCTACAAGCTGCAGACCGTGGTGGACTGGCTGCGCCGCCAGATCCAGGCACCGGTGCTCACCAACCTGCCTTACGGCCATGTCGAGACCAAGGTGGTGCTGCCCGTGGGCGCGCAGGTGGAGCTGTCGGTGCAGGGGCGCGACGCGCTGCTGTACTGGGGCCACGCGCACTGACGCGGCTCAGGCCGTGCCGACCTGGGCCACCAGGGCGGCGCTGCGCTGCGCGGCGTACAGCCCCAGGCGCACCATGGTGCGGTGGTTGAGCTCGACGGTGACGGCGGTGCGCGCCAGTGCCGACTGGATGCGTGGCTTGCCGTCGTCGGCCGTCGGGTACAGGCGGGGCTGGTCGAGGTGGGCGCCGCCGCGCTCGATCAGGCTGGCCACCAGCGGCTGGTTGGCCTTGTGGCTGCGGCGCAGCACGATGGCGGTGTCGCCGTTGTCCAGCCGCACGAAGGTGCCGGGCGGGCACAGGCCCACGGTGCGCACCAGCATGTAGCCCACCTCGTCGCGCTGGTCCACTTCCTGGCCCACCAGGGCGCGCACCGAGTCGGTGGCGCTGCGGCCCGGGCGCGACTTGCGCGGGCTGATCATGGCGGCATAGCGGTCGATGGTGCCCAGGATGCGCGTGAGCCGGTCCACGTCGAGCATCTCGGCCAGCGGCGTGCGCTCGGCCAGGTTGGTGTGGTGCTGGCCGACCAGCTCGAGCCACAGGTCGTCGGTGACGTTGAGACGTTCGAGCAGCAGCAGGCCCAGTTCGGGGTGCTGGCGGATGGCCTCCTGCTGCGCGGCGCTGGGGTGCTCGCGCTGGTTGGCCAGCTCGTCCTGCAGCGCGGTCATGCCGATGTTCATGGTCATGGCGGCGCGCACCAGGGCGTTGCGCTCGTGGCCGGGCAGCGCGAATTCGCGCGCCATGATGTGGCACAGCGTGGCGCAGACCAGTGCGTGCGAAGCGCTGTAGCCCACCGTGGAGGTGGCGGCGAGCTGGAACATCAGGTAGAGCGAGGCATCGATGTCGTGCGCCACCAGGTCCTGCAGCCAGCGGTCGAACTGGCGCACCTTGGCGGCAAAGCCCTGCACCTGCTGCGGCTGCGCGAGCAGCACCGACAGGCCCGATTCGAGGTCGGACCACAGGCTCAGCAGGTCTTCGTATTCCTCGTCGATGGCAGCGCGGACGGGCGGGTTCATGGGGGCCTCAGTGGCGCTTTTCCAGCACCATCTGGTCGTTCACCCGGCTCATCTGGAATTCGGTCAGAAAGCTGTTGCCCAGCAGCACGTAGGGCATGGGCTGGGGCGTGACCACGGCGTCGACGCCATAGACTTGCACGTCGCCGACGCGCACCGAGTCGAGCTTGAGGCGCCAGCCCTGGGCGACGCCGTTGGCCGTGCCCATGCGCACCGGCTGGCCGCTGCGGTAGTTCAGGCCCATGCGGTCGGCGTCGGACTGGCCGATGGCCACGGTGGTGGCACCGGTGTCGACCATGAACTGCATCACCTGGCCGTTGATCTGGCCCTGGTTGACGAAATGCCCGCGGCTGTCGGCCGTGAGCACGATGCGCCGCCGCTGCCGCCGCGCGCGCCCACGCTCACCGGCGCTTCGCCCAGGCGCACGGTGCGCCGCATGCCGCCGAAGTCGACCACGGCGTCGTCGCGGCCCACCGACACCACCTTCACCCCCTGGTGGCTGTCGCCCGGCGCCACGCCGCGCGGCGGCGTGCCATCGACCACCAGCAGCGCCTTGCTGCCCAGGATGCCTGTGAGCGCCACGGCCTGCGCGAAGGCGGCCGCCGGGCACAGCAGCGCGCAGGCCAGAAGGGGCGGCAGGCAGAGGCGCATGGCAGGCGCAGCGCAGTTTCAGTCGCGGAAGTTGTTGAACGACAGCGGCATGTCGGCAATGTCCTTGCGGATCAGCGCCATGGCGGCCTGCAGGTCGTCGCGCTTGGCGCCGGTGATGCGCACCTTCGTCGTCCTGGATGGCGGCCTGCACCTTGAGCTTGCTGTCCTTGATGAGCCTTTGCAGCTTCTTGGCCAGCTCGCTCTCGATGCCGTTGCGCACCTTGATCACCTGCTTGACCTTGTCGCCGCCGATCTTCTGCGGCTTCGCCGATGTCGAGGAAGCGCACGTCGACATTGCGCTTGGTGAGCTTGCCGCGCAGCAGGTCCTCGACCTGCGTGAGCTGGAACTCGGCGTCGCCGTACATGGTGATCTCCTTGTCCTTGAGTTCCACGGCGGCAGAGGTGCCCTTGAAGTCAAAGCGCGTGCCGATTTCCTTGGCCGTGTTTTCCACGGCATTTTTCACTTCGACGAAGTCGGCTTCACAAACGGTATCAAAAGATGGCATGGCGTTGACTCTCCAAAAAAGCACGTCGCCCCAAGAGGGGGTGCGACAATCCGGCCGATGTTAGTCGAGAAAAACGTCTCCCTTGCAGCCCTACAACACCTTTGGCATTGTGGCCCGCGCCGAGACGCTGGTGCGCGTGCGCGCGCAGGCCGACATCGCCGCGCTGCGTGCCGATCCGGTGCTGGGCCGGGGGCCGGTGTTCGTCCTCGGCGGCGGCAGCAACATCGTGCTCACGGGCGATGTCAAGCCCGTGGTGCTGAAGGTCGAAATCCAGGGCCGGCGCCTGGTGCAGGAGACCGAGCACGCCTGGATCGTCGAAGCCGGCGCGGGCGAGCCCTGGCACGACACCGTCGCCTGGACGCTCGCGCAGGGCTGGCCGGGCCTGGAAAACCTGGCGCTGATCCCCGGCACCGTGGGCGCCGCGCCGGTGCAGAACATCGGCGCCTATGGCGTCGAGCTGCAGGACCGCTTCGACTCGCTCGACGCGGTCGACCTGGCCACGGGCCAGGGCTTCACGCTCGACGCCGCCCAGTGCGCCTTCGGCTACCGCGATTCGGTCTTCAAGCACGCGCCGGCGCAGCCCGGCGCGGCCGGCAGCCTGCCGCGCGGCATGGGCCTGGCCGGGCGCGCGGTCATCACGCAGGTGCGCTTTCGGCTGCCCAAGCCCTGGAAGCCCGAGCTGGGCTATGTCGAACTCGAGCGCCGCGCCGCCGAGGCCGGCGTCGCACAGCCCACGGCGCAGCAGATCTTCGACTGGGTCTGCGCCATCCGCCGCGCCAAGCTGCCCGACCCGGCGGTGCTCGGCAACGCCGGCAGCTTCTTCAAGAACCCGACGGTGACGCCCGAGCAGTGCGCAGACATCATCGCGCGCGACCCGAAGATCGTGCATTACCCGCTGCCCGACGGCCGCATCAAGCTCGCCGCGGGCTGGCTCATCGACGCCTGCGGCTGGAAGGGCAAGACCGTCGGCAAGGCCGCGGTGTACGAAAAGCAGGCGCTGGTGCTGGTCAACCGCGGCCGCGGCGACAACAGCGTGACCGGCGGCGAGGTGATGACGCTGGCCAAGGCGATCCAGACCAGCGTCTACGAGCGTTTTGGCATCCGGCTGGAACCCGAGCCAGTGGTGGTGTGAGGCGCTCGGGTGCGCCAGAGTGCTTCTTTTTGTATAGCTGAAGGCGATTCATCCATCAGCGTTAGAGGCCGAAATGGCATGAAAAAACCGCCCGAAGGCGGTTTTTTCATGGAGCGCGCTGTCATTGCGCGGTGCGGTCATGCCCCCAGGGCCTGTAGTCCGCATCGGTCGCCAGCACCCACAGGGCCAGCACCGCCACGGCAATGCCCGAGACGACTGCGTTGACCATGGCGTTGTGGTTCGTGCTGAAACCCAGCACCCACGGCGACGCCACCATCCACAGCCCGAGCACGCCTTCGGTCCACTCTTCCCAGGCGCGTGGCAGGAAATACGCGCCGAGCGCGGCGGCGATCAGGGCCACCCCGACGACCACACCGTTGGCCGTGGGCGCCATCTGGTTCTGAAAGCCCAGTACCCACGGTGACAACGCAAGCCAGGCGCCCAACAGCGCGTTGACCGGGTCTTGCCAGTGTTTCACTTGCTTCATGGTTCCACCTCCCGCCGCCGCAAACAGCGCTTGGCGGCTTCTGGTTGGACGCGGCAGGCAGGCGTGCGGGTTCCATCTGCCGGGGGCTCGCCAGGCACCATCACAAAATAAAAAACCGCCCGGCCAGGTGGCAGGGCGGTCGAGGCGTTGCGGCAAACGCTTCTATTTCAATAGCTGCCAGCGCTTGCTGGTCAAGGGCTAGAGGCTAATTTGTCTGTGCATCCGCAGGCCGCAGGCTCAGTTCTTGTCGCCATTGCCCAGCTGCGCCAGCGCCGCATCGCCGCCCAGCGACAGCAGGCCTGCGCCCGCGTAGATGCCGAGCTTGGCGCGCGTGTCCACGATGTCGAGGTTGCGCATGGTCAGCTGGCCGATGCGGTCCAGCGGCGAGAACGGCGCGTCTTCGACCTTTTCCATCGACAGGCGCTCGGGGTGGTAGGTCAGGTTGGGGCTTTCGGTGTTGAGCAGCGAATAGTCGTTGCCGCGGCGCAGCTCCAGCGTCACGGTGCCGGTGATGGCGCGCGCCACCCAGCGCTGGGCGGTTTCGCGCAGCATGATGGCCTGCGGGTCGAACCAGCGGCCCTGGTAGAGCAGGCGGCCGAGCTTGAGGCCGTTCATGCGGTACTGCTCGATCGTGTCTTCGTTGTGGATGCCGGTCACCAGGCGCTCGTAGGCGATGTGCAGCAGCGCCAGGCCCGGGGCCTCGTAGATGCCGCGGCTCTTGGCCTCGATGATGCGGTTCTCGATCTGGTCGCTCATGCCCGAGGCCGTGGCGGCCGCCGATGCGGTTGGCTTCGAGGATCAGTTCGACCGGGTCGTTGAACTCGACGCCGTTGAGCGCCACGGGCTGGCCTTCTTCAAAGCGCACCGAGACTTCCTCGGCCTTGACGGCCACGTCGTCCTTCCAGAACGCCACGCCCATGATGGGGTTGACGATGCGGATGCCGCTGGACAGGAACTCCAGGTCCTTGGCCTCGTGCGTGGCGCCGAGCATGTTGGAGTCGGTGCTGTAGGCCTTCTCGGCGCTCATCTTGTAGCCAAAGCCGTGCTCGGTCATGAACGCCGACATTTCGGCGCGGCCGCCGAGCTCGTCGATGAACAGCTGGTCGAGCCAGGGCTTGTAGATGCGCAGCGCAGGGTTGGTGAGCAGGCCGTAGCGGTAGAAGCGCTCGATGTCGTTGCCCTTGTAGGTGCTGCCGTCGCCCCAGATGTGGACGTCGTCTTCCTTCATTGCGGCCACCAGCATGGTGCCGGTGACGGCGCGGCCCAGCGGCGTGGTGTTGAAGTAGGTCAGGCCGCCGGTGCTGATGTGGAAGGCGCCGGCCTGCAGCGCGGCAATGCCCTCGTGCGCCAGCTGCGTGCGGCAGTCGATCAGGCGGGCCTTTTCGGCGCCGTATTCCATCGCCTTGCGCGGGATGGCGTCGTAGTCGGGCTCGTCGGGCTGGCCGAGGTTGGCGGTGTAGGCGTAGGGCTGGGCGCCCTTGAGCTTCATCCACAGCAGGGCGGCGCTGGTGTCCAGGCCGCCCGAGAAGGCGATGCCGACCTTTTGGCCGACGGGAAGGTTTTGGAGAATGGTGGCCATGGGCGCAGGTCCTGTGAGGTGGCTGGAAGGGGCGGGGCGGTCAAAAAGCGCGGCGCAACCGGGCGCCGCGCGTGCAACCGAAGCTCAGCCGAAGTGGCAGATGTAGTGGTAGGCCTCGGTCACGCGGATGTCGAACTTCGAGTTGCCGGGAATGCTGAAGGTGTCGCCGGGCGCGCTGGTCAGCCAGGCGTCGGTGCCGTCCAGGCGGTACTCGCAGCGTCCGGCCACGCATTCCATGGTTTCGGGGGCGCCGGTGTTGAAGGTGAGCGTGGCGGGCAGCACCACGCCGACCGATTTCTTCGTGCCATCGGGCAGCGTGATGCCGTGGCTCACGCATTTGCCGTCGAAGTACACGCTGGCCTGGGTGGTGACGGAGACGCCGTCGATTTTTTCGGTGGTCATGGAAGGGCTGCTGGCAGGGACAAACCGGCAATTTTAGGCCACGGCACGCCGGGCCGCCGGGCGCGCCGCGCCGGGACGGTGTCGGCACAAAAAAAGAGCCCCGAAGGGCTCTTGGAGGCAGGGGCTGCCAGCCTAGCGCCAGTGGCCGCGGTGGCCGCCCCAGCCGCTGCTGAAACCCAGGTCGATCGAGACCGCCGGGTTCACATACACCGGCGCCGGCGCTAGGCGGGGCCATAGGGGGCGGGGTAGGCGGGCGCGCCGTAGCCGAGGTCGTCACGACCACGCCCGGCTGGCTGGTAACGCCCTGCTGCGGGCCGTAGGGGCCGGGTTGTGTGGAATAGGCCTGGCTGTAGGGCGCGCCGCTGTCCAGCGGCTGGACCTGCACGGCGATGGTGCGGCCCGGGTCGGTCTGCGTCTGCGTGGTGTACTGGCGCCCCGCGTACTCATAGACGACCGTGTAGCCCACGGTGCGGTTTTCGTAGTAGGTCTCGGTGCCGCAGCGCTGTACGTTCTGGTAGGCGGGCCGGCCGTTGCCCTCGATCTGGTTGCCCAGCAGCGCGCCACCGATCACGCCCAGCGCCGTCGCCGCCGCGCGGCCACTGCCGCCGCCAATGGCATTGCCGGCCGCGCCGCCCGCAATGGCGCCCAGCACCGCGCCGCCACCCGTGGTCTGGGGACCGGTGTAGACCGTTGCGTTGCCGCACACCTGCTGCGGCACCGCCACCTGCTGCACGATGGGCGTGGCCGAGAGCACGCGGGCCTGCTCTTGTGCGCTTGCCAGCGCGGCTGCGCTGGCAAGCAGGGAGAAAAGTGCGAGTTTTTTCATGGATGAACCCCTTTCGGGTCGAGCGGGCTTGAACAGGTTCTTAACGCGCCAGACTTGCAAAAAGTTTATGCGCCCGCTGCAAACGGAGGACTTTGGCACCGTAAATCTGCGTAAAGAACGGGGCTGGGTCAGCTTGCCGCGCCGTTGAGCCATTGCGTCCACAGGGCCGCATCAAAGCCCACCGTGGTGCGGGCGGCGCCGTGGTGGCGCCACTCGACCACGGGGCGCTTGATGGCGCTGGCGTGGGCTTGCAGCAGGGCGCTCGCGCTGGCCGCGTCGTGCACGCTGGTCTGGCTCTGGGGGTCGAGCTTGCGCCAGGTGGTGCCCTGGCGGTTGACGAGCTTTTCCCAGCCCAGGGCGGCCATCCAGTCGGCCAGCCGGTCGGCGGGCACGCCGTGTTTCTTGAAGTCGTGGAAGCGGTGCGCGACGCCGTGGGCCGTGAGCCAGGCGCGGGACTTTTTCACGGTGTCGCAGTTGGGCAATGCCGTACAGGGTAATGTCAGGGGTACTCATGCGCGCCATCATGCGCTACCCACCCGCTCGGCGACAATGGCGCCCTGTATGCACACCAATATCCATACCCTGGAAGGCTGGCTCGCCCACTGCGAACGCCTGCACCCGAAGAACATCGACATGGGCCTGGACCGGGTCCGCGAGGTCGCGCGCCGCATGGCGCTGCGCTTTGACTGCCCGGTGATCACCGTGGCCGGCACCAATGGCAAGGGCTCGACCTGCGCCATGCTCGAAGCCGTGGCGCTGCAGGCCGGTTACCGCACGGGCGTTTATACCTCGCCGCACCTGGTGCACTTCGAAGAGCGCTGCCGCATCCACGGCGAGAGCGTCGGTGCTTCTGACTTGATAGCGCACTTCGAAGCCGTGGAGAGCGCCCGAACGCAAAATGGCAACGATGTCTCGCTGACCTACTTCGAGTTCACCACGCTGGCCATCCTGCGCCTGATGGGCCACGCGCGGCTCGATGTCGCCATCCTCGAAGTGGGTTTGGGCGGGCGGCTCGATGCCACCAACGTCATCGATGCGGACTGCGCCGTCATCACCAGCATCGACGTGGACCATGTCGAGTTTCTGGGTCCCGACCGCGAGAGCATCGGCCGCGAGAAGGCCGGCATCATGCGCGCCGGGCGCCCCGTGGTGGTCAGCGACCCGATGCCGCCGCAGAGCGTCATCGACCATGCGCGCGAGATCAACGCCGACCTGTGGCGCTTTGGCCAGGACTTCAATTTCTCGGGCGACAAGCAGCAGTGGAGCTGGGCGGGGCGCGGCCGGCGCTATGCGGGCCTGGCCTATCCGGCACTGCGCGGCGCCAACCAGCTGGTCAATGCCGCTGGCGCGCTGGCGGCGTTCGAGGCCTTGCGCGAGCGTATTCCGGTCACGGCGCAGGCGGTGCGCAACGGCCTGGCCCTGGTCGAGCTGCCGGGGCGCTTCCAGATCGTTCCGGGCCAGCCCACCCTGGTGCTGGACGTGGCGCACAACCCGCACTCGGTGGCGGCGCTCACGGCCAACCTTGACGCCATGGGCTATTTCCCGACCACGCACGCGGTGTTTGGCGCCATGGCCGACAAGGACCTGGCGCCGATGTTCGCCAAGGTGGGGCCGCTGATCGACCGCTGGTATTTCACCAACCTGCCCACTGCGCGCGCCGAAACCGCGGCGGGGCTGCAGCAGAAGTGGAATGCCCTGCAAATCGTGGCGGGCGGGCGGCGCGACGTGTCCAGCAGCACGCATGCCGGTCCTGAAGAGGCGCTGGCGGCGGCGGTGGCTGCGGCAGACCCCGCTGATAGAATCATCGTCTTTGGCTCGTTCTACACGGTGGGTGGCGTTTTGCAACATGGCACGCCGCGCCTGCAAGCCAAGCACATGGACTAGGTCCACACGGGTTTTCGCAATTTCATGGCATTTTTCAAGTTTCGGTGGCCGGGCCAAAAGGGGCAAGGCGACAAGGCGACACGGCCTTCGCGCGCCCCACGGGCCGAGAGCATCGACGTGATGCGCCGGCGTGCGCGCCATCGCTTGATCGGTGCGGCCGTGCTGGTGCTGTTGGGCGTGGTGGGTTTTCCCATGCTGTTTGACACGCAGCCCCGGCCGGTTCCGGTGGACACCCCCATCGAGATCCCCGACCGCAACAAGGTGGCCCCGCTGGTGGCGCCCGCTGCCGTGGTGCCGCCGGCGGCGCCCGCCTCGCCTGCGCCCAGTGCGCGCGCGCCCGATGCCGCCAGCCTGGCCGATGGCGAAGAGGTGGTGGCGTCTGCCCGTGAGGCGCGCAAGCCCGCTGCAGTCGAGGCGCCGGTGGCACAGGCCAAGCCACAGGTGCGTGCCGAAGCCAAGCCCGAGCCCAGGCCGGCTGCCAAACCCGAGCCCAAAACCGAACCTAAACCCGAACCCAAGCCTGAACCCAAGCCCCAGCCGCGCACCGGGTCTGAGCCCAAACCCGAACCCAAATCCGAACCCAAGTCTGCCGTGCACAGCGACGACGCTGCGCGTGCGCGCGCCTTGCTCGAAGGGCGCCCGGCGCAGACCCCGGCGCACTCTGACGAGGGGCGTTTCATCGTGCAGATCGGCGCGTTTGCCGACGCCGACAAGGCGCGCGAGGTGCGCCAGAAGCTCGAACGCGCCGGACTCAAGACCTACATGCAGGTGGTCGAGACCAAGGATGGCAAGCGCACCCGTGTGCGCGTGGGGCCGTTCGAGGGGCGTGGCAATGCCGACAAGGCCGCGGCGCGCATCAAGACGCTGGATTTGCCTGCGTCCATCCTCACGCTGTGAACCTGCGCGCTCGCCCATGGCTTCGCTGGACTGGATTTTTGTGGCGGTGCTGCTGGCGTCGATGCTGATCGGTGCCTGGCGCGGCCTGGTTTTTGAAGTGTTGTCGCTGGCGGGCTGGGTGGTGGCGTTCATCGCGGCGCAGTGGTTTGCCTCCGACATGGCGGTGCTGCTGCCCATCGGCGAGGTGCAGGGGCCGGTGCGCTATGCGGCCGGCTTCGTTGTGGTGTTCGTGATCGCGATTTTTGCCTGTGGCCTGGTGGCCTGGCTGGGCAAGAAGCTGGTCGAGGCGACGGGCCTGCGCCCCGCTGACCGCACCCTGGGGGGGCTGTTTGGCGTGCTGCGCGCCGTCGTCTTGCTGTTGGTCGTGGCCGTGGTCGTCGAATTGACGCCCTTGCATGAAGGCGCCTGGTGGCAGGAGTCGCGCAGCGCGCCGCTGCTGTCGGTGGCGCTGCAGCAACTGAAGCCGGCGCTGCCAGAGGAGTTTGGCAGGCATCTGCCTTTGTGAACGGATTCGTGGGTGGGCGCCGGCCGTCGGTCGCGCTGCCTGCCGCAATTTTGCGGGCCTGGCCCCGCCAATGAACGAGAGTCAACTATGTGTGGAATCGTCGGTGTCGTCAGTGCGACCCCTGTCAATCAACTGATCTATGACGCCCTGCTGCTGCTGCAGCACCGTGGCCAGGATGCTGCCGGCATCGTGACCCAGCAAGGACGCAAGTTCTTCATGCACAAAGCCAAGGGCATGGTGCGCGACGTGTTTCGCACGCGCAACATGCGCGCGCTGCCAGGCAACGCCGGGCTGGGGCAGGTGCGCTACCCCACGGCGGGCAACGCCTACAGCGAAGAAGAGGCGCAGCCGTTCTATGTGAACGCGCCTTTTGGCATCGTGCTGGTGCACAACGGCAACCTGACGAATGCGCAGGCCCTGCGTGCCGAGCTGTTCTCGACCGACCACCGCCACACCAACACCGACAGCGATTCCGAAGTCCTGCTCAATGTGTTTGCGCACGAACTCGAGCGCGCCACGCGCGGCGTTCCTCTGCAGGCCGAAGACGTGTTTGCCGCGGTGCGTGCCGTGCACCAGCGCATCAAGGGCTCGTACGCCGTCATCGCCCTGATTGCCGGCCACGGCCTGGTGGCGTTCCGCGATCCGCACGGCATCCGGCCACTGGCCATGGGGCGCGGCCCGGACGGCACGGTCATGGTGGGCAGCGAGTCGGTGGCCCTGGAGGGCACGGGTCAGGTGTTCGAGCGCAACATCGCGCCGGGCGAGGCGGTTTTTGTCGCGCTCGACGGGCAGGTGCATGCGCAGCAGTGCGCAGTGGCGCCGCAGCTGCAGCCCTGCATTTTTGAGTTCGTCTACCTGGCGCGCCCCGACTCGGCGCTCGACGGCATCTCGGTCTACCAAGCGCGGCTGAACCTGGGCGAGGCGCTGGCCAAGCGGGTGGTTTCCACCGTGCCGCCCAGCGAAATCGACGTGATCATTCCGATTCCAGAATCGAGCCGCCCCAGCGCCACGCAGCTGGCCCATTTGCTGGGTGTTCCGTACCGCGAGGGTTTCGTCAAAAACCGCTACGTGGGCCGCACCTTCATCATGCCGGGGCAGGGCGTGCGCAAGAAATCGGTGCGCCAGAAGCTCAATGTGATCGCCAGCGAGTTCAAAGGCCGCAACGTGCTGCTGGTGGACGACTCGATTGTGCGCGGCACCACCAGCCGTGAAATCGTGCAGATGGCGCGCGATGCGGGCGCGCGCAAGGTCTACCTGGCCAGTGCCGCGCCGCCAGTGCGCTACCCCAACGTATACGGTATCGACATGCCGACCAGCGCCGAGCTGGTCGCGCATGGCCGCAGTGTCGAGGAAGTGCGCGAATGGATCGGCTGCGATGCCTTGATCTACCAGGACGTGGAGGGAATGAAGAAGGCCATTGGTTCGCTCAATCCGCAACTCGACGGGTTCGATGCGTCCTGCTTTGACGGCGTCTATGTGACCGGCGACATCAACGCCGGCGACATCGAGCGCCTCAACCAGGGCCGTGGAAGCGCGCAAGAGGGCGACGAAGACACGTCGCGCCTGGCCCTGCCCAACGCGCAGGACGCATAAGCCATGCTGGACACGATGCAAAAAGGAACTGCGCAATGAGCCACGACCTGCCCCCTGGCCTGCACCGCGAGACGCTGGCGGTGCGCCAGTCGGTGCCCCGCAGCGCTTATGGCGAAAACTCCGAAGCGCTCTACCTGACCAGCAGCTTCGTGCAACCCGACGCAGCCACCGCGGCGCGCCGCTTTGCCGGAGAGGAAGAGGGCTACACCTATTCGCGCACCTCGAACCCGACCGTGACGGCGTTCGAGCAGCGCCTGGCGGCGCTGGAGGGCACCGAGGCTGCGGTCGGCACGGCCAGCGGCATGTCGGCGATCTTGCTGATGTGCATGGGGCTGCTCAAGGCGGGCGACCATGTGGTGTGTTCGCAGTCGATGTTCGGCTCGACCATGCGGCTCATTGGCGGCGAGTTTGCACGCTTTGGCGTGCAGTCGAGCTTTGTCCCCCAGACCGACACCGCCGCCTGGAAAGCGGCCCTGCGGCCCGAGACGCGGCTGCTGTTTGCCGAGACACCGACCAACCCGCTGACCGACCTGTGCGACATCGAGGCGCTGGCCCACATCGCCCACGCGGCCGGCGCGCTGCTGGCCGTGGACAACTGCTTTGCGTCGCCCGCGCTGCAGCAGCCCGCACGCCTGGGCGCAGACCTGATCATCCATTCGGGCACCAAATTCCTCGATGGCCAGGGCCGCGTGATGGCAGGCGCCGTGTGCGGCCCGCGCGCCCTGATCGACGACAAGCTCGCGCCGCTGCTGCGCAGCGCCGGCATGAACCTGTCGCCGTTCAACGCCTGGGTGGTGCTCAAGGGCCTGGAGACGCTGTCCATCCGCGTGCAGGCGCAAAGCGCCTCTGCCTTGGTCTTGGCGCAATGGCTTGAAGCGCACCCGGCCGTGGCGCGCGTGTACTACCCGGGCCTGGCCTCGCACCCGCAGCACGCGCTGGCCATGCGCCAGCAGTCGGGCTCCGGCGGCGCTGTGCTTGCCTTCGACGTGCGCGCCGGCGGTGCGGCCGCAGGCCGCGGCCGGGCTTTCCATGTGATCGACAGCACCCGCGTGTGCAGCATCACCGCCAACCTGGGCGACACCAAGACCAGCATCACCCACCCCGCCAGCACCTCGCACGGGCGCCTGAGCGAAGAGCAGCGCCAGGCCGCAGGCATTGGCCAGGGGCTGATCCGCGTGGCCGTGGGCCTGGAACACATCGACGATTTGAAAGCCGACCTCGCACGGGGTCTGGACACCTTGCCATGACCGACAACACCTCCTCCACGCGCGTGCGCACGCGCTTTGCGCCGTCGCCCACGGGTTTCATCCACCTCGGAAACATCCGCTCTGCGCTGTACCCCTGGGCATTCGCGCGCGCCACCGGCGGCGATTTCATCCTGCGCATCGAGGACACAGACCTCGAGCGCTCCTCGCAGGCGGCCGTGGATGTGATCCTCGAAGGCATGCACTGGCTGGGCATGGACCCCGACGAGGGGCCGTTCTACCAGATGCAGCGCATGGACCGCTACAAGGAAGTGCTGGCGCAGCTGCAGGCGGCCGGGCATGTGTACCCGTGCTACATGAGCGTGGCCGAACTCGACGCCTTGCGCGAGGCGCAAATGGCCGCCAAGGAAAAGCCGCGCTACGACGGTACCTGGCGGCCCGCGCCCGGCAAGGCGCTGCCGCCCGTGCCTTCGGGCGTGCAGCCCGTGCTGCGCTTCCAGAATCCGCAGGGCGGCGTGGTGGCTTGGGACGACAAGGTCAAGGGGCGCATCGAGATCCGCAACGACGAACTCGACGACCTGGTGATCGCGCGCCCCGACGGCACACCCACCTACAACTTCTGCGTGGTCGTGGACGACATCGACATGGCCATCACGCATGTGATCCGCGGCGACGACCATGTCAACAACACGCCGCGCCAGATCAACATCTTCCGCGCCCTCGGCAAAGAGCCGCCGGTGTATGCCCACCTGCCCACCGTGCTCAACGAGCAGGGCGAGAAGATGAGCAAGCGCAACGGCGCCAAGCCCGTGACGCAGTACCGCGACGAAGGCTATCTGCCCGAAGCCATGGTGAACTACCTGGCGCGCCTGGGCTGGAGCCATGGCGACGACGAGATCTTCAGCCGCGAACAATTCCTGCAGTGGTTCAACCTGGACCACCTCGGGCGCAGCGCAGCGCAGTTCGACGAAGCCAAGCTGCGCTGGGTCAACGCCCAGCACCTCAAGGCCATGCACGACGACGCACTGGCCGCGCTCGTGGCGCCGCAGCTGGAGAAGCGCGGCATTGCTGCCGCAGACCTGGCGGACGGCCGCCTGCCGCGCATCTGCGCACTGTTCAAGGACCGCTGCGACACCACGGTGGCGCTGGCCGACTGGGCCCATGTGTTTTACAGCGAGGCCGTGGACGCCGCGGCAGACGAGCGCGAAAAGCATGTCACTGTCGCGGTGGCTCCCGCACTCGACGCCCTGGTGCAGGCGCTGCAGGACTGCCCCTGGGACCGGCAGGCCATCGGCGCGGCCTTCAAGCAGGTGCTGGCGGACCATGCCCTGAAGATGCCGCAGCTGGCGATGCCGGTGCGCGTGCTGGTGGCCGGCACCGCGCACACGCCATCGGTGGATGCGGTGCTGGAATTGATGGGCAGAGAAAAAGTTGTGGCAAGATTGCAAAAGCGCTGAAAAACCTGTCTATAATTCAAGGCTCAGGTGATCGCGACAAACAATAGATTGATCGCGATTCGCTGGGGGGTATAGCTCAGCTGGGAGAGCGCTTGCATGGCATGCAAGAGGTCATCGGTTCGATCCCGTTTACCTCCACCAGGTTTTTGTTGTTGTCGGTTGTTCCAAGGTTTTGACCCCATCGTCTAGAGGCCTAGGACACTACCCTTTCACGGTGGGTACCGGGGTTCGAATCCCCGTGGGGTCGCCAAGTTGTAGCGCTTGGCTTGCGTCTTGAATGCAAGCGAAAGCTGCCTGCCAGGAGTGGTAGTTCAGTTGGTTAGAATACCGGCCTGTCACGCCGGGGGTCGCGGGTTCGAGTCCCGTCCACTCCGCCAGTCAAAAGCCCTTGCAGGTCTTTGATGTGCAAGGGTTTTTATTTGGCTGCGCCGCAGGGTGCACGCCAAAAATGTGGGGGTATAGCTCAGCTGGGAGAGCGCTTGCATGGCATGCAAGAGGTCATCGGTTCGATCCCGTTTACCTCCACCAGGTTTTTGTTGTTGTCGGTTGTTCCAAGGTTTTGACCCCATCGTCTAGAGGCCTAGGACACTACCCTTTCACGGTAGGTACCGGGGTTCGAATCCCCGTGGGGTCGCCAAGTTGTAGCGCTTGGCTTGCGTCTTGAATGCAAGCGAAAGCTGCCTGCCAGGAGTGGTAGTTCAGTTGGTTAGAATACCGGCCTGTCACGCCGGGGGTCGCGGGTTCGAGTCCCGTCCACTCCGCCAGAGTTTGTCGATTTTCGGTTTTTTGCGCAGCATTCTTTAGCGCGCAGAGACCGCGATTCACAGGTCGAATTCAAAGCCGCAACGGTCCACACCGTTGCGGCTTTTGTTTTTTCTGGCCGGGCAAGCCAGGGTGTTGGTGGAATCTGCGGTCCGGCGGACCGCGCAGTGATGGCGCGTCAGGCCTTGGTGTCCGCAGCCGCCACACCCAGGCGCTGCTGCAGGCGCGCGCTGCTGGTGGTGTATTCGAGCGGGATTTTTTGGCCCGCCAGCCGCTCGGCAGTGGCAAAGGCCGCCAGCGTGGCCTCGTGGAAGCCGCACAGGATCAGGCGGCGTTTGCCGGGGTAGGTGTTGATGTCGCCCACGGCGTGGATGCCGCTGACGCTGGTGGCATAGCTGGCGGTGTCCACCACCAGCTGCTTGCGTTCCATCGCCAGGCCCCAGTCGGCCAGGGGCCCCAGACGGGGCGACAGGCCCAGGCGCACGAGCAGCAGGTCCAGCGGCACGCGCCGGGTGCTGCCGTCGGGTGCCAGCAGCTGCAGCGCAGCAAGGCGCCCGCCGTCCTGTTCGGTGCCGGTGATCTGGCCGATGGCGACCTGGATGCGCCCGGCGTCGCGCAGTGCCTGCAGCTGCTCCAGCTGAGCGGGCGGTGCGTCGAACACATCGCGGCGGTGCAGCAGCGTGAGGCTGGCGGGCGGCTGCTCGGCCGCCGCACAGTCCAGCACCTGCGACACCGCGGGCTCGTCGCCGCCGTGCACGACCACATGGTGGCCCGCGATGGCGGCCCGATCGTCCAGGCGATAGAGCAGCTGTGTGCCTTCAAAAACGTCGATGCCCGGCACCTTGAGCGCGCGCGGCACAAAGGCGCCGACGCCGGCCGCGATGAAGACGGCGCGCGCCAGCAGCTGCGTGCCGCGCGAGGTCCCGACGAGAAAGCGCCCGTCGGCCTGCGCTGCGAGCTGCGCCACCGATTCGCCCAGGTGCCATTGCGGCGCAAACGGCGCGATCTGCTGCTGCAGGCGCTCGACCAGTTCGCGCCCGCTGCAGTGGGCGATGCCGGGGATGTCGTAGAGGGGTTTGTCGGCGTACAGCTCAATGCACTGGCCGCCGGGCTCGGGCAGGGCATCGACCACGTGCGCCTTGAGCCCCTGCAGGCCGAGCTGAAAAACCTGGAACAGGCCGACCGGGCCGGCGCCGATGACGACGGCGTCGGTCTCCAGCGGCGCAGTGGCGGGGGCGCGGACAGTGCTCAAGCGGTGCAAGCCGATGGGGGTGCAGTGCGGTGCGGCAGCGCAGCGGCGCTCAGCGCACCAGGTCCTTGACCTTGCCGGGCTGGCCGTTCCACTCGTCGGCCTCGGGCAGCGCGGCCTTGCGCTTGGTGATGACCTTCCAGCCGGGGGCGTTGGTCAGGTCGGCATTGAGCTTGATGAACGCCAGCTCGGTGGGGGGCAGGTCTTCCTCGGCAAAGATGGCGTTGGCCGGGCATTCGGGCACGCACACGGCGCAGTCGATGCATTCGTCGGGGTTGATGACGAGCATGTTCGGGCCTTCGACAAAGCAGTCGACGGGACACACATCCACGCAATCGGTGTATTTGCACTTGATGCAGTTTTCGGAAACAACGTGGGTCATGGTTTTTTCTAAGGCGGTGAATAAGTGAAATTTTAAGGGTTTGCACCAAGCGCCTGCGGTGCTGCCCTGCGGGGTGTGGTGGCTCTGCGCCGCCAGCTGCTGCGCGGGACGCGGCGGGCCGTCATCCGGGGGCCTGCGCCGGGTACACCAGGCGCTGGTCGGCGGGCGCGGCGTGCGGCTCCTTCAGGCGGGCGCCCGGCGTGAGGTGGGCCGCTTCGGTGCGGCCCGCGTTCAGGATGTGCTGCACCGAGCGCCCGTGCAGCAGCAGGTAGTCGGCAATGATGCGGCGGTGGCAGCGCCACCACACTGCCTCGGCGCACATCACCGCGCAGCGCTCGGTGCGGCTGCGCGCCAGCAGCGCGTGCAGGCCCGTGGCGAAATCGCTGCTGGCCAGCGCGTAATCGGCATAGCGGCGAAAGCTGTCGTGGGTCCAGAAGCCGTTGGGCGAATGCTCTCCCGCTGCCAGCGTGCGACCGCGCCGTCCGCCCAGCGCGGCCATGTGCACGTAGGCTATGCCATCGGCCGCCAGCGCGGGCGCCAGGGCCTCGGCATTGAACTGCGGGTAGCGCCGCGAGCCGGTGAGCTTGCGCACATCGACCACGCACTGCACGGCGTTTTCCTGCAACAGGGCCAGAAACTCGGCGTGGCTGCGCGTGGAGTGGCCGATGGTGAAGATCGGCTCCAGCGGCGCAGTGGTCGGTTCAGCAGGCATGGGCACAGGGTGCCGCAAGTGCACCGGCGCCGCCACTGCTGCGGTCCAACACCGGTGTGTTGCCGCGGGTCATGCCTGCAGCAGCACGGCGGCTGCCGTGCGGTGGCTCGCGGTGTCCACCAGAATCAGCGACCCGAGCGTGCGCGAGCGGCCAAACGGCGCCACCGGCAGGGGTTCCTGCAGCACCAGCGCGGCGTGGCCGATGGCATTGGGCGCCAGCTCGGTGGCCGGCTCCTGTGCCAGGGTATGGACATTGAGGCGGTGCACCACGCGCTGCACCTTGGCCTTGACCCAGCGGTGGCCATGCAGCGCCCAGTACACGCGCCCGGCCACCAGCGGCTCGTCGTCCATCCAGGCGACGGTGGCGGTCAGCTCGCGCTGCGCCTGCCAGGCGGGCGCGCGGGCCGGGGCGTCGAAGCCGTCCGCGGCGCCGGCCGCTGCCGGGGTGGGCGCGGCGACGATCCAGTCGCCGCGCGAGACATCGACCTCGCGGTCGAGCACGATGCCGGCGCTGTGGCCGGCCGAGCACTTCGCCCGGGCGGCGCACGCGGTCGAGCACCTGGGCCACGGTGGCAGCCTGGCCGCTGGGGAAGACCTGCACCGCCGCACCGGGCGCGGCGCAGCCCGCGGCCACGCGGCCCCAGAACACGCGCCGGCCTTGCGAGGTGTCGCTGGAGGCCGAGAACTTTTCGACCCACTGCACCGGCAGCGCCAGCGGCAGCGCGCTCTCGGCCGGGGTGCCGGGCAGTTCTTCGAGCAGTTGCAGCAGGCTCGGGCCGGCGTAGCCGCACCAGCCGGGGTGGCGCTCCACCACGTTCCAGCCCTTGAGGGCCGAGACCGGCACGGTGGCGGCCACGGTGATGCCCGCATCCTGGGCGAACTGCAGCAGCGCCGCGCGGATGTGCTTGAAGGCCAGCGCCGGGTCCTGGACGGCGTCGAGCTTGTTGACCGCGAACACCAGGCTGGGCACGCGCAGCAGGTGCACCAGCAGGCTGTGGCGGCGCGTCTGCGCGCAGCAGTGCGAGCGCGGGCGAGTGCCAGTCGAGCTTGGTGGCATCGACCAGCACCACGGCGGCGTCGGCCTGCGACGCGGCGGTGACCATGTTGCGCGTGTACTGCGCGTGGCCGGGGGCGTCGCCAATGATGAACTTGCGCGACTCGGTGTTGAAGTAGCGGTAGGCCACGTCGATCGTGATGCCCTGCTCGCGCTCGGCCGAGAGGCCGTCGGTGAGCAGCGCCAGATCGGTAACGCCCGCGCGCTGCACGCCGGCCAAGTGGTCTTGCAGCACCGCTTTGCTGTCCACCAGCAGGCGACCGATCAGCGTGCTCTTGCCGTCGTCCACGCTGCCGCAGGTGATGAAGCGCAGCGCGGAATTATGGTCATTTAGGCCCGTAACGCTTGCTGTGCTTGCGCTGGCAGCTATCAAATTGTTCATGCTCATCAGAAATACCCGTCTTTCTTGCGCTTTTCCATCGAGGCGTCGGAGGTCTTGTCGTCCATGCGCGTGGCGCCGCGCTCGCTCACGTCGGCGGCCAGGGTCTCGAGCACGATGTCGCCGGCCGTGGCGGCCAGGCTCTCGACCGGGCAGGTGCAGGTGACGTCGCCGACAGTGCGAAAGCGCACGCCGCGTGTCTGCACCTGCTCGCCCTCGCGCGCCGGGGTCAGCGCTGTCACGGGCACCAGCAGGCCCTTGCGCTCGACCACCTCGCGCTGGTGCGTGTAGTAGAGCGACGGCAGGGCGATGCTGCTCGCGCTCGATGTATTGCCAGACGTCGAGCTCGGTCCAGTTGCTGATCGGGAACACGCGGAAGTGCTCGCCCGGCTGCAGGCGCGTGTTGAACAGCGTCCACAGCTCGGGCCGCTGGTCCTTGGGCTGCCATTGGCCGAAGCTGTCGCGGTGCGAAAAGATGCGCTCCTTGGCGCGCGCCTTTTCCTCGTCGCGGCGCGCGCCGCCGATCAGCGCGTCGAAGCGGAACTCCTCGATCGCTTCGAGCAGCGTCACCGACTGGTGCACGTTGCGCGACTCGCCCGGATGCGCCAGGCGCACCGTGCCGCGCGCCATCGAGTCCTCGACGCTGCGCACGATCAGCTCGGCGCCCAGCTCCTGGGCGCGGCAGGTCGCGGAAGTCCGTGACCTCGGGGAAGTTGTGGCCGGTGTCGATCATGCAGCAGCGGGTACGGAATGCGCCCGGCGCCGAAGGCCTTTTCGGCGCAGCGCAGCATCACCAGCGAATCCTTGCCGCCCGAGAACAGCAGCGTGGGGCGCTCGAAGGCGGCGGCCACTTCGCGCAGGATGAAGATGGTTTCCTCTTCGAGCGCATCGAGGTGGCGGTTGCTGAGCTGGTTCAGCGCAGAGAAGTCGGTGCGGGCGTTCATGCAAGGGCCTTCGATGGTGAGGGGGCGGTTTCAGACACGTTTGGGCTGGGTTCGGACGCTGGCGCATGCGCTGCGGGTTGGACGTGCAGGCCGCATTCCTTGGCCGATTCGTCCTCCCACCACCAGCGGCCCGAGCGGAAGTCTTCGCCCAGGCTGATGGCGCGCGTGCAGGGTGCGCAGCCGATGCTCGGGTAGAACTGGTCGTGCAGCGGGTTGTAGTCCACGCCGTTCTCGGCGATGCAGTGCCAGACGTCGCCCCAGGTCCAGTCGGCCAGCGGATTGAACTTGGTCAGGCCCTTGCTCGCCACTTCGCTGGCATCGACCAGCGGCACCTCGGCGCGGGCGCTGGACTGCTCGCGGCGCAGGCCGGTGATCCAGCCCTGCTTGCCGGCCAGCGCGCGCGCCAGCGGCTCCATCTTGCGGATGGCGCAGCAGGACTTGCGCAGTTCGATGCCCTCGTACATCGCGCTCTGGCCGTGCGTGCGGATGAACTGGACCACGGCGTCGAACTGCGGGCGGTAGACGGTGACGGGCGCGCGCGAGTGCGCCTGCGTGCGCTCGAGCAGCGCCAGCGTCTCGGTGTGCAGCGCGCCGGTGTCGAGCACGAAGACCGGAATGTCGAGCTGCAAGGCGTTGATCAAATGGGTGATCACCACGTCTTCCGCGCCCAGGCTGGACGCTTGTGTCACTGACCCGAGCCGGGCTGCCTGGCGCAACACATCGCAGGTCTGCGCGAGCTTCTCGGCGTAATCGGCGCTGGCGCGGGCGTGCACCGCGGTGGCCTTGGCAGCCGGGCCGCGCGCCAGCAGGGTCGGGCTGCCGGCCGTCATCACGCGGCCTTGGCGAAGTGCGGGCGCGGCTGCACCGCGTCGCCCTGGTAGAAGCCGTGGAAGCGGTCGAACTGGCGCTGCGCGTCGGCCGCGTCCACGCCGTCCCTGAGCACCGCCACGTCGAAGCCGCGCGCGCCATCTGCACCAGCTGGTCGATCAGCACGTCGCCGGTGGCGCGGATCTCGCCCGTGAAGCTGGCGCCGCGGCGCAGCAGGCGCGCCTGGCTGTAGGCGCGGCCATCGGTGAACTTGGGGAACTGCAGGTCGATGCGGGTGACGCCGGCGAGGTCGATCGCCAGCGGATCGGCGTCGTTCGGCAGTTGCAGCACTTTTTGGCCTGTAACGCTTGCCTGGTGTGCGCTGCTAGCTATTATTTTCATGGTCATGGTCTCAAGGAGGCTGCCGGCGCTCAGGCCGTTTCGGCCTGCGATGTGGCATGGCGCGCAGCGTTGGCGGCGGCTTTGAACGGGTCGATGCCGATGCGGCGCAGGGTGTCGATGAAGGTCTCGCTGGCCTGGCGCGCGCGGCGCGGTAGGTGTCGAGCACGGCCTCGATCACGTCGGGCACTTCGGCGGCCGAGAACGACGGGCCGACCACCTTGCCGGGCTGCGGCCGGGCCGCTGCAGCGTGCGGCCGTCGGAGCCGCCGAGCGTGACCTGGTACCACTCCTTGCCGTCCTTGTCGACGCCGAGGATGCCGATGTGGCCGCTGTGGTGGTGGCCGCAGGAGTTGATGCAGCCGCTGATGTGCAGGTCGATGCTCGCCGATGTCGTCGCAGCTCGTCCAGGTCCTGGTAGCGCTCGGTGATGGCGTCGGCGATCGGGATCGAGCGCGCATTGGCGAGCGCGCAGAAGTCGCCGCCGGGGCAGGCGATCATGTCGGTCAGCAGGCCGATGTTGGCGCTGGCGAAGCCGGCCGGCGCGTGGCCTCCTGCCAGAGCGCGGGCAGGTCGTTCGCATGCACCCAGGGCAGCAGCAGGTTCTGGTCGTGCGTGACGCGCGCCTCGCCGGCGCTGAAGCGGTCGGCCAGGTCGGCGGCGGTGTCGAGCTGCGTCGGCACTCGGCATCGCCGGGCGCCTGGCGCCGGGGCGCTTGAACGACAGCGTGACGGCGCGCAGCGCGGGGTTCTGGTGCGGCGCCACGTTGCGCTCGAGCCAGCGGGCGAACGGCACGTCGTCGGCCGCGGCGCGCAGGTGCGGCATCGGCGTCGGCGCCGACACGGCGCGTGCAGCGTCGGGCGGCACGAAGCAGGCCGCCACGCGGTCGTATTCGGCCTGCGTGATGGTGTGCGGGCGCGCCGTCGTGCTCGACGATCTGGCGGTACTCGGCCTCGACCTCGTCGATGTAGCGCTGGCCTTCGGCCTTCACCAGGATCTTGATGCGCGCCTTGTAGATGTTGTCGCGCCGGCCGTAGCGGTTGTAGACGCGGATCACGGCTTCGAGGTAATTCATGATCTGGTGCCACGGCAGGAACTCGCGCAGCACCGTGCCGATGATCGGCGTGCGGCCCATGCCGCCGCCCACCTGCACCGAAAGCCGAGCTCGCCGGCCGTCGTTCTTGCACGCAGGTGCAGGCCCACGTCGTGCCAGGCGGTGGCGGCGCGGTCTTCGGCGGCGCCGGTGATGGCGATCTTGAACTTGCGCGGCAGGAAGGCGAACTCGGGGTGCAGCGTGCTCCACTGGCGCAGGATCTCGCCGAACGGGCGCGGGTCGGCCACCTCGTCGGGCGCAATGCCGGCGCGCTCGTCGCTCGTGATGTTGCGGATGCAGTTGCCGCTGGTCTGGATGCCGTGCATGTCGACGCTGGCCAGCAGGTCCATCACGTCGGCGCTCTTGGCGAGCGGAATCCAGTTGAACTGCACGTTGGTGCGCGTCGTGAAGTGGCGCGTAGTGCGGTCGGCAGCGTGCGCTGGCCGTGCCGAGCATTCGCCGTGCTGGTCTTGCGTGGCGCGCGCGCGTAGCACCTCGGCCTCGGGCTCGTCGTACTCGCGGGCGATGCGTGCGAGCACGCGCAGCTGGTGGCTGGCGAGCTCGCCGTAGGGCACGGCCACGCGCAGCATCGGCGCGTAGCGCTGCACGTACCAGCCGTTCTGCAGCCGCAGCGGGCGGAACTCGTCCTCGCTGCAGCTTGCCGGCCTGCCAGCGTTCGAGCTGGTCGCGGAATTGCGCGGCGCGCTGACGCACGAACTGGTGGTCGAATTCGGTGTATTGGTACATAAGGCCACTCAGTCGTGCATGGCGCGCACTTTAGGAGGCCTTCTTATGGAAGCAAACGATTGTTTTGTGCTTCCCTTATGCGCATAAGCATATGGTCGGGTGCCGCTATGGCAGGGCACCAGCCCGGGGCCATGGGCAACCACTGCAAAAAGAAGAGCTGCTTGTGCGCGTGCAAACAGGGTTTCAGGCACAAATGGCCCTGAAACCAAGAGTACGTATGCGCTGGCAGCTCCTGAATCAAGAGCGACGTGTCCTGCAGATCACAGCCGCTGCGTCGACAGCGCGCGCGCCAGCCGGGCGTCGAGCGGCAGCGGCTCGCCCTGCAGCTGCGCGGCCAGCAGCTCGCCGCAAAGCACGGCGCGCGTGAGCCCGCGCGAGCCCATGGCGGTGCAGACCCACAGGCCGGGCAGCGCCGCCGCGTCGACCGGGCCGACGATCGGCAGGCGGTCGGGTGAAGTGCAGCGCACGCTGGCCCAGGCGCGCACGGCCTGCGCACCGCCCGCTGCGGGGTCGAACGCCGCCTGCAGCGCCGGCGCGGCGCCGGGCAGCAGCTCCTGCAGCTGCTGCCAGTTGCTGGCGTGGGCGGCGGCGCGCTCGGCGTCGCTCAGCGGCAGGTGGTCGATGTCGCGCTCGAACGTCGAGCCCATGTGCCAGGCATGGCCGCCCGCCACCGGCACATGGGCCACCAGGCCGCCATGGCCGTTGACCGGGAACGGCGGCAGGCCGGCGGCCGCTGCGCCTTGCAGGCCCCACGACAGCTGGCCGCGCACGGGCTGCAGCGGCAGGGCGGCGGCGCCGGCCAAGGCCAGCAACTGGCTGCTGGCCGGGCCCGCGGCCACGACCAGCACCTCGGCCTCGGCGAGCAGCTGGCCGTGCGCGTCGAGCGCCTGCCAGGCAGCGCTGCCGGGCGCCCGCTGCAGCCGCGCGGCGCGCGCCTGCGGCTGCCAGGCGATGCCCGGCTGCGCCAGCAGCGCCGCCACCAGGCGCGCGGGCCGCACCCAGCCGGCGCGCGCGTGCCAGCAGGCGCTGGTACCGGCGGGCAGGCCGGCTGCCTGCAGGGTGTGCGCGCTGGCCGGCCGGCTCCAGTCCGCGCCCGGGCCCGCCTTCCAGCCGCTGGGCAGGCCCGGGTTGTCGCCGGGGCGGCGCTCCAGCACGCCGCCGGGGTGCCAGTCCACGCCGTCCTGCAAGAGCGCCTGCGACTGCTGCAGCATGGCGCGCACGCCGCTGCGCGAGACGCGCGAATAGACGTTGTCGTCGGGCGAGAGGTGCGGCGCGAACACGCCCACGGGCAGGCCCGAGGCGCCGCTGGCCGGGGTGGCGCCGGCGTCGAGCACCTGCACCTGCCAGCCGCGCCGCGCCAGGCTCGCGGCCGTGGCAGCGCCCGCCAGGCCCGCGCCGATGACGGTGCAGCGCGCCGGCCGCGCGCAGGCGGCCGCGCTGGCGCGCGGTGCGCGTGGCTCCCAGCGCGGATTGAAGCGCGCGCGCAGCAGGGGGCTGCCGGGCGCCGTTTCGCTCTCCATCTCGAAGCCGCCCTGGGCCAGCGCCGCGTGCGCCGCGGGCGTGGTGTCTGCAACGGCCAGATGCGTGCCGCGCCGGCAGCAGCGCGCCAGCGCCTTGACAAAGTGCGGGCCCCAGGGGCCGGGACCGCCGAGGTAGACCGCGTCCACCGTCCAGTCCTGCTGGCGCAGCAGGACGGACGCCTCGCCCACGCAGAGCGTGAGCAGCACACGCCCGCCCTCGAACGCCAGGCGGTGCACGCCGGGCAGCAGGCCCCAGCACTGGGCCTGCAGTTCCTGCGCCAGCGCGGGCTCCGACCGCTGCCGCGCGCGGGCGCTGGTCCGCCGGCAGCGGTGCGTCCTGCAGCGCGACGAAGTGCAGCAGGGTGGGGCGCGCGGGGTCGGCGCGCCACGCGGCCCAGGCGGCGAGAAAGTCCTGTCCCTCGCCAAAGTCGGTCTGCAGGATGCGCCACTGCGGCTCGCCGGCCCAGGCCGCGGGCAGGCCGCAGCCGTGCAGGAAGGCCGTGGGTGCCTGGGCGGGGCTGCTGTCCATTGCGTCGGTGCGGGGTGCCATGGGTGGAAAGAGAAAGGAACGAAAAAGGCGCCACAAAGGGGCGCCCGGAAGGTCTGCGCAGGGCTGTGGCGTTCAGGCGCTGGGCGGCACGTAGCCCTGCACGGTGTCGGCGCCGCCGCCAAAGAAATGCTGTTCCATCTGGCGCGCCAGGTACTGGCGCGCGCGCGCGTCGGCCAGGTTCAGGCGGTTTTCGTTGACCAGCATGGTCTGGTGCTTGAGCCACGCGGCCCAGGCTTCCTTGCTGACGCTTTCCCACAGGCGTTTGCCCAGTTCGCCGGGGTAGGGCGGGAAGTCGAGGCCTTCGGCTTCCTTGCCGAGTTTGATGCAGTGGACGGTGCGTGCCATGGAGAAATTCCTTGTGGGACAGTATTTAAGACATTTTGGGTATTAAGAACTGAAATTTTATTCGTTTCAGTTTTTAACTTGGCCTTCCAGAATGCCTTCGACCGGTGATGCGCACCGGCTTCCCTGCACTGACTGAAGGCCCTCCCATGACGATTCGCCGCCACTTTATCAAGTTTCCCCTGGCCAGCGCCGTGCTGGCCGGCTTGGCCCTGACGGCATTGCCGTCGTTTGCCCAAGGCGTGACCTTGCTCAATGTCTCTTATGACCCGACGCGCGAGCTGTACGTCGGAATACAACCAGGCGTTTGCGCGGCACTGGAAGGCCCAAGACCGGGCAGGACGTCAGCGTCAAGCAGTCGCACGGCGGCTCGGGCAAGCAGGCGCGCTCGGTCATCGACGGCATCGAGGCCGACGTGGCCACGCTCGCGCTGGCCGGCGACGTCGACGCCCTGGTCAGGCATGGCGCCCTGTCTGGCGCCGGACTGGCAAAAGCGCCTGCCGCACAACTCGGCGCCCTACACCTCGACCATCGTCTTCCTTGTGAAGAAGGGCAACCCCAAGGGCCTCAAGGACTGGGACGACCTCGCCAAGCCCGGCGTGGCCGTCATCACGCCCAACCCCAAGACCTCGGGCGGCGCGCGCTGGAACTACCTGGCCGCCTGGGAGTTCGGCAAGCGCAAGTACGGCAGCGACGCCAAGGCCAAGGAGTTCGTCGGCAAGCTCTACAAGAACGTGCCCGTGCTCGACACCGGCGCGCGCGGCGCGACCATCACGTTCGTGCAGCGCGGCGTCGGCGACGTGCTGCTGGCCTGGGAGAACGAGGCCTTTCTCGCGCTCAAGGAGTTCGGCCCCGAAAAGTTCGAGATCGTCGCGCCCTCGGTCTCCATCCTGGCCGAGCCCAGCGTGGCCGTGGTGGACAAGGTGGTCGACAAGCAGCGGCACGCGCAAGGTGGCCGAGGAGTACCTGCGCTACCTGTACTCCGACGAAGGCCAGGAGATCGCGGGCAAGCACTTCTACCGCCCGACCGCACCGAAGGCCAAGGCCAGGTTCGCGCGCCAGTTCCCTGCGCTCACGTTGTTCACGATCGACCAGGCCTTCGGCGGCTGGGCCCAGGCCGACAAGGACCACTTTGCCGACGGCGCGAGCTTTGACCAGATCTACACGCGCAAGTGAGCCGCGTTGCCCCGGTCCGCAGGCATTTATTCAGGAGCCGACATGCCATTCTCACCGCCTCTGCCCACCGCCTCCGGGCGTGTGCTGGCCACCACCGCCGCTGCCTGGGGGCTGCGCTGCGCTCCCTGGAGTTCAGGCCAGTGCACTAGGGTTTTCCCGGCCATATAAACTTTGGGTCTTATCACCTGACTATTCAATCGTTGGACTTTGACCCGTCCACCGTACAGTCACCCCCTTTGTTTGCCCTCAGGCTTCCGCAGCGCAGCATGCGTGCGGTGGCCCTTTTTTTTCCATGATCGAGATTCGGGGACTTTCCCAGACCTATCCGGGCCCGACGGGCCCCGTCGAGGCCCTGCGCGGCATCGACCTGCACATTCCGCCAGGCGAGGTGTTCGGCATCATCGGCCGCAGCGGCGCGGGCAAAAGCTCGCTGGTGCGCACCATCAACCTGCTCAACCGCCCGACCCAGGGCGCAGTGATCGTCAATGGCCGCGATCTCACGACGCTCAATGACGCCGAACTGCGCGCCGCGCGCCGCGACATCGGCATGGTGTTCCAGCACTTCAACCTGCTGTCGTCGCGCACGGTGTTCGACAACGCGGCGCTGCCGCTCGAGCTGGCGGGCCTGTCCAAGAGCGAGATCCGCGAGCGCGTGAATCCGCTGCTCGACCTGGTGGGCCTGACCGAGCTTGCCGACCGCTACCCGGCGCAGATTAGCGGCGGGCAAAAGCAGCGTGTGGGCATTGCGCGCGCGCTCGCCAGCCGGCCCAAGGTGCTGCTCAGCGACGAGGCCACCTCGGCGCTGGACCCGGAGACGACGCGCTCGATCCTCGATCTGCTGCGCAAGGTGAACCAGGAAATGGGCCTGACGGTGGTGCTGATCACGCACCAGATGCAGGTCATCAAGCAGGTGGCCGACCGCGTGGCCGTGATCGACGCCGGCCGCATAGTCGAGCAGGGCCCGGTGCTCGAGGTGTTCACGCGCCCGCAGCAGGCCATCACCAAGAGCCTGATCGACGAGATCGTGCCGCAGGAGCTGCCCGCGAGCGTGATGGCGCGCGTGCGCCAGCTCTCGGCCGGGCTCAGCGGCGGCGTCGGCCAGTTGCTGCGCCTGTCGTATGCGGGCGAGAGCGCCTACCAGCCCATCCTGTCGCACCTGATCCGCGATCTGGGGCTCGAGCTGTCGATCCTGCACGGCCAGATCGACGAGATCCAGGACCAGCCCTTCGGGTCGCTGGCGGTGTTTGCCAGCGGCGCGGCCGAACAGATTCAGAGCGCCATCGCGCACCTGCGCCAGCATGGCGTGCAGGTCGAAGAAGTGCCCAGCAAGGATTGAGCGATGTTTGAGAATTTTTCAGAAATGATGCTGGAGCTGTTTGCCACGTCGCTGTGGGAAACCATTGTCATGGTCGGCATCTCGGGCGTCATCGGCGCACTCATCGGCATCCCGCTGGGCGTGTTCCTGCGCCTGACCGACAAGGGCGGCGTGCTCGAAAACGGCCCGCTCAACAAGACCGTGGGCTGGATCGTGAACGCCGTGCGTTCGACGCCGTTCATCATCCTGCTGGTCGCGATCATTCCGTTCACGCGCCTGATCACGGGCTCGTCGATCGGCACGGGCGCCGCCGTGGTGCCGCTGACGCTGGCGGCCGCGCCCTTCATTGCGCGCCTGGTCGAGACCGCGCTGCGCGAGGTCGACAACGGCCTGGTCGAGGCTGCCCAGTCGATGGGCGCGACCACCGGACAGATCGTCTGGAAGATCCTGCTGCCCGAGGCGCTGCCCGGCATCGTCGCGGGCCTGACCATCAGCTTCGTGAGCCTGACCGGCTACTCGGCCATGGCGGGTGCGATCGGCGGCGGCGGCCTGGGCGACCTGGGCATCCGCTACGGCTACCAGCGCTTTCTGCCCGACATCATGCTGGCCGTGGTGGTGGTGCTGATCTTCTTCGTGCAGGCCATCCAGAGCCTGGGCGACTGGGCCGTACGCCGCCTGAGCCACCGCTGAAGAACTCCTGTTTTGATAGCTTCCAGCGCTTACTGCATAAGCGTTATCGGCTGATTTGACTCCCTTATTTTGCGGGGCACTGCCCCAAGGACACACCATGCACAAACGCACCTTGCTCCAGTCCCTGATCGCTGCCGCCGCCGTGGCCGCTGTGCCGCTGGCCGCGCTCGCCGCCGACAAGAGCGTCACCATCGGCGTCACCACCGGCCCGCACGCCCAGATCGCCGAAGTGGCCAAGCGCGTGGCCGAAAAGAACGGCCTCAAGGTCAAGCTGGTCGAGTTCAGCGACTTCATCCAGCCCAACGCCGCGCTGGCGCAAGGCGAGATCGACGCCAACATCTACCAGCACGTGCCCTTCCTCGAAACCCAGAACAAGGACCGGGGCTACAAGCTGGTGGCCGTGGCGCCGGCGGTGCGCCAGCAGATGGGCATCTACTCCAAGAAGGTCACCAAGCTGGCCGACCTGAAGACGGGCGCACGCGTGGGCATTCCCAACGACCCGACCAACGGCTCGCGCGCCCTGATGGTGCTGGCCGAGCAGGGGCTGGTGCAGCTCAAGCCCGGCGTGACCACGCGCGCCTCGGCGCTGGACATCGTCGCCAACCCGAAGAAGCTCAAGTTCGTCGAACTGGAGGCCGCGCAGCTGGCGCGCTCGCTCGACGACCTGGACGCCGCGGCCGTCAACAGCAGCTACGCAGTGGCGGCGGGCCTCAAGCCCACGGGCGACTCGCTGGCGCTCGAGAACCCGAACACGCCCTATGTCACCGTGGTCATCGCGACCCGCGCCGGCCACGAGAAGGATGCCGGCCTGCAGGCCTTCGTGAAGGCCTACCAGTCGCCCGAAGTGAAGGACTTCGTGGCCGCGCAGTTCAAGGGCGCCTACACGGTCGCCTGGTGAGCCGCGGCAGCGCCTGAAAAAGGCCGCTTGGCCGCTCCCGACGGTGAACCGGGCGCCAGCCCGTGGGGAGCCGGCACCCGCAGCGGCCTGGTGCGCGGCTTGACCGGCTCGGTGCATGGGGGGAAGATAAAAATTCTTTCCCATCGAAAGCAGGCGCACCATGGAAAAGCCAGTCTGGGCGGTCGTGGCCAATGGTTCAAGGGCCCGTGTGCTGGAGCAGCATTCCACCAAGCCGGACCACTGGACGGAAAAGGAGTGCTGGGTGCACCCGCAAAGCCGCGTGCATGGCGCGGGCGCCGGAGCCGCCCATGGACCCGCCGCGCACGTGCCGCGTGGTGGGCCCCAGGAGCACGAGCGCCGCGCCTTTGCCCAGCAGCTCGCGCAGCTGCTGGGCTCCGCCGTCGGTGAACACCGGGTCGGGCGCCTCGTGGTGTTCGCCTCGAACCCGTTTCTCGGCGAATTGCTGGCGCACCTGGATGGCGCATGCCGCAAGCGCATGGCGGACAGCCATGCGCTGGACCTGACCGGCCTGGGCATGCACGAGCTCACGCAGCGGCTGCACAGCGAGTTCCATCTCTGACGCGCCGCATGCGGCCAAGGAGGCAGCCATGGCATCGCCGATCGAACAGCTGGTGCAGATTCCTGTGGGCCCGGCCTGCATCGAGGGCCTGCTGGCGTTGCCCGCCGCGCCCATCGGGCTGGTGCTGTTCGCCCATGGCAGCGGCAGCAGCCGGCACAGCCCGCGCAACAACCAGGTCGCCCGCGTGCTGCGCGCGCGGGGCGTGGGCACCTTGCTGCTCGACCTGCTCACGGTCGGGGAGGATCTGGACTACCGCACCCGCTTCGACATTCCCCTGCTGACGCAGCGGCTGCGGGCAGTGGCGCGCTGGCTTGGGCAGCAGCCCGTCACCGATGCCCTGCCGCTGGGGTATTTCGGTGCCAGCACGGGCGCCGCAGCCGCCCTGGTGGCCGCGGCGCAGGGCCCGGCCGTCCAGGCCGTGGTCTCGCGTGGCGGCCGGCCCGACCTGGCCGGACCCGAAGAACTGGCGCGCGTGGCATGCCCGACCCTGTTGCTGGTCGGCAGCCGCGACCCCGAGGTGCTGGAGCTCAACCGGCAGGCAGCCGCGCAGATGCGCTGCGCGCACACCTTGAGCGTGGTTCCGGGCGCCACCCATCTGTTCGAGGAGCCCGGCACGCTGGACGCGGTGGCCCGGCAGGCCGCCGACTGGTTCGAAAAATACCTGCGGCCCGCCAAGGCCGCTTGAGCAGGCCGGGGCGCGCCTTGGATCGCCGCCGGGTTCTCACGGCTTGAGCAGTGCGATCACCTCGCTGTCCTCGACCTGGGCAAAGTCCCGGTAGAAGTGCCCCACGGCCCGGAAGTCTGTAGGCGCCTGAAGGCACAGCACCTCGTCGGCCAGGGGGCGGACCAGGCCGAGCGCCTCGGGCGAAGCCACCGGCACGGCGCAGACCAGCGCCGCAGGGTGGCGCTGGCGCAGGCCGTGCAAGGCGGCCACCATGGTGGCCCCGGTCGCGAGGCCGTCGTCCACCACGATGACGGTGCGGCCCGCAGGGTCCAGCGGCGGGCGGATCGGCGTGTACTGCACCCGCCGCTGGCGGATGGCTTCGATCTGCTGGTGCTTTTCGGCCGCGATGTAGTCCTGGTCGGCACCGGCCGCCGCGGCAGAGGGCGAGAGGTAGGTCCAGCCGCTCTCGTCGACCGAGCCGATGGCGAATTCGGGATCGAACGGCGCGCGCAGCTTGTGCACCAGCACCACGTCGAGTTCGCCCTGCAGTGCCGCCGCCAGCGCGTGGCCCATGGGCACGGCGCCACGCGGGATGGCCAGCACCAGCGGGTGGCGGCCGCGGTAGGCTTGCAGCCGCGCGGCGAGCTGGCGCGCGGCATCCTCGCGGTTGTCGAAGATCAGCGGGCGTGGGACGGGGGGCATGGCGTGCTCGGGCGGACCCGTCGATGGCGGGCCCGCCGATGCAGTTTCAGCATCCTGGCCGCGCAAGTCAACGGCCTTGTCACGCCCGGCCCGGGCGCATTCAAGACCGTGGCGCTGCGCGGCGTTTGCGCGGTGTGGATACTCGGGCTGCCATTTCCCCGAAAGAGACTCCATGACCCTGCCTTTGCACCCGCTCGATCCCACCCTGTTCACGCGCGCCCAGGCGCTGCTGGACGACGAATGGCTGGCCCAGGACGCCGATCTGGCCCCCGTGCTGCCCACGGTGCTGGCGCGCAATGTGGGCCAGGACTGGCACAAGGCCGGCACCTTCCGCCACCACCTGGTGGGCGTGGCGCGTTCGCTCACGCTGTGGCAGCAACCGCGCGACATCCGTCTGCTCGGCCTGCTGCACAGCGTGTACGGCAACGCATTCGTCGACCTCGTCAAGTTCGACGCCGCGAGCGAGCGCGGCCGCCTGCAGGCGCTGGTCGGCGAATCCGCCGAGCACCTGGTCTACCTGTTCTGCACCATGAGCCGCACGCAGTTCGTGCAGCGCGTGCTCGACAACGCGCTGGAAGCCGACGGCAGCCTGGTGCTGGAGAAGAATGGCCAGCCGCAGCGGCTTGCGCCTTTTGAGGTGGCGGCCTTCCTCGTGGTCAGCATGGCCGACACGATCGAGCAGTGGTTCAGCTGGCAGGACGACGTCTATTCGCGCTTTCCGGGCGTGCAGCAGCGCCCGCAGGCCACGCACTGGGCCGCGTCGCTGTGGCCCGGGCCGATGCGCCCGAGCGGGCGCATGCTGCACCAGATCTCGCGCCTGGCGCAGGCGCTGCAGCATCCAGGCCTGCAAGGCTTGGTGCCGCTGCCGCCGGTGTTTGCCGGCTGCGCGCAGCCGCTGTCGGCGGCTGACGAGGCGGCCGCCACCGCGCTGTACTGGTCGGTGATCCAGCAGGACGTGCCGCTGGTGGACCTGGACGTGGCCACCGCGGTGATGGAGCAGGCGGTGCGCCACAACCCCTGGGTGGGCGAGCCGCAGATGGTGCTGGCGCAGCTCTACCTGTCGGCGGGGCGCCAGGCCGAGGCGCGGCAGGCGGCCGAGAGCGCGCTGCAGGCGTTCAGCGCCTGGGGCAACGCGTGGGACAAGCGCGTGCAGTGGGACGCCTGGGTGGCCTGGACGCGCATCCTGCTGCAGTCGGCCGAAGGGGGCTGGCCCGAGCGGCTTGACAAGCTCAACAACGTCGCCCTGCGTGCTTGATTCGTTATGCCGCCATTGCGTAAGGAAATGAAAACATAGTCGTTGGGGTTCGATAGGGGCAACCCTAAGATCGGCGCATCTCTGACTCAAAGGTGTTTCCGTGAACAAGCGCTCCCTCTTGCAATCCGCCCTCGCCCTGGCCCTGGCCGCCGGTTTCACCACCGGCGCCGGGGCCCAGGACAAGACCCTGAAAATCGGCGTCACGGCCGGCCCGCACGCCCAGATCTTCGAGCAGGTCAAGAAAGTGGCGGCGAAGGACGGCCTGAAGATCCAGGTGGTGGAGTTCAGCGACTATGTGCAGCCCAACGCCGCGCTGGCCTCGGGCGACCTCGACGCCAATGGCTACCAGCACAAGCCCTACCTCGACGCACAGATCAAGGACCGTGGCTACAAGATCGTGTCGGTGGGCACCACCGTCAACTTTCCCATCGGCCTCTATTCGAAGAAGGTCAAGAAGCTCGAAGACCTGAAGGACGGCGCCAAGTTCGGCATTCCCAACGACCCGACCAACGGCGGCCGCGTGCTGCTGGTGCTGCAGGACAAGGGCCTGATCAAGCTCAAGGACGGTGCTGGCCTCAAGGCCACGCCGCTCGACGTGGTCAGCAACCCCAAGAAGCTCAGGTTCGTGGAGCTGGACGCGGCCCAGCTGGCGCGCTCGCTCGATGACCTGGACGCCTCGGCGATCAACACCAACTTCGCCATTTCGGCCGGGCTGAACCCCAAGACCGACGCGATCGCGCAGGAAAACGCCAAGGGCCCCTACGCCAACCTGATTGCGGTGCGCGAAGCCGACAAGGACAAACCCTGGGTGGCGCAACTGCTCAAGGCCTACCACTCCGAGGAAATTCGCCAGTTCATCCTGACGGAGTTCAAGGGTTCGGTGCTGCCGGCATTCTGAGTGTTTCAGGGCTCCAGCGCTTACTGGTCAAGCGCTGGAAGCTATTGAAACCATAGCGAATGGCGGCGCAAATGGCGCGGTTGGCAGGATGCGCCGCAGGGGCCTATCATGGTTTGCCCGTGGTTTCACGGCCTTTTCCACGTTCCAAGGAGCACCCATGAGCCAGTACCAGATCGCTGTCATCGTTGGCAGTTTGCGCAAGGAGTCGTTCAACCGCCAGTTGGCCACCGCGCTGGCCCAGTTGGCGCCGGCAGACTTTCGCCTCACGCAGTTGCGCATCGATGACCTGCCGCTGTACAACCAGGACGACGATGCCCATCAGGCCGCTTCCGTGCTGCGCCTCAAGAGCGAGATCAAGGCCGCGCAAGGCCTGATCTTCGTCACGCCCGAATACAACCGCTCGATGCCCGGCGTGCTCAAGAACGCCATCGACCATGCCTCGCGCCCCTATGGCCAAAACGCCTGGGCCGGTAAACCGACGGGCGTGATCGGCGTTTCGATCGGCGCTCTTGGCACGGCGCTGGCGCAGCAGCATCTGCGCAATGTGCTGGCCTACCTGGATGTGCCCACGCTGGGCCAGCCCGAGGCCTTCATCCAGAACAAGGAAGGCCTGTTCGACGGCAGCGGCAACTTTGGCGAAGGCAGCAAGAAGTTTGTCCAGGGCTGGATGGACAAGTACGTGGACTGGGTCAAGAAGCACAACTGAATGCTATTGAATCGATAGCTTGCTGCGCAACGCTACAGCCCGATTTGGCCGATTCCATTCCCATGGAAGCCACAAAAAAACCCGGATCGACCGGGTTTTTTTGTGTGTGAGCGGCACGGGCTGTGCCGCGCCGCCTCAGGCGGCTTGCGTCAGTTGCGGCTGGTTGGCGGCCTGGTCGCAGATGGCCTGCGTGGCGCTGGCCAGGGCCTCGGCCTTCGCGGCTTCGCCCATGGCCACGCCCTCGGCGCGCACAAAGCGCACGTCGGTCACGCCGAAGAAGCCCAGCACGGTCTGCAGGTAGCTCTCCTGGTGTTCCATGGCCCGGCCGCCTTCGCTGGTCGAGTACACGCCGCCGCGGCTCGAGGCGACGATCACGGTCTTGCCCTTGGCCAGGCCTTCAGGGCCGTTGGCGGTGTAGCGGAAGGTGCGGCCGGGCTGGGCCAGGCGATCGATCCAGGCCTTGAGCTGGGTCGGGATGCTGAAGTTGTAGAACGGCGCGCCGATCACGACCACATCGGCCGCCAGGAACTGGCTCACCAGCTGCTCGGACACGGCGTTTTCGCGCTTTTGGCTGTCGCTCAGGTTGTCGGTCTGGCCGGTGCGCGGGGCCATGGCATCCATGGTGAAGTGGGCCGGGGCGTTGGCGACGAGGTCGAGGTAGCTGACCTGCGTGCCGGGGTGGCTGGTCTTCCAGGCCTCGACAATCTGGGCGGTGAGTTGGCGCGAGACGGACTGGGTGCCGGTGATGGCGGAGTCGATGTGGAGCAGTTGCATGGTGTCTTCCTGTGGTGGGCGGCCACGCCGTGTGGCCATGGATAGATTGTCCATTTGGATGCATTCCTTGATAAGTGGCCAAAATCGCATTGCTTCGTCCTGTTTTTGGAACGATAGAATTGCCCCATGCAAGACCTGAACGACATGCTGTACTTTGCCGAGGTGGTGGAGCGCGGCGGCTTTGCCGCCGCCGGCCGGGCGCTGGGCGTGCCCAAGTCGCGCCTGTCGCGCCGGGTCTCCGAACTGGAGGCGCAGCTGGGCGTGCGCCTGTTGCAGCGCACGACGCGCAAGCTCTCGCTGACCGACGTGGGCGAGGCCTACCTGCGCCACTGCCAGGCCATCCGCGAATCGGCCCAGGCGGCGTGGGACACGGTGGCCCAGGTGCAGACCGAGCCGCGCGGCACCGTGCGCGTGAGCTGTCCCGTGACGCTGGCGCAGACGGTGCTGGCCGAGCTGATGCCGGCCTTCCTGGCGCGCTATCCGCTGGTGCGCGTGGAGATGCAGGTCAGCAACCGCACGGTCAACCTGGTCGAAGAGGGCGTGGACGTGGCGCTGCGCGTGCGCGCCACGCTCGACGACAGCGCCAGCATGGTGGTCAAGCGCCTGGACGACGCCACGCAGATCCTGGTGGCCAGCCCCGCGCTGCTGGCGCAGCAGGGCAGCCCGCGCACGCTCGAGGACCTGGCACGGCTCGACAGCATTGCCATGTCGGCCACCGAGGGGCGCTCGACCCTGCGCCTGATCGGCCCCGACGGCGCCGAGCGCACCGTGCAGCACAGCCCGCGCTACGTTGCCGACGACCTGCTCACGCTCCAGTTTGCGGCGCTGGCGGGCACCGGCATGTGCTGGCTGCCCGACTACATGTGCCACGAAGAGCTGCGCTCGGGCCGGCTGGTGCACCTGCTGCCCGGCTGGGCGCCGCCGCGCGGCATCGTGCATGCGGTGTTTCCGTCGCGCCGGGGCCTGTCGCCGGCCGTGCGGCGTTTTCTGGACTTTCTCGGCGAGACCATGCCAGGGCGCAGCAGCCAGGCCACGCGCTCTGATTCTGTCGGCGCCACGGCCGCGCCGCGCGGGGCGCCGCCATGATCGGGCGCGCCGTGGCGGGCTGGGGCGTGCTGCTGTGCCTGGCCATCGCCAACGGCGCGGTGCGCGAAGGGCTGCTCACGCCCCGCTGGGGCCCTGGCGTCGGCCATGTGGTGAGCACGCTGGCGCTGTGCGTGCTGATCGCCCTGGCCACGTGGTGGTTGCTGCCGTGGCTGCGCATCGCCTCGGCACGGCAGGCCTGGGGCACGGGGGCGCTGTGGCTGGCGTTGACGCTGGCGTTCGAGTTTCTGGCCGGCCATTACGTGGGCGGCAAACCCTGGCCGGTGCTGTGGGTCGATTACGACGTGTCGGCCGGGAGGCTCTGGCCGCTGGTGCTGGTGATGACGGCTGTGGCGCCGTGGGCGGTCTGGCGTCTGCGTGCCTGAGCGTGGGTGGCGGCAGGGGTCTCCATAGACGGTTCTTGCGATAAATTCACAACGATATATTCGTTGGCAATAGAAGGCGGCGGTCGCAGAATCGGGACTCTCAACGCACGAAGGAGAGTTTCATGGCCACCCTCAGACTGGGCGACACCGCCCCCGACTTCACGCAGGAGTCCACGGCAGGCACGATTCACTTCCACGAATGGGCGGGCGATTCCTGGGTCGTCCTGTTCTCGCACCCGGCCGACTTCACGCCCGTGTGCACCACCGAGCTGGGCCGCACGGCCTCGCTGTCGAGCGAGTTCGCACGCCGCAACACCAAACCCATCGCCGTCAGCGTGGACGGGCTCGACTCGCATGTGGGCTGGGTGCACGACATCAACGAGACGCAGAACACCACGGTGGACTTTCCCATCCTGGCCGACGCGGACCACAAGGTCGCCAACCTCTACGACATGATCCACCCCAACGCCTCGACCACGGCGACCGTGCGCAGCGTGTTCATCATCGACCCGAAGAAGGTGATCCGCACCACCTTCACCTACCCGGCGAGCACGGGGCGCAATTTCGAAGAAATCCTGCGCGTGATCGATTCGCTGCAGCTCACTGACCAGCACAAGGTGGCGACGCCGGCGGACTGGAAGCAGGGCGAGGACGTGATCATCGTCCCGAGCCTGCAGGACCCGGCCGAGCTGGCGCAGCGCTTTCCCAGAGGATTCAAGACCGTGCGTCCCTACCTGCGCACCACACCCCAGCCCGGCCTCTGAGCGCTCAGCGGTGGCTGCCCCTCGGGCGCAGCAGCCGCCCGCGGCGGCTTGCCTTGAACCGTGAGGGTCCGGTTGCCCCCGGAATGAAAAAAACCCAGGCTCCGTGAGGGGCCTGGGTTTTTTCATGGGGCAGCGTGGCGCTTGTCTCAGGGGACGGCCCGCTGTGGGCCTCCATGGGGCGCTGCGCTATGCCAGCGCAGGATCAACGGCCATATCCACCGCCGCCGCCACTGCGCGGGCCGCCACGGCCACCGCCGCTGTTGCCGCCGCCGTAGCCACCGCCACCACCGCCGCTGCGAAAACCGCCGCCACGGCGGCCGCGCTCGGCCATGCTGTCGACGCTGGTGCGCATCGGGTCGGGCTGGCCCGAGGGGCCGGAGCCGCGGCTCGAGGGCATGCTGTGGCCGCCGTGCGTGCCCAGGTGGGCATTTTCGCGCGGCGGCTGGGCGTCGCTGAAGCGATTGCCACCACCACCGCCGCCAGCCGGGCGACCGCTGCGTGCCGGTGCCGGGCCACGGGGGCCGTGGCCCGCGCCGCCTTGGGGCCCGCCTTGCGCGCCGCGCGGGGCGTTGCGCGCACCGCCGCCACCGCCGCCGCTGCGCGCGCCATGGCCGCCACCACCGCCAGTGGGCTTGCCGCCGCGGTCGCCCTGGCCGGCCTTGCCGGCGCGCATGCGTTCCATCATTTCGCCGCGCGCGGCCTTGGCAGCGGCCTGCATCACGTCACGGCTCGGCGGTCTGCCGGCACCGCCCCAGATGGTCTGGCGGCCCATGGCGATCGGCTCGGCGCGTCTCGCCTTCATCGGGGCCGAAGCCTTCGATGACCTGCACGGGAATCGTCTGCTTGGTGAAGCGTTCGATGTCCATGCATGAAGCCTTCCTCGTCCATGCAGACCAGGCTCACGGCCTCGCCGCTGGCGCCGGCGCGGCCGGTGCGGCCGATGCGGTGCACGTAGTCTTCGGAGACGTTCGGGATTTCGTAGTTGACGACGTGCGGCAGCTCGTCGATGTCGATGCCGCGCGCGGCGATGTCGGTGGCCACCAGCGCGCGGATGTCGCCGCTCTTGAAGCCGGCCAGCGCCTGCGTGCGGGCGCTCTGGCTCTTGTTGCCGTGCAGCGCCATCGCCTCGATGCCGTTCTTGGTCAGGAATTCGGCCACGTTGTTGGCGCCGAACTTGGTGCGCGTGAACACCAGCACCTGGCTCCAGTTGTGCTCGTTGATGATGTGCGCAGCAGCTGCCTTCTTCTTGCCGCGGCCCACCGGGTGGATCACCTGGGTGATGCGCTGCACCGTGGTGTTGCGCGGCGTGACCTGGATGCTCTGCGGGTTCTTGAGCAGGGTCGCGGCCAGGTCGCGGATCTCGTCGCTGAAGGTGGCCGAGAACAGCAGGCTCTGCTTGTCCTTGGGCACCAGCGCGAGGATCTTCTTCACGTCGTGGATGAAGCCCATGTCGAGCATGCGGTCGGCTTCGTCGAGCACCAGGATCTGCCACGGTGGACAGGTCCAGCATGCCCTGCTGCTGCAGGTCGAGCAGGCGGCCGGGCGTGGCCACCAGGATGTCGACGCCGCTGCTTGAGCGCTCGATCTGCGGGTTCATGCCGACGCCGCCGAAGATCACGGTGGAGTTCGAGGTCGCAGGTACTTGCCGTAGGTGCGCACCGACTCTTCGACCTGGGCGGCGAGTTCGCGCGTGGGGGTCAGCACGAGGGCGCGGATGCCGTTGCCGCCGAACTTGCTCTGGTGGCGCTGCGGCTCATGCGACAGGCGGTGCAGCAGCGGCAGCGTGAAGGCCGCCGTCTTGCCGGTGCCGGTCTGGGCGCCGCCGAGCAGGTCGTGGCCATCGAGCACGGCCGGAATGGCCTGTGCCTGGATGGGCGTGGGATGTTCATAGCCCTGCTCGTGCACGGCCTTCATGATGGCCGGGGCCAGCTTCAGTTCGTCAAATGTCATGTAAGTAAACGCGTCCATCCGGGCGCTGGGTATCGGCCTGTCGAGGCAGCCCGTGTCGGGTTGCCGAGCCAGTGTCAGGCAGATGAGGTTCAAGGATGGGAGCCGGAGCCCGCAATGAAGGTCTTGCATCGTCCCCAGCAGAGAGCTGTATTGCGGGCAACTGGAGCCGGCAACAGGGCGATATTGTCGCATGAGTCGATAATCGGCGGATTGTCGCGCAGAATTCTCTGCCTTACTTTTTGCAGGTGTGACTACTCCCGATGGCCCAATACGTCTATTCCATGAACCGTGTCAGCAAGACCGTGCCGCCCAAGCGGCAGCTCTTGAAGGACATTTCGCTCTCGTTTCTTCCCCGGCGCCAAGATCGGCGTGCTCGGCCTCAACGGCTCGGGCAAGTCCACCTGCTCAAGATCATGGCCGGCGTCGACAAGGAGTTCGAGGGCGAAGCGCTGCCGATGCCGGGCCTGACCATCGGCTACCTGGAGCAGGAACCCAAGCTCAACGACGAGCACACGGTGCGCGAATCGGTGGAAGAGTCGATGGGCGCGGTCTTTGCCGCCAAGGCGCGCCTCGAAGAGGTCTACATCGCCTATGGCGCCGAAGACGCCGACTTCGACGCGCTGGCGGCCGAGCAGGCCGAGCTCGAAGCCATCATCGCCACCGCCGGCACCGACTCCGAGCACCAGCTCGAAATCGCCGCCGATGCGCTGCGCCTGCCGCCGTGGGACGCCAAGATCGGCCTGCTGTCCGGCGGCGAGAAGCGCCGCGTGGCGCTGTGCCGCCTGCTGCTGTCCAAGCCCGACATGCTGCTGCTCGACGAGCCCACCAACCACCTGGACGCCGAGTCGGTCGAGTGGCTGGAAGTGTTCCTCAAGCGCTTCACCGGCACCGTGGTGGCCATCACCCACGACCGCTACTTCCTCGACAACGCCGCCGAGTGGATCCTGGAATGGACCGCGGTCGCGGCATTCCATGGAAGGGCAACTACAGCACCTGGCTCGAGCAGAAGGGCGAACGCCTGGCGCAGGAGCAAAAGAGCGAAGAAGCCCATGCCAAGGCGCTGAAGAAGGAACTCGAATGGTCGCGCCAGAACCCCAAGGCGCGCCAGGCCAAGAGCAAGTCGCGCCTGGCCCGCTTTGAAGAGCTGAGCGACATCGAATACCAGAAGCGCAACGAGACGCAGGAAATCTTCATTCCCGTGGCCGAGCGTCTGGGCCACCAGGTGTTCGAGTTCCACAACGTCAGCAAGTCCTTTGGCGACCGCCTGCTGATCGACAACCTGAGCTTCACCGTTCCCGCAGGCGCCATCGTCGGCATCATCGGCCCGAACGGCGCCGGCAAGTCGACGCTGTTCAAGCTGATCGCCGGCAAGGAGCAGCCCGACAGCGGGCGAAGTGGTGGTCGGCTCGACCGTGAACATGGCCTTCGTCGACCAGCACCGCGACGTGCTGGCGAACGAGAAGACCGTCTGGGAAGACATCTCGGACGGCCTCGACATCATCAACGTCGGCAAGTTCCAGATGGCCAGCCGTGCCTACTGCGGGCCGCTTCAACTTCAACGGCGCCGACCAGCAGAAGAAGGTCGGCACGCTCTCGGGCGGCGAGCGCGGTCGCCTGCACCTGGCCAAGACGCTGATCGCCGGCGGCAACGTGCTGATGCTGGACGAACCGTCCAACGACCTGGACGTGGAAACCCTGCGCGCGCTGGAAGACGCGCTGCTGGAGTTCGCCGGCACCGTGCTGGTCATCAGCCACGACCGCTGGTTCCTCGACCGCATCGCCACGCACATCCTGGCCGCCGAAGGCGACAGCCAGTGGACCTTCTTCGACGGCAACTACCAGGAGTACGAAGCCGACAAGAAGAAGCGCCTGGGCGAAGAGGGTGCCCGGCCGCACCGCATGCGCTTCAAGGCGCTCAAGTAGCATCGGCGATCCAACGCCACCTGCCGGGGATCGCTTCACCATGCCACCGCCTCTGCAGCGCTTGAAAACGGTCTTTCGGGCCTGCGTCGTCACCGCCGTGCGCGAAGGCGAGGCGGTGATGGCGCAGCTCATCGAGGCCACGCGCGGGGCGCTGGCGGGCCAGGAGTCGGGCACGCGCGGCATCGCGCAGCGCAACCTGGCCAGCGACGCGCTGCGCCTGCTGGGCCAGCACGAGGCCGGGCTGCTCAAGGCCTACCCCATGGCCTTGCTCGAGGTTTTTGCCGAAGGGCCTGCCGCCATGCGGCCCCGACAGACCGACCCTTCCGGCGTGGATTTTGGCGCTTTGGCGCTGGTGGACGATGCCGAAGTCCAGGCCCAGGTCGAGCTTTCGCGCGCACAGCAGCGCGCGCTGCATGCCACCGATGCGGCACTGGCAGAACTCAACGCCCTCGTCAGCGCCGCCCAGGGCCTGCAGCGCGTGCAGCCCGAGCGCAACCCTTTGCGGCCGGAAAACTACATCCGTGCGCTGCAGCGCGTGGTGACCGAGACCAGCGCGCCCGCGCCGGTGCGGGAGCTGTGGATGCAGCACCTGGGCGAGTTCCTCGGGCCGCAGCTCGTCGGTGTCTACCAGCGCGCTGCGCAGGCGCTGCGCAGCCACGGGGTCGAACCCGTGGGCTATGGGGTGGCGGCTGTGGCGGGCGCGCGTTCGGGATATTCGGGCGATGCCAATGCCTATGCAGACCCTGGCCACCCCAGCCAGGGCACGGCGCACGGGGCACCGTATGGGAACGGGCGCAGCAGCGGAGGCACCGGCTGGGGGCGCGACCCCGCAGTGGGGGCGCTGACCGCAGAGACCGAGGAGGCCCTGCTCACTGCGGGCATCCTGCGCCAGTTGCTGGCCGGCGGCGATCCGTACGCTGCGGTGCCCGGCAGCGCGTATGCAGTGGGGGCGCCGGCTTCCGGACTGCACTCCGCGTGGGCCGAGCCCCGCGGGGCAGGCGCCCCAGCGCACACTGGACGGGCCAGCGGCCCGCTGCCAGCGGCCGCGGAAGACATGGTGCAGCTGGAGCGGCTGGTGGGACGCTTGGCCCAGGGGCCGGGCGCACCGCTGGTGGCTGCGCCGGGCCACCACAGCATGGCCTCTGGCGGTGCCGTCGACTCCGCGGTGCGCGCGGCCGAGGTGGTGGCCCGCATGGTCGAGAACCTGTCGCAGGACGTGCGCCTGCTGCCGGCCGTGCAGCGCGCAGTGCAAGGCCTGGAGCCGGCCATCCGCCGGCTGGTGCGGCACGACCCGCGTTTCTTTTCCGACAGCCTGCACCCCGCGCGCCGCCTGCTCGACGAGTTGACGCAGCGCAGCCTTGCGTTCGCGTCACCCGATGCGCCGGGCTTTGCCGGCTTCATGCGCGCCGTCGATGAAGCGGTGGACCCGTTGCGCCGCCTTGAGGCCGTCAACGCCGCCGCTTTCGAATCCGCGCTCGGCACGCTGCAGGCCGCCTGGGATGCGGAGGTGCACCGCGGGCATGCGCAGCACGCGGACCAGGCGCAGCAGCGCGAGGCGCTGGCGGGCCGCATCGCCGCCGGCATGCGCACGCTGCCCGGTGCCGAACAGGTGCCCGCCGATGTCATGGACTTCGCGACCGGGCCGTGGGCGGATGTGGTGGCGCTGGCGCAGATGGCTGGGCCGGAAGACGCCGATGGCGATCCGGGCGGCTACCTCGCGTTGGTGCCCGAACTTTTCTGGAGCGCCCAGCCCGAACTGGCGCGCGCCGACCCCGCCCGGCTGGCCGAGGCCACGCCCCACCTGGTGGCCACGCTGCAAAGGGGGCTGCAGTCGATCGGGCACCCCGAAGCCCTGACCCGCGCCTTCCTCGAGCGCCTGGCCGGGCTGCACCAGCTGGCGCTGATCGTGGACGACGCCCTGCCGCCCGTGTCCGTGCAACACGCTGCAGAGCCCGTGCCTGCACAGACAGCCGCCGCGCCAGTGGCGCCCGGGGTGGAGGCGGAATTTGCTGTGGGCACCTGGGTGGAATTGCTGACCAACCGGCGCACGGTGCTCACGCAGCTGACCTGGACCAGTCCGCACCACACGCTGTTCCTGTTCACGGCCCCCGACGGCAGCACCCAGTCGATGACGCGGCGCATGCGCGACAAGCTGGCCGCGCAGGGGGCGCTGCGCGTGGGCGCTGCGCCGCCCCCGATGGCGCGCAGCACCGAAGGCGCGGCCGCAACGCCCGGCCGCACGCCGCCCCAGAACCGCTGAAACGGCCTGGGTCAGGCCGTGGGAAGCCGCTGGCGCACCAGCTGGATGTGGTTGCGCAGCGCATAGAGCTCATCGGCATACGACAGCGGCACGCTCACCTTTTCCACCTGCGCTTCGAGCTGGTCCAACGCCTGCGACAGCGCCGCCGTGGGCAACTGGCCCGATTCCATATCGGTTTCGATCTCGCGCAGCCGCCCGTACCAGCGGAACACGCGCGAGCGCACGCGGAACTGGTAGAGCGGCGGCACGATGCGCGAGAGCGGCAGCAGGGCGGCCAGCAAGATGCCCAGCACCAGCCACATGCGCTCGACCAGGTTGGCGATCCAGAACGGCAGGTAGCGCTGCAGCAGTGGCACCGGCTCGTTGATGGCGCGGTCGGCCTCGGGCGCAATCGGCAGCTCGCTGTGGTGCGTGTTCGGAAACTCGCGCGCCCGGTTGAACCAGCCGGCCCCGCTGTGCAGCGTCTGGCCGGCCTGGGCGAACAGCTGCAGCAGGGCCGGGTGCGTGCCGCTCGCGCGCCAGCAGCGCGGTGGTGGATGCCACCAGCGCGCACGTCGGCGGGCGGCACGTCGCCGGCCAGGTCGACCACGCCGCGCGGCAGCGTGACCGGGCCCAGGAACGCAAAGCGGCGCGCCATAGGCCTCGTGCTGTGGAAAGTCCATCAGCTGCACGCCGGGCGTTTGCAGCAGCATCTGCACCATCGGTGACTTCGGGCGCCGAGGCAAACACCAGCACATCGAGCTTGCCGGCGAGAAAGTCCACCGTGGCCGGTGTCTGCCCGAGTTGCGAGAGCTGGAGGTCGGTGGGCGCCATGCGGTTGGCGGCGAGCAGTTTTTCGACCAGTGTGGGCACGCCGCTGCCCGCTGTTCCGACGTTCACGCGCAGCCCGCGCAGCTGGGGCAGAGCGTCCAGGCGTCCCGAGCGGCTGCGCTTGCGCGCGGCGTCCTCGCGGTAGAACAGCCACAGCGGCTCGACGAACAGGCTGCCCAGCGAGGTCAGCGTTTCGCGGTCGCTGGCCTGCAGGTCGGCGGTGCCACCTTGCACGAACGCCAGGTCGGCGCGGCCCGCGCGCAGCAGCTCCAGGTTGGCCGACGATCCCTCGCTGGGCAGCAGCACGACGTCGATGCCATCGGCCGCCAGCGCCTTCTGGTAGCGCTTGCCAAACTCCTCGTAGGCACTTTGCGCCGGGCCGGTGGCCAGCGTGACCTGCTTGGGCGGCGTGGGTTGGAGCCACCCGTAGGCCAGCGCCAACAGGCCCACGGCGAGAAACGCGAGGGGGCCGGCGGAGATCAGCAGGTCGCGCAGCGACAGCAGCGTGTTGCGAAAGGCCTGGGGCATGGGGTGGCGCTCAGGCCAGATCGGCCATGCAGGGCAGGTGCAGGCCCTCGTGCGTGGTGAGGCTGCGCGCGGCCTGCACCGCACGCAGCGTGGCGCGGGCGGTGGCCTCGGCGGCCATGGCAGCCAGCACCAGCATGCCCGGGTGCTTGCCCGATACGCCCGTGCCCAGCGTGAACAGCGTGTCGCCGTCGAGCTGGGTGTGCACCGGGTTGATGCTGCGCGCCAGGCCGTCGTGCGCCGCCACGGCCAGGCGCTGCGCCTGCACCTTGGTGAGCACAGCGTCGGTGGCGACCACGCCGATCGTGGTGTTGGTGCCCGGCAGCAGCGCCGTGGGCAGCTCGCCGCGCAGCAGGGCGCGGCGGCTGTCGAGCAGCTGCCGCCCGTCCGGCGGTGCGCGCGCCGGCCACCACCTGCGCGGTGTCGGGGTCGATCACGTCGCCAACGGCATTGCAGGCAATCAGCGCACCCACCGTGACGCCATCGACCGTGACCGAAGCCGTGCCGATGCCGCCCTTCATGGCGCGCGCGATGCCAAACATCTTGCCCACGCTGGCCCCGGAGCCCGCACCCACATTGCCCTCGGCCGGATCGGCCGCTGGACGCGGCGGCGCAGGCGGCGTAGCCGGCGGCAGCATCGGGGCGCACGCGCATGTCGCCGACCAGCAGGTCGAACAGCACGGCGGCGGGCACCAGCGGCAGGCGGCCCACGCCCACGTCCAGGCCCACGCCTTGCTCTTCAAGCCAGCGTACGGCGCCGGTGGCGGCGTCCAGCCCCCAGGCGCTGCCGCCGGCCAGCACAATGGCGTGCACCTTGTCGACCAGGTTGCACGGATCGAGCAGGTCGGTTTCGCGCGTGCCCGGCGCCGCGCCGCGCACATCGACGCCGCCCACGGCACCCTCGCGTGCCATGACCACGGTGCAGCCCGTGGGGCGGCGGCTGTCGGTGAAGTGGCCGACCTCGATGCCGGCCACGCGGGTGATGCTGCCGGGGTCGCCGGCGGGAGATGGTGCATGCATGGCGGGCGATTATGGCGCCGGGCTCCCGTGGCCCGGCGCGCTCGCCATTCAGAGCTTGCTGTTGCGCAGCCGCAAGGCGTTGCTGATCACCGAGACCGAGCTCAGGCTCATCGCCAGCGCCGCGATCATGGGCGACAGCAGCCAGCCGGTGAACGGGTACAGCAGGCCCGCCGCCAGCGGGATGCCCAGCGCGTTGTAGGCGAAGGCGAAGGTCAGGTTCTGCTTCATGTTGCCCACGGTGGCCACCGACAGCGCGCGTGCCGTGGCGATGCCGCGCAGGTCGCCCTTGACGAGGGTGACCTGCGCGCTGTTCATGGCCACATCGGTGCCGGTACCCATGGCGATGCCGACATCGGCGCGCGCCAGCGCAGGCGCGTCGTTGATGCCGTCGCCGACCATGGCCACAGTGCGGCCTTCTTTCTGCAGGCGCTCGACCAGTGCCAGCTTATCGGCGGGCTTGACCTCGCCATGCACCTCGTCAATGCCCAGCCGCTGACCCACAGCGCGCGCCGTGGTCAGCCCGTCGCCGGTGGCCATCACCACGCGCAGGCCGGCGGCGCGCAGGCTGGCCAGGGCTTCGGGCATGCTGGCCTTGACGGGGTCGGACACCGCCAGCAGGCCGGCCAGTCGGCCGTTCACCGCCAGGTGCATCACGCTGGCGCCCTGGCTGCGCAAGGCCTCGGCCTGCGTGGCCAGCGGTGCCACGTCCACGCCGGTTTGCTGCATCAGCACCGTGTTGCCCAGCGCCAGTGCCTGCCCGGCGACGCTGCCGCGCACGCCGATGCCGGAGGCGGAGTCGAACTGCTCGGCTGCGGTCAGCGCCAGGCCACGCTCGCGCGCCGCGTTGACGATGGCCGCCGCCAGCGGGTGTTCGCTGCCCTGGTCCAGGCTGGCGGCCAGGCGCAGCACGTCGTCGTCCGCAAAGCCCGCTGCGGCCACCGCGCGCTCGAAGGCCGGCCGGCCTTCGGTCAGGGTGCCGGTCTTGTCGACGATGAGGGTGTCGATCTGGCGCAGGTTCTCGATGGCCGCCGCATCACGGAACAGCACACCGCGGGTGGCGCCGCGCCCGGTGGCGACCATGATCGACATCGGTGTGGCCAGGCCCAGCGCGCAGGGGCAGGCGATGATGAGCACCGCCACGGCGTTGATCAGGCCATACACCCAGCTCGGCTGCGGGCCCAGCAGCCCCCAGCCAAAAAAGGTGAGCAGCGCCGCTGCCACCACCGCCATCACAAAGTAGCCGGCCACGCTGTCGGCCATGCGCTGCATGGGCGCGCGCGAACGCTGGGCCTGCGCCACCATCTGCACGATTTGCGACAGCACCGTGGCCGAGCCGACATGCTCCGAGCGCATGACCAGCGCGCCGCTGGTGTTGAGCGTGGCGCCGATGAGCTTGTCGCCCACGCGCTTGGTCACCGGCAGCGGCTCGCCGGTCAGCATGGATTCGTCGAGCGCGCTGCTGCCTTCCTCGACCACGCCGTCCACCGGCACCTTCTCGCCGGGGCGCACGCGCAGCCGGTCGCCGACGTGCACATGGGCCAGCGGAATGTCTTCCTCGCTGCCATCGGGCGCGATGCGGCGCGCCGTCTTGGGCGCCAGGCCGAGCAGCGATTGGATCGCGGCCGAGGTCTGCGAGCGCGCCTTCAATTCCAGAATCTGCCCCAGCAAAGTCAGCGAGATGATCACCGCTGCCGCCTCGAAATACACCGCCACCCGTCCCATGGAGATGAACGAGTCGGGAAACACCTGGGGCGCCACCGTGGCCACCACGCTGTAGGCAAAGGCCGCGCTGGTGCCCAGGCCGATCAGCGTCCACATGTTGGGGCTGCGGTGGGCCACCGACTGCACACCGCGCACCAGAAACGGCCAGCCGGCCCACAGCGCAATCGGCAGCGTAAGTACCAGCTCGACCCAGCTTTGCACGGCCATGTCGAACCAGCCCAGCTGGTGGCCGAACATCGCCAGGAAGGTGACCGCCAGGGTGAGCGGCAGCGTCCACCAGAAGCGGTGCTGAAAGTCCACCAGCTCGGGATTTTCTTCGGCGGTCAGGTCGGGGACCAGCGGCTCCAGCGACATCCCGCACTTGGGACAGTTGCCGGGATGGTCCTGCCGGATCTCCGGGTGCATGGGGCAGGTGTAGATGGTGCCAGGGGCTGCGGGCTCCTGAGCGGATGGATGCTTCGGGCTGTGGCTGTCGTGCGCAGGGCCATGCGGGTGAGCGGGCGTGGGGGTATCGGGCGGGTTCATGCGGGCCTTTCTGGTGGGATGCACTGGTAAAGGTGCCGTTGGTCAGCGCGCGGCTTCCATGCGGGTAATGAAGTACCCCGTACTTTTCCGCTCTACCCGGAAACGCACCCTGTCGCCCGTCTGGAAGGGGGCGAGCAGGCTGGCGTCGTTCACGCGGAACACCATGGTCATGGGCGGCATTCCCAGGTTCTTGATCTCGCCATGGCGCAGCGTGACCTTGAGCGTGCGCGGCTCCCAGCGGGTGATTTCGCCTTCGCTCAGCTCGCTCTGGTCTGCAGACGCGCTGCCCTGTGCGCGCTGTGGGGCCGGCGCAGGAGGGGCCGCGGCAGGGGGGTGGCTGTCGTGGTCGTCCCCCGGGGCCTGCGCCAGGGCTGGGCCCAGCGCGCCGGCCAGCAGCAGGGCGATGGGGGCAGGGTCGAGTGCTTTCATGACGCGGCCTTCTGGTGGTAGCTCTTGAAGACGCGGGTGCTGCCATCGCGCGCGACCAGCAGCACATCGTAGGGGTCGCGGCGGTTGCCGTACACCGCGCCGTCCATGCCGGGCGAGCCCACGGGCATGCCGGGGACGGCCAGGCCGAGCGCCTTGGGCTTTTGCTGCAGCAGGGCGCGCACGTCGCTGGCGGGCACATGGCCTTCGAGCAGGTAGCCGCCGACCAGCGCGGTGTGGCACGAGCCGAGTTTTTGCGGCAGGCCCAGGCGGCTGCGCACGGCGTTGTTGCCGGTGTCGTGCACGGTGACCTTGAAGCCGTTGGCCTGCATGTGCTCCACCCAGTCTTTGCAGCAGCCGCAGCTCGGGTCTTTCCAGACCTCGACGGCGGTGGGGGCGCCCGCGGCCGCGCGCGCCAGGCGCGGCGCGGCCAGGGCTGCGGCCAGCAGGGGCAGGGCCGTGAGCAGGCGGCGGCGGGCGAGGCCGCTGTGCGGGGCTGCCAGCGGGGTGAAAGCGTGGGGTGTCTGCATGGTGGTGTCCTTGGGTGAATAGCGTGGATGGGGATGTGGCGGGTCAGCGGGCGCGGGGCCGCACGGTGATGGTTCCGGTCATGCCGGCCTGGTAATGGCCTTCGATAAGGCAGGCGAAGTCGAAGTTGCCGGGGCGGTTGAACTGCCAGACGATATCCCCCCGCTTGCCGGGGGCCACGTGCGCCATCGAGGGCGCGTCGTGCTCCATGCCGGGGTGCTTGCGCATCATCTCGGCGTGGGCGTCGAGGTCGGCCTGGGTGCCGAGCACGATTTCGTGCATCAGCCGGCCCTGGTTGTCGGCGCGCAGGCGCACGGTGTCGCCCTCGCGCACCTCGATGTGGCTGGGCTCAAAGCGCATGGCGTCGGTCATGCGCAGCGTGATGGTGCGCTGCACGGCAGCAGCGTCGCCGGCAATGCCCCAGGCGGTTTGCTCTTTGGTGGCCTCGGCCGCGTGGGCTGGGGCATGGGTGGCGCCTTCATGGCCAAAAGTGGCTCCAGCGCTTACCAGTAAAGCGCAAGCAGCTATGAATTTAATAGTTTTCATGGTTTCTCTTGGAACAGAAATCACCAGTGGAAATGGGCATTTACGGCGGGTTTGCGCACCGTGGCGGCGCCGGGCGTGCTGGAAATTCCCGGACCGTGCCAGCCGCCCCGAGCCAGCCATTGGGCACTTTGCATGGCGATCTCCAGACAACGAACCAAGACATTGCGCTGCGGCCTGTCCTGCGCCGCAGGGGCGCTTTCAGGCTGTGGCAGACGCACTTCGGGCGTCGGAGATCAGAGGATGGGGGGCTTGATGGCGAGTGCGGCCTGCGCGCTGGTGAAGGCGGCGGTGGCGGTGGGACGCACTGCGCTCGAAGCGTCGGTCGGCGCGGCCGCCACGGTGGGCGGCGCCAGCAGGGCCGAATGGCAGATACCGCAGGCCGAACAGGCCGTGCAGGTGGGGCTGTGCGCGGGCGTGTCGCAGCCGTGGGACGCCGTGCCCTGGCACGCGGCCTGCGCCGCGCCGCCATGGGGGCCGTTGGCCTCGGCATGCTGGGCAGAGAGCACAGGGTCTGCGCTGTGCGCCTGGGCGAGTTGACCATGCAGCGCTGGGCTGGCGGCAGGCATCGCCGGCACGGTTCCCGCCGCCATGGCGGTGCCCATGAGGCCCCGAAGGACCAGCAGGAGCATCAAGGCCAGGGAAAGAATGCGGCGCATGGGTGAATGACAGGCCGCGCCGTGACAGGCCGTGCCGGCAGGGGTTCCACGGTGCGCAGGGGACATGGGGCAGTCACACCGCCATGTAGCGACCGGGCCGGTGGTTCATGGCCAGCACCAGGTTCATGGCCACTGCGCCGGCCACCGACCAGGCCACGCGCATCGGGTCCACCGTCCACAGCGCCAGCAGCACGATGCAGCAGTCCACGCCCATCTGCACCTTGCCGGCGCGCCAGCCGTAGCGGTTTTGCAGGTACAGCGCCAGGATGCCCACGCCGCCCAGGCTGCAGCGGTGGCGGAACAGCACCAGAAAGCCGGTGCCCGTGATCAGGCCGCCGGTGATGGCGGCATAGAGCGGCTGCAGCTCGGCAAAGCGCAAGAAATGCGCCTGCAGCTCGGTCACCACCGACAGCAGCAGCACGGCCACAAAGGTCTTGAGCGTGAACGCGCGGCCCATCTTGCGCAGCGCCAGCCAATAGAACGGCAGGTTGATGGCAAAGAAAATCTTGCCAAAGCCGATGCCGGTGGCGTAGTGCAGCAAAAACGCCAGCCCCGCGGTGCCGCCCGTCAGCAGCCCGGCGCTGGTGTAGAAGGCGACGCCGACCGAGATCAGCAGCACGCCGGTGAACACCGCCACGGCGTCTTCGGTGGGGCTGTGCGCGGTGGCCTGGGCCATGGAGGTAGTTGGGGTGGTGGACGTCGTCATGGGCAGCGGGGCAGGCAGCGGGCGGCTGCGCGGGGGATTGCACCATGGCGCCGGGACTGCGCCTTGAGGCACATCAAGGCGCGCGCAGGCGACCGCGTTGTTGCTCTTGAATTGATAGCTTCAGGCGATTGTCCCATAAGCGCTGGAAGTCTTTTTCATTCGAAATTTACGCTGCCGCGCGCTCGGGCCGCAGCATGCGCAGGCCGTTGGCCACCACGAGCAGGCTCGCGCCCATGTCGGCGAACACCGCCATCCACATCGTCGCCTGCCCGGCGAGCGCGAGGGCCAGGAACACCACCTTGATGCCCACCGCGAGCGCGATGTTCTGCACCAGCACGGTGTGCGTGCGGCGCGACAGGCGCACCGTCTCGGCCACGCGGCGCAGGTCGTCGTTCATGAGCACGACGTCGGCGGTTTCCATGGCCACGTCGGTGCCGGCGCCGCCCATGGCAAAGCCGACGTCGGCCCGGGCCAGCGCGGGTGCGTCGTTGATGCCGTCGCCGGCCATGGCCGTCATGCCGTAGCTGCTGCTGCAACGCGGCGATGGCGGCCAGCTTGTGCTCGGGCAGCAGGCTGGCCTGCACGTGCTCGATGCCGGCCTCGCGCGCGGCGGCGTGCGCGGCGGCGGCGTGGTCGCCGGTGAGCATGGCAGGCACGATGCCGAGCGCGCGCAGTTCGGCCACGGCCTGCACGGTCTGCGGGCGCAGGGTGTCGGCCACGGCAAACAGCGCGCGCACGGCCGTGGCGTCGGCCAGCAGCGTGACGCTGCGGCCCTCGGCCTCGTGCGCGCTGGCGGCGGCCTCGGCGGCGGCGCTCCACAGGCCACGCTCCTCCATCAGCCGCCGGTTGCCCAGCTGCCAGACGCTGCCGGCGATCTGTGCCTGCACGCCGCGGCCCGGCAGGGCGGTGAAGTCGTGCGACCTCGGGCAGCACAGCATGGCGAGGGCAGACCGGCCGCGATGGCCTGCGAGACCGGGTGGTCGGAGCGCCGCGCCAGGCGCGGCGGCCAGCGGCGCGCGGTGTCGTCTCTGCGCCCTCGCCAAAGAACCGGTGCCCGACCAGCACCGGGCGGCCGGTGGTCACGGTGCCGGTCTTGTCGAGGCCACCGCGCGGATGCCGCGCGCCTGCTCGAGCCACGCGCCGCCCTTGATGAGGATGCCGCGCCGCGCCGCCGCCGCCAGCCCGCTGACCACGGTGACGGGCGTGGACATCACCAGCGCGCACGGGCAGGCAATCACCAGCAGCACCAGCGCCTGTAGATCGCGTCCAGCCAGCTCCAGCCCAGCAGCAGCGGCGCGCCCACGGCGACCGCCGGCAGCCAGCGCAAAGACGGCCGGCGTGTAGACGCGCGGCAAAGCGGTCGACGAAGCGCTGCGTCGGCGCGCGCGTGGCCTGGGCCTGCTCGACAGCGTGGACGATGCGGTCGAGCGTGGTGTGGCCGGCGGCGGCCGTCACGCGCAGCTCCAGCTCGGACTGGGCGTTGATCGTGCCGGCAAACAGCGGGTCGCCGGGGGCCTTGTCCACGGGCAGGCTCTCGCCCGTCACGCTGGACTCGTCGACCGCGCTGCGCCCGCGCACCACGGTGCCGTCCAGCGGCACGCGCTCGCCGGGGCGCACGCGCACCGTGCTGCCCACGGCCACCTGCGCGGCCGGCACGCTCTGCCACTGGCCATCGGGTCCTGGCACGTCGGCCTGGTCGGGGCTGAGCGCGAGCAGCGCGCCGATGGCGTGGCGCGCGCGGTCCACGGCGCGCTCTTCGATGCAGCTCGGCCAGCGCGTACAGCGCCATCACCATGGCCGCTTCAGGCCACTGGCCGATGGCAAAGGCGCCGGTCACGGCCACCGCCATCAGCGCGCTGATGCCGAGTTGCCGGCGCAAGAGCGAACGCACGCCGCTCCGGTAGACGCCCAGGCCGGCGAGCAGGATGGCCGCGGCCGCCAGCGCCATGCCGGCGCCGTGCCACAGCGGCGTGTCGGGGCCGAGCAGGTGCAGCAGCTCGGCGCCGGTGGCGGCCAGCAGGGCAGCGCCAATGCGGCCCCAGCCGGGCAGGGCGCTGTGGTCGTGGCCGTCGTGGTCGCTGTGGCCGGCCGCGCCCGTGGCTGCGCCGGGTGCAGCCGGCGCCGTCGTTCGGGCAGCACGAGAGGTCGATGCGTGCTCCGGTGGCGGCCGCCGGAGCGGCCGTTGCGTGGCCGTGCGCGTGTCCATGGCCGTGCGGGCGGTCGTCGCGGGGTGCAGGGGCGGTGGAGGGCAGCGGGGGTGCGGCGGTGGGCTGGGGCATGGATTTCCTCGGTCTTTCTTCGGTCACAGGGCGGGTTTCGGTCCGCCATGCCATCATTGGAATCCTTGAAGCCACTTGAAGGTCAAGCCATGTCCACCCAAGACCCTGCAGCGTTTGCCGATACGGCCTGCTGGCGCATTGGCGAGGCGGCGCGCCGCTCGGGCGTGTCGGCCGCCAACATGCGCTATTACGAAAAGGAAGGGCTGCTCAGCCCCGGCGGCCGCGAAGGCAACAGCTACCGCCTCTACAGCGAGGTCGACGTGCACCGGCTGCGCTTCATCCGCCTGTGCCGGGCGATGGACATGTCGCTCGACGAAGTGCGCACGCTGCTGGCGCTGGGCCGCGACGCTCCGGCCGATGCGCACGCCGCGTGCCACACGCTCGACGAACACCTGGCCCATGTGCGCACGCGCCTGCAGGAGCTGGAAACGCTGGTGCAAGACCTGATCGCTCTGCGCAAGCGCTGCGATGGAACCGATGACCACTGTCACGTGATCGATGCCCTGCACGAGCGCGCCGATGCCCAGCCCGTGGCCCCGCCGGGGCCGGCACTGGCGAAGCGGCATGTGTGAGGTGGGCTCGGGCTGTCTGCGTTTGGCCTTCGCGTTCACACTGGATGGAGAAATGGAATCGCGAGGCCGAAGGCGTGTGCGCCGCCGCCCCGGTGGGTACGGGAGAGGCCGCACGCCTGTGGCTCAGTCCGGCTGGATGCCCGCCTCCTTGACGACCTTGCCCCACTTGGCGAGGTCGGACTTGATCAGCGCGGCGTACTCCTGCGGCGTCCCGCCCTGGATCTCGATGCCGGCGGCCTCCAGCTTGGCGCGCACGTCCGGCAGCTTCAGCGCCGCGTTGATCTCGGCATTGAGCTTGCCGATGATTGCCTTGGGCGTGCCGGCCGGCGCCAGGAAGCCGCCATTCGTGTTGGCGTCGTAGCCCTTGAGTCCCTGCTCGTCGGCGGTCGGCACGTCGGGCAGGACCGCGGTGCGCTTGCGTGGTCGACACCGCGATGGCGCGCACGTTGCCGGCCTTCACCTGCGGCTGGATGGCGCTGATGGTGTCGATGTAGAGCGCGGTGCGCCCGGCGAGCAGGTCCGGCTGGGCGGCGGACGAGCCCTTGTACGGGCACCAGCAGCATGTGGCACGCCGCTTGCCATGCGGAACATCTCGGCCGCCATCTCCTGCGCACTGCCGCGGCCGGAGGTGGCGACCTTGGCCTCGTCCGGATGGGCCTTCATCCAGGCCACGAACTCGGGCAATGTCTTGGCGGGAATCTGCGGGTAGATGGCGAACACCAGCGGCACCTCGTGGGTGTAGACGATGGGCTCGAAGCTCTTCTCCGGGTCCCAGCCCAGGTTCTTGAACAGGAACTTGTTGATGTTGTGGCTGCCGCCCACGATGCCGATGGTGTAGCCGTCGGGCGCCGACTTGGCCAGCACATCGGTGCCGAGGTTGTTGGACGCGCCGGGCCGGTTGTCGACGATCACCGGCTGGCCCATCGAGGCCGCCGAGCTTGTCGCCGACGACGCGGGCGATGGTGTCGATGGCGCCGCCCGGCGGCGCCGGCACGATGATCTTGATGGCGCGCGTCGGGTAGGCCTGGGCCGATGCCAGCGTGCGGCACCACGGCCAGCGACGCCGAGAAGGCAAGGATCTTGAGCAGGGATGTGCGTTGCATGGAAGTCTCCTTATGTGTGGTGTTGACGAGTCAGCTCGTGCTGGCGAGTGATCCGCCCTCCTCTGGGTCTCAGCCGCGGCCGACATAGGGCATGGCGCTGGCCATGACGGTCATGTTCAGCACGTTGGCGGACAGCGGCATCGCGGCGATGTGGCGCACCGCATCGGCCACGTGTCTTGCGTCCATCATGGGTTCGGGCGCGATCGTGCCGTTGGCCTGCAGCACGCCGCGCGTCATGCGCTCGGACAGCTCGGTCAGCGCGTTGCCGATGTCGATCTGGCTGGCCACGATGTTGAAGGCGCGGCCGTCCAGCGCCAGGGCCTTGGTCAGGCCCGTCACCGCGTGCTTGCTGGCGGTGTAGGGCGCGGTGAAGGGGCGCGGCGTGTGCGCCGAGATCGAGCCGTTGTTGATGATGCGCCCGCCCTGCGGCGACTGGCGGCGCATCAGCCCGAAGGCGGCGCGTGCGCACAGGAACACGCCGGTCACGTTGGTGTTGATCACGCTGAACCACTTGTCCAGCGGCAGCTCGTCCATCGGCACCGCCGGGGCGTTCACGCCGGCGTTGTTGAACAGCATGTCCAGTCGGCCGAAGCGCTGTTCGATGGCGCGAACAGCGCCTGCACGCTGTCCGGGTCGGTCACGTCGGTGGGCACGGCCATGGCGGTCTGGCCGCGTGCCGCGGCCTCGGCCACCAGGGCCTGCAGCGGCTCGGCGCGGCGGCCGGCCAGCACGACGGTCCAGCCGTCGCTCAGCAGGCCGAGCGCGGTGGTGCGGCCGATGCCGCTGCCTGCGCCGGTGACCAGTGCGATCTTGGGGGTGGGGTTTGCATTCAAAGGGTGTCTCCTGACAAAGTGGACGTTGATGGGGGCGCCGAGGGGCGCGCAAGAGCGGGGCGAAGCCTGCGAGATGTCTGTTGTGGCGGAGCCTGCGCTTCAACTGTGGCGCACTGGTGCTTGGTCGCCGCCCACGGTCATGAAGAACTTGGCGATGTCCGCGACGCCCCCGGTGAAGGCAGGCTTCATGAACCCGACGGGCATCTCCAGGGGCGTGGCCTGATCGTCCTGACCCCCGCGGTCGCTGTGGCCGATGCAGAACACGCGGCCCACAGGGAAGACGGCGGCGCTGCCCGCCACGGGCAGGGTGGTTGGCGCAGGCGCGGGGAATACGAAAGCCGCCATGGGCGTGCCTGCCGCGCTCATTCGAGGGTGATGTTGCGGCTGCGGATGATCTGGCCGTAGCGCGCCTTGTCGCTCGCGATCAACTTGGCGAATTCCTCCGGCGATGTCGCGCGCGGCACGCCGCCCAGGTCCACGATGCGCGCCTTGACTGCTTCGTCCGCCAGCACGGCGCGCACGTCGGCCGCGATCTTGTCCACGAGGTTCTGCGGTGTGCCGGCCGGGGCCAGCAGGCCGATCCAGGAGATGGTGTTGAAGCCGGGGACTGCGCTCTCGGCGAGCGTGGGCACGTCGGGGAATGCCGGCACGCGCTTGTCACCGGTCACGGCCAGGGCCCGCAGCTTTCCGGCCTTGATATGCCCGGAGGCCTCCAGCACCGTCGAGAAAGACAGCTGCACGTGGCCCGCGAGCAGATCGGCAATCGCCGGGCCGCCACCCCGGTAGGGGACGTGCAGGATGAAGGTACCGGTCTGGTCCTTGAACATTTCGGCCGCCAGGTGCGGCGCCCCTCCCGCGCCAGAACTGCTGTACGACAGCTGGCCCGGTTGGGCCTTGGCCAGAGCGATGAACTCGGCGGCCGTCTTGGCCGGCACCGAGGGGTGGACCATCATGGCCAGCGGCAGTTCGGCCACCAGGGAGACAGGGGCGAAGGCCTTGTCGGCGTCATAGGGCAGCTTGGCATACAGCGATGGATTGATCGCCTGCGTACCGATGTTGCCCAGCAGCAGGGTGTAGCCGTCCGGCTTGGCCTTGGCCACATAGTCGGCGCCGATCTGCCCCGACGCGCCGCCCTTGTTCTCGACAATGACGGTCTGCCCCCAGCGCCTTGTCAGTTGCTCGGCAAGAACCCGACCGCCGGTGTCGGTTCCACCTCCCGGTGGGAATGGGACCACCAGGGTCACTGGTTTGGCGGGGTAGGCCTGCGCGAAAGCCGGCGCGTGGGTCACTGCGCCGAGAGTGAAGGCCACGGTGATTGCGAAACGTCGTGTGAATGCCATGGTGGTTTGTCTCCGTTGTGGGTTTTTTGTGGTGAAAGAGTCTCGGCCGCTCAGGTGGTCAGGCTCATGGTGGGGCGTTCTCCCGCCAGCGCCTGGGTGATGCTGTCCAGCACCATCTGCGCCATGGCCGTGCGGGTCTCCCAGGTGGCGCTGGCGCGGTGGGCCTGCAGGGTCACGTGGTCGGACTGGCGCAGTGCCAGGGGAACGCGCGGTTCGTCGACGAACACGTCCAGGCCCGCGCCGGCGATGCGGCCGGCAGTCAGCGCCTCGGTCAGGTCGGCCTCGTTGACGAGACGGCCGCGGGCGACGTTGACGAGGAAGCCGCGCGGGCCGAGCGCGTCGAGCACGGCCGCGTTGACGATGCCTTCGGCCTTGTCTGCCGCCGCGCACAGCACCAACGCGTCGGACTCGCGCGCGAGGTCGATCAGGTCCGGCACGAAACTGGTGGGCGACGTCCATGGGGTGCAGGTCGGTGTAGCTGACAGGGCAGCCAAAGGCAGCCGCCCGGACCGCGACGGCGCGGCCGACCCGCCCCATGCCGACGATGCCTACGCGCATGCCGCTGAAGCGGCGTGCCAGCGGGATGGCGTTGGGCTGGGGAAACTGTTCCCACTGGCCGTCGCGCACGAAGCGATCGCCGGCGCACAGGTTGCGGCAGGCCGCGATCAGCAGGCCGATGGCCAGGTCGGCCACGTCCTCGGTCAGTGCGCCCAGGGTGGCGGTGACGGGCAGGCCGCGGCTGCGGCAGTACGCCAGATCGACGGCGTCCGTGCCGACGCCGTTCACCGCCACGACCTTGAGGTTGGGCAACTGCTCCAGCATGGCCCGAGAAATGCCACGTGTGTCCGCCCGTGGTCACGGCGGCGATGGCCGCGCCGTGTTCACGCAGCCAGGCCTCGCCCTCGGTTTTCTCGAAGTATTTGTGGACGGTGTAAAGCGACTCGAGTTGCTCGTTGATCGCAGGGATCAGTATGGGGTTGAGTTGCAGGACTTGCGGTTTCATATCGATTCGTTGAGGAGGTAGCTGCGTTCAGGGTGGATGTGAAGGCGGATGGCATGTTAGTAATAGGTTGATAAAATGATCAATCTTGATAAATAAAATCAACATAAAACCTTTCCTGCAATTGCCATGGCTTCCTGGATTTCGATGACGAGGCATGCCAGCATCCTCGGGGTGCAGCCTCAGACTGTTTACGCCTACGTGAGCCGCGGCAAAGCTGGAGGTCATGACCGACCCCGCCGATACGCGCCGCAGCCTGTACCGCGCCGAGGACCTCGCCGGTCTGGCCAAGCGCAAGAAGGCCGGCCGCAAACGCGAAACCCTGGCCACCAACACGCTGTTCGGCTCGGAGCCCAGCATCCCGACGGCCCTGACTGCGTTCTTTCGGGAGCGCCCGCATTACCGGGGACAGGATGCGGTGGCCCTGGCCCGCACGGCCACTCTGGAAGACGCGGCCCAGTTGCTCTGGGGCGCAGAGCAGGCCGTTGACTTTGCGTGCTGCGCGCCACCTGGCCCGGGCGCGCCGGGCCGGTTCGCGGCGTTCACGTTGTTGGCAGGGCTGGCGGCGACCGGGCATTCCACCCGGGGGCGGCTGACCCGGGTGCTGCACGCCGAGGGCCAGGGCCTGGTGGGGCAGCTGGCCAATGCCTTCGGCGCGCAGCCCGGGAGCCAGCCGCTGCATCTGCGCTTGGCGCAGGGGTGGCAGCAGCCGGCCCCCGTGGCCGAGCTGCTGCGAACGGCCATGGTGTTGCTGGCCGACCACGAGTTGACGAGTTCGGCCTTCGCCGCGCGCATCGCGGCGTCGACAGGTGCCTCGCTGCCCACCTATCTGCTGGCCGGGTTGAGCACCCTCTCGGGGCCTTTGCACGGCGATGCCTCGGGCCGCGTGCAGGCGCTGTTCAACGAAGTGGAGCGGGTGGGCGAGGACAAGGTGGTGGCCCACTACCTGTCGACCGGCCTGCCCGTGGCCGGATTTGGCCACCACATCTACCCCGATGGTGACCCGCGCGCCGCCGCCTTGCTGGCGATGTTCGAGCCGCCGGAGGTGATCGCGCGTTTCATACAGAAAGTGACCGACCTGACCGGTCTGCAGCCCAACATCGACGTGGCCCTGGCCACCCTGGTCGCGCACCATCGGCTGCCTGCCGATGCGGCCTTTGCCCTGCTGGCCACGGCGCGCAGCGTGGGGCTGCTGGCGCATGGCCTGGAGCAGTTGGAGCGTGGCGCAGATGATCCGCCCCCGCGGGCGCTACGTGGGCCGGATGCCGGATGTGCCGCAGGGGACGAGGAAATAGGGCCGGTCTGCGGCTTCTCCGCGGCCCGTCTAGGTCGCGTTGTCTACTATTAAATCAATAGCTGTCAGCGCTCGCCAGTCATGCGTTGTTGGCCGATTTGGCTGCAAATTCAGTATGATGCCCGCATGATCTCCCGCCTGCCCGGTTATTCCGTGCCCGAGCGCCTGTGGTACGCCGCGCAGCGCTGGGCGCTGGCCTGGGCGCGCATCTTTTATATGGGCGCCGTGGTGCTGGTGCTGGTGCTGTCGCCGTCGAGCTATGGGCGCGCGTCGCGCCGCACCTTGGCGCGCCATCTTTATACGGACACCGCGCCGGTGCTGCTGGGCTTCACGGTGCTCGCGGCGCTGCTGTGCGTGGTCGTCACGCGCATCGTGGTGGTGGCGGCGCTGAGCTATGGGCTCTCGCGCTACGCGATGGAGATGCTGATCCGCGTGCTGGTGCTCGAGCTGATCCCGCTCACCGCGACGCTGTTCGTGGCCATGCGCTGCACCATTCCGAGCGGCTCGCAGCTGGCGCGGCTGCGCCAGTCGGGCCACTTTGCCGCGCTGCGCCGCGCCGGCGGCGACCCGGTGCGCACCGAACTGCTGCCGCGCGTGGTCGCGGGCGTGTTCGCCAGCATCACGCTGGCGGCGCTGTCGTGCGTGGTGGCGCTGGTCATGGTGTACCTCAGCGTCTATGGTTTCAACGCCGCCGGGGTGCCGACGTACACGCGCGTGTTCGGCCAGGTGTTCGCGCCGGCGGTCACGCTGGTGTTCACGCTCAAGACGCTGTTTTCGAGCATGGCGGTGGCGCTGATTCCCATGACCGCCGGCATGTACGACAGCGGCCAGGGCGCGCAGCCCGACTCCGAGCTGGGCGGCCTGGCGCGCATGTTTGCGGTGCTGCTGCTGATCGAGTTGGGCTCGTTGATGGGCAACTACTACTGAAAGGAAGGCCCCATGCCCCTGCTTCTCGTTTCTTCTTCCGCTGACGGCAGCGGCCGAGCTCCATGAACGGCGAGCTGCCGCCCCAACCCGCGCCGCCCGGTGCGCTGCCCCCGGACGCCGAGCCGCTGCGGCCGGTGGCCCACCTGCAGATCAAGGCCGCGGCGCTGCTGCTGTTCACGCTCGCACTCATCGTCGGCTCGGGCCTCTACCTGCTGTATGCACGCGGCGCGTTCGAGCCGACGCAGACCCTGGTGCTCACGGCCAACGACTCCGAGGGCGTGGTCGTAGGCATGGACATGACGTTTTCGGGCTTCCCGATCGGGCGTGTGCGCCGCATCGAGCTGGCCGAAGGCGGCAACGCCCACATCGTGATCGATGTGCCGCGCAAGGACGCGCACTGGCTGCGCACGTCGAGCGTGTTCACGCTGGTGCGCGGCGTGGTCGGTGGCACCAACATCCGCGCTTACAGCGGCATGCTGACCGACCCTCCGCTGCCCGACGGTGCCGAGCGCCCGGTGCTGGGCGGCGATGCGCTGGGCGAGGTCCCGCAGCTCATGGCGGCGGCGCGCGAGCTGCTGGGCAACCTCAACACGCTCACGGCGCAGGGCTCTTCCCTGGGCACCAGCATGGCCAACGTGCAGGCGCTGACCGAGCGGCTCAAGGGCCCGGGCGGCGCGCTGAACCTGCTCATGGGCAGCGAGACCGACGCGAAAAAGATCGTCGCCACGCTCGACCACACCAATGCGCTGCTGGCGCGCATCGACGGCATGGCCGCCAAGGCCGACACGCAGGTGTTTGGACCCAGCGGCGTGCTGCCCGAGGTGCGCGCCACCGTGGTGCAGCTCAATGGCCTGCTGGCCGACACGCGCGCCAGCCTCCAGAAAGTCGACGGCGTGCTGGCCGAGGCGCAGGCCGTGGGCGCCAACGTGCGCGCCGGCACGCAAGACCTGGGTGCGCTGCGCGCGGACGTCGAGAGCAACCTGGCCAAGATCGAGGGTCTGGTCAACGAGATCAACCGCAAATGGCCGTTTGCGCGCAACCGCGAGGTGACGCTGCCATGACGCTGCCCACTGCCGTGCCAGAGTTGCCGCGCCGTCCCGCGCCCGCTGCCGCGCGCCGCAGGGCGCGCCCGGGCGCCGCAGCGCTGCTGCTGTGTGCCGCGCTGGCCGGCTGCGCCAGCGGCCCGCCGGTGCCCGACTGGCAACTCAACGCCCACGATGCCGCGCAAAAGGCCGTGCAGGCCTACCTGTCGGGCGACGCGCGCGCCGAGCAGCGCGCGTTCGACAACGCCCGCGCCGAAACGGCGCGCACCGGAGAGCCGGCGCTGCTGGCGCGTGTGGAACTGCTGCGCTGCGCGGCCCAGGTGGCCAGCCTGGTGGCAGAGCCCTGCACCCGGTTTGAAACCTTGCAAGAAGATGCCGCCGCCCCGGAACGAGCCTATGCCCGTTACCTCGCAGGCCAAATGCAGTCTGCCGATGTAGCGTTGCTGCCTGCAGCCCAGCAGGGCGTGGCAGCGGCCGCCGCCGCGGGCGATGCAGAGCGCGCCGCCGCAGCGCTGGCACGCGTGCCGGACCCGCTTTCGCGCTTGGTGGCGGCGGGCGTGCTGCTGCGCATGGGCCAGGCGAGTCCGCCGGTGGTGGCCGCCGCGCTGGACATGGCATCGCGCCAGGGCTGGCGCCGTCCGCTGCTGGCCTGGCTGGCCTTGCAGGCGGCACGCGCCGAGGCTGCGGCCGATACCGAAGAAGCTGCGCGCCTGCGCCGGCGCATGGCGGTGGTGGAGCAGAGCGGGGCTGTGCAGTGATGCGCGCTGCACCCGCGCGCTGGTCCGGGCTGTCCGCTCCTCAGCGGGACAGGCTGGCAGGAATCCAGTGTTCGAGGCCCTGGCGGGCCCGTGCGAATGCATCGGCTGCATTGGTGGCCGAATCGGGCCACAGCAGAGCGGCAGAAGCGACCAGCGCCAGAACCACAGTGCCCACAAAAGCCACCAGCGCATGCAAAGGAGCAATGCCAGGACGTTGGAAGTGGTGGTGGCGGCGCTTCATGACGATTTCTCCCGTCAGTGCACGTGGCCGACATGGCCACTGGCTGCAGTATTTTGATTACAGCGTGGGGTGGCGGTTCCGCGTGTCAGACAAAGACGCTTTGCGGTCGTCGTTACAAAAAAAAACTTCTACGCGCGGGAGCGCAGCCTGATGGCGGGGGCCGCCCGAACGCCGTTGGCCGAAGTGTGGATGGCGCTGGCCGTGCGGCACATCGAACAGACCGGCCCGCTCGACGATGCCCACGCGCTGGCCGAGGCCGCGCGCCTGCAGACTGCGCCGCAGCAGCGGCTGCGCGAGCGCGCGTGGTTGCTGGGCCAGCGGCTCGGGCTGGGGGCGCAGATGGCGCGCTGGCACGAAGCGGCCTGGTTGCTGGGTGCCGCATTGGCCGTGGCGGTGGTGCTGCTGGCCAATGGCCTGGTGCTGGCCATGCTGACCGACGCGCGCAGCATCAACGCCGGCAGTGCGCTGGTGGCGGCGCTCGGGGTGCATGCGTTCACGCTGCTGCTGTGGCTGGTCGCGCTGCTGCTGCCGCGCCGCTCCGGGCCCGGCGTCTGGGGGCGCCTGTCGCTGGGGCCCCTGCTGCTGCAGGGGCTCGCGCGCCTGCCGATCGGTCCAGCGCCCACAGTCGCAGGCGCTGGCACGCGCCGCGGTGCAGATGCTGCAGCGCGCGCGACTGGCGCCCTGGGCGTTTGGCTTGGTCAGCCACCTGGTGTGGTCGGCCGCGTTCGTGCTGGTGCTGGGCGCGCTGTGGCTGGCCTTTGCCTTTCGCGAATACCGCCTGACGTGGGAGACCACGATCCTCAGCGCCGACGTGTTTGCCGCCTTCGTGCAAACCACGGGCTGGCTGCCGGGGTGGCTGGGTTTTCCGGTGCCCGAGCTGGCCGGGCGCGCCAGCGCGCAGGCACCGCTGGAGCTGCCCGCGCGCGCGGCCGCCTGGTGGTTGCTGGGCTGTGTGGCCGTCTATGGATTGCTGCCGCGGCTGCTGTGCGCTGCGCTGTGTGCGGCGGTGTGGCAGCGGCGCAAGGGCCGCATCCAGATCGACACCTCCGACCCCTATTTCAGCCAGCTGCTGGCGCGCTTTGCCGCCCTGCCGCCGGGCAGGGTGACCGATGCGGAGCACCCGGCGCCGCCGGGCCCCGCCTCCCTGGCCACGCTGGCGCCTGGCGCTGCCGGCCAAGCGCTGGCCGTGGTGGGGTTTGAACTGCCGCAGGACCAGGATTGGCCGCCCCAGGCGCTGGCCCCCGCCGCCGCGCTGGTCGAACGCATTGCCGGCACGCTGGACGAGCGCCGCAGCGTGCTTGGCGCGCTGGCCCAGCTGCGCCCGCGCGCGCTGGTGCTGGTCTGCAACGCCGCCGCGACGCCCGACCGCGGCACCGAGCGCTTTTTGCGCGAGGCCTGCGCCCACGCCGGCCACTGCGCGCTGTGGCTGGCCGATCCGCCCGCGGGCCGCGGCAACTCCAACCGCCAGCGCTGGCGCGACTGGCTGGACGCCGCCGGCCTGCAGGGCGTGGCCAGCTTTGCCCAGTCCACCGAGGCCCTGGCCTGGGCCGAACAGCACCATGACCGCAGCCGACCGCCCCTTGAGATCGCCGTGGTCGGCCACACCAACGTGGGCAAGACCTCGCTCCTGCGCACCCTCACGCGCCAGCGCAACTTTGGCACCGTGGCCGACCAGCCCGGCACCACGCGGCATGTCGAGCGCATCGACCTCACGCTCGGTGGCGTGGTGGCCGTGCGCTACTTCGACACGCCCGGCCTCGAAGATGCGGCCGCGCTGCAGCAGTATTTGAAAAACCTTCCCGGCGAGGGCACGCCGGTCGAGCGCGTGCGCGCATTCTTGAACGGCCCCGAGGCGCATGCCGCCTTCGAGCAGGAAGCCAAGGTGCTGCGCACGCTGCTCGCGGTCGACGCCGCCATCTATGTGATCGACTGCCGCGAAGAGGTGCTGCCCAAGTACCGCTATGAAATCGAGATCCTGAGCGCCTGCGCCAAGCCGGTCATGCCGGTGCTGAATTTCTTGCGCAGCGGGCAGAGCCAGGAGGCGCAGTGGCGCGAGACGCTGGCCGCCTACCACCTGCATGCCTGGGTGCAGTTCGATGCGGTCGCGCCTTTCACGGGCGCCGAGCGCCAGCTCTACCAGGACCTGGGCGTGCTGCTGCGCGCGCGCCGCACGCAACTGCAGGCCATCACGGACGAGCTGGAAGCGCAGGCGCACGCGCGCCGTGTCGCCGCCACGCAGCTCGCTGCCAGCGTGCTGGTGACGGCCGCTGCCATGCGCCGCGAAATCGGCCGCGATGCCGCCGCCGACGCGTTGCGCAAGGCCGCCCTGGTGCGCGACTTCAAGGCGAGCCTGGCCACCCATGTGGACCGGGGCGTGCAGGCCATGCTGGCGGTGTACGGCTTTGGCCCTGGGGATGCCGACGTGCACCTGGCGCCCTGGGCCAGTGGACGCTGGCAGACCGACCTGTTCAACCCGCACACGCTGGCCGACGCGGGCCAGAAGCTGGGCACCGGCGCCGCCGTGGGCGCGGCCGTGGGACTGGTGGCCGATGTGGCGCTGGCCGGGCTGTCGCTGGGCGCGGCCACCGCGCTGGGCGCCGCCGTGGGCGGCCTGGCGAGCCAGGGCTGGAGCCAGGTGCCGCGCAAGATCGCCAACCGCGTGCGCGGCACCGAAGAGCTGACGCTCGAAAACGAAGTGCTGTTGCTGCTGGCGGGCAGCCTGCTGCGCCTGTGCGCGGCGCTGGAGCAGCGCGGCCATGCAGCGCTGGACACGCTGCACGTGGCCGCAGCCGGCGACGCCGATCCACCGCAGGGCACGCAGGCGCTGGCCGCTCTGGTGCGCAGCCTGGCGCCGGCGCGCAGTTACCCGCAGTGGGAGCTGGCGCAGCACGACCTGGCCGGCGCTGATGCGCGGCGCAGCCGCCTGGTCGAGCGCGTGGCGCAGGGGCTGCGCACGCTGCTCCAGGAATTTCCCTGAAAAGTGCCGGTAACGCTTGGTGGTCAAGCGCTGGCAGCTATCAAATCAATAGTTTGATGCAGCGCTGGCGGCCGGCTGCGTTCGGGTGGAAAACTTAAAAAGTGAGCTGCTTGCGCACATGCGTGCTGTGTTTCGATGCGTTTTATGCCTGAAACCCAACAACAGCATGCGCAAGCAGCTATGGGATTTAGAAGCCCACGCGCACGCCGATGGTGTAGAGATCGACGTTGCTGTGGCCACCAAACACGCTCGGGCGGTAGCGCTCCCACTCGCCGCGCAGCGCGACATTCGGGGTCAGCAGGTACTGCGCGCCCAGGCCGAGCTTGAGCCCGTTGCCGCTGCTGTCGCCGGCCGGTGTGTCGAGCGTGGCGTGGGCCAGGCCCAGGCGCCCCAGCAGCGCCCACTGGTCCGTGAGCGGCGCCAAGCCCACCGCATCGACGAACGCGCCGCGTCCACGCACCCGGCTCCCGCTCAGGCCCACGCGGCCCAGGTCGCTCAGGCCCGCTTCGAGCGCGAAGTTGGGTGTGAACTGGTAACCCCCATAGAGCTTGCCGGCGACCGATGAGCCGCCGCTGTCGAAGCCGTTGACGGTGTCAGGGTAGTTGGGAATGCCCAGGCCGCCGCCGACATAGGGTCCCTCATTGGGTGCGCAGAAGGCGCCAACGCTGCACAGAAGCAGCGCTGAGCCCAGCGCGGCTTTAAGTGTGAGGATCTGCATGGTGAACTCCTTTGGGGCGGCGCGCAGTGGCAGTCTCGGTGATTCGGAATGCAATGATGCGCCCGGCGGTGCCAAATGCAAATGTTCCGTGGCATTGCATTTGCAACCGCGGCGTGACAGCGTGTTGCACCCTGGTCTTCTTTATGCGCTTCAGTGTGCAGGGCGCGGCAAGCGCACATGCAGGTCGAACGAGGTGCCAGGGCTGAGCGCGACGGTGTAGCTGCGCCGTGTGGTGCCGCGCCAGGCCGTGACACGGTAGGTGCCGGGCTGCAAGGCCACGTCGACCAGTGAACCGGCCAGATCGAGCGCGAGCACGCTGTGGCCCCGCTGGTCGTGGATCTCCAGCGCCAGCTGCGCGCGCTCGGGGCATGGCCGCGACAGGACATGGGCGCGCATGCGCTGGAGCAGAGCCTCGAGGCTCCAGCCGCCTCCCGCCGCATCGCCACCGGTGTGGATCAGCAGGTGGGCACCGGCCGTGGGACCGGTGCCGTGGGGCAGTGCAGGCAGGCTCATGGACAGGGCCCGTTTCCCGCACCCAAACCCCATACTTTCGCGCCCGCCGGGCCGCTGCCGGGCCTGCGAAACGCCGGCTGCACATCGGTGGCAGCGGCGGGCGGGGCAGGGTTCGGCTTCATGGGCGGACCTCTTTTCATCGGCTCCAGCGCAAAGGCTGGGATAGGGGAATCGCATGCTCGCAAGGCCATGGCGCAGCCATGTGTCCGGACGCTGCGCGCCCTGTGCCATTTGCAATGAAGTCAGTCCAGCAGATCGACCAGGGCACGGGCGAGCTCGGCGCGCTGCAGCGGCTTGGCCAGGACCCGGGCGACCCCGGCGGCAGCGGCGCGGCGTGCCAGCGACGCACCGCCGCAGCCACTGAGCAGCAGCACCGGCAGCCCCGGCGCATGCGCCTGCAGGGCTGCGGTGAGTTCGGTGCCCGTGAGCAAGGGCATGGCCTCGTCGGTGATGACTGCGGCAAAACGCTCTGGCTGTGCTTGCAGCGCCAGCAGCGCAGCGCGCGGGTCGGTAAATCCGGTGCTGGAATAGCCCAGGTCCTGCAGCAGCTCTGCTGCCAGTGCCACCAGCGAGGGGTCGTCGTCCACCACCAGCAGCTCCCGCACCGCTCCCCCGGGGATGGCCTGGAGCCCGGGTCCGTCGGTGCCGCCTCCCTCGGTGCATTCAGGAAAGTACAGGGTAAAGCAGGCGCCCTGACCGGGCGTGCTGCGCACGTCGATGGCGCCGCCGAATTCGGCCACCACGCCGTGGACCACGGCCAGGCCCAGGCCCGTGCCCGACTGCGCGCCGCGCGTGGTGAAGAAGGGCTCGAACAAGTGCTCCATGACGTGTGGAGTGATGCCGCCGCCCTGGTCTGAGACGCGCAATGCCAGGTAGTCGCCCGGCGCCAGCGCGCTGTGCGAGAGCACGCGCGGCGCAGCCACGTGGACCCGCTCCAGGTGCACGCTCAACAGGCCGCTGCCGGGCATGGCCTGCAGGGCGTTGGTGCACAGGTTCATGACGGCTTCAAAGGCCTGGTTGGGGTCGCCGCGCAGGCGCGCCCCCGTGGCGTCAAAGCCGCGCTCCAGCACCAGCCCCGGACGCAAATTGACCGAGATCAGGGTGAGGACTTCTTCGACCACGGGTTCGAGTTCGAAGACGGTGGAGGTGCGCGCCCCGCCGCGGCCGAAGGCCAAAATGCGTTCGACCAGCGCCTTGCCGCGCAGCGCGGCCTGCAGCACCTTGTCGAGGTGGCGCGCCTGGTCGCTGCCATGGGGAGCGGCGTCGCGCGCCATCTCGCCAAAGCCCACGATGCCGGCCAGCAGGTTGTTGAAGTCGTGGGCCACGCCGCTGGCCAGCGTCCCCAGCGATTCGAGCTTGCTGGCGCGCGCCCGTTGCCGCTGCAGCGCACGCTGGGCCTGCAGGCGCCGGCGCTCGGCGCGCCGCACAAAACGCATCGCGGCCAGCGTGGTCAGCAGCAGCACAGCCAGCACCGTCGCCGCCATGTCGGCGGCTGCGCGCCAGGGCCGCAGCGCGGCCTGGAGATTCAGCGACACCAGGACCTTGGCATCGTAGCGGGGCACGTGGTGCAGGCTCACGAGGTTCTCGCTGCCGTCGCGAAAGCGCCGGATCTCCTGGTTCGGGCGTTGCGCCAGGCGCTGCGCCTGGAGGGCCTCGCCGATGCCAGGTGCGGGCGCATTGGCACTGGCCAGGCGCACGCCATCGTTGCGGAACACGGCCATGCGCGTCTCCGGCCCCGGCTGGGCCGCGCTGAAAGCGCCCAGCAGGGCATTGGCCGGCAGCGCGGCCAGGATCCAGCCGCTCGGCGTGCCCTGTGTGCCATGGAAGCGAATGCCCAACGCCACCTGCACCTCGTGCGCGCTGCCATCGGTGAACGGCCGGCTCAGCGCGGCGGCGTCGTCGCCAGCTCGGCGCTGGCGGGCGCGAAGGCCGCGAGGTCTGGCGCGGCGGCCGCGCTGGAGGCGGCGAGCACCCGGCCCGCACCGTCGACCAGCCACAGGGTGCGCACCAGGGGCATCAGCTCGGCGCGGGTGCGCAGCGCCTGCATGGCATCCGGGCTCGCGATGGGCAGGCGCCCATCGTGCAGCTCGGCGCGCAGTGCGTACAAGCCCGCTTCGGTGCCGCGCAGGCTGCGCTCAAGTTCATCGGTCAGCGCCAGCGCGAGCAGCTCCAGTTCGCGGGTCTGGTGATCGACCGCGTCGCGGCGCAGCTGCCACAGCGCGCCGCCGGCAACGCCGGCCAGAGCCAGCCACAGGCCGAGCGCCACCACCCAGGGCAGCCAAGGGTGCGAATGCAGCGGTGCGTCCGTGTCCATGCGCGGTGCGATCGGGGTGGGCTGACGGGAGGGTTCCGGGAGGGTTCCTCATGACATCTGACATGCAGCGCGGGCCGGCTGCAATGCGCGCGCCGCTTTGCGCGCCCACCATGGCGGTCCAGGTGGGGTGCTTTACCGAGGACCGCCCTGAGACCTCATTCAAAGAAAGAAGGACATCATGGCACTCAAATCAATTCCCGGCGCAGCGCGAATTCTCATGGTGGCCGGGTTGGCCTGTGGCGCGGTCGCGGCCCAGGCGGCAGGCGGCGTCACGATCACCCATGCCGAGGAAGCGCTGGTTTCGCCCGGCATGGGCATGGACCAGGTGCAGCAGGCGCTCGGGCGACCGGCGCAACTCATGAAGTACCGCAACGAGCCCGGCCCCACCTACACGTACCGGGTCAGCGACGTCGAGCAAACGCTGTTTGATGTGGATTTCAGTGCCGACGGGCGGGTGCTTTCGATGAACGAACGCATGGACCCCAATGCCGGTGGTGGCGACGGCGGCAGAGACCAGTGAGCGCTCGCATGGGCACGCACCCGCCGGGTTGACCGGCCTTGCACTGCGGCTTGCATTGGCACTATGCTGGGCAGGCGCTGCCCCAACCTGGGCGCGCCTGTCCCATGCCCCCAGCTTCCACTCCGCACATTCTCGTGATCGACGACGACGCCGATGTGCGCGATCTGGTGGCGGAGTACCTTGGCAAGAACGACATGCGCGTGAGCGCCGGCTGCTCGGGTCAAGAGATGTTCGAGCTGTTCGACCGCGAGGCCATCGATCTGGTGCTGCTGGACCTGCGGTTGCCCGGTGAAGACGGTATGCAGCTGGCGCGCAGCTCTGCGCGAGCGCGCCACGGTGCCCATTGTGGTGCTCTCCGGACGCAACGAGGAGGCCGACCGCGTGATGGGCCTGGAACTGGGCGCCGACGACTACGTGACCAAGCCTTTCAGCCCGCGCGAGCTGCTGGCACGTGTGCACGCGGTGCTGCGGCGCTACCAAGTGCAGGCCACGCTGCCCGAGCGCGACAGCACGCGCCGGGCCTTCCGTTTTGCAGGCTGGGAGCTCAACCTGCGCACGCGGCGCCTGCTGTCGGCCGCAGGCCAGTCGGTGGAGCTGTCGAACGGTGAATTCAGCCTGCTCAATGCCTTGTGCCGGGCGCCGCAGCGGGTGCTGACGCGTGACCAGTTGCTGTCCATGTCGCGCTTGCACGAGGCCGAGGTCTATGACCGCACGATCGACGTGCAGATCCGCCGACTGCGCCTCAAGGTCGAAGCCGATCCGGCCCATCCCACGCTGATCGTGACCGAGCGCGGCGCCGGTTACCGGCTGGCCTGCAGCGTTCAGACGCTGTTCTGACCCGGTCCCATCCCCGAGTCAGTGCGTCTGTGCAGATGGCTCTGCAGGCGCCTTGCCGCGCCGGCGCATGAACCAGTAGTGCGCCCGGTCCAGGTAGAGGTAAACCACCGGCGTGGTGAACAGCGTCAGCGCCTGCGACAACAGCAGCCCGCCGACCATGGCGTAACCCAGCGGCCGGCGCAGCTCCGAGCCGGCGCCGTGGCCCAGCATCAGCGGCAGGCCGCTGAGCAGCGCGCACAGCGTCGTCATCATGATCGGGCGAAAGCGCAGCAGGCAGGCCTGGTAGATCGCGTCCTGCGGCGCCAGGCCTTGCTCGCGTTCGGCGGTGAGCGCGAAGTCGATCATCATGATGCCGTTTTTCTTGACGATGCCGATCAGCAAGATGATGCCGATCAGCGCGATCACCGTCAGCTCGTAACCGCCCGCCATCAGGATCAACAGTGCGCCGACGCCGGCCGAGGGCAGCGTCGACAGGATGGTGAGCGGATGGATATAGCTCTCGTAGAGCAGGCCAAGCACGATGTAGACCGCGACCAGCGCGGCGGCGATCAGGTAGGGCTGGGTGCGCAGCGAGTCCTGAAAGGCCTGCGCCGTGCCCTGGAACGAGCCCGTCAGCGCCTGCGGCAGCCCCATACTGGCCTGCGCCTGGTTGATGGCCTCCACCGCCTGGCCCAGCGCCACGCCGGGCGCCAGGTTGAACGACAGTGTCACGGCCGGGAACTGGCCCTGGTGGCTGATCGACAGGTAGGCGGTCTTGTTGCTGTCGAGCTTGACGAAGGCCGACAGCGGCACCTGCTGGCCGGTCAGCGGCGAGGTCATGTAGAGCTTGCCAAACAGCGAAGGGTCGGTCTGCAGTGCCGGCGTCACCTCCAGGATGATGTGGTAGCTGTTGATCTGCGTGAAGAACTGGGCCACCTGGCGCTGGCCGATGGCGTCGTAGATCGTTGCGTCGATGGCGGCGGGCGAGAAACCGAAGCTCGACGCGCGGTCCCGGTCTATCGCCAGCGTGGCGGTGGCGGCCGCATTCTGCAGGTCCGAGGCCACATCGGTGAGCTGCGGCAACTGCGCAAAGCGCTCCAGCAGCCGGGGCGCCCAGAGGTTGAGCTCGTCGAGGTTGGCGTCGGTGATGGTGTACTGGTATTGCGTGCGCGACAGGCGCCCGCCCACGTTGACGTCCTGGCCGGCCTGCATCAGCAGCGAAGCGCCTTCGATATTGGCGACCTTCGGGCGCAGCCGGGCAATGATCTGGTCGGCGCTCAGGCTGCGCCCCTCGTCCCTGGGCTTGAGCGAAATGAAGAAGTTGCCGGTGTTGAAGATCGACGAGTTGCCGAACATGGCTATGCCGGTGACGTCGGGATCCTGGCGCACCACGTCGGCAAACTGCAGCATGCGCCGGTTCATGGCGGCAAACGATGAGTCCTGGCCGGCCTGCGCCGAGCCGAAGATGAAGCCCGTGTCCTGCTGCGGAAAAAAGCCCTTGGGGATGACGATGAACAGCGCCACCGTGGCCGCCAGGGTGGCAAAAAATACGCACAGCGTGGTGAACTGGTGGCGTAGCACCATGTTCAGGCCACGCTTGTAGCCATCCAGCATGGCGTCGAAGCCGCGCTCGAAAAACTGGTAAATCCGACCGTGCGCGCGGCCGTGCTGGTTTTGCAGAAAGCGCGAGCACAGCATGGGCGTGAGGGTGAGCGAGATCAGCACCGAGACCGCAATCGCCAGCGTCACGGTGATGGCGAACTCGCGGAACAGCCGGCCCACGATGCCACCCATCAGCAGCAGCGGAATGAACACCGCCACCAGCGACACCGAGATCGAGACGATGGTGAAGCCGATCTCGCCAGCGCCCTGGTAGGCCGCCTCCATCGGCGCCATGCCGTCCTCGATATGGCGGTAGATGTTTTCCAGCATCACGATGGCGTCGTCGACGACAAAGCCGACCGAGATCGTCAGCGCCATCAGCGACAGGTTGTCCAGGCTGAACCCCACGAGGTACATGATGGCCGTGGTGCCCAGCAGCGCCAGCGGCACCGTCACGCTCGGGATCAGCGTCGCCGCCACGTTGCGCAGAAAGATGAAGATCACCAGCACCACCAGCGCAATGGTCAGCATCAGCGTGAACTCGACGTCGTGCACCGAGGCGCGGATGGTCTGCGTGCGGTCGACCAGCGTATGGACCTCGACCGTCGGCGGCAGCGCGGCCTGCAGGCGCGGCAGCGCGGCCTTGATCTGGTCGACCGTGTCGATCACGTTGGCGCCGGGCTGCTTGAAGATGACCAGCAGCAGGGCGCGGCCGTTGTGGATGCCGCTGTCGGGCTCGGCGGCGCCGGCATAGGCCCAGGCCGCCACCTTGTTGTTTTCCGCAGCGTCGACCGCCACGCCAATGTCGCGCACCCGCACCGGCGCGCCGTTCTTGTAGGCCAGCACCACGTCGTTCCAGGGCGCGGCGCTGAGCAGCTGGTCGTTGGTGTAGACCGTGAAGCTCTGCGCCGGCCCGTCCAGCGTGCCCTTGGGCTGGTTGACCGAAACGGTGGCAATGACGCCCCGAATCTCTTCCAGCCCCAGGCCCATGGCGGCCAGCTTGCCGGGATCGACCTGGATCCGCACGGCAGGCTTTTGCGCGCCGCCGATGTTGACCAGCCCCACGCCCGTGATCTGCGAGATCTGCTGGGCCAGGATGTTGTCGGCGTAGTCATTGAGCCGGGTCAAGGGCAGCGTCTGTGACTGCACGGTCAGCAGCATGATCGGCGAGTCCGCCGGGTTGATCTTGCGAAACGTGGGCGGGCTCGGCAGGTTGGCCGGCAACTGGCCGCTGGCGGCGTTGATGGCGGCCTGCACGTCGAGCGCGGCGGCATCGATGGGGCGGTTCAGGTCGAACTGCAGGGTGATTTGCGACGAGCCGGTGCCGCTGAGCGAGGTCATCTGCGCCAGGCCGGCGATCAGCGAGAACTGGCGCTCCAGCGGCTGCGCCACGTTCGAGGCCATGGTCTCGGGGCTCGCGCCGGGCAGGTTGGCCGACACCTGGATGGTCGGAAAGTCCACCTGCGGCAGTGGCGCGATGGGCAGTAAGGGGAACATCGCCATGCCCACCAGCAGCAGCGCCAGGGCCAGCAGCGTGGTGCCGATGGGGCGCTGGATGAAGCGGGCGGAAAGGCTCATTGGCGTGCCCCTGCGCCAGGGGGCGTTGCCGCGGCAGGTGGCGTGTTTTCAGCGATGACCGATCCCGGTTTGAGCTTGTACTGCCCGGCCACCACCACGCGCTGGCCGGCGCCCAGGCCCCGGGCGATGACGGCCAGGCCGTCCTGGATCTGCGCCACGGTGATCGGCTGGTTTCGTACCGTGCGGCCATCGGCGTCGACCACATAGGCATAGGTGCCGTCCTGGCTGCGCTGCACGGCGGCGGCGGGCACGGTGAGCGCCTGCTCGCGCATGCCCAGCAGCAGGCGCACGTTGACGAACTGGCCCGGCCACAGGCGGTGCTGCGGGTTGGGAAAGCGGGCCTTGAGCTGCACCGTGCCGGTGGCCGGGTCGATCTGGTTGTTCAGCAGCACCAGCGTGCCGCTGCCCAGCAGCTCCTGGCTTTCGCGCGGGTAGGCCTGCACCGCCAGCGGCTCGTGGCTGGCCTGCAGGGCGCGGTTGATGTCCTGGAAGGCGTCCTCGGGCAGCGTGAAGACAACGGCAATCGGGTCGATCTGGTTGATCACCACCAGGCCATTGGCGTCGGCGGCATGCACGATGTTGCCCGGATCGACCAGGCGCGCGCCGACGCGCCCGCTGATGGGCGCCAGGATGGTGGTGAAGCTCAGCTGCACCTGCGCGTATTGGATCTGCGCCTCGTCGGTCTGCACGCTGGCCTGGAGCTGCGCGACCAGTGCTTTTTGCGTGTCCAGCTGCTGCTGCGTCGCCGCGTCTTCGCCGATCAGACGCACAAAGCGCTGCAGGTCGCTGCGCGCATTCATCAGCTGGGCCTGGTCCTTGGCGCGCTGCGCCTGCGCCTGCGCGAGCTGCGCCTGCAGCGTGCGCGGGTCGATGCGCGCCAGCATCTGGCCGGCCTTGACGTCCTGGCCTTCGGTGAAGCCGACCTGGTCCAGCTGGCCGTCGATGCGGGTCTTGACGGTGACGCTTTGCGCGGCCGTGACCGTGCCCAGGCCCGTCTGGTAGATGGGCACCGCCTGCGACAGCACGGGCGCTGTGGTGACCCGCACGGGGGGCGCCGCAGTGGACCGTGCAGCCGGCGCCGGGCGGCTGAAATACCAGGCGCTGGCGAGCACGGCAACGAGGCAGACCAGGCCCAGCAGGACGTAGCGGCGGCGGACAGGCGATGCGGTCATGGGGGCGGCTTCCTTCGGGGCGCATCAAGGCGTGCGTGCAAGCGCTGCGGCATCGCGTTCGCGGCCGGCCGCGCTCCACCCGCCTCCCGTGGCGGCGATGAGCGCGACACTGGCGACCAGCTGGCGGCCGCGCAATTGTTCGAGTGCGCGCTGGTTGGTCAGCGACAGCGTCTGGGCATTGACCACCGCGAGGTAGCTGGCGCTTCCGGCGCGGTACTGGCTCAGGGCCAGCCGCTCGGCCAACCCGGCGGCCTGCACGGCACGCTCCTGCACGGCCGATTCCTGGCCGAGCACGCGCAGGGCGGCCAGGTTGTCTTCCACCTCCTGAAAGCCGGCCAGCACGGTTTGCCGGTATTGGGCCACGGTGATGTCGTAGGCTGCCACCGCCTGGGCGTCGCGCGCCCTGCGCAGGCCGCCGTCAAAAAGCGTACCCGCCAGTGCAGCGCCGAGTGACCAGACGCGGGCCGGGGTGGAGAACAGCGTGGCCAGGCTGGAGGCGGTGCTGCCGACGCTGGCGCTGAGCGTCAGCGCGGGGTAGTAGGCAGCACGGGCCACGCCGATATTGGCGTTGGCCTGCGCCGCGCGGCGCTCCGCGCTGGCAATGTCGGGCCGGCGCTCCAGCAGTTCGGAGGGCAGTCCGGTCGGAACCAGCGGCAGCGTTGGCACCGGCGCATCAAGCGCTGAAAGCGCGAATGCGGCCGGCGCCTTGCCCAGCAGGACGGCGATCGCGTGTTCCAGCTGGTTGCGCTGCACTTGCAGGTCGATGCGCTGCGCGTCGGCCGCTTCGAGCTGCGTCTGGGCCAGCGCCACGTCCGAGCGCAGCGTAACGCCGGCGTTGTACTGTGCCTGCGCCAGTGCCAGCGCCTTGCGGTAGGCGGCGACGGTGCGCTCGTAGAGCGCGATCTGGCGGTCGGTGGTGCGCAGCTGGAAGTAGTCCTGCGCCAGCGTGGACTGCACGCTCAGGCGCGCGGCCGCCAGATCGTCGGCGCTGGCCTGGCTGCCGGCGTTGCCGGCCTCGACCGCACGCCGCACGCCGCCCCACAGGTCGGGCTCCCAGCCGGCCTGCAGGCCGACGCTGACCGCACTGCCAAGATGGCTGCCGTTGCTGTTGGTCAGGGCACGTTCTGCGCCAGCCGTGGCGCCCACTGTCGGAAAAAGGCCCGCCCGGGCCGCATCGGCCATGGCACGCGCCTGGCGCACCTGCGCTT